>NEED01000017.1 GCA_002110465.1 unicellular cyanobacterium SU2 | reverse complement strand
TTTGGGGCATCGAACCCCTCAGTTGACCGCCTATCCCGTCGAAGACGCGCGGACTCGAAGAGCGACGAAGTCTAGCACCCCGACGCTGACTTCGTACAGCGCGGGGCTTCTCGGCGTTTAGCTAAATTACTAAGGTTGAAGATAATAACCAATCCCGTGAATCGTCTTAATAAAATCTTTAGGCGCACCAACCTGTTCTAGTTTTCTGCGTATTCCCTTAATATGAGCTTTTACAGCCTCCTCTGTGGGAGGATCATTGAAAGACCAAATATTATCTAGAAGGTCACGACGAGGTATCACTCGTTCATGATTACGGAGAAGATATTCAACAATCGCCAATTCTTTAGGGGTTAGGTATAAGGGTTTATTTTTGTAGGTAACTTGATAGGTATTAGGGTTAAGAGATAAATCTTTCCAATGTAAAGTTACGTTTTTTGTGGTTTCTCGGCGCAATAACGCCCGAATTCGTGCTAACAACACCCCTAGATCAAAGGGTTTGACTAAATAGTCATCGGCTCCTGCGTCTAATCCCTTGATTTGATCTGCGCTAGTATCCTTTGCTGTCATTATGAGAATTGGTATTTGATAACCCTTTTGCCGTAATAATTGGCTTAAGCTAATTCCATCAAGTTTAGGAAGAAGAATATCGAGCAAAATTAAGTCATAATTGACCATTTTCACTTGTTGAAACGCAGATTCTCCATCATGGACTATATCAGCGACGTAATTCGACTCTGTTAGAGCATCTGCTAAATTTTCGGCTAGGATATCATTGTCTTCGACAATTAAAATTCTCATTGCAATTTTCTCTCAAGGAGCAAGGTTAGTTTAAGAATCTCTCCTTACATTGCGTAGCGGTTAACCAGAGATTATGTCAAAATTGTAGTCTACCCGAATCCTTGGGTTCAATTTTTTCAAGAATTTGTATTAAAGAGAACACAGATGAAAGTTAGCGATCGCGTTCGTGTTATGGCATCTACTATTGTTTACCACTATCCTAAACATAAAAAACAGCCCTTCGACTTGAAAGGCATGGAAGGAGAAATTATTGACATTATCACCAATTGGCAAGGGAGACCTGTAAGTGCTAATTTTCCTATCTTAGTCAAATTTGATAAGCGATTTAAAGCCCATTTTCGAGATCATGAATTAGAAGTGATTGACGCTAAATCAGAGATTTAACTAATTTCGTGAGAATCCCGCGCTGTAGCCCTTGGGGTCAGCGTTGGGAAATTATTACATAGTAACCGGAGGCCTTTCAACTGGTTCAGCTAATGTTGCTTTGGGTTCCTCAAAAAAGCCTTTATAGAACAATCCTGCTAAAATAGCTCCCCCAATAGGAGCTACCCAAAATAACCACAATTGTCCGATTAAGGCAGGGTTTCCACAAAATAAAGCTACCCCCGTACTTCTCGCAGGATTCACTGAGGTATTGGTTACAGGAATGCTAATCAAATGAATTAAAGTTAATGCTAACCCAATAGCAGCCGGACCAAATCCTGCAGGAGCGCGATCATCAGTTACGCCCAAAATTACCATTAAAAACATAAATGTCATCACAACTTCTGTGATTAACGCTGCCATAATATTATATCCTTGGGGAGAATGCTCACCAAAACCGTTGGTGGCCAAAGGATTAGAACCGCTTAAGTCTACACCGTTTATATTACCGCTTGCAATGAGGAAAATCACCACTGCGGCCACAATTGCGCCTAAGACTTGAGCAATCATATAGGGAAGTAATTGAGAACCAGGAAACCGTTTTCCTGCCCATAATCCAAAGGATACTGCGGGATTAAAATGTCCACCAGAGATATGGCCGAACGCATAAGCCCCTGTGAATACCGTTAAACCGAAAGCAAGGGAAACTCCAAGATAACCTAAACCAAACTCGTTGGTATTTTCCCCACCAGGAACTGCAATGAAGGCAGCAAAAACAGCACTGCCACACCCACCAAGAACTAACCAAAAAGTGCCGAGGAATTCGGCTACATACTTTTTCATCGTTTTACTCCTTAATGTCAAGAGTTTTGATTGTTTATATCCTTTGGAAGTATAGTATATTAGTTTTTTAAAGACAAAAGCAAAAAAAATCTTAAATTTTTATTGATTAATTACCAATTTTGCGCGAATGTTAACTATTGTGACTAGATATTTTTCCACTAGTCATTAAGTTTTCTTGTACTGGTGCAAGATGTCAGTCTAGGTTGATCACCATCTCAAAGACATTAATTTCCATACTTTATTCTCCAAAACGATACCCCTTGCCATACACAGTATTGATGAGGTTAGTTTCTCCATCTGCTTCGATTTTACGTCGTAGAAGACGAATTAAAGCGGCTAAAACATTACTACTCGGTTGGTCTTGATCTTTCCATAAATGTTGGTAAATTTGCTCATGGGTAAGAAGTTGTCCTGGATGTTGCATAAAATAGGACAGAAGTTGAACTTCTTTATCTGAAAGATTGACCCCTCTTCCTTGACGGTAAGCGACCTGGTTTTCGGGATCAAGTTCTAAGTCAGCGACTCTTAGTCTTGGAGAAGGGGTTAATTCACCAGATGAGGCAGAACGTCGCAATAACGCCCGAACCCGTGCTAATAATTCCCGTAACTCAAAGGGTTTGACTAAATAATCATCCCCTCCCGCATCTAGACCAATGACTCGATCATCAATGGTGTCTTTAGCGGTTAAAAAGAGGACGGGGGTTGTGTTTCCATGCGATCGCAAAGTTTGACAAATTTCTATTCCCGATTTACCAGGAACCATCCAATCAAGAATTAATAGGTCATAGGAATGGTTTAAGGCCATTTCATAGCCCAGTTGACCCTGATCGGCTACATTAACTTGATAGCCTTCACGAGATAAAATATGGCTAAGAGGGTCTGTTAATTCCGGCTCATCATCAACTAAAAGAATTTTCATTGAGAATAAATAATCCTAAAAAACAAAGACTAATTCCAAATCCCATATTTTAGGTGCAATGGGAATAACTTGAATTTGGTGAATAAATTCTCGAAAGTAAAATCGTCGTTCAGCTTCTGATAAATCTTGCCAAAATCGAGGCAATGATACTGCTTTAACAATAATGTTTAAATTTCCAGGGGGAAGTTGTTCGAGCTTATCCCTTATTTGAGCAATTTCTTGATATAAATTATAACGCCTGAATTGGACAGTTTCTGCATCTAAAATTCCCTTTTCCATTAAAGTTGGTAACTGATTAATAATTTCTTGTTTTTGGTTAATACTGTCCTGAAATTCTTGTTTAAGCTGATCAATATTAGGCAAACTTAATTGAGAAACGGTAGGGGGTAAATATTGACAAATATGTTCAATGGTTTTCGTCAAAATGTCTTTATAAGGAATTCCTTTACATTTTGGTTTTAAGAGACAATTTTGAGGGCGTAGATAGAGATATTCTTTCTTCCTATCACGAGTTTTTACCTGAGTAATCTTCATTGAAGATTGACATTTTTGACAGACTACCAATCCTGCTAAAGATCGAGGTGCGCTGGCTGTTCGTGATGGTAATTGTCTATTACGGCGCAATAAACGGTCTATTTGAGCAGCTTCTTCTCTTGAAATAATAGGAGTATGGGTATCAGAAATAACCTCATTATTTTTATAAGCTAAATCTCCTCGATAAACCGGATTGGTTAACCAACGATGACCAGTTGAGACTGAAATTTTTTTCCCATATCGTTTTTCTAGATATCGAACTGTTCCCCGTAATGAACCTAATAATAAAAAGCGATCAAAAAAATCTTTAATAACAGGTGCGGTGCTACGATCAAGAATATAACGCTCCTTCCCTCGACGATATCCATAAGGGGCTTTTCCAGGAGGAGGTAAGGCATTAATTCTGTTTTTTGCGTGTCCTTTTTGTAGTTGACGACGATGTTGATTAACGTTGATTTCCTGAAAAATTTTTCCTAAATTATTCAGAATTTCGACTGAGTTTCCAGTTTTAAAATGAGAGGAAGTATAGTTTTGTTCCGTCGCAATGATTTGAATTCCTAAAGATTCTAATTGAGTGAGGCGATCGCTCACGTCTTTAACCGTTTCTCCTAATTCTTCTAAGCGACGAATTAATAAATAATTAGGCGTTTTTTCTTCGCAGTCTTTAATTAACTGTTGTAATTGTTGACGCTTACCGAGGTCTTGATAGACTCGATCAACCTCTTGTCCCCAAATTGACTGATCCGGTGATGACTCCAATAAAGGATCGCTATAAAGATAGGCAAAAATTTCCATAAAGCGACGGAGAGATGGCTCCTATTATCTTTTTTTCCCAGAATTGGAACTATTATTAACTGAAGTGTTTTTAGTTGAAGAAGATGAGGGTCGCGTAGATGAATTTTTATATAATTGTTGGCGACCATTACGCACAACACTGAGCATACTGCTAAGTTCTTGTTCTAGCTGGGTTAATACCCCATCAGTATAACTATCAGCATCGTCTTGGAGTTTTTGACATTCTGCTAAACTTTGCTGACGTAATTTTTGCATTTCAGCCGTTGTTACCTGGCGTAATTGCTCTATTTCTGCCATCGTTTGCTTTTGAATTACCTCACACTCTTGTTGAACCTGTTGTCGTAGTTGATTCGCTTCTTGTTGTGCTTGTTGAATGATGCCTGTTTCATCCAAAATCTGTGCTGCTTTTTGGTTAGCTGATTGGATAATCTGTTGTGCGTATGCTTCTGCTTCTGCTAGAATTTCTTGTTCTTGATCAAGAATCATTAACGCTTGCCGAATTGATGAGGGAAGTTTATCACCAATTCTATCAAGTTGATCGAGTAATTTTGCTTCATCAACGATTGTCCATTGTGTCAAAGGAATATGAAAACTTTCATAAATCATTTCCTGAAGCTGAGCAAGTTCTTGTTCAAAATCAACTCCAGGGCGATTTGTTCTAGAGTTGTTTTGATGGTTAACCGGCTCATTTCTTGATGATGTCTTTCGGCTTGCCATAAAACTTAGTTTAATAGAGTCTTAAAAAAGTATGAATTATTCATGATCCTTATTGTAGTAGTGATAAATATCTCTAGCTACATTTTTAGGAACTAAATGAGAGATAGCTCCACCAAATTGTGCGATTTCTTTAACGTTACTACTGCTTAAGAAACTATATTCAGTAGTTGTTGCTAAAAAGACCGTCTCAATGTCTTCAGAGAGAGTTTTATTTGTATGAGCCATCTGGAGCTCTTTCTCAAAGTCCGATAACACTCGTAATCCTCTGAGCAAAACTCCTGCTTGTCTCAATTTAGCATAATCTACCGTTAATCCAGTAAAGCTATCAACTTTAACGTTGGTTAAATGTTGAGTACATTCACGAATTTGCTCAACCCGCTTTTCTACAGAAAATAAAGGCTGTTTATTGGGGTTACACAACACCGCAACAATTATTTGTTCAAAGAGTTTTTCCCCTCGTTCAATAATGTCAAGATGACCAAGGGTAATAGGATCGAAGCTGCCAGGATAAATTGCAATCACAAGTATATGTATAATGGGAGAAACTAGAATGTCTGTGATGTGTCCACATCAACTATCTTTCTATTTTTATGATTCCAAGAATCATATAATCTAGCACTAAATACACCTCAATTAATTGCAAGAAGTTTCAGATCTCATTAAAACACAATCTGGTCTCTAATAGGGCTGAGTCTGTAAGAGATCGGCGACTTTTTGGAGAGTGGGTTGAGCAGCGATCGCTCCAGGTTGAGTGGTGGTTAATGCCCCGACAGCATTAGCATAAATCATCGCTTCTTTGGCCTCTATAGGATCTTGAAACAGGCGATCGCCGGTGACACAGCATTGATGAATAAATCCAGCCACAAAACCATCTCCTGCTCCGGTGGTATCTATCACCTTGACGTTAAAAGCGTCTACATGACCGGTATTCCCTCCCAAATAATAAGTACAACCTTGATCTCCTGCTGTTATTAATACCCCTTGAACTTGAGGACATTTTTGGGCGATTTTTTCGGGATTTTTGCTGTTAAATAGCCATTGAACTTCTTCGTCGGAACCTTTAATAAAATCCACGTGCTTTAATAGCTCCTTAATGATCGATGGTGCATTGATCTGATCCGACCAAAACACCGATCGCCAGTTAATATCAACTAATACCTTAACTTGATGAATTTTTGCCAGTTCTAAGGCGTAATAAATTGCTTTTTGACTTGATGGGTAAGCCAGTCCCAGGGTTCCCATGACCAAATATTTGGCTTCAACAAAAAGAGATTCTGGGATTTGTTGAGTATCTAATTGAGTATCAGCAAATTTATCGCTAGAAATTTCCCCAAAGCCGGCAAAATGACGTTCTCCTGTTTGGGAACGGGTGACAAAAACTTGTCGAGTCGGGGCTGTTAGATGGCGTTGAAGGGCGGTTAGACCAACCCCTGCCTGTTGGAGTAATTTAATTAAGCGATCGCCTGATTGATCGTTTCCCACACAACCAATAAATTCTGTGGGGGTTCCCAATTTCATTAAACCACAAGCTACATTAGCGGGAGCTCCACCAGGATAGGGAGTCCATGATACTACCTGATTTAATTCTTGATCTAATTGATCAGCAAGACAATCAACCAGAATTTCTCCTAAACAAAGAACTTTTACCGACATCAGAGTGACTTAAAAGTTAACTAAAAAACTTCCCCTAACTTAGCTTATTAAGGGAAGTTTCTGACTTAATGAAAGGTTGAGTTGAGAACGCTTATGAAAAATTGATGGTGTCAATTAATTAGTAAGCCCCATTGTTTTTCGGAAAAACAACTACCCCAATTGTTTTAAAAATCACCCACATATCCATCAACCAGTTACGGTAGTTGACGTAATAAACATCGATTTGAACTCGTTGGGGATAGGGAATATCATTCCGACCTGAAACTTGCCATAAACCGGTAATGCCTGGACGAATTGTCAAAACTTTCCCGATGCGATTACCGTATCTACAAAGTTCTTCAGGAACTAACGGTCGCGGACCTACCACGCTCATATCCCCTTTGAGAACATTCCAGAATTGAGGAAATTCATCGAGGCTAGTTAATCGTAAAAATTTTCCAATCCAAGTGATTCGCGGATCATCTTTGAGTTTAAAATTATCTTCAAACTCAGCCCGCATTTGAGGGGAATTGGCCATCATCGACTCTAGAACTTCATCGGCATTGTGAACCATAGTTCGGAATTTAATACAGTCGAATTTCTTAAAATTTTTTCCAGCCCTTTGTTGAATATAAAAAATAGGACCTGGGGAACACACCGCAATTAATATCCCTAAAATCAAATAAAGCGGTGAAAAGAAAATCAAAACGAACAGAGAAAACACAATATCAAAAACCCGCTTGGTAACATCTCCATTTAATAAAGTCTGTGACCATGACCTTTGATATCTTCTTTGGGAAAACGAGGGAGGTAAACCTCGTCTCATCAAAGCTTGTAAGGCTTTGACAGAGATAAATTGGCTGTTAGCAGTCATCTTACTCCTTCACATCACATCACACCACACATTCCCGATCATAAAGCCAGAAGACCTAAATTATGGCAATTCTGGTCACAAAAATCGGAAATTTTTTTCGGAACTTTTTTGAAGAAAGTCCTTCTCACAATCTTCTACAAATGCTAAATAAGACATTTCAAAGATTTTTGGAGTAAATTTAGCTGCCTGTTGACGACAGCTTTCTGATTTAATCAGATGTTGAAACGCTTGAAAAGTTTCAACGGTTTTGACTAGATTTTCTGAAGTTTGGGGAGAAAAAAAGATCCCTGTTCCCTTTTGGGGATGTTGACGAATATCTAGTACGGTTTCTAGCGCACCACCTCCTCCATAGGCAATAATCGGAGTTCCACAAGCTTGTGCTTCAACTAGGGCAATGCCAAAGTCTTCACAAGCAGCATAGACAAAGGCTTTTGCCTTAGCCATATATTGCTCAACGACCTGATTCGGTTGGTTTCCCAAGACCTTGATATTGGGCTGAGCCAATTGGCGAATTAACCCCAGATCAGGACCGTCACCAATAATAACTAAAGGATAACCCAATTGATTAAATGCTCGCACTATTAACCCAATCTTTTTATAACTCACTAGGCGAGAAACACTCAGGTAAAAATCTTCTTTGTCGGGGGTAAACTGAAATCGTTCGAGATTGACAGGAGGATAAATCACTTTCGCCTGACGACGATAACAACGCCAGATACGACGTGCTGTGTGATGGGAATTAGCAATAAAGTAATCAACTCGGTTAGCACTAACCACATCCCATTGACGTAAGCGATGCAAAAGATAGCGGGTCGCTATACCAGCAATTCCTGCGCCTGCAGGAGAATTTTGCAGATAATCGAATGTTAAGTCCCAAGCATAGCGCATGGGAGTATGACAGTAGCAAATATGAAGTTGGTGGGGACTGGTTAAAATACCTTTAGCGACAGCATGGGAAGACGAAAGAATCACCTCATAGTCTCTTAAATCAAGCTGTTCTATGGCAATGGGTAACAAGGGTAAGTATTTCTGAACCCCGTTACGCGCCAAGGGAAAATTTTGTAAGAAGGTTGTCCCAATTGATCGTCCATAAAGATAACTTTCAGGATTAGTCGATTCAAAATCAATTAGGGCATAGATATCGGCTTGAATATGGCGTAAAATTTCCTGAACGACTAACTCAGACCCCCCTGTTGCTTTCGGGGTTAACCATTCATGAACTAGGGCATACTTCATGGGAATTATGGCCTTTCTATCACAAGGTAAGACAAGAAACTAGCACAAGGACAAATTTCCCTGGCTTTACTGCCTAACAAATCCAAACAGAATTCTATCTGGTGAGATATGACTAGAATACTGTAGACCCATTCAAAACGGCGATCGCTGCTCACTAACCTAAAATTCATCCGCACCTTGATAGTTATTCATTGATCCTGGGTCATTATCCCGTTTAGATCCCAACAACTCTAGTCGATCTACGACAATAACTGGACTAGAACGATTGGCTCCTGTATTACGATCAGTCCAGGTCTCAATAGTTAATTCTCCTTGAATTCCGATGAGTCCCCCTTTTCGTATATAGTTAGCTGCTATTTCAGCTGTTTTGTTCCAAATCTTTAATTTGAACCAGTCTGGGGCATCAGTCTTGCTACTGCGACGATCAACCGCTAACGAAAGCTCACATAACACTTTTCCTGAGTCGAAATATCTGACCTGTGGATCAGCACCCGCACGACCCACCAAATGAACAACGTTTAAACCCATTTATCTGTTGACTTTAGTTAATAATTTAGTACGAAAATACTTTTATTGTAGGGGAAAATTGTCTGGTTGAATCTAGTTAACCTAAATTTAATCTGTTGACAATGATCATTGAGCCAAAAGTTGCGGTGAGAAAGTGGAACAAAGTGATAAGGTCAGTGGTCAGAAAAGCCAAGACTGATAAATTATATTTATTTAAGTATTTTTAACTATAATTTGGTTAATTCAGCTAGACTTAACCATAAGAAACTTAATAAAATCTCATTGATCTTCTTTGGGGTCATTTGAAACTAATTAGTTGTTCATTAATATAGGGGGTGTAACCAAAAATGCCAAGAAAGGGGTTTTTTAGTCGTTTTTCTCTGTCGCGGGATATGGGCATAGATCTCGGTACTGCCAATACCCTTGTTTATGTTTCTGGGAAAGGGGTAGTGCTTGAAGAGCCATCAGTGGTGGCTATTGATCAAGAGCGTAAAGTTCCTTTAGCGGTTGGGGAAGAAGCCAAAAAGATGCTAGGTCGTACCCCAGGAAATGTGGTTGCAGTACGTCCCTTGCGCGATGGCGTAATCGCTGATTTTCTAAGTGCTATGATCATGCTCAAGGAATTTATTACTCGCGCCCATGAAGGGAGTCCTTTGGGTAATCCGAGAATGGTAATCGGCATTCCCAGTGGCATCACAGAAGTTGAGCGTCGTGCGGTGATTGATGCGGCCAGAGAAGCTGGTGCAAGGGATGTGGGGTTAATTGAAGAACCGGTTGCGGCTGCCCTCGGTGCGGGTTTACCGGTCACTGAAGCCACGGGTAATATGATTGTTGACATTGGTGGGGGAACCACAGAAGTTGCCGTTTTAAGTTTACAAGGACGAGTCCTCAGCGAATCTGTTCGAGTAGCGGGGGATGAACTCACGGACTCCATCATTAACTATATGAAAAAAGTTCATAACTTGGTCATAGGCGAACGGACGGCCGAAGAAATTAAAATTCGTCTGGCATCAGCCTATCCCCTAAGACATGAAGATGAACCCATTATGGAAGTTCGGGGGTTACATCTAATGTCTGGTTTACCACGAACCGTCACCATTAAAGGGGAAGAAATTAGAGAAAGTATGGCTGAGCCTTTAGCCGTGATTGTGGATGCTGTTAAACGGACTTTAGAGCGTACTCCTCCTGAATTAGCCGCCGATATTATTGATCGGGGCATTATGTTGGCTGGTGGGGGAGCTTTGCTTCGAGGGCTTGATACCCTTCTCAGTCATGAAACCGGAATTGTCACTCATATTGCTGAAGACCCCCTACGCTGTGTAGTCAAGGGAACAGGAGAAGTCCTCAAAAACCCCAAAATTCTAGATCGGGTCTTGAGTGAAAGCTCTCGTCTTATTTAATGAAAAGGTAACGAGGTAACAACAAGCAATAATATGCTAATAGTACGGCGTTGGTATGCTCGATATGGCTCAAAACTGGTGTGGGCGGTGATAGCTCTGGGAATCGCCTGGTTTTTCCGGCAAACTCAAGGCGCACCCCTCCTAGAATTGTATTATTGGGTGAGTCGTCCCTTTGAGCCGGCTCCTCCTGCGTTGCTACAAGAGCGACTTACTAACGCCCGAATTCAAGAGCTAGAAGTTCGTTTAGCTGAACTAGAACGGCAAAATCAACAGCTACAAAAACTCCTTGGATACTACGAAACACAACCCCAATCGGTAATTACGGCTCCTATTATTGGACGCAGTACAGACGATTGGTGGAAACAAGTCATTCTCGGTCGTGGCAGTCAAGATGGGATTAAGGTTGGTTTTATTGTTACTGGTATTGGGGGACTCATTGGTCGGGTGGTGGATGTTACCCCCCATACCAGTCGCGTTTTATTAGTCAGTGATCCCACCAGTCGCGTCGGAGCAACGGTGAGCCGTAGCCGTACCATGGGATTAGTGGAAGGGAAAGGCTCTCGGATCGTGGTGATGCGATTTTTTGAAAAAGTTCCCCAGGTTAATCCTGGTGATACCATTACGACTTCTCCCGTGAGTCGTCTTTTTCCAGGGGGTTTACCCATTGGACGGGTTGAGTCAGTTAATCTTGAAAGCAGTCCGGCTCCTCAAGCAACGGTTAAATTAACGGCTCCGATTAATGATTTAGAATGGGCAATTGTTCATCCGTTTGAAAGTAAATGAAGTTTTGGTTTCGATACTCTTTCGTTAATAGTTTAGTTATTGGTGGGTCTGTTACCTTATGTCTCTTACTGTCTCCCACTCGTTTGCCAGGAACGGAATTGTTAGGAATTGGCACTAACTGGGTGTTAATTTGGGTGGTGGTTTGGAGTATTAAACGAACTGTTTTTCAAGGGGTAATGGCAGGACTGGTGTTAGGATTAATTCAAGATGGCTTAACAGGAGCTTATCCGTCCCATGTTTTTAGTTTAGTCTTAGTGGGTTTTTTGACGGCTCGTTTACAAAAACAGCGTTACATTCAAGAAGATTTTATTTCTGTGGCTTTAATTGTTTTTGTGATGGTTATAATCGCAGAATCTATTACAGCGACTCAATATTTTGTAGCAAAGGTTCGTCCTTTAGAAGAAATTTATAGAGAGTATCAACAGTTAGTTTTATCCTCAGCAATTTTGAGTAGTTTATGGGCTCCTGTTTTGTATTATCCTCTCAATAATTGGTGGGAAAAAGCCCCTCATAAAATTCAATCTAAAGTCAAAAGCAAAAATTGATTTTTCATTTATTGAACAACAATCCCCATTCCTGCGCGTCGAGGATCACCAATAGCCTCCATCTCTCCATTACCATTACATTTAACCCCATGAACTCCCCCAAAAAACATACTGGGTCGAGTCCATTGAATCACTTGGGTAGCTTCGGGTAAGGTTAACTTGTATGACTGATCGCACTCTTCAAGGGGCTCCATGCTAAAAATATTATTTTCCCAATGAACCCGTGGACGGGAAATTGCTTCATCTAAAGAACAATTAAAATCGAGTAAATTAGAAATTACTTGTAAAATGGCAGTTCTAATGCGATTTGAACCCCCTGATCCTAAGACAATTGCCGGTTTTCCTTGTCTGAGAATAATGGTTGGGGACATCATTGAGGAAATGCGGCGATCGCATGGCCATAAATGGAACCCGAAGGGATTTAAGTCGGCTTCACCAAGCATATTATTTAACATAATTCCTGTGTTAGGAATTACATAAGATGACCCTTCTCCACTAGAGTTGGTGACGCTGGCGGCGTTTCCATTACTATCAACTACACTAATATGGGTGGTACTTCCCCATTTATTAATACTATTTTGTAATTTAAACTGATAATTCTCTAAGTTTTCTTGACTGAGAAACTGTTCAATAATCCTGTTGTGATAAATATAATTATCATAGCTATTTTTTCTGGCTTGGTTGGTCCAACTCATACTTTCAGCTAATAGTTGAAGATGTTGACTACTGCCTAATTTTATTTGATTGAAAGAAATTTTATTCCATAATTTAAGTGTCCAAGCGATTAAAATTCCGCCTGAACTAGGGGGAGGATTGGTTAATAAATCATAGCCTCGATAGTTGATTTTTAAGGGATGTCTTTTAATCACACGATAGTTACTAAGATCGGTTAAAGTTAAATGACCCCCACTAGAGCAATCTTTAAGCAATTGATGAGCAATATCTCCTTGATAAAAGCTTTGACTTCCTTGATGAATAAGTTCCCTTAGCGTATTGGCAAAATCTTTAATATAGGCTGTTTGACCTTTTTGTAATAATTTTTCATCAGGGGCATAAATTTTGCGTGACTCTGGTAGGGTTGTTAAAATTGGCTCAAGAATCTCAAAGGTTAAGCGATTATAAGGCGTTACTTGATAACCATTTTCAGCATAACTAATAGCTGGTTCAGCTACCACATGAAAGGGTAATCTTCCTAACTGTTGATGCACCTCAAAAATTCCAGCTAATGTTCCTGGAACCGCCATGGAACCTAGACCAATATTAAAACGTTGGACTTCTCCCCCAAAGTTAATATCAACGGGATAAAAATCCAGGGTATCAGAGGGCTTTTTTTGATGAGGGGTTTGACAAAAAAAATCAAATAAAATATCTTGATGATCTTGAGTGTGAGCTAATAAAAAACCTCCTCCGCCTAAAGAAGTTAAGGTAGACTCGACCACACAAGAGGCTAAGACAGCAGCAATGGCCGAATCAAAGGCATTTCCCCCTAATTCAAAAATAATTTGACCCGCTTCAACGGTTTTAGGATGTCCAGCCGCGATCGCTCCACGAGTTTTTTGACCCATTTAAGATATAAATTAGTTGATCTGCTTTCTTTTTACGTTTTAACCTATCATAACTCATTGAAAATTACTACCTAAGAATTTTAATCAAAAATTTGATTTTGTTTTTGTTGATCACAGTATTTAAACTTAAGATATAATCAATCAATAAATCTGTTAAATTTAGTTGAAAATTTTGTTTTTCCCACCTTATTCTGTTATTGAATTCCCATAAAATGTTATCTAAAGGTCGTCAGCAGCAATTATTAAATCCCTTAAAAATAGGCTCATTAGAAGTCAAAAGTCGTGTATTGCAGTCTCCCTTGTCTGGGGTGACAGATTTAGTATTTCGTCGTTTAGTAAGGCGATATGCTCCCCAATCGATGATCTACACTGAGATGGTTAGTGCGACAGAAATTCATCACCTCAAACAACTTCCAAGACTCATGGAGATTGCCAGTGATGAACAGCCCATTAGCATCCAATTATTTGACTGTCGTCCTGATTTTATGGCAGAAGCGGCTCAAAAAGCAGTCAGTGAAGGAGCGCAAACAATTGACATCAATATGGGTTGTCCCGTGAATAAAATTACGAAAAAAGGCGGGGGATCTTCTCTGCTACGTCAACCAGATATCGCTCAAGCCATCGTCAAAGAAGTGGTGAAATCTGTTGAGGTTCCCGTCACCGTCAAAACCCGTATTGGCTGGAATGAGCAAGAAATTAATATCCTTGAATTTGCCAAAAAAATGGAAGATTCAGGAGCCGCTATGATGACGATTCATGGAAGAACTCGCGCTCAAGGATACAATGGAAAAGCACAGTGGGAATGGATTAGTAAAGTTAAACAAATACTCAGTATTCCTGTCATTGCTAATGGGGATATCTTTTCAGTAGAATCAGCTCTTCAATGTTTAGAAACAACGGGGGCAGATGGGGTAATGTGTTCGCGAGGAACGCTAGGTTATCCTTTTTTAGTAGGAGAAATTGATCACTTTTTACGAACAGGAACCCGAAAAAAGCCTCCAACCCCCAGACAAAGACTAGAATGTGCCAAAGAACATCTGAATAACCTCTGGGAATATAAGGGACAACGGGGAATTTATCAATCAAGAAAGCATTTAGCTTGGTATTGTAAGGAATTTCCAGGGGCATCTGAATTGCGCGATCGCCTCTCTCGAATTGAAAATATTGATCAGGGCAATCAATTATTAGATGAGGCTCTAGAATTCTGTAAAAAAACTTAACTTATTTTGATGAGAAAAATAGGATTTTTGTCTAATTTTATAGAGAATAAGTGTAACTTATTGGAGTTATTTGGGGGTTGCCAAAATTTTTACTTTTCAGTGATAATTTTTAATGACTGTAAAATTTGTAAATCCTTGTCTTACTTTTAATAAAAATATAATCCTGAGTTCAAACACAAGCAAAATAAGACAAAAATTTACCGATAGCATTGATGTCGAAAGTTAAAATTAGATAATTTATCCTAAGAACTAGAGCCGAAGTTCTAAAAATGAATAAAATTCATGTTGCTCTAATAGAAGAAGATAAGTTAACCCGCACAAGTCTACGGACTGCATTACAACAGCGCGACGAAATTATTTGGGTTGGGGAAGCTTCAAGTGGCAGAGAAGGACTTTTGTTACTACAAGAAAAGAAGCCCGATGTAGCGATTGTTAATTTAGGATTGAGTGATCTTGATAGCGTCGAATTTACCAAACAGTATAAAATGACTCAAAGGAAGGAACCTAAAACAAAAATTCTTATCCTAACGCTTAATGATGAAAAGCAAAAAGTATTAGCGGCCTTTCAGGCGGGGGCTGATTCTTATTGTCTTAAAAATATTAAAATTGAGTTACTCGTTGAAGCTCTCAAAGCAACTCACGAGGGGAATGTATGGCTTGATCCTGTCATTGCCCATATTATTCTATCCCAAGCTAAAGCTACATTTTGTCTATTTTCTTCCACCACCCCCAATAAACGAGAATCATCTCAAGCATTATTCAACCATAATCCCTTGACTGAACGCGAATTAGAAGTGTTACAATTGATTGTTGATGGTTATAGTAACGCGGCAATCTCTCAACAACTTTATATCACTGTGGGAACAGTTAAAACCCATGTTCGTAATATTCTAAATAAGCTCTGTGCTGATGATCGTACTCAAGCGGCAGTTCGCGCACTTCGTTCTGGTTTAGTTGGTTAACACTTTCCAATGAATCTGGTAACTTTAGGTGAATTGGAGAAATACCCATCGATTTTTGCGATAAGATTATTCGGAACAAAAAACTTTTTTATCCTCAATTGTCCAGAGGAAATTATAGGTGTTATGCAAAATTCTGTGGCAACAATCAAATGTTCTAACGTTAACTGCCAAGCATCTAACCCACAAGAGAACAGATTTTGTCATGATTGTGGCACTCCTATAGTAAAGCGTTATCTGAGAGCGTTAGGAGACTGGATTAGAAGTTATCAAGTCGGAGAATTAATTGATGACCGTTATTTATTAAAAAATGAAAATGACAAAATTCTCCTAGATACCCAACCAGGCATTCCTCCAAAATTGACTGCAAATGTGCCAAAGAAATTACGGCCTTACCTCAAATTATTTCCCTATCGTCTCCATGTTCCCCAAGTTTATAGCTACTATTTTTTGACTCTAGGAAAATCAGAGGAAGAAATACAAGGAGAAGAAACAGAAATAATGGAACCTGAAAAGGCAGAAATACAACGGGAAGAAACAGAAATAATAGAACCTGAAAAGGCAGAAATAGAAATTTGTTTATTAGAGTATAGTGGCGTTCCTCTCGATTGTGAGGGGAAACTTATTTACCCTAATCTTCTGCCAACACTCAGTGAGGCGTGGTCTAAGGCAAGTCCTCTAAGACAACTAAATTGGCTGTGGCAAATTATTAAATTGTGGCAACCCTTAGAAAGTCAACATAGGGTGTCAAGTTTGCTCAATCCGAATTTAATTAGAGTTAATGGAGGAATCATACAAATATTAGAACTCAACCAAGATTTACACCACTATTACAGTATTAAACAACTGGGAAAGCATTGGTCATCATTGGCACAGACAGCATCTCCTTTAATTGCTAATTTTTTACAAGAACTCTGTCATCGACTGCAAAAAGGAAAAATTCCCCATCCTGACTATCTTCTGAATTACCTAGAGCCTGCGATCGCTCAATGTGGACAATGGTACCAATATAATACTCAGATTTTTGCCAGTACCGACCCAGGTCCCCAACGCGATCATAATGAAGACACCTGTTATCCTCCCTCTGGAGAATTGATAGAAGGACAAAAAACAACCCCTTCTTTTGCTTTAGTGTGTGATGGAATTGGGGGACAAGACGGGGGAGAAATTGCTTCAGCATTGGCTAAAGATATTTTGGTTGAACAAATGCCTAAACTTTCCTTATTGATTGATGAGGGGAATTATCAACAGTATCTAGAACAACTTAAACAGGCCATTAACCTTGCCAACGATCACATCAGCGATCGCAACGACTCTGAAAAACGTCAACAACTCGAACGCATGGGAACAACTATGGTCATGGGTCTTTTCCAGGGTCATGAAATCTATTTAGCGAATGTAGGGGACTCTCGTATTTACCAAATTACCCCTACCAGTTGCTATCAAGTAACCGTTGACGATGATTTGGCCTCACGCGAAGTTACGTTAGCTTACTTATTCTATCGAGAAGCCATTAAGTATCCCAATGCAGGAGCTTTAATACAAGCATTAGGAATGGCCAATTCTAAATCTTTAGAAATTAATTTGAATCGGTTAATTATCGATGAAGATAGTATCTTTTTATTGTGTTCTGATGGGCTGAGTGATTATGATCGCGTTGAGCAATACTCGAATAGTGAAATTGCTCCTATTCTTCGAGGGGAAACGGATATTAAGACAGTAGGACAACGATTGATTGAACTTGCTAACGAGAAAAATGGACACGATAATGTCACAATTGCTCTGGTTTCGGTGCAGGTTCAATCTATTACTGATGACCAACTCACCCCCCTATCGATAGCTGCGATCGAACAGGTTACATCTAATCGAGTGCAATTGTCAGTTCCTAAAACAGAAGAACCTCCCACACAAGTGCCAACAACAGAGCCAATTTTGCCCCTTGACGAACCCCTTCTCACTCCAAGAACAAAGTTGATATCATCGCCCATATTGCTATGGTTATCAGTAACAGTGCTAGGATTATTGACGATTGTAGGCATCGTGTACCTAACTGGGCAATTTTCCGACCCTGACAACACTGAAGTTATTGAGAATTAACTCAATTTGACAGACGGTTGAGACTTTGATTTGTCTTTAGACACGCTAACTTCCTGGGCAGCTTCTACAAATTGAGCAACCCGAATGGGATCGATCGATTCCTTTATTTGTCCATGACGTTTCAAAGAACTGGCGACAATTACCCCATCAGCCGCTTGCATCAATTTTCCAATATTGTCCCAATTAGCCCCACTTCCTATAAAAACAGGGGTTCCTTGGGCAGCTGCTGACGCTAATTCTAAGTCTTCGAGACTTGGGGGACTTCCCGTTGCCCATCCTGAGAGGATCACTCCATCCGCTAATCCTCGTTCAATGGTATCTTGGACGGCAGTCGTTAGGTTGGGGGTTCCTAGGGGTCGAGCGTGTTTGACTAATACGTCCGCTAAAATAGCAACATCAGCCCCTAATTCCCGTCGATAGCGGAGTAGTTCATGAGCATTGCCTTCGATTAAACCCTGATCAGTCGCCATAATTCCCGTAAGGACGTTAACCCGAATAAATTGGGCGTTGATAGTCGAAGCGATCGCGATCGCCCCTATAGCGTCATTGCGGAGGAGATTAATTCCCACAGGAACGACCACTAAGTTTTTAATGCGATCAACGATCAAGGTCATGGCACTAATGACGGCCGGATCAACCCGATCTTTCGTAAAAGGGGCATCGAAAAAGTTTTCGACGATAATACCGTCTACTCCCCCAGCGGCCAGGGCGGTTGCTTCTTGTTCAGCCCGTTCGATCACTGCGGTTAAACTACCTCCCCAACGGGCAGAAGTGGGAAGGGGTAATAGGTGAACGACACCAATAACCGGATTTGTTGTGTTGAAAATTTGAGTCAAGTCCACTGAATCTACCTTGATGGTCGGCTACGGTTGATGCCGTTGCGAAATTGAGATCCAATAACAAATTGTATCGTAGTTGGGGAACCTTCGGAGAAGGAGATAGGGGGAGTGGGGGAGTGGGGATATCTTTATAATTTTTGTCTGCTGTTTTGTGTTTAGTTCAAGGAAGTTTATTTTAACAGTTTGTAGTAAGGGCTTTAGCCCTTCTCTATTGTAGATTTCCTCCACTAAAGTGCTTACTACCAACCTTCGCTTACACTCCCAACACCTGAACACTTGTAAGCCTTGAATCTTTGTAAAATATTAAATTTTAGACTTATTTGTTTAAAATACTTGATTTTACCCCCCCTATGCTACCTTAGCGAGGCTAACATTAAATCAGATTCAACTGGTCATTTTTTATGTTCAAAAACAGTGTAGCGATCGCAGCAACAACTTTGGGGCTAACTATCATAGGTTTTCCCCTTACAGCCAATGCACAAGCAAACACAGTTAATTTTGTTGATTAGTGAGCATCATATTATTATGTTTGATAGTTTTTCTGTAGGGTGGATTACACTTCGTTAATCCACCAAAATTCTCATTATTATTTTTATCTAATTTCTGGTGGATTCCGCTGCCGCTAATCCCCCCTACGATTTAAAAAACTATTAACTATTAACTATTAACTATTCACTATTTATCATTCCTTCATATCCCATCATTTGCAGCTTATATAAATCACTATACAATCCACCTTTTTTCAATAATTCTTGATGGGTTCCTGACTCAAACAACTCTCCTTGCTTCAAGACTAAAATACGATCAACATCTCGAATAGTTGAAAGTCGATGAGCAATAATAATGGCGGTTCTATTGGTTAATAAATGCTCTAATGCGTCTTGAATTAAGGCTTCTGTTTTCACATCTAAACTAGATGTTGCCTCATCCAAAACTAATACACGAGGGTTACGAATGGCTACTCTAGCGAAGGCTAATAACTGCTTTTGTCCCCCAGATAAATTCGTTCCTCTTTCTCTTACTTGAGTTTGATAACCTTGGGGAAGTTCTTCGATAAACCGCTCAATATTGGTTATTTTTGCCGCCTCTTGTACCCGTTCAAAACAATAGTCTTCTCCTAATGTAATGTTACGCATAACATCCCCTGCAAAGAGAAAACTTTCTTGTAAAATAACCCCAACATATCGCCGCAATTCTGTTTTAGAAATATCTCGAATATCTACGCCATCAATCAAAATTCTTCCTTTACTAGGATCGTAAAGACGACATAATAAACGAATAATAGAACTCTTTCCCGCACCTGTGGGACCGACTAAGGCTATTTTTTCCCCTGGATGAATCGTAAAGTCTAAATTCTTGAGAACATACTCATCTTCTTTATAACCAAACCAAACATTTTCAAAGCGAATTTCACCCTTTGTATTTTGTTTACGAAAGCTAGAAAAAGAATGTATATTATATTCAGGTTCAGGTATTTCAATGGGTTCATTCATCAATTCACTAATGCGTTCTATAGCGGTAAATCCTGCTTGGAACATGGTAAATTTATCTGCTAATTGACGCAAAGGATTGAATAAACGTTGTGCATAAAGAATGAAAGCAGATAAGGTTCCAAAAGTAATGGCTTCATCTACAATAAAGATTCCTCCTAACCATAAAACCCCTGCGATCGCCACTAAACTAATCCATTCTAAGGTAGCAGAAACTGCCGAATCATGAAAAATTGTTTTATCAACGGATTGACGATATTTATCATTAATAGAACGAAATAATTCTCCATTAAAAGCTTCTCTACGGAATAATTGAACCACGTTAATTCCCGCTACATTTTCCTGTAACATAGAATTAAGTTTAGAAAGTTCTTCCCTGGCTTTATAGTTTGCTTTACGATATTGACTTTGAAAATAAATAATTAAACCCGTAACAGGAATAATCATTAAAACTAACATTAACGCTAATTTTGCTTGTACTGTAATCATGGTGACAATAATCACCAAAATATAAATCCCATCACTTAAAACCCCAATTGCACCACTAGAAAATACATCTCCTAATGCTTCAACATCACTTGTTAAGCGGGTTACTAAGCGTCCTACTGGGGTACGATTAAAGAAACTTGTTCCTAAAGAAGTGACATGAGTAAACAAATCTTTGCGGATATCTGCGGTAATTGTTTGACCCATTTTTTGGACAAGATATCCTTGGAAAGAAGCACAAATAACGCGAACAATAACTGTAATTAGTAATATAATACTCAGCCATCGGATTCCTTGTTCTATCGAAAAATCTTTTAAAAATCCCCAGGTAGACTCCTGACGCAGAAGAGAAACAGCTTGTCCAATAATTAAAGGTTGTATCGCCCCAGCAATAGCTAAGGGAATCAGTAACCCCATTGACAGCAACAATAAACGGGGATAACGACGGAGATAGGGAACCAGTCGCAGGACAAGTCTTCTATCACTTTCATGGGGACGATTAAGATTTTTTTCACGGATAGGTGAGGAAACGGCCATGGATTCAATAGTTAATACTTAATACTTAAGGTAACATACCCTCCTAGATCGTGTCTGCTCTACACAGTTATGAATATAAGAATTGAATTTATTTTTTACCAAAAAATCATAAAAAAATCGACAATATTTATTAGTTAATTTTGACGAATTTATACGACAAAGCTATGAGGATTTTGTTAAAAATCAACTTGTACCTTCCATTTTAATGACTTGTAAGCTGCTTTCAAATATCAAGGTTCGTAGGGAGGGCTTCAGCCCTTTCAACAATTTAAACCATTCCCTATTTGGTGACAATAGGAGTATTAGACAAAATAACAATTAAAGCTTAATCCTTCGACAAAACAAACTATCAAACAAAACAATTATCAATTGACAAAAAAAGTTCTTTAGAACTTACTAAAAACCGTTAATCTATTGTTGCTTACTTATTTTTTGACCATAAATTCCTCAAAGCATCCAAAGTGAAATCAACATAAGATCTCAACCAACGCAACAGATCTTGACTTCCAGCCATTTCCCAAATCCAGAATAATAATATCGGATTTTTTCGGGCAGCTTTTAGGGCTAATTGAGTAAACATTATCCAAGTGGTTTTATCTTTAATAAACGTATCGGCTACTTCTGGGGGAGAATCTGCCAGTAATCCAAAAAAGGTATTTAACATGGCATTAATTCGTTGAGGCGGTAGGGTTTTTCCAGTCGGAACCATCATACCTTTAGAAAATAGCCATGTCACGGCAATATTACTTTGATAAGCACGAATTTCGTTGAGATCTTTTGCCCTTAAACAATTATTTTTTAAGGCTGTATCTAGCTTATCGGTTAAACCACCTAAATTACGAACTAAAGAACCAAATCCGGTAAAAATCAAAGGAGATTGTAAAGAGGCTGCATCCCCGATAGATAAAAGTCGATCAAAGGCTACTTGGCGATCGCGTTTCCCGACGGAAAAATGACCTGGAATATAGCCAAAGGTGGGTTTTTTCCAAGTTAACTGTTCTAAATCACAGCGACGATATTCCGGCAAAATATGAAAAAAGTCTTCATACATTTCCAATAATGATCCAGGGTTTTCAGGATGTACTTGATGATAATGAAATAAGTAAATGGTTAACTCATTTCCTTCTCCAGGAAACAATTCCCAAATCAATTGCCTTCCCCGAGAAATATCCCCATGAGAGTTTAAAACATCGCCATAATTTGAGTCCCAAACTTCAGAAGAAAATCCCTCAACAATTGCCCCAACTGTAGGACAAACACTATTAAAAGTTCGTTTTCCATTCATTTGCCAAGCAATGGGGGAAGCAGTTCCCATGGCATCAACAAGGAGTTTTCCTCGTACCTGGTGAGAGGTTTTACTTTCTAAATTAACCAACTGTACTGTTACCCCATCAGGATCAATATCACCCCGAATAAATTCCGTTCTATCCCAAATTTCTCCCCCTGCTTTAAGTAATTTTTCTCCGCATAATCCCAAAAATTTAGTGGTATCAATAGCAATATTTAAAACTGTTGGGGTATGTAAAACATCCGCTTTAAGATGAGGAGGATTATTCCCATCAAAAAACTTATTAAACCCATCAATATATTCCCTAGCGATAATACTTTCAAATTCTTCGGGGGTAAATAATCCTAAATCAATCAATGTTTGAAACTCAGAACGAGAAATATTCCATTCTCGGTTCATCCGTCCAAACGCCAATCGTTCTACCAGCAATACCCGATAGCCTAATTGTGCCATCATCGCCGCGTGAATCGCCCCTAACGCCCCACCAACATAAATTAAGTCATAAGTTGAATTTTCTGGCGAGGGGTCTTGATGAGTGAAAATAATCTGTTTCGGTTCCTGTGGGTTTTTTACCCCCTCACGCCAGCGTTTCTCCCACCAATACACTCGCTGTAAGTCGGTTTCTCCTTGGGGCATTTTGCGGAAAAAGTGAACAGTTTGAGGATAATAAGGTTCTAATGCTTCAAAAATTGTAGTTTGGGTTCCATCTATCTCAGGAAGTTGAGGATATTGTGGAGGGAACTCTCGTTTGATCTCTTTAATTAACTGGTCGCAAATTATTTTTTCTGAGGGAAAAGGGGTCTTTCCCCAACGAAACATTTTAAGATAAGTCGTCCTTTGAACTGACCAAAGAAAAATAGATAATTCCGTCTCTTCAAGGGTAATCTTGGTAGATGAGCGGTTATTGGGTTGTAAGCGAAGCCCTTGGGGGGTTACCACTTTTTTACCCCCTTGGGGACTCCATTGCTCTTGTAACCAGCGACAGACGCTATTGATGTGGGGGGTTGGGACTTCTAAATAAAGAATTTCTTCCATTTCGATGTTGTTAAGACAAAAAATTTAAGGAAAAATACAGAATTAATGTGGGTCAAAATACGCTAGACTTATGCCTTACTGTATTGTGACAGACATTTTTATAAAACTTTACGATCGTTTTATATCTTCGTTCAAAATATCTAATACCGTGGATGACTCCTTATGCATTATCCCATTCCTGCTAGTCCTGAAGAAATTTTTGCCCTCCGTAGTCGGCCAGTTGACGAAGAAATGATTGCTGTAGCGATCGCGGGTGTTGTTAAACTAGCCCGTTCTCAGGGAAAATCCTTGGAGGAGTTAACCGCCGAAGTGTTACAAGATGATCCAATGCTTGATCGGGTTCAACGACGTTGGTTGAGTAATCTCGTAGAACAGGCATGGCAAACGTTACCTTAAAAGTAAGCTAATTTACAAGTAGATGAACACCGCCGGAAAAGTTTATTTAGTAGGGGCGGGAATTGGGTCTATTGATTATTTAACCATCAGAGGACAACAGCTACTCCATAACGCCCAAGTGGTCATTTATGATGCGTTGGTTGATTCTCAACTCCTCGAATTAGTCCCAGAAACTTGCCTAAAATTAGATGTGGGTAAACGGGGTGGACTTCCTAGTACCGATCAAAATACCATTAATCAACTCTTGGTGGACTATTGTCTCCAAGGAAAACAAATCGTTCGGTTAAAAAGTGGTGATCCGTTGATTTTTGGAAGGGTTATCCCCGAAATCCAAGCATTAACTCAAGCTAATTGTGATTATGAATTAGTTCCAGGAATTTCTTCTGCTTTGGCTGCCCCTTTATTAGCCCGAATTCCCCTCACTGATAAAAAATTAAGTCGCTGTTTTACCATATTGACTGGCCATCAACCAGATTTGCTTGATTGGGAAGCCTTGGCTAAAATCGATACCCTAGTTATTTTAATGGGGGGAAAAAAGTTACCCCAAATTGTTCAGCAGTTGCAAGACAACGGGCGATCGCTATCAAACCCCATTGCCATTATCCGTGAAGGGGGAAACCCTCGACAAGAAGTCTGGATTGGGACGTTAGGGGATATAGTAGATCGGGTATCAGGAGTATCTTTATCTCCTGCCATTATTGTTATTGGTGAAGTGGTTAACCTGAGATCTATGGAGTTTTCTTCTCGTCCCCTTACCGGACAAACAGTTTTAGTTACCCGTGCAGCAGGACAATCAAGTCAATTTAGCCTTATGTTACAACGACAGGGGGCAAAGGTAATTGAAATGCCAGCCTTAGAAATTCTTCCCCCATCGAGTTGGGAAGAGTTAGATAGGACTATTGAGGAATTATCTACCTTTGATTGGTTAATTTTTACGTCAGCTAATGGGGTTAAATTCTTTTTTCAACGATTAAAAAATTTAGGTCAAGATCTTAGAGCATTAGGAGGAGTAAAACTAGCAGTTGTGGGAAAAAAAACTGCTTCTGTCCTCAAAAACTATGGATTAAACCCTGATTTTATTCCCTCTAATTTTGTCGCTGATTCGATGGTAGCCAATTTCCCAGAGAGTCTAGATAATCAGAAAATTTTATTTCCCCGTGTTGAAACAGGCGGTCGGGATATTTTAGTTAAAGAATTAGGTGAACAAGGAGCTAAAGTTGTAGAAGTTGCAGCTTATCAGTCGGGATGTCCTGAGAAAATCGATCCTGAAGCTTGGAAAGCTTTGCAACAGAAGAAGGTTAATATTGTTACTTTTGCTAGTTCTAAAACAGTTCGGAACTTTTCTGATTTAATCAAACAAGAATTAGAAAATAATTCTCAAGATAAACTATCATCAATACTAGATAATATTTGTATTGCTTCTATTGGACCTCAAACCTCACAGACTTGTTATGAATTATTAGGAAGAGTTGATCTTGAAGCTCAAGAATATACCCTAGAAGGGTTGACGGAAGTCTTAAAAAATAGAAAAATTGATTGAAAAACTAGGGATAATATTTGGCATGAAAGCCTTTGGACTGGGTTACGCTTGGGAAAGCTTTTTTCATTATGCAAAGCAGTGGACTCGATTTTTTGCCTTAGCATTAAGTACAATTTTAGTTATTTCTCTTACTTTTACGATGCCTATGTCTAGTGCCAACCAAACCGAAATTTTTTGGGATAATTGGGGGGTTCCCCATATTTACGGAACAGATAATAACAGTCTGTTTAAAGCATTTGGATGGGCGCAAGCAAAGAGTCATGGTAACTTGATTTTACGATTGTATGGTCAAGCCAGGGGAAGGGGTGCGGAATATTGGGGAATTGATTATTTAGAATCCGATCAATATGTAAAATTGATGGGAGTTCCTGATAGGGCGCAACAATGGTATGAAGAACAAAATCCTGAAATGCGTCAATATTTAGAGGAATTTGCCACAGGAATTAATCATTATGTTGCCCAACATCCTGATGAAATAGATGAAGCAGTTAAAGTAGCATTACCGATTACAGGAACTGATATTTTAGCCCATTTGCAAAGGGTGATTTATTTTCATTTTCTAACCAACCCTCAAGCAGTTGCATCCCGAACAAATATTCCTCCCCAAGGGGGATCAAATGGTTGGGCGATCGCTCCTCAAAAATCTTTAAGTAATCAGGCAATATTATTAGCCAATCCTCATTTACCTTGGTCAGATTTTTATCTGTGGTATGAAGCTCAATTAACGGCTCCAGGGGTTAATCTTTATGGGGCGGCTTTAGTGGGAATGCCAGTTTTATCGATTGCTTTTAATGATAATTTAGGATGGACAGTCACCTTAAATCCCATTGATGGGGCTGATGTTTATCAATTAACTCTTAAAGATGATGGTTATCTGTGGGATGGAAAGGTAAAAAATTTTGAAACTAAAACCGAAAAGGTCAAAATTCGTCAAGCAAATGGTAGTTATACCGAGTTAGAATTTGGCGTAAAACAGTCAATTCATGGGATAATTATTGCCCAAGAACAAGAAAAAGCTTATGGGTTGCGAGTGGTAGGATTAGATCGCCCTCATGGGTTAGAACAACTCTGGAAAATGGGGCAAGCAAAGAATTTAGAACAATTTGAAAAGGAACTAAAACAATTACAAATTCCTCTGTTTAATTTTCTTTATGCTGATCAAAAAGGAAAAATCTTTTATTTATTTAATGGATTAATTCCTAAACGTTCTCAAGGAGACTGGAATGATTGGCAAAAACTGATTCCAGGAGAAACTTCAGAAACCCTCTGGACTGAATACCATTCCTATAAAGAGTTACCCCGCTTAGTTAATCCTAAAACCGGATGGTTACAAAATACCAATGATCCTCCGTGGACAAGTACCTTTCCTTCTATTCTTAATGCCAAAGATTATCCCGCTTACCTGGCTCCATCCTCTTTAGAATATGCCCCGAATATTTTGCGATCGCAGCAATCTATTAACCTCTTAAAAGATTCAAATAAACTGAGTTTAGAAGATGTAATTGATAGAAAATTTTCTTCTAAATTGTTAATGGCAGATCGCATTTTAGAAATCTTAATTCCCACAACAAAAGCATTAGCAAACCCAATCGGAATAGAAGCAGCAGAAGTCTTAGAAAAGTGGGATCGAAAAACCGATGCTGACAGTCGCGGGGCGGTACTTTTTACCCTATGGGCGTTAACCTTAGAATCAAAAGGGATTTTTTCTCGTCCTTGGAACCCGACCGAACCCTTAGACACCCCTGCCGGGTTAGCAGATATCAATACGGCTTTAGGGGTTTTAGAAGGGGTTGCAGCACAAGTGAAGTTGCTTTATGGTTCTTTAGATGTACCATGGGGAGACGTGGTTAAAATGCGTGTTGGAGATAAAGAAATCCCTGCTACTGGAGGACTCGGTAAATTGGGAAGTTTTCGCGTTCTGAATATTACTGGAACTCCTGATGAAAAGTTTCAAGTTGTTTTTGGAGATAGTTTTATTGCAGTTGTTGAATTTTCTGATCCCGTCCAGGCTAAAGTGTTAAACGTTTATGGTAATTCCACTCAACCCAATTCACCCAATATGGCAGATCAATTGCCCCTTTATGCTGACGGAAAAATGCGTCCTGTCTGGAGAACTAAAAAAGAAATTCAGGAACATTTAGTTTTACAAGAATTGATTTCAAGAAATTCTTGATAATTGGGGCATCTAGCTAATGGTTGACCAATTTTTACGATTAAAAACTTTTTGAACGGTAATTTTATGTCTCTATACTAACTGAACACTAAACTGTTATAAATAAAAGAATAACGGATTATGGATCACTGATATGTTCCTAACTACCGATTATTTTAATACCATCATTGATCGCTGCCAAAATAGTAAAATTGGCAAAATATTGCCCAATGCTTTATATGTACATACTAAGGCGATCGCTTTTCTCGATCCAATTTTACAAGAATACGAAAACAAAGCCCGAACGACACCAGAAATTCACCAAGCAACATTAGTCAAATTTAGTACCGATAAACCTAAAATATCCTATCTTTTCTATCCCGACTTTGATAGTGATCCTCATCCCACTTTAACCTTAAGTATTGTGGTTGACCTACAAACGCAACAAACCACCTATTGGGACTATACTGACAACCAAAACCCCCCCATTCTCCACCGCAAAGAAACCTTCGTTACACCAGACTATCCTCAATACCCAGACTTTGAACACCTCACCCACATTGAAGAAGCGTTAGGGTTATTAAGTCTATCCCGCTCTATTGGAACCCGTCTAGAATGGGAACAACGGTTAAACCGCCATCATCTGATCTTTGAACGACATTCTTTGGCCTGTCTTCGTCCCCTCACTCCAACAGAAACCAGACAGATCCAAATTGAACGTCATAAAGCCGCTATTAAGCGAAAAAGTCTGTCTCGACCAGTCCGTTTGTCCCTAGAAGCAGGGTTATTCACCCCCGAAACCAACTTTTTTGACTATGGATGCGGTTACGGTGGGGACATTGAACGTATTGCAGAAGCAGGATATCAAAGTTCAGGATGGGACCCTTATTACCGTAAGGATAACCCTCATATTTTTGCTGATATCGTCAATTTAGGTTATATTATCAACGTTATTGAAGATCTTGCGGAACGACGGGAAGCCTTGATCAATGCTTGGAAATTAACCCGTCAAGTCTTAATTGTTGCTGCACAAGTTTTAATTGATGATCGTGATCGTGGTATCGTTGCTTATGGGGATGGGGTTATCACCCGTCGTAATACCTTTCAGAAATATTACGAACAAGAAGAATTAAAAACCTATATTGATCAAATTTTAGGAGTTGATTCTATTCCTATCGCCCTAGGAATTTATTTGGTCTTTCGACAAGAAACTCAAGCACAAGCATTTCGTATTTCTCGGGTTCGTTCAAGTTTTTCAACCCCTAGAATTCAGTCTCAACTTAAACGGTTTGAAGACTACGAACCATTATTAACTCCGTTAATGAATTTTTTTACTGAAAGAGGACGACTTCCCGCCAAAAATGAATTAGATAACGAACTTGAATTAAAAGAGGAATTTGGTACATTTCGCCGCGCTTTTAAGGTAATTTTACAAGTAACAAATGAAGAAGATTGGAATAAAATTTCTGAAAAACGTCAGCAAGATTTATTATTATATTTAGCTCTCAGTAAATTTAGTGATCGTCCTACAGTTAGGCAATTATCCCCCGTTATTAAACAAGATATTAAAGCCTTATTTGGCAGTTATCAAAAAGCTTGCTTGATGGCTGATATGATGCTTTATAGTGTGGGAGATTTAGAAAAAATTGCTAATTTAGGTAGAAGTAGTATTGTAGGCAAAAAATTAAAAAATTCTCTCACAATTCATATTAGTGCCTTAAAAACCTTAGATCCTTTATTGAGATTATATGAAGGGTGTGCTAGTCGAACCGTGGGAAGATTAGAAGAAGCAAATGTTATTAAATTGTCTTACCGAAAGCCCAAAATATCCTATTTATTTTATCCTGATTTTGATAGTAACCCTCATCCAACTTTACACACCAGTATGGAAATTGAATTAGGGAATATACGAGTCAAATATGGTGACTTTTCCCAAGATGATAATCCACCTATCTTACACAAAAAAGAGACATTAGTGAACCCAGACTATCCCTTCTATAACAAATTTGCTAAACTTACTCAAAAAGAGCAAAATTGGGGGTTGCTTGATGATTTTAAACAAATTAATCGTTTACAAGGATGGTTGCAATGTCTTGAAGAACATTGTGCGATAATCCGAGGACATCAATTATTTTGGAATAAAGACGCTGATCCTTATCAAATTAAGTTATTAAAAAACAAAATTAATTCTCGTAAAAAAATTATCAATAATTAATCTTCATTGACTATTTGAGTATTTGCCAAGCATATAGGTTTAATTATAACGTTAAATTAAACAGTTAGTAGTTGGGGCTTTAGCCCTCATAAAATGAAGTAAAAAAATATAAAAATACCTCAATTATGTAGAGAATTTTTATTAGATAAAATTGGGAGTTATTAGTCATAAATCTGTCATAAAATCATTAATAGATATTGAATTTAAAACCTAATTTTGTCAAAGAGAAAAATAAAAATAGTCTTCATCGGATTAGTATAATTCTATTTGTAAAGTTGTGTGAAAATAGTTAACATTTCTACAATTAGTCTTATCCCCCTCCCCCGCAACAGGATTATATTTTAGGCAAAAGTTTACTATCATTCGGGGATGGAGAACACAAGGAATTTTCCTCATGACTTACGAATTACCTGCATTACCTTACGATTACACCGCGCTTGACCCTTACATTTCTAAACAAACCCTAGAATTCCATCACGATAAACATCATGCAGGTTATGTCAAAAAATATAATGCGGCGATCGCCGATACAGAATATGCTGATCAACCTATCGAAGCGGTGATCAAAGCAGTGGCTGGAGATTCTAGCAAAACTGGAATCTTCAATAATGCAGCCCAAGCTTGGAATCATACCTTTTATTGGAATTCCATGAAACCCAATGGAGGCGGACAACCTAGTGGAGAGTTAGCCGAAAAAATCAAAGCAGATTTTGGAAGTTTTGACAAATTTGTAGAAGCCTTTAAAACAGCCGGTGCAACCCAGTTTGGAAGTGGTTGGGCTTGGTTAGTTGTAGACGGTTCAACATTAAAAGTAGTGAAAACCCTCAACGCAGAAAACCCAATGACTCAAGGCCAAATTCCCCTCTTAACAATGGATGTGTGGGAACACGCTTATTATTTAGATTACCAAAATCAACGGCCTGCATATATTGATGCTTTTCTGGGTAATTTAGTTAATTGGGACTTTGCTGCTCAGAATTTAGCCTCTATATAACCTTTAAATAATCAATGATCAACCCTTTACCTCAAAAATTTGTAATTTGATCAAGGTAGGTTGATTACTTCTGAATCTAGGTGGGAAACCCCCACCTCACAATACAACTCTAAACTATGATTGCAGACCCAGATTATCCGAAAATTATTCTGTCTTTTGCCTACCGTGGTTATCTGATTGAACTCGATCGCAATATGGAACAAGGGCAAGAAATTTATAGCGTGTGGGTAGACTATGCACAAGGATGTGCAGTGGCTGTCCCTTGTGCTTTAACCCCCAAAGAAGCGATCCGCAAAGCAAAACGGTGGGTTGATAATCGTCTTGATCGTAGAGGTATTTAACGCTAACACCTCTACATCATATTCACTAAAACCGGCTATAATTTCCACCATTACCCCGCGCTAAAGTTAAATTGGATTCTAGAGTAATAGCCAAATCTCGGTTAGGATCAATAGAAATCACCTCAGTTTCACCGCCTCCAATAACTCCGGCTTCTGGTAGACCCCAACCAGCTAACGTTCCTACCGCCGCACCGGCTAAGACTTCTAACGCATCAATCCGGCGATCGCCTGTGGTTCCTGCAATAATGGCTGCAGCAGCAGAACCGGCTAAGGTTCCCCCTAAAATTTCTTCCACACTTGCGCCTTCACGAATGGTTTCAGTGCGAGTAACGACATTAGAACTAGCATAGAGAGGATATCGTTGGTTATCAATGATAATTTCTTGGGCAATAAACTGTGATCCCCCATTAGCCGGTTGTATTTGACCAATGACTTGACTGCCGGCTGGCACTAAAAGATTACCGTAGCGATCTTTGATATTGGCTGCCGTTTCTAGGGTGACACTAAGACTTTCTTCATTGGTGACGAGAATTTTTTCCGCGTCTTTGTGTCGGAGGGGAATTTGCGTCCCGCGAGGAATCACCACATCATTAGAAATGGGTCTAGAATTATTGTTATTTTCTGGGGGAAATAATTGAGCCGCCGCCGGTTTTAAGGGATAGATAGGAGTTACTGCTGTCATTCCCATTAATAAGGCGATCGCTGTAGCTATCCCAGATTTTCCATAATTTAAGTTAGACATAATGTTAAGTCTCCTTGGGACTCCCCCACAACATCAAGTAATTTTTGACTATACTTCGATCCTAGCTGGCACAACTAAGGGATGTCAGTCCCAAACTTTGAATAATTTCCTATTGGCCTATGTAGAAAAAAGTGGAATTTTTTCTACCGACTAAAAGTCCTTATATTTTGTTCCCTAACTTATCTAATTAGCGTTTAGATTCAATACAATTTTAGGACTTAACACTTGATAATTATCGAATTTAACAATAGTTCCTATCCCTAATAAGTTATCTTCTTCTTGATAGACTCTAACGACTTCAGACACAGATAATGGCGATAAATCTTGAGCAATTCTTTGCCCTTGAAGCCACCGTTTTCCATCTATTTCTGATAAAAGTATTTGATCTAAATGTTGTAGGGCAACATCTGGAGAAATTAAGCTAAAACTTCCTTGATCAATCTCTATTTTTAATTGTTCTAACGTAATGCTTTCTGATAACTTCATCCCACAACTTTCCGTGCGGGTTAACTTGGCTAAGGTTCCCCCCAAATTAAGCATAGCCCCTAAATCACGGGCGATCGCTCGAATATAAGTCCCCGGGCCACAAGCAATATCAATTTCTAATTCAGGAAATTCCCCAGGATACCAAGCTACTAGGTTTATGTGAGCAACCTGAACAGTTCTAACAGGAACCTCCACAGTTTCTCCCTGTCTGGCTAAATCATACAACCGTTTACCATCCCGTTGAATGGCACTATAAATAGGGGGAGTCTGTTGAATGGTTCCGATAAACTGACGCAATAAGGGTTCAACCTGTTCTAAAGTTAAAGTAGGGGCAGATTGAGACTGAATCACCTCTCCTTGGAGATCATCGGTGGTTGTTTGGACTCCTAAGCGAATAAGGGCGCGATAGGCTTTGTTTTCAGGCAAAAACTGCAATAAGCGGGTTGCTTTCCCTACGGCGATGGGTAGAACTCCTGTTGCTAAAGGATCTAGGGTTCCACCGTGGCCAACTTTTCTGAGTTTGAGAATCTTTCTAACCCTGGCCACACAATCATGGGAAGTGATCTCTGAGGGTTTATTTAAGGCTATAAATCCAAACATTCGCTCCTAGAAGGGTTGAGTTTTGTTATTATTAAAGTTAAGGATTATGAAGTTTTCTTAAGAACCGTGGCAGCAATTTTGAAATCTGACAACAATACGACATTAACCCGTCAATGGTACGCCCTCGATCCTATTTGGGAAGGTGGAGAAGAACAAGTTAAGCAGGGACTTCCCCATCATCAATTATCTCCTCCATGGCAAATTTTATTATTAGGAGATGGTTCCCCGACTCGTCATTTACGACTGCTTACCACGGAAAAAACAGAAGTTGATCTCATTGATATGTCTCCCATTGGAACAGATGAAGATGGCGCACCTATGCAAATTCACAGTGTACCTGAACCTCGTCTACGGCGACAGGTTTGGTTACGGACAGCATCGGGACAAAGACTAGCTTATGCGACTTCTTGGTGGGATGCCAATCATGTCGATGAGTATTTACAGAATCGTTCCTTACCGATTTGGGAAAGTCTTTCACAATTACATACAGAATTGTACCGCGATATTCAAGGGATTTATTATGGTCATTCCTCAGCATTAGAAGAAGCCTTTGGAGAAAAAGGACCTTTTTGGGGAAGACATTATTTATTTTGGCACGATCGCCAACCCCTCACCCTAATTTATGAGGTGTTTTCTCCCTATTTACAAAAGTATTTAGGTCCAGTTTCATCCCTTCCTTAGAAGAGATCTTTCTCCTAATCTTAGCCTTTACCCAACATTTAGATTTCAAAAATAGCCCAATAAGGGTTATTTTTTTAATATTGTTAAGAATTGTCTGGTTTGAGCTATTTGATTTAGTAGTTTTAGCTAATCTTAGATTGGGGAATAAAATTTTGGAACAGTTCTGTAAGAAGAAGATCATGGCTAATCAATTTCTAGATCTATCTAGCCTCAACGGCAGCAACGGCTTTGTCCTCAATGGCATTGACTCTGGTGACAGATCAGGAAGATCAGTAAGTAATGCAGGAGATGTCAATGGGGATGGCATAGATGACCTGGTTATTGGGGCAGATGGTGCCTCCCCCAATGGCAATGGAAGTGCAGGAGAAAGTTATGTGGTGTTTGGGGCTTCAGGAGGCTTTGCTCCTAGTTTAGACTTATCAAACCTCGATGGAAATAACGGCTTCGTTCTCAATGGCATTGATGAGGATGAGTACTCAGGAAGGTCAGTAAGTAGTGCAGGAGATGTTAATGGGGATGGCTTTGCTGACCTTCTTATTGGGGCAGATTCTGCCTCCCCCAATGGCAATGGAAGTGCAGGAGAAAGTTATGTGGTGTTTGGGGCTTCAGGAGACTTTGCTCCTAGTTTAGAGTTATCAAACCTTAATGGAAATAACGGATTCGTTCTCAATGGCATTGATAGGAATGACCGCTCAGGAATATCAGTAAGTAATGCAGGGGATGTCAATGGGGATGGGTTTGATGACCTTATTATTGGGGCAATATCTGCCGACCCCAATGGCAATGATTTTGCAGGAGAAAGTTATGTGGTGTTTGGGGCTTCAGGAGGCTTTGCTCCTAGTTTAGAGTTATCCAACCTCGATGGAACTAATGGTTTCGTCCTCAATGGCATTGATGAGTTTGACTCCTCAGGAATATCAGTAAGTAATGCAGGAGATGTCAATGGGGATGGCTTCGATGATGTGATTATTGGGGCAAGATCTGCCGACCCCAATGGCACTACTCGTGCAGGAGAAAGTTATGTCGTATTTGGGACAGACAATCAAGTCCCTATTTTAGACTTCAATGGAATTGAATCAGGAGTTAATGACGCAGTAGAGGAAACTTTTCTCGGAACTACCTTAAACTTAATTGATAGTAATAACCTATTTATCAATGATGATTCAGGCATTCTTACGGGGATGACTATTACCTTAAAAGATGCTGAGGATGGTCTATCAGAGCTTTTAACGGTAGATGCCAGGGGAACCAATATTACTGCCAATTATCAACCTATAACAGGAGTTTTAAGCCTCTCTGGAACAGATAGTGTTATTAATTACCTTCTAGTCTTAGAAAGTCTTCAATATCGCAATCGTGCTAACCCTCCCATCGGGACATCTCGTACTATTGAAATTATTGCTGATGACGGGGAAAATAGCTTTAATCTCAGTCAAACGGCAACTCTCACCTTTGATATTGGCCAAGCACCCACGCAAATAGGTTTATTGGGTGGTTTTGTGGTGAATGGCAGTAATAGTTATGACTCCTCAGGAAATATCGTCAGTGGTTCGGTAAACGTTACTGGTGGAGGAGATATTAATGGAGATGGCTTTGATGATTTAATTGGGACTGATTTTTCGGAAAGCTACACTTATTATAATGACTATATCTACTATCCAATTTCAAGAGCAGAAAATTATTTGATCTTCGGATCTAACACAGACTTTGCTCCTACCCTGGACCTATCTAACCTCGATCGCAGCAAAGGCTTTGTCTTCGAGAGCGTATATAGCACTCAAACTTCAGCAGATTCTTCTATTAGTAATGCAGGAGATATTAATGGAGATGGCTTTGATGATGTTATTACTTCCACAAGTTTTGCCACGGATTATAATGGCTTTAGTCTATATGGAGATGCCAGTGTATTTTTAGGCTCAAACAATGGCTTTTCTGAAGTTGATTCCCTTTTCTCCTTTAGTCCTTATAGCTATGAGTATGACGAGATTTCAGGACCGTTTTCGGTTAGTGGAGCAGGAGATGTTAATGGGGATGGCTTCGATGATGTGATTGTTAGCTCTTATTATGAACAAGAGAGCTATGTTTTATTTGGCAGCAATAGTGGCTTTGATTCTGATGTGTCTGACTTCGATGGAACTAACGGTTTTACTTTCAACAGATCAGGAAGATCACTAAGTAGTGCAGGGGATGTTAATGGCGATGGTTTTGCTGATATTATTATTGGGGATGGTTTTGCTGACCCCAATGGCAATAGGTGGGCAGGAGAGAGTTATGTAATCTTTGGTAATTCTGGGGGTTTTGCTGGCAGTTTAGAGCTATCAGACCTTGATGGAAATAATGGCTTCGTAATCAATGGCATTGATGAAGGTGACACATTAGGAAGATCAGTAAGTAGTGCAGGGGATGTTAACGATGATGGTTTTGATGACCTAATTATTGGTGCTTCTGGTGCAAGAGAGAGTTATGTGGTTTTTGGTTCAAATGGTAGCTTTGGAGCTAATTTTGAACTATCTGACTTAAATGGAACCAATGGGTTTCTTTTGAAGGGTGCAGGAAGTTCAGTCAGTCATGCCGGGGATGTCAACGGGGATGGTATTGATGACATTATTATTGGCCGCTCAGATAGCAGCTATGTGGTTTTTGGCTCAGATAGTGGCTTTGGAACCAATTTTGAACTATCTGACTTAGATGGAAACAATGGTTTTATTATTGATCAAGGAGGTTCAGTCAGTGGTGCGGGGGATGTCAATGGGGATGGCTTTGATGACATTACTATTGGCCGCTATGTCCTTTTTGGTCGCAGTAAATTTACTTCGAGTATCAAAGTTGATCCGATAACGACTAATACGGCTGATGTCAAGGAAAACAGTGCCGATGGTACAATTATTTCTCAATTAGTTACCGAAGACCAAAACGAAGAAGACAGCCATACCTACACTTTACTTGATGATGCTGGGGGACGCTTTGCTATTGATGACAATCAATTAATCGTCGCCAATGGTAGTTTACTCGATTTTGAAGAAGCGACTAGCCATACTATCAGGGTTCGTACCACTGATAATTTAGGATTATCTTTTGAGCAGGAATTAACCATAGAAGTAACTAATGTGGTTGAAACTTTGACCATAGCCGAATATGGGAAAGTATCAGTCAATCATACCGAAACCACCATTGATTTAAACCATAACTTCATTAATCCGGTTGTCTTTGCCCTAACTCCGTCTTTCAATGCTGGTCAATTTGGTAACATTCGCATTACAGAGATTGAAAACAGCGATAATGACAGTTTTACCCTCAAATTCCAAGAAGGTGATTACTTAGATGGATGGCACGGTCTAGAAAACGTTAGTTATCTGGTGCTAGAAGCAGGAAACTGGATACTAGATGATGGAACTACTTTAGAAGTGGGAACCATTAACAGTAATACTAACTCTTGGACATCGGTGAACTTTAATAACCCCTTCCCTAGTTCCCCTGCGGTGTTTACCCAAGTCCAAACCACCAATGATTCTGATTTTGTTACCACTCGTCAACGAAATACCGATGAAAATGGATTTGAGCTTACACTACAAGAAGAACAAGCTAATAATTCAGGAAATATTGGAGAAACTGTTGGTTATTTCGCTATGGAAACCGGCACCGGACTCTGGAATGATAACTCCTATGAAGTCGGTGTCACCGATGATGTATTGACTCATAACGAGTCCCTGGTTGAGTTTGAATCTGGTCTGTTTAGCGAGACTCCGAACCTGTTTGCTTCTTTAGCCACTACTGATGGGGGAGATACTTCGGTATTACGCTATGACAACCTCACTGCCACTGGGGTAGGACTAACCGTTCAAGAAGAACAAAGTTTTGATGAGGAAATCAATCATATCACTGAACAGGCAAGCATTTTTGCTATTGAAGGGACTGGACTTTTAAGCGCGAGAGAACTGGTACAAACTCAAGAGATTGTTTCAGTTACCAGTATTAATGATTCGAGTACCTCCCCCAACCCCAATATTCTCACAGCAGAAAGTTCTACAGCCACTGGTAACACTGCTCCTATTTTAGACCTCAATGGAATTGAATCAGGAGTTGATGAAATAGTAGATGAGACATTTCTCGGAACTACCTTAAACTTAATTGATAGTAATAACTTATTTATCAATGATGATTCAGGTATTCTTACTGGCATGACTATTACCTTAAAAGATGCTGAGGATGGTCTATCAGAACTGTTAACAGTAGATGCCAGGGGAACCAATATTACTGCCAATTATCAACCCCAAACAGGAGTTTTAAGTCTTTCTGGAACAGATAGTGTTATCAATTACCTTCTAGTCCTAGAAAGTCTTCAATATCGCAATCGTGCTAACCCTCCCACCGGGAAATCACGCACTATTGAAATGGTGGCTGATGACGGGGAGAATAGCTTGAATCTCAGTCAAACGGCAACCCTCACCTTTGATATTGCCCAAGCACCCACGCAAATAGGTTTATTGGGTGGTGGTTTTGTAGTTAATCGCAGTAATAGTGATAACTTCTTAGGAAATATCATCAGTAGTCCGGGAAATATCACTGGTGGAGGAGATATTAATGGAGATGGCTTTGATGATTTAATTGGGACTGATATTTCGACAAACTACATTCCAATTTCCTATGATGGGTTTTATTATGGGGAATATGGGTCTTCGAGATCACAGAAATATGTGATCTTCGGCTCTAACGGAGACTTTGCTCCTGCTCTGGACTTATCAGACCTCGATGGCAGTAAAGGCTTTGTCTTTCAGGAGATCTCCAAACCTCAAAAGATGTATTCTTCAATTAGTAATGCAGGAGATATTAATGGGGATGGCTTTGATGACATTATTGCTTCCGACATTTATTATAATGATTATTTGAGCCTCAATCGATATGGCTCAGTTGATGTATTTTTTGGCTCAAACAGTGGCTTTTCTTCTCGCATTTCCCTTTCAGGCTTGGATTATGGGGCCAGCTCAGTCAGTGGTGCAGGAGATGTCAACGGTGATGGCTTCGATGATGTGATTGTTAGTTCTGATTATACTTATACACAAGAGAGCTATATTCTATTTGGCAGCAATAGTCCTCTTGATTTTGATGTGTCAGATCTTGATGGAACTAACGGTTTTACGTTCAACGGACTAGGAGATTCAGTCAGTGGCGCAGGAGATATTAATGGGGATGGCTTCGATGACATCATAATTGGGAATGATGATAGTTTTTACAATTATCCCAATGGCCATGTCTTAGCAGGAGAGAGTTATGTGGTTTTTGGTTCAAATGGTGGTTTTCTACCTAGTCTAGACCCCTCTGACCTCGATGGGAGCAATGGCTTTGTAATAAATGACGCAGTAGGAAATTCCGTTAGTGGTGCGGGGGATGTTAATGGTGATGGTATTGATGACATCATAATTGGTGCTTCTCGTGCAAGAGAGAGTTATGTGGTTTTTGGCTCAGATAGTGGCTTTGGAGCCAATTTTGAACTATCTGACTTAAATGGAACCAATGGGTTTCTTTTGAAGGGTGCAGGAAGTTCCGTTAGTGGTGCGGGGGATGTCAACGGGGATGGTATTGATGACATTATTATTGGCGGCTCAGATAGCAGCTATGTGGTTTTTGGTTCAAATGGTAGCTTTGGAACCAATTTTGAACTATCTGACTTAGATGGAAACAATGGTTTTATTATTGATCAAGGAGGTTCAGTCAGTGGTGCAGGGGATGTTAATGGAGATGGCTTTGATGACATTACTATTGGCAGTTCAAATAGCTATGTCGTTTTTGGTCGCAGTCAATTTACGCCCAGTATTGAACTGGATAATCTAACGAGTAATACGCCTAATGTCAACGAAAACAGTGCCAACGGTACGATTATTTCTCAATTAGTTACCGAAGACCCAAATCTAGAAGACAGCCATACCTACACTTTACTTGATGATGCAGGAGGACGCTTTGCTATTGATGACGATCAATTAATCGTCGCTAATGGTAGTTTACTCGATTTTGAAGAAGCGACTAGCCATACTATCAGGGTTCGTACCACTGATAATTTAGGATTATCCTTTGAGCAGGAGTTAACCATAGAAGTGAATGATGTGGTTGAAACTTTGACCATAGCCGAATATGGGCAAGTCTCAGTCAATCATGAAGGGTTAACGGTTAATTTAAGTCATAACTTTATTAATCCAGTTGTCTTTGCCCTAACTCCGTCTTTCAAAGGTGGTCAATTTGGTAACATTCGCATTACAGAAATTCAAAACAGCGATAACGACAGTTTTACCCTCAAATTTCAAGAAGGTGATTACTTAGATGGATTTCACGCCCTAGAAGATGTTAGTTATCTGGTGCTAGAAGCAGGAAACTGGATACTAGATGATGGAACTACTTTAGAAGTGGGAACCATTAACAGTAATACTAGCTCTTGGACACCGGTGAACTTTAATGACCCCTTCCCTAGTTCCCCTGCGGTGTTTACCCAAGTCCAAACCACCAATGATTCTGATTTTGTTACCACTCGTCAACGAAATACCGATGAAAATGGATTTGAGCTTAAGTTGCAAGAAGAACAAGCCAATACAAGCGGAAATACTGGTGAAACTGTTGGTTTCTTTGCCATAGAAACCGGAACCGGACTCTGGAATGATAACCCCTATCAAGTGGCTATTACTGATGATGTGCTGAATCATGAAAGCTCCCTGGTTGAATTTGAGTCTAATTTGTTTAATGAGACTCCGAACCTGTTTGCTTCTTTAGCCACCACTTATGGAATTGACCCCTCGGTATTACGCTATGACAACCTCACTGCCACTGGGGTAGGACTAACCGTTCAAGAAGAACAAAGTTTTGATGAGGAAATCAATCATATCACTGAACAGGCAAGCATTTTTGCTATTGGAGGCAGTGGACTTTTAAGCGGAACCCAAGTTTTATAGGGTTGAACCTCCCGAACCTTTCTCGATGTTCAAAGTAGGGTGGGCATTGCCCACCTCACCCCTTTATACTTAATACTTAGGAAATATATTAATAATTCTTGATCATACTCTATGCTAAACATTCAAGAAATCGCCGAATATGCCCAATTAAGTGCCAAAGAATTAGGTATTAATAAATATGATATTTACGGTTCATCAATCGATGAAACTAGCGTTGAAGTTGATAGCGGAGAACCCAAGCAAGTCCAAGCATCTAACCGTTCAAGCGTGATTGTTCGTGTTTGGAACGAACAGCAAACTGTTGGAGTAACAACCACCACAGATTTAGATGGCAAAGGAATTAAATTAGCTCTAGAAACAGCTAAAGAAGCGAGTGTATTTGGCAATAAAGATAATATTCCTGAGTTTAGTCCCGAAGCAACAGAGCCTATCGCTCAATCATCCCATAGTTTAGTAGAACCTGCTCCTGTTCCTACACTTCTCGAAACATTAATTAAAGCCGAAAAAACTCTATTAGAAGCTCACCCTTCCATTACAGGAGTTCCTTACAACGGGTTATCCCAAGAAGATATAGCGCGATTTTACCTTAACAGCGAGGGAGCTATTCGCCAAGAAGAAGGGTCTTATTCTTCAATTTATCTTTACAGTCGCACCGAAGAAGAAGGGAAAAAACCACGGGGGGCTAGTTCAGTTAAAATTAGCCATAGCTTGCCAGAATTAGACATTGATGGTTGTTTAAAAGAAGTGACTGAAAAAACAATTAGTCACATGAATTATCAATCTATTCCATCAGGAAAATATCGGGTTGTTCTATCTCCTACAGCATTTTTAAGCTTAATTGGTGCTTTTTCTAATATTTTTAACGCTCAAAATATTTTAGATAACCAAAGTCTTTCTACCCCAGACTCTTTAGGAACAGAAATTGCTTCGTCTCTTTTATGTCTTTGTGATGATGCCCTTCACCCTGATAATGTAGGAACAGAAACCTTTGATGGAGAAGGAACCCCCACCCGTCGTGTACAATTAATTAAAAATGGAATTTTATCCGGTTTATTACACAGTACCGGAACCGCAAAACGGATGAACGCAAAACCTACAGGTAACGCTAATATTGGGGCAAAAGTAACCGTTGGTTCCCATTTTTATCATGTTTTTGCTTCAGAAGAACAAGCACAAAAATTGAGTTTAGATGACTCAGAAAATGTGATTTTAATTGATCGGTTACAGGCACTTCATGCAGGGGTTAATGCTTTACAAGGCTCATTTTCTTTACCGTTTGATGGTTGGTTAGTCAATAAAGGAGAATTAACCAGTATTGATGCAGCAACGGTAGCCGGAGATATCCGAGATTTGTTAAAGTCAATTATCTATGTAGAGTCAGAACCAGAAATTCTTCCTCGGGGTGTTTGTCCGCGAGTTTGGATTGATGAATTATCCGTTACTGGAGAATAAGATATAGTCATTTCAATTAAAAGTGAGACACCTGCTGCTTGTAATAATAGTCTTCATAGCTCAATTTTTGTATCATTCTTATTTGAAATGACTATACTATTTATCAACAAAAGATTTAAGTAGGCTGAGATCTTGCACCTGACATTGAAAACCCGATTTTGACCTAAATAGCAACGAATTTAATAGGGTTTCAGCCCTTTAAAATTGGGTTTTGTGTACTTTTTAAGCTTGGTGCAAGATGTGAGTAGGGTAAAGTAAGGTGCGTTAGGCTAATTGTTCTTATGGCAATCTAAACCTAAGATTCAATCATGCAGTAACGCACCAAAATGTTTTTTGTGTATTACGCTGCGCTAATACACCCTACAGTTTTCTTTTTTGAAGGTTAAATCATACTGTAACGCACAAAAATTAATTAGTTTTAGATGACTTATCAGAAAACTGGGTTTAAAACCCCGTGCTTCTAGCACGGCTTTTCTTGTTTCTTAATATAAGATGTTAGCACCTCTAAGGGCGCACCTCCGACAGCAGAAACAAAATAACTAGGTGACCATAAGGCAGTTTTTCCATAGGGTAAGGATAGTGCTGATAGGTATTTTTTAAGTATGGTGTGTGAAGTTAATCCTAAAATATTACCCGAAACAGATAACAGTTGTGGGATTGATTTAGGAATTATTGATTTTGCTACTTTTGACAACGGAGAAAAAGTCAAAGCCCCTAAACCATTAAAATCCAAATTAAAACGTTTAAGGAGGCTTCAAAAACATCTATCCAGAAAACAAAAAGGTAGTAAAAGGCGTGAAGTTACTAGAAATAAATTAGCTAAACTTCACGCTAAAATAACCGATATTAGAACTGACTTTTTACATAAACTGTCTACTAAAGTAATTAAGGAAAATCAACTAATTGCTTTAGAGGATCTTAACGTCAGTGGTATGGTTAGAAACCGTAAACTTTCTCGTACTATTTCAGACTTAGGGTGGCGTAGTTTTCGGACTATGTTAATAGCTAAAGGTGAAATGTACGGGAGAGATGTTAGGATAATTAATCGATGGGAAGCAACAACTCAAACCTGTTCTTGTTGTGGTGAAAAAGGGGGTAAAAAAGAACTTTCTGTTAGAGAGTGGACTTGCCTTTTTTGTAAGACAAAACATGATAGAGACGTTAACGCTTCAAAACAGATTTTAAAAGTGGCCGGTGGTCAATTGGACACTCAAAACGGATTGCAGAGGGAGTGTAAGACTACTATCAAGGCTTGCCCGTTCGGCTGATCTCACGGCCGAAGCCTGAGCAACGCCGAAGGGTAGCCGTTTCCAATGAAGCGTCAACCGCCCCTCAATACATTCAGCTAACGCTGTTTTGAGAGGGAATCACCGCCCTTTAGTGAAACGGAGGGCGCGTGAGGATGTCAATGAGCTAACCACATTCCATGAAACCCATAGGGAACTCGTTGGGGAATTTGTATTCTTGCTACGGGTGAAGACGTAAAATCTTGAGCATCAATAATCACTAATTCCGAACAATTAGCCTTTTCATCATGAACAAATGTCAGTAACCATCTCGCATCAGACGTTGTCCCTTTAGAATCAGGGGCAAAAACTGCTTCTCCTCCATATTTTTGATTCCCAAAATCATGAATTTCAAACAGTCCTTTTTCAAAATTATGTTTGATAATACCATCAAACCTTGGCTCTAAAGAATCACTCATTTTTCCTGAATAACCGTAGCGAGTTTTTCGTCCTAATTCCTGTTCATTAATGCGAGGGAATTCTGAAGGAATATCACATAAAAGTTGTTCTTTAACTTGCCCTGTTTCTAGATTAAAACGCCATTGATACAGGCGCGGAATATTTGAGTCTTGATCCGTTGTATTCGTTAAATTTTCTAAAACTGTTGTGCCATTCATCCGACAAGCAATTAAGACAATTTCTTTCCCCTCTTCATAAGCATTTAACGTATGAAAAATATAACAGGACGAACTTTCAAACCAACGAATATTTTCATTATTTCCGTGTCTGGAAATAATCCCAAAACGAGACGGAAGGTTAGGCTCAAATTTTAACGCTGGTTCTCCTTTTTGAAATCTTTCGGGTCGAAATGTTAGGGGAAGATCAAGAAAAATTGTATAGTTAGTGGTGATGGCAAAGTCGTGCATCATTACCCCAATGGGTAAGTCAATGGGAACCGTCCATAATAATTCTCCTTGAGGTGAAATCAACCCGTACTGTAAGTAGGGAGGTTGAACCAGAGAATACCCAAAAAACATCATTTCTCCTGTGATAGGATCAATCTTAGGATGAGCAGTAAATGGAGAGTTTAATTTACCTTCATAGTTATAGCGGCCAATAGTTTCTAAGGTAGGAACTTTTAACCCATGAGGTTCACCTCCTTCCCAAAGTGCCAGAAGTTGCTCCCCATGGTACACTAAAGCCGTGTTCGCTGTGTTTTTAGACGGACCATAAGGATTATCCATTTGCGGGGGTTCTAAAAGTCCTGTCCATAGAGGTTTGTTAGCTTCTTTTTCTAACTGAAATCCACGAGTCCGAACGTAACGGTTTAAATAAGATGCTTTCCCATCTTTTATCTGGACTCCATGTACCATTCCATCCCCATCAAACCAATGGTATTGTCCTATAGGATTAAATTGAGGATTAGGTCCATTTCTTAGAAACATTCCTGTTAAATTAGCTGGAATTTCTCCAATCACCTGTAAGCTATCGGCAGTAATTTCATCGGTTACAGGAGCAAAGTTTCCTGAAAGATAGGGATTTATATTGACAGTTGTCGTCATAATAAAGTTTAAAATTCTTACTCTTTTGTATTATACTGGGTTAGGTAAAATCAAGCTAATTTTTATGGAAAACTCACCAAATAAAACTCAAGCAACTCCTTCTTTAGAAATTACGGCTTCTCGTCAGTTTACGCCTTGGTTGCTCGAACAAAATATTAGTATTGTCTTTACTACCTATCAAGCAGGAAAAGTTTTCTTTTTAGGGTTAAAACCTGATGGAAAACTATCAGTGTTTGAGAGAAGTTTTGCTCGCTGTATGGGATTGTATACAGAAAATACAAGTCTTTATTTAAGTTCTCTTTATCAATTATGGCGATTTGAAAATGCCCTAGAACCTGGGCAAACTCATCAAGGATATGATGCACTATACATTCCACAAGTGAGTTATGTAACCGGGGACTTGGATATTCACGATGTGAGAAAGTCTACCCTTAGTAATAATAATGGGAGTAAAAATATACCCCATGAGTTAATTTTTGTTAATACTTTATTTAGTTGTTTAGCAACAGTCAGTGAAACCCATAGTTTTATTCCTGTGTGGCAACCGCCGTTTATTTCAAAATTAGCCGCAGAAGATCGCTGTCATTTGAATGGATTAGCATTACAAGATGGAAGACCAAAATACGTTACCTCTGTTAGCCAGTCTGATGTAACCGATGGTTGGCGAGATCATCGTCAAAATGGAGGATGTGTCATCGACATAGAAAGTAATGAAATTATTCTGAATAATCTATCAATGCCTCACTCTCCTCGTTGGTATCAAAATAAACTATGGTTGCTCAATTCTGGCATGGGAGAGTTTGGTTATGTAGACTTAGATAAAGGAAAATTTGAACCGATTGTTTTTTGCCCTGGATACTTGCGTGGTTGTGTATTTTATGGAGATTTTGCGATTGTTGGTCTTTCTCAACCTCGTCATAATAAAACATTTCGAGGTTTACCCTTAGATGACAGGTTAAAAGAAAAAAATGCTGAACCCCGTTGCGGTTTATTAGTGATTGATTTAAGAACAGGAGATATTGTTCATTCGATTCGTATTGAAGGAATCGTTGAAGAATTATATGATGTAGCCGTTTTACCTCAAATCAGACGACCTATGGCTATTGGTTTTAAAACTGATGAGATTCGACGTTTACTAACTATTGGTGAAACTATTTAAAATTATATAAATATAAAATTAAATAGTCTGAATTTGGCAATTATTGGTCGTTTTTTTAGGATAATTAAACAAGCTAAAACCCTTACGACAAACTTAATATGATCTTATGTTTAATTTAGCTAAACCTCTCTATCCGTTTCTACTAACAGCCGCTAAAAATAATCCAGAAGGCGCGCATTTACAACTCTTAAAAACTTTAAGTACCCTCGATCGCACTCGTCATACTCTTGGGGGACGTTGGTTACTTTCCCAACTCGATCAGTCTTTTGGTGTAGATGATCCTCGCCTGAAACAAACATTATGGGGGTTAACCTTTGATAACCCCGTAGGATTAGCCGCAGGATGTGATAAAGATGGAATAGCAGCAGCCATGTGGAGTCATTTAGGCTTTGGGTTTGCGGAATTAGGGGCTGTTACCCTCCATGCTCAACCAGGAAACCCCCGTCCTCGTTTGTTTCGCTTACCCCTGGATAAAGCCGCTTTAAACCGTCTGGGAGCGAATAATCAAGGGGCAGAAATTATTGCTCAAACATTGAGGGAAATTTGGCAGCGTAACCCCCGTACTATTCCCATTGGGATCAACTTATGTAAGTCTAAAATTACCCCCCTAGAAGAGGCGGCAAAAGACTATGTCGGGAGTTTTCGTTACCTTGAAGATCAGGCGGATTATTTTGTCGTGAATGTTAGTTCTCCCAATACTCCAGGGTTGCGATCGCTCCAAGAAGGAGAACAACTCAGCACGATTTTACAGGAGTTACAAGAAGCTAATCAACAACACAAACCCCTTTTTGTTAAAATTTCCCCAGATTTAGATTGGGAGACCATTTTAACCATTATTGAATTAGCTCAAATTTATAACTTAGCTGGCATTATTGCCACAAACACTACCATTAAACGGGAAGGATTAACCACTAAAATTTTGCCAGAAACAGGGAACACAATTGAAGATGAAGCGGGGGGAATTAGCGGGATACCTGTACGCGATCGCTCAACAGAAATCATCCGTTTTATTTACCAAAAAACCCAAGGAAAATTACCTATTATTGGGGTTGGGGGAATTTTCACTCCAGAAGATGCTTGGGACAAAATTACAGCAGGAGCGAGTTTATTACAACTTTATACGGGATGGATTTATCAAGGACCGTGGATTATTCCGCAAATTCTCACTGGATTGGTTAAAAAATTAGAACAAGAAGGATTATCCCATTTGTCTCAAGGAGTGGGAATAAAGTCCAATAATTTCCATTAACTGTTATGGCGTTCAATCACTAGGGTGGAACTTGTCCATCTCCCTTGTTCATCATAGTTACGAATCAATCTTTTTCTCAGTTTTGGTTCAAGTAACCAACCTGTTTCTACAAAGAAAGGTTGACGATTTTTCAGTTGTATAGGGACTAAACTAGACCCGCCTCCAGGTAACAATAATAATCTCAGTTTCATCGTTCCCTGATCAAATTCTAACCTATTACCCTGGAGACTAGCCTGAGAGGAAATTGTCTGATTAGCAAAACTTAATTTGTTCTCTACGAGATTATCATTAATTTTCTTCACTTCTAAGGTCGTCGCATCAGTTGTCGGGGGTCTTAAATCAGGATATAAAGTATGAGCAACTCCTGTCCATTTTCCTTCTAATTGTTCTATCGTCAACTCGGGTTGTTCTTCTGCTATTGCATTAGCCCTTTTTTCTCTAATTAAGGTTAAACTTTTAAATAAACCATCTTTATCAAATTGTTGAACAAAACGTAAACGACGATCTTGATTAACAAATCCATACTCGCTAAAAAATTCAGAAAAGGGAGCCATTTGTATATTCCCTTTAGAAAAAGAGCCATCATCAAAAAAGACTAAATGACGGCCTAAAGATTCATAAACTTGAGTTAATTCTCTCACTGGAGGGGCTTCTAAACCCTCAGAACTATAGCGACGAATACTAAAGCGAACTTTGTCATTTTCTTCTGGCTCTAGAGATAAAATTGAAGGGTTACTTTCTAAGACTTCCCCCATAGGTGAGATCTGCGTAAATGAGCCTTCCCATATCCCTAAATTTTGCTTGAAATTTTCCCACTGTGTACCCATTACGTTACCTTATATTTTTGGATGAAACTAAAAAAAACTAGAACTTTAATAGTATAATTGATATTAATTTAATTTGATGCAGTTGAAAGATCCTGCCAGGGCGATCGCCCCCTAACTTAACTAAATTTTACCAGGAATATTGGGAGAATATCCCCGCTATCCGTAAAAGAGCGCGTCAAAAAAGCATAAAATATCTCCAAAACCAAGCTATATTAATAATTTAGCAAAAATACCAAAACAACTACTCCTAAAGCAATCATCAATCCGCTTGGCATAAATTTGCGGGTTTTTTGTAAGCGAAGTGAAAAAACGATAATTAAGGTTACGGTAATAACAACAGCCAGAAATAAAGCCCAGTTAACTCCAATACTAAGAAAATAACTACAAATTAACAGTAAGAGTCCACTAATACCGCCAGAGATTAGGGAAATTTTACTACCAGCTTTTAAATAGCCCACTAAGCCGCCAATTAAAGAGACAATTCCATAAGTTAACGTTGCAATAATAGCCATGTTTTATTAAGCTCCTATTTTATAAATGATTGAACCATTTTTTCGTATTCTTAGTTTGTCGCAAAAATCTTCACTACTTTTTAAGTAGGTAAGTCTAATTAAACATAAAATAGAAAAGTTAGCAGTAAGGGTTCGGATCATCCCATGACGAAAAACCTTTCTTGCCCTAAAGGGCTTACTACAAACTTAACTGTATTTTTTGATCACCTACTTATAAGGTATACAATGTTTTGATTTCTTGCATTCCAAATTATCTTACTATTTCGGTTGCGATTGGTATGATTAGCAAAAAAATAATTTTATTGATATATTTTGTTCCATCTTAGGGAATAAAAACGTTTATTATAGTAAAAGAGAAAAAGGAGTAAGAAAATGAATAATCAATTATCACATGAGAAAGAAATAACTATTAAACTTGGTCAATTTCTCAAATGGCAAGGACTGGTACAAACCGGAGGAGAAGCTAAAGTAAGAATTCAAGGGGGAGAAGTTTTAGTAAATGGAATATTAGAAACCAGACGAGGGAGAAAGCTAATTAGTGGGGATCAGGTGACTATTGATCATAAAACTTATCAAGTTCAATTGTAAACTTAGAAAAGATTTGTGTACCTAGATAAAAATAAATAATATTTGGTAATTGGTTTTCTTTAAACTCAGATCTTGCACCTTCTATCAAACTAGCTTATGAGGATAGATACCCCCTTTTGAAGGGGGGCAGGGGGGATGGCAAGAGGATTTTCTTTTGAGCAGAATTGCTTTAGAATTGACGGTCTAGATTTTGATTGTTAAGTTTTCTTTTAAGATGTGCAATATGTCAGTAAAAATCATGAAAATTAGGGCTAAAGCCCCGACTACGAACTTGGCTGTTTTCTGTTTGATTATGACTTTTGATTGACTGACTAATAATAAACCGATTGATCGGGCTTTTTATAAAAGTGATAGGATGGCTTAATCCCTAGCATTGTTGGTAAACCATCAGCATCTAAAGAAAAACAAAGGGTTCCGTCTTTTGTTATCTGATATGCTTCACCAGAAAAATAAAGCTTTTGGTTATTAACAATTTGGATAATTTCATTTTTTTCAGCAGGAGATAAAAGTTCTTCATAAGATTTTTGTTCGTAGTATTTTCCCAATTTTTCAACTTCACTTTTGAGAATTTTATAATTTTTGTGAAGTTCTTGTCTTTTTGTTCTGGTAATAGGAAAGAACTGTTCCAAAATGGATAAGATCATGTGGACTTGTTTGTTTAAGTTATTAGAATTTTTCTGGATGAAGAACCTGATATTGTAATTTGTGTCTTGAAAATGGGTATTTATAGGATAAATCACTCATCGATTGAGTCATTAGGTAAAACCCATGTCATTAAATGAAGGATTAAAAGCACTACAGCATCAACAGTTTACCCAAGCTGTCCAATATCTCGAAAACTACTGTAAGACTAATGGCGATCGCCGCTCTCCCTTTTACATACAAGGTTTAATGGCTTTAGCGAGAGCTTATCGAGGAAATGGTCAATTAGACAAAGCGATCGCTCTTGGTGAAAAATTAAAAAAACATAGAAATTCTGAAATAAAGGAATGGGCCAGAAGTTTTCTGTCTATTTTAGCGACCAATGAAACGGTTATTAGGAACGGAAAAGATGCTCCCCATTGGTCAGAAGATAAAGCAGGAAGGGCTGAACAAACAGGGGTTAAGTTAAGAATGCCCAAAATGGCTGATAGCCTTTCTTTTGCGTCTAGTATCACCCTCTTTTTATTATTAGGAATAGTATTATCGTTATGTTTAGGATTATTTTTAATTGTTGGTAATAACAACCCAACGTTAGGCTTAATTATTGCACTCATGATTACCCTAGGGTTTAACGGTCTGGCTTTTTTAATTTCTCCAATGATTATGGATCAAACGCAACGCTGGCTTTACAAAACCCGTTGGGTTACTTTAGCTGAAATCAAGCGGAAAAGTCCCGAAACAGCAGAGCTTATCTTAAAAGTTTGTCGAGAACACAAAATCCGCTATCCCCGTTTAGGAATTATTGACGATCAAAATCCGACTGCTTTTACCTACGGTTCCTTTCGTGATCAAGCGCGGTTAGTAGTGAGTGAGGGATTATTTACCTATCTTGACGATGACGAAATTGCTACAGTCTACGCCCATGAATTAGGTCATATTGTCCATTGGGATTTTGCCATTATGACCGTAGCTTCTACGTTAGTTCAAATTACTTATTTAATTTATTTATTTACCAGGGAATTAAGCAGTAAAGGGGACAATGATAATAAACTTAAAGATGGGGTAAAAGTTGCTTCAATTGGAGCCTATCTTTTCTATATTATTGGGACTTATTTAATGTTATATCTGTCTCGAACCAGAGAATATTACGCAGATCATTTTGCCGCAGAAACAACCGGAAATCCCAATGGACTATCGAGGGCTTTAGTAAAAATTGCCTATGGAATCGTTGAAGAAACACAAAAAACTAGCAAGCTGAGTTGGTTGATGGAGGGAACCCGCGCCCTGGGAATCTATGATCCCCATGATGCAGCATCGACGGGGACAGTGTATCGTATTAGTTCGAGTTCTCAACCTCTAGGTCGGGTATTTCTTTGGGACTTGTTTAATCCTTGGGCTAAGTTAATCGAGTTAAATTCAACTCATCCCTTAACAGGAAAACGTATTCGAGCTTTGAGCGTCTATGCTGAACAAATCGGACTAGATACGGATTTTAACATAGCAGAAGTTGTCCGAGAGGGGAATAAACTTGATAAACAGAAACTGTGGAACACTTTTTTATTTGAGTTTATTGTCGGAAATTTACATATTTTTGGGGCATTATTAGGATTAGTTTTAGGACTCACTTTATCCTTAGAAGTCTTGAGATGGGTTCTAATTGGTTTTAGTGGAGGGTTAATCGTGAAAACTTGGTTAGTTTATCCTGATTTTTCGCGATCGCCTCAATCCGATATTTTGACCTTAATGTGTAATCCCTATGCTAGTCCTGTTCGTGGTCAACCAGTCAGACTCCAAGGTAAATTCATTGGTCGTGGTGACGCAGGATATGGCTTTGGCTCAGATTTAAAATTACAAGACTCAAAAGGAATGATTTTTGCTCGTTATGTGTCCCGTTTCGGGGCTGTTGGCAATTTCCTATTTGGTTCAACTCAGGTAGAAAAGTTATTAGATTCGTCAGTGACTACCGTTGGCTGGTTCCGCCGTGGTGTAATGCCCTGGCTGGATTTAGTCGAGGTTTCCACCGATAACCATAAGATTCATAGTTATCCTCGGTTGGGGACACTGTTAATGGGGTTAGGAATAATTATTTTAGGAGGAATTTTACCCTTTTTCGTTTAGTTGAGACTCCCCACAAATATAATTCGGGGGATTCTTGGTTCAACGACTCAAGGTTCGTAGTAAGGACTTTAGTCCTATCACATCAGTCCTAAAGGACTCACTACAAACATACAATTCATTTTGCTTACCTATAGAGGCTCAAGCCTTGACTACAAACCCTCAACTAATTAACTTTCTTCCGTTTCTAAGCCAAACACCCGATTAAAAGCTTTATTAACTTTATAACCAGAATCAATAGTTTCGAGGGGATCTTTGCGAAGTCGGTGACGCAAGCACAAGACAATAGTGCGACGAATATCATCTATGGTCACTTCTGTCCGTCCCTCAAAGGCGGCTAACGCTTTGGCTGCACGATTAGTAACAATATCTCCCCGTAGTCCATCTACATCGAGTTCTGAGCAAACTTCGGAAACTTTCACCCGCAAGTCATAATCTACATTAACCTGTTTGAGGAGTTCCTGGGCTTGAACCAAGCGGTTTTGTAATTCTTCTTGTTGAGGTTGATATTCCCTACAGAATTTTTGGGGATCTCGGTCAAATTCCGAGCGTTGTTCTACAATTTTGACCCTCAAGGCTGGTTCTTTAACTGTGTGAATTTCTGCGTGCATTCCGAAGCGATCAAGCAATTGAGGTCGTAATTCTCCTTCTTCGGGGTTTCCTGAACCGACTAAGACAAACCGCGCTGGGTGACGAATGGATATTCCTTCCCGTTCAACTGTATTCCAGCCACTAGCCGCAGAGTCAAGGAGAACATCAACCAGGTGGTCATCGAGAAGGTTAACCTCATCCACGTAGAGGATACCACGGTTAGCTTTAGCTAATAGTCCAGGTTCAAAGGCTTTGACCCCTTCTGAGAGGGCTTTTTCGATGTCAATCGTTCCACAAACCCGATCTTCAGTGGCTCCGAGGGGAAGATCCACCATCGTCACTTTTTTCGCTGTTACTTGAAGGGGAATATTTTCTTCGAGTTGTTGACGGACGCGATCGCTCATTAAGTCGGGATCATCGGGGTCGGAGTTGAAAGGATCGTTAGCTACCACTTCAATTTCGGGGAGCAAGTCAGCTAAGGCGCGAATGGTAGTAGATTTTCCGGTTCCGCGATCGCCCATAATCATTACACCACCGATTTTAGGGTCAATGACGTTTAGTAGCAAGGCCAGTTTCATCTCTTCTTGGCCAACAATAGCAGTGAAGGGAAAAACGACTCGACGAGTTTTTGAGGGGGCTTCAAGGGTTGCAGTCATTGGGGTTATCTAAAGTTCGGTTAGTGCAGTTTGACGTAACTATCATTTAGTCAGCATTTTCTATTGTGCCATACTGTAGGAGTATCAGAGGTGCATAAGGTGTGGGAATATTAATAAATAGTAGTCTTTGTTCAATCTAATCTAAATAGATATGACCTCTCGATATCCTAAGAATTGGAAAACCATTGCACATACTATCAAGGAAGCTGCAGAGTGGAAATGTGCCAAGTGTGGGATACAGTGTATTAAACCAGGGGAGGATATTTCAAAGCTTAGTATTAAGGAAAGAAAAGCCAGAACGTTACAGGTGCATCATAGTGATTATAATCCAGAAAATTCTGACTCGAATAATCTTCGCCCGCTTTGTTCGCCGTGTCACCTTAGTTATCATCAAGGAAAAAGGGGAAATATTTCACCAGGGCAATTGTCATTGTTTTCACTTAATTAATATGAAAAACAACTTTAGCAACCATTAATATAAGTTTTTTTGGGCAATTTTTCTATTGCTTTGGATTTTATTTGATACATTTCAATGAAATAGGAAAACCAAGTTTTTGTTACAAATCTTTTATGTTCTTCATTGTCAATCATTAAAATCCAATTATAAATAGTATCCATTAATTGATCAAGTTGAAAATAAATTACGTTAAAATATACTTTACCATTCAAAATCTGATAACCAATTATATTGAACTGCTCTGCCATATGCTTCACAACGCCTAACTTCCAGTCTTCTCCTTTATATTTATCATCAATAATAGGATCATAACCTTCTATAATAAATAAATAAGATAAAGGGATTTGTTGACTCTCATTTTTCTGATTATAAACAATAAAAAATCCTAGTTCAGCACCTGATGCCTCCCAATTTCTTATACAAATATCTTTCCAAGTTTCTAAATCTTCAGCCGAAATATTATTCCAAAACGTTTCAAGAATTTTGAGGCTATTATCTATTTTTCTTTGACTATCTTGGCTTAAATAGTTAACAAGGGCAATAATTACTCCGAAAATAATTACCAAATCTTTAACCCCTTCTCTAATTCCAATCCAGTTAACATCTCTTAGTAAAATTCCACCAAAAACAATCAGAAAATATAAATTTAGGATTTTCATTTTATTTCCTAATCACTTTAATTAATCAATATATGAGATTCCTATAATTTTATTGTTGCTTTTTTCCTTTTGCCAATTCCCTTTTTTTCCACTTTTAAAGATAAAGTAGAATCAATTAATTCTCTAAAATACCTATGTTTTGGGACTGACATAGTTTAATAATAATAGCTAATCTAAAAGTAGAGAAAGTTCAATATTCTATTTCTTACGTTAGACCTCAAGGAGTGCAGCATCAATGTTAAACCTTAATTTTCCTAAGTCTACAATCTCTAGTTTAATGGCGGTTTTGATCGGAGTTACATCAGGAACTTCTTTATTAACGATCACACCGGTTTCGGCTCAACCCTATCCCTCTAATACTGAGTCTTTTACGAATTCTAATTCTGTGGTTATTCCGTCAGGAACCCTGATTCCTATTCGCTATGATTCTTCAGAAAAAATTCGGGTAGCCAAAGATGAATATTTCCCCTTAGAATTGAATGTAGCAGCCAATATCCGCGATCGCAATGGTAATTTATTAATTCCTGCTGGAACCAAAATTATTGGTCAAATTCAACCGGTAGAACAAGGTTCTCAATTTGTGGCTAGGGAAATGATCTTTGATGATGGTCAATGGATACCTTTATCTGCAACCTCTAACGTTATTTCTACCACGGAAACCGTCAATCAAGGGGCGAGTATTAGTGATATCTTAACAGGAACCTTTGCCGGGGCAGGAACAGCTACCATTATCGCAGGAACCACAGGCGATCGCCGTATTGATGCCCTAGAAGTGTTAGGAGGAGCAGCCTTTGGTACACTAGCAGGATGGGCATTACCAGAAGGGCAAATTATTGGGGGTGGAGAAGAAGAGATGATCCTCATTGATCCTAACCGAGATCTGACCTTGACCTTACAATCGGGTTTAAGGGTATCACCACAAACTACCCGTCAAAGTCCTAATTTTAACAATCCGAATCGTACCCTTCGCACCAGTCGCTGGAATTCTTTCTGGTAAACGCTCAAACGTGATTTAGTTAAATTTAAGGTGGACAATGCCCACCTTAGTGATGTTCAATTTTAAAGAGAGTCTTGGTAAGTTCGTCCTTTTTTGACAGGAATGTTTAAAGAAGTTCCCTCCCCTGCTGGGGGATAAATTTGGATTTTTCCATTTTCAGTAAACTTTTCTAAATACTGGCCTAGGGCTGCAATATGCTTCAGAATCTGGAAATTAGTGGCATGATCGGGACAGGTAATAACCAAGGTTAAGATATTGGGGGAACTGGTAACATACCAGCCACATTGGGATAATAAGCGTTGAACTAACTGATCGCAAGATTCGTAAAAATATTGACCGATTATCTCATCAAGTTTCCGTCGTAGTCCGAAGTCCATTACACTTTGTAGGGGTAAGTCTTCGGGAGGAAGAGAAGGGGTATTCATATGACCTAAATAGTTAGATATCTATATCTTCCATTATCTAACCTTTGGGTTCATTTATAAAGATAATATAAAGAAACTTATCGGGTGGGCATTGCCCACCGACTTCAACTGGTTGAGGAACTTAAGGTTGAGGAAATTGGCGACTATAAACCTCGTCCTCCTTTTCCGTCTCAATTTTCAAGTTAGAACGGGGATATGAGACACACAACAGGGCGTATCCTTCTGCTTGAAGTTCGGGGGATATGCCCATTCCTTCACTTTGATCAACAGTTCCTTCTAGTAATTTGGCCGCACAAGTAGTACAGACTCCCGCATTACAAGACATGGGTAATTCTAATCCCGCCTCTTGAGCTACATCAAGAATTTTTTGCTCTTCAGTCACTTGAATGGTTTGGATATTGCCTTGATGGTTAATTTCAACGGTATAGGTGTTTGGCATAAGTTGCGTCGTAATACTTTCCTCGATCTAATGTATCGTTCCTCGGTCAGTGAGAGACTATTGTTAAGAAACGTAGCTAAATTTAAAGCTTGATTGCAGATCAAGGGGGGTTTAATTAAGAAAGCAAATTAGGATGTTACGGTGGAAAACATTAAATTTTCAGATCCAGGACAATTATGTATAATAAAAAAACCGATAAAGATCTCCTAGGAGCAGCCTTAACAGCAGGTTTGGGAGCAGGAATTGTCACTTCGTTTGCCGTAGGACAAGGGCAAAATCCCCTACTGGCTTTAGGAATTACCGCGATCGCCGCTTTGTGTGGGGTTATTTGTCATCAGTTGGATCTCATCTAAATAGCTTTTTCTATAACCTGAAGCTAGTCTAAAATTATCGGGTTAAGGAGCGATCATTGACTAAGATTAGTGACAAGTAATATCGATGAAGTCAAACTCCTGACTTCTGACCTTTGACCAGATGACTTCATTATGACTAGCTTACAACCCCTCGTTATTCCAGAATATAGTCTTGATCGCGACTGTACCACTCTTTCTCGCCACGTTCTCCAACAATTACAAAGCTTTTCCCCAGAAGCTCAAGATCTAAGTGCTATCATGACCCGTATTGCCTTGGCGGGGAAATTGGTTGCTCGTCGCCTCAGTCGTGCCGGTTTAATGGCTGATGTTTTAGGATTTACCGGCGAAACCAACGTTCAAGGCGAATCCGTCAAAAAGATGGATGTCTATGCTAACGATGTATTTATCTCTGTTTTTAAGCAAAGTGGGTTAGTTTGTCGCCTCGCCTCTGAAGAGATGGACAAGCCCTATTATATTCCTGAAAATTGCCCTATCGGACGTTATACCCTTCTTTACGATCCCATCGATGGTTCTTCTAATGTAGATATTAATTTGAATGTGGGATCAATTTTCGCCATTCGTCAACAACAAGGACTTGATGAAGATGGAGAAGGTTCAGATTTATTGCAAGATGGCAAAGGACAGTTAGCGGCCGGATACATTCTCTATGGACCCTCAACCATGTTAGTTTACTCCATTGGTCATGGGGTTCACTCCTTTCTACTTGACCCCAGTTTAGGAGAATTTATCTTAGCCCAAGAAAATATTAACATTCCCGATCATGGGCCGGTTTACAGCAACAATGAAGGGAATTTTTGGCAGTGGGATGAAGCCATTCGAGACTATACCCGTTATGTTCATCGACATGAAGGATATACAGCCCGTTATAGTGGGGCTTTAGTAGGAGATATACACCGAATTTTAATGCAAGGGGGCGTATTTCTTTACCCAGGAACGATTAAGAAACCTGAAGGAAAATTGCGATTGCTTTATGAAAGCGCACCCCTAGCTTTTTTAGTTGAACAAGCAGGTGGAAAAGCCAGCGACGGGACAACAAGAATCTTAGATATTGTTCCCGATAAACTGCATGCAAGAACCCCATTAGTGATTGGTTCTAAAGACGATGTTAAGCTCGTTGAATCGTTCATAGAAGATCGCAAACATCGAGCAAGTTAAATCAATACAGGCACAATATTTTCTATATATTTAGATAGGGTGGGAAATTCCACCTTATTTATCAAAAAAAAAGATAAAATCTAACTTTAGATAATCTATAATTTTTGAGAAGTTTCCGCTAGGATATTTAGTGAGAGTTCTAAAATTATCGGAATAGAAATTAATCCAGGTTATTTAAGAAAATTTTCCGATCCCAGAATTGAAATAATTCAAGAAGATTTTTTGACATTTGACTGGAAGATTTTGCAAGAATTATAGTCATTTCAAATAAGAATGATACAAAAATTGAGCTATGAAGACTATTATTACAAGCAGCAGGTGTCTCACTTTTAATTGAAATGACTATATCTTTTCAAAGTATTCTCATTATTGGTAATTTTCCTTGGATAACTAATTCCAAGCAAGGTCTAATAAAAGGAAATAATTTACCTCCTAAAAATAATTTTTAAAAAAATTTAAACCCATAGGATATCATAATAAAATATTAGTTAAAAATTTTAATCTTTTCAAAGATCTTAGTAGTCTATATTCTAATAAGAATCAAAAAAAAGGCGTTCAGGAATTAAACATGATTGTTTTAAAGTTATGGAATTTCGACAAGTCAATCATAAGTTAAAAATAAAAATTATAGCTGTTGTTTCCCCTTAAAAAAACGAGGCTTTAAACCTTGAATAAATTCATGATCAATGGGTAAAGCAGATTAAATCAACATTTTCCAAGATAATTATCCGATATTTTGCTCACCTGCTCCTAATTTTTGTCACTATTGATACAAATACCAAAGCTTAATTTTGTGTGATAACTTCCCTAGAATTAAAGGAGTTCTCGGTACACTGGGAACTAACGAAGGAGCCTTTGAAAATTCTATGGTAACGCTGCTAGAAAACCCCTTTCGCGTAGGACTACGCCAAGAACGAACCCCAGAACCCCTAATACTCGTAATTTTTGGGGCTTCTGGCGACCTTACCCAACGAAAACTCGTTCCCGCCGTCTATAAAATGAAACAAGAACGGCGACTTCCCCCAGAATTAACCATTGTTGGGGTCGCCCGTCGAGATTGGAGTCATGATTATTTTCGGGAACAGATGCGGAAGGGAGTTGAAGAATTCTCTGATGGCATCGGGAATGAAGAACTTTGGAACGACTTTGCCCAAGGGTTATTCTATTGTTCTGGGAACATGGATGAGCCAGAAAGCTATCAAAAACTCAAAGCTTTTCTCGAAGAACTTGATGGTAAGCGAGGAACCAGAGGTAACCGCGTCTTTTATCTTTCGGTCTCCCCTAAATTCTTCCCCCCAGGTATCAAACAACTAGGGGCAGCAGGGATGCTCAGTGATCCCATTAAACATCGCATCGTCATCGAAAAACCCTTTGGTAAAGACTTAAGTTCAGCCCAAGTATTGAACCGCATTGTTCAAAACGTTTGTAAAGAAGAACAAGTCTATCGCATCGATCACTATTTGGGCAAAGAAACCGTCCAAAACTTGCTGGTTTTCCGCTTTGCCAACGCCATTTTTGAACCCCTTTGGAACCGTCAATTTGTCGATAACGTTCAAATTACCGTCGCTGAAACCGTCGGGGTCGAAGATCGGGCAGGTTACTACGAAACCTCTGGGGCCTTGCGGGATATGCTGCAAAATCACCTGATGCAGCTATTCTGTCTAACCGCCATGGAACCCCCCAACGCCTTGGCGGCTGATAGTATCCGTAACGAAAAAGTGAAAGTCTTGCAAGCGACACACCTAGCAGACCTTCATAACCTAGAAAACTCTGCAGTTCGGGGACAGTATAAAGCCGGATGGATGAAAGGAAAGCCGGTTGCCGGCTATCGGGAAGAACCAGGAGTCAACCCCAATTCCACCACTCCTACCTACGTCGCCATGAAATTAATGATTGATAACTGGCGTTGGAAAGGAGTTCCCTTCTATCTACGGACAGGAAAACGTCTTCCCAAAAAAGTCACTGAAATTGCCATTCAATTTAAGGAAGTTCCCCTACTCATTTTCCAATCTGTTGCCCATCAAACCAATGCCAATGTGTTGAGTATGCGAATTCAACCTAATGAAGGCATTGCCCTAAGGTTTGAAGCCAAAATGCCAGGGTCAGAATTAAGAACCCGCACCGTGGAGATGGACTTTAGTTATGGATCTTCTTTCGGTATGGCTACCGCCGATGCTTACCACCGTCTCCTCCTCGATACCATGCTAGGAGATCAAACCCTATTTACCCGTGCTGATGAAGTGGAAGAAGCGTGGCGTGTCGTGACTCCTGTGTTATCCGCTTGGGATGGAGAAGCCGACCCCGCGACTGTTCCCCAATACGAAGCCGGAACCTGGGAACCCGAAGAAGCTGAATTGTTATTAAACCGCGATGGTCGGCGTTGGCGACGCTTGTAATTGAGGAAACAGTTGTTAATTGTAGAATGTAAACGAAGAATCCACTATGACTACCCAAACCCCCCCTCTAGTTTCCCTGCAAGACCCCAAGGATGTTTCTATTGATGTCATTGAAGCTGAACTAGCCAATATCTGGCAAAGTTACAGTGATAATGAAGATGGGATGGCTGCTACTAGGGCAACCACTTTTACCTTTGTGGTCTATGAGCCTGAACCCACCCAACATCTGTTAGCCACCCTAGGCTTTTATACTGGTCCAGTAGATGGCATCGCCGGACCTCGTACTATTGCTGCGATTAAGTCAGCCCAGAAAGCCTATGAGATGGAGGTCACAGGGAAATCCAATCCAGCCTTACTCGATAAATTAAAAGCAGAATTTGAAAAAGCCAAAGCTGAAGGACATTTAACCGATGTGCAGCAACGGGCTTCTCAACAGTATACCCCCGACTTAGAAGGAACAGGAATTGCTGATACGATCGCCTCAGCGAACCCTTGTCGCATTATTACCCTCTGTCCTACTGTTGGAGAAGATAACGGGGTTAAAGCCCAAGTTTCTGCCTATTGTCCTATTAACAAACGTAGTCAACATACTCTAGTTTGTTGTGAATACATTACCTTACACGGAACGGCAGAAGCTTTAGAGAGAATTGGCGGAATTATCTCTGAATTAACTATTAGCGGGTTACCTACTTTTATTTGGTGGAAAGCTGACCCAGATCCTGAATATGGCTTGTTCAAGCGTCTGGAATCCCACGGGGATACCATGATTATTGATTCTAGTATCTTTAGTGATCCTGAAGGAGATTTATCCCGCACCGTCCAAATGTTAGTTAATGACGTTTCGTTAGCAGATTTAAACTGGGCGCGTTTAGGGGCGTGGCAAGAGTTAACGGCTGCCGCTTTTGATCCTCCTGAACGTCGTGATGCTGTCAAGGAAATTGATCGCGTTACGATTGATTATGAAAAGGGAAATCCTGCCCAAGCGTTGATGTTTTTAGGTTGGATAGCTGGCCGCTTAAAGTGGAAACCTGTCGGTTATGAGTACGAAAGCGGAGACTATGATATTCGACGGGTTAAGTTTTCCAATGGCGAAAATAAATTTATTGAAGCAGAATTAGCGGGGGTTCCTCTAACAGACTGGGGTGAGGTATTAGGAGACTTAATTAGTCTTAAGTTGAGTTCTACTAATCTTCAAGCAGACTGTTGTACCGTATTGTGTTCAGGAACTACTGGATGTATGCGCATGGAAGCATCTGGTGGCGCGCAAGCTTGTCGTATTGAACAAGTAACTTCTTTAGCCGATCAAAAAACTGATCAACTGTTAAGTAAGCAATTACAAAGGTGGGGTCAAGATGTTTTGTATGTTGAAAGTATGGAAGTTGTAGACCAAATTCTTAAGCTTGCAAGTCAATCTTAATGAGTGATTAACTTTCAAGTTTGTAAGGGCAGGTTTAAAGGTAAAGTTACTTTTGAACCTGTTCATTATCCAATCGCCAATTTTGTAGGATAGGCAAAGGGATAAAATAAATCGGGGATAAAAACGTCAAACTCTCAAAAAAATTTGCCAGCCCTACCCCACTATCCTCTTTATAAAGGGGGGGAATAGATAAATCCAAATTCTCTAAGATTATTAATTTTAAAAAATTATGGCAACACTTTTTGCAGTTGTTGTAGCAACGGTTCCCAATTATTACGAGTATAAACAGACTCATCCTGAACATGATAAAGATCAATTATCTTGGTTCAAAGAACAGTATCAAAAAGGAATTTTACTGTGTTGTGGTCCGTTTGTTCCCCATGATGGAACAGGTATTTGGGTAATTAAAGCTGAAACAGTCGAGGAGGCGATCGCTATTGTTAATACGAGTCCACGGGTTCGGGATGGGTTATTAGCTGAGTCTGCAAGAGTGGTTGAGTGGAATGTGCATTTAGGACGTGATCGCTTTTTGGAGGATTAGTTGATCAAAAATAATGGACGAACTTGGCTTTAATTGGCTAAAGTAAAAAGTATTTTTCCTTTTGCCTACAATTGACAGCAGTTGGTGACTCAGTATAGTACACTTAAAAGTTAAAATAACAATTTGAATATTGGCAACCAGTTAAAGAAATCAAGCCAGAAGATTTAGTATTTATTGATGAAATGGGTGCAAACTTAGCCTTAGCTCGTGGATATGCTCGTTCTTTTCAGGAAACTCGTGCCTATAGCCAACAGCCTTTTTATCCTGGACAACATTTAACTTTGATTGGAGCGATCGCTTTTGTAGAGTGAACAAAGGAATAAAATACAATAAAAACGTCAAACTCTCAAAATTTGTATACTCCACTCTGTTGAGGATGTAGAAGCGATCGCCTATCATGGAAAATGAAAATATAAGATATTCAAAATAAAATACTCAAAGTTTGCTCACCTTACTCTGTTAGGAATAAATAAGCGATCGCCAACAATATGATAACTTGCTTTAATAATTAATTTGGATGGAATTAAGCCAAAATATATTAGTAATAGAATCTCTTTTATCAGTTGAAGACTGTAGTAAACTTATCGATAAATCGGAAAAAATAGGTTACTCACAAGCTGATGTTCAAGTAAATGATGTTAGGAAATATTCACCTAAAATTAGAAATAATGAGAGAGTAAATTTACATTCCAAACAATTGGCGAATGAATTATGGGAACAAATAGCTTCCTATTCCTTACCTGTCTATGAAGATAGATATGCTATTGGCCTATCCCCATATTTTCGTTTCTACAAATACATCCAAGGACAAAGATTTAGAATTCACCAAGATGGTCGGCAAAATGTAGAGGGAAAAGAAACATTATTTACACTTTTAATTTTTCTTAGCGAAGGATTCAAAGGCGGTGAGACGATGTTTAGACAAGATCGGATTTCAATCACGCCAAAAACTGGTAAAGCAATAATTTTTGAGCATCGACTATGGCATAAGGGATGTGTAGTCGAAAATGGTATTAAATATGTAATACGGACAGATATTATATATAGCAACTAACAATTCTCTAGTGTGCTTCCTAGTTTCGTTAAATTATTTTATAAACTCAAATGCGATCGCTCAATTCGAATAATTTTTGCATTTGTTAAAATCATCTTTATTAAAATAGAGTGGCTTTAAACTCAAAAATGACCCTAGACTATGATCTCGTTGTAATTGGAAATACCCCAGAAGCGGTTTACGCCGCCTCAGAAGCAGCTAAATTTAAAGCCCGTGTTGCTTGGGTTATAGGTGACAAGAAAACTAACCACTATACAGAAATTGATCGTTGCACTTTTAGCTATTTTACTCATCTTGAACAGCAGTGGAAAATAACAACCCAATGGGATCTCAATTCTAGGGTTTCCCGATCTAATTTGAACCCTACTCACATTCAGATTTGGACACAACAAGTCAAAGCTAATTTAAAAGAACAATATTCCCCTGCAATGTTAGCAACAATGGGGGTAGATGTAATTTTTGAATCTGGAGAATTTTGTCGTCTTCCCCAACAAGCGTTGGTCTTACCCAGCCGAAAATTGCGATCGCGCACTTATCTTATTGCAACAGGTTCTAGTCCTCGAATTCCGCCGATTATCGGCCTATCAGAAGTCGGTTTTTTAACCCCAGACACCCTCTGTTTGGATAATCTTCCCCATGAATTAATTATTTGCTCAGACAACCCAATTGGAATTGAATTAGTGCAAAATTTAGGTCGTTTAGGCAAAAAAATTACTTTAGTTGTCGAAAAAAAATGCATTTTATCCCAAGAAGATCCCTCAGTAATAAGATTAATTCAAGCACAATTAGAAGCTGACGGAATACAATTATTAACCCAAAGTCCCATTACCCAAGTCAAACAAATTAATGGTAAAAAATGGGTACAAGCTGGAAATCAAGCCATTGAAGCTGATGAAATTATTCTAGCGATGGGTAATCAACCGAATATTAAAGGTTTAAATTTAGAAGGGGTCAGGGTTAAACTAACTCCTGAGAAAATTAAAGTCAACAAAAACCTGCAAACGACTAATCCTAAAATTTATGCTTGTGGGGGTGCTATTGGGGATTATAAACCTACTAACCTTGCTCAATATGAGGCCAGTGTTGCTCTAAAAAATATATTATTTTTTCCTTGTTTTAAAGTTAATACTCATAACCTAGCTTCTGTTATTTTTACTCATCCCCCTCTTAGCAAAGTTGGACTAACAGAGACCGAAGCCAAACAACAATACAAAAATAGAATTATTGTCATTGAAGAGTCTTTTAAAACTCTATTTAAAGCACAGATAACTGGAGAAACGACAGGATTTTTTAAGATAATTACTAGACTCAATGGAGAGATTTTAGGTGGGCATTGCATGGGGTTTTTAGGAGAAGAATTTATAAGTGTTATTGCTTTAGCCATTAATCGTAAAATCCCTATTCAAAATTTAGCTGATTTATTTCCCCCGTCCCCAACGATTTCTATAATTTTATTCCAAATAGTCAAGCAATGGAAAGATCAGAAATTTCAAGAAAATAAATTGTTAAGTCAGGGGTTAGAACAATTATTATTTTGGCGAAGAAAATGGAGTTAGTATCTAAAAAGTTTAGGCTAAAACTATGATGAAGTTTCTGTTACTGAATTGGGTTGCCAGAACGATCATAAATCATAATATCCCATTGACCATCTTGAGCAATTTCAAAAGCAATGCGATCGCCATTAGCACTAATCATCGGCTGACGAACCTCTGCTTGTAGATTATTAGTAAGACTACGTTTTTGTTGGGTTTGGCGATCATAAAGATAAATATTCGATTTTCCCTGACGACTGGTAGCAAAAACCAGATAGCGACCATCTTCAGAAATGGAAGGATGAGAGGCGACTTCGTCAAGAGAATTGAGTCCAGGTAAATCAATTAACTTGCGTGTTTGTGCATCAAATAGATAAACATCCTGAGACCCATTGCGATCAGACACAAAAACAATATAAGAAGAAACGACTTGAGGGGTTAATTCTGAAGAGCGACTATTTAGTCCTCGTCCCCCTTGATCAAAGGGAAACTTCAGAAGACGAGGATACCCCCCACAACTGCTTAAAAGATTGGTTAAAACTACTATTAAAATGACGAAAAAACGGTTCACGGTTTAAGGATTAACAACTGGAGTACCATCAAGAATATCTAACTCGATCAAAGGGCCTCGATCAAATACCTCAATGTCCCATTGACCGCGCTTTGCGGTTTCAAAGACAATATAGCGTCCGTCGGGGCTAATTTGGGGATTTCTCACCCAACTACGATACCCTTGGGTCAATAGTTCAGCCCTTCGAGTAGCTCGATCATACAAAGCAACATCTGGCCGCCCCTGAATACTAGAAATATACACCAGATATCGTCCGGTTCGGCTTAAGCTGGGACTATCGAGAATCACATTACTCTGATTGAGTCCCGGTAAATTAATTAACTGTTTTCCCCGTAAATCATAAAGTAAAATCTGATTAGTGCCATTACGATTAGAGACTAAAGCTAACCAGCGTCCATCTCCACTTAAAGCCGGTTGACCATCATTGTAGCGACTGTTAAGGGTAGCGGGAGCTTGAGGACGGTTAACCAAATTACAAGAAGTTAGTAAACTTATTAAAATCACTAGAACCACGTAACGCGACGGGAAAGGTGAATCAAAGAGTTTACTAGACAAAGGTTGAAACCAATGTTCTGGGGCTATTTTTATCGATCCAGTTTTCACCTGAATTAATCGGGATTAATAATCGAAACGGACAGAATTTGAGTCATCATCATAGCGATCGCCCTTTTGTTCTTGATCAGAATTGGATGGCTTGATCCCCTTTTCTGATTCGGGTCTTGGTTCATCAATGGGTTGATAATCTACATAATCAGCTGGCGTAGGTTCTTCAGAAGGGGAACCCGAATAATAGTCTTGTCTCGATGAGGGATGGGGACGACGTTTTCTAGGGGGTCTAGAAGCCGTTTCTGGAGGGCCACTTTCTGGACGGGGACGGCGGGGACGGCGAGGAGTGGGGCTTTCTTCCCACATATCTGTTGATGGATCACTCCAAGCATCGTAAGATTCAGGAGAAGGAGAAGTTGGACGACGGGAACGGCGTTGACGGGAAGAGTCGCGATCGCTGTAAGATTGAGTTGAGCGGCGGCTATCCCTATAACTACGGGGTTCTTCCCTAGAATAGCTTGATTTGCGACTACTACGAGGCTCTTCATATCCTCTCAATCGGCGCTTATCGTTATAGCGTTCCTCTTCTTCGTACGGTTCTAGTTGATCTAATTCGGCTTCTGTGTAGACACGGGTTTTACTAACTCGACGCTCATCATCCACAAAAGGGGAATTTCGTCTGGCTTGTTCTGTCGTAGCCCCTCGCAGTCGAATGGTTTCTACGGCGAAAAAGATTGCTGAACCAGTTAGGAGAAACTGTCCAAATTGTAAGATGGGATCGAGTCGCCATCCTTGAAACAGCAGAATTAAACCACATAACAAGCCTACCGCCGCAAAAAAGATATCGTGATCCCTCGATAATTCGGGACGGACAGACCGTAAAAAATATAAGCCGGCTCCCGCTACTGCTAGGAATATACCAAGAATGCTGGCCGAATTCAGCCCAAAGTTTACCATTATCCCTCTCCGTTCTCTATTCTATGGTAGCGAGTTTTGACAATAGATTTATACTTTCAAGATAGCTAGGGAATGAACCTGTCTGACAAACTGTCAATATTTTGATTGAAACAGTCGTTTAAAAAAGTCTAAAAACCCCACCCTTATAGCATTTGGGTGGGGATATCGAGTTTATGAACGCTTGATTTTATCGCTTTGGCTAATGAAAATTAAACCAACTGTGACGGGGATGACGACAATAACAGTTCCCCAAACCAGACTCCACAAGAAATTCGCTAAAGAAGGTGTCATATAGTTTTATACCCTTTGCTAGTTTTGATAGGCTTCGTTACCTATTTTAAAGGGTTTTCAAGCAATTACGTCAAGGAAATTAGTCACTCAACCAGACCTAAACTATTTTGCCTAGGTTTTGGTGCTTGTTAACATTTCTTAATATATTAACCTTATTCTTAAATATTTTAACCAAATGTTAATCCTTTAAACTAACCAGGGATTGTTGCAAAAGTTAGGTGCTATAGTCAAATAGATTTGCCGCAGCATTATAGGCGGGAGGCACAATTGTAATGCTCAATTTTTCTTTTAAATTAATGGCTGTCAAAGGCAAGCTTTTGTGTGCTTTTTCTCTCTACAAAAGGTATCGTGTTGTTAGCACTGCTCCCGTGGATGTTCTTTGGCAAAAATTGGTCAATTTGGCTGATGTTTCTTGGCATCCTCTGTTCTCGAAGACTAATGTTCCTTTGGGATTAATTGCCAAACCTGGATTAATTTACCAAGCAGTTACACGCCTCACGCCTATTCCCATTCGCTTGTTTGTAGAAAATGTTAGACCGGGAGAATTATTAAGTCTGCGGGTCTTGGCTCTTCCAGGGATTGAACAAAAAATCACCTATCAAGTAGAATCGACTCTTTGCGGATCTTATATTTCCTATTCTATTACTTTAAGGGGTTGGCTATCTCCCTTGATTTGGTGGCTTATCAAACCCTATTCAGCCCGTGTCGCCTCAGAGTTAGCTAATGCTGCTGAAAGATTAATTTAGTGTTAGCATTTATTGTCTACGGCATTTTTGCCTAATTTTACCATTAAACTCAACAGGATTTGATTGATGTCATCAATTATCATTTGAGTGTTTTATTCTTTGTCGAATTCGGGTTAAATGGGCTTCACTATCAACCCCAGAGCGTGGAGGTGGCAATTCATTGTTTGGCCAACCTGGTAAGTCAGAACAAGGACAGACCAAAGAGGTAACTCCGGCAGTGGTGATAGGAAAAGGCATTTCACACCTTGCACATTCAATGATCTCCCATTCAGGACTTAATAGCTGCTGTATTGTTTGTTCGGTTCCCTCTAAATAGCAATCGGCATCTACTTCAAGAAGATAGTGCCAAACCCTTTCAAATTCAGCAGAATAATTTTTTCCCTCAAAAATTTTAGTAGGACGTAACTTTTCTTGACGATTAGGAAGTAACACTTGCTTGCCTAGTTGGAACCAATGAGCAAGATACTGTTTTACCTGTTCCTCCGAGGCCATATCCATATAAATTCCCGTGCTCAACACATCAATTCTATGGTAGCATCTGTATTATTTTTCACAATTTTCTATAATCTCTCATTTAGAATTACTGATACATTTATGCGACACAACATGGTATATTCCCGTATTGTGCAACAATGGCATCACCATCTTTGTTGATAGTGAAGGTCGTATCCGACAAAGCTTTGAGCATAATACCCAAAGCACCGTTAAAGTCACGTTTTAAGCTATGTCCACATTCGGGACATTTAAAGACTTTTGAACCACCTAATTTTTGATGAACATGACCACATTTCGTACAAGTTTTGCTGGTGAATTCTTCTGTCACATCAATGACGTAACAACCACTCAACTCAGCTTTATTTTTTAAGACTTGTTTGAATCGATAGTGTGACCAAGTTAACATTTGACGAGCCGTTTTAGTCATTATTTTCCGCTTGTTCTTTTTAGTCATTTCTGATGTTTCAAACTTTGGCAATAATGATGACTTTATAGTTTTTAGTTAAGTAGTTAGCAACTTGCTTGTGACACTCATCGACTAAATTCCTAATCCGATTTCTTAATCGACTAGAGGCCTTTCTCATTTTTGCCTTTTGATGCCCACAAGATCGACTTATCCGACTCATTAAATCATCTAAATAGGGTTTGCTGAAGAAAGAATAGAACAGTGACTCTATGCACGTTACAGACCGATCTAGCGAAGGAAAAAGTGCAACAAAAAAACTTTCTATGGCCCCCAAAAAGCCCTAAAATTGGTAAAAGCCCCTTGCACTTGGTTTTTCAGAACAAATGTACCGTAAGAAATCGCGCTCGCTAGATAACATAGAAAACTTTGAATTTATGCTGCTTTTTTCTTTATTGTCCCGCAAATCAAGGATTAGATAAATGCTCTTTGATCAAAGGTTCCCCCAATAAACTTAGGTTAAGGGCGTGTCCCCCTGTTACCAAATAGACTCGATTAGCGATCGCCCCCAAGTGTCGGATTAAATTCCCTAAGCGATCGCGGAAAGTCCGCCCCAACGGATAAGCTGGAACAACTCCCCATCCTGTTTCCTCAGCGACTAAAATGACATCCACACGAGTGTTTTGTAAGTGGTCAAACAATTGAGTCAGTGTCTGTGTCCAGGTTGAGTCATCTTGCTCTAGGCAATTGGCTACCCAGGTTCCTAAAGAATCAATTAAAAGACAATGAGGTGGGGCAATAGCATCTAAGATAATTGGCAAATTATAAGGAACCCATTGAGTTTCCCAGTCAGAGGGACGGCGTTTTTGATGTTGAGCGATTCTCTCTTGCCATTCTTGATCCTGGGAATTTTCCAAGGCTGTCGCTACATAAATAACGGGTTTATTGAATTTTTTAGCTAGGGTTTCCGCCCACTCGCTTTTCCCTGAACGGGCAGCCCCAGTGACTAAAATAATTTGTCGGTTTTGAAACTCGTCTGAGTCATTAATCATTAAATTAGCTGTCAATTTTTATGGCGAGAAAAAAACGGTCATCTTTTAGCCTAATTCATTAATCAATGCTATGCAATCTAAACTATTTTACTCAAGGGAGTGAATTGATTCAGTTTTCAACTCTAATAGGCCAACAAATCCCACAAAGAAAGTATAGATTCCATAATTAATTGCCTTTTTGCCTTGAGATGAAGCGTAATAAGAGCCAATAATTCCCTCAATAATATGAATAAAAAGTGCTGGACGTTCTACCCAAAAAATCCATCTTAAATTTGGAGATATTTCAACGTCAGTCACTGTAGCATAAATATTACCTAGTTCCCATCCAATGGCACTAAGCATGAACAGAGGAGATAAAATTTTAATTCCCTTGATTACCAATGACAATAGAGCTTCAATCTTCATAATTAGCTTTGAATTTGATAAAATCATTCTAGCTTAAATTAATAAGCATTATATTTTCTGATTTCTTCCAATTTATTTTAACCCAAACAGCAATTAAAATTAATTAACCTATGAGAGATCATCTATTTCAATTTAAACAAAACTTATTTCGTTCTTCCCTTGAATTTATCATTGGTCCTGAACGACTTCAATTCTATCAAACTATCGATTGGCAACAAGAAATAAGTCGTTTTGAAACTCTAAATTTTAACTACCCATCTTACTACACTTCTGTTAATTTTCATGGTATTGAAGGAGGTTATCTCAATCCTATCGCAGCATTAACTTACGATACTGTAACGCCTTTGGCAACCCCTCCTAATGAAACATGGATTCGTCAATGTTTAATCAAAACTATTGAGGGTCAACCTCAACAGATTCTTGATGTAGGATGTGGTACGGGGTCAAGTACAATTATATTAAAAGAAGCTTTTCCTAATGCGACTGTAATTGGATTAGATTTATCTCCCTATATGCTAGTTATGGCTGATTATAAAGCACAACAAAAAGAATTAAATATTGAATGGCAGCAGGAGTTAGCAGAATCTACATCATTTGAGTCTTCTCGTTTTGATGTAGTGACCCTTTCAATGTTATTACATGAAACTCCCCCTTATATTTCCCAATCAATTTTAAGGGAAGCTTTTCGTTTAATAACGCCAGGAGGACAGTTAATTATTCTTGATGGAAATCAGAAGAGATTACGCCATATTCTTTGGCTAACTAAATTGTTTCAAGAACCTTATTCTGCGGTTTATTCCTACGGTAATCTTAATGAATGGCTAAGCTTAGAAAGATTTGAGCAAATTAAAACAAAACCTATTTGGTGGATTTATCAAGTCACCCATTCAATTAAACCTAAATCGTGTAATTAGTTTTTTAAAAAGTTAAAATTTCAATTGATAAATGAAACCATACTATTAGAATTAAAACGTTTTGATATTCCCCCAGGACAAAGAATTCTCTTGAGGGAGGTGAAATGGAAAGAATTTGAGCAAATATTAGAAGAATTAGGAGAACATCGTCGTGCTAAGATTGCTTATCATAATCATAGTTTAGAAATTATGACCCCTCTTCCTGAACATTAAAGTAATAAAGAGATTGTTGGAGATTTAATTAAAGAACTTCTTGAGGAATTAGAGATTGAAGTTTATCCTTTAGGTTCAACCACATTTAAAAATCAATTGATGGAACAAGGAATAGAACCCGATAATTGTTTTTATATTCAAAATGAAGCTAAAGTAAGGGGTAAAAATAGACTGGATTTAACCATTGATCCCCCTCCAGATTTAGTTTTAGAGATTGATGTAACTTCCCGAACTCATCCAGAAATTTATGCCAGTTTAGGGGGTCCTGAATTATGGAGATTTGAAGAGGGAAACCTACATATTAATGTCTTAGAAAAAGGAATTTATCAAGAGGTTGAATGGAGTCCTAATTTTCCTAAGTTACCTTTAAAATTAAAAATACCAGATTATTTAAAACAGGTTAAAACTAGAGGCAGAAATCAGACCATGACAGTCTTTAGAAATTGGGTCAAAGAAATCATTAATAAATGAATACTAGGGTGGAAATAATCCACCCTATTAAGATTATCTATGAACAACTATCGACCAGGGGACCCAACATACCAGAAATAGGTAGCCATCGGAATAGCAGTTGCTAACACCAATAAAACAACGACCCAAACCGTCGCGCTAGTATCGTCTGTATCTTCTGCACTGGTAAAGGTACTTTCTATGTTAATTTCCCTAGCTTCAGGGGGTCCTGGATCGCGGTTTCCTGATAACACCGCCACTAAGCGATCGCTAGTAATCACAAATGCCTTATTGAATTGTCCTCCTTGACGCAAAGGAATCGCAATACTTTCTTTGACCACACTCTCAACAATCTCATCAGTTAGCAGAGGTTTAACTGCTTCTCCGCGACGAATAGCAGTATTATTGGTCAATTTATCCACAATCAGAAGGGTTTGGTTAGCTTGATCTTCTGGGGTAGGATACCATTTCTTAAATAAATCGTCGGCTAAACTATCGATGGTTTCTCCATAGTTTAAACGGGAAATAGCCACAAGTCTGACTTCATTTCCTGTGTTTTGAGCCAAATTTTTCAAATTATTATTTAACTTGTTTTCATTGACTAAACTAATAACATCTGCTTGATCGACAACCCAAGTCGATGATCCTGCACTGAGTTGAGGTAAATCATAGACACCAGTCGCAGCAGCAGGAGATATAAATAGGGTAATTGCTACTATCCAAGATAGCACCCATAGGATTAAAAAATTTAGACCAGGATGTCTTTGAGGGGGTGGAGTAAGAAATTGTTTCATCATAAAGTTTTCAAGGGTGATAAGTCCTAAATTTTAAATTATTATAAAGGACAATTGCCCCCCATTTCCTTGAGCAACAAGTTTCAGGTTTTGACCAGGGAAAGTTCAGACAAGCATCAAGACTGTCAACTTCTAACTCAGTCATGTTCTAATTGAAGAATTGACTAAATTATTTGAGTAATTTTTTCTTGCATTGCTTGTTTTTGTTCTTGATCATAACCCCATCTTTCTAAGAAAGATTGGTATTCCCCTTTTCCCGTAACAATAGTGTTAAGTAATAGCTGTAACTGTTGTTGAATAGTCTCAAGGTTAAGCTGTTCAATTAGATAGGCGGCTCGCTGACAAACCCGCTCAGATCCTTTGGCCATTTCTTCATCATTATTTCGTCGATGGGTAATTGCCATAGCAGTTGGCATAATCAGGTTTTTCGCCATTAATTCACCAACAATTTCAGGGGACGTTCGTAAGGCATTCAGTACCGCAGCAGAAGGCTTTTCTGGTAAAGAACTATCCCTAGTTAAATAAGCTCCTAAAAAGTTTCTTGCTCCCGTTTTACTAGCCACAAGGTCAATAATTCTTTTCTGAAGTTCATCTTCTTTTAATTTTCCACTTTTCATCTGTTCTAATAGGGAATAAGCTAATTCAATCCCTTGTTCATTTGATAAATTTTCGGGAATAGACCAATTATTCGTTGTTTTCATACTATTCATTGATTCATTTCTCTAATTCAGTTCTTGGATTTTTCCACTGTCTCACACAAGGAGCTAAGGTAATTAAGTCTTCGATATTGATCTTCATTGTATGACAAATTTGATCAAGAGGTAAATCATTAGGATCATAGCCAAAGGGATCTTCAATTTCTACTCCAATTTCCTCAATTCCAAAGACCGTAAAACTAATGAGAGAAACAATAGGAGCTGTTCCCCATTGTAGCTCATCTACAAATTGAAAAGGCAAAGTAAAACAATAGATAAAAACTAATTGTTTTAAATGAATAGAATAAGCTAAAGGAATTGGTGTTTTAATAATTCTTTCGCAACCCCCTAACACATCAACCATGATATCTAAAAGTCTAAACATCGCAGTTAGTTGATAAGCTGTAATACAGCTTCGTTCGTATTGTTGTTGAAAATAATCTCCGATCCAAAAAGCAATCTCTAGGGGAGGATTATGCATAGTTTCTAGTTGTTTATACCAAGAAATAGGCATAAAATAGGCTAGTTCCTCATTAACTTTTTCCGATCTTAAATGAAGCTTTGTCGCTACAGCAAAAGCGACTAAAAGACGTAAGTTAGCAATTTTTTCAGAGCGATCTTCTACTTCATGTTCTTGAACCGTTACCCAAATCATTCGAGCGAGATTACGAACCGTATTAATTAAAGTTCCCCAAAGTTTACGTCCTTCCCAAAATCTTTCATAGGCCGTATTTGTCCTAAAAACTAATAGTAGCCCTAAAACAATACTAGGAACCAGTCCACTTTCAAGAGGTAATGCTAAATTGATGCCAAAATTATAAAGAACTGTTATCCCTAAACTAAATCCCGCGCATAACAAAACACGAGGTAAAATCCCACGAATAACAGAACCTCTCCATTGATACAAAAGGCGAAACCACTCTCGATTATCTTGGTGATGTTGGTTATCTAACGAGCCTTTCATCATTAAGGATAAAAACGATTAATTACCCTTTTTCTGAACCTTGGGACGCGGAAACTTCGAGGCTGCCGGAAAATACTTAACGGGTTCATTGGCCATGGCTTGTTTCATAAAGTCTCGCCAAATAGGGGCTGCATTTCCACCTCCTGTGACTCCTTTTCCTAAAGCGCGGTTAGCATCATCCCCTACCCATACCGCCGTGGCTAATTGGGGAACATAACCCACAAACCAAACATCCCGTTCTGAGTCAGTAGTTCCTGTTTTACCTGCCGCTGGACGACCAATATCAGCCGCTCTGCCGGTTCCACTGGTAATCACCCCTTGTAAGACAGAGGTTAAGTTAGCCGTTGCCCAGGGATCTAGCACCAATTGGGGTTCAGGGGTATTGTCTAATAAAACATTACCACGGCTATCTGTAATACGAACAATGGCGGTTGGTTGGGAATGCCAACCATTACTAGCAAAGGTAGCATAGGCTCCTGCCATTTCTAGGGGAGTCACATCTCCTGCTCCCAAGGGAAGAGAGGTTACCGCTTGTAAGGGACTCTCAATGCCTAAACGACGACAAACTTCAATCACCTTACTTACCCCTACTTTGCTCCCGATAACCACCGCCGGAACGTTACGTGATTGTATTAGAGCAGCCCGAATCCCCATAGGACCTTTATAACCGCCCCCATAATTTTTGGGGCTATAGGTATTTCTTCCATCACGAAAACTCACGGGATTATCATTAACGATGGAATCGGGGGTAAATTTGCCACTGGCAAAAGCAGTGTAGTAAACAAAAGATTTAAAAGAAGACCCGGGTTGGCGACGAGATTGGGTAACACGGTTTAGCTGACTTTTATCGTAATCAACTCCTCCCACAATGGCTTTGATAAAGTGAGTACGGGGATCAACCGCTACTAAGGCAACTTGTAAATCTTTGGCATAAATTCCCCATCGCCGTAGGTTACGATAACCTTTTTCAACACTTTCTTTAGCTTTTAGCTGAAGGTAATAGTCAACGGTGGTTTGAATCCGCATTCCTCCTTTGAGGGTGACTTCTCTGCCAAATTTCTCCTCCAACTCTTCGATAACTGTATCTGTCACGTAGGGGAGTTTGCTTCCCTGCCAAGCTGTAGGTTTCCCGACTTTCAAGGGTTCTTTTTTGGCTGCTTCAGCTTCTTGAGCAGAAATCCACCCTAAATCTCGCATTCGATCAAGAACGATCGCTTGTCTTTGTTTTGATTTAGCATAGTTTATAAAAGGACTATAGGTTTCTGGAGCTTGAATTAATCCAGCCATTAAAGCCGATTCGGCTAGGTTTAATTCAGAAGCAGGTTTATTGAAATAGCTTTCGGCGGCAGTCTGCACCCCATAATTATTGTGACCCCAATAGATATTATTGAGGTACATTTCTAAGATTTTGTCCTTATCAAAAACTTGCTCAACTCGAATAGAAAGAACGGCTTCAGAAAGCTTACGGTTAAAGGTTCGTTCTTTTGACAAAAAGATATTTTTAACTAATTGCATGGTAATGGTAGATGCCCCTTCTACCACACCACCGCTTTTATAGTTCACCCAAAGCGCACGACCAATACTGGTCGGGTTGATTCCTTGATGATAATAAAAGTGACTATCTTCGATCGCTAATACCGCTCGTTTGAGTTCGGGGGAAATATACTCTAAGGTTATTACTTCTCGGTTGGCTTCTTCGTGGAGTCTCGATAGTAGTCGCCCTTTAATATCGTAGATGTAAGTAGTTTCTGGAGGAGCGTAGTTATTTAAACTCCGAACATCCGGGAGATTGCGAAAGCTAATGGCCAGCCCCACCAGTCCCCCGGCCATAATGGAACTCGCTAACATGGACAGGCCTAGGATGGTTCCCCCAGCAACTTTGATTACGCCTTGGCTAAAGGAGGCTTTAGGGTAAGGCGGCTTGTTTCGGTTGGCTTTTTGTCGAATAGTGCTAGACGACACGATGGTTTTACTTCCTCACTCCGATAGTAGGTCTGTGGATTAGCGGGCGACTAGATACAAATAGAATTTTTTATTATAAGTAGCTTACAAAAATTTGGCCAAGAGTCAATCCCCTAGTCTCATTTATTATGCCCTATTCCTCAAATAAATGTCTGGCATTGGTCTACAATAGCGAAATTTTTGGGATAGAGTTTCTATTGTTTAGGAGTCGAAGTAGAGATTCTCACGTCCATTTTGAACCGTCCTTGACACTCGTCCCATCATAATGATTCACTTTGATTAGCCATGAGTGATTAACTTAAGGAAACTCTTAGTTATGCTATTTCATGACGAGTCCCCCTTGTAACCCCCCTTCCATACCATGAATTACTAATCTATAAACGGGGGATTATGTCGTCACTCATAGAATTACTCGAACTATCTAAAAATTTTTCATAAATCTTAATGGAAGATTAAATTCTTTTGACAATGAAGCTTTAGTGAAAAGTTTTTCGTCTCTTAAAGGGAAAACTAACTCTAGCACTTCGATAATGAGGTTCAAGCATTATGACATTTACTCACTCTTGCTCCTTTTTTCCTTGTATTATCGTCAATAATATTTCTATTCCTCTGACACCTGTGTCACCCCAAGAACCATTTAGTCCGAGTGCTGAAGCGATTGAGGCTTGGTATCTGGCATATTATGGAACCGCCAATTTATTTGATCTTGATCCCGAAATTTTGGCCACTTCTATCGAAGAATTAGCCCAGTGGTGGACAAAATATGAAGTCAGAGGCGGTTGAGGAAGAATAGACCCCTAACAAGAAACGACTCTCACTCACTTAAATCGTTAACTGATAATGGTAGGAGAATGTTAAGTTAAATAGGAAACTTTCATTAATTATTGTATAGACTCCATGACTTCAGCCAATACTGATCCGAAATATAGCGATAAAGTTTTAGAAGCAATGAAAAACTTTGCCGAACAATATGCAAAACGAACAGATACTTATTTCTGTAGTGAACCATCGGTAACAGCAGTGGTTATCGAAGGGTTAGCTAGACATAAAGAAGAATTAGGCGCGCCCTTGTGTCCTTGTCGTCATTACGAGGATAAAGAAGCTGAAGTGAAAAATACTTTTTGGAACTGTCCTTGTGTTCCCATGCGCGAACGGAAAGAATGTCATTGTATGTTGTTCATCACTCCCGATAATGACTTTGCCGGGGATCAGCAACAGATTGACCTTGAGTATATTAAAGAAGTTCGTGACAATATGGCTTCTTGAGCAAACCTATGTCAACGGAGCAATTTTGGCAGGGGATAGAGCAATTCAACCACCAAGAATTTTATAGCTGTCATGATACCTTAGAGGCTCTATGGATGGATTCTGTAGAGCCAGATAAGCAATTTTATCAGGGCATTTTACAAATTGCTGTTGGTTGCTACCATTTGGGAAACCATAATTGGCGTGGGGCGGTCATTTTGTTAGGAGAAGGAATTAGACGACTCAGTGATTATCAACCTGACTATCAAGACATTGATGTCTCTAGGCTAGTTGATAAAAGCCAGCAACTCTTGTACTATCTTCAACAAATAGACCCTGAGCAAGTTGGTGAGGTAGCCCAAAAGCTAGAAAAGGACTCAGGAAATGAGTCTTTGGATTTTCCTCAAATCCTTAAGATCAATCCTTAACGAAAATTTCTGTAATAAATTGTTAGATATAGGAGGGGAACATTCACAGTATCCTGATAACAATAGACAGCTAAAGATCGTTAATAATTGAGTTTTAATCGATGCTGGACAAAATTTTATACGCTGATTCTGGAACGGGACATACTCAAGAAATGCTCAAAGTGTTGATGGATCTCCCCGCCATCAAAAAAGCACAGCTCAATATTCTCCATGTCGTTCCTCCCCAAATTACCACCGATGCGATCGCGTCTAAATGGGAAGAAGGCGGAAAGGTGATTGCCGAAATTTTGGAGAACCTACAACTTGAACCGAGTCATGTTTCTACCATGCTCCGTCAAGGAGAACCTAAAAATACTGTGTGTCAAGTGGCTGATGAGATTAATGCTGATCTAATCATCATGGGGTCACGAGGACTAAAACGCCTTGAAGCGATCTTAGAAAATTCTGTCAGTCAATACGTCTTTCAACTGACCAACCACGCTATGTTGTTGGTTAAAGATGATATTTACGTCAAAAAAATTAAGCGGGTGATGGTAGCCCTTGATAAGTCTCCGGCGGCACAATATGCCTTGGATTTAGCTTTATACCTGTTACGGGACTATGGAGAAGCTGAGTTAATTTTGGCACGGGTGAACCCTGACTTAAAACCTGATTTATTACCCTTGTCTAAAACAGAAATGGAAAATAACCCTGTGTTAGCTCCTGTGGTGGCCAAAGCGAAACGGATGGGAGTTCGTTATCGTTGTGTGGTTACAGGAGGTAAACCTGGAGAACAAATCTGTCAGTTAGCTGACGAATATAATGCGGATTTATTAATGTTGGGATCACCCGATCGCCGTCCCTCTGTCGCTAAGGGATTACCCGATCTTGATCGCTTACTCGGTACATCTTTATCAGATTATGTACGAGTTAATGCCAATTGCCCCGTTTTATTATCCCGCAAAGAAAGCAGTTAAATCAATAACAGAGACTAGCAGTCTTGTAAAGACTAAAAGATGGGTCAGCTAGATAATCCTAGTTGACCCCTTTTTCTCCCATTAAACATGACTTAAAATGGGCTTAACTTTCTGTTTCCTCACGGGTTTGAATATAGAGAATTAGTAAAAACACCGTAGGAACTAAAACGAATAGAATAGTAGCGATAAAGCCAAGATCATTAACTTGCATGGATTCCCTGCCTCTGTATCATCAAATGAAAATTAACCACTCTTAGAATATCATTTTATTCCCTTGTGAAGACTTATCCTGTCAGGCGGTCGTCGTTATTGATCACATGATGTCAATACATCGACCGATAAGGGATCAATTTAGAAGTCAAACTTTCTGCCTTGCCTTTCTAAACTTTCAATGATGTCCCTCACTGATGGTTTGATATAGCTATCAGGGATATCTAAGGCTTTGTTTTGACTTTAACCGGTCCATTAACCAACGTTTGACAAGCTAAACGATAACTATCAGGCTTTTTCTTAAGAACACGATTCTCAAAATCTGTTCGGGGGGATAAATTCTCCATTCCTTCGACAATTTCTACGATACAAGTTCCACATTGGCCATAGCCTCCACAATTGGTGAGCTTTCCTTTGAAAGTGTAGAGATCAATCCGATTCTGTAGAGCCTTTTCTCTGAGGTTAGCTCCTTGAGCAACGACAATATCTTTATTTTCCTTAACAAAAGAAATACTCATTTACCCTCCTTGTCTGATCTAAGTTTTTAATATTTTTTTGATAATTTTAACAAATTTTAACACTCTATGGCCATTTCTCTAAAAGTTTCCAAGACAAAGATCGAAACGTTGGAACTCATCTACTTGTCTTAACGGCTAAAATTTTCGACAATAGTTCTGTTAAGTTCCTTGATATTGTTGGGAATACTATTTAAAGTCACCTTAAATACACCCTCATCTGGTTTAATTTCATAAAATTTAATAGGGATCAAACCTTAAAGCTAAACAACTCAATTGCCTAATGTTTCACTAATAGTTCCTTCAAGGTTATCTATAATTTACTCATTCACATCATGAACTCTTCTCGAAAGTTTTTACCCTTGATACTCAAGCTGATAGGGGGGCTATCGACCCTTGGTTTGTTCTTAAATCAAGGGCAGCCGTTACCAGCTTCAGCCGCCGAAGAACTTATTCTAAAAATAGGTCTGCTCAAAGAGAAAGTCAAAATTGATGATTTAGAACAGTTTACTAAGACTGGAGAATTATCCGAGGATCTTCAACCCTATCGTTTGGTGTTAACGCCTCAAATTCAGCACTTGTTAGGACAACATATCCAAGTTGATCCTCGCGTAGCCAAACAATTTTTAGGAGACTTGTTGAAAACGGGAGATGGAAAAAAATTTCTTCAACAAATTAGCCAAGCGTTGCCTGAAAGCACCCCAGAGCAACTCAAGGAGGCTTTAGACAAATTGGTTCAACGAACCAACAGCCTTAGTGTTCTCAATTTTTTACGAGTTTATCCTCAAGACACCATTACGGTTGATCTCTCAACGACAGCCAGGTTAGCCCTTCAATTCAAAGCGTCATTTATTCAAAGTCAGTTACTCAGTTCTCGCCTCGAACGCGCCCTTAAGTCTTCGAGTTCCACTGTGACTAACCTACCGTTTGATCCGACGGACTCTGGAGAAGAGGGAGTCTATCGAGAAACCTTTGTGCTACGCGATCGCAGTCGAAAACGAAGAATTCCCCTAGATATTCACTATACAAAAAACACCCAAGGTCCGTTGGTGGTAATGTCCCATGGCTTTGCGGCTGATCGTCATTTTTTGCGTTATCTAGCCCGTCATTTAGCGTCTTATGGGTTTACGGTTGTCTCAATTGAACATCCTGGAAGTGACATTAACGCCCTCACTCAAACGTCTGCTGGTCTTAACTTGAGTCAAATTTTGCCTTCACAGGAGTTTATTGATCGTCCCCAAGATGTCAGTTTTGTGTTAACTCAATTAGGTGTATTCAATAAACAAGACTCCCATCTCAAAGGAAAATTTAACACTCAACAGGTTACTATTATCGGTCATTCCTTTGGGGGATACACCGCTTTAGCGTTAGCAGGTGCGCCAGTCAATTTCAAAGCATTACGCCAGTTTTGTGACGAGGTAACTCCCGTGGGGCGTTCTCCGGCTGATTGGTTTCAATGTGCGGCAGCTAAGCTTCCTTACCGAACCAGACGGTTTAAAGATCGTCGTATTAAACAGGTAATTGCTTTTAATCCCATTATTGGCAATATTTTTGGTAAAAATCTCTCTCAAGTTACCGTTCCGACCCTTATTTTATCTTCTTCTGAGGACAGTATTACCCCCACGATTCCTCATCAAGTACAGCCGTTTCAACAACTTTCGGGGGAAAAATACCTAATTGTGGCTTTAGGCGCAACTCATATGAGTATTACGGATATGAGCAATGCTGATAGTGTGGTTGCCCAAAGTACGTTGGTAAGGGAAATCATGGGAGATGAAGCGAAATCGGTACGACAGGGGGTAAAAGGGGTCAGTTTAGCGTTTATTCAACAACTCACTCCCGAAGCTGCTCAGTATAAATCTTTTTTGACCCCCGATTATCTTCAATCCCTTTCCGATGATCGGATTCACTTTCGTTTGGGAACTCAATTGCCCCGAAGTATCTATGCTTGGATTAATGTTTTAGTTTTAGGAAAACACAGCCTAACAACACGCTCTTTACCTTCAAGTAGGTTCCCTTTACATTCTCTGCAACGGTATTTTACCAACGCCCAAAAAATTCTCCTAAAACCTGAATACTGCACCGGACAACTGAATGCTTTGTTTACTAATTTATTAAATACCTATCCCCATAGTTAACGATTGATCAATAGTTGTGTAAACTTATGTAAAGTTACCTGAGAAAAGTGATTAAAGTTATGTTTCGTCGTTCTTTATTGACCTGGTTACTCACCATGAGCTTAATCATTGTGAGTGGCAGCTTTTGGAGTGCTCCTGCCTGGGGGTTAGGAGGTCCTCAACTTCCCCTTGATCAACCCGCTCCTAACTTTAGTTTACCCACCAATAGTGGAGAGGGAGAGGTATCGTTATCGGACTATCGAGGACAGTGGGTAGTGTTGTATTTCTATCCTAGAGATTTTACTCCTGGTTGTACCTTAGAAGCCAAAAGATTTCAGCAAGATTTACCCAAGTATCAACAGAAAAATGCCCAAATTTTGGGAGTCAGTGTGGATGATGTGGATTCCCATGCTCAATTTTGTGATTCAGAAGGCTTAAAATTTCCTTTACTGGCAGATACAACGGGGGAGGTGAGTAAAACCTATGGTTCATTTTTGACGGGAATGTCTTTACGTCATACCTATTTAATTGACCCCCAAGGAATTTTACGAGAACGATTTCTGGGAGTACGTCCTGCCATTCATAGTGCTGAGGTTTTAGCCCGTCTTGATGACTTAAAAAATCAAAAATCTTAGGTTCATAGAAGGGGTCAACAACTGTTGATCCTTTCTATTTTATGTTAGTTTTTGCTTCTGTAAAGATGAAAGGTGCAATGAGTTCTCTTGGTAATTTCTTCCCCTATTTATTAAGAAATAGTTAAGAGTGATTAGAACCAAAGAGCAGACAATCAGGGATTTTTTATGTTAGTATCTGGGATAAATTAATTCAAATTCCTTGATAGCCTATGGGCAAGGTTCTGGTATTAAATGCCTCCTACGAACCGCTCAATATTACCAGTTGGCGAAGGGCGGTTGTCTTATTACTCAAAGGGAAAGCTGAGCAATTAGAACATAATGGACAGCTAATTTATACTGACTTTCCGCTTCCTTCAGTCATCCGACTGCGTCAATATATTCGAGTCCCCTACAAAGAAATTCCGTTAACCCGACGTAACATTCTTGAACGCGATCGCCACACTTGCCAATATTGCAACTATCGAGGAGAGCAATTGACCCTAGATCATGTCATTCCCCGCTCACGGGGTGGGGGAGATACCTGGGAAAATTTGGTGGCCGCTTGTGTTCGTTGTAATGTCAAAAAAGGAAACCGCACCCCAAAAGAAGCGAACATGACCCTACGCTGTCCTCCCCGTCGTCCCTATAGCAGTTTACATTTTGAACTGGTCAAACATACTAAAGGAAATCTCAATCATGAATGGCGCAAGTATGTAATTGGAATTTAGGGACTTGATCATCTTAAAACTTCTTCAACCTCGGCTATCTCGAAGCCCATCTGACATTGATAACGTTTAGGTTGATGAGTGTCTAGATTCTTGCTAATAGAAGATCCACAACCGAGTTTTCCGTGTTTCCAGCGAGGTAATCCCTGATGGTCTGCTAGTAAGCAGTCATGACAAACTGTTTGGACTGACAAAATATTTTCCTGAGTTAAGATCACTAACATATAGAAACTCCCATTGCTTCTGCCGTCAAGTTGAATATATTGTAGTGGGTTAAATAAGAAAAACTAACATCAATCTCTTAATTTGCTACATACCTTAATGATTTTTTATAAATTAGAGAAGTGGATGAACTTTTTCTCCATGACTCTTGAACTGAATTTATCAGAAATTTTAAATTAAGTATAATAGACTGGGATATTGAGTTCTCATGCAATAAAAAGGATTAAGCAACAGTGACTGATACTAACTTAGATTTTTTGGTCCAAAGCGATTCAATGATGGCCGAAATTATTCACTTAGAACTCCAACGTCAACGGGAACATTTGGAGTTAATTGCTAGTGAAAATTTTACCTCCCCAGCAGTTTTAGCTGCCCAAGGTTCCGTATTGACCAATAAATATGCAGAAGGACTCCCCAAAAAACGTTACTATGGTGGCTGCGAATTTGTTGATCGTGCTGAACAGTTAACCATTGATCGAGCTAAACAGCTATTTGGAGCAACCCATGCTAATGTTCAACCCCATTCGGGGGCGCAAGCTAATTTCGCCGTCTTTTTAGCCCTCCTCAACCCTGGCGATACTATTATGGGGATGGATTTATCTCACGGGGGACATTTAACCCACGGTTCTCCTGTTAATGTTTCGGGTAAATGGTTTAAAGTGTGTCACTATGGAGTTAACCAAGAGACAGAACAGCTTGATTATGACCAAATTCGAGAATTAGCCCTAAAAGAACGTCCTAAACTGATTATTTGTGGTTATTCAGCATACCCAAGAATTATTGAATTTGAAAAGTTTCGGGCGATCGCCGATGAAGTCGGGGCATACTTAATGGCTGATATTGCTCATATTGCTGGATTAGTAGCCAGCGGCCATCATCCTAACCCTGTTCCCCATTGCGATGTAGTAACTACCACCACCCACAAAACCCTCAGAGGTCCCAGGGGAGGGTTAATTTTGACTCGTGATGCTGACTTAGGGAAAAAGTTTGATAAGGCAGTCTTTCCTGGAACTCAAGGCGGTCCGTTAGAACATGTCATCGCGGCCAAAGGGGTTGCTTTTGGAGAAGCCCTCAAACCCGAGTTTAAAGCCTATTCAGGGCAGGTAATTGCCAATGCCCAAGCCTTAGCCAATCAATTGATGGCACGGGGGTTTAAGTTGGTATCGGGTGGCACAGATAACCATTTAATGTTACTAGACTTACGCTCGGTAGGTATGACAGGGAAAGAAGCTGATCGCCTGGTGAGCGAGATTAACATTACCGCCAACAAAAATACCGTTCCCTTTGATCCTGAATCTCCCTTTGTCACCAGTGGGTTACGGTTGGGGTCTCCTGCGGTAACAACGCGAGGAATGAAGGAAGAAGAATTTAAGGAAATTGGGAACATTATCGCTGATTATCTTCTCTCTCAAGGAGAGGAAGGGATGAAACAAGATTGTTTAGGTCGGGTAAAATCTCTATGCGATCGCTTTCCCCTATATCCTCATCTGACCATTCCTGTCCCTGTTTTAGCCTAACTCCCCCTCCTATTCCCAAGGTCGTTTACACCCCTAACTAAAATAGAGTAACGTAGGGTAAACCTTGTCAAATGCGACTTGCTGCGAGTTAGCTAAACCTATGCCCATCCCACCAGCAGAACTATTTCATCTTGTTGCTTTCCTGATTGCTATGATTGTTGTTTGGTGGATGACTCCCCTCATCAATCACCTTGGTTTAAAAACAGGTTACGTGGATAAACCCAACGAGCGAAAGATGCACCAACGTCCTATGGTGCGTTTAGGGGGAATTTCTATCTTTACTGGAACCATTACAGCGTTGCTGGTGGTTTGGGGGTTAGGGGGATTTGGTTGGCTACCTCCTGATAAAGAATGGGAAATCTGGGGAGTCACCCTAGGAGGGGTGGGATTTTTTCTCATTGGCTTAGCTGACGACTTGTTTAATTTAAGTCCTCTGTCTCGTTTGATCATCCAAACGGTTGTCGCTAGTGCCGCTTGGGGAGTAGGCGTTCGCATTGATTTCTTTTCTATTCCCTTTGGCAGTTTGATTCAAATTAGTGATTGGTTAAGTCTTTTCTTAACAGTCATTTGGTTAGTTGGAATGGCGAATGCCATTAATTGGATTGATGGCTTAGATGGACTTGCTGCAGGGGGGTGCGGGATTTCTGCGGTGGTGATGTTGGTGTTAACTCTATTTATGGATCAACCGGCCGCTGCGTTAATTGCCGCCGCTTTAGCTGGAGGGGCGTTAGGATTCCTCCGTTACAATTTTAATCCCGCTCAAATTTTTATGGGGGATGGTGGGGCTTATTTTATGGGATTTACCCTTGCTGGAGTGGGGGTTGTCGGGTTGGTGAAAACCGCAGCAGTCACAACAGTAGCAGTCACGGCGGTTTTGTTACCTTTTTTGGTGTTAGCTGTTCCCATTGTCGATATGTCGGCGGTGATTATCTCACGGTTGAGTCAAGGAAGATCCCCTTTTAGTGCAGATAAACGTCATTTGCATCACCGTTTAATTAATGCGGGGATTTCCCATCGTCTGACGGTGTTGTTTATCTATGCGTTGACCTTATGGGTGGGAAGTTTAGCCTTGGGGTTTTCTAATATTCCTAGCGGTTGGGGCTTTGCGATCGGGTCAACCTTTTTGTTAGTTTATGTGGGCTGGCAAGCTTGGCGTAAAAGTCGCAAAGTACGAGAGTAATATAATCTGAATTCGGGGTTCGGGGTTCGGGGTTCGGGGTTCGGAGTTCACCAGTAAAGATAAAGTGGCGATGCAACCGATTATTCAAACAATTAATTTACTCAAATTAGCTTCGGGGGATGAACTTTCTCTGCAAGTCTATAAGTTTATTGGAAAACCCTCATCTAAATCAGCGAAAAAAGTTTATATACAATCTAACCTGCATGGTTCAGAAATTGTTGGAAATGCAGTTATTTTTCAGTTAATAGAATTTTTATCAAGTTTAGATAGGAATCAGATTCAGGGAGAAATCTGGTTAGTTCCTATCTGTAATCCTTTAGGAACCAATCAAAGAAGTCATTTTTTTTCTACGGGTCGATATAATAGTTATGATGGTCATGATTGGAATAGAATTTTTTGGGATTATGAAAAATTTTGTCACGACTTAGATAGTTTTAGTCAAACCTATCTGAAATTAGACCCTAAAACTATTCAAGAAAGCTTTTTACAGAAACAACAAGACGCTTTTAGTAAGCAGTTAGAAAAAATCAAGAAGCCTAGTAGCATTCGATGGAGAGAACAATATCGATATCAACTACAATCTTTATCAATCGATGCTGATTATGTGATTGATATTCATAGTTCAAGTAATCAGGGAATTAATTATCTTTATTGTTTTCATGGAAGAGAAGAAAGTGCTAAATATTTTGATACGAATTATGGAATTTTAATGAATGAATATGATGGGGACGCTTTTGATGAAGCTTTTATGAAACCTTGGTTAGCGTTAGAAAGAAAGTTAAATCAGTTGGGAAGAAAAATAAAATTTGATATTGAATCTTGGACTCTCGAATTAGGGTCAGGAATGCAGATGAATCCTCAATCAGTTTCGGTTGGAGTTGAAGGGATTAAAAATTATTTAGTAAATAAAAATGTACTCAAGTTGACTAATTATGTACCTCGGACTACTAATATTACTTTAGTTAAACGACAGCAAATCAAGTATTATTATGCACCCACTGGGGGAATGATTCAAAATCGATTATCCTTAAAAAGTCAAGTGAAAGCAGGAGATAGGATTTATCAATTATTAAGTTTTAACAAAGAAGGTAAACTTCCTACCTTAATTGATATTTGTGCTGAAACAGATGGATTTATCTTTGATATTGGGTTTAATAATGCGGTTAACCAAGGAGAATATATTTTAGCGATTCTGAGTTTCTGAGTATATATAGTCATTTCAATTTAAAGTGAGACACTTTTTTAGCCTCGAACACCGGAATAGTAAAGGTTCTCTCGTCTCATTCTTATTTGAAACAACTATAAGTGTAAATCTAGGGTATTTTAGAAACAGTAGTAATTGAAACAATGATAGGTACACATTTATGATGTTTTGTCAATGTAAAAATCCTAATTTTTTCTATTTTGAGAATTATTCAGTTGAATTTGTTTAAAAAGAGTATAAAGTTTACTAATTTCAGAATGAAGATTTTTTATTTCACTATACATATTTTCTATTTTATTGTACATATTTTTTATTTCACTATACATATTTTCTATTTCACTTTGAGAAATTTTCGTTACTGAAACTTGTGATGAATGAGTTTTTTTATTTGTTCCAACAGATCGCTCATTTAGTTTATTAGCCAATGTAGCCCAACTATTCGCTTTGAGATCAAAGTGAGCTTTGGCCTGATTTAATTTTTTATATTCTTGTTTAAGAAAGTCCACTGTATAAACAAATGCTTCAGGTGACTGACTGGGCTGTTTTAAATCTTCATTAATTAAATCAACATCTTCTAAAATTTCATGACTTGGTGAAAGATCAGAATATTTTTGAGTAACTATTGTTTGATATTTAGATGGGACGTTATTAGAAATAGGGGATTTTATTTGAGAAACAGGAGTTTCTAGGTTAAATAGGGGCAATGTTGGATCATTTTGAGCTAATTTAACGGGTTGAGGTTCTAATATTGCTGTTTGAATAAGTTCAGAAAGTGGACGATTCCAAGGAGGATCAGGAAAAGGTTTTGCACCTTTGTTCAAAAGATATTGATTACCCTCAGAAATTATGCCTTGCATTTTCACTAAAACTGGAATATCCTTAATTTTTGTTAATGCTTCTGTTGCACCTGCCCAAGTTCCCCCTTTTTTGAAATCAGCCCTAATTACTAACCCATAATCGGCTAAAGCATAGATATATTTATTCCGTCCCATTGCATTACCCACATGAAAATTAGCATTGGGATTCACCGCAGAAATTAATGTTAGTTTACCTTCTTTAATACTAGAACGATACTTACTTGAAACGGAAGCTTTAAGTAAACTGTCTGCTAATACCCCAACGACTGTTCCTCCTGCTTTTAATGCACCTAACATTGATGCTTGATCAACCCCTTTTGCTCCCCCTGAAATGACTTGAATATTTTGTTCAGCACAGGTTTCAACAACTCGATAAGTATAGTCTAAGTCCTCTTGATCTACATGACGAGAACCTACGACAGCTAACCCTCTTTTCGATAATAGTTCTTTGTTACCGATCCCATACAGAATAGGGGGGGCTGAAAATTGTAATTTTTGCTTTAATCGTTGAGGATAGTCACTATCACTACGACTGATAATCCATAAACCTTGATTCGTCCATTCTTCAACTTTTAATGCTAGTAATCCTCCTCTTTGAAGTAATGCAGTTAATCTATGAGGATTTAATTGACCAATAGTTAGTTGGGGAAGACGATGTAAAAGTGTTGAATTGAGTAAGTCTTCTGGGGTCATTTCTTCTTCCCTTAACCAAGTAGCAAGGGTGTTATACTCACCTAAAGTTAAGGGTTGGGGGTCAGTTTGGCAATTTTGTCCGAAATTAGCGCACAAAAGTAGAATGGCTTGAGTATCTGGTGAAAGCATCGCTAAGTTTTTTAGGGGTTCTGAATATCTCTAATAAATCCATATTAGGCTTTTTAGGATTTTTGTTCTACTTTTTAGAGTTTAAGATAGGGAATTCAAAGCTAACGTCACAGGAAATACTTGACCACTTCCTGCTTGACGTAATAATGCAGCAACAACTGTCAATGTCCAACGAGAATCGACAAAATCATCGACTAAAAATACTGCTCCTGGCCTTACGTTTACTTGATCAAGGTCAAAAACTCCGTCTAAATTATTTGCCTGTTGATAACTATTATTCATGTTTTTTTGAGGTGGATTTTGTTTGATTTTATGAATTGCTCTAACAAAAGGAATTTCTAAACGATTAGCAAGTCTTTGAGCAAAATTGGGAACTAATTCAGGACGATTCAGAGAGGGAATACAAGTTATCCAAGTGGGTTGAGGTTTAGGATTCCAGCGTTGGATCATTTCCGCCATTGCTTGTACTAATTGATCATCAAAATGTTTATCTTTATATTTTCCTTGCTTCACTAATTTTCCCCATCCTGCATCCCCCCATAAACATAATGATCTTCCTGTTTCTGCTTGTAAGTTTGGTTTGATGTTGCCCGAGAAACCGTAAACGTAAAATGCTCCCTTTGATGCCCATTTTTTTCTAGGTTCAATTACCTGTTCACTACGCTTGAGAAATTCAACCGCTTGATTGACTAAATTCCTATTATAGGTTTCTGGTAGTAAAGATTTTCCTAAACAAATTGCACATTTTCCGCAAGGAGTGGGATTGGTATCATCTAAAGCAGTGGCCAAAAATTGCATCAAACAACTGTTACTATTCATGTAATTTCGCATCTGCTGTTGTTCTTGATAGCGAATGCGGGTTAATCTTTGGATTTTTTCCCTATCTGGTTGATAATTAATGGCGGTTGCATACCATTTTGATTTTTGCTTCGTAACGGGTGCAGGTGATTCTATAGAAAGTAGTTTTAATACCTTCTCAATTTGTCCTTTCCTTAAATTTAGAAATTGCTCTAATTCAGGAACAGATAAGCCACTCTCAGCAGATTCTAGAGCGTTTAAAACTTCTTGAATATGTGCTTCTGGTGGAAAAGCATTTTCAATAAAATATTGAGTTATTTCTTCATCTTCGTCTCCACTTAAAAGAATCCCATAAGCTTGTTCAACTGCTCTTCCAGCTCGTCCTACTTGTTGATAATAATGAACCACTGAGCCTGGACGCTGATAGTGTATCACAAATCCTAAATCGGGTTTATCGAATCCCATTCCTAGTGCAGTTGTAGCAACTAAAACCTTAATTTCATTATTTAAAAGTTGGTTCTCTCGAGTTTCCCGTGTTTCTGTTTCTAAACCCCCATAATAAGTTTCAGCAACCATTCCTTGTTGTTTCAACCAGTCTGTTAATCGTTGAGCATCTCTAACCGTTAGGGTATAAACAATCCCAGAACTGGGTAAGCTGGGAATATATTGAGCTAACCAAGCCATTCGTGCTGCTGGACTTGGAAAATAAATGTTCTGTAATTGTAGGCTTTTTCGGGTTAATTCTCCACGATTAATCTGCAGATTTTGTCCTAGTTGTGTCTTAATATCATTAACTACTCGATTATTGGCAGTCGCAGTCGTAGCTAAAACTGGAATATTTGACGGCAAAGCTTGTAAAATACGAACGATTCGACGGTAATCTGGTCTAAAGTCGTGTCCCCAATCAGAAATACAGTGCGCTTCATCCACTACAAATAAACCAATACGAGCAGAAATAGGAAGTAGAATATTCTGCCTAAAAGTATCATTAGCTAATCTTTCAGGGGAAATCAATAAAATGTCAATTCGTCCGGCTAATACTTGTTCTTGAACTGTTTGCCATTCCTGTTGATTACTAGAATTAATCGTCTCTGCTTGAACATTGATGCGTCTTGCGGCATCAATTTGATTACGCATTAGTGCTAGTAAGGGAGAAATTAAAAGTGTTGTCCCTGCACCTTGATCTCGTAGTAGTTTGGTAGCGATAAAATAGACTAGACTTTTTCCCCATCCTGTGCGTTGAACGACTAATAATCGGTTACGATTGTGTACTAAATCTGCGATCGCTTCCCATTGTCCAGAGCGAAAGTTAGCCTTGGGATTATTTAAGGTATTACGAAGATAGGATAAAGCCTTGCGGTAAAGTTCATCTACCATTGTAGAATGTTGTCCAAATTGGTCATTGATGAGAAGATTCTATAGTATTTACAGTAATTTTTTAATAATTTAACTAACCTACTTAAGTATCTCGATTTGTTGTAATAAATCATCTCGCCATGGTTGCAATGCTAATTCTAATTCTCTATTTTGACGGGGAGAAGGAAGCATATTATTAAACCAAGTATTCATAGGAATATTTTCTACCACCACCCACAAATCTAATGGAATTGAACCATCAATATGACGACTAACTACCCCAAAACCAGATCGTTGCCGGCGATATTGAATAGAAGGTGCGTTTTGTTTTAACCATTGATCAAAGCTATTAGAGGTATTCATGGCTGCTAATAATTGTTGCTCAATTTCTGTTGATAGAGGTGTTTTGGTTTCAAGAAGCCAAGCTTTTTGTAAAAGACTAGGACGTTGTGATGGGTTGTTCCAAGCTTCAATAACCAAAGAAATTGGGGAGGAAAAACTATCAGGAGATGACTTATTTTGAGAAATGTTTAAAAGGTTTTTACTCAGTTTTGAGCCATACTTTTCGAGATCTTTTTGTGCATTCTTGAAGTCTCCTCGCCACCAATAAACTCCTCCTCGACTTTGGTGCAATAATTTCTTGAAATCTTCAGGTTGAGATGCTTTTTCTAATAACTGATTATAACGAGTGATTATTTGGCCTAAAACTTGGGGATAAATAGAATTTAAACCAGGCGATCGCCATATAGGACTGGTGATAAATAAGGGATCTCGTAATCCTTCTAAACTAAAAGCTTCTATGGCTAAATCTGTTTTATTATGGGCTAACAAACTCAATCCTAATCCATACATTACCCCTCGTTTAGCGGGTACTAATTGGGATGAATTAGCAAAAGCTTCCGTAGCAGCAACAGGATTATTTGGTAACAGTAACCAGCCTAAATTGGTATACCCAAACTCTCGATAGGGGGAGACTTCAATTGCTTTTTGAAACCAATCAATACTTTTATTAATTAGAGATTGACGAACTTGAGGATCAGGGGTTTTGATGGCAATATTTCCTAGATTCCATCCTAATTGATAGGGATAGTAAGGTTCCCAGGGAGCTAATTCATGCGATCGCCCTAAATATTTCTCAAATGACTCTAACTTTTCTTGCCTTAAAAAGGCAAATCCTTGACTAGAAAGTTGCCAAGCACGATGAATAGGGAATAACCAAATAATAACAGCTACAAGTATTCCTAAACTCCCATAAGTCAAAAAAGATGGAAAGGTAAAATAGACGGTATTTTTCGATAGTTCTTTTAAGATTGAGGTTAAACAAACTAGGTAAATAACTAAAGTTCCACTAATAGAAATATTATCTAATTGATAGTCAGTTAAACTCATTATACTGTAACCTAATAATCCTCCATATAAACAAATCAAAAAGATAGAATCCTCAGAATTATTTGATAGTTGATTATTAAATAGCCAACGCACAAAATAATAGGTTAATAAAATAATTCCCACCAAAACAGGCAAAATCCCCCAAATTCCTATTTCTGCCCATAACTGCACGGGGGTACTGTGTAATTGATAAACAATTTCAGACTCTCTACCAGCCCAAAAAGGACGATATTTTTGATATAAAATAGGAACTCCCCCCAGTCCAATTCCTGTAAAAGGATGACTAATTCCCATATTCCAACCAATACTTGTATTAATTAAGCGATATAACAGTTCTCCTGATGATTGGCCTTGGAAGATGGCCAAAATTAAAGTACGAAGACGATTATTTGCTAGGGCAAGAAAAATAATTACAAAGAGTCCTCCTATTCCTCCTAAACCTAACCATAAAAGGGAAGTTTTTTGACGAATTAATAAAATTAAAAGACCAAATAAAAATAAGACTAATAATCCTAACCATCCTCCCCTGGAACTGGTGGTATACATAGCTAATAATCCTAACCCTATTCCTGTCACCCATAACCATCTTTGTTTACCAGAATTTTGAATGGCTAATGCAACTAATAAAGGCAAAGCTAATAATAGATAACCTGCTACATAATTTTGATGGCCGATAGGAGCCCAATTTCGTAATTCTATGGCTGAAAAATCAAAAGATAAATTAACACCTACTTGTTTAAATTGATTGAGTTTTGATAATTCAGGTAAAAAAGTTTGGGTTGTCCAAAGAATTAAACTAAGACCAATAAATGCTAAATTTACATAACCTTGAAAGGTGAGTAACTGATTTCGTTTTTGAGGTGAATAAACCCAATAGTTAAGGGCATATATAGCCGCAATAAACCCCAATGCAGCCCATCCATACCATCGTGCTTGATTAGGAAATTGGGCAAATAAAGTAGAGATAATAATTCCCATTATAATTAGTCCTACTACCCAATCTAAACCAAATCCTAAGCCTTTTATTTGCTTGGTTTGGACAACCATTACCAATAACCAAATGATCGGGCAAAGTAAAGCAATTTGCCAGATGAATACCCAAGACCATTGAACCATTAAACTATGGCTATCTGGAAGTAGGGTAAATAAAAGATAAAGACAGGCGGTTAAGAGGGCAAATAAACGGCCTGAGGAGGGCGAAGTGTTCAGGTTAGAGTCTGAAGTCATTCTCAAAAAGTTTCTACTAGGATACTTGAAATATTAGCAGTATTTTTGAATGAAACTCAGATGTCTTTAGGTATTTTTATTAACCTGAAGATTAACAAAATTTAAGTTGGACTGAATGTCTTAATATTTAGGCAACAAATTTTTATCTAAAACTTGTTTAAGGAAAACAAAATTAGATTCAGGAAAAGTATCAGAAGCTAATCTAGTTTTTAAGTTGATATGTTCTTTTAATCCTGAAGACCATATTCTAATTTAATAAAACTGTCAAAAGCATACCAAGCTAAGACATACCAAGGAATAGTTTCTAACATTACTCCTTTAATCAATAACTGTCTGATAGCTAACATTCCAAAACTGATAGGAATAATCAGTCGTAAATCAACCCTATTGTTAGTCGCTGTTTTTACCCCTTGGTTCCAGTCAGATAGGGTATGGATAATTTGCTGCGAAATAACTGATTTTTCTCGATTTAATTGGTCTGAGATTGTTTCTGTCAGAATTACTCCAACCTCTGACAAAAAAGTATCAATTTCTTTAAAACTATTGTGATCTTTCGAGTAAAAAATTGTTATACTCCCTGTTTGAATAGAAGTGCGTAACTTGTTAATGTCGATACACTCTTTTAACATACTAGAAAGTCGGTCAATTTCTTGATAGTTGCGAAACTCTTTGTCTAATCTCAACCTTAATCTTCCTGGGGTTTTACTGACAATTTTAGCATAAACTACATTTGATTTCGTGATACTTTCACGATTCGGTATACTGGCCATATCTGTAGTGTTGATTTGAATAACTGTTTTATCTAAATTATACTTTCAACACTCCATTAGCTAAAATAGGATTATAAGCTTCCGTAATAATTTGTTAATTAACTTTAATTAATTGATATTTACCTTTATTTTTAAAAGAAAACCCTAGAATTATGTTTAATACTATTAGATAGTTTGGCAAAACTAATCATAAATCTAAGTTTTATTCTCAATAGACCGACGCACATAAGTAGGGGTTTGGAAAATTCCTAATAAAGTTTTTCCATCTAAAAAACGCAATCCTCCTGTTGTTTTTTCATCTAATAATTTATCTACCGTAGTGGGATTAGGTTTAGTTTCAATAGGGCTTTCTGAACAAAGGGCAAATCCCCAAGGAGAACCCTTAGTAGGAATATAATTAGAGATAGAATGAACCTGAGGAAATACCTTTTGTAAAGTCTGAATTATACGAGTATGTAACTCAAGTTTTGCGGGGGCAATAGAGCCAGCTTGAACCACCATCAACCCTCCAGGACTCAAAACTTTTTTTAGTTTATTGAAATGGTCGTGAGTAAATAGCAATAAAGAAAACCCTTGGTCAAGAGGTTCTGTTAGGTCAGAAATAATGATGTCCCATTGTTGAGAGGTAGTTTCTAAAATGTCTAATTTATCAGCAATAGTTAATTCAACACGAGGATCATCAAAAGCATTTTGGTGCATCTCAAAAAGGTGTTGACGACACGCTTCTACCACTTCCCCATCAATATCAATCATCTGTACTTTTTCAACGGTTTTCCACCGCAAAACTTCCCGTAATATTGCCCCTTCACTGCCTCCTAAAATCAGTACATTTTTCGGCGACTGATAAGATACCATAGCTGGATGAACTAAGGCTTCATTGTAAATAAATTCATCAGCACTACAAGACCGCCATGTGCCATTAAGAATAAGGGCTTTACCATAAGCTCCTGTTTCTACAATATACATCTCTTGGTAGGGCGTGATTTTATGGTCTAAAATTCGACTAATTCCATGAATATATATATCCCAGGGAGTAATATATTCTTTCATCCATAAAGCTGTTTGATACTCTTGATCGCTCATTAATTTATTAATTAGTTAACAGAAAGAATTAATTTTTTAGGCCTCAGAGAGACGTTTGACTGATTTTCCCCCTAATAATTCATGGGTTTGTTCTAATAAATAGGGTATTACATCTTGATATGGGCTGTTAACCAAACAAGATTTTAAGTCAAACTCCTTTGCTTTTTCAGCGTTCTGACCTGGAAACCAATGTCCTCCATTTCCTAATAAATTATACCGCATTATTCCATAATCTACCATGTCATAAGCAAGGGCTAAATTTCTGAGCCATAAAATCACTGGGATGTTAATATTTCCTGGCGTTTGAGCGTGATTAGGTAAGCCAATATGCCATGTTTTAAACCAATTTTCTCCTAGGACTTTAATAAATTCTTTCTCTAGTTTTTGAACAATTGGGGTTAATGTTTCTTCAGAATTATCTAAATAATTTAATGTTTTTAAATGTTCATCAAAGTCTGTTGGACGAGATGCCCCTAGACTTAAAGTATGAACTTGAGGATGGGATAAACAAAATAAGTCATTAAAGACAATAGGACTTAACGGATGACAAAGTTTCACTAACTTTTGTGGGGGGTCATACAGTTTACCCCCTTTATCGGAAGGACTAATAATAAACACTCCCATGTCATGTTTATTCGCTGCTTCTATCGCTGGCCAATTACTTTGATTAATGTAATACCAATGTAAATTAACATAGTCAAAACAATCAGTTTCAATGGTTTTAACAATAACCTCTGTGGGACCATGAGTTGAAAACCCAATAAACTTGACTTTTCCTTGTTTTTGTAATTTTCTGGCTTCCTCTAAATAACCCCCTGGACGAATACAAGATTCTAAAATTTCTGGGGTATTAATCCCATGAATTCCTAATAAATCAACATAATCTAAATTTAGTAATGATAGTCCTTGATTGAATTTACGACGAAATTCTGTAACCCCTTCTTTGGGAACTACTTTGGTTTGAATAATTAATTTTTCTCTAGGAAACTTAGGTAAAACTCTTCCTAATTGTAGCTCAGAAGTTCCATAAGCTCTAGCTGTTTCTATATGATTAATTCCTACCTCTAAAGAACGACGAATTGTTGTTTCTAAATTCTGTTGATTATCATCAGGAATATCTTTTAAAGGAACATCTTTCCATTTATATTGATAGCGCATTCCACCACAGGAAAAAACGGGCATTTCTAATTCTGTTCTACCAAATCGTCTGTATTGCATAGTTTAGGTTCAATAATCATTACTGTAATATTTTATTTTAAACAATTTGTTACCATTTTACAAAAAAAAACAACTAGCCCAGTTAGGGATTGACTGATTGTGTTATCCAATTTTTTTGTTCATTCCAATAATAAATTTGTCGATGGTGGGGCTTTCCTCGTAATTCTAAATGATCAACTTGTTCCGGTTCAAGTAATAATAAGCAAAAATTGGACACAGGACTTTCTATAAAAGATAATTGCTTACAAAAATTCTCCTCTATTGGTTCGATAGGTTGACCTGGACTCGGCCAGTTAAATTGCTGTTTTGCTTCGGTTGAAAGCTTCCCCCACAGGGTATGTCTTGCTTCTTGTAATCGCTTATCTTCTGTTTCTTGGTTGACTAACGTTATATTTCCTGATAGGCGAAATTGCTCACGGGTTTGGCTAAAATACCAACAAATTTCACACCAGGGTTGATGTTGAATATCCTTTATTTTACTGCTACGAGTATCTGTGACTATTTGTAATTGATTAGTTTTTTCTAAAAATCCTCTAAAAACAACTGTCCGATTGCTCGGTTGTCCTTTAACATTAACGGTAGCCAATTGTAAATAACGGGAGTGGGGTTTACTTCGGTTACGATGGAGTGCGCGGGCTAAAATAGGCCGCCATGGAGCTAAAGAGAAAGACATCATTCTGATAGTATTTAAGGTTATTATAGAGTTTTAGGGTGACTGTTGCCTACTCTTAAATTATTACGGATAGTTAAATTCAGTGACTATTAATTCCCTACTACAATCTTTTGAACTTGCTAGAGTAACCCTTGGGTTAGAGAGAATTCAAGCCCTATTAAAAGCTTTGGGTAACCCTCACCATTGTTTTCCTATTATTCATGTCGGGGGAACCAATGGCAAGGGGTCTGTTTGTGCTTATCTTTCTTCGGTACTAACTGAAGCAGGGTATCGAGTGGGACGCTATACTTCTCCCCATTTAGTTAGTCCAACCGAAAGAATTTGTCTCAATAATCAACCGATTTCCGAGACGGAGTTGGAAAGGATTTTGATTAAGATTAACAACTTGAGTAATTCTTGTCAAGATAAACCGAGTTTATTTGAAGTAATGACGGCTGCAGCTTGGGTTTATTTTGCTGAGAAAAAAGTAGATATTGGGGTGATTGAAGTAGGGTTAGGAGGACGATTAGATGCCACTAATATTTGTGATAATCCCTTAGTGACAGTTATTACTTCTATTAGTCTAGAACATTGGCAAAGATTAGGTCCAACGGTAGCTCATATTGCTTACGAAAAAGCGGGGATTTTAAAACCTGAATGTCCCGCCGTTATTGGACAACTTCCTTCAGAAGCAGCAACGGTAATTACTTCTCGTATTCAAGCTTTAAACTGTCCTAAACTTTGGGTTAAACCGGCTATTCCTATCCAAGAAAATTGGGTTCAGTATCAAGACATTACCTATCCTTTATCTCTGTTAGGAAAAGTTCAATTAATGAATTCAGCTTTAGCCATTGCTACCTTAAAAATTTTAGAAGAAAAGGGCTGGAAAATTCCTTTAAATGTGATTCAAAAAGGAATGGAAAAAACCCAATGGTTGGGAAGATTACAATGGACAAAATGGCGTAATGTTCCTATTTTAATTGATGGGGCGCATAATGGAGCAGCAGCGACGGCTTTACGAGAGTATGTCGATACATTAGAGCAACCGATTACTTGGGTAATGGGAATTTTATCAACCAAAGATCATGATAAAATATTTGACGCTTTATTGCGATCGCAAGATCATTTATATTTAGTTCCCGTACCTGATCATCAAACGGCAAATCCAGAAAGCTTAGCCCTCTTAGCCCATCAAATTTGTCCCCAATTAGGCAGTATTAAAACCTTTTCTCATGTTTTCCAAGCCTTAGATACAGCGATTGATGATTCTAACCCGACGATTATTCTCTGTGGCTCTCTTTATTTAATCGGTTACTTTTTTAAGACAGCTTTGTCTATTAATCCTGTTGATAAGATAAAATAATTAATCAAGGTAAATCATTAGATGAATAATTTTATGGAATTACAAAACTTAGTTACGATTATCTACAAACGAAGTCTAACTTTTATTCTTGTTTTTTTATGTTTATTTCCTTTAACAAGTTGTGCTACAACAAGCAATCCTAATCAAGCAGTTTTCTCTTGGATAAGTGATCCTAAAACCTTTAACGCCGTGCTTAATAGTTCTTCCCCTAGTATCTTTGCATACACCTATGAAGGGCTAATTACTGAAAATCCAATTACTGGGGTTAAAGAACCAGCTTTAGCAGACTCTTGGGAAGTCTCTGATGATAAATTAAGAATTGTTTTTACCTTAAGAGAAGGGTTAAAATGGTCTGATGGGCAACCCATAACAGCTGATGATGTGGTTTTTAGTTATAATGATTTATATTTAAACGAAAAAATACCTAATAATTATAGAGATAGTTTTAGGGTAGGAAGAAAGGGAACATTTCCTGAGATTATAAAACTAGATAATCGACGAATTGAATTTAAAATAACCGAACCTTTTGCTCCTTTTTTAGACAATGCTAGTGTTCCCATTTTACCGGCTCATATTTTACAACCAACAATAACCCAAAAAGGAAGTGATGGGAATTTGGCTTTCCTATCAACTTGGGGAACCGATACGCCTCCAGAAAAAATTATTGTCAATGGACCATATAAACTCAAAAGTTATACAACCAGTCAACGAGTTATCTTTGAAAGAAATCCCTATTATTGGAAAAAAGATAAAGAAGGAAATCAACTTCCTAATATTGATCAAATCATTTTTGCCATTGTCGAATCAACGGATACATCCTTATTACAATTTCGCTCAGGAAGTTTAGATTCTATTAGTGTAACTCCTGAATACTTTTCTTTATTAAAACGGGAAGAAGATCGAGGTAATTTTACCATTCATAATGGGGGACCTGCTTACGGAACAACTTTTATTTCATTTAATCTCAATAAAGGAAAACGTGACGGAAAACCCTTAGTTGATCCTATTAAATCAGCATGGTTTAATAACCTAAAGTTTAGAAAAGCGGTTGCTTATGCTATTGATCGTCCTCGCATTATTAATAATATTTATCGAGGCTTAGGCGCGCCTCAAAATACGCAAATTTCTGTACAAGCACCCTATTATGACAAGTCCATTAAAGGATATGAATACAACCTTGAAAAAGCCAAAGAATTGCTCAAAAAAGAAGGCTTTAAATTAAATGGAACAGGAGAACTCTTAGATCAAAAAGGAAATCGGGTTCAATTTAGTTTAATTACCAATGCGGGAAATAAAATTCGAGAAGCAATGGGGGCGCAAATTAAAGAAGATTTAAGAAAACTAGGAATGCAAGTTGATTTTAGTCCTTTGGCGTTTAATGTATTAGTTGATAAGTTGAGTAATTCCTTAGATTGGGAGGCTCATATTATTGGGTTTACTGGAGGAAATGAACCCCACGCGCCTAATATTTGGTATACCGATGGTAACTTACATATGTTTAACCAAAAACCCCAAGCAGGACAAAAACCCATTACCGGACGAGTGGTGACAGACTGGGAAAAAGAAATTGAACAATTATATTTAGAGGGGGCGCAAGAATTAGAGCGAGAAAAACGCAAAGAAATCTATAGTAAAGCACAGCAATTAGTGTCAGAATATGTTCCTTTTATCTATTTAGTTAACCCTTACTCATTAGCGGCTGTTAGAAATCGCTTTGAAGGAATTGAATATTCACCATTAGGCGGGGCATTTTGGAATATTGAAAAGATTTCTGTTGAAGAACTTAGTGCTGAGGAAACTTAAATTAAAAGCCTCTCTGAAAACATTTCATTAGTGAAAAGTTATTTATCTATTGTTTAGGGTTTGTAGTGAGGGCTTCAGTCCTAAGTAGGTGTGTAAACCTGACGGGGTAAGCTTGGGGGTTAAAGTGTAGACTGGGTGTAGGGTGTGGGGTGTAGGGAAAATATTATGACCCAAAATTAAAGTCTTCAAGGGTGAGTTACGACGAATTGGCTTTTTATCTCAAAGTTGTTCGGGATCTAACACCTCGGCTACGCTCGATGTTAACCTGATACCTTGGTGATTTTTCCCCATACCCCTGTTACTGAGCCTGCCTCAATTTTAAGCTGGTTATCACTCCGCGAGTTTTTTATATTAGGGCTAAAGCTCCAACTACGAACTTTTATGTTTTTGGTTTTTGTCAAATTAGGCTTCAGCTTGTCATTCATTGGTAGATTATTTACTTATTATCCTTTGTTCCCAACTTATTTTTACTGGGGATTTTTGAGTTAGTAATAGAATCACTTAAATTTTCTTTTAAAATAATTTCTAGGGCTGACTTTTTCCGTTTACTTCTCTTTTTTGTTCCTCTAAATAAATCATGGAGTAATAAATAGAAACAAGGAATAAGAAATAGAGTCAATAAGGTAGCTAAAGACAACCCAGAAAATACCACAATTCCTAATGGTTGTAAAAATTCTCCTCCTTGTCCCGCCCCAATAGCTAAGGGTAACATTCCTAGTACCGTAGTAATGGTTGTCATTAAAATAGGGCGTAACCGTTGAGGGGCAGCTTGAATAATTGCTGTGGCGCGATCGCAGTTTTTCTCAACTCTAATTTGATTGGCTAACTCTATCATGACAATGGCATTATTCACCACAATTCCCACTAATAAAACTGCCCCAACAATAACCGTTGCACCAATCGGAGTTTGGGTCATATATAGTCCAAAAATTCCTCCAGATAAAGCCAAGGGAAGGGTTAGCATAATCACTAATGGATCAACTAAAGAATTATATTGAACAGCCATTACCACGAAGACTAAAAAAGCAGCTAATCCCCCCAAAACTCTGAGAGATGATTGTAATTGTTTATTACTTTCTTCAGCATTACTAGGAAGAATTCTAACGCCTTTGGGTAATTCTATTGTTTCTAAAACTTGCTTGACTTCTGCAATTGCTGGTCCTAAACTCGCTCCCTCAGTTAAATTTCCTTCTAAAATAAAAACTTGACGTTGATTAATGCGTTGAATTTCCCCAGGAGCTTTTCCCTCTTCAATATTAGCAACATCTCCCAATTTTATCAGACGATTTCCTTGATTAAACAGAGGAATTTGAGTCAATTGAGAAGGGCGAGTGATTAAACCTTTATCTAATTGTACCCGAATATCTACTAAGCGGTTTTCCCTTTGTAACCGTGTGGGAACTGACCCTTGAATAGCCGTTCTCAGAGATTGCCTAATATCATTTATATTTAACCCAAAAGCCGCTAAACGTTGATAGTCAGGACGAATTTGTATTTCAGGTTGAGGGGGATCACCATCTGGACGAAACCTGGCTAAGGTTAAGTTTTCTCCTAAGGTTTTTAAAACAGTTTGTCCGGCTTCTTCTAGATTATTTTGATCATTACCCTGTAAGATTAAATCAATATCTGCTCGTCTTACAGGAGAATTATTTAAAACTAAACCACGGACAGCATCAGGAAAAATTGCCAACCGAATTCTAACTAAGTTTAATTTTTTCAATTCTTGACTGACTCGTTCACTATAAGCTTCCGTATCAGTTCCTGGTTTTAAAATAATGGTACTCGATCCTCTTAGCACATTTTCGCTAGTGCTAGACCCAAATAAATAACCACCCGATGTGGTGAAAAGATAATCTGTTTCTGGTTGTTGTAAAAGGATTGTATCAATTATTTTCATAACTTTTCGGTTGGTTTCTAGGGAAGTATTGGGAGGAAAACTCGCAAATAATCGGGCTTGTCCAGTATTGATGCGAGGTAAAATTTCTTGGGGAAGTTCTTGAGCTAAATTAACACTATTCCCCCCTAAAATAATAAAAGCAATAATAACAACTAACCATCGTATTTGAATCAGTTTTGAGAGGAACCATTGATATCCTTTTGTTATCTCATAAAATCCCCGATTAAACCAAGATAATAACCAGAATTTATGTAAGCGACTTGACCAACGAATTGCTAACAATCTTGAGGTTAACATCGGGACAATAGTTAAGGCGACTAAAATAGAAGCCGCCACAGCAAAACTAATGGTTAAGATTAATTCATTAAATAGTAAAGAGATTAATCCCCCAATCATTAAAAAGGGTAAAACAACTACTAAATTGGTGCTAGTAGAAGCAATTAAAGCTGATTCTACAGTTTGGCTGCTGCGAATAGATTGATCAATTAATTGACGAGACGTTAAACGAATTTTACTATTTTTTCCTGGTGCAACCCCGACTCCTTCTGCAATGGTTTCTAACATAACAATAGAGTTATCAACAACAATTCCTACCCCTAAAGCGAGTCCGCCCAAACTAAAGACATTAAGGGATAAACCAAATAATTTCATTAAAATAACAGCCGCCAGAGTAGCCAAGGGAATTGAGAAGACAATAATAAAAGTTTGACGTAATGATCCTAGAAATAGCAAGACAGCGATCGCCGCAAGTCCTGTTCCCATTAATCCAGAGTTAATCACATTTTGGATAGAATTGCGAATAAAAATTGATTCATCTAATGTAGGAAGCAACGTAATATCATCAGGAATACTGGCACCATCTTTTAACTCTTTGATTTTTTCTTTAACTGCATCGATAACTTGAATAGTATTCGCATCAGGTTGTTTTTGAACACTAATTTTAATCGCCGGTTCACCATTTAAAAAGACAAAGATTCGTTTTTCTTCTGTTCCATCAATTACCTGAGCAAAATCCCGCAGATAAACTCGTGGCGATCTACCTATTTCTGTTGTGTTTCCATTAACCGCAAAAGACAAATTCCGAATTTCTTCTACTGTTTTAAATCTTCCCACTGCACGGGTTAACGGTTCTCCATTTTCTCCTAATAAACGTCCTCCCGCTATATCTTGGTTTCGTATTTCTAATTCATCTAAGACATCTGTTAAACCAACCCCTAATGCTTGTAAACGATTCAAATCAATATCCACTCTAACTTCTTCTTCCACCCCTCCTGAAACATCTACAGAAGCAACTCCAGGAATAACGCTTAATTCTCTGGCTAATTCTTCCTCTGCAAATACTCTTAACCCTACTTCTTCTCTAAGGGATGAAGTTAAGGCAAATTCGTAGATAGGTGATTGAGAAGGATCAGCTTTAAATAAGCGGGGAGATTCTAAATTATCTGGTAAATTACTTCTAGCACGATTTAAAGATGCTGTGGCATCATTTAAGGCTTGATCGATATTACCACCTGGTTTAAAAAATAGGTCGATACTAATACGATTTTCACGGGTTTTTGAATAAACTTGTTCCACCCCTTCGGTTGCAGATAATGCTTGTTCTAGGGGTCTTGTAATTTCATCAATGGCAATTTCTGGGGCAATTCCGGGGGTTTCTAAACGGAGTCCAATACGAGGATAAGTAATAGAAGGAAGTAAGTCTACTTGAATAGTCGTAATAAAGAAAATACCAACAATTATCACCGCTAATGTTAACATTAGGGTTCCGATATGTTGACGGATAGCAAGTCCACTAATACCAAGACGAGATGAGTTATGGTTGGAAGTCATACATTAATTCAAACGATTGTTTCTTGATTGATAAATAAAAAGATTTTTTCCAAAAAACTCTAGATTTCACATTAGTCTAAACTTGAATTTTGATTAATAATATTCTAATTTATCTAGTCTATCCCTTTACTTTTACTCAGATAAAACACTCAATCGAACTGACTGATTATCTTGTAAAGGACTACTACTACGAGATACAAACCGCTCTCCTGGTTGCATCCCGCTTAAAACCTCTACCTTTCCATCCTTAATTTCTCCTAACTTTACCATTCTTTTCCTAACAATCGCCGTCTGTTGATCTCCTGTTACCACAAAAATTGTTCCCCGTCCTCCTCTAGATAACTCCTGAGACACTTTCAGCGCAGTTTCGGGAATAACCACCGGTTGACTTTCTCCTTGATAAAAATTCACCCGCGCTAACAATCCACTGCCAATTTTTTGACTAGGATTCGGTAAGATAACTTCGATAGGAACCTGTCGCGCAATCGGATCAGCGGCTGGAGAAATATTACTTATCCTTCCTACCAAACTATCACGAGGAAAAGCATCTAAACGCACCCTTACCGACTGTCCCACCCTAAGATTGCTTAACTCTAACTCGGAAACGGGAACAATTATCTTCACTTGACTAAAATCTCCTAACCGTAGAATTTCATCCCCTGGTTGGACTAAATTTCCAGGTTCTATCACCCGTTGTAGGACATACCCTGTAATGGGAGACATAAGGCGAGTATAGGACAATCTCTTTTGTTCTTGATCTATTAAAGCGTTTTGGGCAATAACCCGACCTTTGGCAGCTTCTACAGCAGACTTACGCACATTTACTTGAGACTGCGCTCCAATTAGGGTTTGCTTCGTGGTGCGGTATTGGGTACGCGCTAACTCCACTTCCCGTTGAGCGATCGCTCCTTCTTCGTATAACTCCTGTAGCCGCTCAACATCAACTTTGGCCTGTTCTAATTGCACCTTAGCTGATTCTACATCAGTAATCGCCGCATTGACTTCTGCTTGGGCTTGGATCACTTCTGACTCTTGTATTGCTAAGTCTGCCTGGGCTTTACTAACAGCTGCTTTTAATAACCCATCGTCGAGTTGAGCTAAAAGTTGTCCTTGGGTCACGCGATCGCCTAGATTAACTGCTAGATTCAGTAATTGTCCTTCTGCTTGGGATCGTAACCCTACTTCTCGAACCGGTTGAGTTGTTCCAATGTATTCTATGGTGTTATTCAACGTGTCAATGCGAGCGATCGCCACATCTACTGCTGGAATTTGAGGTTTAGAAGAGGCTTCTTCCTCATCGGGGTTATCAGTTTGGGGAATAGTCTGACAGCCTACGGAAGCCAACATTAAAACACTAAGTAATACCAATCTAGCTTTAATACGCTTTTTGGTAATCATAAATTTTGGTCTAGATGTGATTGCTGTTTGGCTAACAATAGCTTATCAAATATTTTCATTCAACGGCTCAAAATTACTATAGATCCCATCGTTTTATTTTTTCAATCTTTATGATTTATTTCTTTTCAAATATCTTTCAATTAATAAAATAGCGACAATATCATCAATTGGGCGAGAAGGAACCCTCATTCCTTGAGGAATTAACCGAGTTAGTCCTTGAGGTGGATACATTTCCCAATAGCGATCGCGGGCTTCTAGGGTACTATTACGTTCATCAACCATCACTATCGGAATAGCCGTAGAAATCTCTTTTTCTAATTGTTGTTTCCATTGCTTAGAAGTGGTTTGATTTCCCATCACAAATTGCTCAATGGGAAACTGTTGACAAAGAGATTGTAAAGTAGCGATCGCATCTTCAGAATTGACCACTTGATGATAAGGAAAGTGTCCTTGTTCATTCCTTACCGCAATGCCACATTTATCCCGTCCAGGGTCAAATCCAATAATCATTTTAGGTTCATTCAATAAGCTTAGATATATTATATTTAAACTTGAAACAACTATCAACTATCAACTATTAACTATTCAAGTTCCAAAAAGAATCTCACCATCTTTAATTCCAATCAAGCGAATTTTAAGAGGACCAATAGTATAGGTTTCTTCCGCCGCGATCGCCTTAATTTCATCTAATCCATTCTCCCAAGTACTAATTTCTTCAATGAAATTAACAATCGTTTTTAACCGCCCATCTTCTACTTCAATCTTACCGACTACTCCCGCACGACGAGCGCGAAACTGGGTTGCTGCTAATAGAATATCAATCCGTTTTTGAATATTTTCTTCAGTCATATTAGAGGGATCAATAGATACAGTTGCAATCGTTTGCTCTGCATTAAAAATCTTTTGATTGAGAGCAACATCAGCAAAAACCCTTACCTCTTTTTCCCCTTGGACATAATTCCCTGCTGAGATAATTCTTACCACATAATCTTGACCATCTTTGAGTTGTTGGGTTAATTGTTGTACTTGAGCTTTAGTAATTTTAACCACCCGTTCAGATGGCTTTACATCACGATTACCAATCGCTTCAATGGCTGATTCATTAGCCCGTCTAAGGAGTTCATCTACCACTTGAATAACTGCATCAGCAGAGACAATGCGAACAGCACCCAAAGCCAAAACTTGACCGCGAACAATAGCAATTTGGCGTTCCCGTAATTCTTGATAGGTTTGATAGTATTGTTCTAAAATTTGAACTTCTCGTTTGAGATAATTTAATTGGGATTCTAATTCATTTAATTGGGATTCTCTATTTTTTATATCTGCGTCTTTTCGGACAATTGCTTGGTCAAGATTAGCAATTTTACTATCTCGTTGTTCGATTTCCGTTTGTAATTGATTTTGCTGTTTTTCTAAAGATTTTAAGCGAGTTTCGAGATCTTGCAAACGAGTTTGTCTCTGTTGAAGAATACGATCTTGAGCATTGATTTTTTCTTGTCCCTTTTTGAGTTCTTCATCTCTAGCGCGAACCTGTTCATGGAGTTGGGAAATTTGTTGATCAAGGGTAGTTTTGCTCTCTAAAAGTTCCTTGCGTTCTTGAAGAAGGGTTTGAATATCTTTTTTTAATTTTGTCGCTTGATTAGAAACCGATTTTAGTTGCGCTTTAGCTTGTTCAAAATTTTCGTTGATGGATTTAAGGCGTTCTTGAGCAAGATTTTGTTTTTCTTGAGCAGTTTGTAAGGCCTCGGCTACGTCTTGTTTTTCCCGACTAACCTGTTCTAAATCTGCCTGAGCAATTCGTAATTGTTTGAGAATTTCATCAAGACGAAACAGTCCTTCGCGCAATGACTTACTAAACGTAAATAAAATCCCTAGGGTAGAGCCAGCAATCAAGGTTCCCGTTAAGACCGTGACGACGATGGCTGTATCCTTTGGACGGAGATTCCATAAACGGAGTCGAGCTTTACCTACTGTAGTGCCTAAGCGATCGCCCAAGGCAGCGATTAAGCCTCCGAGAATGAGAATCGCTGCAATTAGGATGTAAGCACTGGTCATAGGCGATCAAAAATGATGGGATAGGTTAGGTAAATTGTTGACTGAGGGCGACGGGGTTGTGAACAGTAATCTTTTTCTTATGGATAGAAATCATCTCTTCTTGACGTAAATCGCCCAAAAGACGAGTAACCGTCACACGGGTTGAACCAATCGCCTCCGCGATCGCCTGATGGGATAACTTTAAATCAATGCGAATTCCTTCAGAAGTGGGAACCCCAAAATCCCGACATAAAATTAACAAAAAACTGACTAGACGCGACCCCATATCGCGGTGTGCTAGGGTTTCAATCATCATTTCCGTTTGTAAAATCCGTGAAGATAACCCCTGAAGCATCAAAATAGATAAATCGGGATTATTTTTCAACGCGAGTTCTACTTGTTCGATAGGAGCCGATAATAATTCTACAGGAGTAAAGGCTACTGCATGATAAAAGCGATCTGAGCGTTGCCCAGTAATTAAGGATAACACCCCAAAGACACTATTTTCGCGCAACAAAGCTACAGTAATTTCTTCCCCTGCTTCATAAACACGGGAAAGTTTCACGGCCCCTTTGAGTAAAAAGTAAACTCTTTCGGCTGGATCACCTGGAAAAAAAATCGTTTTACCTCTTTCAAAGGATTCAACAACAGGAGGATAGGCACCGCCACCAATGCGGCGAAAAACGGCTGCTAAGGGTTTATCTTGAGATAAGGATGCTTCCATCACACTTTTATATAACGGCGGGAAAAGAGACTGGGTTTAACGCACAGGTGATTGTTAACTTCAGTATAGACACAACACTTTAATCTATCTTCAGAGGTTTTTGCTACGTTTTGCTTCACAATGTTTCTATTGGGATGACAAGTTCCCAGTTCTGTGAATGATTATACCTACCCATCTTAAACAGTGGGAGACCTCATTCGCTAAAAATTGCACAATTTGTTGATAATACTATGTTAGATCTCACCGGAAAAAACGCACTGGTAACAGGAATTGCTAATAATCGCTCCATTGCTTGGGGTATTGCTCAACAACTCCATAAAGCCGGAGCAAACCTCGGTGTTACCTTTTTACCCGACGAAAAGGGGCGTTTTGAAAAAAAAGTCCGAGATGTGGTAGAACCCCTAAATCCCTCGATTTTTGTTCCCTGTGATGTTCAAAATGAGTCTCAGGTAGAGGCGACGTTTCAAGCCGTGGCAGACACTTGGGGTAAACTTGATATTTTAATCCATTGTCTAGCTTTTGCTGACAAGGAAGGGTTAACCGGAGATTTTAGTGGGGTGTCTCGGGAAGCGTTTTCTAAATCTCTTGAAATTAGTACCTTTTCTTTGACTAATATGGCTAAATATGCTAAGCCTTTGATGACTGATGGGGGGAGTATTGTCACCCTTACCTATGTGGGGGGGGTGAAAGTTATTCCTAATTATAATTTAATGGGGGTAGCTAAAGCAGGATTAGAAATGAGTGTGCGTTATTTGGCTTCTGAATTAGGATCTAATAATATTCGCGTTAATGCTATTTCCGCAGGTCCCATTCGTACCTTAGCCTCTTCTGCGGTGGGAGGTATTCTCGATATGATTCGCCACGTGGAAGACGTTGCTCCTCTCAAGCGAACCGTCACCCAATTAGAAGTTGGTAATGCGGCGGCTTTCTTGTCTAGTGATCTCGCTAGCGGTATTACCGGACAAGTGCTTTATGTCGATGCTGGTTACGAAATTATGGGTATGTAATTTGCTCCCAAGATTAATTTTGATAGAGGAGTGAGGGGGACAATTAGCAAAGATCTGAGTTTAACTCAGATCGGCTCTCCCGATACCAGGGACAAAATCTGATGAGAAGTTCGTCTTAACTGCACATACAAATTGCTTCAATACTTTGGTCATAATATTTTTCCTACACCCTACACCGTATACTCAGTTAATCTGGCATCTAATCTTCATCGAGGACTTGCTCAATCTCCCACTCACAGGTTGGCGCAAAGATAGAAGTGGTTGCAGTTTTTATGGATTAATTTTAACTTTTTTGTAGTCAGTCTTTAAGGGATCTTTAAAGAGGGCTAAAGCCCTCACTACAAACCTAATTAATAAACGTTTCACCCGTCCAACTACCATGTAACCCATAGGGAATATGATGTTTAAGATGAACTTTGGCGACAGGAGTTTGATTTAAGTCTTTGGCATCTACAATAACTACATCAGAACGATGGTGATTCCCATCATAAACCATTACTAATAACCATCCGTCATCTTCTTGACTAGGATTGGAATTAGGCACAAAAATGGGTTCGCTTACATATCCAGCTGGTGCAAAAGAATGCAGTTGTCTTTCTCCGGTTTCTAAATCTAGTTTTAGAATGGCCTGTAGGGGGTTATTTCCGGTCGTATCGTGGGTAGCACCGATATATAAATAACGGTGGTTTTCCCCTACTTTTTCAGGGTTTAAGGTGGGAAATTCACAACAGCGACTTTCTAACATCTGACGTTGTACTGTATCGTCTTCTAAATTAATGGTAAACCGCCATAATTGACCTGGAGCTAACTTTTCAAAATCTACCTCTTTATAGTCAACATCTGGTTGCACTTGGGGTAAAGCATCATAACAAATTGAGTCAAGATAGATGTAATTTCCTACTTCAAAAGCATTAGCATGATGGAAAACAAATCCAGTGTTGGTTTCTAATATTTTTACCTCATCGTAGGGAGGCTTGCGGGGAATAATAATTAGACGACTCGGTTTTTGCCGTTGAAAATTTACACATTCTCCTGCTCCTTGAAACCCTAAAATATAGGGAAGAGGATTAAATGTCACTGGGTTTTGTAGGAAAATACAATAATGGGGTGTAATGGCAAAGTCATGAATAAAAGAAAACCCTGGAACACTATGGGAATGACGGCGTAATAACTCTCCTTGAGGACTAAATTCATAAACCGTAATTTTACTTGATAGCCCTGGTTTGATGGAAAAATTGACTAAACAAGGTTGATTATTATCCATTTCACAATGTGGATCAACCCAAGGATGGGCAGCAATTGATCCCCCAGGTTCTAAAGTTCCATTTAGGTAATCAAGTCCCAAGGTTTCTAATGTTTTAGGATCTAAACGATGGGGTTCGGCTGCTTCCCAAAGGGCGAGGAGTTTACCCCCCCAATAAATTACATTGGTATTGGCAATATTTTTCATTTTGAGATCAAAAATATTGTTCAACCATCCCCCAGGTTTTTGCGTTCCAAATACTCCCCGATAAAGCATTTTTTGTGCTTTTTGTTCTTGAACATAGCCTTCACTACGAACAAAGCGGTTACGAAAATGAACTTTTCCGTTGGGTAAAAAAGACATGGCACAAATCATCCCATCGCCATCAAAAGGATGTTTAATAGGAGTTCCGTAAACATCTAATAATCCAGGTCCATTGCGAAAGAGAGTTCCTTGCAATTGGGGAGGAATTTTTCCTTCAATATCATCAATCCAATAGTCATATTCATTGGGTTGAGATTGATAACCTTGTTTCCATTGTTCGGGATTATAGGACTTTTTTAGGCTTTCCTTTGTTAATAAATTAGTCATGATAATTTAGAGTAATTGAAGGTTATTTTCGAGCAGATTCAGCAAAAAATTCAGGGGCAACAGTAGGAATCATTGAGTCTTCAGAAGAAGATCCTAAAGTATGATGTTCTAAGACTTCTGTGGGAGGGAAGACATTCGCTTCTAATTCCTCTACTTGAGGATCGCTAGCGGGCAACCACCCTAAAAACGGTAGGGGTAAAAGGGTTGAAAGATTGGTGATAATAACTAATAACCAAAGGCGATCAAAGTTCGTTTCTGTTACCCCTAACCATTGGGTTAGTAATGCCCCTAATTCATGGGATACCAACCCTGATAAATTCAGAATAGACATGAGTAGGGCAAATAGGGTTGCTTCAATGCCTTTTGGACATAAACGGGCGGACAAAACAAGGATAGGCATAAAGGCAATTTCTCCCATCACGGTGAGGATCAAACTATCGCCTAAACTAAACCAGCGATCGCCAATTCCGATCACTCGATTGGTATGGGTTACTAACAGCAACATAGTCATCCCTAACCCAGAAGAAATGATAATACTCCACCCTAAAATACGCCGAAAGGAAACGGTTTTAAGAAATTTTTGATAAAGTCCAATTCCCACTAAAGCAGCCACACTGGTAACGAGACGAACTCGCCCTAAAAATTCAGGGTCAAATCCCAGTTCATTTGTCGTAAAGTAAAAGAAGGCTGAGTCAGCATTAGGGGTTGCTTGCCAAATAAAAATAAAGGCAACGGGTAACAGAATTGATTTTTGTTTAAAGGCTTTCCAAAGTTGCCGTAGCTGTTGCTTAATTGGAGACTTTTTAGAAGCCGTTTTGTGAGCATTTTTATTAACAGGTTTCTCGGCAATTAACCCGGCAACCATGGCAACAATTAAGGGAAAAATAGCCGTAATCACAAAAACTGTTTGATTACTCAGATGTTGTAACAACCAACCACTAAGATAAGCGGTAATTAATCCCCCTAATGCTGAAATTCCCCAGGTTAAAGATTGCAAAGAACCTGCTTTTCCTAGGGATTCTTTTCTCGCCCTTTCTACTACCAAAGAATCGACAATAACGTCACTAACGGCAACGGAGAGGGAGATTAGCAGTAAACTGATAGTGGCTGACCAAGGATTATTAACAATGGTTCCTAGCGTTAGCCAGGCGATGCTACCCAATAACCCCGAAAGAATTAAATAGGGACGACGGCGATAACCAAAGATGGGTAAACTATCAGACATAAACCCAAATACTGGTTTAATCACCCACGGTAACACCGCAATTCCAGTCAATGCGCCCATTTGGGCAGGGGTTAGGGCTAAATCGTCTTTGAGGAAAAAACTAATGGCTAGACGGGCTAACCCTAAGATTCCTTGGACGAAATAAACGGTTAAAATTCCCCAGAGTTCGGGGGTGGATTTATTGCCTAACAGAAGCGTACTTATCAAGCTGTCTTTTATCTGATTGAGTCTGGATAGGGCAACGGTCATGAAGATAAATAAAGTTTTGTTAACTATTTTTAATCATAGACCATAATACTTTGGTCGGTTCTCCAGACACGAATAAATAATAATCAGTTACTGATGTTGAAAGTCTTGACAGTCAATAGCCCCTTCTGATAGCGCAATATAAGGCTTTACTGTACATTTTAATCGATAGTCTCCTGTAAAAAATACACACCGTTCACAGGGAATGTTATGTAGTCTCTTAACGTAAGCAAATCCCCTGATACTAAGTTTCCAAATTCTTAAGACACCAATTCCCATCAATAACCAAACACTAACCGCACAGAAAATCTGAAGCAACATAATACGTTCTATAACCTCAATTAATGAAGGCTGAAAATCACTAATCTGCTATTTATCAACTCCCTCATCATGTTTTTGACTCAGTTAATTAAGAAAATTAGTCAATAGCTTTAATTCTAAGACTACAAAATCCTCAAAATTTATTGCATAAAATTATCATTAATTTAGATTTTAGTATAAAAAAATACACTTTAATCTGTTTTAGAGAGCAGTTTATTAAGAAAATCTTTTAATAATTGACAGAAAAATTTTTCTTAGACATAATCAAGTCAGCCTAACTTATTGCAAATATATAGCATTAAGTGATTTGTAAATTCATGTGGAGGATTAACCTTGCAAACTTACGATAATCCCAAGGTCAAATATGATTGGTGGGCAGGAAATGCTCGTTTTGCTAACCTATCGGGCTTATTCATCAGTGCCCATGTTGGTCAAGCTGCTTTAATTGTGTTTTGGGCAGGTGCTTTTACCTTTTTTGAGATTTCTCGTTATTCCCCTGATTTACCCATGGGACAACAAGGACTCATTCTATTACCTCATTTAGCCACCCTAGGTTGGGGTGTCGGAGAAGGAGGTAAAATTGTTGACACCTATCCCTACTTTGTCGTTGGGGCTATTCATCTGATTTCCTCCGCCTTTTTAGGGGCTGGCGCACTCTTCCATACCTTCAAGGGAGAAAGCGATTTAAAAGAAGCGTCAGGAATTGCCCGTAAATTTCACTTTAACTGGGATGATACCCGTCAATTGGGCATCATTTTGGGACATCATTTGTTGTTTCTCGGTGCAGGGGCTTTACTCTTAGCGGCTAAAGCCATGTATTTTGGGGGACTTTATGACTCTACCATCGAAGCAGTCAGGGTTGTCACCAATCCTACTTTAGACCCCTTAACAATTTATGGTTATCAAACCCATTTTGCCTCGATTACTAGCCTAGAAGATTTGGTTGGTGGTCATATCTATGTCGGTATAATGTTGATTGCTGGTGGTGTTTGGCATATTCTTGTCCCACCCTTACCCTGGGCGAAGAAAGTGTTAATTTTCTCTGGAGAAGCGATTCTCTCTTATTCCCTAGGAGGCATTGCCCTCGCAGGGTTTGTGGCAGCTTATTTCTGTGCCGTTAACACCTTAGCTTATCCCTCCGAATTCTACGGACCAGCCTTAGCCATTAAACTGGGTGTAGTTCCCTATTTTGCCGATACGGTCGATTTACCAGCAGGAGTCCATACGGCCCGTTGTTGGTTAGCGAATGCTCACTTTTTCTTGGCTTTCTTTTTCCTTCAAGGACATCTTTGGCACGCTTTACGGGCGATTGGGTTTGATTTCAAACGGGTATTAACGGTTTTGGATAACGCCCATATCCCTAATGCAGGAGAACCTGTTGTTAGTAAGCTAAAACCAGAAACAGGTGAGTAGAAGATAATTTCTTGTTCTTGGGTTTAAAACAAAGAGGGCTTATCGCCCCCAAGATTCATACCTTGTCTTTATCTTAACTTAAAGTACCCTAACTTAACCTCCTAGTTAGGGTATTTCAATGTTTATGTAAAAAAGTAACAAAAACTCAAGAAATATATTTATTTATTATCGTTGTTCCTTAATCATTGTTTATATTGTATTGCTCAAATCTTAGCTAAGTCATAGTATAATTGCTAATAACGATTGAGTAAGTAGATGTAATTTTTAAAGGCAAAAATAAATTTCAAAAATTTTTAATTTCGTTGTACAAAATATAATATTTTTTTTATATTTCAAAGCTATCAATATATATATTATTTCAGAAAATAATCAAATAGCTGATTAACTTCACAACATAGATTGGAGAGAAACATGATTGCCATTCCAGGAAAGACTCAAGATATAAACCTGACAAAATTAGATGAGTCTCCGATTCATCTTTGGGGACACATTCAACCCCACGGAGTGCTATTCGTCTTAGAAGAACCTAATCTAAAAATTCTACAAACCAGTACCAATACCTTAAAGTTTTTTGGAATTACCCCTGAAGCAATTATTGAGCAAACCTTAGATGATATCTTCGATAGCTTCCAAATTGAACAGGTTAAAGCAGGTTTATTGAGAGATAATCTAGATTTCATTAATCCTACCAAACTATGGGCGCGAGTTAACGGAGATGATTATGTTATTTTTGATGCGGTGTTTCATCGAAATTCCGTCGGACATTTAATCCTAGAATTAGAACCAGCTACCTCACAAGAAAATATTCCGTTTTTAAGTTTTTATCATCTAGCAAAAGCTTCAATTAACGAACTCCAATCTAACGCTAATCTCCGAGAATTTTGTCAGATTATTGTTAAAGAAGTCCGACAAATGACAGGATTTGATCGAGTAATGCTCTATAAATTTGACGAACAAAATCATGGGGATGTTATTGCAGAAGATAAATTAGACAGCCTTGAACCTTATTTAGGATTACGCTTTCCTGCTTCAGATATTCCTTTACCCGCCAGGCGACTTTTCTGTTCTAATTCGATTCGATTAATTCCCGATGCTACCGCTAAACCCGCCCAACTATTTCCTCCCAATAATCCCATCGATGAAAATCCTTTAGATTTAACCCTATCTATCCTCAGAAGTGCCTCTGGTTGTCACTTAGAATATCTCCATAATATGGCTGTGGGAGCATCTCTGACAATTTCTTTGATTAAAGATGGAAAACTGTGGGGACTAATTGCTTGTCATCATCAAACCCCCAAATATGTTCCCTATGAATTGCGAAAAGCTTGTGAATTTTTAGGACGAGTAGTGTTTGCTGAAATTTCTGCCAGGGAAGAAACAGAAGACTATGACTATCGCATGAAATTAGCTTCTATTCAATCTCAATTGGTAGATTCAATGTCTCTAGAAGATACCTTTGTCGAAGGATTAGTTAATGATAGTCAAAACTTACTCAATTTAACCAGTGCAACAGGAGCAGCCATTTGTATAGGAGATAGCTGCCGTTTAATCGGACAAACTCCCAAAGAAGATGATATAAAATATTTGGTACAGTGGCTCAAGAAAAATGTCAACCAAGAAGTCTTCTATACCGATTCTTTGCCCCATATTTACGCCGATGCTCGCAATTTTAAGGATGTAGCTAGTGGGTTACTTTCGGTGACCGTTTCCCAAAGAAATTATGTGTTATGGTTCCGTCCTGAAGTGATTCAAACAGTGAATTGGGGAGGAGATCCCAATCATGTCTATCAAGCAAAATCGTCCGAGGGAACTTTACAGTTATCTCCCCGAAAATCTTTTGAATTATGGAAAGAAACCGTCCGTCTAAAATCTCTTTCTTGGAAAGCTGTAGAAATTAAAGCGGCCTTAGAATTGAAAAAGGCTATTACTAACATTATTCTACGTCAAGCCGATGAATTAGCTCAATTAGCCCAAGACTTAGAACTGTCTAACGCTGAACTCAAAAAATTCGCCTACGTTGCTTCCCACGACTTACAAGAACCCCTCAACCAAGTCTCTAACTATGTCCAGTTATTAGAGATGCGTTATGCAGAAGCGTTAGATGAAGATGCCAGCGAATTTATCAATTTTGCCGTAGAGGGAGTTAGCTTGATGCAAACTCTCATTGATGATGTCTTGGCTTATTCTAAAGTCGATATGCGGGCAGTTGAATTTGAACTGACAGAGGCAGAAACGGCTTTAGAACGGGCGATCGCTAACCTACGGGGACGCATTCATCAAACCGGAGCAACTGTTACCCATGATCCCTTACCGACGGTAATGGCTGATAGTACCCAGTTAATGCAGCTATTCCTCAACTTAATCAGCAATGCGATTAAATTCCGTAGTGAGAAACCCCCAGAAATTCAGATTTCATCCAAACGCCTAGAGGATGCTTGGTTATTCTCGGTGCAAGATAACGGTATTGGCATTGATCCCCAATATGCTGAGCGAATTTTCGTCATTTTCCAACGGTTACATACCCGTGATGAATATCCAGGAACGGGAATGGGACTCGCCATTTGTAAAAAAATTCTGGAATGTCATCGGGGACGTATCTGGGTTGAGTCAGAATTAGGACAGGGATCAACATTCTATTTCACCATACCCGTAGGAGGACGCGAGCGTGATCGCAGGAGAGGGCGAACCCGATAAAATTATTCTGTTGGTTGAAGATAGTAAGGCCGATATTCGTTTAGTCCAGGAAGTGCTAAAAACCAGCACTGTTCCTCACCAGTTGGTGATTGTTAGGAATGGCATGGATGCAATGGACTATTTACGGCAACAAGGAGAGTTTACCCAAGCTCTCCGCCCTAACCTTATTATCTTAGACCTTAATTTACCCCGAAAAGATGGCCGAGAAGTTCTCTCAGAAATCAAAACTGATCCTGATTTAAAGCGTATTCCTGTAGTGGTATTAAGTACCTCTAGTAATGAGGAAGATATTTTTCACAGTTACGAACTTCATGTCAACTGTTATATTACGAAATCTCGGAATCTTAAAGACCTTTTTAAACTGGTTAAAGGGATTGAATCATTTTGGTTAGAGACCGTAACTTTACCATCTCAGTAGTATCCATAAAACCAATGGGAGGAGGCACTGAAGTAGTTTCGCCCCCATCCAGAGGTTCACCTAAACTAAGACAGTCGAATCAGAAATAACATCAGGAAACATCGTTTGATTCTCGTTAATTTCCTCAGATAACCCATACAATAGTCCAGGACGATCAAAAACTGTGTAACCTATCCTTTCCTCAATATGATTAATTTCTGCGTCAGAAGATCGCTCTTCTTGGATAAAAAGGGTTGCTCCTTGGGAATCTTGTTTCCTCAAACGTAACGCGCTAGGATCACTGCCATTTTGAGTCGCCATCGCCCCAAATACTAGAGGGGCGTAGTAATCGCGGCTAAAATTAAGTCGGTAATTACGATGAGTAACCTCGTTAGGGGTTAATCCTGCTTCAAACGCCAGTCCACTAGCGTTACCTTGACCAGTTTCAAAGGCAACATAATTGACTAATTCATCGAAGTGCCAATCATCGGCTGCTTCTTCTTCTTGTAATCTGATAGAAAACCCATTAGCATCGATATTACGATGGCGGGTAACTACTGCACTGCTACCATTGCGACTGGCCACTTGGCTTAAGATAACGGGGGTAGTGGTGAAGTCGTCCCCTAAATCCACTGATTCCCATTGATGATTAATTTGTTGTTGACCAGCTTTAATAGTTGTCCCGTCTGTTAGGGTATGGGTTCCGGCTTCTATAACTAGATAAGGAAGACTTTCGGGGACATGAAAACCATCAAGATAATTCCATTCATCGAGTTGAATTTCAAAGCTATTCGCAGTAATATTGCGAGTACGAATAGTTGTAGGTTGTCCTCCATTTGAACTAGGAGGACCGACGACGACTACAGGATTAATATATTCATGGGTTAGTTCAATGGTTGTCCAAGCGTTCCCATTGGGTTGACTTACTTGTGCAACACCTACCTCTGCAATAACGTCAACTTGAGGATTCTCAAAGTAGGGAAGGACTTTTCTAACGATCCCATCTTGTTTAGACGTGACATAAAGTTCTCCTGTTTCATCCACCCCAAAACGGACATCGCTACGATTACTATTAACAATATCTAAAAATGTGGTAGGTTGCTCATTTTGAAATAGGGGTAATTCTTCAATTGGTGCTTGTTGTCCTTCAATTAAATCATCAACTCCCACTTGGAAAAACCGTGCATCTCTAGAAAAATCTGCGAACACATATTCCCCAAATAAATAAGGGATGGTTTGACCTCGATAGACATAACCTCCTGTGACCGCAGCACTTTGTACATCATGATCATATTGAGCAACGGGATAGGTAAATTTATAGACTTGATCATCTTCTGGAAGGGGAAACAAAACGTTTTCATTTTTTTCATCAACAACCCAGGTTCCTTCTCGTTCTCCCCAACCATAATTAGCCCCTGGTTTACCTAAATTAATCTCCTCAATAAAATATTGTCCGATCTCAGCAATCAGTAATTTACCGTCTCCCCCTTCATCCCAGCTAAATCGCTGAGGATTCCGCAGTCCATAAGCATAAATTTCTCCCAAAGTTTGAGGATCGTTATCGTTAACAAATGGATTAATTTCGGGGATTCCATACTGTCCATTAACACTGTTATTTCCTAGAGGATCAATGCGTAAAATAGAGCCAAGGGGTGTACTTAGATCTTGTCCATTATCGAGGGGATCAGTATCGCTAACCGGAAATCCATCACTACCACCATCTGATGCTGATATGTACAGTAGTCCATAATCTTCATCTCCTAATGTGGCATTGGGATTAAAGCTAATTTGTCCAAGATTATGATCTTTATAAGGTTGTTCAATGCGTAATACTTCTCGGTATTCTCCTGAAAATAGATTTCCAGAGGAATCGTCTACCGTCCATTCCAAAAGAACATCATGATGGGAACTCTCAATAATTTCGTCAGAACTATTTCTGATTTCTTTGGTGACGGGAAAATCTGGCTGTTTAGTTCCTTTTTCTTCGGTGTGAACCGTATAAAATATTCCATTGGTTTTAAACTCAGGATGGAAGGTAAAATAGGTGAATCCTTGTTGAGAAGTATCTTGAAAAAACTGGTCGCCAACTATGTCTTTTAAATCTAAATAAACAGAAGCAACCTGATTTTCAATAACGTATAATTTACCTCTTTGATCATTAACAAACAATCTACCACTGCTATCCCCCGCATGGGTGATAAAATTGAGGAGGGCAGAAGGCTTTCTCGTATTACCACTATCAGGGATTTTAACAATTTCCTCAAAAGTAATTGCAAATGGTGAAATCGGAACAGGTTCCGCAATAGGATTACTGGTAATCGGTTCATTAACCATGAAAAGTTTCTAAGATAAGTATATTTACTAAATAATAAACAAATATTAATAAACAAATATTAATAAAATATTACATTTAATGAACCGCGATCGCGTTATGGTAAAGGAGGAACAGGGAATAACAACATTATGGTTATAACAAGTCTCATCCAAGTCTTGTTGATTGAAGATAATTTAGCCGAAGCTAGATTGTTAAAAGAAGTGCTTAAAGGGGCGAAACACCAGGAATTTAATCTAATTCATGCTAATCGTTTGGGAGAAGGCTTAGGGCGGCTAGAAAGTGATGATTTTGACATTATTCTTCTAGATCTTACATTACCCGATAGTCAAGGGTTAGACTCTTTGACTCCTTTGATTAAAAAAGCCCCCCATTTACCCATTGTTGTCTTAACCAATACTAACGATGAAGAACTCGCCTTGGAAGCGGTGCGACAAGGGGCGCAAGACTATCTTGTTAAACGACATATTACCCTAGATATCCTAGTAAGAGCGATTTGTTATGCCATTGAACGAAAACAAATGGCTGAACAATTACGAGAAGCCAATCAAACATTAGAAAAACGGGTAGAAGAACGAACCAAACAGTTAATTAAAGCCCAGGAATTAAACCAGCTAAAATCAGAATTTGTTGCCATGCTTTCCCATGATTTTCGTAATCCCTTAAATACAATTTTACTGTCAGCAGGATTACTAGAAGAAAGTGGCGATAAATTAACCCGCGAACAACAATTGTCTTATTTTCAAATGATTCGTACTGCTATTAAAGAGATGGATCAATTATTGGGTGAAATTTTGTTGTTAGGAAAAGCCGATGCAGGAAAACTTCAAGGTAATTTTTATGATTTAGACTTAGAAGAATTAGGTAAAATTTTAGTTAAATCTATTCAGTTAAACACGAATAATAATCATCAAATCTTTTTTGTTCCTCAAGGTAAGTTTAAGTCTGGTGTTTGGGATGAAAAATTACTACGGCATATCCTAAATAATTTACTAAATAATGCTGTTAAATACTCTCCTAATGGAGGTAAAATTACGTTTGAACTCATCAAACAACAAACAGAAGTAATCATAAGAATTAGCGATCAAGGAATCGGCATTTCCTCAGAAGCTCAAAAACGATTATTTCAGCCATTTTATCGGGCAGAAAATGTAGATAATATCCCAGGGACAGGGTTAGGATTAGCTATTGTTCAAAAATGCGTAGAAGCGCATGGAGGAACAATTTCTGTGGAAAGTGAGATCGGAAAAGGGACAATATTCACCGTTATCTTACCAATTATTGAAGAAGTTATCTGGAAAAATCAGAAAATAGACTCTGAATTAGTCACGTCGAAGGCAAGTCGAACATTAGAAGTCACACAGGGTAAAATAAATGAATAAAGTGGAGGTGACTCAATCGATTAGGTAAAGATAAAACCATGAGCAACACATCAGAATCTCAAACAACCGCAACTATGATGACTAGAACACCCCCATGGGGAACGGTAACTGTTTTAGAAAAAGGAAATCGTTACCGCATTAATCGCATTGTGGTTAAACCTGGTGAGCATATCAGTACCCAAATGCACTATCATCGTAGTGAACATTGGATCGTGGTTTCTGGGACTGCTAGGGTGATTTGTAATGGTCAAGAAAAACTTCTCAAGCAAAAAGAATCTACCTATGTTCCCATGAATACTCGTCACCGTGTTGAAAATCCTGGGGTTATTCCTTTGGTGATGATTGAAGTCCAAAATGGGGAATATTTAGAAGACGATGATATTATTCGTTTCCCAGACGAGGAGAAACTTCCTTAGTCTTTAATTCGTGGTAAAAAACGGAACTTTATCAAGAACTTTATCAAAGAGAAGATGAACTGTTAGGGGCAACGTCTACGCCTGGTCGCCCCATAGGATTTATCCGGTCTGTTAATAAATCTCCTAAAGATTCAATAGAAATTCCCATCTTGTCTCCTGCTTGTTTTAAGGCATCTTGAAACTGATCGATATCATCGCCATAACCACATAGTTTAGTGGCTGTTTCTAATCCCTGTTCAGCATTCGCCCTAGCACAATCAATTAATTCAGCCCCAGTGAGTGGATTTTTTCCTGATAAAATTTGCTCTTTTGATTCACCCCAATAAGCACTATACGTCCAAATTTCTTCCTCTTCTTTGATTTCTAATGACCAGCGATAAATAGCAGATTGAGGATTAATTCCCACCTCAATAAGTTTTGCCCCCATATAATACTGCATTTGGTCTTTTGTTCTTTGTTTAACAATTGCTGATTGATTTCTCTTCAAACTGCGACTTAAATGGGCTTGCGTTGGTTTAGCCATACTATACCTCGATGTTAATCTATTACTTTTAGCTTATCGTTTAATGCCCAACAACCAAAAAAAAGCAGGCAAATTAGTTAAGTTCAATTAAGATTTATGAATAGTTAACTAATCAAAAAGAGCATTTAATAAAAATTCTTCTGTTTCTTGAACTGAGATAGTTACTAATTCCCTAGTATCGATAATATCAAATTTTGCCCCTGCTAAGGCTAAATCATCATCTAATGCCTTTGACCTACTCCCCCGATTAAAAATACGGGGGATTCGAGGATCAAACAAGAATTGCTGCCTTTGGCAGACTGACATCCTCTAACCCCAAGGCTGAAGCCCCAACCTTATGAATTACTCGACTACTAT
>NEED01000016.1 GCA_002110465.1 unicellular cyanobacterium SU2 | reverse complement strand
ACTTTAGCCCCTTTTAAGACCAGTTTCATATTATTAACAACTTCATCTGGCAATGTTGATAGATTTGCCAGGGTTCTTTTTTTGACTTGATCTCCTTCTCTATAAGATTCACGAAGAAGAACAGCCGGAGGAGAATTTCTATTAGGAACTCGCTCTATATACATGGCTACTATTCTAGCTTAGTTTCCTTATAGCTTTCCATTAATAAATATTACAATTTACATGGGTACAGTGTCGAGTGCTAAAACCTGTATCTCTTGATAAATAAGGCTTTTAGGGTTTTATAGTAGATTTGTATGGGGGAAGTTCAGGAAAATCATCAAGTACAATACCCTGGTGGCCAATGCAGTTATTTTTCAGAACACAGTGGATTTAACTGAAATATTGCGGCAATTGAAGCGAGAAGGATATTTAATTAACCCAGAAGACATTAAGGCTATAAGCCCCTATTTAACCGAACATATCAAAAGATTTGGCGATTATTGGCTTGATATGGATATTTTCCCCAAGGCTTTGGATGAAATGGTGGCTCTGGGTGTTTGAGGGGGTGTTTGTTACATTACTTTACATCGTGTCCTATTTTGCACGTATGTCGGCTGTACGCCTTTTTGCTCCTCATCTCCTCCGAAAAAAATCGCTCTCCTTTATATGTGATTTAGCCTACTCGTTTTTGGTTAAATAAAAGTTAAGCTTTTTGAAAAAATAATGGGGGTTGAATAGAAACACTAGAAACTCCTCTTAAAAAAGTGGCCAAAGCTTACCGCTACAATAGCTCCCAAAATGGTTAGAGGTTCTGGGACTAGATGGTAATTAATGTCCCCAGTCCCACTTCCTGAATCAAGATCATAAGCCAAGAAAGCTTCACTCACATCAAAGAAGCCTGGAACCAAAGAAAAAGACGAATTAGGGGCAAAACTTAATCCTAAGAAATCTCCATCGAAAAAGGCCACTTCAGGGAGATCAGCTTCTGTATAGTCAATTCCTTCAAAGGTAAAACTGAAATCAGAAACGGGTAAAAATTCCTCCCCTATCCCGATTAAGGATGAATCTTCAAAGCTAAAGGCTCCAGGGAATGTTTGACCAGCTAAAGAACCGTCTAGATTATTAACTTCAAAATCATAGAAAATTGACGCAGCATCAACAGAATTAAGATTAATTACAGTTAGACTGAGAACTGTACTTGAAGTGACTACAAAGGATTTGAAAATTGAATTGATCATGGTTTTGTTTGATAAATATCTGTTAGGAGTTCGGTGTTAGGAGTTCGGTGTTAGGAAAGAAAAATAGTCAGTGAAAAAAACTCAGAGATTGCCCGACCTAGATAATGAAATTATCCAGATGATTAAGTTGGATGTCAGTAACCCCTTGGGCATATAGGAAAGAACGAGATCTGGCACTACCTGCACCCCCATCAGGATCGAGGGTTAGGATAGTATCAGTTCCACGGGAGTGAAAACCGAGATAACCGTCAGTAATAGGGTCAGAGCCGGCAAACTCAAAACTATCTAAAACAAAGCTCAGGTCAATTTTGTCACTACCCACTTCAAAGTCAGTGATAATATCCCCTGCATCGACGATGCTATGGTAAACAAATATATCGTTCCCCATCCCACCGGTCAGAGTATCTCGACTTTCTCCACCCAAAAGTAGATCGTTGCCAAACCCTCCTTGCAGGTCATCACGACCGAAGTTACCCAAGAGTTGATCATCTCCTGAACCGCCCAACAACATGTCATTGCCGCCGTTACCTTCTAAGCGATCGTTTCCGGCTCCGCCGTTAAGAGTATCATCGCCGCCGATATTTCCGCCAGGCTCACTGCTATTACCGTCACCTCGTAGAAGATCATCCCCGTCGCGTCCTTTAAGATTGTCATCCCCAAAGGTTCCCCCCACTTCGACATTTTCTGTTACTTGCAGCTTGAAAGAGCGGAGATTTTGTCGCAAGATCCCATCATTGACAATAGGAATAGCAACTGTTTTACTCATTTCACCAGGCTCGAAGACAAGACGATTATTGATTCCCTCAAAATGAACACCATCGTTAGCCGAACCATCTATAGTTTGAACGTTTAACGTCAGCCAAGTGTCAGGATTCCCTGTTCGCACAACGTTGAATTTAGCAACCCCTCCAGCTTCGGCTTGGATTTCTGGTGATGAAACGTGAATGAGGGTGCTGTTATTAGAGAATTCGCCCAAGTCAACAACGAGGGGGTCTTCTGGACTTGAGGTTTCCTCTTCTTCGGTAGCACTAATTCCCGCTATGGAGCTATTTTCGACACTTGGAGTCACGACAACAGCATCTGAGGAGAAAAGCTCAACACTATCAATTATGGGACTTCCGATGAAACTAGCATCATTTTCGGTCAGGCTAAAATCAGATGGTGTTCCATCATCAAAATTGTAATAAGCTACCAAAGCAGTTTCTTCACTAGGGTTGGTTATTTTTTGCTGGAAATTTTCCTCGATTTGTTCTTGAGTGCGAGCCATTTTCCAAACTCGTATTTCATCAACATAGCCATTCAGGAAATTTGAACCAGTTCCAGATGTAATAGCTCCCACCTGTAAGGGATCATTATTATTGGTAAAACCATACGGGACATCATCCGCTGTAGCTTCAAGAACACCATCGACATAAAGATGTATTTTAGCTGTACTGGGAGAAGTTCCTGACTTGACAAAAGCCACATGATGAGGCTGACCATCATTAAACAAGGTCTGTGATTGAACACTAACAGTAGACGGACCCAACGCACTATTCCACTGACGACGCTCAGCTACAAATTTCCCCGTATTGCTGTCATAAATTAACTGAAAGGGGAATCCACTATTTGACTCGCCATTCCACTTTCTGAGAATAACTTTGTTTGTTTGTGAACCTAGTTGTTCTGGTTCTATTTGAATCCAAGCTTCAACGGTGAGTTCTGAGTCTCGATTGAAGTTGAGATCTGACACCCCTGGGGCTTCTAAGGCTTCTGTTTCCCCATCAAGGAGCAGACCTAATGACTTGCCATTAGGCATTGAACTGACTTCAACCCCTGGGGTAACAAATAAGGTGGCATTAGCAGCTTGATAAACATCGTAAGTAAACCCATTTTGAGCGTAAGTATCAATAAAAGTAAATGCTCCCTCAGTATCAAGAATCCCGTCTACTACTCCATTATTGCCAGCATCGGCATCAACAATTAACATATTAGAAGTTGATGAGAGATTGACTAAGCTGAGAGGATCTATTACTAACAGATTATTGCCGTGACCTTGAATATTAATTGCTTCGATATTTCGCAAACGGCCACCCAAAACCAGCTCTTGCAAAGACCAGGTTTGGTCTTTTTCCCCCTCTAGATCGATTACGTCAAGGCCACTGCCTCCGTCAATACGTTGAAAGTTATTGTCGTTAATAGTAAAGATATCGTCGCCAGCCCCGCCGTACATCACATCTTGGCCACCATTCCCAATCATGTAATCGTTGCCAACATTCCCTATGATGACATCGCCTGTTGCCGTGCCTTCAAAAACATCATTGGCGATGCTTCCGCCCTGGGTTAGATCTCCAGTAAAGTCGCCACCAAAAAGGATATAACTTAAATTGTCATCAAAATCCGTTCCTATGGCCATATCATTAAAGCCATCACCATTAATATCTGAGCCTCCGCTGATAGTTATTCCAGATTGAGAATTTGCTAAGCCTTCAATGACTTGCCCTAAAATTTTTATCCGTCCATGCTTGCCTGGAATTGATGTGGTAGTTGAGGCAGCAGGAGTTAAAGCCCTCACATTGAGATTTGAAGGGAGTATGATTCCAGGTCCAATCTCATCCCCTGATGAGTCTTGTAAATACTTATTACCATAGATGATATAATTGGTACCTAATGATGGTACTGCTATGTGAACATCATCAATCCCATCACCATTTACATCTCCAGCCGCCCCTATCTTTAACTTCAAGTCTCCAACATTATCTGAAACTTGGATACCGGTGAGTTGATTAAAACCATTCCCCGTCGTCACAAGAAGTACAGCCAAGTCTCCATTAGTCAAAGAGGCTAGATCTCCAAGCCCATCACCGTTAATATCGCCAATATCTATGGCAACAACATTGTTTGAAAATCCTTCTTGATAATAAAAAGTTTGTCCTTGTAGTTCGGAAATATTCAAAGTGCCTTCATTGAACTGATCTCCTCCAAAAACAACTTTTCCCATTGAATTGCCTGTGGAATTCGTCGCTACTAAGTCATCAAAACCATCCCCATTGTTATCGAGGATAGAAGTCAAGCTATCGTAATTTCCTAGTGATATTTCCGAGGAGTCAGATAGATCATTATCAGTGTTCCCCCAAAACAGGTAGGCTGATCGAGTAGATGTTTGCACCAACCAATCATTAAGTCCATCTCCATTGATGTCTTTTGCCGAATTTAAAGAAAACCCGGGCGGAAGAACCAAATTGGATAAATCATTAAGATTTATCGTTCCTGAAGTACCTAAGCTATTATTTCCAGTCAAAAGACTTGCTATGGTAAACTGCCCTTGTTCTTCAAAGGAAATGCCGTTTTCAATCGAACCATCATTTTGAGTAGTAGATAAATCCGTTAAGGTATTGTCTTCCATGGAGTAGTAAGCAACAAGCTCTGTTCCCACAGAAGAAAGTTCATCAACTCCCAAAACCGCCCCTCCCTCAAGATTGGCATTAGAAGCTTGAATAGATTCATCTTTGAGAACTCGCCCCTCCATGGTCAGGTAGGTAACTAAATTCGGTTCATTAATGGGATTAGCAATAGAGTAGGCTAAATTTTCTTGAATTTGAGTCTGGGTACGGACTGTGTCCCAAACCCGAACTTCGTCGATCTTGCCTGTAAAGAAATTTGTCCCCGAAGTTATTTCCCCTGAGTCATTTTCAACAGGGCGTGTTCCCAAGATTAAAGGTTGGTCGTTGGCCACATTAACTGGGGTCTCCTCAGCTTCAAGGATTACTTGGTTTTCAAGAACTCCGTTGACATATATTCTGTAAGTCTGTCCCTCTTTCACGAAAGCAACGTGTCGCCCTACCCCATCACTGAAATCGGTAGTTGTCGCTACTGAGAAACCATTAGTTCCATCAGAACGAATCCCAACTATTCGCCCCCTGAGATCAGGATCACTCTCTGTGTTGTTATAGTAGCGAATTGAGAAAGGATAGCCATCAGAACTGTTTCCTGTCCACTTTTCAATAATATTATTAGTAACAAAGCTAGTATCTTGTTGACCATTAGGCTCAACCTGAATAAATGCTTCTATGGTGAAGTTTGTATTCTCATCGAAGGAATTCAGGGCTTCGTTAGCATCGACTTTGGCGAAAGCTGTTTTTCCATCTAGGTGCAACGCCCCAGACGCATCTTGAAGTGCTACTCGATTCTTCTGAATTTGTTCAACAGTTCTCGCCCCTTTCCAGATTCTTAGCTCGTCAATACTTCCTTCAAACCCAGGACTTCCATCCGTCACCTTCCCAATTGTTAATGGCAAATCATTCTGTGTCGAATTTGGAGGTCGTCCAGGCTCGGTGTTAGCTCCATTTTGAAAAACTCCATCAATATACAAGCGCAGCTGATTGTCTTCCTTAACTAAAGCTACATGGTGATATAGTCCGTCATCAATGCGGACGTTCGAGCCAACTGATGGCAGTTTATTTTTATCGTTAATAAATGCCCTGATTTTTCCAGCATTAGTGCCTGATTCAAACAAACGAAAAGCAAATGGAACTCCTATTTCAGAAGATTCAAAAGGATTACCCTTTGCTAAGAAGAAAGGTGCATCAGTTCCCGACACGGGATCGACTTTTACTAAAAATTCAACGGTATATTCTTCGTCATTGGCGAAATTAATAGCTTGATTGGTAGGAACTACAGCCCTTCCCTGTTCGTTTAAAGTCAACACATTGGATGATATATTAGTTGTTGCTCCTACATCCTCCAATCCGTCGCCATTAGTGTCTCCTAATGAGGCAAATTCAGTTACACCTTGATGCTTAAGACTAAGTTCGCGAGTTGCCAATGATAGATCCAACAATTCCTTAGTGCCACCCCCAAAAACGATCAGAGATTCATTCGCTTTCCCCGACACCAGAAATTCATCAAATCCATCACCATTCAAATCCCCAAGGAGTTCAACCTCCTGTCGAATAGCCTCTGAAGCCTCCTGTTGAACAATTAACCCCTGATCACTCTTGAGTTGGTTAACCTTCAAACTGCCCTCATCATTTAGCCAAGGATGACCAAAGAGAATGCCTAGCTGATTACCATACAAATCCGCCGCCAACAAATCGTCAGTAGTTACATCCCCATCTACTTCCCCATCCAAATCCACATTGCTTTTGCCAATAACCAGCCCATCTTGGGGATTAGAGCCATTCAAAACAAAGGTACTAACTACCGGAGTTGGTGCTGTCGCCAGATTGTCTGCTTCATTGAAAGTCTCTAAGAAACTAGACCCCCCAGGACTCAGTGCGATCGCCGTGCTGTATTCCCCCACTTTCCACAGCGCACTGTTGGTACTCCCATTCCCAAAAATAACATGAGCTTGTCCTGCCGAATAACCCGCTTGAGGGGAAGCCACCACCAAATCATCGACTAAATCGCCGTTAAAATCCCCCGCGTCCGTCACTTGGCTACCGGTGCGGGCATGGGGTTCAGGTCCGGCAATAACCAAGTTGCTTTCCCAAGCCAGGTTAAAAGGATTATTCACCCCATTGCCACTGAGATCTCGACCCCCAGCCACCACATACACTTGACCAGCACCCTTGCTCTCCCCAGGCGCACCAATAGCCAGGTCTTCGGTTCCGTCTCCGTCGATGTCCCCCGCCGCACTGACGCTGTAACCGGCTTCTACGTCAGTATTAAAAATCGGCGTGCCGTCTAAGACTGTCCCCCCGAATGTCTCTTCTGTTAGTCCTGTGGCCAGATTTTGACCATTGCCCGACAATACATATGTGCGCCCCGTTGTCAAGGTGAAACTGTTGCCAGAAAAATTATTATTATCTACTTGTACCGCACTAACATCCCGTAGGGCATCAATGGCACTTTGGGGAATGCTCCCATTGACGTTAATGAAGTCTTCACTAAATGAGACCTCTTGGCTGTATTGGGGCGCGCCAATAATCACATCCGCGTAGGCGTCACCACTAAAGGAATTCATGGTTCCGCCGTTCCCGTCACTGCGAGATTCTGAGACTTCTAGGGAGAATCCGGCAAAGCTGAGGGCTTCCCCCGTAAAGAGCAACTCAGGACTCGTCGTTCCGTTAAATCCCTCACCCCCATAGACCACATAAACTTCCCCGGCGGCCTCCTGGGCATAGGGTGCGCCAATGACAATATCGGCGTATTCATCATCATTAATCTTCCCAACTGCCAAAGAATACCCCGCCTCTGCTGCGCTACTGAACCCGCTAATTACAGCGACATCGCTGCTGGTACTCAAATCTACTGTCTGCCCCGGTGTCAAATTTTCCCCAAACAGGATGTAAACTTTCCCCTTCCCACCATCGGCTAATGGTGCGCCGATCACCAAGTCGTCTGTACCACCCCCGTCAATATCCCCAACGGCCAGGGCAGATCCCAGATTCTCCCCTAAGCTGTCTGTTCCACTGGCCATAATCCGAATCCCGGTTCCATTCCCTGGAATCGTACCGGGGTCAACGGTCACGCCGACATTATTCCCCACCAAGGTTTCCTTATCCCCGGCGGTCAAAACGAGAACTACCCCGTCTCCTCGGTGCCCGTCCCCGTTACTGTCGGCAAAAGGAGCTCCTACGGCAATAGCGGCTGCCCCTCCTGTTAAGAAATTCCCGGCCAGCAAGGCTTGTCCTACGTGGTCTTCTGAGGTTTCCAAAGACAGACCACTATCAATTTGCGCCAGTTTACTGACCTCGTCCTCCAAAATATCCCCATTGGCACTGATAATATCCCCAATTGCGCCATTGGCTGCCGGATTGGGCAGTAAGGGTAGATTACTGAAGGTGGCACTAAAAGTTTCCTGTCCACCACTCAACGGTTTTTCGAGAGTCACTTCTACTGAGTAGTTCCCTGTGCCATCATCTGTTCCTTGAAAGTACAAGTCGAAATTATCTGCCGCCCCTAGCAAGGTTTTTGAGATGCCATCATTGTCATTGAGCAGTTTCCCCCCTTGCACTACCGCCAAAGGCAAATGTCCGTCGTTAGCCCAGTCCGTACTCCAGGTTTTGCTTTGGTCTGAATTGACAACTTTGAGACTGATAATTGTGTCGTTGGGAACAACTGGACTGGTTCCTCCCACCGGCGTGAAATTCAAGCGCAGGTCTGTCTCGCCGTCTGGGGCTAATTCTGTCACAGAGGCAATGTCAAAAACCGGATTCCGTTGCAGCAGAATTTCTGTGGGGATGGCTTTGTTTTCTGGTTGGAAACGGGCGAGGTCTCCCCAGCCTTCTTCTTCTAACACGGCATAAAAAGTCCCGCTTCCGACAACGTTCTCTGGTAGGTTAAATCGCGCAGCGTAATGGCTGGTAATCCCCCCAGACGAGTTGGGTCCGGGGTTATAATTGGTCACATTGCCGTCTTCATCCGTTTCCGCTTCCGTTGCTAAGGTCAGTAAACTCGGATATAGGGCTAACTCATCCAATTTTCCATTAAAATTCTGACCAGCTACAATGGTTGAATTGGTGGCCACAGGAGCTTCGCTCCCTTGCTGCTGTCCGACGACCTGAAGGGTTCCCTCATCGTCTCCTAGATATAACGTGGCTACAGGAGCATCTTGAGTGCCGTCGAAGGATGTATCTAGGGTCGCTACTACATAATACCAAGCGTCTTTCTTCAGAGCCGCCGTTTCGATGGTTCCCCCTGAGAACCCTGGGTCAAAAATGATGGTCCCCCCTTCGCCTGTGGTTAAAGTCCAATCTGGCACTGGGTTGGGGGTTTCGTCTGTGGCTAATTGTTGCTTTTGCATCAAAATTTGACCGGCTTCTAAGCTGTCGAAATTGACCCAAAATTCGAGACTGAAGGTCTGACCCAAGGCTGCACCATCAGGAATTAGGAAATAACCCCCGTCGGCTGTAAATTGAGCGGCGGCATCGGGGTCTCCGTCTCCGGTGGCACTGTTTAATAAGGCACTGTTGGCTTCGTTCCCCTCCACCCCACTGACAATGGTGACTGTTCCATCGACGTAACTGGCGTTGTAGCTGCTACCCAGGTGTCCATAATTCACGGCAACCGCGTTACCTCCGTCGTTCAGTCGATAATACCAACCTGGATCATCCTGGAGGACTGATGAGGCGTAGGATTGGTCAATTTCGTCAGTCCAGTATACTGCTGGTTGTTCTCCAAAACTGTCTAGTAACAGGGTGGTGATTCTTGCGTCGGCTTGTTGGGCGACTTCAACCTGTTCTGTCCAAGTTTTTGTGCTGGGGTTAAAGGTGCTGGTATAGATGGTGGAAACGTTTTCTTCGGCAACTGTGGTGTCGTTAACCCAGGCTAAGCGCAAGGTTCCGTTGGGATCTACCCCTAGGGTAGGCAGGCGGTCTGTTCCTTCTAATTGAAAGGCAAGGGTGGCTTCTGACCAGGGGCTGAATGTTCCCTGACTCAAGTTTCGGCTTGAGGTACTAAAGTAAATGTCTGTGGTTTGGACTGCGTTGCTTACGTCGTCTGAACTACTACTTGCGTCCAAGTCGGCGGCGGTTTCTGAGAATGCCCAAGCAATTATTCTGGTGTACTCAATTGATGCTTTGGGGTTGTTAAAGTCGATTTCTGAGGGGGCGACAAAGGCTCCGTTGTCTGTGTAGAAGAATTCTCCCACTGGGTCGAAGGCAAAGCCTGATACGGGGGGGGCTGTTTCTGACGCTCCTGTCTTGGATACCAGTTTTGGGGAATCCCACCCTCTGGCACTACTGTCTAATACTGAGACTAAAACCCGTCCGATGTGGTCTTGGGATTCTGCTAAGGATTCGCTGCTGTCTTCTCCAGAGGCGACCCATACGGTAAATGCTGTTCCTGTGTTGGTATCTATGACTACGTCTATGTCTGTATCGTCTACTAGGTTTTGAGATGTCGCGGTTGTTCCTAAAAGGGGACTGTCGTCGTATAGGTTTCCCGTTCCTGGGGTTGGGGAATATACTAACCCAGCCTCTCCTACGTTGCTGTCCGATGTTGTTTCTTCTGATTCTACTGACAGAGACTCTGGGGGCGTTCCAGCTATGTTTTTTTTGAATGTTTGGTTTGCTGACCAGTTCCATGACCAATTCCAGCCAAAGACTGATGCTGAGGCGCCTAAGGATTCCGCAAGCTGGGCTTGCAATTGCACAGCCCCATTGTTGAAAATATCTAAGCCCCCACCTACTGACAAACTAGCGTTTGCTCCCCCCTTCAACGTATTGGCCAAGACCCCCACGCTACCCGATAAACTTGGGTTGTAGGCAAAGTTTAAACCTACATTGTCGAATTTGTAGGTCTCTGGGTCGTTAAATGCACCATCAAGCAGAAAGCCTGTTTCTTCAAGTATTTGACTGGCATAAACGAGTCCTAGGATTACTTCGAGTGTTAGCGCGGCATTGTTAAGGTATGGGCTTGCTGTTGCGAAACGACTATCGGCTCCAGGTCCGCCAGGCGCATTTACGTCAGTGCTGCCTATGATGGCGAACAACTGGGCCATTCCCCCAGCAGCCCCTAACACTCCGTCAAGAATTTGCGCCGTTGAACCCAAGGCGTCGTTGACTATTTGGATTGAACTGGGATCTGTAACATTTCCTTCTATGTGGATTGGCAATGTTTTGGATGGATCTTCAATATTAAAAGCAACGTCTGCTGAAAGCGTAAGGTTTAGGTACGACAATGAAAGTGTCCCTAGTATTAGTTCACCAGCTAATGCAGACGGTGTTGGCGGTATTTGAAGTCTCAATTGATAGGTCTGACCGTATCCAAAACTGACAACAATATCGCCTTGTGCGTACTCCAGGTCGCCATCCTCATTCGGTTTATATTTGGACTTGATTGCTAACGATAAGGAGTATTCTGGGGTAGCTCTGTCGGTTAGACTCCCGCTACTGGGACGGCCTGCCACAGAAGTACCAGTCTGACTTTTTACGTTCCGTTTAAAGGGGTTAAGAGTACTAGGTGTGTCTGAGTAACTCGGAGAATTCCCCAATGACAGCTTGGTTGATAAAGAGTAAGTGTCCTTTCCTGATCTCGATCCTCCTATCGAGCCACTCAATGTCAATGTTCTATTAGAACTAGATGGAAATATACTACTTGCCGGCAGAGGAATGAATCCTGTGAACATCCTGCGTGCTGCGGCCAAGGAAAGGTTGAAGGACTGAGTCGCCCCAAACGGGACTGAGTTTTTGAAGGACGGCGATTCACCGCTCGCCCCAAGAAGCGTTCCTTGCTCCGTCCCCGATTGCCCTTTAGTGCCAGCCTGGGCTACCGTGTCCGCCGTCAAAAACTGTACTTCAGTTCCTGCCCTTACGATATCAGGTGGGTTGTTCTCCGCCACTTCCTCAAATGTCAGGGTATTTCCTGCTGAATCGATTAATGTATTGGTTGCATCCTGACTAAATGAGATAAAATCTGTGTACAGGTCTACATCGTCTATGACACTTGACCCAATGGTAAATTGGGTATTTCCCAGCTCTGTCTCCGCTACGGCTGTGGACTCAGAGCTACCGTTTGGAATCTGCTCTAGCTTAATTTCTCCTCCGTTGGTAGCAACAATTGCTTCGTCACTTGCCAATGTTCTGGAAACGGAAACTTGAGGGGCATTTTTAATTTCGGTTAAAACTAGATCGGGTCCAGCCCCCTGAACAAAAAAATTGTAGTTAGTGACACTACTCTCTCTGACGGCTGAGCCAATGTTCAACGTCTGTAACGAATTCTCCGAATTTACCTCCACCTTGTTGGCTAAGATTTTCCCTGTATTTAAGTCGTAGTTGAATATGAAATCATTACGAGTCAACTGCTCGGCTAAATCATAGGGGGTTGCCAGAACTTCTGTCCCATTTTGTAATACCCGCATCTCCCATGCCGACAACTCGTTGACAATTCCATCTCCTATCGTACTATTAGTCCCTCGTCCTGAGATAATGCCGTCTCCGTTGAGATCGCTTCCGGCAAAACTAATGATAACTTGATAGCCGTCGCTCCCTGTCCAGGTTCCAAAAATATTGGTGACATCACTGTTTAATTGCCATAATTCCCCGCTCCCTTCGGCCTCTCGATTTAGTCCAATATTAAGCCCATACTCTGTCGTTGAAAGGTTAAACGTCTCGGCATCAGCATTGGCTAACACAACTAAATTATCGGGGTCATAGTTGAAGTTGAACGTCGTTAGGGCTTGCTGCTGCTCTAGGTCATATTGGTCTAAGATCTCTCCGTTAGCATCGATAAATTGCACTGACCAAGTGGATAGTTCGTTTTCTACCCCATCCCCCAGGGTGCTGTTGTCACTGCGTCCAGAGATGATGCCATCGCCGTTTTTATCTTCTCCACTGAAACGGACGTTCGCTTGATAGGGATTCCCGTTACTATCCGTCCCCCGCCAGTTGCCTACGATTTCGCCGCGCTCATCTACTACCTCGTACACTACTGCGATCGCAGGCTTGGTCACTCTTCCTGAGATCTCCACTTCCGGGGAAATCACTGCCCTCGGTTTTTGGGTAATGACTGTTCCGTTTTCATTGTTGAGGGTGGGTGCGCCGAAGTCCACGGCATCTGACCATTCGAGTTCTCCTGTCTCGGTAAAACGCCCCACCACATAATTGAGTTCGTTGCTGCCGTCTTCCCACAGTGCCACTAATGCCGGGGCAAACTCTTCATTATTGGCGTTGCCATAGGGAATCAGATTCCCTGTTATCAATTGCAGTTCTCGTCCACCTTCTGCGTTGGTGATCGGCGCGCCTTCTACCCACTGGTTTGCTGCTTCGTCAAACCGCGCGTGCCATATTTGTCCGTTGTTTTCCCAGACTGCGTGTTCTGTCCCTGCACTATCGACGGCGATCGCTGCATAAGCCCCAAAATTATTAGTATCTGTCATCTTAATTGATCAATCTTTAACAATATTTTTTTAATCTAATTTGAGCCATTATCTTGGCAATATTTCCTATACTTCTGACTAATTTAATTTAATTTATCTGAGTTTGTTCATTATTTTTATTATTTTTTTCAATTCTTCTGAACAGGGAACGGCTGATCTAACTTTTCACGTTAAGTCCCCCAACTCCCAGTCTGAGGCAGGAGGATTAATACTTAGCTATCAGGTTAAATAGGCAATTATTGGGACTTAAACAATAAGAGGGAAGAAAGTGGTTTATAATCCTTGATAGATAAAAGTTTCACGTCAAAAAAGCCCGATGCGAGAGACAACACCTGCGGCCATGCCCCCATGTTTTGAAAAATGG
>NEED01000015.1 GCA_002110465.1 unicellular cyanobacterium SU2 | reverse complement strand
TATTGAATATGTACAGAACCAAGAACAACCCGAAAAATAAGGTGCTTCGCTTTTTATTTATTGGTTTCGCTAACCCCATCTAAATTAAAAATTTTAGATGGGGACTGCGCTCAACATTTCTGTTCAATTGTCTTGCCAGAAATATTCGGCGTTTTCTCTAGAATAGTGGCAGCGTGTTTCATGGATTCAACATGGGAAGGTAGCCATTGTTTAGTATCTCGGCAATGGTGAGCAATTAGCAATCCCCATAACCCTTGACGATTAACAATGGGGACAGCTAAATTAGCGCGAACTTGTAAATCTCGCAAAAAATCGCGGTGACAGGGACTAATCGGTTCATTTTCAAGATCTTTAATCGCTCTAATTCTTCCCTGTTCATACCAAGCTGCATATTCTCCATTAAAACACTCATCAGGACCAGTTGATCCTAGGATGGAAAATTGCTGAGAACTTAATGCTTCAAAGGTGACTTGCCCTTCCCATCGACGATAAAAATAATACAAAACAACCCGATCAACCCCTAAAGTATTTCTCAATTCATGAACGGTTTTTTGTACAAGAACATCTCTGTCTAAAGATTGGATTAACCGTTGGTTAATTCGTTGAAGGGGTTGATCAATCATAGTATCGGAGTTACTTACTGAACAAATTAAAGATTACTCGAAGCAGCAATGGAAATTACTTGCCATAATTGCTGAGCATCCTGCTTGTTTTCAGGAATTAAACAGGGAAAGACCGATAAATTTTTCACTTGATTAGCGGCCTGTGTTGTTTTCAAGTCTAAGATAACCAAGGGCAATCTTGTCAATTGTGAGTATTGAGAGAGCGATCGCACATAATCTGTCGGATCATCTAGACAGCGGCCATCGAGAATCACCACATCTACTTGCCAGACATGACTTAACATTTCCGCCTGTTCGAGATCATCAGCTTCAAGAATACGATGATTCAATTGAGATGAACAGTCCATTAACGCCCAGTCGAAAGAAGAAGATAAAGAAAGAGAACGATTTTGTCCATCAGTGCTTTCAGGATAGAGGCGCAATAGGGTTAAAGAACGATTTTGGGGCTTTTCCATCGGATTAACTTCCCCTAAAATCTCTTTTAAAACCGATAGGTCTAGAGGAATTGATAAAAAACCATCAGCTTGATTCGGTTCGTTGAAGGGTTGATGGTTTTGGGTGGTGGTCATAAAGACGCGAATTTTTTGTGTTTGGGGATCAGATTTGAGTAGTGTCAACACATCCCATCCCGACAATAAGGGCAATAAAGGATTTAACAAAATAGCATAGGGACGCAACTGTCGTGCTTTTTCTACCGCTTCTGTTCCGGCGCGAGCAATAACTACCCGATAACCTAATTGAGTCAGCTTATTCATTAAGTCTTCAATACAGTGTGGGATAGCTTCGACAATTAATACCAACGGATAGGGGGTTACAGAAGGGTTGCGATGAAGTTCCTGTCTTTGGGATTGGGCTGTAGGGGGTAGAAGTAGGGTAAATTGACTTCCCTGTCCGGCTTTGGAAATAAAAGAAATTTCACCTCCATGCGCCCTAGCTAACCGTTGGGTTAGCACTAATCCTAAGCCAGTGCCTTCAAATTTACGGGTTAAGGGATTTTCTAGTTGTTGGAATTTTTGAAAAATTAAGTGTTGCGAGTCTTCAGGAATCCCAATTCCTGTATCCCAGACGGTAAATGCAATCCAATCTTCCCACTGATTAACTTTTATCCCTACTTCTCCCTCTGATTGGGTAAACTTCAGGGCATTATCCAATAGATGGACTAGCATCTGATGGAGACGCAGTTCATCAGCCAATAAAAACTTTAATCCTGGTTCTATTTCTAAGGAAAAAGACACAGGGGTATCGCTTTTATCTTGGTATTTTTCAGCGATGGAACGATAAGCTCGTTCACAGATATTTTTAATATCTAAGGGAATAAAAGTTAATTTAAGTTGTCCAGTTTCTAGACGAGTCAGATCGAGTAAATCATTCACTAGGGTCATTAATTGACGACCACTGCGGTAAATTAATTGAGCGTAATGAACTTGACGAGAATTGAGTTCACCGACTTTTTGTTCTCCTAAGAGACTCGAGAGTCCTACCACAGCCGTCAGGGGAGATTTCAACTCATGGCTAATACAAGCGAGAAATTCATCTTTAAGTCGATTAAGTTGGACTAAATCAGCATTTTTCGCCGCTAGTTCCTGACATAGCCTTTGCTGTTCTGTGACATCAGTGGCTAACACCAGTAAGATTTCTCCATTTTCTGTCATTAGGGGACAGTTAACAAATTGCCAGACCCTTTCTTTCCCTGGATTATTTTTGGCTAATGATCGAGGAGATGGTAATAAGGGATGTAACAGTTTAGTATCTGTTAGGAGATCTTGAGGGTTTTGTGGTTCAGGAAGAGATTTGAACCATTGAGAACAAGACAAATGAGCCGCTAGGGAGGAATGATCGGTTATAGATTCAGGGGGGTATGAAGGAAGGGTTTGGGCAACTGCAACGACTTGAGACGAGACAGGTTGCAGTTTTTGACTTGATAAGGGACAAGCACTCGCATTATCGGGAGGAACCAACGCCCCAATTTGTTCACGCCAACTGCGATTTTGTTGTACGATTTCTCCCTGTTTTGTTTGTAGCATCACAGGTAGGGGCAACTGTTCTAATAACTCCATGAGTAACGACGCAGAAGGCGATAACCAAGAAGGTTTAACCGAAGGAGTGGGATGGGTTTGAGTTAAAAGGGCGTTTAGCATTTTCCCACTATCAAGAAGTCCCCAAAAATGTCCTGTGTGATCCACAAGTCCATAGGTTAGAGATGTCTCTAGATTAATATTCTTGTCTTGTAGATAAGTCGCAAATTCTGCTACATTGAGGTTGTGGGGAATAAGCACTAAAGGAGTCAACAAATCTTCTAGAGCTTCTGGGGTTAAATATTCAGACAGTTGACGATTGTTTTCAGAAATCCTAGAAGATGGAGGGACAGTGATACAAGACTGTTGCAATAGTAATGAGAGTAAATGACGGCCAGAAATTATCCCTAATGGCTTATGGGTACAATTAACCATCACTACTCTCTCATGATTCCCTGATTGAAATAGGCTAGTAATTTCAGAGATAGTGATAGAAGATTGACAAATCGGAACAGGGTGCAGGAATTGTTGGAGGGTCAGCATTGGCCTAATGGGGGGTGATTCGTCTAGATCAAGGTAGGGATCGCTTCCTTCATTTTAATATTGCCTTGATTAGTGATCTTTAAAGAGTTATAACTTACAAATAATTACAATTCTCAGAACAAATTTACAAAGATTGACTTTCGCCAAGATTTATATTGATTAATTTATTATATTTACCTTGTCCAATTATACTCACGATTTGAGTTAATTTCAACTTTAAAAAATTCCGTCTAGAATCTATTAGTGTAAAAATAAAATCTCATTATTATTTTCTATTTCCCCTTCTTTGGCTTAACTAGGTACTAAGGTAAATTTAGAATTTAGAATTTAGAATGAACAATCTTGTCATGAGTGAGTTTTGGAAATTTAACATTTTGGCTTGCCCTGAGCCGTGTCGAAGAGAGCCAAAGCTTTAAGTTTCCTAACCTTAAATTCATAGTGCTATAAATTATCAATCTGAGGAAAATAGTTTAATCAACTCATAGCAATCTCTACCAAGAATAATGAGTGAAGTAGTGCAAAGGTTCAATATAAAGCCCTGATTTGTGTGATACCGAGCTATTCGTGTTCACTTTTAGGGGAAGGAGTTGCTGATCCTTTTGGTTTTTTTCCTTATAATTCTCTAGTAGCCGTGTCTGTAATCTTAGACCTTTAGAACTTTGCAATCTCGATTATCAATTTGTCTTTATATCAGTAACCCCAATATCGCTCAGGATTTGATAACTATTCTGAGAAACCAACCTTATGATATACAAACAGTTAACTCTTCTCAAGAGTTACTCGACTTTGTTAATGCTCATGGAGAACACATTGACTGTCTAATTATTTTTCAAGACAACACAGTCTCTCCTTTATTTAATCAGCTATACGAACAAGGAACCTTGCTTCCGGTGATTGTTATCGAATCGGAGTTAGATCCCAAAGCCACCGCCGAAAAGACTCAATCTCTAACCTGTCTTTATCATAGTGCAGAAGTACGACAGCCAGTAGCCACCTTAGATAACATTGAGAAATCTATTGAGCAGGCTATTACCCAGTTTCTCCACTTAGGGCCGAGTTGTTCTTTAGTGGAAAAACCGGTTGCCTCACCTAAAACTTCAGTAGGAGAGAAACAGTCTAGTTTCTTGCTCTTACAACAACGTCGGTTAGCCGAGAAACTTAAAGAACGACTAGGCTATTTAGGAGTTTATTATAAGAGAAACCCTAAATATTTTTATCGCAATCTTTCTCAAACCCAGAAACGGGAACTTATTGACAATTTAAGTACCGATTATCGAGGAATAATTCTCAATTATTTTAGTGATGAGACAGAAATTAACCAATTGATCGATCAGTTTGTTAATCAAGCTTTTTTTGCGGATATTTCAGTTTCTAAAGTTTTGGAAATTCATATGGAGTTAATAGATGAATTTTCTCAACAACTTAAGCTAGAAGGACGTAGTGACGAAATTCTCTTAGACTATCGTCTGACGATCATTGATATTTTAGCCCATTTAGGAGAAATGTATCGCCGCTCGGTTCCTCGAGAAGATCTTTTATTTGATTTACTTTACCAAATAGACTAAAGTATGTTTACGAGCCTAGGATTTTCGAGAAAGCAGCGAATTTTCATCAACATTTTTTCACTTAATAATCTTCTGTTTTTAGCCAATGATAAACTTCAAAAAAACCTATGTTCTAAAGCTTTATGTTGCGGGAAATACCCCCAACTCAGTGAGAGCTTTAAAAACCCTTAAAAACATTCTCGAAGATGAATTTAAAGGAGTTTATGCTCTTAAGGTTATTGATGTACTGAAAAATCCCCAATTAGCTGAGGAAGATAAAATATTAGCTACTCCAACCTTAGCCAAAATTTTACCCCCTCCTGTTCGTAAAATCATTGGCGATCTTTCCGACAGAGAAAAAGTCCTCATTGGTTTAGATCTTCTCTACGAAGAAATAAGAGAAAGAGAAGATAATTTGTAAAAAAAACTGGACTTTACCCTAGACAGACCCTATTATTTACCTGTTTTTTCCTTAAAGTATCGTTAATTTTTCAAAAAATCAATAAATCAAAAATGAATCAACCGCTTCCTAATGGACAGAAAAAAGAAGAACTTACGACCAAAGGAGTCCGTAAGATTCGGACGATGATTGAAGGATTTGACGAAATTAGTCACGGTGGACTTCCGGTAGGAAGAACAACCCTGGTCAGTGGAACATCAGGAACAGGAAAAACCTTACTAGCCATTCAGTTTCTCTATCATGGGATTAAATACTTTGATTATCCAGGATTATTTGTAACTTTTGAAGAATCTCCAGCAGATATTATTCAAAACGCCTATAGTTTTGGTTGGGATTTACAAGAAATTATTGATAGAGGTCAGCTATTTATTCTTGATGCTTCTCCCGATCCTGATGGACAGGAAGTCGTAGGAAGTTTCGATTTATCGGCTTTAATTGAACGGATTCAATATGCAATTAATAAGTATAAAGCCAAACTGGTTTCCATCGACTCAGTAACCGCAGTTTTTCAACAATATGATGCCGCTTCGGTGGTGCGTCGAGAAATTTTCCGTTTAGTGGCACGGTTAAAACTCCTAGGCGTAACCTCTATTATGACGACAGAACGGGTAGAAGAATATGGGCCGATCGCTCGTTTTGGAGTGGAAGAATTTGTCTCTGATAATGTGGTTGTTTTACGGAATGTTTTAGAAGGAGAACGTCGTCGGAGAACGGCTGAAATTCTTAAATTGCGGGGGACAACCCACATGAAAGGAGAGTATCCTTTCACGATTACCAATGATGGTATTAATATCTTTCCTTTGGGAGCTATGCGACTTACTCAACGTTCTTCAAATGCTCGAATTTCTTCTGGAATTAAAACTCTTGATGAGATGTGTGGAGGCGGCTTTTTCAAAGACTCAATTATTTTGGCCACCGGAGCAACTGGAACGGGTAAAACCTTACTGGTAAGTAAGTTTTTAGAAGAAGGTTGTCGTCAAAAAGAACGAGCAATTTTATTCGCCTATGAAGAGTCCCGCGCCCAATTATCCCGTAATGCTTTTTCTTGGGGCATTGATTTTGAAGAAATGGAACGCAAAGGACTTTTAAAACTGTTATGTACCTATCCCGAATCTTCTGGATTAGAAGATCATTTACAGATTATTAAATCAGAAATTTCTGAATTTAAACCATCAAGAATCGCTATTGATTCTCTTTCGGCCTTAGCAAGAGGTGTTACGAATAATGCCTTTCGTCAGTTTGTGATCGGGGTAACTGGTTACGCAAAACAAGAAGAAATCACAGGGTTTTTTACCAATACTACTGATCAATTTATGGGGTCTCATTCCATTACAGAATCTCATATTTCTACCATTACTGATACTATTCTCATGCTGCAATATGTAGAAATTAGAGGAGAAATGTCGAGGGCAATTAATGTCTTTAAAATGCGGGGATCTTGGCATGATAAAGGTATTCGAGAATATAGTATTGATCAAGGAGGTCCAAGAATTCAAGATTCATTCCGTAATTATGAAGGAATTATTAGTGGTTCTCCTACTCGAATTGCCGTTGATGAAAAGAATGAACTTTCTCGGATTGTTCGCGGGGTTAAAGATAAGACTGTTGATGAATAGTTAATAGCTAATAGTTAATATCTCTTTCTCTCCCCTCTCCCCTAATCTTCCGTTCGTTGGGCAAATCGGAGTTTTGCTGAACGAGAACGAGGATTTTTAGCTTTTTCTTCAGGTGGAGGAGTAATTGGTTTTTTAGTGATAACTGTCAACATTGAACAGTCACGAAAACGATGTTTAACAATTCGATCTTCAAGACTATGAAAGCTAATAATGCCGATGCGTCCTCCAGGTTTAAGCCAGTGGGGGCTTCGATCTAAAAATTTTTCTAAAGAAGCGAGTTCCTCATTAACCGCAATTCGTAACGCTTGAAAAACACGAGTAGCAGGGTGAATACGTCCATAACGGTATTTTGGAGGGACTGTCTGGGCAATCGCTTGGGCTAATTGGGTAGTGGTATAAAATGGCCGTTGTTGTACGATCCGCTTGGCAATCAGGCGCGATCGCCGTTCTTCTCCATAATGGTAAAAAAGATCAGCTAATGAAGTTTCTTTCCAATGATTAATAATCTCAGCCGCCGTCAGGGACTGGTTTTGATCCATCCGCATATCCAAAGAAGCCTCATGACGAAAACTAAACCCTCGTTCAGGAAAGTCAAACTGGGGAGAACTCACCCCTAAATCGGCGATGATGCCAGAAAATTCTCCCTTTTGTCCGGGATAATCAGCAAAATTTCCTTGCCAAAACCGAACCCGTTCCCGACCAAATCTAGCTACATTAGCCGTAGCTGCCGCGATCGCTTGTTGATCACGATCAATAGCAGTCATCCGTATATCTGGGAAGGCGGTTAAAATTAAAATACTATGGCCACCACTCCCCACTGTTGCATCTAGATAATGTCCCCCTCGATCAATTTCTAATCCGTTAATGACCTCTTGCGATAAAACAGGAACATGGATAAACGAAGACTCTTGGATGTCGGTAGAAGTTGTTGAAAGAGGATCTTTTGGGTAACTCATAGGAAAGGGATAAACTCATACAGACAGCTAAAGACAAAGGAAATTGTAGACAATATACGCGAACTTTCCCTTGGGGATCACAGGAACTTATGATGGTTAAAATAATTCAAAAAAAAGAAGAAACCCAGGCGGGGATTTTAATATTATTATATACTTGGCGGTTAACGCGCATGGTGTTTATTCACTGTTCCCTATTGAATTTAAACAGAACATTGACTCGTTCTTTAATGGCTAGTTTACTAGCACTTATCGGTATCCTTCACGGATGTAATATTGTCCCCACCTTTTCTCGACAAGATCCGTCCTTAACCTCAGAGATCACTGAGACAGATATTACTAATTATGCTAAAACTGTGTTAACGATAGAATCTCAACGTCAAATTGCATATCAAAAAATTGAAGATATTATCGGTGATCCCCCTCCAGAAATTGCTTGTGATCGCCCTCATACTTTTAGACAGTTACCAACTGAAGCTCAAAAGATCGCAGTAGATTTTTGTAATCGCTCTAAAAATATTGCTAAAGAAAGTGGGTTAACTGCAAGTAAGTTTAATGTTATGACTCAAAAAGCACAAGGAGATGAAACCTTAAAGCAACAAATTCAAAATGCGATGATTGAAGTCCGTCAAAAACAGTAAATAGGAAATCTTAAACCAAATTCTCTCTGTGCTTAAAAATAAGAAGAATTTTTTTTAAAAAACTTATTATACGAATTTCATTAACTTAAGCTACACTCATTTTTGCATTTCAAGATAGCAATTATGTTTCAAGCCACCCGCCGCCGTTTAGCGATCTGGTACACTACCGTAACCGCAATTTTATTATTACTATTTGCAACAGGGGTTTTTTTTTACGTTAGAACCACTCTAGTAGACCGTATTGACGATACTTTAAAGCACGTCGTAGAAGTGGTAAACCGATCGCTAATTATTCAATCAGTTCCGGTAGCCCAAGGACGCTATCAAGTCAATGTAGAAGGTAGTTTTCGAGATAATGCAGAAGCAGTTGAAGATGATCATATCGATCTTGAATGGTTTAACCCCCAAGGACAATTATTATGGTCTACTTTTGTAGAACCACCGAATATTGCCCTCAAAGCCAATAAACAGGCCGAAACCGTTCATTTAGGAGGTGATCGCATCCTGAGACAAGTGACCCAAAAAATTAACCGCGATCGCTATATCTTAGGATATCTACGGGTGAGTCATCCTTGGTTTGAAGTGACCAAACCCATCCGACAATTAAGCGTGGATCTAGCAGTAGGAACCTTAATAACCATTATAATTGTGGGGGCTATTGGTTGGTTCCTCTCAGGACTGGCTATTCAACCGATCCGCGACTCCTACCAAAGTCTTAAGCAATTTACCGCCGATGCGTCCCATGAATTGAGAAACCCCATCGCTACCATTCAAACAAATGTCCAGATGGCCTTAGCTTACCCCGAAGCTGATCCCCAACGACAACAACGACAGCTTAAAGTAGTAGAACGTTTGACGCAACGGTTAGGAAATTTAGTTAACGATCTTTTATTTTTAGCTCGCTCAGATAGTGGGATGTTACAAACTCGTGATCAACCCGTTCCTCTTGATGCGTTACTGATAGAAGTGATCGAAGAACAACGAACCACCGCCGAACAAAAAGGAATTTTTCTGTGCTTACATATCGCCGAACCCAAAACAAAAGTCTTAGAAACGTCTGAGGAGACATTCACCTTACAAGGGGACTGGGATCAATTAGCTAGGCTGTTTACTAACTTAATTAGTAACGCCTTAGAACACAGTTTTAGTAAAGAAGACATTAGCAACGCCAAGAAAAAAGAAGCCTTGGTAGAAATCGAATTACAACGAATTAAACGTGATCGTTTTCCTCACCTACAAGTGACTGTCAAAGATACCGGACGAGGTATTCCAGAAACAGCCTTACCCCATCTATTTGATCGCTTCTATCGGGTTGATCCGTCTCGGACTCATCAGGGATCACGAGGATCGGGGTTAGGGTTAGCCATTGCTGAGGCGATCGCTAAAAACCATCAAGGACAGATCACTGTCAATAGTCGCTTAAATCAAGGAACAACCTTTACTGTTGTGCTACCATTGACTTCTTCAAAATCTAATTTAGTGAAAACCTGAAAGTTTCTCTTATACTTTTAAAGGATAATTAGCATCCCGTATCAATCTAAGAAACAACCAATGTCTGATAAAACCTGGTTTATGGCTAAATGGCCTTCGTTAGTTCTAACCACCCTCTGTTTAGTTGTCCCTTTAACTGCTTGTGGAGGCGGCCAACAGACCTCCCAACCCCCCACTGGAGAAGAACAAGGGGCAATTAACACTCGTTTAGCAACCATCAAAGAACGGGGAAACCTGATCTGTGGGGTTAATGGAGAAGTACCAGGATTTAGTTTTGTTGATGAAAATGGTCAATACTCTGGTTTAGATGTGGATATGTGTCGGGCGATCGCAGCAGCTTTGTTTGATGATCCGTCTAAAGTTGAATACCGTAAGCTTAGCGCGCAAGAACGCTTTACGGCCGTTCAAACAGGGGAAGTCGATGTTCTCAACCGTAATACCACCTGGACGGTGAGTCGGGATACCTCGGTGGGGATGGAATTTGCCCCCACAGTTTTTTATGATGGTCAAGGCATGATGGTAACAAAAGCTAGTGGGGCAACTAAATTAGAAGACTTAGCAGGAAAATCAATTTGTGTTTTAGCTGGAACCACTACAGAGCAAAATTTAGCTGACCAGATGCGTAAACGGGGTTTAGAAGACTATAATCCAGTTATTTCTGATGATGTGGATGCCCTTTATGCTGCCTATCAAGAAGGTCGCTGTGAGGCGGTTACGTCTGATCGTTCCCAATTAGTCGCCCGTCGTTCTATCTTTCCTCAAAAGGATGATCATGTTATTTTAGATGTGGTTATGTCTAAAGAACCTCTCGGTCCAGTGGTCGCCAATGGAGACTCGGCGTGGTTTGACGCGGTTAAATGGATCACTTTCGCTACCATACAAGCTGAGGAATTCGGTATTACTTCCGGAAATATAGCTACCTTTGAAACCACTAAAGATCCTAATATTAGACGGTTTTTAGGGTTAGATGATAAATTAGGCGAGGATATGGGATTGCCTAATGACTTTGCCTTTCGCATTGTTAAAAATGTCGGTAATTATGGCGAAATTTATGACCGCAACATCGGTCAACCTTTGGGGTTAGATCGAGGTCTTAATCAACTTTGGACTGAGGGGGGATTGCTTTATTCTCCTCCCTTTAGATAGGGCATAATGTATAGTTGATAGTTAATAGTTGAGAGTTGATAATCGGTTATAAATTACCTGGGTATAGGTTGAAAAATGAACAAAATCAATGTCTGTTTTCTATTACTTAAATTTATTTTTTCTTGGGAATAATTAAACAGATATTAACTATCAATTACTAACGATTAATTAAAATGATTGATGACGAAAAAACACCATTTTGGCGAGATTACCGCTTTCTAAAAATAGCGTTACAGGGATTAGCTGTATTAATTTTACTATTAATATTAGTGATTTTAGGGAACAATTTAGTTAATAATTTTCAACGGCTAGGCTTAAGTTTTGGATTAGGCTTTCTCTTTGACCCTGATCGCACTGCATCTTTTAGAATTAGCGATTCTTTGATTTCCTATCGTTCTACTGATACCTACAGTCGAGCAATTTTAGTAGGATTACTAAATTCTTTGCGAGTAATGATTAGTGGTATTATTTTATCTTTTCTTGTTGGCGTTACTGTTGGCCTAGGAAGACTTTCTGATAATTGGTTGGTGTGTCAAATAGCGACAATTTATGTGGAAACTTTACGCAATACACCCCTATTATTACAATTGTTTTTTTGGTATTTTGCTGTTTTTCTAAAGCTGCCTAAAATTAATAATCCTGGTATTTTTTTAAATTTAATTTTTGTGTCTAATCAAGGGATTTATTTGCCTCTTCCTCTAGGAGACTTAAAAACTTTTTTGGCTGTGGGGTGTATCATTGTCAGTCTCATTTTAGCTTGGTTGATTTGGCGTAAAAGAAATCAAGTTATCGTTGAATTAGGAAGAACAGGAAAAGTTTATCAGGGATTATTGATAGGAATAGTTGTAATTATTTTATTGACACTAATATTGGGAGTTAGTTGGCAATTTCCCCAATATGATAGTAACCTTAATCGTATTCAAGGCGGGTTGAGTTTATCCCCTGAATTTGCTACATTATTAGTAGGATTAACGATTTATACAGGAGCTTTCATTGCTGAAGTAGTTAGGGCTGGTATTCAATCAGTTTCTCAAGGACAATGGGAAGCCGCAAAAGCACTAGGACTTAACCCAGGGTCAGTGATGCGATTAGTGATTTTTCCCCAAGCATTACGGGTTATGATTCCTCCCTTAACCAGTGAATTTCTCAATTTAGCGAAAAATTCTAGTTTGGCGATCGCTATTGGTTACAATGATATTTATGCTATTTCTAATACGATTTCTAATCAAACTGGAAAAGCAGTAGAAATGTTATTAGTTATAATGACAACTTATCTCATTTTTAATTTAATTATTTCAGCAGGAATGAATCGATTTAATAAACTGGTACAGATTAAGGAACGCTAAGTTTATCCCGACTCCGATATCAGCTTTGGATACTGTAAGCGTTTAATTAATTTAACGTGAGTTCGACGAGAATTTTGTAACCGACAGAGAACACCAGACCTATGCTGAAGGTAGTATTCCTCAAGGTCTGGTGCTATGGATATAAAATCTCGTCTCGATCTTACCGAAATATTTTGTGATGTAGATGACTTCTATCAAGGTTTTAAACAACATTGTTCTTAAGTTCCTCAATTGACAGCATCGATTGGAGAAAAAAGGTGTCGTTCTCGACTAAGTTTAAGTGAAGTTATGACTATTGTAATAGCTTTTCACGGGTCAGTTTATCGAACCTTTAAATAATTTTACACTTTACCGGTTCTTCCGCACTGGAAAAAAGCGTTTCCGAATCTAGTGAGCTATAATCGATTTCTGGAACTTATGCCTTGGACAATGATGTTACTATGTTGTTTGTTACCAACTCGCAAAGGAGAAGTTACAGGAATTAGTTTCATTGATTCTACACCAATAGAAGTCTGTCATCGAGCACGTAGTAAGTCACACCGAGTTTTTGAAGGCTTAGTAGGATGGGGCAAAAATTCAGTGGGATGGCATTATGGATTTAAGCTGCATTTAATTATCAACGACCGAGGAGAATTGTTAGCGTTTAAGTTAACTCCAGGTAATACAGATGACCGTAAACCTGTACCTGAATTAACCTAAGATTTGATAGGTAAATTATTTGGAGACCGAGGATATATTTCTCAAGAACTCTTTGAAAAGCTCTATCAACAAGGACTTCAATTAATTACTCGTCACAAAAAGAAGATGAAGCAAAAATTAGTCAAACTTATGGATAAAATTTTACTCGGTAAACGCCCTTTAATTGAAACGGTTAACGACATAGATTATCATATTTAATCACCCGTTACAGAGAAAAATTATATTTTTTTTGTGACGAGAAAGTTAATTATTTCAATAAAGTATAAAAAAGTATAAATTGGTTACAGATTATACATAATCTTGTTTCTTTAATAGTGACAATAGAAGAGGAAACAAGTTAAATATAGTTGATTTTACCTTGAAAAGTTGGTTTGATCTCCTCTGCTCAAACTTCAATAATAAACAATGGATAATTACCGAGAACCTAAAAGGGAAAAGCATGGCAATGTTCGTCAAAGGATTGCCGATTGTAGATTGTACCCACGACTGAAGTACGTGGGCTTGGGAGGGTTGATTGTAGATTTAAGACGGGCGGCTTAAAGGTCGGAAATAATTCCGACCCCGCGCCCTCATTTATTGTTGATTGTTGGGGGAAGATTTTAGATTTACCAATGCTTAAAAAGCAAAGGCTTGTTCTCATTCAATCTGCAATCTGCAATCTACATTCTCCAATCTTTCTGTCAAAGTTTTTATTTTTTTCTCCTTTAGTTGTCAAACCAATTAATGATCAATTATCTCTTATCCATTGATAACAAATACTACAGCAGTCCAACGATAGTTTGAGACAGTCCAGATATTTGAAACTCACTCAGCAAAAGTTTTCTTACCTACTTCCTTGGAGCTTGTTGCTTATTTAATTTTTAGCGATTGATACTCATGCTAGACTCCTCCTCCACACCGTTCACAGAACCCATCGATGTAACTGGATTATCGGATGATCTACTCACACAACAAAATACACAAGACAGTCGTTTATCTGGTACGTCTTCCCTTGATTGTTATTCAGAGCAAGACTTCGAGGAAATCTTAGGAACCTTCGGTAGAGATATCTTACAAGGGACCGATGCTAATGAACGAATTATCGGTGGGTTTGGTCGGGATTTGCTCAATGGAGGTGAGGGAACTGATCTCTTTGTTTACCAGAACTTGAGAGATGCAGGGGATATTATCACTGGTTTTGAACTGCAAGAAGATAAAATCGACCTCACTGATGTCTTAACTGGGTTCGGGTACACAGGGGTTGATCCTCTTGGGGATGGTTATGTTTCTTTACAGGATTACAATGGAGGAACACAGGTATTACTGGATCAAGATGGATTAGGGGGACGGCCAGGAAGACCATTTATTTTTGTTGAAACAGTTACTGCTGATGAGTTGGGAAGTTTTAAAGAACATTTTTGTCCTCATCCAGTTGTGGAAAATCAAGCTCCCAGTATTAGCTTAGATAATATTATTGAAAGTCTCAATGAAAATCGAGATACAACTAATCGGATTGAACTAGCTGAGATTATTATCAGTGATGATGGAGAAGGACAAAATACCCTCGATCTAAGTGGAGAAGACGCAGAGTTCTTTGAAATCGTTGATGACGCATTATTCTTGAAATCAGGAGTTGATTTAGACTTTGAAAATAAATCTAGTTATCAAGTTAATGTCATAGTTGATGATGTTGAAGTGGGAAAAACCCCTGATGATACTGTTACTTACACACTGGAGATTGTTAAACAATTAACGATTAATGCAGCTTTAGCCAATGATACAGGAGTCAGTGATGTTGATAGAATCACCCTTGATCCGACCGTTGAAGGAGAAATTATCAGTGATTTTGAGATCGTTGGTCTACAAGGTAGTTTCAATGGTAATGAATTTATTGATATTAGTGATGCACTGAATGACGATGGTAGTTTTACCATTGGACTCGAACAGTACGATCGCTTGAGTGAAGGTGCGTTTTTAGCGGAAAACTATGAAATTGCCTTAAAAGGGGTGGATAGTGCGGGTAATGAATCAGCCATTGTCAAAGTAGCGTTTACTCTTGACCGCACTGCGCCAGAAATCACCTTGGGATTAGATCCTGACAGCGATACAGGAGAACAAGGAGATAATACCACAACAGAACGCACCGTTAATTTAGTGGGAGAAACCGAGCCAGGATTATCAGTGGTTTTGGTGGAAACGCAACAGGCAGTGACAGCCGATAGTGAGGGGAATTTCAGTTTTGCCAATGTTTCTTTACCCACTGCGGGAGAAACTTCTTTTAGTGTTGTGGTAGAAGATTTGGCAGGTAATCAAGGACGCGCTCAAGAATTCTTTACCAGGGAAGGGATTAATGGTGCGCCAGAGATTATTAGTACCCCCGAAACCGTCTTTGATACCACTCAGTCTGATTCGTATACCTATCAAATCGAAGCGATCGATCCTGATGATGATCTTTTAACCTATACTTTACTGAATCTGGTGCCAGGGGCGGAATTAGATGAAACAGGGTTATTAAGCTTTACACCATCAGGCATTTTACAACCTTCTTATGAGTTCACACTCGAAGTCAGTGATGGACGAGGAGGCGTAGATAGTCAAATCTTTACCCTCGAATTACCTAATATTCAGAACGCTCAGGGGGAAATTCGAGGGATAAAATGGGATGATCTCAACGGTAACGGAATTCAAGAGACTAATGAAAATGGATTAGCAGGGGTTAGCGTTTATTTAGATGCTAATAACAATGAGAGATTAGATCCTGGAGAACCACTTCAGATTACGGCTGAGGATGACCCGAATACATCAGATATTGACGAAACAGGACAATATCAATTTACGAATTTGTTACCTGGGACTTATATTGTACGGGAAGTTGTTCCAGAGGGGTTTGAGCAAACCTTTCCTGGAGGCTCAATTGTTAATGAAGACGGGGTATCTGTTACAGGCCCTTTAACTTTAATTCAACCGCAACAAGATATTGCAGCGACTTTCATTGGGAATGCGGGGGTATCGGCGGATGGATTAGGAACAACGAGTGTGGGTAATCTTCAAGCCGAGATCCCCCTGAATTCAACAGTGGAATATGCTTTTCTTCATGTTGCAACACGGAGAGCGAATGACCCCTTTAGACCAACGACAATCGGGTTTGAAGGAAGTCCACAAGAAATATCGTGGTTAAATATAGCTGAAATATATGGAATAAATGTATTTGAAACAGGACGAGTAGATGTGACTTCTATCGTGGCCAGTAAAGTTGGGAATGGGGGTGGCATTTTTGACTTCACTGTGGATGAAAGGGTCACAGGAGCGGCCCAGTTTGTTGAAGGGACTAGCTTAACTGTCATATATTCTAATCCTTCTCTTCCTGAACGAACCATTGTTCTCCTTGAAGGGGGACTGACCGGACCTGAACCTCAAACAAATGTCATTTCACTGGCCAATCCCGTTGATAAAACGAATTCAGACTTTACGGCTGAGATGGCTTTAGGTATCCAATATGGATTTCTTCCGCAAAATCAGTACAGCACAGTAGATGTCAATGGGGAACGATTGACCAGTTCTGCTGGGAACCCTGATGATGGTTTTGGAGCAAATGGCGCACTTATAACGGTAGGGGGTGTGGGGGATTCTTCAGACAATCCTATTGATCCATTAAGTACAACTGATGCAAGTGATGATGAGTTGTATGATCTTAGTCCCTTTTTGAACAACGGGGATACCCTTATTCAATTAGAGACAGCTAATCCTTCCAATGACGATTCGATCTTTTTAGTGATTTTGAATCTTCCAGGGGCGGGAAACATTAGTTCATTGAACACAGGACATTTAGTCAAATTACAATCTGGGGAAGTTGTTGAGAATATTAACTTTGGAAATGTTCAGAAAAATGCAGAAATTAGTGGCATAAAATGGCAGGATATTAATGGAAATGGGGTCAGAGATGCTGATGATCCTGGTTTAGCAGGAACAAGAATCTATCTTGATCTCAATAATAATGGTCTATTTGACTCCAACGAACCCAGACAAATTACAGCAGAAGATGATCCCAATACTCCTGATATTGACGAAACGGGACAGTATCGATTTACAGATTTATTGGCAGGAACGTATACGGTTAGAGAAATCATTTCAGAGGGATTTTCACAGACATTTCCTCTTGATTCCCTTCTTACCGATTTTTATACAGTAGAACTTGCTGCAGGAGAAATTGCTGAAAATTTCAACTTTGGAAATGCCATTATTGGTGCAGGAGATCCCAACTTTAATTTTGCGCCCACGATTGTCAGTAATCCTATTGTTTTCGCAAGCAAGAGTCAGAATTACGTTTACGATGTCAATGCTATCGATCGCAACGACGACACTCTAACTTATTCCTTAATTAATGCCCCTGACGGCATGGTAATTGATCCCGTTACTGGGGAAATTGTTTGGGAAACGACCACACAAAGCTCTTTAGCAAGCACTAATAATGTTACGGTGCAAGTGGAAGACGGACGAGGTGGCATTGATACCCAAAGATTCTCTGTTGTCCTCGATACAGAACCGCCGGAAGTGTTCTTAGGGTTCAATGGAACAGTGATCGATTTAGGACAACCCCTCGATTTACAAATACAAGGCTTTGATAACGTTGGTTTAGACAATCTTGACCTGGCCTTTGACGGAACATCCCTAAATCTCGATACAGATACCTTCCAAATGGGATTCGTCTATGAATCCTCTATTACCCCCACCGAAGCCGGGTTATTTGAGGTATTAGCTACCGCTACTGATACATCAGGAAATACAGACACAACCTCCATTACCGTTCGTGTGGTCGATCGCTCAGATACCGAAGCCCCAACTATTGATTTTGATACCTCAGCTTTCAGAGAAAATCTTGCCCTTGGACCCAATGGTTTCATTTCCGATGATGGTCCCTTTAATTTAGGTGGCTCATTAGAGGTTCTGCAACCAGATAATGATAATGTAGCTACCTTCACCGGACGGGCAGGAATTTCTTCTGATGGCTTAGGAACCCTGGATGGCGAAGGAATCTTAGAAGTGGAAATTCCCGATGGTTCCACCATTGAACACGCTTTCCTCCATGTGGGAACTTTAACAGTTGATAATGGGTTCCGTCCCAATGAGATTACTTTTGAGGATCAATCTGTCGGACTCTCTTGGTTAGATAATGTTCAAGATGTCGTGACCACCACGAAAACCCTCAATTATGAAATTGGTCGGGCTGATGTGACTTCCATTATTGCTGATAAAGTAGGGAATAGTGGGGGATTATTTGAATTTACCCTCGATGAACGTCTGGATATTATTCCGGGTCGTGATCTCATTGTCGGGTCAAGTTTAACAGTGGTTTACTCGAACCCTGACCTACCTGAAAGTACCATTGTGCTGTTAGAAGGCGGGGCGATCGGGCCACAGCCACGTACTACCAATTTATCCTTTACCAACCCCCTCGATTTAAGCAATTCTGAAGTCACCCCTCAACTCTCCTTGGGTATTCTTTTTGGGGACTTAGCTACTCGTCAATACACCACCGTCGATGTTAATGGCGATCGCTTGACCAGTTCGGCCGGCGATTTTGATGATGGGGTACGGGAAAATTATGGCTTAGTTACTGTTGGGGGTGTGGGCGATACTCTGGATAACCCAGAAGATGTTAATGATACCAGAGATTTTGAGGACGATGAATTATATAACTTGACTCCCTTCTTAGCTGATGGGGATACGGAGTTAACCATCGAAACTCGCAATATTTCTGATGATGATCTCCTCTTCTTGATGGCGTTGGTCTTACCCGATTCAGTAGAAGATATTAACATCACCAATCCCGATCCTCAAGGGTTCTCTTACAATAAACTGCTCACCACCGCCACCGATATTGTGGCGGATGTCTCTGATGACAATTTTGAGTCCTATCGGGTGGAATATGCACCCCTGAGTCAGCAAAATGACCCCTCTGCTTATCGGGTTATTTCCCAAGGGGATCAAGCCCCTACAGACGGCGTTTTAGGACAGATTGATCCCTCTTTATTAGCCAATGGGGATTATAACCTGCGGATTGTTGCCTCCGATAAAAGTGGCAATATCCAAATCGAACAAACCGCCATTAGTGTCGAGGGCAGTAATAAACCGGGTCGCTTTGCCTTAGATTTTACCGATTTATCTATTCCTTTAACCGGCATTCCCATTGAAATTACCCGTCGTTACGATAGTTTAGAATCTAATATTGAGGGAGATTTTGGTCAAGGATGGTCTTTAGGACTCGAAGATGCCCGTATTGAAGAAAGTTCACCATTAGGGTTTGACCTCAGTGGACGGGGCAATATCTTTACCTCCAATCCCTTTTCTGTGGGAACCCGTGTTACTTTAGATACTCCCGATGGCCGACGGGTGGGCTTTACCTTTGAACCGAAACTTCTAGGGGCAGGGGCTGGTCGTTTTCTTGGGCCTGGCTTCTATGTGTGGGAACCCTATTTCCGTCCTGATCCTGGGGTTTATGAAACCTTGGAAACGAATTATATGCCATTGATGATCAATCCTGATGGCACAACGGGACTCTATCTCTTTAATTTCAGTTTCAATCCCAATCAATACCAGTTAACCACGAGAGATGGAACCGTTTACAACTACCATCAACAAGATGGATTACAAGATGTGGTTGATCGCAATGGTAATACTTTAACCTTTAGCAATGACGGGATTATCAGTTCTACGGGTGTATCCGTTGATTTTGTTAGAGATAGCCAAGGACGTATCACCGAAATTATTGACCCTGAAGGGAATTCTCTCCTTTATACCTACGATAGCGAAGGAAATCTGGTCGGGTTTAGCGATCGCACTGACAATGAAACTATCTTCAAATACGAAGGTGAACAACCCCACTATCTCACGGAAATTATCGATCCGTTGGGCAGAACCGGTGTCCGTACCGAATACGATGAAAACGGACAAATTAGTGCCATTATTGATGCCAATAGCAATGCCCTAGATATTAACTACGATACAGCAGCCTCTCGTCAAACCATCGAAGATCCCTTTGGTAATACCACCACATTAATCTTTGATATCAGGGGTAATGTGGTTAGTGAAATTGATGCCTTGGGAGGAGTAACAGAAAGAACCTACGATGAAAATGACAATATTCTCACGGAAACTGACCCTGAAGGCAACACCACCACTTATACTTACGATGAACGGGGCAATGTCTTAAGCGTCACCGATGGAGAAGGTAATACAACCACCTCTACCTACAACGAAGATAACGACCTTCTCAGCGAAACTGATGCGTTAGGGAATACGACCACTAATGTTTACGATGATAAGGGGAACTTAACCCGTCGTACCGATGCAGAAGGGAATGTTACGACTTATGAGTATGATCAATTTGGCTTACTCACTGCCCTAACCGATGCCAACGGCAATGAAAGCCAGTTTAGTTACGATCGCTTTGGCAACTTAACCAATTTAGTTGACCCCACCGGGGCGACGTTAACCTTTAGCTACGATCGCAACGGCAACCCCATTAGTTTAACCGATCCTTTGGGTAACGTCTTTACTACCACCTACGATAATGAAGGACGAATTATTTCTCAAACTGATCCCGAAGGCAATGCTTGTGGTTGTGGAACGAAGGGGATCACTCGTACAGAGTATAACGCAGCAGGAGATAAAATTGCTGAGATCGATGCTTTGGGTAATCGGACGGAATATGTTTATAATGACCGTGGTTTATTGATTGAAACCATTTATCCTGATGCCACTCCCGATGATTTAACGGATAATCCTCGCATTAAGAACGAATACGACGCATTAGACCGGGTTATTGTCACCACAGACGAAGAAGAGCGTAACACCCACTATGTTTATGATGCCTTGGGACGGGAAATTGAGGTCATTTATGCCGATGAAACCCCCAATGATCTCAGTGATAATCCTCGCACTTTCACCGAATACGACGGGGTTGGTCATGTTATTGCTGAAATCGATGAATTGGGCAATCGCACCGAATTTGAGTATGATCAGGCTAATAATCTGGTCTTGCAACGGGATGCGTTGGGTAATGAAACCCGCTTTATTTATGATGCAGCGCAACGACAAGTTGCTACCATTGATGCGTTAGGGCGTCGCACTGATTTTGTCTATGATGGTTTAGATCGACTGATTGAAACCCAATACGCTGATGGAACAACAACCACCAGCACTTATGATGGGTTAGGGTATATGATCGCCGAAACGGATCAAAATGGCATTACTACTGAATTTGAATACGATGCGTTGGGACGCTTGACAGCAGTTATCGATGCGTTGGGACAACGGACAGAGTATGGACGGGATCTCTTAGGTAATATTCTGACTCAAACCGATGCCAATGGTCATGTGACTGAGTTTGAATACGATAGTCTCAGTCGTCTCACGGCTACTATTTTACCGTTAGGACAGCGTTCTCAAACCACTTACGATGCGGTGGGTAATGTGGTTGCTACCACTGACTACAATGGGGATACTATCACCTATGAATACGACGAACGAAACCGCCTGATTACCACTACCTTACCCGATGGGGAAATTGAACGGTTTACCTATACGGGAACGGGACAAGTAGCAGAAATTTTGGATCAACGGGGATTTACTAATTACAACTACGATGTCCGAGACAGGTTATTATCACGTTCAGAACCCGATGGCCGTACCATTGAGTACACCTATGATGATGCTGGCAATATCCTGACGTTAACGGTTCCTTCAGGACAAACCAGTTATGAATATGATGCTCTAAACCGTCTGGCAACGGTAATAGATCCCAATGGTGGACAAACAACCTATACTTACAACCCTGTGGGTAATTTAATCACCACCGAATTTGCCAATGGGGTAACAGAAACCCGTGACTATGATTTACTAAACCGTCTCACTTATCTGGAAAATCGCAACGGGGATGGCATACTGTCTAGTTACACCTATACTTTAGATGCTGTGGGTTATCGCATCAAAGTAGAAGAAGCAGATGGAACGGTGGTGGAATACGATTACGATGATCTCTATCGTCTCACCCAAGAAACCATCAGCGATCCTGATAATGGGGTTCAGACTATTGAATATCGCTATGATCCGGTGGGCAACCGTTTACAACGCATCGACTCCCAAGAAGGCACTACAACCTACAGTTATGATGCCAATGACCGCCTGTTATGGGAAGTTATGGGAGGAGATGTCACTGAGTATGAATACGATGATAACGGCAATTTAACCGCCCGTGTGGTCAATGGGGAGGATCAAGCTAGTTATGAATGGAATGCCAAAGGGGAATTAGTCGCCATTGAGATTACTGAAAATGGGGAAACCGGACGCATTGAATATGAATATAACACCGATGGTATTCGAGTTGGCATTATTGTCAATGGGGAGGAAACCCGTTTCTTGATTGATATGAATCAACAAGAGTTTGCCCAGGTGATTGAGGAATATCTGGCTAATGGTGACACCGTTGCTTCCTATGTTCATGGTAATGATTTGATTGCGAAAGAAGATAGTAATGGACAGATTTTCTATCAGGTAGATGGGTTAGGTAGTACCCGATCATTAACTGATATTAATGGTGAGTTGATTCACAGTTATGAGTATGATGCTTATGGTAATTTAACCGAAAGTTTAGGGTCGGTTGATAATAATTATCTCTTTGCAGGGGAACAGTTTGATAGTCATTTGGAGGGCTATTATTTACGGGCAAGGTATTACGATAATGAAACGGGACGGTTTGTTTCAAGAGATCCGTTTACTGGATTTAATGAGCAGCCGATGACGTTGCATGATTATTTGTATGGTAATGCCAATCCTGTTAATTTTGTTGATCCGAGTGGTGAGTCTATTTTTGCTGAGAGGATTGCAGCAAGAGGTTTCTTTCTTGGGACTATTGAAGGGTATGCTTATACGATAAATAATCTGAATATCACTAGTAGAATACTGGCTATAACAGGCTTCATTCACCGTTATTTGGGTAATCTGTCTGGACGGTTGACAGATCTTGAGATACTAACTATATTTTCCGCCATTCTATTCTATATCGCCTCACAATTTAGTGAAACTAGTCCTGGAGGTCCTAGAGGCGGTGGTCCTGGAGGCGGTGGTCCTGGGGGCGGTGGTCCTGGGGGCGGTGGTCCTGGGGGCAGTCCTCGAACACCAACACCTGCGCCTGTTCCCGGTCCTGCACCAGGTTAACACCATAGGGCGATCTGCTTCGCAGGGCGATCGCCTTCGTAGGTTGGGTTGAGGGGACGAAACCCAACAACATTCCCAATTATCATTAATGTTATGAGTTGGGTTGCACTATGTTTTAACCCAACTCAAATAAGAGAAATATATTACTTTTTAAGTCTGCATGATAACGATAAACTTAATCTATTCTAATGGCTATTGAAAAAGATGATTCCAGATCCAGAACAAATGTTAGCCTGTATAAGAGTGTGCCAAACTTTATCTAACTTTTACACTGATATCCATCTATTTCGTTATGATGAGAAACGAGAAGAAATTTATATTTTGGCAGGAGATACAATCGGCATAACCATCTTTAAAAACGGACTATGGGAACTTGATGATGACACAGAAACCTAACTTTCAACAAATGAATCGTAAAGAACTTAGAAATTATGTTCTTACTCATCGACAAGATGAGGAAGCACTACGCATTTATATGGAAAGACTACACAGCGAACCAGGAATAAACCGATACACTGGTGGACTCAATAGACAAGATTTTTCCCAATTAGAACAATTACTCGAAAAAAAGTACGATACCTTATAAATATCATTATGCCTCAGATTAAGGCAGATTGTATAATGATTTTATGGCAATTTCCCTAAACTCAAAACAATTAGCTAATTTTAATCGCTTTCAAAAACGTCTTCCTCGTCAAGCGACTTCAATTAGAATTTATAATCTTCCTAATGGAAGTAAAGCGTTTCAAGCAGATGTTGTTGCCATAAATATTATAGGATCTTATGCCACTTACGAAAAACAAATTGATATAGAAGGAATTACTTTAACTTATACTAAAACAACTTATGCGCCTGACGGCACAATTATTCACGTTAAACAAAAATATCCATGAAAAATCAAACTAGATACCAATTACTCAATGCTTTACTAACATTTGATAAACCTTTATCAGATATTATTGATTCCCTAAATAGGCTAAGTTGGGACAGCGAAGAAGTTTTAATTAAATTGAAAAAAGAGCATATTATTCATCTTCTCCAGCTTTATTTACAAGGTGGATTATCCATCACTGATGTGGAAAATTGGGCAAATGCAATTGAAGGACGAGAAGATATTGAACCTGAAGAAAATGAAAAAGATATTCTAGATGAAATTCTGTTTGATTTAGCAAATCCTTTATTAAGTCAGCCCCTTTCTCCTGAGTCTGCTCAAGATTATTTGACTCAATTAAATAGCAATATTTATGTTTAAAAAATATATTTTTTTGCACAAGTTCAGATAAAGGCTATTAAACTGATCTCTTGCACCGGTACAGAAAAACTGAACAACAAAGAAAAGAAAATCAATTCTTAGGCAGTTAGAGTTAAAATAAAACCCTATACCCTACACGCCACACCCCACACCCTTTCACTACTAGCCAATTTTGAACAAGATGCAAGATGTGAGTTAAAGCTTGGTGCGATCGCTTTTTTCAGTTGAGATCGAAACTCAAACCAACATCATTCCCTATTATTATTGATGTTATGTATTGAGTGTTATGGTGGTTTAATTGTAGAATATTTAGATAATTCAGGCTATCATACCTTAACAAAAAATGACAGAAACAACCTTTGCCGACATCTTAGAAGCTGCCGAACAACTTCCACTCGAAGATCAAGAAAACCTCATTCACATTTTAAAAAATCGTCTCACAGAGCAAAAAAGAGTCGAGTTGGTTAGAGATGTTCAGGAAACTGAAAAAGAATTTACTCAAGGGAAATGCCAATCTATGACACCAGAACAAATCATGGAGGAAATTCTTTCGTGAATTTTGTTTTACTACGGTCAAGTGCTTTCATTAGAACTGCTCGAAAAATTGTGAAAAAGCAACCTGAATTAGCTAAAAACATCCAAGAAACCTTACAATTACTTTGTGAAGATCCATTTCATCCTCAATTAAGAACCCATAAACTCAAGGGCGACTTAAAAAACTCTTATTAATGTACTGCATCTTATGATTTACGAATTATCTTTAAATTTGTTCAATATGAAGAAAAACAAGCAATTCTTTTAGAAACAATTGGAAGTCACGATGAAGTGTATTAATGTAACTTAAACTTATTATATAGCGATCGCCTTCGTAGCCTTCGTAGGTTGGATTGAGAGGATGAAACCCAACATTATCCCTTATTATTCTTGATGTTATGTGTTGGGTTGCACTATCGTTTAACCCAACCTACCGTTTATTCATCTTAGGTTAAAATAAAAGCGTATATTTTGACAGGAGAAGAAGCCATCCCGACGTTAGAGCAAAAAACTCAATGTTATATTTTATGCTGTTGGTTCACAAAGCTTTACTTGCCGGTTAATATTGTTCGTCTTGATGAACGAACTGGTAATATATTTTTCTTGGCAGGAGATGAAAATATTATAGAAATTTATCCTAATGGAAAATGGAGGTATATCCAATGAGCAAACCTAATTTTGCAACAATGAATCAAAAAGAATTACATGATTATTTTCTGGCTCATCGAGACGATCAGGAGGCTTTTTATGCTTATGTTGATAAACTACATCGTGAAGGAAACTGGGTGGAAATGCCACCGTTAAAATCATTAGATGACTTAAATCAATATCCTGATTTTATGGCGCGTTTTTCTAATAATTCTCAAGGTGATGGTAAATAGGGCGATCGCCTTCGTAGGTTGGGTTGAGGCACGAAACCCAAAATCATTCCCAATTATCATTAATGTTATGTGTTGGGTTGCACTATCGTTTAACCGAACCTACTAGCGCGTCTAAGCTAAAATAACGTGAGTTCGACGAAAATTTTGTGGTCTGGCCATTAAGTAGAAATATAGCGTAGCATATAGGGGTAAATAGTAACTAAACGGACAAAGTGTATTTAACCCCGAAACAAGTACAAGAAAAATTTGGCTATCACCCAAAGACCTTATCCCGTTGGGCTGATGAAGGTAAGATTAAATGTACTAAAAGCCCAGGGGGTCACAGACGCTATTTACTCACATCTTTAGAAGAATTAACAGAAGAAGCATTAGATACTAGAGAAATCATACTTTATGTTCGGGTTTCAACTCATTCCCAGAAAGAAGACCTCAATTCTCAAAGAGAATATGTAAGTTCTTATTACCCTCAATGTAAATGTATTTCAGATATTGGCTCAGGATTAAACTTCAAACGTAAAAAATTCTTGAAGTTAATGGAGCAAGTGGCAGCCCATGAAATAAAAAAGATAGTAGTAGCTCACAAAGACAGATTATGTCGGTTTGGCTTTGATTTTGTGGAATGGTTCTGTAATTTAAACGGGTGTCAAATAGAAGTGCTTAATCATACTTATAAATCACCGCATCAAGAATTAATGGATGATTTTATGGCAGTAATGCACTGTTTTTCGAGTAAGCTTTACTTCTTGAGGAGTTATGAAAAAAAGATCCAGCAAGAAATAGACAAATCAGAGAAAGCGTAGTAAAATAGACAAAGAGGTCAATCAGCACAGTGCTATGAAACGAAAGCCAATCGATAAAGCTTCTGAATATGCAGTAACTAGAATTGGTTACTGTATCGGTGGTGATGTGGAAAAGGCAAGAAAGATGGCTGTGCGTGCTGGTCATTTGCGTTCAGATATTTGGAACAAATACGGGAGTCTCAAATGTTGGGGAATTTCTCACCAAAAGCTTTATAAAGACTTTCAAAAAACCAATCCACCATCAATATATAAGTTACCTCAAAAGCAATGGCAAAAGACATTTGAGCGAGTTATTAATGATATTCATGCCTGTCAAGAGGCAGCTAAAACTATAGTTGTTAGAAAAATTTATCGTCACTTTAAACCGGAAAAAGATAATCAAGGAAAAGAAATAAAGTCTACATCTTTTAGAGAAGAACTAATTAAGAGTCTTAAAACTAAGCAATGGATGAAATATCCTCTGATTCACCGTTGGATGAGACAAGCTTATCATCGAGGACATACATACATTAACAACCAGATTTGTGTAGGCATTAGTAATGGAGCAGTGGTTAAAAGAATTAGCCGTAATGTTGTTAGTGTGACGATTGGTGGTGATTTAATTAGCCCTTCGGCTACGCTCAGGGCTAACAGTCGCAAGTATGAAAAGCTCACCCTCTTGTTTAAGGTAGGAAGAATTACTCCCACAGGTTTATTTCAAATTATTTTTGATGATGTAACCCAGAAAATCAGATTACATTTTCCTAAAATCGTTAAACGAAGTCCGTCAACAGGAAAAGGGAAATGCGGTTTAGACAAAGGATATACAGAAGCTTTTACCGATTCTAATAGCATAACTTATGGGGATAGAATTGGAAAAGTGATGACTCAATCTGTCAAGAAAAGACATATCAGAGGCCAGGGAAGAAATAAATTATATCAAATAGCAGCTAAGAAAAATAAGCCACATATTTTTCAAGGCAATTTAACTAAAAAACGTCATCAATCTTCAGAGAATAAGAAAAAACAAACTTTAATAACAATGGTTAGAACTGGTGTTAATCAATTTTTTGATAAATATCAATATGCTATTACGGAAGACTTAAGTTTTGTTGTGAAGAACAAAAGGATTTCTCGCCAAATTAATCGTAATTTGGCCGAATGGTGCAAAGGAACACTACAGAAAGCACTCGACGAAATTTCCTACCGTCGTTCGTCATCAGTGACGGTAGTAAATGCAGCCTATACCTCGCAGGTTGATTCGCGTTTTGGAGTCCTTTTAGGAACTCGTAAAGGGGATCAATTCTTCACCTTTGATGGGGAGGTGTTACAGGCTGATTGTAATGCTGCACGCAACATTGAAACGAGACTTGATGACCCTAACATCACTAGATTTATGAAGTCTGTTGATGTTAGGAAAGTTTTGATTAAGCGTACAGTATCCTTTTTGTTGCAAAGGGATTTAACACTTGATGATGCCATTAATAAAGGTTGGTTTAACCCCAGGCATCTTAAGGGAATTAACAAAAAGGCATGGGTTGAGAGTGAAACCCTAGGGGCTTAGATAGACTTCAAGGAGAGTGGCCATCATTCGTTATTACTTGAACTCACTCAAGCCGAAAAGTAGATTACCACAACGGTAATTAATAGACAAGCGAGATATTACGATTAATACCGTTTTATTCCGTTTTGCTGCTCACTCAATAGGGAACACCAGAACTATGCTGGAAGTAGTATTCCTCAAGGTCTGGTGCTATGGATATAAAATCTCGTCTCGATCTTACCGAAATATTTTGTGATGTAGATGACTTCTATCAAGGTTTTAAACAACATTGTTCTTCCGTTCCTCAATTGACAGCATCGATTGGAGAAAAAAGGTGTCGTTCTCGACTGAGTTTAAGTGAAGTTATGACTATTGTAATAGCTTTTCACGGGTCAGGTTATCGAACCTTTAAAGAATTTTACACTTTACCGGTTCTTCCGCACTGGAAAAAAGCGTTTCCGAATCTAGTGAGCTATAATCGATTTCTGGAACTTATGCCTTGGACAATGATGTTACTATGTTGTTTTTTACCAACTCGCATCCCAAATAGAACATTCGAGACATCGAAGTATTTGGAATTTTTTAGTTAATCTGTTCGCTGGACTAATTGCTTATACTTATTTACCTAATAAACCTTCTCTTAATTTAGGACAAAAAGGAAGATTAGCCTTGCCTCCTGCCGTTTTTTAGCTACAAATTTGACCTGGATTTTTGGCAATTGCTACATCAAGAACAGTTGCCAATATTGCAAGGTCTTGATTCAAATCTTGGCCATAACTGAGGTGGTCATAACCGAGGTAGTTTTTAAATTCATCGAACTCACATCTATCTACGTCCTGATAATCCTAGCCGACCACAGATCTGGATTGATTGGGGTTGTAACCGTTTTGATGGGTTGCACAATTTTTTGATTGAAGATCAAGCCGCTAGGTGGGGTAGGGAGATGGTTAAGTTACTCCAAAAGGATTATGGTTACACTTTGAATAGTGAACTATTTAGCTATGAAGATTTAGTTGGAGGACATGATGAGCGAGCCTGGACTTACCGATTTAACCTGCTCCTCAAACAATACTATCAGTTCTAGAAAAAATCTGACACAATTCAATCGTTTTAGTTTGTAATGTAGCTAACGAATCACCCCCTCGTTTTAAACTAAATTCTAATGCTAATAAAATAGGCAAGGTTTTTAAGAGTTGTTTTCCTGAAAAAGATTGTAATTCTTTACGCAAAAAATAAAGGCGTTTGGGGTTAGCAATATCGGCAGCTTTGGCAATAATTTTATCATCTTTTTGTCCCGATTCAATCTGTAGTTTAACGATAGTCCAAGTGCGAAATTGACCCACTAATGTTGCTACAATTTTTAAAGCCGGTTCATTACGAGCAATTAAATCAGCAATTAATTGTAAAGATTGTTCCTGATTCCCCTGGCGAATAGCTTGGGCAAGTTGTAAACTGGTTTGGGTACTAGCATTGACTAAAGTGGTAATAATATCTGTATCTAAAGCAGTCGTTTGATCGAGATTATAAAGGCGTAATTTTTCTAATTCATTCCATAATTGTCGGGTATTATTACCGACAGACTCTGCTAATAGTGCTGTTGCTTTAGGCGTTAGTTTAACGCCAATTTCTTGAGAAACGTGCTTAACTTGGTTAATTAATTCATCAGTTTTCCAAGGAGAAAGGGGAGAAAATTCTTGAACTTTGGCATATTTTTCTATCAGTTTAGTGGATTTTAGTCGGCGATCAGGTTTTTTGCTTGACGTTAATAATAGGTGAGAATTTTCAGGGATAGCCGGTAAGGTTCGTTGCAGTTGAGAGAGGACTTCTTCTGAACACTGTTGACAGATGGTAGCGTCCATAACCCAGACAAGTCTTCCTCCCATACCAAAAACAGGAGTCATCGCCTGATTTAGGGCTTCTACCATAGCATTTGGCTGATCTCCAGCAATTTTATCGTAATTAAACTGAAGCCAGTTGGGATCGAGGATAGTTTCCTGCTGTTTTTTGACTACTTGGACGATCGCAAAGTCATCTTCACCCCACAATAAATAAATAGGCATAGAAAATTTAAGATAAATCAGAGAAAATAATAATATCGGGTTGTCGAATTCTTAGAGGAAAATAGATTGGACGAGACTTATCAAACTTATATTAATCGAGTTGCGCGATTAACTATCCCAGACACTTATCAAACCCAACTTCAGAATATCCAAAAATCCCCTAAATTTCAGGGAGGAAAGTTTGTTGCTTTTCCTGGTTATTCAGTCCTTACCCCTCCTTACACAGAGGATTCTCTCAATGGGGAATTTTATCATGATTTGGAAACGATACAACAGCAATTATCCCAACAGATTGAGTCAGATATGGTTGCTTGGGTTCCTCCAGATAGTTTTCATTTAACTTTAGCTGATTTAATTTGGGATAAAAGTTATAAAGAAGCCGTACAAGATAATCCCAATTTTGATAATCAGATTAAAGTTTGTATGAAGGAGAGTTTTAAGAATTATCAAAAGGCTGACTTAGAAAAAAAGGAAGCTAAATGGCAATTGTTGGGATTGTTAGTTTTTCCCCGCGCTTTGGTTGTCGGATTAGTTCCTTGTGATGAATTATCCTATGAAAAAATTGTTGAGTTACGGCGATCAATTTATCAAAATGTGGATTTGATGGCCTTAGGAATTGAACAACAGTATTATTTTACGGCTCACATTACCTTAGGATATTTTAAGGAAAATATATCTAATTTGAATCAAGATCACTGTGCTTCTATTCTAACTTCTTTTAATGATAAATGGTTGGAGGCAGACCCACAAGTTTTAACGATTCGTCAGGTGGAGTTGCGTAAATTTGAAGATATGACCAATTTTTTGCCAGGGAATGATAATCCTAGGCTAGAACTTTAAGTTAGTCAATGGGAAAATTTTAGTGATAGGTTACTGTCACTTTTATCTTTCTCTTCATTAATAATCCTTTAAGTGGGTGGGAAAAATAAATAATTGTTTGTTATCTATTTTTTAGGGCTAAAGCCCTTATTTACGAACTTTCATTTTACGTTTACTAAAACCTACCTGCTTAAATCAGAGTATTAGCACAAAGAATTCCTGATGCTGCAACCGCCGGAACACCAATGCCAGGAAGGGTACTATCTCCTACTCGATAAAGTCCTTTTATGGGAGTATGACAACTGGGAAATATTGCTTGTCCTGCTGCAATAGCTGGTCCATAGGTTCCTTGATAACGACGCAAAAAACGACTATGGGTTAACGGAGTTCCAATTAATTCTAAAACCACTCGTTGACGAATATCAGGAATGACTTTTTCTAAAGCACGATAAAGCGGTTGTGATCGCTCTTTTTTCTTACGTTGATATTCTTCATTTTTTTCCCATCCTTGATAGGGTTCTAAAGTGTAAGCATGAATCCCATAATATCCTTCGGGGGCTACACTTTTATCCCAAACAGAGGGAATAGAAATCATACAGGTATTTCCTGGTTCTGTAATATCTTTATTGCTATCATGAACTACAACATGGTGTCCTGTTAACCCTTCTAATCCTTCTGCTTTAATCCCTAAGTGAAGGTGCATAAAGCTTTCTACCGCAGGAGTTTGTAATGCTTCTTGTCGATAATTATTGGGTAAATCCTTAACCGATAAAAGGTGATTATATGTATCCCAAAGGGTGGCATTAGAAATAACTATTGACGCTTCAACGATATCTCCTTTTTTTAATTTAATTCCCGTTGCTTTACCCGATTTTACCAGAATTTTTTCAACATGACTATTCAAATATAATTCCCCTCCCCATTTTTTAAGCCCCCTAACCAAAGCATTAACAATAGCTTCACTTCCTCCTAGGGGATATTCAACCCCTGCACGGGTACGTTCTCCTAACATAAAGGCAACTTCAGGGGCAACTGTACCATGAGCTTTTAATCCTGATAAGAGGAAACATTCTAAATTAATTAAGCGGCGTACCCAAGGATCTTTAATAGTTTTATCCATTACATTTCCCACGGAACCATTAATGGTTTCTAGTTGAAATAAAGTTTTTACTAAACTAGGAAAGTAACGGGTAATTAACTTAGGAATCAATTGCCAATCAGATCGTAATTCAATGGTAGGAATTTCTTTCAAACAAAGATAAAGAGCCAACATCTTTGACTCAAATTGTTCTAATTCTTTGGCTCCTTTAGGGGTGATTTTAGCGACGGCTTGACGATATTGATGTAAATCACTAAAAACAGGAAATTTACCATCAGGAAAATGATAATGTCCTAGGGGATCATAAGGAACAACCTCTAAAGATTCTTCTACTAAATCTAAGACTTGTTTCAGAGGATTTAGACTTGGTTTATCATTTCCTAAACCACAATAAAAAGAAGGTCCACTATCGAATTTAAACCCCTGGCGAGAAAAACTATGGGCTGCCCCTCCAGCAATAGTATGGCTTTCAAAGATTACTACTTTTTTCCCATATTTAGCTAGTAATGCTCCTGCGGTTAAGCCGCCAATTCCACTACCAATAATAATGACATCAATACTCATTTTTAAACCTTTATTTACTAGGCTAAAGCCTGATTTTAGAAAAACGAAGTTCACCTTGGCGGACTAAATATGTATAGCAATCAGTTGTCAGTTGTGAGAATTAAGTTTAAGTATTAGATCCCCCCAACCCCCCTTATTAAGGGAGGAACTGAAGGGGGTATCTTTAAGCTCTCATGAATCATTACTGACTACTATAGGTTGATTAGGGTTAACAAGGTTTGACTCTTATCCTAATAGCTAATAGAAGGATAAACAGTGATTGGTTACTCAAAAATCAACTAACTTTTAATCCAGTTTACAAAATATACAAGTTTAGTTATTAAGAAGACTTATTTTCAAATAATGCTTTATACAAAGCAAACAAAATAGCCCCCAAAATTCCCATCACGATCAAAGAGGTTACTAACCGTAAGATACTATTAAGCAAAGATAAAGCAGCAATAACACCGACAATAGCCACCCCTACCTTAGCGGGAGTCCCAAGATTGTTATACCATTGTTTGAGACGAGCTAAAGGACTGTTCGGATCTTCATTAGGGTTAAAAGGTCGCACGGGGGAGGGTTCAGATTCTTGGTTGATTTCCGCTTCTAAATCTTTGAGGCGTTGTTCCCAGTCTTGAGGATTTTGCTGACTCATAGGATTTGGATGTTAACTGGATTTGCTATCTATAATCTTTATCTATCTTAATTTATTGAGGATATTGATTTTCGGTCATGGGGAAGAGAGATGTTTTCTAAACACTGTCTTGATGCTACTTTTGGACAATTTGTAACCATTCTTAAATGGGTAGCATGGAAAAGAGATGTTTTTGTCAGTGAAGTTGACAAGAATTTTACATCTCAAATATGTCCTAATTGTGGTTTTTATACAGGCAAGAAAACCCTTGATGTTAGAGAACATAGCTGTCGGCGATGTGGATATAAAACCCACACAGATGTAGCTCTTTAGAAGTTTTTGCAACGGAACCGCTAAAACCGTTAGAACCTGGTTTGTGAAAGTTGGGTTTCACAGGTTCAACCCAACCTACGATGCGATCGCACTACCAATTTTAGCGGTTTTTAGCCTATGAGGTTGATCTTTTTTTCTCATCGAATATGGGTGTAACCTTTTTATCATCAGGGTTAAGCCTTTATTCAGCAAACCCTATTTAAACAAAAATATTGCCGTGATACAGTCAAAAACAGCTTGTAAAAGCTCGATATCTTGCGAGAACCCTCCACTTCCACCTATCCCTACACCAGCCAGACAAAGTTTAAGAAGTTTCTGTGCATCTTTCAACCTTTTCGCTACAGGGGCTACAGTTCTACGTATCTTATTTACTTTGTTTAAGGTTTGAACTCCCAGAAGAGTTGCCCGAAGTTGAAAACCACCAGCTGAAATACTTTCAACTCTTGCTGGAGCCGTTTCAGCAAAACCTACGTACTCTATTGTTGCTTCTCCGGTAGGGTCAATCATGTTAGCTGGGTTATTGGCAGCATAAAGATAATCGTGCTGAGTTATTGACTCATTTCTAAATCCTTCAAATGGATCCCTAGAAATAAATCGCCCAGTTTCTGGATCATAATATCTTGCTCTCAAATAGGTTAAGCCAGTCTCTCCATCAAACTGCTCACCTGTAAATTGGAAATCATTGGTAGTGCTACTAGGCTGATTCAGCAATTGACCATAAGCATCATAAATATACTCAAGAGTGATATTACCATCAATATCCGTTAGTAATCGGGTACTGCCCAGACCATCAACTTGATAGAAAGTACGATCGCCCTCTCGTTCTTGGGAAATCAGATCCAACCCGTGGACGTAGGAAGCAATGGTCGTGCCATCATCGGGGTTATACTCCTCTGGTACTTGAGCAAAGGGTTGATTTTGATCGATGAGGAAACGAGTTTCTTCCCCATCGACATTAATACTCACCCGAATACCATCCGCATCATATAGTAACTCAATTCGTCCAGTTTCCCCATTTTCTGTAACTTCAACGGCTATCAGTTCTCCTTCGGGATTCCACTCGTAAGTGATTTGATTATCGGCATCAACAAAACGAGTGAGCAAATTACCCTCTTCATCATAGCTATAGCTGATAGTTTCACCATTAGTCGTTTCCGTGAGTAGGCGATCATTGTCATCATAGAAATAGGTAGTTGTCCCATCTACAGAGTCAATGCGCTCGAGACGGTTGCCCACCGCATCGTATACATAGGAAATAGTGCGACCGCCAGCAACAGAATCAGTAATACTCTCTTCGATCAGGCGATCAAGATCATCGTAGATATAATCTGCCCGACGACCATCCTCTTCTTCAATGCTAAGACGATTGCCTACTGGATCTAAAACATAATGATAGCTAGATAAAACAACACCATTGGCATCTTTATTTTCCAGGAAAGTCAAGCGATTAAGTAAGTTATATTGCTTGGTTTCAACCACACCATTGGGGAATTCCGTTTCGATCAGATTGCCAACTTCATCATAGCTATATTGTGTGATGCCATTATCTGGATCAGTGACCGTTGATATACGGTTAAGCTCATCATAAGTGTAGGTTGTGACACCTGAAGGTACGGTAACAGTGGTGATATTGCCAGCAGCGTCGTAGGCGTAACTAATTTGACGACCGTCAGGTTCTGTTCGAGAAATGAGGCGATCGCGCTCATCATATTCATATTTGGTAATACCCCTTTTATCAGTAAAGGTGGCAAGCTGTCCCGTCGGCGTGTAAGTATAGAGATCAGCGGTTCCATCACTAAATCGTTCAGCGATCAAACGATTGCGCTCGTCGTATTCGTAGGTAATGGTTTCCCCATTAAAGTCAATGGTAGTGAGAATATTCCCCTCTGGATCATAGGTGGTTGTTGCCTCTTGAAGTAAGGGGAGAGTGGCTTTTGTCTGACGGTTTAAACTATCGTATTCAAATGCAGTAATATGTTCGTTAGCATCTCGCTGAATCACTAGGTTACTCACTAGATCATATTCATATTCGGTGCTTTCATCGAGCGCATCGATCACTTCTGTTAGATTACCAAGGGCATCATATTTAAAGTGGGTTGTACGGTTGGCTTGATCGGTTTGAGTAATGAGGTTGCCTAATCCATCGTAAGTTTGGGTTTCCGTTGTTCCATCAGCAAAACGAGTTTCTATCAATTGTCCTAAGGGATCGTAGAAAAACTCTGTGATTCTGCCCAAATCATCCGTAGTGCTAGTTTGACGACCCGCAGCATCGTATTCAAAGAGAGTTTCCCGCTCTAAGGCATCTCGTCTCAACACAACTTGACCGGCTTTATCGTAAACAAACTCGGTGCGGTTACCCCGCTCATCAATTTCAGCAGTGACTCGGCCAGCTTTATCATACTCAGTTCGAGTCCGTGGATTGTCATCGAGAGTTGCAAGGGTAGCATCGGGGAGAATAGTTTCTACTAAACGTCCTGCTTTGTCATAAACAAAGTGTGTTACCTGCCCAGCTTCATCGGTAATAGCAATGAGTTGATCGGCAGCATCATATGCCCGCACCTCTCGCGGATTGTCCGATAGATCGCTAGGAGTCTTATCAGGGAAAATCGTTTCCGTCAGTAGTCCGCGATCGTTATAGCGGAATTCTGTGCGTCGTCCTAAGCGATCAATCTCGGCGATTACCTCTCCAAAATCATTATATTCAGTGTGATTGGTTTCTGACTTGGCATCAGTACGGCTAATCACTCGTCCCTCAGCATCATAGGTAGTCGTAAACACATTGTCTAGAGGATCTTCCAGGGAGACAGGATTGCCATTAGCATCGTAGGTAAACTCATATTCTCCGCCCAAACCATCTGTATAACTAGTAATATTCCCAAAGGAATTATAGGTAAATTGAATCTGATTATTATTAGCATCAATTAAAACAGTTTGTAGTCCAAATTCGTTATATTCAGCAGTGGTGACATTACCAGCAAAATCAATCTCTTGAATTAGATTGCCATTGGCATCATAAACATTGGTGCGAGTATTACCCAGAGGATCAGTTTCCGTTAGCAGTTGGCTGTTAGCATTGTAGGTAAACTGTCTGGTATTGTCCAAGGGATCGGTTTGGGTTAAAACATTACCGCGATCGTCATAAGTAAACTCAGTAGTATTATCTTCTTGATCCGTTTCACTAATTAGATTGTTGTCGGCATCATATTCTCGCTTAATAATACCTCCCAGGGCATCAATTTCTTGAATCACATTGCCCTGTTCATCAAAAACGTAAGTAAAAGGATTACCCAGAGCATCGGTTAAGTTTTGAGTTGAGGTGGCACTATCAAAATCCAACTTGATATCAAAGCCTTCATCGTCGATAATACGTATCAGTTTTCCATCTTCATCATACTCACTGCGAATAGTAGAACGATTGAGAGGATCGATAACTTCTGTCAGATAGTGAGGCAGTTCTTCGTCATAGACCAAGGTTGTAGGATTATCAGTACGGTCAATTACCGAAATTAAGTCTCCATTGGCATCATAGGCATAATCAATCGAATTACCTTCGGGATCGATAATTTCCACAATTCGTCCTTGTGGGTCACGCTTAAAGGTAATCGACTGTCCGGTAGAACTGTTAATGCCGGCTTCGTTAAAGGTGAGAGTATTACCGTTGAGGTCTTCGATCTGCTCTAAACCCTCAAACTGATCATAGGTATAGCGAATACCATCTTTAGTTGTTAAAACATACTCCTGTGGATTAAAGGCAAAGCCAATCAGAAAATTGGTAAAACTGCCGTCTTCATTGAGTTGGAGGGCAAACTCACCATTAAAGCTCAGTTCATCGTCGACTCCAGGATCAGCAATAAACTTAGGCTCCCACAACGCTCCGAATAAGCTCACTTTCGGGTTAGCTGCCGTTAGGGTAAAGCCCACGCGCTGACCTTCAGGATTAGTCAGCATAACGCGACTGCCAACTTTAAGTGGATTCTTGCCAAAGGGATCGGATAGCCCCCGTTTTTCTCGTTCAGTGAGTGCCACAGATTCTTGGATTCTGGCTTCCTGCAATCCTAAGCTCCAGCCAAAGCCAAAGTCTCCTTCTTGATTCGCTTCTAGACTGTTATAAGTGCGTTTCACCTCAATAGGAATACCCGTCAACGGAATGGAGAGATCCACAAACTCTTGGGAGAATTGGCTCGGTTTAATCTCTGTGTTAATGCCTAAGACAATACCCTCAGCTGCTAAATTACCACTGGCATCTTCGGCAATGACTCGAATAAAGTAATTATCATTGGCCAAAAATCTTGGGTCGATCTGCCCCAATTCGCCATTTTCGATCGGGTCTGTTCCTTCTGCCAAAAGCTGATAATCGGGATCGTCATCACCAGGGTTATTCAAGTCAATTAGATTGACTGGCGCATATTCCAATCGATAAAAGGCTAAATCATCATCATCATCCCGAACCGTGCCAATAATATCGGTCACTTCAGTGATTACGGGATTGAGGGGATCGAACTGAGTTACATCCAACTCTACAAATGGAGCCTGACTGTTAGGCTGAATCACCCGGATCTCCAGAGAAGTAGTACCGACATTACCCGCTGCATCGGTTGCGGTTGCCACCAGGTCAAATATACCTGTTTCAGTAAAGGGAATCGTGGCAGTATTCAACTGAGTGTCGAAGAAACGCCCAGGATTGAGGGCAATTGGTACCCCATCAAGGGTGAGATCTAAGGTGCTGATGCCAACATTATCTGTACCTTGCACTTGTACGATGATCTGCTCGCCGATATCCAAGATAGTTGCGTCAGACAATAATTCTAGCAGAGGTGCTTCTGTGTCAGCAACCACGGTTAAATCATAGGCTTGACGAACAACACCACCCCGTCCATCTGTTACCTGTAACTCGACGGAATTAGGTCCTAAGTCACTGATTTCTGGTCGCCAAGTTACCCGCCCTAGCTCATCGATCGCCAACCCACTCGGACCATTGATTAGCAAATATTCTAGGCGATCGCCATCTGAGTCAACTGCCTGTAGATCGTACTGATAAGCATTTCCAGCGATTACCTCATCGATGGGAATAGAGGTGATGATCGGGTTGTTGTTGGGCGCAACATTAAGGGTGAAGCTTTGGACTCCTTTTCCTTCGTCGATATCTTCTGCTACCACTGTTACGGTAAAATCACCCAGATCATTGGCGGCAAGTGGCCACTGAATCAATCCAGTGATGGGATCAATCGTCATCCCTATTGGATTCTCTTCTAAGGAGAAGGTTACTTCCAAGCCATCAGGGTCAAATCCATCTACATCATACTCATACAGGCTACCTGGGAGGGCATTGAGGATAGGAGTAGAGGTAATCAGAGGTGGTTGGTTCGGAGCAGTCTCCAGCACTTCTACCGTATAGACTTGGAGGGTCGCACCTTGTCCGTCTTCAACTAGAACCTCTACCCTGTGTTCGCCAGCTTGTCCTTGTTCAGGCGACCACTGTATTAATCCTGTATTGGTATCAATGTTCATGCCCAAGGGATCTGTAACCAGATTGTAGCTCAAAGGATCAGCTTCTGGATCGGTAGCTCTTACGGGATAAGTATAAGGTCGATCTACCACTGCCAGTGTCACAGGTGTCGATTCGATAATAGGAGGTAAGTTAACCCCGCGAACAGTTAGGGTAAAGCTTTGACTGGCAAACCCACCTTGACCATCAAAAGACTGAATTTCTACCTCCTGAGTTCCTAATTGCTCCAAGGTTGGTGTCCAGCGTAGAGTTCCCGCCAAGGCATCTAAAGACATTCCTGTGGGAGCAGTCTCCAGGCTTAAGGTTACAGGATCGCCATCTAGGTCACTTGTTACCACTGTGTATTCATACTGGCGAGCCACAGTTGCCGCCAAGGTCGGATTAGAATCAATTGTGGGAGCCGTATTGATCGCTGCACTCACGACCTCGAGAGAAAATGTCTGAGTTACGGGTTGATCATCTCGTCCATCAGAGATCTCCACTGTAACAGGATTAATTCCAAATTGTTCTGCCGTTGGTGTCCACGCAATGAATCCTTTCTCATCAATGGTCATTCCGGCGGGAGCTGTCTCCAAACTAAAGCTGAGGCGATCTCCGTCACCTCTTTCAACTTCTAACAAGTGATAGAAGGTACTGCCCAAGCGAACGGTGCTGCGTGGGTTAGAAGTGATTTCTGGCAGAATATTGGGGGCAGCATCCATCACTGATAAAGTATAGTTTTGACTAGTTTCTGCTCCCGGAGCATCTGTGACAGTAATTGTAACTGTGCGATCGCCTAACTGACTGTCGGATGGTGTGTAGGTCACAACTCCTGTGGTGGGATTGATCGCCATTCCTGTGGGAGCATCATCATTAAGACGGAAACTAAGCTCATCACCTTCCGCATCTTGAGCCCGAACTCGATATTCATAGGGTAAATCGACGATCGCTTGCGGAGGAGGCGTAGAGGTAATCACGGGAGCGGTATTTGCCTCAGTTACATTAATTTGGAAGCTCTGCAATTCAATACCGCCCACACCATCTTGTACTCGTAAGATTACATCAACGAGACCGACATCAGCAGTAGATGGTTGCCAAGCGACTACGCCGCTAGTAGCATCGATCGCCATACCGTCTGGATTAAGTGCTAAATCATAGGTTAAAGGATCGCCATCCTCATCCCTTGCTTTAGCTTCATAACGGAAAATATTACCCACAGTGGCTTCTGTCGGTGGAGTTGTCTCAAAAGTAGGAGCCTCATTAGTGCTATCGTCCAATACGTCTACAGTAAAGCTTTGGAAAACTTCTCCGCCCTTAGTATCTATAACCCGAACTGTCCCCGTCTGAGTACCTGTTTGGGTAGAACCAGGAGTCCAGGTAATTAAACCCGTGTTTGTATCGATCTTCATGCCAGTAGGGACTGCTCCTGTCAGGAAGAATGAGAGGGGATCATCATCATCATCATCAGCTATGACTTGATATTGGAAGAGGCGATTAGTTCTCCCATGCTCAGGAGCAGTTGAAGTAATCACTGGAGGATTATTTGCCAAACCAGCTGTAACCTCTAGCTCGAAGGATTGGCTCGCTTTTCCACCTCTGCCATCAGAGACGCTCACTTGAATTTCATAGAGCCCTGGTGTGGCCTCTGCCCAGGTAAGTTCACCAGTTTGAGAATCGATCATCAGACCATCAGGAGCTATATCTAAGGTGTAGGTTAAGGGATCTCCATCAGGATCTACTGCTTGTGCGGGATACACATAAGTAGAATTGACGACCACAGGAATTGAACCGACTACTATTCCAGACTCAGGGCGTACAAAGAGTAACTCAAACGAACGGATAATATCTCCCCCATTGAGGCTAACATCAAAATTAGCAGTGTCTCCGCGATCGATACCGAATAGAGGTCTAGTTAAGTTCTCAAAGTCAACGGTGGGATCAGAAACAATGACTTGTAGACCAATTTGTTGGCTAATTTCTTCAGCCTTAATATTCACCAAAGCTTCTGTAAATGAAGTTGCCGTTAAACCTCCCTCTCGAAGTTGATTCAAATCCCAGGCTGCTCCTCCACTCGCTAGTGCCAGATCGACATAATCTGTACCTGTAGTGTCATCTGGGTTATTACTCGGGACAAACTCACCCCTTAAACTGGCTGTATAACCGCCGGTGCCATCAGCTAGATAGGCATTCCCTTGAACATCGATACCTAAAGAAATATCGTCGTTTTCATCCACAAAGCCGGCATTTACCACTACATTGAGGAGGGCATTTTTTGCTTCCAGACCAGTTAAAATACTGTCAAAGTCAAGCTCAGTAACAATTTCTTCCCTCGGTTCATCCGTAACAAAGATGAAATTAACAGCCGCGCCCGGACGAAAATCCATTTGTAATCCTTCATCGATGGATGCGTAACCATCTTCCCTTCCCCCCTGAGCTGTACTCAGTATCGTGGTGCTTTCAGAGAGTTGAGCCGCCTTAGCAAAAGCAGAAAACTTCAGTTTTTGTCCAGCTTCTCCATTATCAAAGCGGAAAATCCTCGTGAAATCTGTTGAGTTAGGAATTATGGAGGTTTCTGAGCCATCGGTTAAATTCTCGGCTGTCGCAGGGGGTAGGAGACGGAAACTGTAATCTCCAAATTCATCGCCGCCTTGGATGCGTAGGGTATATTCTCCCTCTTCAGATAGAGTGATCGTGCCTGTATCTTGACCGATGGGTTGATCGCCAAGATCACCTTGGATAATGCCTGTGGGACTAACTAATCGAGCCACAATGCTGTCAGAGGTTGGAATTAAACTATCCAACCAAAGTTTATCGCCGGGGCTATCTGTTGTAAAGCGATAAATATCTACTTCCCCAGGTTGGCTGAGGGAGCCAGTAATTACTTCTTCCAAGGAGAGATCGTTGTTCTCTTCTTCGGGAGAAACAATCTCGAAGCTAAAGTTGCTGGGAGTAGTACTATTACCATCGATCGCTAATATATAATTTCCATCTGCTGGCAGTACCACTTTAAAATCTTCTTCCAAGGGAATAACAGCCGTTCCTCCTGAGCCAGGAAAGAATAACTGCCAGTTACCGTTAGCATCAGTCAGAGAATTAAGGAATAGTCGCGTTCCACCTATTCCGGCAAATTTAAACAGTTGAATGTCTTGTCCTACCGACAAATTAACCAAGGTCGGATCGTCTAAGCTTAAGTCAGTCGCCTCATTAAAATCTAAGAGTCGGAAATTATAGGTTCCTTCAGCAGTCGCACGTACGGTTAATTCGTAAGCACCAGTTTCATCTATGAGGAACGGGCCGACATCACGATCTAAGACAGTGCTGAATACGTTTTGGCCGCTCGGACTTTCTAATGTTGCTGATAGCCGACGAAGACTGCGATCATTGTACAAAGTGTCAAAAAGAACGCGTGTTCCAGCAGAGAGGTCAAGGTTGATGACTTGTTCTTCTCCCGCCGTAAGAGTATCGCTGTAAACAACGCCTAAACCTGAGTTAGTCACAGGAGTCGCACTAATATCGCTAACCAAGAAGCCATAGTCGGTGGGATCCGTTTCACTTGAACCAGTTACTACCAGACGATAATGACCATCGTCAGCCACAGCAAATTCCAAGCTATTATTAAGATTGGCACTATCTATTAGACTGTTCCCCGGACTGTAGATACTCCAGTTACCACTTCCTGACAAAGTAGTCGTTGACAGTTTTAGTAACTGACCCGCAGTTCCTGCGATCTCATAGATCTGGGTTTCTTTGCCCCCATTGAGGAGACCAGTGGCGGAACTGCCGACAGTAATTAGAGGCGCATCTTCAAACGCTAACATTTGGAAAGCATAATCTCCGCTGACATCATTGGCATCCACTACCAGGGAATAATTTCCTGTTTCTGGCAACGTCACAATACCTTCATCATCCGCTGTATTATCAATTGAAAAAATGCGATCGCCCGCCGGACTGAAAAGTTGCATCACATCGTCTTGCAAGAGGCTCCCATCAGCATGTCCATCGTACCAGAAGCTTTTACCAGCATTCGCCGCAAATTGGTAGATGTTGATATCCCCTGCTCCCTCTAATGAACCTTCAACAACCTCGCCAAAATTTAGATCTAAAGTCTGAGTTTCAGGAGTAAACACCTGAAAACTATATTCCGAAGCTGTAGAGCTATCAGCTCCCTCTAATACTAACCAGTAGGTAGCATTTCCCTGTAAGACAACTTTTAAATCTTGATCTAAGGGACGACTATCTACAATCAAATTCTCGGGATCAAGGGAATTATTCTCTGGTCCGAAGAGAGTCCAACGACTACCATTTGCTGGGGAAGAACTATCGAAATAGAGTCTTTGTGCCGCACTACCTTTGAGCTGGAAGGCAGAAATTCTATTCGGTTCAATGGTTCCGCTAATAACCGAGGGGTCAGCGTTGATAGGTGTATCAAGACTAACAAGGGGTGTAGAGCTGAGATTTCGTAGTGAGAAACTATAATCTCCATCAACTCGTTCCGCCCGAGTGACCAACTTATAAGTTCCTGATTCTGGTAAGGTAAAAGAACCAGCATCACGAGGGGTAACAATATCGTTAAACACCTCCTTGCCACTGGGACTCAAAAGATCAACTCTAATTAGATTAGAGGAGGAACTAATCGCATCAAAGTAAACTCTGAGTCCAGCAGATGCTTCAAAAGTTGATGTTTGTTCTTCTCCAGCAGTAATAGTTCCACTGACGATCTCATCAAGACCAAAGGGAATTACTGGAATACCTGTCTCTACATCCAGACGCAGATCATATTCTATTGAATCGGCTGTAACTTTGTCTAAAACTACAGTATAGTCACCATCAGCAGGCAAATGAAATTCAGCGACTGGATATTCTTCTAAAATAAGACTCTCAACTAACTGATTTCCCGGTCCATAAACAGAAAGCTCCTGGTTAAATCCATTCAAATTACGAACATTGGCATTTCCGGCAATTGCCTGTTGGATTGTGGCGGCAAATCCAAGCAAGCCATAACGATTAGGACCGATACCCTTATCTTGGAGAGCTGTTTCTAAATCCAGTACCATCTCACCCAGCCACTCTTGTTCCCCTTCCATAGAGCCTGATTCATCCATTAGGAAGACAATATCACTGAATAGTCCTATATTTTCCTCTTCACTGGGCAGTTCTAATGACAAAGTTTCTGAGCGAGATTCCCCTATATTGAGACGAATCAAGGAAGGATTGACTTCTCCTGTACTGGAACTAGGCAAGGCGACAGAAAATTGTTTGACTGGCTCACTAGTGAATAGTGGAGCGTTGTTATCTGCTTCTGCCCCAACCAAGATTTGATAATTTTGGCTGGTTTCTTCACCTGTACTATCTTTTACTGTCAGCTCCACATTATTTAGCCCAAGTTGGTCAACTGTGGGAACCCATTCAATTGCTCCGCTAAGAGAATCAATGGTCATATTGGCTGGGGCTGCATTAAGACTAAAGGTGAAGGAGTCTCCATCTGCATCCTCCACTATGGGCTGGTATTCATAAATATCTCTGATTCGCCCATCTACATCTGGTAATGAAGTAAAAATTGGCGGGCGATTGGGAGGATCTGTTATCACCGACAAAATAAATGTTTGTTTTGTCTCTCCTCCACGGCCATCATCTACTAGCACTGTGACTGAATGATTCCCTGCATCTCCAGCAGTTGGAGTCCAACTCAGAAGACCTGTTTGAGCATCAATATTCATTCCTAGAGGCGCAGCCGCAAGGCTATAGCTCAAAGAATCTTTGTTGGGGTCGATCGCTTCTACCTTGTAACTGTAACGTTTGTCAATTATGCTTTCTAAATTAGGATCATTGATAATTTCCGGCGCTTGATTGAGTTGCCCAAAAAATTTCAAATCATAGGTAAACTGAGTTCTAGAAGGATTGTAAAACTGCAAAGTTTTGGCAAGGGTACTTTCGTTCGGTTCTAACGTTATATCGGAAACACCATCCCTCAAGTCGTAATACGGTAAACCATCAGGTGTTAGTCCATCATTTCCAATAATTTGTATCCTTGGATCGCTAATTTTATCAATAGCGACAATTAAAGGACTGTCAATAAAATATATTCCTTCATTATTCGCCTTAAACTCAGCAAAAAGAACCTGTGTGTCTTCATTAAAGGATGTGCTTTGATACTGAGTATTAATACTACCTGATATATCAGATAAAAGAGAAAAATTAATTTCTTGTTCTGTTAATCTTGTCGTTGTTGAATTGGGAATTACTCCTTGAGGTAAGGTATCATCTCCTGGTAATATTTTAATATTTTTAATAGTTACTGAAGTTTGTGTATCGGTATCATTATTAACTAAACGAAATATTAGGCTTGCTTCTCCTACTGGTAGTCCCGTTAAATTAAGGGTAACTTGCCCTGCTTCAACAGATGTCCCTGAAGCGATCGCCATTGGTTGTTCTTCGGTAATATTTAAAAAACTATCTCGATTTTCATCAATTGTATGGACTAATGTGTTTCCTTCTGCATCTATTAAAGCAATTTCAAAAGCATCATTTATATTGTTAGTATCGGTTAAATCAAAGTTGAGATTTTCATAGCTAAAAGTTAACACAGAAGAGGTATTAGGAATAATAATTGTTTCTCTTTCTTCGACTCGGAATGAGTTGCCTTCTAACAAAAATATGTCGTTACTTGTTACTTCGGTTATGTTTAAACTATAATCAACAGTATCATCAGGGGTTGTTCCAACTTCTGTGTCGTCAACTTCAACAGTGACATCATAAACTGACTTATCTTCAAAGTTTAACTCAATTCCTGCTTTGAGGAATAATTCACTCCCAACAATAATAAAGGAATCAGCATCATTTCCTGTTAAATCAAGATTATTGCTTCCAATTCCATCGTCATCAATAATAATTTCTGCTACTTTGATTGCGTTGGTTGTGTCTGTATTTTCATTGAGACTTTCAACACGATTATTTAATTCAATCGTTGGGGGTTCATTCTCAACAATTGGATGGGGACAAAAATGTTCCTTAAAACTTCCTAATTCATCAGCAGTAACGTTTTCAATAAAAATGAACGGTCTTCCTGGCCGTCCTCCTAATCCATCTGCATCAAGTAATACCTGTGTTCCCCCATTGTAATCCCGTAGCGCAACATAACCATCTTCAAGGGGATCTAGTCCTGTATAACCAAACCCCGTCAAGACATCCGTAAGATCAATCTTGTCTTGTTGCCGTTCAAATTCTCGGATAATATCCCCTGCATCCCGTAGGTTTTGGTAAACAAAGATATCTAACCCTTCCCCTCCATTGAGAAGATCTCGCCCAAACCCTCCAATTATTCTCTCGTCTGCTTCTGTCCCTTCTAGAATATCTCTCCCTACCGTTCCTAGAATTTCGAGAAATTCTCTCTCTTCTAGGCTACTTAGGGCAGATACTCCTGAAAAATCATTTCCTCCTTCTAGTGTGTTTTGTAAAGTGAGAGGATTCTCAGAAACTCCGATTATATTGATGTTTTCTTGGGGAAAGGTCGAATCTAGCATGATTGGAATATTACAACTTAATCAAGGAAATGGGGGAGGTTAGGTTTGAAACTTCATAAAAATTTAGAATAACGGATAAATCTCTTAAGTTTGTGATGATGACAGGTTATTTCTCCGTTTTTTGGTGAGACTTTTTTTGAATCCGGTTCCCAAGGCGATCGCTGTCCCTACTCCCAATACAGTCAAGGGTTCTGGTATTGGTTCTAGACGAATATTTTCTACTGACAAAGCTGAGGTAATAGAAAAATCATCCACGTCAATTACACCCAAAGCAATGGGATAAATTCCTCCTACTGTAAAGGTATAGTCAAAGGTTTCGATTTCTGTTTGACGATCAAACAACGGTGATGGGTTCGTTGCTTGTTGATAGTCAGCAAATTTTTCTATTTCTCCATTGACTAATAAAAAAGCATAGTCATTCAATGGATGTAGTTCTTCTGCTAGGACAGTTGATGTTTCATTGGTGAAAAATTGCCAGTCAAAGATTAAGCGATCGCCGGCATTAACCGTTAAATTTGTTTTGATGGCTGACCCTTCATAAGCAAATCCTTCAACATCTAATGAAGAAGCTTCTATGTCTAGAAAGTCTTCTAACCCTCCAAAACCAACCATTGAGGCTGTTTCTCCTGAAAAGTTAAAATCGCCGTTATTAGCCCCTAACTCTTCGTCGTCAGCAACTAAACCATCGGTTGAGAGATCAATTTGACTCTGGCTATTTATCTTGACATCTCCTGATTTTTCCCAGGTGGTCAAATCTAAATTGGCTGCTAAAACTGGAGATTTGACACCTATTGAGACTAGACTAACTAGCCCGACAAAGCTGATAAATTGAACCCAATTTTTTGATTGGGTATTAAACAGCTTTTTCATGATGAATAATATCTTTAAGTGCTATGGAATTCCCTTAACACTACCAGTAGATTTTGATTGATTCTTGAAAAGAATAGATTATTTTTAGAATCAAACATCGTAATACCAATTTCCTAAAATTAGCTTGATCAATGATTAAAACTCAAGAAAAACAAGTAGCGATCGCCTCTGTCACTGCAGCCACCCAACTCTGTCAACGAGTTCGCGCCCTTAAGCCTTCTTCAACCTTACACAAAGCTGATACCAGTCCGGTAACGGTGGCTGATTTTGGATCACAAGCGGTTATCTGTCACGCTTTAGCTGAAGCTTTCCCCCATGATCCAGTAATAGCCGAAGAAGATGCTTTTTCACTCCAGAAACCAGAATCTTCTATCATTCTGGCTCAAATAACTGAGCAGGTACAGCAGATCCTCCCCCAGATAACGCCACAAGATGTGATTGACTCTATTAATTGGGGTAACGGTAAACTGGCACCGCGCTACTGGACGTTAGATCCCATTGACGGGACTAAAGGGTATATTCGAGGGGATCAATATGCGATCGCCCTGGCGTTAGTAGAAAATGGAATTATTCAATTAGGGGTTCTTGCTTGTCCTGCATTACCTTCGAGATCTGATGGAAAGCAAGGCGTAGTCTTTGTTGGAGTTCGGGGACACGGAAGTGTAGAAATATCCTTGTCTACTGGTAAATCTCAGCCAATACGGGTTAATGCTTTTAATGATACTAACCAATTGCGCCGCATTGAAAGTGTGGAATCTGCCCACAGCGATCGCGCAGTACAAAATAAGATTGATGAGATGTTAAGGTGGACTCAAACCCCTCAACAAATGGACTCCCAGGCTAAATATGGTGCCGTGGCTAGGGGAGAGGCGGATCTCTATTTACGGGTTCCTTTACCCCAATTTAAGGCAAAAAAAGAGAATATTTGGGATCATGCAGCCGGAGCGATTATTGTTGAGGAAGCAGGGGGAAAAGTGACTGATTTAGGAGGTCAACCCCTCAATTTTTCTTTAGGAGCTAAGTTAAGTGAGAATAACGGTATTTTGGTTAGCAATGGCATCATCCATCAACAGGTGTTGGACATGATTGCTCAACTTGATCAAAGTTAACATTAGGTTAAAATAACTTAACGTTTCCATAATTTATTGATTTAATTTCCTAGAATACATACATAGTTCCAGTTCTCCTAGGAGGTTAAAAGTATGAAATATACCTTAGAACATGAACCTAAAACGTTTGGAGATTGGGCTTACATTGCCATAGCCAAACATTTTAATAAAATTCTGAAACATGAAGAAGCGGTTATTCAAGATACTGATCCTGAAGAATTGCATCAAATTCGTGTAGGAATGAGGCGGTTAAGAAGTGCCATTGTTGGCTTTGCACCTGCCCTTAAGTTACCTGAAGAAGCAGGAGAAAAACAGGTGGGAAAAGTCGCTAAAGTTTTGGGCAAATTACGAGATATTGATGTGTTAGAAGAAACACTAAAGAATCAGTATCAACCCACCTTACCCCATGAGGAACAAAAATATCTAGATCAAGCGTTAAAGACCTTAGCGAAACAAAGAAAAAAGGCATTCAAGAAAGTCAAAAAAATTCTGGGACACAAAAAATATGTAGCCCTAAAACAATCATTTGAACAATGGTTAAATGCTCCAAACTATCAGGATATTGGTCAAATCTCTATTCATGATATTTTACCCGATTTATTATTACCCCAAGTGAGTAAATTAATGTTACATCCTGGGTGGTGTGTAGGAGTTAATTTTGATAATGGTGAAATTCAATTTCCTGATGGTTTATCTAAAGAAGAGGTTAAAAATATCTTAAATAACAAAGGGCTGGTATTGCATGATTTACGAAAAGAAGGCAAAAGATCCCGTTATAATATGGAGCTTTTTACTCAATTTTATGGGGATGTTTATCAAGAGCAAGTCAAAGACATAAAAGAGTTACAAACTGTTCTTGGGGAGATTCAAGATAGCTTTGTGTTAAGGGAATTTCTCGGTAGCATTTTTAAACAAGATCTAGATCAAAAAGTAACTGTCTTGTCAAATAAATTACTAGAGAATCGTTACCAGAAATGGCAACAATGGGAAGGGTTACAACGAAAGTTTCTCAACAGAAAAACCCGCAAAGATTTACATATAACAATTCTTCAACCCATCTTGATTAAATCTGGAATTGAAGATAGCCAAAATGAAGAAGCGAATCAAGCTTTAGAAACCTAGGAAGCACTCCCGTAATTCTTGATAGGTCGTGGGATATCAAAGAAACTGCTCGATTTAAAAAAATAAGAAACCCTGGAGTCTTCATCCAAGGCGATTGCTAATTGATTCAAAAATCATACTATGGTTGGGGTTTCTTTCCTTTAGGATCTTTATTCACTTGGGGGAACCCTAAAGGTCTAACTTCTTGATATCTGCGTTGTGCTTCAAGTTCTTTAAGCTTGGTATAATCGACCCAGTGGATGCAATCAACGGGACAGGTATCTATCGCTTCTTGGATGGTATCTTCTTCGTCCCCATCCTGGTTATAAACCCGCGATCGCCCATGATCTGACTCTATATAAAAAGTATTGGGAGCAACGTGGGCGCAATGTTTGCAACCAATACAAGTTACTTCATCAACATAGACTCCTTTTTGCCGAAGCTGTCCCCCTAACTCCGGCTCAAAACCTGTTCTTTCGGGGGCATCTCGAAAGATCCCCCCTAACTCTGGCTCTAGTCCAGAACGATCTTGGTTAGGGGAAAAATCAGCCATTAAGCACTCCAGCGTTGAACAACTAAGCGGATAGAACCGTCTTCATTTTTTTCTTGTTGGGCAACCTGAAACCCTTGTTTCGCAGATTCGTTAATAACCGTATGATAGGCATAACCTTGAGTTACCTGTTTGAGGAAACCTTCTACGGATAAAGGCTGTTGCCAGTATTGTAAGTCAGCAACTAATTCGTATTCGCTGCCATTCCAACGAAACCCGATATCGTAATTGTTGTCTTGTTCAACTACCACTTCGGCGGTGTGAGTTTGTCCTTGATATCCTCTAATAGGATGAGGACCTTCCTTCCAGTCAATTCCCATTTCATCAAGAGCGGCTTTCAGGGAGGTTAGATTACGAATTTGGGTTTTGATATTGCTAAAGTGTGACATAAGGTTAAGGGTTTTAAATTTAAACAGGGTTTAACTAAGGGAAAAAGGAAAGCTTTTACCAATTGCTGAAACTTTCTTGATTAGTCGCTTGAGCAGATTGGTTAACCGGTTGAGAGTAATATTGCGCGGTCTTCTCTTGAGAGACAACTCGCCCTAATTGAGCTTCGATCGCTGCTGTTACCTCTTGACAAGAAGCTCCAACGATGCCTGTCACTTTTTCTTGAACGCGACCGTCGGGATAGATAATGAATTCTAGGGTTTCCATCGACATGGCTAATGCTCTGTTAATGTTAGGGCTTTGGAATCAGTTGCTAGTTGAAGAAGATCAATATTGTTAACATAACTTATTTTAATAATCTTAATCAACTGCAATGATCTGAACTAAATTTTAGCAAAAATTAATTTTTAAGTAGAAGACTACTTTTATTGTTTGTTAGTTTCGCTTAACTTTCTTTAAGAGTCAAGGAAGAAACTTTAGCAATAAGGGGACTGTAACAAAAATATACATTTAGGAGTTCGGAGAAAGACTTTAATTTTTCAGAGAACGAGGATCAAGGGCATCCCGTAGTCCATCACCAAGTAAGTTAAAGGATAAAACCGTAAGAACGATCAACAGTGCAGGTGGCCAAATCAACCAAGGTTGTAGCACCAAAATCGAGGCATTAGTAGCGACTGAAAGTAAATTTCCCCAACTGGGATCGGGTTGTTGAATGCCTAAACCAATGAGACTTAAGACAGACTCAGCCACAATGAATCCAGGGACAGCGAGAGTAGCTGAGATAATGATATAGGTAGCGGTTTGGGGTAATACATGGCGTATAATAATCCGTGCTGGAGTCGCCCCCATGGCCTTTGCAGCTTGGACAAATTCCTGTTCTTTGAGGGAGAGAACTTGACCGCGAATTACCCTGGCTAGTCCTGACCAACTAATAAAAGAAGTAATCAGGACAATCAGTAAAAACCGTTGTGCGCTGCTTAAACTAGGGGGAAGAACCGCCGCTAAAGCAACCAAGAGGTAAATCCCTGGAATGGTCATTAATACTTCTACCAACCTCATCAATACGGCATCAAGCCAGCCCCCGAAATAGCCAGCAATACCGCCGATAATCATTCCTAGGGGAAAAGAAATAATAATACCGACTAAGCCAATAAAGAGGCTGATTCTCCCCCCAAATAGCAATCGACTCAATTGATCTCGTCCTTGTTCATCAGTTCCTAGGAGGTTTAATTTAGCCTCGCCCACTGCACCGAATAGATGGCGATCAAACGGTATCCCAGAGAAGAGTTCCACCTCTTCAAACGTGGGGGGTAAGGGGAGGCGAAGTTGAAACAGTTGATAGCGATCGCCTTTAACAAACAGACGAATGGGTGCAGGGTTTTCAAAATCAACATTTAACGTACGTTTTCCCGTTTCGAGATTCGTCGGACTTTGAGTCGTGGGATAGATATGGGGGCCAATAAACTCACCGTCTGGGGTTGTCCAATAGATGGGGGTTGGGGGTAATAAAGACCCGTCAACTTGAGAAAAGTAGGGATTGTAGGGAGCGACAAAATCTGCAAATATCACTACAATATAGAAAATTATTAATAAAATTGCCCCAAAACGAGCTAAAGAGTTATTTTTAAGTTTTTGCCACCAGTTCATAAATGCTATTGATTAATAACTTGTATGTTGATTGTATAGTGGCTGACTCGATCTTTGATTGCCGATAGCATGATTGGGAGATAATAAAGATGGTAAAATCTTGTTGCTTTTCACTTTCTAGAGACTTTTCCCCCTTTTATTACTTGTCTATGGGGCTTTAGCCCCTACTACAAACTTAAAGAACTTGCGCTCGTAACCAAGCAACCGGGAGATAGAGCATTTTTTTAGGTGTTCGCACAAAAGCCCGTTTTGTGAAGACATCGTAGTTATTAGCTTCTATCACATTTAAAATTCCTTGATAAAGCATTAATGCTGCCCACACAGGCCAACGAGAATCTCGACATAGAAAACGAATTCCCCGTTCGGCATCCCGATAGTATTGACGGGCGCGTTGGATTTCAAAGCGCATTAGGTTACGCCATCTTTCATCAAGAACACCTTTTAATAGATCTTCTTGAGTGTAATTAAATTTTTCTAAATCTTCTAGGGGTAGATAAATCCGTCCTCGTTGGGCATCTTCTCCCACATCCCTGAGAATATTGGTTAATTGGTTGGCAATCCCTAGGGCGATCGCTTCTTCTTTGGGAATATAATGGTTTTGATTTTCTTGCCAAGGAACGCCAGACTTATCCCCATCAATTCCTAATACTGAACTGGACATCAACCCCACCGTTCCCGCCACACGGTAACAGTACAGTTTTAATTCTTCAAAGGTTTCATATCGACTACGATATAAATCCATTTGTTGTCCCGCAATCATATCTTGAAATGGCTCGATTTCAATAGGAAAGCGTTGGAGAGTATCCACTAAGGCCACATCCTCATCATCAAAGGGATGACCTGAAAATACCATCTCCAAATGTTTTTCCCAACGTTGCAAGGTTTCTGGAGTTGTCAATTGCGCTTGGGGGCCATCGACTAATTCATCAGTACGACGGCACCAAACATAGATTGCCCAAATCGCTTGACGCTTTTCGGGAGGCATTAACAACGTTCCTAGGTAAAACGTTTTGGAATACTTTGCCGTAATTTGGCGACAGATTTCGTAGGACTCCGTCAGGGAGACGAGGGTTTTGGGGGGTTGGGATGGTTTAGGCAGTTGCAGCATTCAGCACAGGCAGAATGATTGTTTATACAGGTAAAAAAGGGGTCTTTAATCGAATGGTTGACCGTTAGCCATTTAGCATTGTCGCATTCAATGAGCCGTTCGTCATTAGTGATTTTTTTGAACAGTTATTTTCAAGGGTTAGCCCTGATGATTTAGACTAGGGACGCTTGCTTCGGTTGTTCAGATTCAGAAACAATTCCATGGGAAGGATAATCTTGGGCAATAGTTTGGGCAGCTAATTTCCCCGATAGTACCGCCCCTTCCATACTTCCGAGATATTGCTGCATGGTGTAATCTCCGGCTAGATAGAAGTTAGCAATGGGAGTTTTTTGGGAAGGGCGACAAGCTTGTCGTCCAGGGGTCGCTTTATAGACAGACCGGGGGGTTTTAACGACGTGGTACTTTAGCAATTTTGTCGGATTTTCTCCCGTAAAGTGTTGGGGAAACAGTTTTTCTAATTCTCCCATAGTTGCGGCGATAATGTCCTCATCCGATTGACTAATCCAATCTTTAGCAGGAGCTAGGACTAACTCTAACATGGAGCGATCTGGGTCAGCGTATTCTTTACAGGTATTACTCATGTCCGCATAGACACTGAGTAAGTCGGAGCGGGAAAATAGCAAATGATCGATATCCGTTAATTTACGATCAAACCACAAGTGTAGGTTAATCACCGGAACCCCTTCTAAGCCCTCTAACTGACGAGCGAAGTCTAGTGTTTTCCAAGGTTTGGGTAAGAGTACCTTCAGCGGATCAACGGGCATTGCCGACAAATATAAGTCGGCTTCAAACACTTCATCGGGTGCGCCATCGAGTCCCCTGAGTAAAAACCCTTTAACGGTGTTGTCTTCGTTGAGGAGAATTTCTTTAAGAGGAGCATTCAATCTCACTTGTCCTCCCCGTTCAGTAATGTAGTCTACTAGGGGTTGGCAAAGTCTTTCGGTGGGGGAACCATCGAGAAAAGCCATTTTTGAGCCGTTTTTCTCCTGTAAAAAGCGGTTAAGGGCTGTTAAAAGAATAGTGGCTGAAATTTCATCAGGGTTGATAAAGTTCAACGCCTTGGACATGGCGATAAAGACTTCTTTTTCGACTCTGGGGGGAATATTCTGTTTTTTTATCCATTCAGACCAAGAATAACGATCCATTTCTTCAACGTAGCTTTGTCCTCTGACAATCGCCGGAATTAACCCTAGACCAAATTTAATTTTTTCTTCCCAGGTGAGCATATCGTTGTTGCGCAGAATGGCGATAATCCCATTGACTGGGGCAGGAAGATCAGGAAAATCAAAGCGGGAATAGGTCCCAGGGGTTTCGGGTTGGTTGAAAATCATCGAATGTTCTTTCCACTGCAAACGATCTTCAATACCCAATTCCTTGAATAATTGGAGCATATTGGGGTACGCTCCGAAAAAGATGTGTAGTCCGGTTTCATACCAGTCTCCATCGTCATCTTTCCAGGCGGCTACTTTGCCCCCTAATACGTCTCGACGTTCTAGGATAATGGGAGTGTGTCCCGCATCCACGAGGTATTTTCCACAAGAAAGTCCAGCTAGGCCTGCTCCGGCGATCGCAACTCGCATCTATAATTTTCTCGTCTTGATAGGTGTGTTTACAGTCTTACTCATTATACTTTGCATTTCGTTACATTTTTTGGAGATTTTGAAATTTCCACCGATGCAGGTCATAAAGGGAACATCCCCACACAAGTGGGTAGGTGCAATTAAACATAAAATAGAAAAGTTCGTAGTCAGGGCTTTAGCCCTCACCATATTTTTTCCACCTAAATTAACTATTGGCCAGTTGGTTAGATTATTTTGGTTTAAACTCAAACTTTCGCTATCAAAGTTATCTTGTAACAAAATTGTACTTGCTTGGGCTGATTTAAAGGGAGTGAAGATGGTTAGGATAGTACCAGCGATTAATAAGCTAGGCTTTACCCCCCCCTAGACACTTTACATAAGTACACTGAACATAAGCACACTGAATACCACTCAAATTAGTTGCACGTGAAGAATTGACTTTTGCTTTCTTTTTTAAAAATTTCTCTACTCGGTTGACGAGTTTATCAGGCTTGGATCCTTAGTCTTGCTGAAAAGTAGATACAATAAATTAAATTTTCTAATCCTAGCACATTGCTGCAAAAGGCGCAATCTCGTAAATTATCACAAATTATTCTCAATAAAAATATTAAGTAATGTTAAAAATAAAGAATTGTCAATCAGAATTTAAAACCAATATAGCAATTTAATAAAAGTTTTGCTTATAGAGAAACTCTTGTTTATAGTTCATTTTTACTAACTTGATAATAGGTTTTAGAACTGCCATCTATTGAAGTTTCAGCTTTTTTGAAAAATCACCGATAAGTTATTCGCTGGCATTGTAACTGTTTTCATCAATTTGAACCCTTGTTCTTCTGCAATTTCAATTACGTCTTCAAGATTACGAACACCCCAAGCTTGGTTTTGATGACGAAGAGAGTCATCAAATGATTGATTACTAGGAGAAGTGTGTTTTCCGCCTTGTTTGTAGGGTCCATAAAGATAGAGAATTCCTGTTGATGGCAATAGACTTCCTGCCCCTTGAAGTAATCCTAAACAAGCTTCCCAAGGACTAATATGAATCATATTAATATTGACGATTGCTGTAATTTCTAGTTCTGTTAACCCATCAGTCCAAGTAGAATTTAGGACATTAATATTTTTAGGGGAATGACAATTAGGGGAAGGGCAAAACTTTCGCCATGAGTCAATACTTTCCCGTCGCATTGCATCGGGTTCAGACGGTATCCATTGATGATTTTTTAGTTTGGGAGCAAAGTAAACGGCGTGTTCTCCAGTCCCACTAGCAATTTCTAAAATGTTACCTGTGGGGGGTAAAACGTTCACCAGAACCTCAAAAATAGGATCACGGTTCCGTAGGGTTGCCGAAGCATATTGTCTTAAATCATTTTCTAGGGTCATAATAATCTTTAGATTTATCCCATAAATTTTAGGTCTTTCTCGAACATTTCGGGTCTTTATTTTATCAGTTTCCTGGTTACACAAAAGAGCGATCGCTGTTGTTCTTTTAAAAAAGGTGCGATCGCTCAATTAAACCAAATATGACTGAATTTAGACCAGTAATATTAGGACAATTGTACTCTTTGAAACTTTTTGCAACACAACCCATTTTAGCCAATATTTAACTCCGACACAGTTTTTAGAAAAGAGAGGCTACTTTTTAAATATAAATAAAGCCTCATCAAGATTTTGGTATAGATAAAGTAAAAATCGTTCCTGTACCTAATTGTGATCGCACTGTAAGTTTTCCCTGATGGGCATTAATTATTTGCTGGCAGAGATACAAACCCAAGCCTTTACCAGATCGCCTGTGGTTTCCTTGATGATACCGTTGAAAAATAGTTTGTTGTTCCTGGGGAGATATCCCAATTCCTGTATCTTCTACTTGAACTAAAACCCCTGACTCATTTTGAGATAAGGATACCTTAATACTTCCTGTATCAGTAAACTTGATGGCATTGCCAATTAAATTAGTAAAGACTCGACGTAGTTCCAAGCGATCGCCTTCAATTTGGGCAATATTTTTTTCGACATTGTGTTGTAACTCCAGACCCTTTTCTTGCGCTAGCGGTTCGAGTTCGATGATCACTTCTGTAATTAACTGTTGCAAATTAACAGGAATAAGACTGAGAATTTTTTGTCCCAATTCATAGTGATGAGTTTCTAATAATGTATTAAGCATTTTCAACATATTATCGTTGCTAGATACAATATGGCCGATCACTTCTTCTTGTTCGCTAGTAACATCACCAAAAGCTTCTTGGGCAATTAAATCTAGCATTCGGTTAGCAGCTATCAAGGGAGTCCGTAAATCATGAGTCAAACAAGAAACAAAATTTTCTCTTTGGTCAATGGTTTCTTTGAGACGTAGCATTGAACGTACTCTAGCTTGTAGTTCGTCAATTTGAAAGGGTTTGCGAACAAATTCATCTGCACCGGCATCTAATCCTTCCACTAAGCTAGATTCTTCTCTAGCAGTCACTAAAAGTATGGGAATAAAAGGAATATTTCTATCTTGACGGATACGTTTTGTAACTTCATAGCCATCCATCCCAGGCATCATCACATCCAGTACAATTAAGCTTGGAGAAGATTGTTTTATTTGTTGTAATGCTGTTTGTCCATCATGAGCTACAACAACTTGATGACCTTGTTGTTCAAGCGCTAATTGAACTAATAAAAGATTATCAGGAATATCGTCTACTGCTAGAATATAGTCTCCCTTGATAGTTTCTGTAACAGGCATTTTTGATTAAATAAAAATTGCTATACACAGTATACCCTAAGAAATCTGAGTACATCTACACATCATACCTGCGAGGGATTTCTATAATAAAAGTTGTTCCTTTGTCTAGTTCACTCTCTAGTACAATTTTTCCGCCCATCATTTTTACTAAAGAATCCGTAATTGTCAAACCCAAACCAGTGCCTGTGTGTTGGCGAGTAAAGGTTTGATCGACTTGTCGAAAAGCTTCAAAGACTTTGTCTTGGTCTTCTGGTGCAATGCCAATGCCCGTATCTTTTACAGAAATAGCAACTTTCATTTCATCTATTTCCCAAGCTGTTACTTTTACTTCTCCCGATTCAGTGAATTTGATAGCATTAGATAGTAAGTTAACCAAAGTTCTTTTGATAAAATGAGCATCTTGGATTAAAAATGGGTCTTTTAATTGAATATCTGTTGTTAAAATAAGTTGTTTTTTTACCGCTAAAGAACGCAATTCTTCTACTATTAATTTAATTGAAAGATTTAAGTCGAATTTTTGGGCATTTAATTCAATTCTTCCTGATTCTATCTTAGAAAAATCAAGCATTTCATTAATCATATCCAGCAGGTTTTTGCTATTACTGAAAATCCGCTCGACGAGATTTTTTTGTTGGTCTGAGAGAGGGTCAGGATATTGACGCAATAAAAGTTGAGAAAAACCCATGATTGCATTCATCGGCGTTCGTAATTCATGGGACATCGTTGCTAAAAATTCTGATTTCAAATTATAAGATTTTTGTAATTTGATATTCTGTAATTTTATTTGTTGTTGTTGTCTTTCTAATTCTTTATTTTTACCAATTAATAATTGATGACTGGCACGAAGACGCTGATTAGCTAGGTATACTGCTTGTTCTGCTTGAGTAATACGAATTGCATTCTTAATGGCTTTAACTAAGATATTTGGCTGAATTTTACCTTTTGATAAATAATCTACTGCTCCTGCTTTCATGATTTCTACGGCGATTTCTTCGTCTCCTTGACCGGTAAGAACAATTATCGGTAAATTTAAGTTTAAGGCTTTAATTTCTGCGATTAAATTCAATCCATTTCTATCGGGTAAATGATAATCTAGTAAAATTAGATCAAAATTATTATTAGTCGTTTCCACTGTTGGATAAGAGTCGTTTGTTTCTGAAATACTAACTAAATTGTTTTTATATTTTTGAAGTTCGGCGATCGCCTCTTGTCCATTTTCTACTTCAGTTAAGAAAGCAGAAAAACCAGCCTTTTTTAAAGATCGTTTTACTGTCATACGATCAACTTCATCATCATCTACTAATAAAATTGAAAATTTCTCTTTATCCATTGATTAGATTAGTGATTAGTGGTTACTAATTGCTCGTTATTTGTTAAGGCATTTCACACAAAGACCAATATTTATTTAAAGCTACCATTACGTCTGCAAACTTGGCAAAAGTAACAGGTTTGAGAATATACCCTGCAACGTTTAAGTTATAAGCTTCTATGCGATCTTTGTCCTCATCAGAAGTTGTGAGAACAATCACAGGGGTAGATTTTAACTTTTCATCTTGTCTTATTTTATGAAGAAATTCTAGACCATTCATTTTAGGCATATTCAGGTCTAATAAGATTAATCGTCTATGTTCTGGAACAACAGGAGATTGTCCGTCTTCCAGTTTCAACATGGCTAAGGCTTCAAGTCCATTCCCTGCTATATAGAGAGGATTCGTGATCTTGTATTTTTTGAATGCTCGTTTGACATTCATTACATCGACTTCATCGTCTTCTACTAGCAAAATATTGATGATTTTTTCTTCCATAATTGAATGTTTTCTATCTTGAAAATGTAAAAAGAGGAGTGTCAATATAAGATCATAATAAATTTCGGACAACCTGTTCGAGGTCTGCTAAAAGTTGTATCTTGGGAACTTCAATTCTGAAGAAACAATAAAATTACATTGATTAATCATCCTTTTTTTTAGGCCAAGTAAACCGAAACGTCGTCCCTTGACCAACTTGAGAGTCTACAACAATGTTACCGCCCTGATTTCCAATAGCTTTTTTAACAATAGCCAAACCAATACCGGTACTTTCTTTCTTATCTCGCGCTTCTAGCGTCTGGAAAATTGTAAAAATGCGTTCATGATATTGAGGATCGATCCCTTGTCCATTATCACTGACGGCAAATTCGTAGTAATTATCTAACGCTTTGGACGAAATAATAATCTTACCATGATCGCACTCGCTATGTTTGATAGCATTACTGATTAGGTTGTTAAATACTTGCTGTAGAGGGATTGATTCGGTAACAAAAGTCGGCATATTCTCCTGAATCTGAATTTCAAAGTTATGGGGAACATCCAACGAATCAATGATGGTTGTTAACATTTTTCCCACATCTACCGATTCAGGTTGGGATTTTATTCTACCGACACGGGAATAACTTAATAATCCATTGATAAGATTTTCGAGACGATGAACTCTACCTCGCAACAGATTCATATTATGTCTGGTATCTTCATCAAGCTTATCTTCTAAATCTTCTTCAATCCATTGTGAGAGATTGGCGATCGCTCTTAAGGGGGCTTTAAGATCGTGAGAAGTTACATAGGCAAACTGATCGAGTTCTTGATTACGTTTTTCTAAGGTAGACATGGTGGCTAATAACAAAAGGTTAACCTGTTCCAATTCAGCAGTCCGTTCTTGAATTCTCTCTTCTAACTCACTGTTTAATTGAGATAACCTTTGTTCTATCTGTTTCTGGTTTGTAATATCTCGCATTGCTACCACTGCACCGATTTTGTTGTCGTAACGATCAATAATGGGGTCGCCGTTAGCGAGTAAAACACGGGGGTTGCCCTGTTTAGGAATGATCATCATCTCTACGTCGCGAACCGATTCCCCTTCTAATGCCCGAAATAGGGGAATATCCTCTTTAGGCATCATTTTTTTGCCATCAGGACGATATAGATCGTAGTATTCTGACCATTGATCGGCTGGTATATTCTGATGGGGCAATCCGTGAAATACTTGAGTAGCTTGGTTAATTAGGGTTAGGACACCGTTTTCATCGCAAGAGACAATGCCATCAGACAAGTTCTCTAATAGTGTTTGCAGAAAATTCTTTTCTTTATCTAATTCGGTTTCCGCTTGTTTACGTTGGGTAATATTTAAACTGGTACCAATGATACGATAGATATTTCCTGTTTCATTGGCTAAAGGATTGAGGGTTGTTAACCACCAAGTATCGCGATCTTGAAACGGTAAACATTCTTCATAAGAAATGCTACTTTTAGATACAATACATTCTTTGTAGCGATTTTCGATGGCTAATGCTGCATCAGTCGGTAATAGTTGTGAGGGGGTTTTGTTTTCTACATCTGTGACTCCTGTTAACGTCTTGGCCGCAGGATTGAAGCCTTGATAATAAAATTTTTCATCTTCTGCCACATTAACCACAAAGATGGCTTCTTGCACATTATCGTAAATACTGCGAAGAAACTGTTCTTGTTGACGAATAATTGTTTGTTGCTCCTCGAGTGTGTTAACTTTTTCTTGTAGCTGTTGATTCAGATTATTTATTTGAGTAGAAGATGGCAAACTTAATATTTGAGGAATTTTTCTAGCTAAAGCGATCGCCGTTGCTGATGAAACCAAAGCCGTTAATAATCTGATTGCGCCGGATACCCAATAATTAGGATGCCAGAGGTTCCAGATATCGAAACTATGACCGATACCACAAAATAAGATAAAAGCTGAAAATAAGAAAAATAGACCATCAAAAGGAATATCTTCTCGTTTACGCAAAATATAGACTAGAATAATTGGAATTGAAAAATAAGATAGAGCAATTATCCCATTACTAATCAAATGCAAACTTATTAGCCCAGGCTTCCACAGATAACACATCCCATGAGGCATAAAAGAAGCCATCTTTTGTGTACTAAGGTGTAGTGCGATGATAGGGAACTCGTTCATCTACCGTATGAGACTAAAAATTTAGAATGTTTATAGTATCCCCTAAAGCTGATGACTGATTAACTGACCACAGATATATCTTAAGAATGATGAAATACAAAATCATATCTTAGATAGTCTAAAGAGATAGATAATTAGTATACTTAATAATTTTATTAGTAAAAATGAGCAAAATTAGCGTTGTTTTAGTTGAAGATCACGATCTCAGTCGCATTGGTTTGTGTGCAGCCCTCAAACAGTACGAAGATGTAGAAGTCATCGATAATGCTGCTAATGGAAAGGATGGCTTAAAGAAAATACAAACCCATCAACCCGATATCGCATTGATAGATATTGGCTTACCCGATATAGACGGGATTGAAGTTACTCAAGAATTGAAACAGTATCAAACCAATAACTCAGACTTTAAGACAAAAATTTTAATGTTGACCATGCACGACAGCGAAGAGTCTGTAATTGCTGCATTTGCTGCTGGGGCTGATTCTTACAGCTTGAAAGATGTCAGTATGGAGAACTTAGTTCAAGCCATTCGCAACACCCATGAAGGAAACGCTTGGATCGATCCAGCTATTGCTCGTATTGTCTTACAACAAGCTCGATCTAGTCAAGTTACTTCAACTCCAGAAAATCCACCTTCACCTGAAGTTTCGGAAGAAGATAATACTCAAGCAATTACAGCATTAACAGAAGAAGATAAACAACTAATTGAAACTTATCCTCTGACGGACAGAGAATTAGACGTTTTGGAGTTAATTGTGGCTGGTTGTAGCAATGCTGAAATTTCTGAAAAACTGTATATTACTGTGGGTACAGTGAAAACTCATGTCTGTCATATTCTCAGCAAACTCTGTGCTGATGATCGCACTCAAGCAGCAGTCAGGGCTTTACGAGCAGGATTAGTTAAATAATAAATGAAATGGCTATTAAAGACAATTAGTGTGTTTCTCCTATAAAGAATCCCTACTCGTCTATACGGTAGGGTTATTTAAGCCTAAAGAAACAATAATAAGGTTAAAACAAAACCAACCCAATAAAATGTTTGGCTTCTTAAATAACATAACCCTGGTAATTTCATTGGCTTACCCTCACTTCTCTTTACCTTAAGTTAGAAAACCACAATTGTTTTTATCGATTCAAGATTATTCAGATTCAAAGGCTCTAATCAACTACTCATTTAGCTAAGCTCTTTTGGTAGAGCCTCTGAATTAATGTAAAATTAGTAATTATTCTGATAGATTTTCAGTCATTGCATTAGGAAATTTCTCTTCAAAATATTTAAGCAGCAATGTATTGACAAAAGATAAAAGAACTGGAGCTAAAAGAAAGCTGAGAAAACCGCTAACCTGAAATCCAGGAACAATTAAAGATGATAACCAGAAACATGAACCATTTACCACTAAAGAGAAAGCTCCTAAGGTAATAATATTAATGGGTAGTGATAAGATGAAAAGAACTGGTTTAACCACTGCATTAACCAGACCAATAACTACTCCAGCTATTAATGCGGCTGGAAAGTTTGCTAAGTTAACACCTGGGAAAATGATATCAGCTACTAGCAAAGAAAGAGAGATCGCAAGAACAACTAAGGCATTTCCTAGCATAGTTTATCCTCCTAAATTTTATAGGTTTTAAATCGTTTACTTTTCAAATCCTTTTACTATCCTAATCAAAAGTAATTGATTAGTTATCTCTCCAATGAAATAGATTTTATTCGCTATTCTGAAAATAATGGTGACTAATTCAATTTTATGATCATTCTCAAGATAGAAGAGATATGATTTTAAAAAATCTAACATACTAATAACATATGTAGATAAATTTTTAAGGAAACAAAAATGGTAATTTTACGAATCATTGCAGCCATCTTACTTCCCCCTCTTGGTGTATTTATGACTATGGGGGTTAGTCAAGCTTTACTCATCAATGTTTTGCTAACTCTACTGGGGTGGATTCCTGGTGTTATTCATTCTCTTTGGGTTATCTCAAAAAAATCATAGTAACCTAGTATTTAGCTGAGAAAAATACAGTTTATTGTTGATAAGTTACCCCGACTTTTTTTGAACGGTCGGGGTTTCTTAACCCTTCAGACTTCTTGTAATTGTCCTAAATCACGATTTATACTCTAGGGATTGATTGCCATTATTATGAATCAGTTTAGCTGGCAATTTATTAAAGTGATTAACTTGAGTAGGATAAGCAAACTCAATATTATGTTGTGTAAATTCTGATTTCATCTTTAAGTTAATCTTCTGCTGAGCATCCATGTAAACGTTGTAGTCATTACTGTTAATGAAGTAGACAACTTCAAAATCTAAACTGTACTCACCATAACCCGAAAAATGAGCGCGATCGCAAATGGCATTTTCTGTATCATTAATAATTTCTTCTATTATTTTAGGAATTTTAGCTAACTGTTTGGTACTGGTTTCATAGATTACTCCAAATTGAAATACAATGCGACGCTGACCCATTCTTTTAAAGTTACGAATTCGCGAGTTTGTGAGATCGGTATTAGCAATAATAATTTCTTCCCCATCAATGCTTTTAAGTCTAGTGGTTTTGATGCCAACATATTCCACCGTACCTAAATAATCACCCAAGATAATAAAATCTCCTAACTCGAAGGGGCGATCTAATAAAATAGAAAAATAGCTAAATAAGTCTTGCAAAACCCCTTGAGAAGCTAACGCTACTGCAACCCCACCAATACCTAAACTAGCAACAACAGCCGAAATATCAAAACCCAAATTATCTAATAAAAAGATAATCCCAATTAACCAAATGACTACTCTAATGGCAGGAATTAAAGTATTGATACTTTGTTCAAAGTTGCTATTATTTGGATGATAAGTAAGCCAATAAATTTTAATAATATACTCTAACAAAGAGATGATCAACTTCACCACAAAGAAAGTGGCAATAATAATGACAATAACTTCAATAATACGATCAAGAAGTTGATGTAATGTTAAGTTATTGACGGCCAAGTAAAAGCTCCCCAGATAAAAGACGGGAATAAAATTTTTCTCAAAAATACGAACCAGTGCATCATCATAAATTGTTTTGGTTCTAGCTGCTAGTTTTTTGAGTTTTGTAATCACTAGACGACGAATGATTTTGATAACAATAACGCTAGTGATAAGAACAGCAAGTGCTAACAGATAATCACCTAGGGTATTTTCTAAAAAAGTATGGGATAATTGTTCCCAAGATAAAGTATTCCAATCCATATAATTGTCGTTAAAATTGATAACTTGAAATTTTTTAAATTATCTTCTATTGCTACAGGAATTGAATTCTAGCTCAAGATAGAAAAAATGAGTTGTGACCTCCTGTAAATAATTACCTCTTAAGAAGGACTTAAATATACAAAATTCTTTCTTTTTACAGATGTGTGATACCAAATCCGATTGTCAAAACCTCTTTATAGTTTTGCTCTCCTTCCTCCCACACTTCCCACACTCCTCAACTAGCAAGATAAAAGGGGTATCTAAACCGGATTTGGTATGAGTGCTTAACTACTTAATTCAGGGTAAACGCATCTAAATTAAGTTGACATATGATGATTTTTATGACTAAAGTTTTTACCTAAAAAGATGTTATATTTATCTAGATTTCTTCCCAACCTATACCACCTGCTTTAAGAAAAGCAGAGTGTTTTTATTCCTATTTTAAGTCAATTAAAACACAGTTTTCAGCTAGTTGATATACAGTTAACTAGCAGAAGATGCTAAAATTTGAGTGAGATAATCATTATCCATTGAAGCTTTATAACGTTTCATTTTTAGACTTCCTTTAAAACTTTTTTCCTGTTTCAGTAAGTTGAGAGCTAAACGACGTAATAAGACAAAGTTCTCAGGAGCATTATCTTTATGAATTCGACTTTTATCTAAAGCTTTTTGTTGTGCATTTCGGTCATAAGATTGTCTTAAAGTTTTTCCATCAATTGCTATAATTTCTACTCCTAACTTTTTCGTAAAGGATACATGAAAATTAGTTAATCTTTTATCTTACCATTTTTTAGGTCTAACTTAAGATGCGTTTACCCTGCATTTCTCATTGTTCATTTTGTCTGCAAAGCAACCTCTTTAATTTGTTGCTTTGCTATTTTTTAGTAGTATTTTTATGTTTTAAGCCTTTATGTCTTTTGATAGACTATTTTATTCAAGATAAGTGATATGGTATAGTAGCAGGTAAAAATATGACAAGCTTATTTTTACTAAACATACAATCTCAAAAAAGAAAGTAGACTTAAAGCCATAAAAGCTTTTTGAAGTAAAAACTAGCTTTGAATTCACACCGCTATTCATAACTTGCAATGTACGTAACTTATGAATAGCAGTCTAAATTCTGAGGATATAATAATGACAGATAATCTTTTAACTTGCGGTCAACTAGAACGAAAACTCTCTCAAAAAATTCAACAATTTTATCGTTCTAATTTAGGCCATCAACCTTCAAAAGTGACTTGCCAGCTTTTTGATACTAAACTCGTTATAATATTAGAAGATTCAATTACGAATGCCGAGCAACTTTTGGTTAATGAAGGTAAAAATGATCTTGCTGAAGAAGTCCGTTCTAATCTAGACGAAGCTACTAAACCGAAATTACAACAATTGGTTGAAGAAATTACTGATGTAAAAGTTCTTGATATTTTGAGTGATGCAACTTTAGATACGGGACGAACAGGAATGATTGCTGTTTTGAGTGCAACCCCTAAAGTTCGTAATCCCAAAAGTGTTCCTAAACTTAAAAGTTAGATACAGGAAGTTAAGAGGTCCGGTTGAAAGACTATGGCATTTTTATTTTTAATAATATTAAGTAATTTACAAAATTTCCTTACTTGTAATCCCTCATTTCTTTCGATTTTTCAAAATGTAGTTTTTATCACCAATATAAGACTGCTATATAACCTTTCTTGTCTCTGTCCGTTTTTTATATAGTTAATATGAACAAGAACAAAGTAAGAATAATCAAACAAATAGAATCACGGCTTTCTGATAATATTAAAGATATTTATCGAGAGCAACTAGAACATAAATTAGACAAGGTTTCTTACCAATTATTTGAGCAAACTTTGGTCATAACGTTAGATGGAATCATAACTTCATCCGAAAAGCTATTAAAGGATTATGATCGCCTTGATTTAGCTAAACAAGTAAGAAAGACGATTGATAGTATTATTAATCCTCAAATTAAAGAAATTATTGAGGAAGTATTAGATGTCAACGTAGTAGATTATTTAAGCGATACGACTATTGATAATAACATGACAGGAGCGATCGCTGTTTTTGAGTTTAAACCGAAGGAGGTTGGAGATAAAGATAAAGTTTAGCTTCTAATTCTTCTATAAAATAGGGTTTACAAAGATAATCATCAAATCCTCCTTCAAGCAACTTATTTTTATCCTCTGTTTTTGTTAACCCAGTAACGGCAATAATTGGAATATGAGAAATTTTCTTATTTTGTTTGATGATTTGAGCAATTTCCAGACCATTCATTTTTGGCATAACAACATCTAATAAAATGATATCTGGCAATTGTTCATAAACTAAACTCAAACACTCCTCCCCATTTTCTGCAATTACATAGTGCATGCCCATTAATTCAACTACGTAACTCGCAAACAATAAGTTATCGTAATTATCGTCGACAATTAGTACCAATGGTTGATCACGTTCAGACTGCTTCTCAAAATTCCTTGTCAGAGTTGAGTACATTGATTTTGAACCTAAATTGTGTCGAATAGAAGCAATCCGAAAGCGGCAACGAGGCACTCATCAAAAACTGGTTCCGAACCTTAACTAAGTTAATTGCCTCGATCTTTGCTCTCTGGAAGGAAAGGAGACTTTAAGCTAGTTAATTTTTACACTGTTCATAATACCAGAAACGGTAAAATAATTCAACATTTCTTAATAATTGGGTCGATCTGTGATTACAGGCCCTTATGAGAGAATCTTTTTCAGAAATCATAATAGGGTACTAGCTAGTCTTAATAAGTCGATATCGAGCTTGCAATAACAAATAGAGAGCATAGGAAATCAGTCCTAAGGCCATTAAAACTAATAAAGCTTTGCCAAAAGGTTGTTGTGTTAAAGTTAATAAAACCCCGTCTAATCCTCTCACTTTTTCAGGGTCATAATTTTTAGCAGCTTGTAAAATAAAAAAGCCAATCATCACGAAAACAATACCTCGTGCAGCTAAACCAAAGCGACTAATATGAACTAAGCAGCTTTGTTGCCGTAAACTAAGTGTGTGAAGTTTTAATTTTTTGCGAAATTTAATTTTATAAGCTTGATAGAGTCTCCAAAAACCAGCACCAATCGTAACTGCACCCACTATTCCCACTAACCATCTGCCAAACGGTTGCTGCATTACCATTGCAGTCCAATCTTGTTTAGAATCATCATTTCCCCCGCTATTACTAGCACCGATAGCCAATAAAGCAGCATTTGCTGCAACGCTAATATAAGCAATTCCACTCAACATATAAGCCAGACGGATCAATATACCTTTTGTATCAGTCCCTTTTTGTCTAGGATCGTTAATCGCTTGAATGAACCGCAAGAAAACGTATCCGACTAAACCAAAGGCAATGAAAGCTAATAATAGTTGTCCAAAGGGTTGAGCAGCAATAGCTTGTAAGGCCCCTGTTGTATCGGTGGTTTCTCCACCAATATTAAAGGCGGCGAATAATGCTAAAATACCAATCACCCCATAAACAAGGCCTTTAGCAACATAGCCTAATCTTGCTAAGGTTTCCATTAGCTTAAATAAGTCATTCTTCAGAATTTTATTGAATCACATAAGTAGGAGAATTCCGAAAAACTAGGGTATAAATATCAGTGGGCATTTCAATTTTAGCTTGCTCAAAGGCTTCCTTAACTGCTTGGGCTACAATAGATGTGGTGGCCAGAAAACCTGCTCGTCGTGAATCAACCCAAAAACGGATTTCTAAATTGACAGTGCTGGCAGCTAATTCTTGAACTAAAATGTCAGGAGCAGGATTGCTTTCAACCTCTTTAATGTTGTCAAGAACCTGATAAATAACCTGTTGAGCTTTTTCGATATCTGCCTCATAATCGATACCAACCATAACAGAACTGCGACGGCGAGGAGAAGCCGTATTATTAATGATACTGGCTTGAAACACTTCCTGATTGGGAATATAAACTAAACGGCCATCATAGGTTTTCATTGTCGTAGCGCGCAACTGAATTTGCGTAATGGTTCCTTCATAGTTGTCAATTACCACTTGATCATTAATGCGAAACGGTCGAGCGGCTAACAAAATTACACCCGATATATAGTTACTTAAAACATCTTTGAGGCTAAAACCAATGGCAACACTGGTTAATCCCAATGCACCCAATAAAGCAGCAAAATCGATCCCCAAAACCCCTAAAGCAATGACAGAACCCACCACCCAAACCGCTCCATAACTGAGTCTTCCAATGAGAATTTCAGAACTCGAATCTCCTTCCGTCTGTTGCGCCCAAGTAAAAGCACCATAACGGACTCCTTTAGCTACGCCCCAAGTTAACCCGACAACAATAATTGCCCCTAAGATAGAAGGTAAATTACTCAAGATGTCTCGCCTCAATTGTAGGATGGTTCCGTAGAGACGTTGTCCGACATCGATCACTAGAGGGGGTTTGTCAAAAGCTTGATTGAGTTGGTTTGCCCATTTCTGTCCTAATGATTCTACCCCTAAGCCAAAATCTTGAGCATCTTGCTCAGTGACAGTCATAAGAACTCGATTATTAACCTGCAACGTTGCTATTTTTCGCGGGTTATCCGGTTTAACTGTCACTTCTCCAATTTGTTCGGATTGAGCTAAGAGACTACCAATACGCCGATTGACGATCGCTGCCCGTTGCCGAGCATTAATTTGTGCTAGGCTACCAATTTGAAAAACGGGTTGACCTCGCACTAAAACATCAGCAAAGTAAACGCTATCATCAGGAGTTTTCTGTTCTACTAAAGGAGAAGCAATTGGTACAGTGTCTTCTTGACTAATAGCAACAGGAACCATAACCCAAAAAAAACTACTGACAACAACGAACCACAAAAGCCGTCGGGAAGCCATATCTTTGAAAGAGGCGAATACTAATCTCATAACCAATAAAGAGCAAATAGATTCTAGATATTATGATAGAGATGTTACCCCTGCATAGCGAACACCAGATAAATAGGCCATGTCTCGCTTCCAAGTGGTTAAATCATCACAATAAAACTGATTGAGGTGAGTATGGCCACAAGCTCTGGCCATGACTTGCATTAATTCGACAGAAGCACCGAAAAAGCGTTTTAATCGCGCTGCCGATTCATCAATAATCAATCTTGCTCGTAAATGGTCTTTCTGGGTTGCAATTCCCACAGGACAATTATTGGTATGACAAGCACGCATTCCTAAACAACCGATGGCTTGAATGGCAGCATTACCCACAGCAATGCCATCAGCCCCCAATGCTAAGGCTTTTGCAAAGTCACTGGGGGTTCTGAGTCCTCCCGTCACAATTAAGGTAACATCCTGAGCATCTCGCTTATCTAGATGACGACGGGCCCTCGCTAAAGCGGGAATGGTAGGGACAGAAATATTATTTCTTAATAGCAAAGGAGAGGCTCCTGTTCCGCCACCACGACCATCTAAAATGATGTAATCAACCCCAATGTATAAGGCTGCATCAATATCTAGTTCAATGTGCTGTGCTGAGAGTTTAACCCCAATGGGAATACCCCCCGTCATTTCCCTAACAGTTTGGGCAAAATCCCGATAATCCTCGATAGATTCCCAGTCAGAAAAACGAGCGGGAGATTCGGACGCTTCACCTTCAGAAATATTACGAACCTCAGCAATTTTCTCGTTTACCTTGTGACCGGGTAAATGGCCGCCCACACCGGTTTTAGCAGCTTGACCACATTTGAAATGGAAGGCTTGAACTTGCATTAATTTGTCTTTTGAAAAGCCGAAGCGTCCTGGGGCTAACTCATAAAAATAACGGTTATTTGCGTCCTGTTCTTCAGGTAACATTCCCCCTTCACCCGAACAAATGCCTGTTCCTGCGAGTTCGGCCCCTTTGGCCAAGGCTATTTTCGCCTCTTGTGATAATGCTCCAAAACTCATATCCGTCACAAAGATGGGAATATCCAATTTGAGGGGTTTTTGGGCTTTGGGTCCGATAATTAATTCAGTCGCAACGTCAACGGATTCTAATAGGGGTAAACGGTTTAATTGAGCGGTGATAAACTGTAGATCATCCCATTGGGGTAATTGGGGAAGGGGAACTCCCATTGCATCCACTTTACCGTGACGACTGGTTTGGGAAAGACCATGAGCAGCTAGTTGATGTATGTATTGATTATGAGGTTCTTTGTCAGTGCCGTGAGGGTCAGCATAGGCTCCTAGATAAGCGTCTCGGTCATAGGGTTGGGGATTTTCTTTTTTCCAGGCGATAATTTCCTCTTTATCGACGTAAACGCCGTCATCTTTCACCCATGCCTCGAATTTATGCAGGGATTCTTCGTTATTATATGCACTGATGCCTGTATCAATACGATAATCCCATCCATGAAGGCCACACATCAGGTTATCGCCTTCGATAAACCCATCAGCCATCAGTGCGTCACGGTGCTTACAACGTCCGTACAAGACAGAAATATTATCATCCCAACGGATTATGACTAAATCAACGCCTTCAACTAAAACGCCCGTGGGTTGACGGTCAGGAATTTCGCTCCAGCTTGCAATTTTGATTTGTTTCATTATCTATCCTTAATTAATTAAGTTTTACGATATAGATGAAGTCTGTTGAACTGCTAGGCTAATAGAAGTTGCACTCCCCATTAAGAAAGTGAGAATCAACAGGAAAATCATGATTATTTTCTTACTTTTTGACAATATAAATTGAATTTTCATGGTTAAGATTACTAATCAATTTACTATTAAAATCTCTAAAAACCTGATAACGTTTTGCTAAAAAAAAATACCTTGATAGGAAGCATCCTAATTTCTTTGAGTCAATCTCTCAAAGCTACCTTATACAAAGGAATCAGCTATGCTAAGATGTCTAATTTGTAAAATTGGGATGCTTCTCATCTGTAAGCCATTTATTGAAGGATGAAGGGATAGATACTATTTAGGGAAGAATTCTAATTCTCAATAATCTATCTTACAAACTCTCGATATCTACCGTTATTAGTGTATTCCTTGGACTCATTCACTTGACTAGGAAGATCATCATTGAATTCTTGTTGATCGTAATGATATACAGTACGAATAGGATAGGGGATACTAATATCCGCTTCATCAAACGCTTGTTTAATAGCAATAATTGCCCTTGTTTGTACTTGTCTAACTGTGGGTTGGCGTGGTGTTGTCCAATAACGTACAATCAGGTCGATAGAACTATCTCCAAATGCAACTAAATCTATTTCTGGTTCAGGATAGTTTAATACTCCTTCCACTTCACTAATAACATGATGTAGGATTTTTTTTGCTTTTGGTAAAGAGGTATTATAATCAACACCTACAGCTAAATCAGTTCGACGATTTTCATAAGCAGTTCTAACCTGTACGGCACTGGTAAAGACTTCTGAATTAGGTACTAAGACCCTTTCACCATTATAGGTGCGAATTTTTGTAGTGCGGATATCAATTCGTTCTACTATCCCTTCATAGTCACCAACAATAATTTGATCATTGATGCGAAAGGGCTGTTGAATTAAGATTAAAATACCTGATAAAAAGTTCTTGAAAATATCCTGAAAGGCAAAACCAACGGCAACAGAACTCAATCCTAAAGCAGCAATTAAATCTCCTAAACGTAAACCAGGAAAAGCAAGAACACAAGCCAATAAAACTCCAACAATCCAAGTGGTTACATAAGTCACTTTTGCTACTAATGATTGTAAAGATTGGCTGTCAAAAGCTCTTTTTGCGACTTGTTCTGAGAGGTTCCGCAAAAACTGGGCAACATAACGAGTTATCATAATCATGATTAAAGCTGCCAAGATGGCTGGCAGAATTTTAACCACGCTGCCCAGTAATTCTCGTAAACTATTGATAATTGTGTTGAGCATTTTATCCATAACTTAAATATTCAGTCTGAAAATAGTTACAAGTACAACTCTGTTTTTCTCATCAAGATAGCTCCCGAAAAAGATATAACACTAAATTAGCTTTACACAGTAGAGGAGAGTATTTTGTTTTGGGTTAAGGAACTTCGGAGCAGTTAGAAAATACCTTATTCTACTAGAATGAGCGGGTTTAGTATGAAAGGATATCCTTTCGAGAGCAACTGATATAGACTCTTTTTAATGAGGACGATTTGATATACAAAAAATGTTATCAAAACCAAATTTAATCAAAGTCTATTGAGGTAAATTTCTGTGAAACAAACTTGATTACATCAATTTATTGACGGTTTAAACTTAATTTTGATCAAACAAATTTTGAACAGCATCTATTACATTTTTAGAAGTTTCTTCTAGCTCAGAACTGGTCTTATCTATTTGACTTTTAACTTTGCCAATGTCTTGTTTAGCACGACCTTTTACTTGTTTGGCTGATCCTTTAATTTGTTGTTCTGTGTTGCCTACTTTTTTTTGAACTGTTCCTAAGTCTTCTTGTGCTTTCCCTTGAATTTTATCAGTTGTTCCAGATCCCAAAGCTTCATCAACTATGTTAGACTCCATAGCAATAGTAAATGAGGTATTTGTTGATGTTACTGCATTAGCATCAGTGACATTATAGAATAGATTTCCTACACTGATAGTGGTAATAAAAAGACAAGCAACTGCTAGTCGTTTAATGTTTGAAAAAAAAGATTGGTTTTTCATGGTAATAGTGATTAATGGACTCAGTTGAATAAACGATATTTCTATCTGCTAAGAGAATTTTGTGGAGAAAATAGGGAGTTTCTAAATCTCCCCATTCCTATTGCGTGAGTTGACAAGACTAGGCTTAGTCAATAGCATTTTTTACCTTATCTTTTGCATCTTCAACAGAATGTTGTGCTTCTGCTTCTGCTTGCTTCAGTTTTCCTTCAGCTTTATCTTCAGGATCACCAGTTACTTCACCAACCATTTCCTGAGCTTTTCCTTCTAGGTTTTTCATAGTTGCATCAATTCTATCTTCGGTACTCATAGTTGTATATCTCCTGTTGTTTGCTAATTGATTGAACTTGATACTAATTTAAAATAATTAAAATTTAATTACTTCCCTCTAATGATATAGATTGAATTTTTATTGATTTAAGTAGGGTGATTGTTTTTAATTCTCAAGATATACAAAATTCTAAAAAAAGTAAATAAGTACACAAAAAAAATACCTGATTAGAAGAGCTAATAGCTTCTCCAGTAAAAAATACAGCCGTTGTTAACTATTAAAAAACCTGGTCATTAGTTATACTCAAACTCTTATCTATCTAAAGATAGATGTTTTTTAGGAAAAAATCAATGAATATAAGGAGAATAATAACTTACTTAATTATTGAGTATTATTAAAATGTCTAAACGTCTACACGACAGAAACAGGCGTAATCGGTTGGTGGTGTAGAGAATCTTGAGAACAAGAATTAAGAGATTGCAGAGGAAAACAATCTGTTTCTCAAAGATATCACCAATGCACGATTTAGTGATTGGACTTTACATCAATAAGTACGAATTTAATAGGGAAATTATATAGCTAACAACAGATTCCCTACATCACCAGTTTTTTTCTTGTCTATTTTCAGGGAATCATTGATAATTGATGCTTAGCCTTTCATCAAAAGTCCCGTGTCTGACCAGAAAAAACCTTCCCGTTCCCTAGTCGGTATTGCAGGTATTGTTGCCCTGGCTACGCTTATTAGTAAAGTCTTTGGTTTAGTCCGAGAACAAGCGATCGCCGCCGCCTTTGGGGTGGGTCCTGTCGTTAACGCCTACGCCTATGCCTACGTTATTCCCGGTTTTCTCTTAATTCTCCTAGGGGGGATCAATGGACCATTTCACAGTGCTTTAGTTAGTGTTCTCTCAAAACGGAACAAGTCAGAAGCAGCCCCCCTTGTAGAAACGGTAACGACCTTAGTTAGTATAATTTTGCTGATAATTACGGTTATCTTGATTATCTTTGCGGGAACGTTTATTGATCTTCTCGCTCCAGGGTTGGAGGAACAGACTAGAGCGATCGCCGTTCAACAATTACAAATCATGGCTCCATTGGCTTTACTAGCGGGACTCATTGGTATTGGCTTTGGAACCCTCAACGCCGCTGATCACTATTGGCTACCGAGTATTAGTCCTCTATTTTCGAGTTTAGCGATTGTGATTGGGGTGGGATTTTTAGCTTGGTTAGTAGGGGAAAAAATTAATTCTCCTCAATATATCCAGTTAGGGGGAATGGTTTTGGCTGGAGGAACCCTCATTGGCGGAATTTTACAATGGGTTGCCCAATTAATTGCCCAAAGTCGCGCGGGAATGGGAAAGTTGCGTTGGCGTTTTAATTGGCGTATTCCAGGGGTAATGGATGTAATGAAAGTGATGGGACCTGCTACTCTTTCATCAGGGATGTTGCATATCAATGTCTATACCGATCTCTTTTTTGCATCCTTTATTGAAAATGCAGCGGCTACTATGCGCTATGCCAATTTTATTGTGCTAACTCCCTTGGGAATTATTTCTAATATGATTTTAGTTCCCTTTTTACCCGTTTTTTCTCGTTTAACAACTCCAGAAAATTGGCCAGAATTAAAATTAAGAATTCGTCAGGGATTATTATTAACTGCTTTAACGATGCTGCCTTTGACCGCTATTTTTATTGCCCTTGCGCCTTTAATTATTAAAGTTATTTATCAACGGGGAGCTTTTACGTCAGGTGATGCCGATATTGTTGTTCCCGTTTTGATGGCTTATGGGGTGGGAATGTTCTTTTATTTAGGACGAGATATTTTAGTTAGGGTGTTTTATGCGTTAGGAGATGGAGAAACCCCCTTCAAAGTGAGTATTTTTAATATTTTCCTCAATGGATTTCTTGATTTTTTATTATATAAACCATTCGCTACTCCAGGGTTAGTCTTGGCTACAATTGGGGTGAATGTTACATCGATGATGATATTTTTATGGATTTTGCATCGTCGTCTTCATGGTTTACCCTTAAAAGAATGGGGTCTGTCTTTATTGGGATTAATGGGAATTAGTATAATCGCTGGTGCAGGAAGTTGGGGGATCAGTTTAGCCTGGGAAGAGGTTTTAGGAAGCAATAATATATTCTTACAATTGTTACAATTAATCCTAGCCTTAGGAGTCGCTTTTAGTCTTTTTCTTATCTTGGCTATGCAACTAAAATTACCTGAAGTTGATATCTTACTTTCTCGTCTCCTTCAGAAGTTTAAGAAATCATGAAAGTTGAAGTGGGCTATATTTAGTTTTTTGTTTAACTAGATAATTAGTTTTTCAAAAAGTCATTAGCCCACTAGATCATTGCTAAAGTGAAAGAGGCCTTCGCCTCCTCCCTATTGCCTTATTGTTCTTTATCTTGACCCTCGTTGTTATTACTATTGTTGCTACTAGAATAGTTTCTTCCTCTAGACGAAAATCGAGAAGATTTCTGACGAAACTGGCGTGCATAAGCTTGGTTTCTTTCAGCTTTCTCTTTTTTTAGATTACGACGTTTAGCCACTATGATTTCCTCAGTGATTTATTGGCATTTTTGCCTCTTTGACACTCTCGAAGTCTGAAGGCTCCGAGATTCTTGGGCTGAGTCTTGCCTGTGTCATGAAGCCTAGACAAACCTACATAGGCTTGCTGTTCAATTTCTGCTAGTCTTCAAGGCTGCTTCGCAGTTGAACTTAGGGAGTTGACTCCTTCTAGTTAACAGGCATATCCTGATAAGCTGTCGGCATTTCTCAACAAATTTTTGCTGTTTTTGGAGAGATGTAACGGGCGTTCAGAACTTATTGATAGTTTCTTCTTGTATACTTTCTCTAGCTTGGCTTTCGCTTATTTGAGAAGAGATGAATATACTAAGTCTCCGTTACAATTTTTACCATTCTAGCACTTAATTTAAAAGCAAGTCAGTGTGGTTTTGAAGATCTTTAAGTTCCGTGGGATGATTAAAGTCAGAAGAACAAAACTATAATTTCAGTGTCACAACAGTTCCCATCCTCACCAATGCCAGAAAATGACTCATCTCAAGAACAGTTAATTGCTTTGTTAGAAACGACGGTTCAACAACTCGAAGGAGTTGTACAGAAGCTTAAAACTGTATCTCCTGAGCGTTTACCAACGAAAACAACCCTAGAAGCTTTAGTAAAGACCACTCAGGCGATCGCGGCTGACCTCGAACCGGCCTCTATTCGAGCAGTTACTTCCCCAAGCTCACCAACGGTTCCCGAAGCTTCTCCCATTGCTGAAGTTTCTCCAACAAGCCCATCTGAAGAAATCAAGGTAAAATCAGACGAATCAACTGAATCTGATGACTCTGAACTATCGGAACCAGAAATGGAAATTGATAGTGATTCTTCGGGGGTAACTGAAGAACAAAGCTGGTGGAATGGAATTATAAGAGGAATTCGATTGATTTTACCATCTAGTTGGAGCGATAACCTATCTAATTGGGCAATTACTGGGATTATTGTCGGAATACTCGTAGTAATCTTATCAACATCAGTTTTTTTGTTTATTCAACCCTTAACCCTCATAGCAGAAAGTCCTTCTGTCACTTCTAAACCAAAAGTTGTGCCGACTCCCCCATTATTAGAGTCCCCTGAAATACCCCAGCCAGTAAAAAATCTGCCACCTCCTGAACCAGAGTTAACACCAGAACAAAACTTAATTGGAGCTATTCAACAAGAAGTAATTGACTTAACAAGTCAGTATCCAGAAGGGTTAATTGGTTCAATTGAAGCTAATTTTGGCGCAAGTCGCTTAATGGTGACTTTAGGAGAACAATGGTATGAATTAACACCGACAAAACAAGATACGTTAGCCAATAGTATTTTTAAACGTTCTCAACGGTTAGATTTTCGGAAGATAGAAATAACTGATTCCCAAGGAAATTTAATTGCACGTAGTCCGGTGGTAGGAAATGAGATAATCATTATCCGTCGCTAGAGTTAGTTAGTTAATCGTTAATATAGCAATTTCCGTACTTGTGAGGCTTCGCCGTGAACTTCGACAAGGCTCATGAGTCTAAGAAACGCTATAGTTAAGCATTATAGTTAATTGGGAAATTAAATATTTATGGTAGATTCCATTATGTATCAAGAGGATGCTTTTATTGTCCTCGAAGCAAATAAACCCGAACAAATTTTAACTCACCAAGAGTTATTAGAAAAGCTCAAAGAAATTTTATTAAGTCGTCAGAATGATTTACCGAGGGAATTAGAAAAATTCACCTCAGTGGATGACCAAGCAAAATATTTAAGGGATAATTGTTGTGAGTTTGACGTGGGATCTGATAGTTATTTACAGTGGTATGTTATTCGTCTGGAAAAATAATTGTATTCAATTAATCATTAATCGACGAGCATTAGCTGGCGATCGCAATGTACAAGAGCGATCACCTTTTCAATTGACTGCCATTTTCCCAACCCTGATCGGTGTAGGATAAATTTGGCTCAAATTATCTAAAAATTGGTTTCTCGAACCAGGAAACAAAAATTGACCTAATCTAGTCCCATAATGTTAGTAATCGTTAACCAATAACGAATAAATGCACGTTCTGGGTAAGCTTTCATTATTCACGCTCTTTTTCACAAGTTCCTTAGTTATTCCCCCTGTCATTCGTTTTGATGTATGTCATGGTCTGGCTTGGGGGGCTGATATCAAATCTTTTGGTCAAGATGGACAAAGTGGTCAATCTGGACAAGCCGGTCAAAACAGTCAAGATAGTGACAATATTACCATATTTGCTGATGGTTCACCCTTAACCTTAAATTTAGCGGGTCTTGATGGAGAACAGGGAAAAAATGGCCAAGATGGGGAAGAAGCTACCTGCAAGTCTCAACCCGTTAATGTCCCCTATCATCTTCAAGCACCGAGTGGAGGTAATGGGGGTAATGGGGGTAATGGGGGCGATGGAGGTAACGGAGGATCTTTGACCATTTACACCACCAATCCTACTAATCTTCAGCAAATCTATGTCAATGCAGGCGGGGGTAAGGGAGGCCAACCTGGCCTTGGTGGAATTGGTGGCCAAAGTTGTCAGTGTAGTGAGCCTTATTGGAGTTTAGAAGCCTGTACTGGAAACCCTGGTGATTCTGATTATCGCTGCACAACCCGTGAGTTTCGTTGTCAAGATGGAAGACAAGGAGCCAATGGGCAAACTGGCGTTAGGGGACGGGATGGATTAATGGGAAAGTTAACTCTAATTAACCTTGATAAGCCCTTAGAATCGGATGAATCAGCCGCAACCGTAACCATGAGAACCCTCAAGGAAAAAGGCTATCTTCTCTCTAAAAATAATTGGGAAACTCGTAATGGTGCAAAGGCTTTATTTGCCCCAGGATCAATTATTGATGACCAATATTTAGCCCTTACTGAGCGCATAGAACGGTCATTTCTGTTAGTGTGGAATGCTCCCCAGCAATTTTCTAAATTTGCGCCTCGGAAAATAACGCTAGGGTTAGAAAATAACCGAAACATGAAAGTTGATCTTCCCGATGATCTTTGGATTGAAGCCACCACTCAGCAACAAAATAACTTAACACAGTTTATTGTTTATAACGCGATTCGCGCTCAAGACGCAACTCAATTAGAGAGTCAAGGATTATCTGGGAATCAAACCAATCTCAAGTTAACTATCGTTGATAAAGCACAACAATCTAATTTAATTGCGACTAAGTTTAAAATCACCTACAGAACAACCCAGTCTGACCCGCGTTTTCGGCCTGTTTCTGATTACATTACGAGATACGAAGGGGAAATTCCTGAAGAATTAGTGATGCTTGATGGGAATAAATTTACCCTTAAAATTGGAGAACTACCTATTAAATCTAATGATCTCAGATCAGGGTTAGGCGTGGAAATTAAGATAGTTGCTCTTCGTTCTTTTGCTGGTTATTCTGCTGAGCAAACTATTAGGGTTAAGGATGTGCTTGGACCTTTCCGCTAATTGAATTGGGGATCGCACTTACAGCAGTTTGTGACTTAATGAGGTACGTTGTTCATTGTAGGGGCGCAAGCCTTGCGCTCAAAGGTGTACGATACTAACTCGCAATTTGCTGTATTGGATATAATAGACTTTGATCTTAACAGAGCTTAAATTATGCTTATGCAGATTAGCGAAATCCATAAGAGGGATGATCGCTCCCCCTTTCAAGAAGTGCCATCGCTATTATTATATTTCTGATAATTCTTCGCGAAGAATACGGCGCAAATCTGCTTCAGTGAGGGAGTGTTTATTTTTTTATAAAAAGTAAAAGCTCTAATAAGTTTGCAGAAATAAACAAAATCAAATAATAGACAAAAATAGATATTAGTAACCAGCTTTTAAGAAAAAAGCAAAAGGATAAGCTGGATTTATAGAAAAATCGACAAAAACCTGGGGATGAGCAAAAATAGAAACAACACTATTGGAAATCAAAAAAAAGGAGGAATGATATGTTATTGCGATTTCGTAAAATGGTCGCTATTCTATTAGTTTCTACATTATTCTTGCTAACTGCTTGTACCACTCAAGCTCCTTCAAGATTTGACACCGCACAACAAGAAAGTAGTCAACGGGGAGCAAGTGCTGTCGTTAAAGAATCGGTCACTGGAGGAAGCTTAAATCAATTCTTTCCCTCTGCTGGCGATGGTTATGACAGGGTGTATACTCAGGAAAAAAAGGGCTTTGCTGAGGCTAAATTAAAGAAAGACGGTCAAGAAATGGCGATGATGGCTATTTCAGATACCCTCAATAATCCCAGTGCGACGGCTAAATTTAAGGAAAGTTCCCAAAAAATAGATGGTTATCCCGCCGTTAAACAGGGAAGTAGTGCAACGGCTATCTTAGTTGCTGATCGGTTTCAAGTGAAAGTATTATCCCGTGATCCCTCCTTTACCGAAAGCGATCGCCAAGCTTGGTTAGAGAAATTTGACCTCGATGGATTAGCCACACTTAATAAGTAATTGATTAAAAATAAGCAGAGGGAATACTGATGAGTAAACCAATTTATGAGTTAGTGAATGAGCTACCCACCGATAACATCACAGTTAAGGTCTTAAAAGCCCTTGATTTTGTCGTTCCTGGGGAGTGGGAGAATGTGGTGGGATTTGAGAATACCATCCGTCAGGTGACAGGGGAAACGGATGAAGAGATGATCCAACAAATCGGCGATCGCGCTATTTGGTTATTCAATGATAAATCCCAAGGCTATCAAAACGCCCTCTGGTTATATCAAACCGTCGATCGAACCGATAGTGCGTTAGGGGCGGCGGCGTTAGCTAATAAAGTTGGAGAAAAAGTTTCATTTCTGGGGTTTTTAAACCGAATTACGCCAAATCCTGACAAAGCCCAAGCTCTGGATTTATCGTTAAAATTAGTAGGGGAATTAGTAGCCTTTTGCCAGATTAACGGAATTCCTGGGGATAGTATCGGGGATTTTGTCGCCTCTTTAGGAGAATATAGTGGGGAATCCTTAATGCGAATGGCTGCCTTAGTGTGTATCGATGGTTTAATTCCTCTCGGTCCTGATTTTATCATTAAAGTTCAACAGAGTTTAGATAACCTGTCTCCGAAAGAACTCGATAATAATGGGACATTCAAAGAAATGAAAGGGTTAATTCCTGGGGATAAAACCAGCAACCAACTCGATTTCATTGGGAGTAGCTTTGATTCAGTTAAAGGGTGGATGTCGGGGTTTGTCGAACAACGAGACTTAACTCCTGAACAGCTTTTTAGTAAATTAAGTCGTTTTATTGAATATTCAGAGGATAAGTTAGATTATTTCGCTGCTTTTTTGGACATGACCACCAATTACTATGAACACACCGGAACTCAAACCCTTGCTAGACGACTGATTGAACGGGCGATCGCAGAAATTTAGCAGTAAAACGTTCACCGTAGAAATATCTTTAGAATCCTAAATTCCCTCCTTGGAGAAAGACTTTGATTAGTTATTTCTCTCCAAAAGGGGGATTTTTATGTAATATTGTTAACAGTCAAAATATTATCTGATTCTGTATTCTTTGTTTCCTGCTTTCAATAAGCATAGTTTAACCTAAAAGCAATCAATGTTTGGTCTGATCGGTCATCTTACCAGTTTAGAACACGCCCAAGCCGTTGCCCATGCCCTCGGCTACCCTGAATACGCCAATCAAGGGCTTGATTTTTGGTGTTCAGCCCCACCACAAATTGTTGATCATTTTCATGTCACCAGTGTTACGGGACAAACCATCGAGGGAAAATATGTAGAATCTTGTTTTCTGCCAGAAATGTTGATGAATAGGCGGATCAAAGCTGCTATTCGTAAGATTCTCAATGCTATGGCCTTAGCTCAAAAATCAGACATCAATATCACTGCCTTGGGGGGATTTTCGTCAATTATTTTTGAAGAATTTAACCTCAAAGATAACAAGCAAGTTCGCAATGTAGAGCTAGAATTTGAACGGTTTACCACTGGTAATACTCACACTGCCTATATTATCTGCCGCCAGGTTGAGCAAGCATCAGCCCAACTAGGAATTGATCTTTCCCAAGCAACGGTAGCTGTTTGTGGGGCAACAGGAGACATTGGGAGTGCGGTCTGTCGTTGGTTGGATAAAAAAACTGACGTAGCCGAATTGCTCTTAATTGCTCGAAATCAAGAGCGATTACAAACATTACAAGCAGAATTGGGACGGGGCAAAATTCTAGGATTAGAAGAAGCATTGCCCCAGGCCGATATAATTGTTTGGGTGGCAAGTATGCCAAAAGGGGTGGAAATTAATCCAGAAACGTTGAAACAACCCTCTATTATTATCGATGGTGGCTATCCTAAAAACTTAGGAACCAAGGTTCAACATCCTGACGTTCATATTCTTAAAGGGGGGATTGTCGAGCATTCCCTCGATATTGACTGGAAAATAATGGAAATTGTCAACATGGATATTCCGTCTCGTCAAATGTTTGCCTGTTTTGCAGAAGGCATTTTATTAGAATTTGAAGGTTGGCACACTAATTTTTCTTGGGGTCGTAATCAAATTACCGTTAGCAAAATGGAACAAATTGGCCAAGCTTCTGTCAAGCACGGGTTTCAACCTTTGTTAAGTTGGTAAAATTTCTGAGCCAAAAGATATTAGGTTCTAACAAAATTATTAATGTGATGATAGCCTCGAAAAGTTTCCAAGATTAAAGCTTTTTGAGGCTTTGCCTTGACTTATATTACTAAAATCGTCTAAAGTATCATCGATATTCCTTAAATTGAATTTGACAATAACCCGAATTGATTGGTGACACGGTCAATTAACATCAAGTTTGGTGTGATAGGTAGTGAATCAACAACGGTCAACTCATGAAAAAAATTCGTTCTTACACTCACTCTCTTGCTATTCTTGCTACAGCTACCATCGCTTGGGCAACACCATCTATTGCTGAAGACTCTGATCAAGCTATCACCACAATCGATTATTTCCAGGGACGACAGTCGATTGAAATTTATGTTCCCCCACCTGAACCAGGAACATCAGGGACTTGTGCTGCCTTAATTGAACCAGCTATTAATGGCCTTATTAGTCCTTATCAAGCTAATTGGGGAATTTTGGTCGAGAAATTAGAGGATGGAACCACTTTATACAGTCATAATTCCGATAAATTTTTCATTCCTGCCTCTAATATTAAATTATTTACCACTGCCGCCGCTCTTCAAAAATTAAGTCCCCAATCTAAGATTCGATCTAGATCCCTACAAGATTGGATTACAGTTACCAATGTGAGAAGCAATAATTATTACGCTAATGTCCTTCTCAGTCATATTGGGGGAGCGGCGGCCGCTAAATCAGCCTTAGCGCAAATGGGAGTTAATCCTAACACTTTCCGTCAAGCTGATGGCTCTGGGTTATCTCGGCGTAATGTGGCTACTCCTAGGTCATTAATAACAACTCTACGAGCAATGTATTATGCACCAGATAAGGATGTTTTTCATTCCTCCTTGCCTGTTGCGGGAATGAGTGGGACCTTGAGAAATCGCATGAAGGGAACTCCGGCTCAAGGAACTGTTTATGCTAAAACGGGTACATTACGAGGCGTTCGGGCGTTATCAGGCTATATGAACCATGCCCATTTCGGAAAGGTTGTTTTTAGTATTCTCGTTAACAATCCTAGGGTTTCTGGTTCTTCTCTGGTTCGTTCTATTGATAACATTGTGCTTCAAATTAGTACCATCCAACCTTGTGAGTGAACTACATTTATTCGCTATTGCAGCAAATGGATGCTTCTTACTGAAATCTTGTACCAGTACATAAAGACAGAACAAACAAAGGTGAAAAAATCTATTTTCTTATAGTTAACGTCAATTTTAAACATTTCTCCGAAGCTCCGATCTCCCTGATCCGAAGCGTTAACCAACAATTTTTACTTTGGTGCAAGATGTTAGTCTTAGCCAATTGTTACTTGTCTCCCATCGCTTTTCCTGCTAACCAACCCGTTGTCCAAGCACTTTGAAAATTAAATCCTCCTGTCACTCCATCAATATCTAATACTTCTCCAGCAAAGTACAATTGAGGACAAATTTTGCTTTCCATCGTTTTAAAATTAACCTCTTTTAAATTAACTCCTCCACAGGTCACGAATTCTTCTTTGAAAACTCCTTTTCCTAAAATTTCATACTTTCCATTAGCTAGTTCTTGGGATAAATTAATAATTTCTTTTTGAGATAATTCTGTCCAAATTTTTTGCTCATTAATAGCAGCGTAGTTAAGCAATTTTTGCCAGAGTCTTTTAGGTAAGGGTAAGGGAGAAAAGCTAGAAATTTGTTTGCGAGATTTTTTGTTTTTGGATTGGATATCTAATAGCTTTTGTTTAACTTCTTCAGGATTCTCAGGGAAAAGCCAATTAATAGATAGAGACATTTTATAATTATTTTCATGCAGTATTTTTGCCCCAAGTGCAGATAATCTGAGAACCCCAAACCCACTAATTCCCCAATGGGTAATCAGAAGTGATCCTGATTGTTGAAATTTCTGTTTTTTTCCTTGTCCTAACAAACGTAACCCTACGGGATCTATACTAATGCCTTCTAATCCTTGAAAACGAGGATCTTTGATTTTAAAGGTAAATAAAGATGGAATAGGGGGGATAATTTCATGCCCTAAAGATTTTGCTAACTGATAGCCAATAGGATTACTTCCTGTGGCAATTAAAATACGATCACACTCTAAAATTTTTCCTGTTTTTAACTCTACTTGAAAGTGATTATCTTTTTTGATTAAACCAACAACTTCAGACTTAATCTGAATATCAACTCTCGCATTTTCGGCTGCTTTAATTAAACAATTAACAATGGTTTCTGAATTATCTGTTACTGGAAAAACACGCCCATCAGTTTCGGTTTTTAAAGCCACGCCTTGAGACTTAAACCACTTAATCAAATCTTGAGGTTGAAAGCGAGTAAATGCCCCTCGTAATGCCCGACTTCCCCTAGGATAATAAGTGACTAATTGTGCTGGATCAAAACAATGATGAGTAACATTACAGCGTCCTCCCCCAGAAATACGAACTTTCGTTAATAGTTTGGAACTTGATTCTAGTAAAGTTACGTGATTATCGGGATAAGTTTGGGCGCAAGTAATAGCGGCAAAAAATCCAGCTGCCCCCCCTCCAATAACAATAATATCTAATGAATTACTCAACGTTAAATCTTGACTCTTTCACTTCATTCTATCAATGGTTCGATACTGAATTGCTTCAGCAACATGATGACTTTTTAGGGTATCATCTCCCCCTAAATCAGCAATGGTTCGAGATACCTTTAAGATTCGATCCATCGCCCTCGCAGACAACCCTAATTTGCGAATTGCCCCTTCTAATAGATTACGACTTGATTCGTCTAATTGACAAAAACTGCGTAAATGGGATGATTGCATTTGGGCGTTACAAGTAACGGTTTTATCACTTTTAAAACGATCCTGGGCGCGATCGCGGGCAATATTAACTCGTTTTCTCACCGTTTCCGAGTCTTCTCCTCTAGCCTGTCCGGTCATTTCTTCGGGTTTTAAGCGGTTTACTGCTACTTGTAGATCAATGCGATCCATCAACGGTCCTGATAATTTAGCCCAGTATTGTTCTCGCTGACGGGGGGAACAAGTACAATGTTGAATGGGATCGCCAAAATACCCGCAGGGACAGGGGTTGGTACTTGCCACTAGGGTAAATTGGGCAGGAAAAGTAACGGACTGACGAGTACGAGAAATGGAGACGTAGCCATCTTCTAGCGGTTGTCGCAAAAATTCCAGAACATTCCGTTTAAATTCCGTTAATTCATCCAGAAATAACACCCCGTAATGGGATAACGAAATCTCCCCAGGACGAGGATAACTCCCTCCTCCTACCAATGAGGGACCCGATGCAGAATGATGGGGACTGCGGAAAGGTCTTTCTTGAATCAAAGATCCCTTATTTTTTAATAATCCAGCGACCGAGTGAATTTGAGAGACTTCTAAAGCTTCATTAAAAGACAGAGGCGGTAAAATACTTGATAATCGCTTGGCTAACATGGTTTTACCGCTTCCTGGGGGTCCGACAAAAATCAGGTTGTGTCCTCCTGCGGCTGCAATTTCTAAGGCGCGACGGGCGTGGTTTTGTCCTTTAACTTCTTTTAAGTCGAGACGGGGAAGGGGCGATCGCTCTACAATTTGGGTGGGGCTAAATTGAACAGGTTTATGGTTTTGGGGTTGATCTAAAAAGTCTGCTACTTCTGAAAGTTGGTTAAACCCATAAACGGCTAAATCTTTAACCACAGCCGCTTCTTGGGCATTATCAGCAGGAACTACTAACCCCGATATCCCTAACCGTTTAGCCGCCGCAGCGATGGCTAGGACTCCTGCAACGGGGCGTAAACTGCCATCAAGGGAGACTTCTCCTAAAAATAAATAATCCCCCAATAAATCCACTTCAATTTGTTCTGAGGCAGCTAATATTCCCACACTAATAGGTAAGTCAAAATAAGGACCTTCTTTACGCAGATCTCCTGGGGTTAAATTAATAATAATTTTGCGGACGGGAAAGGCAAACCCAGAATTTTTGATAGCTGCTTTGACTCGTTCTCTCGATTCTTGAACGGCGGTGTCAGGTAATCCGACAATGGTAATAGAGGGAAGTCCCCCCGCTACATCTACTTCTACCCCAACTTTAATAGCATCAATTCCTACTAAAGAAGCACTCCAGACTCTGGCTAACATTCCCTTCTAGTTTTTAATTACTTTTTTCTGATTTTAACCTATTTTATCCCAATAAAAGAAAAATCAGAAATACAAAAAGAATACCCCAACTTCTACAAGTTGAGGGACGGAGCGTATAAAGGGCGGAAGCGGTTCCGTCCCACTATTGCTACCGTGTCCCTACCTAAAATTAAGGAAACAAATAATGATCAAAAAGTACCGCCATTCCAGCCCCACAAGGAACGTTCTGCATTAGCAAATTCAATGTAAATACGATTAGTGGGAACCCCTAGTATTTCATTTATTTCTTGACAAAAATCCTGACTCATAGATTTAGTTTGTTCAGAGGTCATTTTGCCAATGTTTTTTACTTCCACATAACAGACTGGATCAAAAGTTCCGCCAAAGGTCATTTTTACATCAGGTTCAAAAGCAGTCATTACATAAGATTCTGGTTTGCCAAAATGCTTAGCCATCTTAGATGAAAGACTTTTTAATAAGCTTTCTACAACAGATGAATCAGTTGCTGCGACAGATGATTGAACTTTAATTAATGGCATTTCAACTCCTATATTTTTACTTAAAAAACTAACTTTTAAGGTATTTAGTCAGATTAATTATATTAAATACCCAGATGATTTTAACATCCAAATAGAGGCCAACAAACGTTGACCCCTACTAATTTAACCACCGTATTGCCAACCTGTACTTTCTAGTAATAGGGGTTTTCCTTCGCGGTGAATTCCCGCACCAATGACTTCCCCGACAAAAACAGTATGATCTCCTTTTTCTACAGAGCCAACCACTTTACATTCTACATAGCCGAGGGAGTCTTTAATGATAGGACATCCCGTTTCAGTTCCCTCAACAAATTCTACATCTTCAAATTTATTCCCAACACGACGTTTAGGTTTAAAAAATTTAGCTGCTAAATCTTTTTGTCCGTCTTCAAGAAAGCTGAGGGCAAAAATACCAGTTTTTTTGAGCATTTCGTGGGAACCAGAATCATTTTTCACACAATTAATTACTAAAGGAGGTTCAAATGATCCTTGCATTACCCAACTTGCAGTAAACCCATTTAATTCTTCTCCATCTTTGACACCACAGATATAGAGTCCGTGGGGAATTTTGCGTAGCATTGTTTTCTTAGCTTGTTCGTCTAGCAAGGTTCCTTATCTCCTGGATTTTTTAATCTGTATTTCTATCCTATAATAAAATGTAGATTAGTCCAAGAAAACTAATTGATTTCAACTATTTATATTCTAATTAGATTTCTATCCTATTGGTAATTCCAATTTTTCAAACAAAGTTGCTAAGACTGTATTAGAAAACAGAAAACCCTCTGGATCAGTTAATGCAAGTCTAGAATTTTTAGGGAGGTCTTTTATTTGATCTAAATTAATTGTTTTTTCTTGATCATCAATCAATTTAAGCCAACCTCTATCATAATAAGAAGACAGAAAAAATAAAAGTTTTTCAATTGTTTTTGCTCCGAATAATTCTGCCAAAATAGATAAATTAATCCCATCAGACAACCTCAATCCTAACATTAAACTCTCTAATAAAATATCTATCTTAGATAATTTAGGACAATCAATCAAACCGCCTGATTGTGATAACTGATTTACCCATTGATAATAATCTTTTCGGGTACGAGGACGAGTAAAGCGTTGTTGATTCGTATAACTTGCTGCTCCCATTCCAAAGCCATAATAGGGCATATTTTCCCAATAAATACGATTATGAAGACATTGATACCCTGGTTGAGCGTAATTAGAAATCTCATAATGTTGATACCCGGCATTAGTCAATAATTTCTGGGCAAAGCGATACATTGTTGCGGTTGTTTCATCAGTAGGTAAAGGATTTTTTCCAGGTTGATATCGTTTTCCAAAAGCAGTAACAGGTTCAAGGACTAAATCATAACAAGACAGATGAGTAGGAGAAATTTTAATAGCAGTTTCTAAAGAAAATTTCCAATCTTCTAGGGTTTGATGGGGCAACCCTGAGATCAAATCAAGGCTAAAATTCTTAAAGTTAACTTTATTAATCCAATCTACTGCCTTAAAAATATCATGACATCGATGAAATCTTCCACAGCTTTCTAAGAATTTATCCTGAAACGCCTGGCAACCTAAGCTAACTCGATTGATTCCTAAAGATTGATAACTTTTAAGTTGTTCAAAGCTAAAGGTTCCAGGGTCTATTTCTAGGGAAATTTCGGCATCAGAAACAATTCCTAAATGTTTATCTAAAGTGATTAAAATTTTTTCTAAATAAGCTGGTGCTAATAAGGAAGGAGTTCCTCCTCCAAAAAAAACCGTTTCTAGGGGTTTATTTTGAGGCGGAGTCGCGGTAATTTCTTGACATAAAACTTCTACATATTCGGAAATAGAAGAAGATTGATAAATATCAGTTTTATCTCCAATGACAGAAATCGGAAAATCACAATAGTAGCAACGACGACGACAGAAAGGAATATGAATATAAGCTGACCTAGCAATATTACTTAACTTCATTTTTACAGTAATTCAAGGGACTAATCGTAAGCTGAGAGGAGAGAATATTAATTTTTGGGGAATGTTTAAGAGTTATCAAAATATAAGAAAGGTAAGAATGATGGAGAAGATAAGAAGATATAATAGATTAATTCATTCGATTATCTCATTAGGAAAATCTCCTAATAGTTGATCTCAACTCCTAAAATATTGATTAGGATGGGAATTATGCTTGATGCCATTATTATCCTCATATTTATCTTAGCAGCCGCCGGAATCGGTTTTGATAGTGTGGATTTGTTACCGGATAGTGTTCGGATGCAAATCTCTAATATTGAAGCCTTACGCTGGTTAGTAGCTGGTTTTACCTCAATTATTGGCTTAGCCTCTGGCTTGGTTGCCCAAACCACCTATCGTCGTTTAGAAAATAGAATTAGTAGCACTCCTATTGAAGTCATCTTGACGCGGGCTGTGGGATTAGTCATCGGATTATTAATTGCTAATCTTCTGTTAGCCCCCATTTTTTTGCTCCCCATTCCCAGAGAATTGGTCTTCATTAAACCGATGGTTGCCATTTTAGGAAGTGTTGTCTTCTCCTTTATGGGAATAAGTTTAGCTGATACCCACGGACGTACTTTCTTACGACTGATTAACCCTAACAGTATCGAAACCATGTTAGTCGCTGAAGGAACCCTAAAACCCGCTTCGACTAAAGTGCTTGATACCAGTTGCATTATTGATGGACGCATCGAACAACTTCTCGAAACAGGGTTTATTGAGGGACAGTTGTTAGTTCCTCAGTTTGTCCTACAGGAATTACAACAACTAGCTGACGCTAGTAACGATCAAAAACGAGTTCGAGGAAGACGAGGGTTAGATATCCTCAACCGAATGCAAGAGGCTTTTCCTGAGCGCATCGTCATCCATTCAGCAGATTATGATGATATTACTACTGTTGATGCTAAATTAGTCCATCTTGCTCAAGAAATCAATGGAACCTTGCTCACAAATGACTATAACCTCAGCAAAGTAGCTAATTTACAAAAAGTGACTATTCTTAATGTTAATGATATTGCTCAAGCAATTCGTCCCATCTACCTACCAGGAGATGCTATTGAACTGAAAATCCTTAAACAAGGAAAAGAACCCACTCAAGGGGTAGGTTATCTCGAAGATGGGACAATGGTAGTGGTAGAAGAAGGAAAAGAATATGTCGGGGTTGAAATGCGAGTTATTGTGACTTCTGCGTTACAAACCTCTGCTGGACGGATGATTTTTGCCAAACCGCCATCAGTGATTGCGTCCTGACACTCAGTAGGGTCGAGGATTCATCAGAAAATTTGGGTAGAAACCCCGTCGTTCTACGACGGCTTTGTATTAGAATGCAAATGGTCAACGACCCACCCAAGACGATAGATTCACCAAAGCCTAACGAGCGAAGTCCAGTTAGACTGGCGGCGCAGACAAATCGGTAGACCGGGAAAAGAGGATAGGGCAATGGGTATAAGCATCCCTAGAATCAAAAAACACAAGAACTCTCCTGTTTGAGATTTCAACACATAAGAACCGCAGGGCTTGCGGGGATAGTCTGTGGAGCGAACGTAAGGCCATAAAACTCCTTGTGGGTAGAGGCAGTTGCATTGAAGCAGAAACCTAAATCGTGAGGCTTAGGAATCACCACCGTTTTACGGCGCGTGAGGATGTCAAAGGCCCTCACTTCTATAAATAAATCCTGGGGGGGGCGACTTGTCGCCTATAATCCATACCTGGTCTAACTTCTGCAAGTTGTGCTTGAAAAAGATAGAAGTATTTAAATAAGATACTTTGCCTACCACTGATTACTGATTGCTATAGTCAAATACAGCTAGGTAAGCGTCAAATTTATGACTGTTGCCTGTTGCCAGATGCAGCGTTGCCTATCCTTACTAGCTTATTTTAAACAAGGTGCAAGATCTCAGTTTAAGGCACTCAACACATCCCTAATCTCAGCGATAGTAGATTAGGGATTTCGTATGCCATGTTCACTAATTTCTCGCCAAACCCGAAGCACTTCTGCCACACTCCAAGCTTGGGCAAAACAGCCTCTAGGGGTCAGGGGAAGATCGCCATCAAAAATTTCGCTAATGCTCCCAATACAACCATTATTAAGATGATTAGCCATGGGTTTAAGGAAACTTAAGGCTTGAGATTTATTGCCATAAACTTGATAGTAGGACTCTACAAAATGTCCAATTAACCATCCCCAAACAATCCCTTGATGATAACTACCATCTCTAGCCACTTGATCGCCTCCATATTTTCCTTGATATTGGGGATGATGGGAAGATAGCGATCGCAATCCATAGGAGGTCACCAAGGTTTGGCCGACAATATCCACCACCGCTTTTTGTTGATCAGTATCTAATAAAGGAATCAGGGTTTGAGACTTGGGAAGAGAAACAGCAAAAATTTGATTAGGTCGCAAGGAATAATCATCTCCGGTTGGGGTATCTAAAACATCAGCACAATAGCCTAAAGAAGACTGCCAAAACCGTTGGAACCCTTGATAAGTTTTCTGGGCCATCTGTTGATAATCTGAGGAAGATTGCCCTAAAATTTCTGCCAACTCTATCATTATTATCAAAGCATTGTACCAAAAGGTATTTACTTCAATCGGCTTACCAATACGAGGAGTTACTACCCAGTCTCCTACCTTCGCATCCATCCACGTTAATTGACAGCCTTCTTGCCCAGCATAAATTAAGCCATCGTCATCTAAATGGATCTGATAACGAGTTCCCTGACGATGCCAGTCAATGACTTCTTGTAACAAAGGGAACAGGTAACTAATAAGTTCAGTATCTTTGGTTGCCACAAAATAGGCACGGATGGCTTCAAAATACCAGAGGATAGCATCTACCGTATTGTAGTGAGGGGTTTCCCCATCATCAGGAAAAACATTAGGCAGCATTCCCTGATCGAGATACTTGGCAAAGGTACTCAAAATATGATGGGCAACTTTAGGATGACCGGTCGTTAACGTCAACCCAGGTAAGGCAATCATGGTATCCCGTCCCCAGTCAGCAAACCAGGGATAGCCAGCAATAATGGTTTTGCCATCAGGGTTATCGGTTAAAGGGCGATCAACAATAAATTGATCGGCTGCTAAGACTAATTGTTTGATCCAGTGAGGATCGGATGGGGGACAAGAATTAAGTAATTGCTGTTCGTAGTAATATTGTTTTTCTAAGGTAGTTTTTCCGTCTAGGTTGGGATGGCGATCGGTACTAGCAACGATAGTTAACGATGTCCCAGGGTCTAAAATTGTCTTAAAGGTTGCCCCGTGATAATGATCATCTCGATCCCATAACCCACGATAATGTTCCATGGCCAAGTCAAATGCTAAATGCCATTGATAGTTACGGGAGACTTCCCCTGAGTCCGAGAATAAGTAGAAAGGGGTTGCTTCTTGAAACGCTTGAATACTGACACCTTTTTCAATTTCATCAACAGAGATCTGCCATTCCCCTGACTGAGTCGTTCCGTGATGGTCCCGATAGTTCACAAAAGCTTTGAGGGACAGTTGCATCGATGCACTACCCCGTTTTAACGTATAACGAATATAAGTCGTATTTTCTCCTTGTGCCATCCAAATTCTTTTTTCGATTAAGGCATCACCACAAGCATAGGTCCAAACGGGAATCGTTCCTTCTAAATGAAAATTTTCTAGGTAAAGATAGCCATGAGGAGAAATGGTGCCATCCGTCCATCGGTTGGTGGTTAATTGATAAATTTGATCATGATAATTAATGGTTTCATCGAGTTTGGTCAGGAGTAAGGTTCTTTTTAACGGTGGTTTCAAAGCAGCGATCAGTAGCCCATGATAACATCGAGTTAGTATCCCAGAAATTGTCCCACAACCATAACCACCAATCCCATTGGTAATTAACCATTCCCGCGATGACCCTAGGGCTAAATTACCGCAAATTTCTCGTCCATAGTTAAAGTTCATGATCTTGATAGTTTAAATACGTCTTTAGAGAGAGTTATTAGGGAGAAAAATATGTAATAATAATGGTAAGGCGTAATAGAGTAATTAATAAAAGTTTCATTGAACCTAGATTAAGAAAATTTATTTTGTAGAGCCATTTTTAATTTCTCATTAACGCTTCATTGATGACGAGTTCGAGGAAAGAGTATGTCTCGTCAGGACGTTAAAAATCCGATTCCTAATCACACTATTCCCAGTAACCGAGAAATTCCCAAACAGGATAGTTTCCGTACTACAAGAATGTGGAATTTTTTGGTCATCGCATTAACGGTGGCCTTAGTGGCTATTACTTTAGAATACATCGGCGTTATCAATGCTATCCCTAAATTTGGACAAAGGCAACCTTATTCCTTAAATCTGAGATTATGGAAACCCAGTTCATTTCCCGATATTGCCGATAATTTCTGGTCTGATTCTTTTATTAAAGAATTAGCACAACAAGAGATCATTATTGGCTATCCTAATGGAGAATTTAGACCCACACAACCCATCACTCGCGGGGAATTTGCGGCCATGGTACATTCAGCCTTCCCTCAAAATTCTACCCCATCAGGGATTAGGTTTAAGGATGTTCCCGATGATTATTGGGGAATTTCAGCTATTAGAAACGAAACCAAGAGAGGATTTTTTGCTGGATATCCTGGGGGAGAATTTCGTCCTGATCAAGAAATGACAAAGGTTGATGCTTTAGTTGCTTTAGTGAATGGGTTAAAGCTAAAAACTGACGCACCAGTCCCACAAGTTTTATCGTCTTATCAAGATGCTCAACAAATTCCTGAGTATGGTAAAACTTCTATTGCTGCAGCCACTCAAGCAGGTATTATCGTTAATTATCCTCAAAAAAGTTGGCTCCGTCCTCGACAAAGTATTACCCGTGCTGAAGCTGCTACTTTGATTTATCAAGGGTTAGTGTATCAAGAAAAAGTCAATCCGATTCCCTCAGAATTTATTGTTTCTCAATAGATTAGAATTAACAATAAGCGGTTTGACTCAGATTGACTAATTGCTTAGATTATCTTGAAGTTGATTAAGTAATTGTTTTGCTTGAGGAAAATCTGGTGCTATTGCTAATGCTTTTTGAATGTTTTCAAGTGCAATAGCAGATTTACCCTGACGACTATAAATAATAGCAAGGTTATAATATGCTAAAGCATGAGTGCTAACAGGTGATTCAGGGCGATCGCCAAGTTCTAGGACTTTTTGAAACAAGGAATTAGCTTCATTTAATTGACCAATACTGATCAGGAGTAAACCTAAATTAATGTATGCGGCATCAAATTTTGGATTAAGATTTATCGCCTCTTGATAAGCTTCCATCGCCTCATTAACTTGTCCTTGTTGATGAAATTCGATTCCTTGACGATAGTAACCTTCAGCTGAAGTAGAGGGAATGGTAACTTTACTCTGTTGTGCTACTGGAAAAAAACGTGGCTTTTGAAGAACTTGATCCGAAGAGGATAAAATTAATAAACTTATAGTAATTTCGAGCATTAATATTCCTGATTAATTAATAATATAATTGACTAAGAAACTCAATATTATTCTAATTTAGATTAACAATAGGCAATGCGAAAACCGATATCATATAGAGAAGCATTCGGGTCAAACCTACCGCGATAAGCAGAACGACATTTTTTCGGACTACTATTCCAGGAACCACCGCGAATAACTCTTTTTGTCTCATCTCCATCTGTTATCCAGGCAATACTATCAATGGGTGCGCCGAGATAATTTCGATGCCAAGTATCCTCACACCATTCTCGTACATTACCATGTAAATCATAGAGTCCAAAATGATTAGCAACTTGAAAAAAACCGACAGGGTTTGTTTCTCTTCTATCCTCTCCTAATGGACCTTTTCCATAAAAACCTTGACTACAAATTTTCCCTTCATATTCCCAATTAACTCCTGAATAGTTAGCTAATTCAGTGGTGATTGTTTCCCCAAAATGAAAAGGGGTTTTTGTATTTCCACGACAAGCATATTCCCATTGTGCCTCACTCGGAAGGTGATAAAAACGTTTTGTATACTCAGATAATCTGTTACAAAATTCTTTGGCTTCATACCAAGAAACTTGTTCAATAGGACGGTTTTCTCCTGAGAAATTGGCAGGATAAGGAGTGAGAGAGACTTCAATTTTAGGTAAAGTTGAAACAAATTGCCATTGTCCTTGGGTGATCGGATATTTACTCAGCCAAAACGGTTTAACAGTTACCCAATGTTGAGGGGTTTGGGAGGCTAATAATCCTTCTTCATTCTCTCTTGCTCCCAGATAAAACGTTCCCCCAGGAATGGCGACCATTTCTAAGATAATATTACTGTTTAACTTTTCAATATAATATAGTGTTGTTTGGCGATCGCGTTTAATAAGATCACCTCGATTATCAACGGTAACAACCTCAAACTCAAAAGATAATAAATTTTCAGCCATAGAGATTTCTTAGTAAGCCATTCAATCAGATAAGGACATTTTGTTCATTTAATTGCTAGAATACCATAGTATTTTTGAGAATATGAAGTTTTAGACTAGAAAATTAAATCAATATAACCCCCTCTAATTGATATTGATTGAGCAATTAATCTATTTCTATGGGAAGACTTAAAAAGTAGCAGCATCTTTTCAAGATCTATCCTACGGAGGACTATTTTAAAGCTATTCCTCTATAAGATTAAGTTCAAGTAGGATTCTTAAAATTTGAAAATGGGATTTCCTATTTTATTTCCCGTCTATTTTTAGTCACTTTCTATTTCAATATTGCCCTAAATTAAACGATTGTGTCTTTCATTTTCGAGGATAACTGGGACAGGTTTTTCAAAAAAAATTAATTGACAAACGAATTGTCTTAGAGTAGCGAAAATAGATATTCATTTAGTTTAGATTCATGACAGGACTCACCCTCAACGAACAGCAAAGTCAGAAAACAAGATCCCAATTAGAAAAAATTACAGACATTAGTTTTATGGGATTAACCCGCCTGTTAGCCTTTGCCCTAGCCGGGATTTTAATCTGGATAGGAATTCAAGTGGCGTTACAAGCTAAACCCGCGATCGCTGAATTTGGGGCTTCATTCCTAACCTCTAGTAGTTGGAATCCTCCTCAACAACAGTATGGCATTTTACCAATGATCTACGGAACCCTAGTCAGTTCCCTAATTGCCTTAATTTTAGCGGTTCCCGTTGGCTTAGGTAGTGCGATAATCCTCAGTGAAAAGTTTCTCCCCGTCACAGTCAGACGAGGACTCACTTTTTTAGTAGAACTTTTAGCGGCCATTCCTAGTGTTGTTTATGGATTATGGGGAATTTATGTCTTGATTCCCTTCCTAAAACCTATCGGAAATTGGCTACATCAAAATTTTGGCTGGTTTCCTTTATTTCAGACCGATTATATTGGACCTGGAATGCTGCCGGCAGGAATTATCCTTGCCATTATGATTCTCCCTATTTTTACAACAATTGCTAGAGATTCTCTAGATGCGGTGGATGCTGATCTGCGGTGGGGGTCCTATGGGATCGGGGCAACACGGTGGCAAACCCTGATTAGTGTCTTGATTCCGGCTGCCTTTTCTGGGATTGTGGGAGGTCTAATGTTGGCGTTAGGACGGGCATTAGGAGAAACCATGGCCGTTACCCTAGTGATTGGCAATAGTAACGCCCTTAACGTTTCGATTCTTGCCCCTGCTAATACTATCGCCTCTTTAATGGCTAATCAATTCCCTGAAGCCAGTGATTTACAAAAGTCTGCCCTCTTGTATGCTGGACTGATTTTATTTGTCATTACTCTCATCGTTAATATTTTGGCGGAATTCATTGTCCGTCAGGTAAAAAAGTATTAAATGTCCAGTTTTTTCAACTATGCCGAGTAAATCCCTAGAATACAATCAAAGTCATCCTCGTAATTGGTTAGGTCTGCTTTTAACCATTGTCTCTTTTGTCTTCTTAGCTATTGCCTTATTACCGTTGGGGTTAGTTATTGCTTATGTGGTGATTAAAGGGGCTAGTCGTCTTGATTTCGGGCTATTTACCCAATTACCCCCGGCCCCTCTCCAAGACGGAGGAGGAATTGCCCATGCGATGGTTGGAACTTTTGTTTTAGTGGGAATTGCTTGTTTGATGGCGATTCCTGTGGGAATTTTAGGAGGAATCTATCTCTCAGAATTTAGTTCTCCCAGAGTTGGGCAATGGATTCGGTTTGCGGCTAATGTTTTGAGTGGGGTTCCCTCGATTATTATGGGGATTTTTGCTTACGGGGTGTTGGTGGTGACGATGGGATCGTTTTCGGCGATCGCGGGAGGGTTTGCCCTGGCTGTCTTAATGTTACCGATTATTGTCCGAACGACTGACGAAGCCCTGAAATTAGTCCCCCAAGAGGTTCGCTGGGCTTCAGTGGGAGTAGGGGCATCCAATTTTCATACGGTTTTACAAATTGTTCTTCCGGCTGCTTTACCAGCCATTTTGACGGGAACAACCCTTGCTATTGCCCGCGCGGCAGGAGAAACTGCCCCATTGATTTTTACTGCCCTTTACTCTCAATTTTGGATGCAGGGTTTAATGGGGCCTATTCCCTCTTTATCAGTATTAATTTATAACTTCGCTACCGTTCCCTATGAAAATCAACAACAACTCGCTTGGGCTGCTTCTCTGATTTTAGTGGCATTAGTATTGATTACCAGTATTTTGTCTCGTTTAAGCACTCGTCGCCCTAAATATTAAACTCTATTTATCTTTATTTTGATTATGTCTGTTCATTCTTCTACTCGGTCTTCTATTATTCAACCTCAACAGTTTTCCTCTGATGTGGTGCTAGAAACCCAAAATTTAAGTGTGTATTATGGTGATTTTTTAGCCCTACAAGATGTTTCAATGGCGTTTCCTTCAAATCAGGTAACTGCTTTAATTGGTCCTTCTGGATGTGGGAAAAGTACCCTCATTCGTTGTTTTAATCGTCTTAATGATTTAATTGATGATTGTCAGGTAAAGGGAAAGGTTCTGTATGGAGAGAAAAATCTTTACCATCCTAAAATTGATCCTGTTGAAGTGCGCCGACAAATTGGCATGGTGTTTCAAAAACCCAATCCTTTTCCTAAGTCAATTTATGAGAATATTGCCTATGGTGCGAGGATTAATAATATTCAGCAAAATATGGATGAATTGGTAGAAACTTCTCTTAAACAAGTGGGGTTATGGGATGAAGTTAAAGATAAACTCAATGAAAATGGAATGTCTCTTTCTGGTGGACAAAAACAACGCTTATGTATTGCCCGTGCTGTTTCCTTGAAACCAAAAATTATTTTAATGGATGAACCAGCCTCTTCTCTTGACCCAATTTCTACCTCTAAAATAGAAGATTTAATTGCTCAATTAAAGGAAAGATATACCATTATTATTGTTACTCATAATATGCAGCAAGCAACACGAGTGGCAGACTTTACTGCCTTTTTTAATGCTCAAGAATCTGACGAAGGAAATCGTTATGGTTATTTGGTAGAATATGATAAAACAGAGAATATTTTTGGGAATCCTCAAGAAGAAATAACCCGTGAATATGTTGGGGGACATTTTGGTTAATTGATTGCATAGACTCCCCAACCTAAAACAATTGTAATTAATCCTATTGCTAAAATTAATTCTATCAAATCTACTTTTTTACCTAGATTATTTTCTAACTTTTTTAACGCTTTCCCAAGCGATAAGCCTCCGCTTTAACTAATAATGACTGAGCAAATTCAATGGCTTCTTTGGCTGAATGTCCCCCGGTTAATTGGGCTAATTCTTCTCGTCTAGTTTGCAAATCATCTAAATTAGTCACCCTGACCACTGTTCTAATTTCTGGTAAGTTTAATTGCCCATTTTCTGAGGTTTCAACCCCTGAAGATTCCTCAACCATTTGTTTAGTAACTCTAAAATGATTGTCCGCCATTGCAGCTACCAAGGGTTGATGGGTGACACACAAAATCTGATATTTTTGGCTGAGTTGATGTAACTTTTCACCAATTGCCTGAGCCACTTTTCCTGATACTCCTGCATCTATTTCATCAAAAATCAAGGTTCCTGACCGCTTTTCTGATTTGGCAAAACAGGCTTTTAATGCTAATAAAAAACGGCTCATTTCTCCCCCTGATGCTGTACTAGAAAGGGGTTGTATTTTCTCTCCAGGGTTGGGACTAAAATAAAATATTACTTTATCATTTCCAGTTACTGTAGGGGAACTCGGAGTAATTTGACAAACAAAAATCACCTTATCCATGGCCAAGGGTTTTAATTCTTTGACCAATTGTTTTTCTAATTTAGTAGCCGCTTTTTGACGGAATTCTGTCAATATTTGACAATTTTTGTCCAGACTTTCTTTGGCAATTGTTAGCTCTTTTTCTAATTGTTCAATAGACTGTTGATCGTCGGTTAGTTCTCCTAATTCTTCTTTTAATTTCTGATAATAATTAATGGTTTCCTGTAAACTAGGACCATATTTACGACATATGCGCTTTAATAAGTTAATTCTTTCTTCTACTTCTGTTAATCTTTCGGGATCAGCTTCTAAGCCATCTCCATAACCATTAATTTGCTGTCCTGCTTCCACTACCTGAGTTAAGGCAGATCTAATCATCTCTAAAATTAATTCTATTTCTTTGTCATATTCCACCATACTTGTCAAGATATTTTCGGCTTCTCCTAACTGATCGGCGATCGCGGGTTCTCCGCTATCATTTTGATAGAGCAGTTGGTAGGTTTGGTAACTTAACTGTTGTAACTCCACCACATGGGAGAGGCGATCGCGTTCTTGGTTCAGTTGATCAAGTTCGTCAGGATCACTCAACTGAGCATCTTCTAGTTCTTTTAGTTGATATTCTAATAAATCAAGGCGTTGTAATCTCTCTTTCTCTGATTGAAGACGTTTTTTTAGATTCTTTTCTGCTAAATTCCATTTTTCGTAAGCAGACTCTACGACTTTTCTTTGTGTCAGTAGGGAGTTTCCTCCATACAAATCTAATAATTCCCGTTGTCGGATGGAGTCCATCAGTTGAACGGTTTGGCCTTGGGCAGTAATTTCTACGAGGCGATCGCGTAATTGTCCCATAACCTGTAGATTTACTACCACCCCATTGATCCGCGATCGAGATCGCATGGTTTCACCTGTTAAGGTCAACTCCCGATGACAGAGTAAGGTTCCGTCTTCTAAGGGTTCAATTTCTTGTGCTTGTAGCCACTGTTTGAGGGGATCATCTACTTCAAAGGTCGCTTCAATGGATGCGTTTTGCATTCCCTGACGAATTAAGCGATTATTGACCTTACCCCCTAAGACAATGTCAATTGCATCGAGAATGATCGACTTACCTGCTCCGGTTTCCCCTGTCAGTACATTTAACCCCTGACCAAATTCTAAGGTAAGCTGGTCTACCAAGGTAAAATTTTTAATTTGCAATAGAGAGAGCATGGAGAAACCCTGACTTAATCAATACCAGAGACTTTTTGTTTATCTTAACCTATAAAAAAGGGTCTAGACATCAATGATTAACTTTAATGATAAATTTTTAGGGTTTGGCTTAATTTTTAGATAATTAGTTTGAATTAAAATAACCATAAATAACTGATCGATAGTTACTATAACATGAACACTTATCAAATTTTCCAAGAGACGCAACGCTTACGGGTTAGTGATGGAAATATAGTCCCTATTTTGAATAAGACTCAACCCGTTAATCGACTTCTGATCTTGCTTTGGTCACAGTTAGGAGATTTTGACAGTCTTGAATATGCTTGGTGGATACAACGGGAGTTAAAACAAATACAAGGTCAAGGAATTGGCATTCGTGCTATTGGGATCGGCGATCGCAATTCTGGGATAAAATTTTGTGATTATACTGGGTTTAATCAAGAGTGGTTATTTGTTGATCCACAAGCAGAAATTCATCAAACTCTAGAACTCTATCAAGGATTATCTTGGCAATTTCCTGGTTTTTCAACGGGTCAAAATGCTTGGTTGAATTTGATGTTAATGTGTGCGGGAATTGGGAGTCCCCGAACTCTTTCTGAAGTGTTTCGAGGTTATTGGGGCGATCGCAATGCACCCCAATTAATTGATGATCAAGAAGTGATTCATGCTCAACCGTTACCTCTTCTCAAAGGGTCATTTTTTAATGTTGCTGGAGGAACAGGATTTCAGCGACCTTTTGAATTAGCAACTTTACGGTTACGGAATATGACGGAGGTGTTAAGTAATTGGTCAACTTATGTTCCTAATTCTGCCTATTTAACTCAACGAGGAGGAACTTTTTTGTTTAATTCTCAAGGAGAGTTACTCTATGAACACCGCGATCAAGGGATTCTTGGTTTTGCTGAGAATATGAGTCGCCCTCTATCATTTTTATGGGAGAAGTCAATGGTCTCATTAAACATATAGCAGAATGTAGCATTTAGAATGCAGAATTTAGAATGAACAACCTTGTCGTGAGTAAGTTTGAGGGATTCGAGTTATACTAACCTTAATCCGTAGTGCTATACACTAGAAAAGTTTGTAGTCAAAGCTTGAGCCTTTATAAAACATAAAAAGCTAGAGTGCAAAAGGAGGGAAAAGTTGATGATAACTGACTATAAACAATTGTTTCTGGACTATTCCCTATTCCCCCGATATAAATAATGACTTGGCGTTTAATTCCTCCTCTTGAAGCATCAGGAACCATTCAAATGGCGATCGATGATTGGCTATTCATTCAAAATGAACAGGGAAAACATCCTCCTACTTTGCGCTTTTATACTTGGTTATCGCCAACAATTTCTTTGGGTCGTTTACAAAAAAAATGGCCTTCATCCTGGCATAATTTAACTTGGAAAAAACATCCGATAGAATTAGTCCGTCGTTCCACCGGAGGACGATCAGTTCTCCATCAAGGAGACTTAACCTATGGGATAATTATTGCTATTAATAATCGGAAAACTTTAGATATTTATCAACAAATTTGTCAGTTTTTAATTGAAGGTTGGTTATCTTTGGGAATTAAGTTAGATTACGGAACAGCAAAACGGGGCTATATTCATAACCCGAGTTGTTTTAATACAGCCACTGTTGCTGACTTAATTACTCCTGACGGAAGTAAACTCATTGGAAGCGCGCAACGACGGGGAAAAAAGTCTGTATTGCAACACGGGTCTATGATTCTGTCAACTGATAAAACCTTATTTGAAACTATCTTTAATCAACCTGCACCATGGCGTTTAGGACTCTTTGAACAATTATCTAATAATTATTCTCTAGAAATGATTATTGGAGTATTAACGGACACCGCTAAAAAATATTTTAATACTGACTTTATTATTCAACCTTTATCCTCACAAGAATGGCACAATATTAAAAATTTATCCAAAGGTTATCGATTATAGATTTTTTACATTACTTAATTGTAGTTCAAGGGTTGAGGAAAAGAAGAAGAAACATAACCTGATGTGAGGGGAAAAGGAATTTTAATTCCGACTTCTTGATATTTTTTATGAAGTTTTTTCAAGAAAATATGTTTGACTTTTAAATGTTCAAAAAATTCTGTCTCAAAAATCTGAATATAAACAGTAAAATTGATACTAAAATAATCAAAATTTTGATAACGAATAAATGGCTGAAAGTTAGTTTCTTGATTATTTATTATTTTTATCATTTCCCTAGCTACTTCAAGGGTTATCTTTTCAACTTCTTCTAAGTCACTATCGTAACTCACCCCAATATTAATAGGAATAACGATTTGTTTCTCTGGTAAACTAAAATTTTTGAAACTTCCAGAAATAATCTTAGAGTTGGGGATAACTAATAAATTTTCTGTAATTTCTTGAAGCACTGTATACTTTAATTCTACATCAATCACATACCCCTTTTCTCCACTACTTAAGGTGATATAATCTCCTGGTTTGACTTTCCCTGACATAATAATATTAACGCCAGACATTAAATTAGACAGGGTGGTTTGTAATGCTAAACCAACAGAAACCCCTCCAACCCCTAAAGCAGTCAACAAAGGGGTTATTTTAATGCCAATTGACTGTAATATAATCAACGTCCCTAAACTGTAAATGACAATTTTGGTTAGGAACTCAAACAAAGAAGTTAAAGGCGAAATCCCATCTTCTTTAGTGGTAAAAACCTTCAGTAATTCAACAAATAAACGGGAAGTAAATAAGGTAGCAGAGGCTAAAAAAGTGGCTAGTAAGAATTTCTCGACGAAAGTAATCGCTGCGGGGGGAAGACTTAAAGTCGGTAAAGATAAGAAAACTCCCCCTAAAATTAACCAAACTAAACCAATTCCTTGAAAAGAATCGACAATGATATCGTCATATTTCCAATTATTTTTTCGAGCGATTTTTTTGAGGTTCTTAAGAATTCTCTTTTCAAAAATGAATCCCAAGACAAATGAAGTTCCAATAATCAATATTGGCGTTATAATTTTGATAATTAGTTGAATATTAAATGAGAAATTCACAGGACTAATTTATGTTAAAAAACGTTGAATACAGATAAATTATAAGACTTTTTTAAAATCTGGGCAAGTCAAAAGATAGTTTGTCAACTAAAATAATAATTTCAAGAATCGGTGATGTAGCGAATCTGTTGTTAGCTATATAATTTCCCTATTAAATTCGTACTTATTGATGTAAAGTCCAATCACTAAATCGTGCATTGGTGATATCTTTGAGAAACAGATTGTTTTCCTTCTCCTGATTTTCCATGTTTAATAACATCTGTAGAGTGGCAATGAGGACATTCAACAGCCATCGAAACGGTCATTTATCAAGTCATCTTGAGTTCTTCATTTATATTTTAACCATAACCAACTTATTGATCATCGTCTTCTTGATCATAGTCTTCCCACAGATTCTCTACACCACCAAAATACACAAATAATGTTGCCTTGGGGTTTCAGTAATTGATCTTATGATTATATGACTAAAATAAATAAAGCCCACACCGACTTAAAAAGTCTAGTATGAGCTATCGTTTTTTAGGAATAATTAATGAAGAATTATTCTTTCCTCATTGTTGGAACTGTAACCCGCTTAACCCATTACAGAACGTACCAGTTCAAGATAGGGAGTTTGGCAGAGAAGATAGGCGAAAAATGCGCCGCCAGAGCCACCGATGAAGAACCCATTTGCAAATTCTGCCCAACCTTCTGAGGTACCGAGTTCTTCTGGAGTTTCTGGTGTGGTCAAAGTTTCCGTGGGTTTTGTAACTCCCACAGAACCATACATCGATAAGGCGATCGTTAAAATGGCAACCATACCCACAGCCGCTAATACCCCTGCTGTACTAGCAAACTCTGTATTTCGTAACGGACCTAGCAAAGCAAAAGGTCCATAGAGGAAATAACCGTGGGCCATACCAATTTCTAGCCCGCGACGGTTAGGGGATAGTCCTTTACGGTAGGCAGGTAAGTTTCTAATAAAAGCCAGGGAAAACCCTGAAGAATTAAGGGGAGTGGCAAGGTTGCCAACTTGGGGGTCTCCACCAGGTTGAATTGCGTCTATAGTCATGTCAATCTCTGAATGTAAGTTGTTAAACTTCCGCTTTACTAAACTGACTCAAATCTATCTAAAGATCTGAAGTTAGCTTCCTGCTTGGCATTAAGCGTGACGACACACTTAATTGAATCCACAGGTTTGAGAATCGGACAAAGCTTGTCCTACCCTAGAAGTTTAAATTTATTAGCTCCTCTTACTCCAGAATGTTAAGAATCTTTATAATTCCCCAATTTAGATAGGCTTGACAGTAAGATTTTTGATGTTACAACCTTGTTTGTCTCTTGTCGGACAATCGGGTGTCAAACTTGTAGATTCGCAAAACAGGATAATATACAAATGACAGGTTCCTACGCAGCCGCCTATTTACCCGCCGTTTTAGTTCCTTTACTTCCTGTCCTCGCCTTTATGGTGATGGGACTTTTATTCATCTATGTTGAAAGCGAAGCCTAATTTTATTTTTCCTTTGATTGATGGTTTAGTCATCTTTCAAGAAGAGAAAAATTGATAACTTCGTTCAAGAGATGTTAGCGGGTTTAACTCGCTAACACTTTTTTTGAGAAAATCCTAACCTAAAGATTTGCTTCATAAAAAATTATTGAAGCTGTGGTAAAACAGAAGTTAGGCAGTCTAATCAATAAAGATTGTTGATCAAGATTCTTGAGGAGACTAATAAAAAATGTGTTTAGCCGTTCCAGGTAAGGTTATCAGTATTAGCGGCGATCAACCTTTAATGAGAAAGGGAAAGGTTAGTTTTGGGGGTGTGGTTAAAGAAGTTAGTTTAGCCTATGTTCCTGATGTTCAAGTAGGCAATTATGTCATCGTTCATGTGGGATTTGCCCTCAGTATTTTGGATGAAGAAGCAGCACAAAAAAGCTTGGCTGAGTTTAGAGAAATGGAAGAAATTTTGCAACAATAGTTCCCGAAAAAACGACTGACAAAAATAGCACAATCTGAGATAAGTAGGTAGGAATCATTAAACGAATAATCTCAGACAAAATGCAGAAGATTTAGGAATATTTTTGATGTTATTTGTTTTTAACTTTGTTTTTGCATACCTACTTAATCATTGACCTCTATAGCACTACGCAAAAACGTTAGGATAGTTTTGGAAATTAGCTTACAGAGTCCAACTCAGCTACATTTATTCTCACGATTCATCTAGGATTGCTATAGATCATCAATAAAAACATTAATGTAAAAATTGTTAATGCTTATCTCCTAAATAACGTTGTACAATGTTTGCAATTCTTTCACTGGCTTTACCGTCACCAAAAGGATTAATAGCATTAGCCATTTTTTCATAAGCATTTTTATTACTTAATAATTCGCTCGCTTCTGTCACAATAGTTTGATAATTAGTTCCCACTAATTTAGCCGTTCCTGCTTCAACTGCTTCAGGACGTTCAGTCGTTTCTCTTAAGACTAAAACTGGTTTACCTAAACTGGGTGCTTCTTCTTGTAATCCCCCAGAATCTGTCAGTAATAAATAACAATTTTGTATTGCAGCGACTAATTCTCCATAATCTAAAGGTTCCGTCAAGAAAACCCTGGGATGATTTCCTAGTGCTTTTTGAATCGGTTCACGTACCGTTGGGTTGCGGTGCATGGGTAATAATAAAGCCGTGTTAGGATACTTATCTAAAATCAGCCGAAAACTTTCAAGAATATCTTCCAGCGGTTGACCCCAATTTTCCCGTCGGTGAACTGTTGCTAATAAAAGTTTATATTGATTAGAATTTAATCCTTCAATGTTACAAGTTGGCTGTTTTTTAGCCACTGTTAATAAAGCATCAATTACCGTATTACCAGTTAAATGAATTTCTCCCGTCACCCCCGATTTCTTCAAATTTTCTACCGCTAATTTAGTGGGTGCAAAATGTAATTGAGTGAGTTGGGAAATAAGGCGACGGTTAGCTTCTTCAGGAAAGGGATTATAAATATTATCAGTGCGTAATCCTGCTTCAACGTGACCAATAGCAATTTGTTGATAAAATGCTGCTAAGGTAGCAGCAAAGGCCGTAGTCGTGTCCCCTTGAACAATGACTAATTTAGGTTTTATTTCTTGAAAAATTGCCTCCAACCCTTGTAAACTACGAGAGGTGATGTCGGTGAGGGTTTGACGAGGCTGCATAATTTTGAGATCGCGATCGCCTTTCAACTCGAACAAGTCCATCACCTGTTGAACCATTTCCCGATGTTGTCCGGTTAAGATAACATGGGTTTCAAACGTCGGTAATTGACGAAATTGCCTGATTACAGGAGCAAGTTTAATGGCTTCAGGACGAGTTCCTAGGGTAATACAAATGGGGTAAGGCACTGAACTTATCACAAGGTAGTGTTCTGTTAATGACTCTATGATATCAGGGTGTCCATTGAATAATTTGAATAATTATTGTCACTGATTTTGGTAGCTTTAAATAAGCTGAGATCAGTTCTGTATCTATATTAGAGCAACTTTTAGGCTGCTCCCGATGCTAATTCTAATTTTTAAAGCCAATAGTGTCATTTCTTAGAAAGTGATGTTACCGCAAGAATAGATGAAATTGTTGCAAATTCGGTTATCTGGGTTGTATTGTGCTGAAAAGTCCTATCATCGTATGGAATGGCAATATCAATCACGATTAAATTGTCGGGTACATGAGGTGAAGTTGTTAACCAAGTGTCCATCTTGTGGTGAGAGGTTTGCGATTCCTTCAAGGTGGGTTGAGGGGAAGTGTCAGCGATGTGGGATGGGGTTTAATCGGATGGGGAAATAATAATGCTGAGTTTTTGCCGAAAAAATTAGACAATATAATTTTTTGATTCTTGTTAACTTATCTAATATTAAAATAGATGGGTAAAATTTTAAGATATTTACTATAGCTTAGCTTGTGCTATCCATTTTACTGTTGAATCAGGAGGAATTATGCTTAAATCTGATATTATAGCAAAAAGAATTAATTGAGCTTGTTTTCCTTCTGGAATATCTTGTATATTGTATAACAAGTTAGCCATGTCTTGAGGAGATGTAAATCTAAAAGTCACTTTTTGAATAGCATTTTTCCAGTAATCAACTAAATAAGGTAAAATAATACGATTATAAATAGCAGGGCTTGATTTATATGAATGATGAGCCAATGGCATAACAATAAAATGAATTTTTAGTATTGATTCTAGAGTTGAATTAGAGTTCAATAATACTAACAAATAACCTATAAATTTTAGAGTTGGCTCATTATATTGATTATCATGTTTAATAATCTCTTCAAAAGATTGTTTTTGCAAGACCATTCTTTCAATGAGCTTAGCGACTTTTTCCCAAACTTCTCTTCCTTCAGCATTTTGATTAATTATATAGCAAAGTTTTACTATCTCTTCAGTATATTTTCGAGCTTTATCAGGCTGATGAATAGCTATATTATTTAAGTGAAAAAGAACTGGAATAAGTCCCATATATATTGCTATAGAATTTTCGTTATCTTTTGTGTTATCAGAAAATGAACTTAATACTTTTTCTATATCAAGCTTTTGTTCAAAAACATTTTCTTCTTGATGATGTTGAATAAGTGCTACCATTTGTTGACTTGTTTCCAGAGCTAAGTCAAGAGCTTCTACATATTTATCCTCTAACAAAAACTCAGGTATAAGCATTGTGGGTAGAATTGATAAAGAAAGAACTTGTTTTGTCGCTTTAGCTATTTCCCACCCTTTTAGCATCCATATTTTTTTACGCTCTTCCTCACCTATTGCTTGAGCAAACATTGCTAATTGAGTAAGCAATATGCTTTCTTTAGTCGGATCATAATATTCTACTCTTTGAGAGTTATACGTTAAAAACATACCAGCTTCAGGTTCTGCATAAGGTTGACCATCTAAGGTATGAGGAGGAGGGACATTATTAATTGCTAAATTTAAAAAATAACCAGATACATGAGCATAAATAACAAAAATTTCTTTCCAATCATTTTTGTCAGTTTTACAATTAAATAATCGTTCTCCTGCTTTATCCCAAGAATCAAAGACATAAGATAAATCATTTTTATTAGCAATCCATCTAGCAATCGATAGTTCTCCAAGAGCTTTTATTAACTCTATTTCTGATATTTTTTCAGAGTTTTCTCCTAATTTGACTGCTTGTACAGCATATTGAATAGCTAAATAGGGTTCATTCAAAGAATAAATATTACTTTTATATAATAAAGCATACATTCGTTGGCGAGAATATGATGATGTTGACTCATTTAAAGCTTCATTCAACCATCGTAAAGCTTTATCATACTGATTGGCTAACTTATATTGTTCACCTAAATATAATTTGATTAAAAAATGAACACGATAATCATCAGATGACTCATTAAGTGTATTTTTAGCAATTTCTAAGGCTGAATCTAAATCCTGAAGATGTTGTGCTTTAACAATAATTTGGTGACAAATAAAACACGCCCATAATAGCTCTAAGTGTAGTTGCTTAGATTTATCAACAATCTTTTGTAACCCAACAAATAAAAGATCCCATTGTTGTACATCTCGTGATTTTTCCTTTTCTCTAAGGTAGAAATCATTAGCAATATATAAACAACTATGTTCTGCTATTTCTATTGAAAATGCCTGATTACGTTGTTTATGAGTTAAATGACTAACGGTTATCATCCAGTCATATAAATCCTCGATTGTTTCAATTTTTATAGCTATCATCCAAATGAGATCTTCAAAGTTTGATTCACTCATACATTCTACTTTAGGATCATCTGGAAGAGTAGCTTGTGGCAAGAATAATAAGGTACACTGTAAATAATAATTAATCCGTTTGAATTCAATCAAATCAAGACAGTAAATAATTAATGTTACTGTAGTTATAGCCAAAAATGGTGCATCATCAATTGATGTTTGTTTAATTAAATCATCTAAATCTTTAACTTCGTATTCTGTCGTTTTACCAAGTCTATATTTAACAGAAATTTGAAATGCACGAATACATAATTGAAGTCCTAGGCTCATTTGATTAGGTAATGGAATGTCAATCCAATATGATAGGATTCCAGCATCATTAATTATTTGATAAATATTTTGTTCTAAGAAATATTTTAAACTAATTAATAAAATTGTTCCGGCTCTCTCAAAATCCTCTGCTCGTACGAAATATAAAATTATCTTACTTGTATCGTATTGATTACAACATCTTTGCATTAATGACTCGCCCAGAATACAATTACAATTTTTGTAAACTTGTTTGTCTAGATTATTAGATCCTAATGCTTGAACCAAAGGAGATATTAAATATCGATTTTGTGTATCTCTTTGAATCCAAATACCCAATAGATTTACTAAGTGATGTCTAGGTCTTTTTATAGTAGGCTCAACTGATGCTAAAGAATTAATATCATCTTCAGAAAAATGACTTATTATTAGATTTAATCGATATAATAGTTCTTGACTATCATCACTTTCTACTGTTGAAATAATTCTTTTGATAGTTTCATCATTTACTTCATCTGTATATGTACCTCTTAATAAATCATCGAAAGTTTCGTCAGAAAAAGACCAATTTCGCTGTTTAAGATATGCTGCTAATACTATAAGTAATGTTGGATGTCCATTAGCAAGTGAATTAACAAAAATTGTGGTTTGACTATTGAGAATAACATCAGGACAATGATAAATTTTAAAAATCTCAGATGCTTCATTGTCACTAAATAAGGGGATTTGTATTTGCTTAATCAACTCATCGTTGGAAGTTAAAGAAGTCGGTAAATAATATAGACTATTTGATATTAATTTAATCTGAGTTTGATAACACGCATCAACTAATTCACTTAACCTTTCAAATAATTCATCTCCTCTTGATAGTTGAGGAAGATCATCAAGAACAATTATTGATTTATGACCCAAGTTTTGACAAAATGTTAAATAGTTGATGTCTGATGAACGAAAACCCGTTAATTGTTGACAAATATTACCTAACTTAATACAAGCTTCTTCAACTGTTAAATTTCTAAACCGAATCCATGCTGAAAACTTAAAAGATTCACTACTAATTAATTTTTCTAGTAAGAGAATGGTTAGCTGTGTTTTTCCAGTACCTGAACTTCCATGAATGGCAGTCCAAGTATAGTTTAATATCTGATTATTAACTAAAGAATTAACAGTTTTTTCCCTAGAACATCGATTAGTTACTTTTTGAGGAATACTTATTCTTATTGGTTGTATAGAATAATTGATATTAGAAATATCGATATTTTGATGTTCAGCAATTTTCTGAATTGTCAAAGAAACCCCTGTTAACATCTGCTTTGTTGATTCGTTATCTTGTTCTAATGTTGTTACACGATTTTCAATATTAGCAAATAAGATATTCAGGTTTTCTAATTTTTGATGATCTTCTTGGCTTAATGTAGGTAATGATAGTTGCTTATCTAAGTCTTCACGACTTATTTGTTTAAGACCAGATTGAGATAATATTTTAAAGATATAAAGAAAAAGCCTCTGATATTTTTCTTTAGCTTCGATTTTATTTGTAGCTTGGGAAGTATTTATAAGATCAGTTTGAATATCTAATGCTAAAGATTTAGCTTCTGTCTGATTTACACTAAATTCAAAATTTTGAATAAATTCAAAAAAATATTGATTTGAAGAATTTTCTAAGAATTCATGAAATATAGTCCAAGTGAGTTTACTAATTTTATCAGGTTTTTTATCTTTAGTATTTCTTAGAATTTCTCGAATAGCTTCAAGATATTTTTCTTGATTACTGTTTAAATTTATATCTATATTATTCTGATAAATTTGCTGCCAAACTTGAATACCTGGCATTTGGTTCGGAATAGGTGTTAATTGTTCTTTACCAATTTTTGTATTTGTCGTAAATCGAAAAATAAGATTAAAATTAGGGTTATTATGACGATGTTCAACAAAATTTGCAATAGCACTTAATACTTCAGGCGTTTTTAAAGTAATAGAAGTTTCCCTGTGTTTAATCTGTTCTAAAATCCTTTCTGTTTCTTGACATGGAGCAATCAGTGAGTGAGAAATTATATCTATATCTTCTCCATATTCAAGCTGTAATATCTGGCCTTGTTGTAAATCTAACCATCGCTGAATTGTCAAATCAACTTGATAGACATAACCTCTGATGGTACTCCATGCGTCTCGGTTTGTGATAGCCTGAAAATCTAACATATTTAGAAATTGATTAGGCGCATTTATAATTAATTGTCAACATTAAAAATAACTCTACTTTATTGTACCCAATTTCTCCAAAAACTTTTCTATGTAATAAAGTAAATTCTAAAATGTTAGTGCTTAATTAAAGTTACACGATTGATTTCTTAAATCTTTAATGACGAAAAATCTTTATTCCTTAACTCAAAATTGAAATTTATTGATTTATTCCAATGACCCACATAACCGTTGTCCAATGTCGCTTAATCGCTCCAGAAGGTACCCTACAACACATCTGGGCAATGATGGCACAACAACAAACCCCTCTCATTAATGAACGACTCCACAATATCAACACTCATCCCGACATCAATACTTGGTTAACTGCCAACCAACTCCCCTCAAAACTGGTTGAAACCCTTGCCCAACCACTAAAAACCCAACCCCCCTATCAAGAATTACCAGGACGCTTCATCACTTCTGCTATTACCCTTGTCAAAGAAATGTACGCCTCATGGTTTGCTGTTCAAACCCAAAAACGTCTTTCTCTTGACGGCAAAAAACGCTTTCTTTCCCTCCTTCAAAGTGATGAACAACTACTGCAAGACAGTCAAACCGACTTTGATACGTGGTAAATGCGCCTGTTTCATGTGGGTTTTTGCCCTCTTATTGATTGAAAGTTAAAAGGAAAGCGCAAAACCTCAAAAGAATTGGATGTTTCATGGAGGTTTTTGCCCTCTCATTGACTTTTGGCTCTCAAAAAACAACTCTAACCCTGATTTCATGGACTATGATGGGAGTAAAAGAGATTGAAAGGCGCACTTCGTTCGGGATTTAACACTAACCCCTAATCTTGGGAATAGTGGTCTTTTTAGTGGCTGTGAGAACTTTTTTGACATTAATTCTTTAAATCAGAAAAAAAGTTTATTTTTTAAACTTTGACATAAATTATTTGAGCTAAGCCATTGATCAAAAATCTCTGAACCCCTTATGGGTAGGTTTATTTGCCTTGATGCTTGATTTCAGTTTGTGACATTAATTCTTTAATGTACAAAGGAACATCCCTAACAGGAAGTAAGGCACTATCAAACCTTTATAAAATCGTGGCTTAGGTTGAGTCGGGATGACTGGATTCGAACCAGCGGCCCCTTCGTCCCGAACGAAGTGCGCTACCAAGCTGCGCCACATCCCGTAGGCAATAAACTCCTATGATATATATTACCACGGTCTTTAAGATACACTAAGAAAGGAATCCCATCACAGGAGTACAATAGGGCGTGACGGTTAAACCAGATTGGTTAAGGGTAAAAGCTCCTCAATGGCAGCGAGTCGGCAGTGTTAAAGAAATATTGCGTGATCTAAACCTCAATACAGTTTGTGAAGAGGCATCTTGTCCGAATATTGGGGAATGTTTCAAAGCAGGCACCGCAACCTTTTTAATTATGGGACCGGCTTGTACCCGTGCTTGTCCTTATTGTGACATCGATTTTGAGAAAAAACCTCAAGGGTTAGATCCCCTCGAACCCGTTAACCTCGCTGAAGCTGTCAAACGCCTTAACCTCAATCATGTTGTCATTACTTCTGTGAACCGAGATGATTTACCCGATGGGGGTGCGTCACAATTTGTCCGATGTATCGAAGAAACCCGTAAATTATCGCCAAACACCACCATTGAAGTCCTAATTCCTGATTTATGTGGCAATTGGAAAGCTCTAGAAATTATTTTACAAGCACAACCTGAAGTGCTAAACCACAATACCGAAACGGTTCCCCGATTATATCGTCGCATACGCCCTCAAGGAGATTATCAGCGATCGCTTCAACTCCTCCAACAGACGAAGAAATTAACCCCTCAAACATATACGAAGTCTGGCATCATGGTGGGTTTAGGGGAAACTGATGAGGAAGTCCGTCAAGTGATGATAGATTTACGTCAAGTCGATTGTGATATTTTGACCCTAGGACAGTATCTACAACCCTCTTCTCAACATCTAGATGTCCAAGCCTTTATTACCCCAACTCAATTTAATGACTGGCGCAAATTTGGAGAATCGATCGGGTTTTTACAAGTGGTATCTTCTCCTTTAACCCGTAGTTCCTACCATGCTGAACAAGTCAGAGACTTGATGAAACGATATCCTCGCTAAAAACCAACCTGTAGCAAAAGATCTAAATCTTTATCCCTGAGTTTGCCATCCGATCAAACTGATGCAGGTGATCAACATGAGTAGGACTAGAATCAATCCCTGTAGCTTTTTATTTTTTTTCATAGCAGTTGAGACAAATCTGTTAAATTAATTAATCGGGTGATATCTACAACAATAAAACGTGGAACAATATCTACAGAAACTCTACCATATATAAACAAAACTTAAACCAAAGATGAGTTTAGTGAGAATCTGGGTTATTGCTGCCAACGGTTTTCGAGAAGTTATCCGCGATCGCATTTTATATGTCATTGGCTTTTTGGCTATTGTCCTGGCTTTTGCCTTACGGTTACTTCCAGAAATTTCTGTGGGGGCTGATGGAAAAATTTTCCTTGATTTAGGATTAGCAGCTACGGCATTATTAGGAGCAATTGTCGCAATTTTTGTAGGAACAGGCTTAATTAATAAAGAAATTGAAAAACGAACCGTTTTAGTCTTAATTCCTAAACCCATTAGTCGGACAGAGTTAATCATTGGCAAACATTTAGGACTCTCAGGAGTTCTCGGCGTGATGGTTGCAGTAATGACAGCCATTTATTTAGGAATGCTTGTCTGGGCTAAGGTTGAATTTTCCCTTTTAAGTCTGATAGTTGCCCAAGTTTATCTGTTTTTAGAACTGGCTTTGTTAACTGCTGTGGCCATTACCTTTGGCGTTTTTACCAGTTCCATTTTAGCGACCCTCCTTAGCTTTGGCGTTTACATCATGGGACACATTAGTAGGGATTTATTGCAGTTAGGTAAAATTAGCAACAATTCTAATATTGAAGCTATTACACAGGGAATATATTTCGTTATCCCTAATTTAGAACGTTTTAATCTGAAAAATACTGCTGCTTATGGGATACTTCCCAGTGGAATAGAGTTATTTACCCATGCTTTATACGGAATCGTTTACATTATCTTACTATTAGGCATTGCTAGTGTGATCTTTTCCCGTCGGCAATTTTAACCAAAATATCCCCAAAAGTCTCCCACTAATAAGTCTTCTCCCAGAGAAGCAACGATTCGGGAATAACCTAGGTAATGTTGGTATTTTTAAGTAGTTTTACGAGTTAATTGATTCGTTAGAAAGTAAATTAGCCCCTATAATAATTGTCATTGGGAGAAATAGATAAATAGATTTAACAGGAATTAAGCACCGTGCATTCAGCCAACCAAGATCAAAACGCCTTAAACAAGGAACCACAAACAAATTCTGTTGGCTACTATTGCTTGCAACAAGAATTACTGATGGAAATTAGTGGATTATTAAATGGTTCGATGGAGTTGGATGATTTTATCTTTCCCATACTTTCAAAGGTTGGACGGGGTTTTCGAGTTGAGGGACTGCTTTTTCATCATGTAGAGCCATCAAAAGGTAAGATTAATTATTGTTGGGGGGTTTGTGAATCAATATCAACTCAGCTAAAAGAATTTTTCGCTAGTCAAGAAGGAGAATATTTCCTGAATTTGTTTGAGCCAACCCAACTTTATCGAGTATGCCATAATTATGACATTTTTAAGAATTTTTCTAGTCTTTCTTCCTCAGCAAAACAAATAATAGAATCATTGTTTCCTTGTGCTATTCTGAGTTTGCCTGTGTCTAGAAAAGGGGAATTATACGGACATTTAGTTTTTCACACCAAAGACCTTACCCGAACCTTTTCCCCCGAAGAAGTAACAACCTTAGAAATGATTACTCAGCAGATTTGTCTGGTGCTTTGTCAAAATCAATTACAACAACGCCTCAGTGACCTTGAAGCAGAAAACCAACAGTTACAAAAAATCTATCAAAATAAAAATGATTATCTGGACTACATGACCCATGAACTGCGAACCCCTCTAAGCTCAGTTCTGGGATTTTCTAAAATGTTACGTGAAGAAATTTATGGTCCACTCAATGATAAACAAAAGCAATATGTTAACGGGATTGCAGATTCGGGAAAACATCTATTAGCCTTGGTGAATGATTGCCTTGATTTATCGAAAATTGAAGCAGAACGAGAAGAAATATATTTAGAAAACATTGCGGTAGAAGATCTCTGTCAATCAGCTATTTCTATGGTCGATCTTAAAGCTAAAGAACAAAAATTATCCTTAATTGTTGATATTGGAGATAATGTTGATTTTTGTCGGGTGGATCAGCGTCGCATTAAACAAATTTTGTTAAATCTACTGTCTAATGCTATCAAGTTTACAGAAAAAGGGTCGATCACCCTACAAGTACGATCTGACCGAGACTATATTACTTTTTGCGTTATTGATACAGGAATTGGTATTACAGATGGAGATCAAAAGAAGTTATTTCAACCCTTTCAACAAATTCAAAGTCATCTGAGTCGTCGTCATAAAGGGACGGGGTTAGGATTAACTTTATCGCGTAAGTTAGCCCAACTTCATGGAGGAGACCTTACCTTAACCTCTGAAATTGGAAAAGGCAGTTGCTTTACTCTTCAGTTGCCAATTAACCTAGAAAATAGGAAATAGTTGCCAAAAGACAAGATAATAACGATGATTGAAGCCAAATTAAGACAACTTAAAACCCTTTTTAGTCAGATGGAACAAGCATTAATTGCTTATTCTGGCGGAATTGATAGTACCTTGGTGGCTAAAGTAGCTTATGATGTTTTAGGCGATCGCGCTTTGGCCATAACGGCAGTTTCTCCTTCTTTACTCCCCGAAGAGTTAGAAGATGCTAAAATCCAAGCGGCTACCATTGGTATTGCTCATGAATGGGTAGAAACCCATGAAATGGATAATCCTAACTACACCACTAACCCCGTTAACCGTTGCTATTTTTGTAAAAGCGAACTCCATGACACCCTAAAACCCTTGGCATTACAGCGAGGCTATCCTTACGTGGTTGATGGGGTCAATGCTGATGATCTTCACGATTATCGTCCTGGGATTCAAGCGGCTAAAGAACGAGGAGCGCGATCGCCTTTAGCGGAAGTAGGCATCACTAAAGCTGAGGTTCGACAAATATCTAAGGAATTAGGACTTCCTTGGTGGGATAAACCCGCTCAAGCTTGCTTAAGCTCACGCTTTCCCTATGGAGAAGAAATTACCGTTAGTAAACTACAACGGGTGGGACGGGCTGAGATTTACTTACGCAAGTTAGGCTATAAAAATCTTCGGGTTCGTTCCCAAGGAGATACAGCTAAAATTGAATTACCTTCAGAGCAAATCAAAGAATTTGTCCTGACTACTGATTTACCTCAATTGGTGGTTCAATTTCAAAACTATGGCTTTATGTATGTCACCCTCGATTTAGAAGGTTATCGTAGTGGAAAATTAAATCAGGTTTTAACCTCAAGGACTAATTAATTAATATAAACTATGAACTATTAACCATCTACTAACCTAGCCCCAACCCATGACAAAACGGGCATTACTCCTAGTTAACCGCCATGCTCGCAAAGGTCAGAACAGCTTCGCTCACGCGGTAGATGTCCTAAATGACCTAGGTTTTGAATTGATCACGGTTCCCCTTAAAAATCCTGACTATATGTCCCAATTAGTGCGCCGCCACGGACACAACGTAGATTTAGTGATTGTAGGGGGAGGAGATGGAACCTTAAATGCAGTAGTCGATAGTTTAGTAGAAATGAAATTACCTTTAGGTATCTTACCGTTAGGAACCGCTAACGATCTCGCCCGCACCCTGAAAATTCCTTTGGCTGTTGAGCAAGCGTGTCAGGTAATTGCCCAAGGTAAACTCAAATATATTGACCTCGGTTGCGTTAATGGGAAACATTTTTTTAACGTCGCCAGTCTGGGGTTAAGTGTCGAGATAACCGGCAAGTTATCAAAAGGAGCAAAACGCCGTTGGGGGGTCTTAGCCTATGCTATGACTGCTTTACAAGTGATTAGCCAAACCCGTCCTTTTAATGCTGAAATTGTCGTTAATGATAAATCTGTCCGAGTTAAAACGATTCAAATTGCAGTCGGTAACGGGCGATTTTATGGAGGCGGAATGGCAGTCGCTGAAGATGCTACTATCGACGACCAACGATTAGATCTCTATAGTCTAGAACTAAACCATTGGTGGCAAATTTTTCCTCTGTTGTGGCGACTTCCCCAAGGACAACATGGCGTTTTGCCGTGGGTACGCACTATTGAGGGGGAAACAATGGAAATTTATACCCGTAAATCCCATTCTATTAATACCGATGGGGAAATTACTAGCCAAACTCCTGCTGCGTTTCGGGTTATTCCTCATGCTTTAGGAGTCTTAGTTCCTTCATCAATTTAGGGTTTTCTGGGATAGAAACTATGGGGAAATATCCATATTAACCAATAATCGAAATTTACTTGAAAAATCTAGATTAAAATTATAATTTAGCTGAATAAAATGTTGATTTGATCTGATGTTAATAAAAACTCTTCTCCTCATTTCTACAACCTTTTATCAAAAGATAGCTTGCTGGCTAGAAGATCGAAATCCTGTCCCTGGTAAATTGATTAATATAGGTGAATATTCCCTACATTATTGGGAAGAAAGTGCGCATCAAGTTAGTGTCGCTAATGATTTAGGAATAGTTCCAATCGTTAGCATTAAAGCAAACTCTTTCTTTAAACCGTCCTTTTGGACTATGTTTATCCCTTTGAAAAAGGCTAACCAGTTACGAGAGAAAATGCACATAGAACTCGGTAAGTTATCAACAGATTTTCGTCAAATTGAGGCTAATCAAAGTGGTCATTTTGTTTGGATAGATCAACTCTTAGTCATTATCGAAGCTGTGAAGACTATACTTGATAAAATTAAGTATTCTAATTAATACTTTGTTCTGAGTTAATTATTAAAAGTCTATCGTTATTACAAGCTAATATGAAACAAGCGATCGCAGTCTTTTCTATCACTCTTGGGATAATAGTTGGTTCCCCTCAACTTTCTATCGCCCAAACTCTCCCTTTAACGCCTGTTGAATCGATTAAAAATGATGATGTTTTGGGATATGATGAACAACTGTGGGGAACTCCAGAAAAACGAGGAGATAAATGGAATTTAATTCGGGCTATTAGCCTTAGTTTGCGTTACTTGAAAACGCCAAAAGCCCAAGAAATTTATCAGAATTATCCCGTCCCTGGCATTACCCGCGATCGCGTCGAAAGATCTTTGATCCGATTTAAAGAATTATTGAAAACCACCAAAAGTCCCCAGGAATTACAACAAGCAGTTCAACGGGAATTTATTCTTTATCAATCTATTGGGAATGATAATCAAGGAACTGTTTTATTTACAGGTTATTTTGAACCAGTTTATCAAGCAAGTCGTCAACGAACTTCCCAATATTCCTATCCCTTATATCGTGAACCGAAAGACTTTGATCAATGGTCAACTCCTCACCCCACCCGACTCGAATTAGAAGGCAAAGATGGGTTAGGAAATGCAAGTTTACTCAAGGGGAATGAATTAGTCTGGATGCGCGATCGCCTCGAAGCCTATTTAGTTCAGGTTCAAGGATCAGCGAAACTTAACTTAACTGATGGGACTACCATGAGTATTGGTTATGATGGCAGTACAGATTATCCCTATGTCAGTATTGGCAAGGAATTGGTCAATGACGGCGTGTTTAAGTTAGAGGAATTAACTTTACCAGTTTTAATGGACTATTTAAAGAAAAATCCCCAAGAACTGAGTAATTATTTACCCCGTAATAACCGCTTTATTTTCTTCCGCGAAACCAATGGGGCAGCTGCCCAAGGCAGTATCGCTGTTCCGGTGACGGCTGAACGTACTATTGCTACCGATAAGTCTTTGATGCCTCCTGGGGCGTTAGCCTTGATCAAAACACCTATTCCTTATAAACAGAAAACGGGAGAAATAACCACTAAATTAGTCAGTCGTTATGTGTTAGATCAAGATACCGGAAGTGCCATTAAAGGGCCTGGACGGGTAGATATTTTTATGGGAACCGGAAAAACAGCCGGCGATCGCGCAGGGTTAATTAATCATCAAGGAAAGCTTTACTATTTATTATTAAAGTATTGAAAAATTTTGGCTAAGATTCTTAGGGAAGAAAAGAGTAAATATTGGAGAAGAATTATCTTTCTCTTTGATTCTTACAGCAGTTAAAAAAACCTAGAGATCGCCTTGATTGAACATAAAATAAAAATAGTTCCCAAGAGTACCACCTTGAGGACATGGACTGGGGAGGCGACAAGTCGCCTATAATCCATACCTGGTCTAACTTCTGCAAGTTGCGCTTGAAAAAGATAGAAGTAGCGATCGCCAATGAACTAAACGAGATAATGGGGTTTTTAGCGAAAATGATTGCAAGTTTTCCCAAAAATAGCTTGTGAAAAAGGACTATCTTTGTAAACCATACATGGCTCAAACCCTGATTGTATAATGCTTTAAAACCTCAGTGTCGCCCCCCCAGATCAGATTAAAATTTTTGTTATCTTAGGACTAAAGTCTCGACTACGAACTTTTGTATTTTATGTTTGGTTCAACTTATTCCTCAAATTTTTATGGCTTCGTTATCAGAAGGACTAAAGCCCTGACTACGAACTTTTATTTCCCAACTATTTATGGCTTCAATTTTGTCTTAACGTCTTGAGGTAAAACAACGGTGGTAACACCAGAAATTCAACAAAGAGTTGTGCAATTACGACAACAACTGCACAAAGCGAATTATGCTTACTATGTCCTCGATAAGCCTATTATGGAGGACTCAATTTATGATCAACTTTATCGAGAACTGCAAGATATTGAAAGTCAACATCCCTCATTAATTATCCCCGATAGTCCTACCCAACGAGTGGGAGATAAACCCGCCTCTCAATTTATTTCAGTTCCCCATAATATTCCCCTTTATAGTTTAGAAAATGCCTTTAACCTTGATGAATTGAAGAAATGGCAAGAACGCTGGAAACGCCATTATACAGTCAGTAATGATGAGAAAATTGACTATGTTTGTGAATTAAAAATTGATGGATCAGCTTTAGCGTTGACTTATGAAAATGGACTATTAACTAGAGGAGTTACCAGAGGGGATGGCAAAACGGGAGAAGATATTACCCAAAATGTACGGACTATTCGGTCTATTCCTTTAAAATTCCCTTTAGATAATCCCCCTATTATTGTTGAAATTCGCGGCGAAGCTTTTTTACCCCTCGATGAATTTGATCGGCTAAATTTGGAACGAAAAAAAGCAGAAGAAAGCCTATTTGCTAACCCCCGTAATGCTGCTGCTGGAACCCTCAGACAGTTAGATCCAAAAGTGGTAAGTAAACGACGGTTACAATTTTTTGCCTACACCTTACATCTGCCTCAAAATAACCCGTTAAACAGTCAATGGGAGTCCTTAGAATGGTTAAAAAATCAGGGATTTTTCGTTAACCCTCACCGCCAATTATGCCCTTCTTTAAAAGCCGTTGCTGACTATTTTCGTCATTGGGAAACCGCCAGACACGACTTACCCTATATGACTGATGGGGTGGTGGTCAAGCTGAATAGTTATCGACTACAAGAACAATTAGGGTTTACCCAAAAATTTCCGAGATGGGCGATCGCCCTCAAATATCCTGCCGAAGAAGCCCCCACTAGGGTTAAGGAGATCATCGTTAATGTGGGGAGGACAGGGGCTGTTACCCCTATGGCAATTATGGAACCCGTCCATTTAGGGGGAACCATTGTTCAACGGGCAACGTTGCATAACCGCGATCGCTTGGCTGAATTGGATATTCGTGTGGGGGATACAGTTATTATTCGTAAAGCAGGGGAAATTATCCCAGAAGTCCTGAGAGTTTTACCAGAATTACGCCCTCCCAATAGTGAACCCTATGAAATGCCTAGCCATTGTCCTGAATGCGATTCAGTTTTAGTTCGTCCGATGGGAGAAGCGGTGACACGCTGTGTTAATAGTTCCTGTCCGGCTATTTTACGGGGTAGTTTAGTCCATTGGGCTTCCCGTGATGCTTTGGATATTCGGGGGTTAGGGGAAAAAATTGTCATTTTATTAGTTAATAATGGGTTGGTAAAATCTATTGCTGATTTGTATTATTTAACCCCTGAAAATTTAATGGTTTTAGACCGTATGGGTCAAAAATCTGCTGACAATTTGATTACCGCTATTGCTAATAGTAAACAGCAACCTTGGTCACGGGTTTTGTATGGGTTAGGTATTCGTTATGTGGGTAGTGTAACAGCTAAATTATTAACTGATAATTTTCCCACTGTCGAACAATTATCCCAAGCATCAATAGCGTCTTTAGCTTCAGTTTATGGGGTTGGAGAAGAAATTGCCCAATCGGTTTTTGATTGGTTTAAAATAACTGAAAATATAACTTTAGTTCAACGCTTGGAAGACGCAGGACTACAGTTAAAAACTCTTTCGTCTCCAGTAGAAGAAAAACCATCAACCTCAAAACAATTCTTGGGTAAAACCTTTGTTATTACAGGGACATTACCAACTTTAAAAAGAAGTGAAGCAAAAGCTTTAATTGAGAAATCCGGGGGGAAAGTAACAGGTTCAGTTAGTGGCAAAACTGACTATTTATTAGTGGGAGAAGAAGCCGGATCAAAACTAGAAAAGGCACAAAGTTTAGGAGTTAAATTATTAAGTGAACAAGAATTATTAAATTTGATTGAATCTAATGATTGAAAAAGATAATTATTTTTTTAAAGGGACTGTTGATCAATAAAATATTAATCAGAAATGTTTTAAGATTTGCAGTTTGTAGTAAGTCTTTTAGGACTTATTAAGGTTGATTAAGAAGGCTAAAGCCTTTACTAAGAGCTAAATATTAGACCCCACATTCCGCACTTCAAAATGTAGTATTAAAGAAATCTCAAAAAGATGCTTGTATTATTAATAAGTTCTCTATTTCAAAAAGAGAACTACTGTTCAAGAATGTTGGATTAGCATTTAGCGGGTATTTATTGAGAATAAAAAGGTGGCACTTTCATTCTGCTTGGTAAAAATTTATATCTAGTGTATTAAACTGAGTTGATTTTGACAAAACGGTTATTTTTTACCCTGATAAGATATAATATTTTTGAGAAGAGGGAGGAAAAAAAGTTAAAATAAATTGACGTTCTTCTGTAAGATTAACAATTTGTTCTACTCCCGATAAAAAGAGAAGATGAACTCCTTGAAAACATTGGAATATCCATCTTAAAGTCGGAGTTTTAGTTAATTTACCTAGTTGATTTTTCAATCCAGTTTTTGATTCTCTTAATCGACGGCGTAGTTCTCTTTGTCCTAAAGAATAAACTAGAAGACATAAACCCATTAACATTCCCATTGTTTCCACTCTTTGAGGAGATTTAAGGAAAATACTATCAGCAAAAAATAAAGGGTCTTTTAGGAAAGCAAAACTTCTCTCTGGAGCTTGTTGCTCTTTATATTTAATCAAAATCTCATCAGAATTTAAACAAGTTTCTTTAAGTTCATTTGTGGCTAAAATAAATCGTCCTGCTCTTCTTTTCAATTCGTCAACTCTATCTTGATTAATCTCAAGATTTGTTGTTATTTTATAGCTTTTTTGACTGATTTCTTTCTTTTTTTTATTTTCTTCAATTTCCTGAATTTGTATTTGACTAAGTTGATGGTATTTTAAGCTTCTAAAAAATCGGTTAACTACTTCACTTCCATTGCTACTTCAGGTGAAATAAATTTTTCTTTAAGCAATGACTTAAGTTTTTTAGATACTTTGTCTTTTTCTTTCTCAATTCTTTCTAAAAGTTTTTGTAAATCTGATTCTTTTCTTTTTT
>NEED01000014.1 GCA_002110465.1 unicellular cyanobacterium SU2 | reverse complement strand
TCAATTGGTCGGGAGTTAAATAGGATACGATGATATTACGATACAATTGTCAAAGCATTTTTCTTTCTCGGTCGGATTCACGTAAACTGACCGAATCTTTTTTACCATAAATTCGTCCCATTCCTGACACAGCTTGACTTTTAACGTGGTCGTCACCCCGTGAGGGAATAAGCTGAAAGCCTGATGAAGCCGTTGGCGAAAAAGACGATTTTCTGGTGAAAAATCATTTAACTCCGAACTCCGAACCCCTAACTCCGAACTCACGTTAATTTATAAATCTCTACGCCGTACTGTACCAATAGATTTCGGTAAAGTTTTAATATCAATAACTTCTAGCGTTTTCATATCATAGGTTGTATAAATAGTAGCTTGAGAATTTAAGTCAATATCAACTACTGTTAAGGTTTTACTAGGAGCAAGATTACTGTTTAATAATTCCCTAGGACCTCCTCCCAATGCCCCGCTATGGAGTAATTCTAGTTGACCTTTTTTTCCTGGATAATAAGCGTGATGATGACCACTAATATAAGTATGAACGTCATAGCGTTCTAAAACAGATTGTAATTTTTCCCCATTACTTAAAAAATTTCCTGAATTATTCCGTCCCACTGCTACGGGATAAAGAGGAAGATGACCAATAACCAGTCGTAATTTCGCTTTTTGTGCAGTAGAACTTGCTAAACTTTTTTCAATCCAAGCTAACTGCTCAGAGGAGATAATATGGGTCGAAGCATCCCAAACTAAATAGAAAATATCATTTTGTATAAAACTATAATAAAAAGGAAAGTTAGCTCGATCAACAAAGTTTAATCCAGGATCATGATTGGGTTGATTCCAATAATTTGAGGCTAAGTCTCTTTCAGATTTAAACGTATATTTTCCTTGATAAATCGCCCCTGAACCATCATGGTTCCCAATGGTAAACCCGAAGGGAATATTGGCCTGACGTAAGGGATTACTAATATTAGCATCAAAGGCTGACCACATGGCTTGAATTTGAGTTTTAGTCAGGGATCTTTTTTGTCCTGCGATCATATCTCCTCCACACAATACCAGATCAGGTTTCCAGTCTGGAATAAGAGCAATCACTTGTTTAACTTCTGGTTCATAACTGGTAGACCCGTATTGACTATTAAGATCGCTAATAACAGCGATTCTAACGTCTCCTCGTACTGGGGCAAATAACCCTGGGGGAGCAACCGCTACAGAGTCAGGAATAAGGGTTTCTGTTGCGTTTTGAAGCGGGTTAGATGAGGGCTGAGAAGTCAGATTATTACGACTCAATGCTTGATGGGTTAAAGTGGCAATTCCTCCCCCTAATATTCCTCCACTCAAAATCAAAAATTGGCGACGATTGTAATTCATGATTCTATTATTTTTTTATCAAAACCCAAAGTTATATAACCTATTATTTTAAGCGGCCTGATCTCAAAATACTAACAAGTAACCACATTCCCAATAAACTTGCTGCGGCAAATAAAGCCACACTAATCAAAGATAATTCTTGAGTTTGTGAGCCATTAGAAATAATAGCTGCCCCCATAATTAGTGACCCTAAAACAATACTAAAAGATAGACGATTAGCGGAAGCATCAACACTACGGCGCAGGGGATCTAATTCTTTTAGCCGTAGATTCCATTGTAGAGTTTCTGAGGATAAACGAGTTAATAATATCTCAATTTGTCGAGGAGTTTTTAAATAAATAGATTTTAAATCTAGAACGGTTCTTAAACTGGTTTGTAAGGGAGTATCTCCTACTAACTGACGACGAAACAAATCTGTCATTAATGGTTTAATTTCATCAAATAGGTTAATCGAAGGATAAAATTGCCTAGCAGCCCCTTCTAAATTGGCTAAACATTTAGCATATAATCCTAAATTTCCAGGAACTTTAATCTTATTTTGTCGGGCAATTTGTAGGATTTCATAAACCACTTCGCTAAAGTTAAATTGAGCAATACTCAAATCATAATATTTGCGTAAAATTCCCTCATAGTCCGTTTTTAACTTTTCTAAACTGGTCGGTTGTCCTGACTCTGATAACTCAATGGTTAGCTGGGTACAACTTTGGGCATCTAGGTCAAAAATTGCTAATAAGAGTTCCGTTAAAATTTGCTGGGTTCTAGGATCAAGTCGCCCGACCATCCCACAATCAATAATAGCCACCCGACCATCGTCTAAGTAAAAAATATTCCCTGGATGGGGATCAGCATGGAAAAAACCATCAAGATAAAGTTGTTGAAAAAATGCTCTAAACAGTAAGGTTGTTATCTCTTGTTTGCGCTTCTCAATAGGTTTTTGACTAGGGGGTATACTCAGATCAGCATCAAGGAGTGGTTTCCCATTCAACCATTCCAAGACTAATATTTTTTTAGTGCTAACTTCCCAATACACTTGAGGGATAACTAAGTCTTTTGGCTCAAACCAGCTACTGGTTGCTAAATTATGGCTAATTCGCTCAGTGTAACGTCCCTCTTGGGTGAAATCTAGTTCTGACTTAATCGCTTGGGTAAACTCATCTGTTAATTTAACAATGTCATAATTTTGTCCAAATTCTGTTAAAGAAACTAACTCAGCAATTCCTTTAATTAAAGTAATATCTTGAGCAACAATTTTATCAATTCCTGGCCGCTGAATTTTAATTGCTACTTCAGTTCCATCAATTAAAGTTCCCCGATGAATTTGACCGATAGACCCTGCGGCGATCGGTTCATGATTAATAGTTTCAAAGATGGCATCTAAAGGCTGCTGTAACTCCTGTAAAAGTAGACCTTCAATAGCTGTCCAAGACACCGGAGGAACATTAGCTTGTAGAGCAGTTAACGCTTTAATATAACTAGGAGGCAGGATATCAGGACGAGTGCTAAGAAGTTGCCCTAATTTAACATAAAATGGTCCTAATTCAACTAAAATATTTCTCAGAACTTCTGGGGGAGGAATTTGGGGATTATCGGCTTTCCCTGCAGTCAATAACCCTCGCATATAATCCCAGCCATTGCCAAGAACAACTTCAATAATTTCCCGTTGACGCGCACTGGTTTGAGTTAAAGAAAACATAGGTTGTATAAATAACTGGATGATGAACAATACAGAATAATTAGTTACTCATTGAAGAATTTCCTATGTCTTTGGTAATTAATTATAAATATTTTTCTAAGTTAGGATCTGCTTGTAATAATTTTAAGAGTTTTTTGATCTCTTGGGTCTGATTTTTCTTGGCTACTAAGGTGACATTCCCGTCTCGCACAATTACCACATCTTCTAAGCCGATAGTGGCGATAATTTGGTTGTCATCACTTGAATAGACTATCGCTCCTTGAGTATCGAGGTTAACATGATTGGCTAAGTCTACATTATCTCCGTTGGCTTTAGTGAGTCGTTCTAAAGAATTCCAGTCTCCTAGATCATCCCAACCAAAATTAGCAGGTAAAACGTAGGCTAATTGAGTTTTTTCCATCAGAGCATAGTCAATACTTATCTTTTCTAATTCAGCATAGGCTGCTTTACCTTTTTCTTTTAACAATTGCATCATCTGAGGGGCATAGAGTTCTAATTCTTTGAGTACAACTCCCGCACGAAAAATAAACATCCCGCTATTCCAGCTAAATTTTTCGGTTGCGATAAAAGATTTGGCAGTTTCTTGATTGGGTTTTTCGGTAAAGCGACTGACACGATAGATGGGTAAGTCTTTACAACCCCCATGTTTTTCCCCTTGTTCAATATACCCGTAGCCCGTGGAAGGATAGCTTGGTTTAATGCCTAAAGTAACGATGGCATCTTCAGTCATGGCTAACTGACTACAGACCTTGAGAGTTGTCTCAAACCCTTGAGTATCAGCGATCCAATGGTCTGCTGGAAAAAACCCAATGACTGCATCTTGACCATAATGTTCAGCCACCTTCAAAGTAGCCCAGGCAACGGCTGGGGCGGTATCTCGTCCTTGTGGTTCTACCAAGAGGTTCCCTTCAGGTAAATCTCTTAATTGTTCTCGTACGCCATCAGCAATGGATGCGGAGGTGATCACCCAAAGATTGTCCCAAGTTTGGGCTAAGGGAAGCAGACGCTGAGCCGTTGATTGTAATAAACTTTGGCCGCTACTATCAAGGCAGAGAAACTGTTTGGGGCGATGGCGGCGACTAAGAGGCCAAAAACGTTCTCCTTTACCACCAGCGAGGATGACGGGAATGAAAACTTGAGTCATGATTTAGGTGAGTCTTGGATGCAGTGTTATTGTTAAACTGAATTGTATCCTTGATTGGCCTCCTATTTCTCATTAACAGAGGAAATAATGACCAAATTTAATGGGCTAATTACCAAACTTTTACCAACAAAGCCGACCTAATTCAGGTGTTGGGAGGGAGAACTGATAGCGGCCAGTTCAATTTGCAACTAAACTAATCCCTACCGCTAACTTGGTGTACAAACCTTTGATTCCACGGCTCTATTATTATCTAAATTGATTGAAGTTCCCCACATTCCCCACCCTCCGCATACTTCTGATACTTAGAGTTTATTTAAGTTAATTCCTGCCTCTTTCGCCATGGCTTGTAACCCTTTCTTTTCTAAAGTTTTAATGGCTTTTGTAGATAGGCGTAATCTAACCCAACGATTCCCTTCCTTCCACCAAACCCGCTTCCATTGTAAATTAGCTTCTTGTAACTTTTTCGTCCGACGATGAGAGTGGGAAATAGCAAAAGCATTATTGGCTTGCTTTCCGGTTAGTTGACATTTACGGGCCATAAGATATCTCCATTAAAGATTGACATTAATTATCTTTAGACTTTCAATTCTACCAAAAATTTTTCCAAAAGTCCTTCATGCTAGGTTAAGATTAAGTTCGTCGCCGATGACTGTCCTCTTAATACTTAAGTAGAGCTTTTGACGGCACATCTTGTTTAGACAGTCTTTTTTGCCAAAAAATATTAAAGAGCGGGACTTGGCCTATTTACCTGTGTGGGAAATAAGTTTTCATAACCTGACTTACGTTCTTTTGGAGATTCTATTCCAAAATTCCATAAACTTTCATAAAAGAAAAAAGAAATCCCAGCAAATTGTTTTTGACGCGCTGTTTTTACTTGCATTTTTACCCGTTCCATGGGAACAGGACGGCCTTTCAACCCCGACAGAATCCCTACGGCAAAAGGAATATGTTGTTTAGCTTGTTGGACTTCAGGGCGACTCAATTCTCTCTGAAAATCTCGAAGATTGGGGCGGTATACTTGCAAGACTAATTCTTCTACCAGTCCTCGCCTTTCCCATTGATGCCAGTCAAGTAAATAACAGTTGGCTGAGAAAGGTTGAGGGTTAGGAGATAGAGAAACTATCACATTAGGATTGGTTTGTTTGATAGTTTTAAATAACTCTGTCATATAGCTTGTTATTTTGTTAGCTCGCCATCGTGTCCATTCTTTCCAAGCCTGACTATTCACTGAACAATTATTGGATGTTGTTAGATTTCTTGGCGGATTTGGCGGTAATTTACCCTGATGTTCTTGTTGATAAAGTTTAACGGTTACATCATCATAACCAAAGTCAAACGGTATACCAAAATGGTCATCAAATTGAATGCCATCTACCTCATAGTTACTGACAATTTCGGCGACTAAATCCGTAATAAATTGTTGAACCTCTGGATGTAAAGGATTAAGCCAAACCCGTTTATGTACGTTCCCTTCTAACCAAATTTTGTCACCATTTTTCCGTTGGGTAAGCCATTGAGGATGGTTTTTCGCTAGTTGGGAGTCAGCAGGGGCCATAAACCCAAACTCAAACCAAGGAATCACGGCCATATCTGCTTGATGTCCTTGATCCATGATTTCTTGTAATATATCTCGTCCCTGTAACCCTTCAGTGGGATCTAATGCTTTTCCGGTGACTGGTTGGGCAACTTGAGAAGGATAGAGAGTATAACCCCAATTCCAGACCGTAGGATAAAGGGTATTAAAATTTAACTGCTTCAGGGTGGTAATCCCATCCGATAGAGTATTCTGATTAAAAAGAACATCACTATCTATGTTGGTTAGCCACACGCCTCGAATTTCTGGCGGTTGGTTACGAGACTCCACGGGGAGTTGAACGGTGAAAATAATCAGGGTTAGAGATAGGCTAAAAATAGCAAGAAAGATTAACCAGGTTTGACGACCCCACAGACGGCTAAAGTTAACTAATTGGTCTGCTGTGTGATCAAATAAATTTTTTGCCATAAAGTAGATAATAGAATTGTTGTACATTGGTTAGGCTAACCCATGGGCGAATTTTTTGAAAATGTTTTGCGCTACCCCCGTTATTTGATTAGTTTCAGTCTTGGTGTTTTCTTTTCGGTTTTCGGTTGGCTCAAACCTCTGTTGAAAAATCCAGTCACGGCCGTTGCCTTGGTAGGAATTGTGGTAGGAGGATTTATGTTTCTCTTTTTTACCTTACGGGCTATGTTAGGGTTATCGACGGTCTAATGGTTACTAGAGTTTCTAGGAAAGGGCGATCGCCTGATGTCTTTGAACTCTTGATGATTAAGGGCGATCGCTATTTCTTAATCAATGAAAAATGAGAGGAAATTAAGAATAAATTAGGGGTATTTGGTCGCTAAAACAGGAATACGCCATTCTCAACCGATATAATTGAGTAATATTTGTCAATGCTTTTAACGAAAGAAACTCTATTAGGAAAATCACTAGAGGAGTTAACCGAGTGGGTACAGCAACAGGGACAACCCGCTTATCGAGGGAAACAACTCCATCAATGGCTTTATCAAAAAGGGGCGCGCTCGCTAGAAGAAATCTCTGTTTTCCCGAAAATCTGGCGCGAACAACTGATCGATTATCCCGTTGGTCGTTCTACGATTAATTATCGTACTATTGCTCCTGATGCTACCCGTAAATATTTACTATCTCTCCAAGATGGCTTAATTATCGAAGCTGTTGGTATTCCTACTGCTAAACGCTTGACAGTTTGTGTGTCTTCCCAGGTGGGGTGTCCCATGGCCTGCAACTTTTGTGCGACAGGAAAAGGAGGCTACGATCGTAATCTTAAAGCCTATGAAATTGTCGATCAAGTCTTAACGGTTCAAGAAGATTTTCAACGACGGGTGAGTCATGTAGTTTTTATGGGAATGGGAGAACCATTATTGAACCTAGATGAAGTGGTTGCTGCTGTAAAAATTCTTAATCAAGATGTGGGAATTGGGCAGCGATCGCTTACTATTTCTACGGTGGGACTCCCTCAAAAAATTATTCAATTAGCTAACTATCACCTACAAGTTACTTTTGCGGTTAGTCTTCATGCTTCTAACCAAACTTTACGGGAGAAATTAATTCCTAGTGCTGTCCATTATCCTCTAGAACAATTATTAGAAGACTGTCGAAACTATGTCGAAATCACTCGACGGCGAGTGACTTTTGAATATATTTTATTAGGGGGACTCAATGATTTACCTCACCACGCCATTGAATTGGCTAATCACTTACGGGGATTTCAAAGTCATGTTAATTTAATTCCTTATAATCCTATTGATGAAGCTGATTATCAACGCCCTAATCAACAGCAAATTCAAACCTTTATGGATGTTCTTCAACAACATAAAGTTGCTGCTAGTATTCGCTACTCACGGGGACTAGAAGCTAATGCAGCTTGTGGACAATTACGATTTTCCCATAGTTAATCTGAAACCTGTCAAGGAGTTTGGGAAGATTATAATTGAATTATCATTAATAATAGTTTCTAGTTATCTGCTGTAAACAATAGGGAGTCTTTTAGAGAGATAAAAACGTCAATACCGGGAGAATAAATCCCTGGTGCATAGGATTCTAAAACTTTTCCCGTTTGAGAACAATTGACCATTAAATAATCGCAAACCGGACAAGTTGTTTTGGTTATTTTATTATAGCGATAATAATGTCTTTGAGCATCACTACCACAATTGGGACAGTAAATTTTTTGAGTCTTATTCATGATTACTTTATTCATTTATGCAAAAGGGGATACAAGTTGATAAAATCTTTTCCTATTGACTAATTTTGTTGGTTAATATCTTAAAGCCAATACTCACAAAGGCTTACGACTGATATTTTTATCTTATGATTTTTTAACTTAACTCAATCATAACTGACATTTCATTGTAAATCAAATTTTAAAAAGTTTTTAACTGGTTTACTTTGATCCCTGTTAATGAACTGTATTATTGCGTTTATAATTAATTTGATTAAATTATCAGTATAACCGTGGATAACGCCACACAATATCCAAGTTTTCTCAAATATTAATAATTAATTAAGATTTTGAGTCAATTTGATGCTTGAATTGTTGCGAGAAGGTCAATTTTTATTGTTTATTTTATACAGATATCTATGGAAGGGAATGGTGATCTCGGTAGTCAAGGCTGTTGAAACAGCCCCAATTACCTTGAAAAACTCAATTAATTCTAAAAAAACTTTAAAACTCAGTTATAGAAAAACCGCCACCACTATTTCTAGGATCTCCGCGATGAAGATTTTGCCATTCTTGATCCTCTTTTTTAAGATCAGCAGATGGAGAATTTTCTAAAGTATCGGCATCTATCTCATACTCGATATTACGTCTATTTGTTTCGACCTCATCCCCCACTTGCCATTGCCATGGTTGAGTATTGTTAATTTCTAACTCTTCTAAGTCTTGAAGGTTTCGAGTTGGCATTGGTAAAGCTTCTGCTTCGTTAATAGTATTAGTTGGGGGTTGATTAGCCAACAATGGTAAGGTAACAACCGAATTACCGACAACCATAAGGGTGATCAAGGTTGAGAGTTTCTTGTCAATAAGCTGATTAGTCATCATGATAATTACAGATATACTATTTTTACTTTATCTTTTAGAATACTAAAAATTTTAAAATTTGCCATCTCCCATAAAGTCTAGATAGTACAACTTTTAGAAGTTTTGACTAAGAGTTGGCAATCTGATAAAATAATGGGTCTGTATAATAATAAAATTAGCTATTAAATATTAACTATTAATTTATGTCAGAAGAATTGCTCATCACCAATGTAACCGGAGAACCTTTTCAACCAGCAAGAGTTTATTATCAAGTTGTTAATCAAAAGACTGTTTTAGGAGTTTTTAAGAAACTCAAATGTATGGATTACGATCCAGAAGGCGATCGCTGGGTTTGGTTATATGAATCAGAAGCAAAAAATCTTAGATTTGAAACGTCTTATAATAAAATTCCCAAAGAAAAACGTCCTATTGTGATTGGTTATTTTATGTTTCGTAATGACCAAGAGATGATATTAGAATTGCGTTCTTTTGAACGAGTTATTGAAGCATTACAGTTTTTTACTAAGCGAATAAATTGGCGAGCAGCAGAACCGAAACGACTGCGAATTGTCAATAAACTGTTTACGACTGCTAGAGATCAGAAACCGGTTACACAAAATTCTTTTGATGAATTTTTTGAAAGGAATGACATTTATATCCGTAATTCTGAAACCTTAGAGAAAGAGATTATGGACATAGAAAGTCAATATGAAGATCCTGACGAAAAAATCGCAGCAGTCAACACTTATCTGGAAGAGAAAGCAAGACAACCGTTACCAGAAATTGAGGAATTAGAAATTGATATTCATGATGGAGGAATTGAGGTTCTTAATCTTGCTTTGAGGATGAAACATATTGAAACCTGGGAACGTTGGAACGGAAATAAAGATTTTGTTATGCAAGATTTAATTGAAAGAATGTTAGAAGATATTCCTGATGAGGAGGTTGCAGAAAAGGAATTAGGGCAAGATTAGTTAGATGTTTACGGTAAAATAATTGCAATAAATAACTTAGCTGAATAGAGAATTTTATTATAAATTTTTTTTGAGATCAAAGGTCTATTTAAAGCGATTTTAAGATATAATTTAAGAGACTGAGCCTTTGGAAAAATTATGTCTACTGCTCGCCATATCCTAGCACTTTTGAGGAGTCATCTCGAAGAAGAGGATCAGCAATTTTACTCTGCTGCTCTACAAATGGCTGCACATGAAGCTAGACAAGGACATGGTAAGTTAGCTCAAGAAATTCGAGAATTAATAGACCAGGCAAAAGCTCGTAAATCGGTTATAGAAAAAACATCTGCTCCTATTCCATTAGTACAACCTAAAGGAGATTTAGCTAATCTAGTTTCAGTGAGATATCCAGATACGAGGCTTTCAGATATGATTTTACCTTCTGAACTGGCTTTTCGATTAAAAAGGGTGTTGACTGAGCAAAGACAAGGAAAAAGATTACGAGAGCATAATCTTGCACCTCGTCGTAAATTATTGTTGGTTGGACTTCCAGGTTCAGGAAAAACCATGACTGCCGCAGCGTTAGCAGGAGAGCTTCAACTACCTTTATTCACGACTCTATATGACAGTCTCATTGGCAAATATATGGGGGAGACGGCTAGTCGTTTAAAACTCATTTTTGAAGCAATGACAATTACAAAAGGGGTCTATTTTTTTGATGAATTTGATGCTATTGGCACACAACGTCAAAACACGAATGATGTAGGAGAAATGCGACGTATTCTCAATTCTTTTTTGATGTTTCTAGAAAATGACCAAGGAGAGAGCCTGATTATTGCAGCAACTAACCATCCTAATTTATTAGATAAGGCTCTTTTTAGAAGATTTGATGATGTCATAAAATACAAGTTGCCTGATTCAAAAATTATTCGTGAACTGATCCAAACTCGCTTAATAACTTTTCAAATTGACTGGAAAGATTGGTCACAAATTATCGAAAAAGCAACGGGACTCGCTCAAGCTGAAATTGTTCGAGCAGCAGATGAAGCAGCTAAGCAAGCAGTGCTATCAGATAGTGACAAAGTTACCCAAAAATCTTTAATTTCAGCTATTATGGAACGTAAAGAGATGAGTTTAAATGACTAAAACTAATCAATTTATCGAATGGTAAAACGTTCCCGTAATCTTCCTCACCTATATCTACGCAATAATGGTAGAAGCGAAAAATATACATCAACTCGAAATCCTCGACCTCCAAAACCACCATATCGAAATCGAGCAGAACACGCTAAAAAGTTAGAAAGTGCAATTGGTGAAGCGATTGAAAATTCTCGTCAACAATTAGAATCTCGTTTATCAGATATTGCTGTTGGTCAACCTGGATTTTATTTAGAATTTGAGGTAACAAAAGATAAAGCCAATGCTTTTGAAAGCTTGGCAGATCAACGAAAAAAGCTTGAACTTGTTTCTGTCAAACCTTCTTTGGAGCAAGAAGATATAGTTAAAGCAACTGTATTCGTTCCAGAATCAGCTACAGATTTTTTTCAGAAGAAAGTAGAACAGTATCGTAATGAAAATAATAAACCTAGTAAAAAACTTAATAAAAACAAATTAGCAATTGTCACTTTACTTTTTCTAATAGATACCAGATTAGATAGATTTATATTTTTATTATTACTTCTACCAGGCCATCCTAAACATGAAAAATTAATAAGCCGAGTAGAAAATGTTGAAATTGGAACAGTTCAATCATTATTTACCGATAATCCTGACTTATTTCCTAAAAATGGACAAACAATTTGGTGGGAAGTGTGGTTACGCCGTAATCAACTAGAAAACTTCCAAACTATCACGCAAAGATTAGAAATTACGACTAAATCACAAAATCCAATAAATTTCCCAGAAAGAACCGTTGTTTTAGCGATGGCTAATGTGGAAGCAATGGAACAAGTGAAAAAAGATTCTGATACTATTGCTGAATTACGAATTGCAAAAGATACCCCTTCCTTTTTTCTTGAAATGGGATTGATTGAGCAGCAAAAATGGGTGAAAGATTTAGAGAATCGTGTTGCATCACTTAAAGATGATATCGATATTAGAGATGATTCTGTTGCCGTCTGTCTTCTTGATACAGGAGTTAACTGGAGACATCCACTCATTGAGAAAGGTCTTGATAGTGCCGACTTACATACCTGTGATCCCAATTGGGGAACTCATGATCACCAAGGACACGGCACTCAAATGGCTGGATTAATTCTTTATTCTGATTTGTTTGAGGTTTTAACATCATCTGAATATCTAACCCTTGTTCATCGTTTAGAATCAGTTAAAATTCTACCTCCTACCAGAAAGAATAATCCTGAATTATATGGAGCAATTACTGAGCAAGGGGTGTCCCTTCCTGAAATTCAAAACCCAACGCGGAAACGACTTTTTTGCATGGCAGTAACTAGTCCTGAACCCTCTCCAAATTTTGGCACTCCTTCCTCTTGGTCAGCAGCAATTGATCAACTTTGTTTTGGGGAAGATAACTTTAAACGATTGATGATTATTTCAGCAGGAAATATTCGAGATGATATATTTCTTGATGATTATCTTAATATCAATGATGTAGAAACCATTGAGAACCCTGCACAAGCTTGGAATGCTCTAATTGTTGGAGCTTATACCGAAAAAGTTAATATTACTCATCCTGACTTTCACGGTTGGCAAACTGTCGCTCCAGGTGGTGATTTATCCCCCAGAAGTCGTACTTCTGTCTCCTGGGAGAAGCAATGGCCAATTCGTCCTGATGTTGTTTTTGAAGGAGGAAATTGTGCTTCTGATGGACAAAATAAAGCAGAAAATCTTGATGATTTATCTCTTTTAACGACTTATTATCGTCCTGAAAGAAGATTATTTGAACGAATGCATGATACCAGTTGCGCTACTGCATTGGCGAGTTATATGGCTGCGAGAATTCTAGCAGAAAAGCCGAATTATTGGCCAGAAACAGTCCGCGCTTTGATTATACATTCAGCAGAATGGACACCAGCAATGAAAAGACATTTTCAAGGAATCTCGACTCAAACTAAAAAATCCCCTCTTCTCCATCGATATGGCTATGGTGTTCCTGATTTAGACAGAGCTTTAAAAAGTGCCACGAATGACTTAACCCTAATTATTGAAGATCAAGTTAAACCTTTTGTTAAAGTAAAAAGTGATATTAAAACGAATAATATGAATTTTCATGAGTTACCTTGGCCAACTGAAAAATTACTAGAATTGGGAGAAAAGGATGTAGAATTAAAAGTCACATTATCTTATTTTATTGAACCAAATCCTGGTGAACGTGGTTGGACAAGAAAACATCGTTATGCTTCGCATGGATTGAGATTTGAAGTTAAAAGACCATTAGAAAGTGATACAGAATTTAAGAAAAGAATTAATAAAGCGATGAGAGACGAAGATGAAAAAAGCTCTGATAGTAGAGAAAGTGATAACTGGTTTCTTGGTGCTAATCTCAGAAATAAAGGATCACTTCATTCTGATAGATGGTATGGAAGTGCTGCGGACTTAGCTGAAAGAAAAATGATCGGGGTTTTTCCTGTCGGTGGATGGTGGAAAGAAAAGGGTTATCTTGAACGTTATGATCAAACTGTCCGTTATTCATTAATTATCACTATCCGAGTCCCAGAAATTGAATGCGATATCTATACTCCTGTATCTAATTTAATTCCCATAGAAACAGAAACGGAAATAGCAACGGAAATATAAGTCTTGTAGGGTGGGAAAATATTGGAGCGTTTGATGTAAATTATTAATCTATCAATTTGCTCACCCTACCTGTTAAAAAGTAATGACACTCCGAATTGACTCACCTTTGTGCATCAACTCAAACGCATCATTAATTTTTTCTAAGGGCATAACATGGGTAATTAAATCATCAATATTAATCTTCCCATCCATATACCAATCAACAATTTTTGGCACATCAGTACGTCCCCTTGCGCCACCAAAAGCAGTTCCTTTCCAAACCCTTCCCGTTACTAATTGAAAAGGACGGGTACTAATTTCTTCCCCTGAACCTGCAACCCCAATAATAGTAGAAACCCCCCAACCTTTATGACAGCATTCTAACGCCTGTCGCATCACATTCACATTACCAATACATTCAAAACTATAATCTGCTCCCCCTTTGGTTAACTCCACTAAATGCCCCACCAAATCACCATCAATTTCTTTAGGGTTAACAAAATGCGTCATGCCAAACTTTTCTGCCAAAGGACGTTTAGACGGGTTAATATCCACCCCCACAATCATATCAGCCCCCACCATTTTCGCCCCTTGAATCACATTTAACCCAATGCCTCCTAATCCAAATACCACCACATTAGAACCAGGTTCCACTTTAGCCGTATTCACCACCGCGCCAATTCCCGTGGTCACCCCACAACCGATGTAACATACCTTATCAAAGGGGGCATCTTTACGGATTTTTGCTAACGAAATTTCTGGAAGTATGGTATAATTAGCGAAGGTAGAGGTTCCCATGTAGTGGTAAAGGGTTTGTCCGTCTATGGAGAAGCGGCTGGTGCCGTCGGGCATTACCCCCCGCCCTTGGGTTGTACGAACCGCCTGGCAAAGATTAGTTTTAAAGCTTAAACAATATTCGCATTGGCGACATTCTGGGATGTACAGTGGAATGACATGATCGCCAGGTTGAAGACTGGTTACTCCTTCTCCTACTTCAACCACGATTCCTGCCCCTTCGTGTCCTAAAATGCTTGGAAATAAGCCTTCAGGGTCTTTTCCTGATAAGGTATAGGCATCAGTATGACAGACTCCAGTTGCTTTAACTTCTACTAAGACTTCTCCGATTTTTGGTCCTTCAAGTTGTATTCTTTCAATGCTGAGGGGTTTTCCGGCTTCAAAGGCGACGGCTGCTTTGACATCCATAATCATGCGATCGCTAATTTCAGGGCATATTATATTTTATCCTTTGTCGCTACTTTATTTTGAAAGTTTCCCCTGAAATTGTATAAAAATTAAATAAAAGTATCTTGGAAATCATCCAAAACTTCTGATAAACCAAACAACGTTTTACAAGACATTTTCTGACTTTCTGCCATTTGTCCGTAAGAAAAAACCCAAGGTAGCTCATGCTTTAAGATTTTAGTTTCATTCAGAAACCAATCCTTAACATAGGGACTGCCATAAATGATTAATCCTTTAACTATCTTGTGTTTGAGCAATTTTTTATAAATCGTCTGTGCTTCATCCGTTAATCCTGCATTCCCTCGAAATGGATTTCCGCGAATAAATACTTGTAACAAGGTTTTACGCTCATCTTCTAAAACGAAATCAAGGGTATTTTGGTCTACTAATTGTAACTCATAGCCCAACTGTTTAGGGATGGTAAAAGCAGGGGTTTGACGATCTAAAAAGTCACAATTGAGAAGATCATCTACCACAATTAAATTACGTCTTTTATGTTTTTTCTTTAAGGGTATATCTCCTCCCTTCTCACTGGAATATTGAAGAATATTAATAACTGTTTGTTTACCCCTAGGTTGAGATAATTGGTCTAAAGAAGAGAGAGGGTGATTTTGAGGAGAACTTAAAGTTGAGGAAACTTGCTGTTTAGCGTGCCAAATTCGGGCTAGAGACGCTTCAATTCTGTCGTGGGTAATGCGTCCTGACTCAACTGCTTGATAAACCGCCTCAATGGTTTTTTCAGGGTCGTGAGGCATTAATAAGATATCCGCCCCTGCTTCTACCGCCATCACTGCTACTTCTTCAGCGGAGGCATAATTAGTCACTCCCCCCATCACCAAAGCATCGGTAACAATTAATCCTTCAAAGCCCAAATTTTCCCGTAATTGACCTGTTAAAATCTTGTTAGAAAGGGTTGCGGGTCGTTGTTCATCCCAAGCCGGAATCAACAAATGGGCGGTCATCACACTATCAACGCCAGCTGCGATCGCTTTTTTAAAGGGGACTAATTCTACCTTACTTAGTCGAGAGGCTTTATGGGGAATAACGGGTAAATCTAAGTGAGAATCACTGCTAGTATCTCCATGACCTGGAAAATGTTTAGCGGTGGTTAGAACCCGATAAGTTTTTGCCCCGTCTAGAAACGCCGTTGCTAAGTGACTAACCATCTCAGGATCATCTCCAAAAGACCGGACATTGATGACCGGATTTTTCGGGTTATTATTGACATCAACTACGGGGGCCAGTATCCAATTAATCCCGATCGCGAGGGCTTCTTGAGCAGTTACCACCCCCATTTGGGTCGCATATTTGATCGCTTGACTTAAATCTTGTTTAGCAATGGCTCCCAAGGCCATTGGGGGAGGAAACCAGGTTGCCCCAGGAAATCGCTGTCCCACCCCTTCTTCAATGTCTGCAGCCACTAACAGGGGAGTCTTTGACCACTGTTGTAGCTGTTGGGTTCTTAAGGACAATTCAGCCCCACTTCCTCCCAATAAGATAACGCCTCCTAAATTTAGGGTTTCTAGCCAATGGCGTAATTGAGCATTAGAGGCTTCCCAAGCAGGGTAGCGAATTTGGTGATCAAACAGATGGCCAGAAGCACGCACCACTACCATTTGTCCAATTTGTTGTTTGAGGGTTCCGTCAGTCCAATGGGATGATGGGGTAGTCACAGGGGTTAATTATACTCCTCTTGGTCGAGATCATTTTCGTCGGGGAGAGTTTCCCTAATTTCATTAAGTAGATGAAGCATTTTATCCCCTCTTTCTAGGGAACGATCTTGGAGAAAGACCACTTCTGGGGTGCGTCGTAACCGCATTCGCTGTCCTAATTCCCGACGAACAAACCCCGCAGATGATTGGAGTCCTTCCATCGTTTCTAATTGGGCTTGTTCACTTCCATAGATACTGACGAAGATTTTGGCGTGTTGCAAGTCTCCTGAGACATCAACCTGTGTAACACTGACCATTCCCGCCCCCACACGGTCATCTTTGATATCGTGGAGGAGCATTTGACTGACTTCGCGTTTTATTAAGGAGGAAACGCGAGAAACCCGACGACTAGTAGCCATTTTTGCCCTCTACTATCCTAAACTGTAGTCCAAAATAGAGACTTTTTGTCCCAAGTTGACAATTCCATTGCCTTTGAACGATATCAATATACTATTTTTTAAGTTAACTAAGGTAATTTTTATTTATTTTACGCAACTATCTGCCTATTTAATTAGATATAGCAGTACCCATTATGGTGAGGACAATAGCTTAAAATCCTGGTTGCATCACGTTGATAATTGTTTAATGCTTTTTAACAGGAGAAAAAAGAAAAAATTTCCAATTTTTCAATCCTCTCACTTCAACCACGAACTTTTATCTGGTGTAAAAATACCGAGCAATAACAGCAACCGAATTCTAGTTCCTCAGAGACTTCCTCACTTGCTTGAGATTGTCTAGAGTTGCGCTGAATTCCTAATTGATTCAGCCACCTTGCTCCCTTTCATCTACTTGAGGAAATGTAAGCATCTAGATTGGTTGCTGCTATTGCGAGTTAACGAGACAGACGTGAACTTATACAGGGTGTTCTCCTTTGAACTTCTTGTTTAACCTTGCAAGCTATCTGCCAGGGAAGCTTTCTTTATAGCTTCAATTATTAATTTAGCATTTTTATTGGCAAAAACAATTTTCTCTACACTAAACTTTACAAAGTTGATCTTTAAGGGATCAAGGAAATCTAGTTTATTTATTGGGTATTCATGCAATGTTTGGGTTTTAGCTAAAATAGAAATTAAGAGCAAAACATAATAAAAGCATCAATTGCCCAGTCAAAATAAGTAGATAAATTGCTATCTTAGGGCGAAAAGTCATGAAAAGCAAGCCAAGACTTTTAAGATTAACTAGAGAACTCAACAATAAAAATGCCAAATTTGACCCATAAAGAAAGGTAGCAGTGAGAGGATTAATAAAATAGGGAGTCCATAAAGAATTAAGGGATAAAACACAGCTAAAAAGGGACATTACCAAAATTTGAGTAACAGGGGTTTGTCCCAAGTTTAATAACTGTGCTTGAGGTAAAAAAACTTGACCGATTGTAGCGACGATACATCCTAACAAAAGGATACTACCCAGTTCGAGGAACTCCTTAATCATGTTATCGACAAACAACAAAAGTCTTCCCCGTAGAGTTTGAGGAACTTCTGAAGTCGCTTTGTACTCATAAATTAAATTTCCTGCCCGATGAAGAGGTTGAGGAGTATCATGGGGGCGTAATAATGTTCCTGAGTAAATCAACGTTGAATATATTGCCAAGGGAGACTGCTTTGAGGGGTTCTCAGAAGGTTGATCGCAATAGGTACTAAAAATCAATCCCACAAGAATACCAATGATCCAGGCCCCTAAAATGCGTAAAAATAGAAGTCTTGGAGAATTTCCCAGTACCCCCCAACTAATTGCTATTACAAAAGGATTAATGGTTGGGGAAGCTATTAAAAAACTTATGGATAGGGGAATAGAAGCCCCTTGTAACAATAATCGTCGTGTTACAGGAATATTCCCATATTGTCCCACAGGGATAATTATTCCCAGACTACTGCCAACGATCGCCCCTAAAATCCGATTGCGCGGTAACTTAGCTACAAATTGATGCTCATCGACAAAGGCTAGTAACCCACTCGAAATAATAATTCCCCCCAGGAGAAAAGGCAAAGATTCGAGAACATTACTGATAAATAGGGTAACAGCATAACTGAGTTGGGCCATAGGAATCTATCTCTAATCGGTCTTAGGTAATGAGTAGATCGTTCACAGACAGTTTACCCTGTACCTAACATTATTAGGCTTATTTTTGTTGAAATAGACTCTGGAGCCTGCTTATTCCCCAGAATTGGGATAAGTTATCAATAGAGGAATTTCTGAGGCGGACAGAAACACATCCTACATTGTCTTAATCATGGTACTCAAATGGATTAATTAATTGGCTCTGATGAACGAACAATTTTTGTTTATCTTTCCAACCAGCCACCACAAGTATTTGATAAATCAGAACAATTACTGACTGTTCGATCTTTAGCGAGAGAATTAACTTTAGGGGTGGTATCAATTTTTAATTGGCTATTAAAATAAATTTTTCTCGGTTAATCTCCTTTAAGTAGTCGTCCATCAATCTAAAATTACCTGTAAGTTTTTTGTTGACTGATTACCGATTACTGTAATCTGAGAAAGAATAGGGGAGTCAATGGGGGATTGATTATGGTTTCGCCCTTAGATTTTAAGTTAGTTAATGCGGCTCGTCAAGGTAGCTTAGACGACGTTAAAGCCTTACTTGCCCAAGGCGCGCAAGTTAATGCTACAGATTTTCATCAGACAAGTGCATTGATGTATGCGGCACAGCGAGGCGATCGCCCAATGGTTGATCATTTACTAGCGCAAGGTGCTTTAGTGAATCAACAACGCCTTCCGTCGGGAATTAGTGCCTTAATGTTAGCGGCGGCGGCAAATCATCTAGATATTGTGAAAGACTTAATTGAGGCTGGCGCACAAGTTAATCAAACCAATGAAGATGGTAGTCCGGCTTTGATGATTGCAGCCTATAAAGGATATTTAGCCGTTGTTAAAATCTTGATTGCAACAGGGGTCGAAGTTAATCTTAAGGATAAAGATGGAGATACCGCCTTGAATTTAGCGATCAAGGGGAACCATCAAGACGTAATCTCAACCTTACTCAATGCAGGGGCTGCTAATGCTCAAGAGTATACAGAAAGCTTAATCCTTGCCATTCGAGAAGGGAATATTGAAGCGGTTAAGTCACTTATCCCCATTCAACCCGATCTTAATGCTCCCAACCAAGACGGGGAAACTCCTGTAATGTTGGCTGCTGCTGAGAGACAAGCAGCTATCCTCAAAGTTTTAATTGCCGCCGGAGCCAAGGTGAATGTCCAAGATGAGGAGGGAGAAACTCCCTTACATTACGCCACTGTGGAGGGGCATTTAGAATCAGTTCAGATGCTATTAGAAGCGGGAGCTAATGTTAATCAAGCTAATCAATTTGGAGACACACCTTTACTATTAGCCATATTGCAAGGTTATCCGTTGATTGTCAATCAATTGCTTAAATATGGAGCTAACCCCCACGTTCAGAACCAGGGAGAAACTCCCTTGATGATTGCCATTAATCAAGGTTACAGCGATATTGTAGAGAGTTTACTCAAAGGATGCGTTTCCCCTAATAGTCCCTTTCCCAATGGACGCACAGGGTTAATGATAGCAGCCGATCGCGGCGATCTTGATATGATGCGCTGTTTTCTTAATGCAAGAGCCGATGTTAACCTGAGAGATGACAAGGGGGCAACCGCTTTAATGTGGGCTTCTCATCGCGGTTATTTCGATGCTGTAAAATTGTTATTAAACACAGACAATATTGATCTTAATATCAAAAATCAAGGAGGCTATACGGCCTTAATGTTAGCTGAATTTAATCGTTATTCTAACGTTGCTGAATTGTTGAAAAAAGCTGTCGGGAATAGGGAATAGGGAATAGGGAATAGGGAATAGGGAATAGGGAATAGATAATTTTAAAATATGTTTTCTTTACTTTCATTATTTTATGATAGAAATAACCTAGGAAACTAGATCATGAATAGCTTACAGACTTCCTATTGGTATGAAGGATTTTGTCCTGAAAGTGGTCAACTTTTAAGATTGCCTCGCAATCAGATAATAGAAGCGATCGCTAGAGAGTTAATGGGAGAACTAGCTAAAGATGATCGTTATAATTATGAAGGTAAAATGTACGGGGTTTTATTAGTCGAAAATTCAGCAGGAGAACAAAAGCTCCTTAAAGCATTTTCTGGTCTTCTTTGGGGAAAAAGTACCCTTGAAGGATGGGTTCCTCCCATTTCAGGAAGAGAAAAAGTCGCCTTTGAAGAAATCCAAACTTTAAAACAATTAGACCAAATTAAACAACAAATTATTACGTTAAAACAACTTCCTGAAAGACAACAGTATCAAGTTTTATTTCAAAAGTGGGAAAACCGTCTTAATGATTTAAGAATTGAGCATCGTCAACGCAAACAAAAACGACACTATCAGCGTACAACTTTATTGAATCAAGTCACAGGAGATATCTTAAACAAAGAATTAGAAAAATTAAATCAAGAAAGCCAAATAGATGGGATACAAAAAAGAAATTTAAAACAAAAACGTGATCGAGAATTACAAGGATTAAAACAATTTATTGCTCAAAAAGATGCTGAAATTTTAGAACTTAAACAAAAAAGGAAAAATTTGTCCCGACAACTACAAAACCAGATCAATCAGGTTTATTATTTAACAAATTTTGCCGGAAAGTCGAAAGTCTTGCAAGAGTTAAGCACAACGGGTTTACTCACGGGAACAGGAGACTGTTGCGCTCCTAAATTACTTCATTATGCAGCAACTCATCATTTAAAACCATTAGCAATGGCTGAATTTTGGTGGGGAACTTCTTCTAAAAAAGGTGACAAAATTCCAGGAAAATTTTATCCAGCTTGTGCCGAACGTTGTCAACCGTTAATGGGGTTTTTACTGTCTGGTATATCTGATTTAACTAAATTGAAAAAAGCTAATGATCATCTTGATTTAATCTATGAAGATCAATGGATAATTGCTGTGAATAAACCTCCAGGGTTACTGTCAGTTCCTGGTCGTTATTATGAGACTTTTGATAGTGTTTTGACTCGGTTACGTCATTTATTACCTGATGAGGAAGAATTAATGGCTGTCCATCGCTTAGATCAAGAAACATCGGGTATCCTTTTAATTGCCCGCGATCGCCAAACCCATCGCCAACTGAGTCAACAATTCCAAAATAGACAAGTTAACAAGACCTACGAAGCCATTTTAGCAGGTTCTATACTATCTAATCAGGTAAAAATTGACTTACCTCTATGGGGAGATCCTAACCATCGTCCTTATCAAAAAGTTGACTGGCAAAGCGGCAAACCTAGTGTCACGAATTTCCAGATGATCAACACAGAAGGAGATTACACTCGTGGGGAATTTATGCCGATAACCGGACGTACCCATCAAATTCGGGTTCATGCGGCTGATCCTCAAGGACTGGGGGTAGTTATTTTAGGCGATCGCCTTTATGGATGTTGTGCTGATGTTAGTCGTTTACATCTACACGCTAAAGCATTGAAGTTTGAGCATCCTTATCTTGACAAAACCCTTGATTTACAATTAGAAACACCCTTCTAATAAGTTTTTGTCTTTATATAGCTGAAATAATTTGTAAGATTTTAGAAGAATCTTCTAATTCTCCAATGATGCGACGTACTGGTTTAGGCCAAACACGAAGGAGGGTTGGTGTTGCTGAAACTTGATGGGTTTCAGCTTGCTCTGGATGTTTAGAAATATCAATGACTTTGAGGGTGTAGGGATGTTGCAACTCTTTTTCAAGTAACTGATGAATAATCTCTAAAGTTTGTTTAGTTGTCGTACTATTTCCTGCAACAAAAAGACGTAAAATATATCCTTGATGGGTTTTTAGATCATTTGTTTCATTGAGCAAAGAAGAGGTTAATTGGTATTGAGACGGTTGGCTACGATAATTTTCTAAAGATACGATCAAATCATGATTATCCCAAAGGGGAGCAAACTCATTGCGATAAGTTTCTAAAATAATTGGGTTACAAGCTTCTTCTTGCCAGGTTGCTGTCTGCCAAATTAAGTCACTCATGCCAAATACTGCATTAAGTAAGGGTTCATATCGTTTGAGGGGGGGATAAAGTTCAGCGACAGTTTTAATCTTTCCCTCTGTCTTAGAAAACCAACGATCAACAGTAGCCGTATAACCAGGAATCAAAAAATGGGGCGGTTCAGGTAAATGCAATAATTCCTGCAAGGCGACACATAAATGGGAATGCCATTGAATTTGTTTTTGGCGATCGCGGGCAAAAACCAGATCCCCGCCAGGGGTAAAAAGAGCAATTCCTTTAAAGGAGTCTGGTGGAGCTACAGAAGTCAACATAGGGTCAAAATGCTTTAGTTTTGACAATAAAATAGGGATGAAGATAAGAGACGGTTAATTCTATTGTATTGGATAGATCCTTCTTCATCCCCAAGAGGTTGGCATTGCCCTAGATTCTACCCCGTAACATCATCGCCATTTCATTAGGAATAGGGGCGCGTTCTAAAGCCGTATCTTCGGTGATACGCCCTTCTTGATAGAGGTTAAACAAGGACTGATTACTGGTAATCATGCCATCAAATTCTCCATCCTTCATTAGTTCTACGATTTCGTCATTTTTCCCTTGAACTATATAATCTTTGACCGTTTCTGTATTGATCAGAATATCATGGTAAGCGGCTCGTTTTCCGTCAGTTGTCCGACATAATCCTTGGGAAATGATTGCGACTAACGACTCCGCTATTGCCACCCGCATGGCTTCCCGTTCTTCAGCCGTATATAAACTAAGAATCCGTTCTAGGGTTTTGACTGCGCTGTTGGTATGAAGGGTTCCCATTACCAAGTGACCGGTTTGAGCCGCTTTTAGAGCAGTATTAACGGTTTCTTTATCCCGCATTTCCCCCACCAGAATGATGTCAGGATCTTCCCGTAAGGCGGCTTTAAGAGCATTATCAAACTTTAGGGTATGAATACCGACTTCCCGTTGCTTAATCAGAGAACGACGACTTTTATGGACAAATTCAATAGGATCTTCAATAGTAATGATGTGTTTTGGGTGTTCTTTATTGATATAGTCCACCATGGCAGCCATGGTCGTTGATTTACCCGAACCTGTCGGACCGGTGATCAAAATTAGTCCTTTATGAGCATCGGAAACCTCTTGGAAAACCATGGGTAGGCGCAATTCTTCCATAGTCAAAATTTTCAGAGGAATTAACCGCAGTACCATCGCCGGACCGAGAAGACTGTCAAAAATGTTGATCCGAACCCTAGCAAAGTCGTATTGAGTGGCTCCATCAAATTCTAGTTCTTTTTTAAACCGTTGTATTTCGTCTTCTTGAAGAATTTCCCGTAACCAACTCATAAAAGTGTTTTCATCCGTTTCTGGATAATCTAGAGGAACCATTTCTCCGCGATCGCGCATTCGGGGTAATTCTCCGACCCCTAAATGAACATCCGAGAACCCTTCATCAAACGCTTGACGAATTAACTCTCCTAGGGAGGGTTGTCCAGGAGAACGACCAAAGGCTTTTGGACTAACTTGAGGGAGAGGGGGAAGTGGTGGAGCGACTGGGGGTGTCTTCTCAGGGGTTTCTGGTGACATCGTCTCTTCTGGTATGGCTAGAAACTCGGTTGCAGTTGCTTCACTAGAGTTTCCAGAGCCTTTCGTCCCTTGTCCATTATGGGGAAGTTGTCCCGGCATCGGGGGTAGGGGAAGGGGAGCTATAGGAGGATGTTGAGATTGAGTCATGATAATTTCACTATCAAACAAAAGATTATGAGAGCTATAGTGAACGTTCCCATATTTGTCACCTAAACTAACATCACTCAACCTACAGTATTTCCCTAGTTTCTGAGAAACCAACTTTTTTATGTTAAGAAAAATAAATACCAAATTAATTGTTTATTAACCCTTATCCCGTAACTTTTTCCTGATCTGACAGATTTGTTAGGGATCGATTACTTCTGCTTTAGATCGGTCTCTATCTAAAGAAGGATCAATTTTATATTTTGCAACCTCAATATTGTTTTTCTGCAACAATTCGCAATAATTACCACATAAAATCACCTACAAATGTAAATTTATTTGTCAAAATGCTCATTTTTTCGGAGGGTTATCTATACTTAATCTTACGGGCTACATTTCAAATAGTCTTAACTGGTTTGCTTTGGAGGAAAATTTATGGAAATGGCACAAAAATCTGGTTTAGGAAAGCATTATTCATTAACCTTAGTTAAAAGTTTTTTAATATGGAGTTTTACTTTAACGGTTTGTCTATTAGTGGTAGGATTTCCGTTGATAGTTTTAATGGCAACGGTGGGAGCATTAGGCTCAGTAATTTTGCAATCTGTATTACCAGTTAGTGCGGTTTTATTAGTAGCTGGTTCTCTAATTGGAGCCAATTTATTAGCGATTTTTATTGGAGCGGCTATACTCACGTTTAAAGGCGTTCATCCTCAACAAGTTAGTTGGCTCAGATGGCTGCACGGTGAAGCCAAACCCTCTCATAGTTCGGTTTATGCGTCTTGTCCTTTAACCTGTGGTGTTGTTCACTAATGGTTGAGAATCTATCGGATTAGTTAGATAGTGATCAACTTAACTGGCGTATTATTATAAGCTAGTGCAGCCCGGTAAATACCGGGTTTTTTCATGGCTGTTTTAATTGATAGCCTAAAGAAATACTCCCAGGGGGTAACTTGATTTCTGTTTTAGCTCCTTGAGATTGTAAAGATACTCTTAATTCTCCTTGAGATGTTACCCCTATAATGGTTCCTTTCATCCCTTCAAAGTCTATAGAATTGCCTAAACTATCGAGGAATTTAAGGTAAGCATTTAACAAGTGATCGCAGCCTTGCTCCAGATAAGATTGATAGCCCTGAAAAATTCCTGAAAGAGTAATAGCAGCAAGTTTTTCTAAAGAGGAAATAGGACAAGACTCTTGAGTGTCAAACCAAGATGTTAAGGTAATTCCTGTAGTCGGAACTTGATTAGACCAATTGATTCCAACCCCAATCACAGCATGGGTAATATAGTTTTGTTGGGTGCGAATTTCAGTTTTGATCCCGCCTAATTTTCGACCCTGAAGAATGAGATCATTAGGCCACTTTAGCCAAATCGGAATCTGATATTCTCGTAGAATATGAGCAATACCCCAAGCACTCAGTAGAGTGACATGAAAAGCATCCTTAACTAAAATTCGAGGGGTGATAGCAACCGAAAGATAAAGTCCCCCAGGAGAAGATTGCCAAATGCGTCCCCATTGTCCCCGTCCGGCGGTTTGTTGAGCAGCGATCGCCACAATGGGAGAAGGTTTCCCCCGCGCTAAAATCTTCCAAAGAATTTGATTGGTCGAAGGAATTGTCTCAAAAAAATAGAGAGACTGGGGTGATAAACCATGAATACTAGATGATTGGGTCAATTCCCATTCTAATTTTTGTTGATTGATAACCATAAAAATACCTGATTTTCTGGGTTTTGATATGATAGATACCATTAATTTTCTTTGATAAAATTCACCCTAGATCAAAAATTGAGGTAATAGCTGTGGTTTCTTCTGTGATAGGCGATCGCCAAATTCAAACCCCCACTTGGCAATGGCAACAATGGAATGGCCTCCCCTATTTAACTTGTACTCTACTCGATGATTGGCAACATGGCTTTTTTACCCAACAGTTTTACCCCCGTCCTCCTGAAACGTTGACAGCTATTTTGACTCCAACAGCAACAACCTATCGGGTTAAGCAGGTTCATGGCCATCGAGTGTTAACCCCAACCGAAATCCATAGAGCAAGGGCAACTGAAACCATAGAAGAGATTTTTCCTCCTGCGGATGGATTAATTACCGACGGCAAAAATCAAGGGATATGGGTGGCAAGTGCTGATTGTAGCCCTGTGTTAATTGGAGATCTTGAAACTCGTCGAGTAGCTGCGATTCATGCGGGATGGCGAGGAACTGCACAGAGCATCGTTCCTGAAGCGATCACCCGTTTTCAAAGGTTGGGGAGTTCTCTAGAAAATCTCCGCATTGCTATCGGTCCGGCTATCTCAGGGGAAGTCTATCAAGTCTCTGAACAGGTAGCGATCGAGGTGGGATTAAGTTTATTTACCAAAGAGAAAATTAGCCATTCTCACAAGATTTTAGACCGTTTGAGTATGCTTGTTGATTCCCCAATTCTCCCTGATTCTAAACCTGGACGGGTGCGCCTAGATGTACGAAAGGTTAATATTTTGCAGTTGCGAGAATTAGGCATTCGGTCAGAGCAAATGGCGATCGCTCCTTATTGTACTTATCAAGAACCTAATCATTTCTTTTCTTACCGACGAACTAAACAAAAGAGAGTCCAGTGGTCAGGAATTGTTTCCTCGTAAAAAATCAACAAACTTCTCAACTAACTCGGGGTTCCGCCATCCTTTATCTTTTTCTTCGAGCATAATGGTTATGGCTTGTTCAGAACTAAAAGCTTTTTTATAGGGTCTTTTACTGGTTAGGGCATCGTAAATATCAAGAATTTGGAAAACTTGTGCTAACCAAGGGGTATCATTCCCAAGCAATCCATCAGGATAACCGCTTCCATCCCAACGTTCATGATGATGGCGAATAATTTCAGCAATTCCCTGACGATTTTGCAAAGGACGGCAAATTTTTTCTCCGATTAAAACGTGCTGTTTAATGAGATCGCGTTCAGTGGGAGTTAATGCTTCTTTTTTGAGTAACACTGCATCGGGAATGGCGATCGTCCCAATATCGTGGAGGTGAGCCGCTAAAATTAAATCATTGATCTCGACGGGACTAAGATTTAAGTATTCCCCAAAAGCCTGGGCGAGTTGATCGACCCTCGCGCAAGAAATTCCTTCTTGAGAATAACGTTTGTCGATCGCCTGAGCAATGAGAAATAGAACCTGCTGCATTTGTTCAAGCCATTCATAGAGATGTTTGCGTTGGATCAGTAATTTTACTTCAGGAAGAAGAACCATCCTCTCTAACGGCTTACTGAGAAAACTATCTGCACAAACTTCCTGACTTTTAAGACGAGATTGACTATCATCAGCAACTGTCATTAGAATTACAGGAATTTCTTTAGTCTGACGATCTTGTTTCAGTTGGTGACACAACTCGAAACCGTTGTAATTAGGCATTTTGACATCTAACAAAATCAAATCAGGAGACTCAGCTAAAATCGTCTCAATAATATCTGAACTGCCATCAGACTCTATGACCTTATAACCATCTGATTGGAGGATATCTACTGCCATCATGCGGCTAAAGGGATGGTCATCAACGACAAAAATTTTAGCGGGTTGGGAACTTCCAAAAATATTATCCACAGAGTTTATTTGAATTAAGTCTGAGATCGTAACTTTCGTCGGGGTGCTGCTCACTACCATATTGATATTAATATTATTTTAGCTAATTATTAGGTTTTTAAAACTATAAACAACTTTATTCAGACTTTACAGCGAAAATTCACGTAAGTTTAACACAAGTATCACTTAAATTTCTCTGAGTTTTGCCCGAACTTTTTCCATCGTTTTTTCCAACGACTAGTGGGTTCTAAGTTGCTATTTTTTTGTTCAATACGTCTTCGCTGATTAATTACCGTAGCAGACTCTTGAAGGGTGGGGTCCCGGTAGGGAATGGCAGCGCGGGTTTGTAGATGTTCTCGTTCTTGAGAAGAAAGGGGCTGTAGTCTTTGACGATCAAAACTGGCTACGGTTCCAGGCGATCGCCGGCCGACTCCTTTGGTGGGGGCGACGGTTAACCCCCCCAACTGTAAAGCGGTTCTCACTGCTGCGGCACTAGAATAGGTCGCTAAGCGTCCCTGAGAGTCTAAACAGCCTACGACTTTTTGTAGGAATTCCACCGTCCATAACTGGGGGCATTTTGGAGGAGAAAAGGGATCGAGGAAAATGGCATCTGCTTGGAAACCTGAATTTTGAAGAATTTGAATTGTGTTTCTAGCATCTCCTATTAATAAATTAGCTCTCAAGTTTGGTGAGTGTATTTCTTGGGTTTGAGCAAGTTGTGTTAAATATTTTCCGATGGAAGATGGCCATTGTTGAAGAAGTTGATAAGTGACTGCCTGACGAGGGACATTAATGTCAGATTCTAGAGCGATTAATTCGATATGACACTCCCGATTAATAGACCAAATACCGTCTAATGCTGCGGCACTATTGTAACCAAGTCCATAACAAACATCTAATATTTTAAAAGATTGCTGATGCTGTGCTTTTTCTTTGAGTTGACAAGGGTTGACAAATTTTTGTTCGGCTTCAAGTTTTGCTCCAGAATGGGAATGAAATAATTCTTCAAATTCTGCAGAAAAAAAAGTATAAGAACCGTCTTCAGTCGATTGGGGGATTAACATAATGGGGATCGCAGGTGTGGGGGAAAGAGTCAAACTCGGGTTCGTAGTCAGGGCTTTAGCCCTAAATTATGTCAAGCTTTCAACTGGGATCATGACTGACTACCAACAATTGTTTTTTTTGTTTAGATACTTACAAGGAGTGTAAAATTAAGCATCTACTGACTTAGTGAGTTAATCATACATAAAGGGAACAAAGGGTATGGTCAAAAGAATTCTGAGTACCGAAAAAATTCGCCGCATAATAACCCGTTTAGCCTCTCAGGTAATTGAAAAGTCAGGGGATCTGTCCCAATTGGTACTCTTAGGAATTTATACTAGGGGGGTTCCTCTTGCTCATCTAATCGCTCAACAAATTGAAATGTTAGAAGGTGTCAAAGTAGCAGTGGGAGCAGTTGATGTTACATTTTATCGCGATGACCTCGATCGCATTAAAACCCGTACTCCTGCTAAAACGAAAATTCCCTTTGATTTAACGGGAAAAACCGTAGTTTTAGTTGACGATGTAATTTATAAAGGACGAACAATTCGGGCTGCTTTAAATGCGGTGACTGAATACGGACGACCCCAAGCGATTCGATTATTGGTGTTAGTTGATCGCGGTCATCGAGAGTTACCCATTCATCCTGATTTTACCGGAAAAAAACTTCCCACTGCGTCCCAAGAGCAGGTTAAAGTATATTTGCAAGAGACTGATGGTCGGGATGCCGTAGAGTTAATTAAGGAATAGTTGTTGGCAGATTTGTTAACCTTTAGAGATTTAATTTGAATCGTTATGAGTGCAGAAATTATTTGTGTGGGGACAGAATTGTTATTGGGAGATATCCTTAATACTAATGTTCAATTTTTGGCCAAAGAACTCGCTAGTTTAGGAATTCCCCACTATTATCAAACCGTTGTTGGCGATAATCCCACCCGTTTACAAGAAGTTATTGAAATTGCCAGTCAACGGGCTTCTATTTTAATTTTTACCGGGGGGTTAGGACCAACCCCTGATGATTTAACTACTGAAACCATCGCCCAGGTGTTTGAGACTCCCTTAGTGGAAAGTACCGAAATTATTGAAGATATTAGTCAAAAATTTGCTTCACGGGGACGAACCATGACAGATAATAATCGTAAACAGGCTTTGCTTCCTCAAGGGGCTGATATCTTGCCTAATCCTTCTGGGACTGCCCCTGGCCTCTTATGGCAACCTCGCCCGAATTTAACCTTAATGACCTTCCCTGGAGTCCCGTCTGAAATGAAGCGGATGTGGCGCGAAACGGCTGTTCCTTACTTAAAAAGTCAGGGTTGGGGCAAAGAAATTATTTATAGTAGAATGTTGCGGTTTAGGGGCATTGGTGAGTCAGCTTTGGCCGCTAAGGTTTCTCAGTTTTTTGACTTACCTAACCCTACGGTAGCCCCCTATGCTTCTTTGGGGGAAGTGCGGTTGCGCGTGTCTGCTAAAACTACCTCAGAAACAGAGGCGATCGCTCTAATTGAACCCATTGCCCAAGAAATTCAAAAAATCGCGGGCTTAGACTATTTTGGGTCGGATGAGGATACCTTAGCTTCGGTGGTGGGGAGTTTATTGAGGCAAGCAGGAGAAACGGTGAGTGTAGCTGAATCTTGTACTGGAGGCGGGTTAGGGGCAATGTTAACTACCGTTTCAGGGAGTTCGGACTATTTTCGTGGGGGCATTATTGCCTATGACAATCAGGTAAAAAGTGATTTATTAGGGGTTAATGCCGAAGATTTAGAGCAATACGGGGCGGTTAGTGATACGGTAGCCCAACAGATGGCTTTAGGCGTAAAAAAACGGTTAGGGACTTCTTGGGGAATTAGTATTACTGGAATTGCTGGCCCTGGGGGGGGGGGCCGAAACTAAACCCGTGGGATTGGTTTATATTGGATTAGCAGATAATCAGGGAAAGGTAAAGAGTTTTAAATGTCAGTTCGGGGAGATGCGCGATCGCGATACAATCCGATTTTTGAGTAGCTATACTGCTTTGGATCAATTGCGTCGTAAATTGTTAGTTAAAAATTAGTACAAAAAAAGGGAGTGCTTAAAACACTCCCCATCAAAGCTTATTGAAAGGGTTTAACGAGATATCTTGACGACAGAAGCTAATTCAGAGACTTGTTGAATTTCCGGTGACATTCCATAAATCTTAGGATTAACTTCGGCGATTTGACGATAGGATTGACGAACTTGAGCATTAACGGCAACTGTCTTTACATCATACAGTTGGGTAGCGAGTTTGGGATAAAAGCCAATACCAATAACTAAAACCAAGAAACAAGCTGCAATTAACAATTCACGGGGATTAGCATCGCTATATTTCGCGTTAATCGGTAAAACACAACTATTCCCGAAACAAATGGCTTGTTGTTCATCCACATTTACGGATTGATTATTACTTAACCCACAAGTGAGAACTAGATCAGAGCCATAGAAAAGTTGTCTTAACATGGATAGAAGATAAATAGGAGTCAGAATTAGTCCTACAGCCGATAAAAACACCGTAACCGTACGGAAAATTGAGCTATAAATATCACTAGAGGTAATGCCCACAAAAACCGACAGTTCACTGGCAAAGCCACTCATTCCAGGTAGTGCTAAAGATGCCATTGCGCCAATGGTAAACAAAGCAAAGACTTTGGGCATGACTTGGCCAATATTGTTCATTTCGTCAAGAATCATGGTATGGGTGCGATCATAAGTAACACCCGCTAAGAAGAATAATGCTGCCGCAATGAGTCCGTGGGAAATCAATTGTAACATCGCCCCACTAATTCCAATATCCGTGAAGGAGGCAAGTCCTAACAGAACAAACCCCATGTGAGATATGGAAGAATAAGCCAAACGGCGTTTCATATTGGATTGGGCAAAGGAGGTAAAACCACCGTAAACAATATTAATTACCCCTAAAATCACTAAAACCGGCGCAAAATAAACGTGAGCATCGGGTAGCATTTCTAAGTTCAGACGAATTAATCCATAAGCCCCCATCTTTAGTAATACGCCCGCTAAAATCATAGAGACTGGAGAAGAGGCTTCACCGTGGGCATCAGGTAACCAAGTATGTAATGGGAAAATCGCTAATTTAACCCCAAAAGCCATTAATAATCCAGCATAAAGCAATAATTCTAACCCTAAAGGGTAATTTTTAGCTGCAAGTTCTACCATATCGAAGGTCATTTGACCGCCACCATAGAGACCCATGGCTAAAGCTGCGACTAAAATAAAGATAGAAGCGGCTGCCGTATACAGAAGGAATTTCATGGCTGCATAACGTCGCTTTTTGCCACCCCAAATAGAAACGAGTAAATAGACGGGAACTAACTCTAATTCCCACATGATGAAGAGTAATAACAAGTCTTGGGCGACAAATACCCCAATTTGGGCAGCATATAGCACCAACATCAAGAAGTAGAAAAGTTTGGGCTTGCGATCTACTTGCCAGGCTGCAAAAATAGCTAGGGTGGTGACAAGTCCCGCTAGTAAAACTAGGGGCATAGAAATTCCATCAACAGAGACCGCCCAACTTAGTCCTATTTGAGGAACCCAAGAATATTTTTCTGCTAGTTGAAAGCTAGGGTTACTTGGATCATAATTGTTCCAAAATGCGTAACACATTAATACTAGATCAGCAATACTAATACCAAGGGCATACCATCGCACCTGTTTACCTTCCTTATCGGGGATTAAAGGAATGGCAAATGCCCCTATTAATGGTAGTAAGATAATCGCCGTTAGCCAGGGAAATTGAGCCATTATCATATTTTTCTATCGAAACCTATTATTATCAGTGATGCCATTATAGTAGACTTTGTTACAATTTATAAATAAATTTTTCTGATTGTAATAATCAGTTAAGTATAATAATGTTGTTAGATATTGATGAACGTTATCGCATTAAACTCATACTTTCACTCCTCAAAAATAGGCTGGTGCTGACGAGGAATGGGTTATCTTTACAGAAGATCAGGAACTAGATAATGGACAATGGTTAAGGAAAATTGAGGATTTCTGACCTTAAACTATTAAAATAGATTTTGATGGGGTATTTATGTCAAATCCCAGTTAACGTTATTTCTCTTTTGGGTGCGATTCAAAGAATTAAAATATGATGGTAGTAACGAGAAATATGTTGATAATGACATGGTAATCCCAGAAAACTACAGATGAATTGACGATGTATTGGTAGTACCCATGTAAAGGGACTGATTACTGAGAGCCGTATGAGTTGGAAACTCTCATGTACGGTTCGGACTGGGAGGGGAAGGAAGCGATTCCTTTCTCGACCCCTAATCGTTTCAACAAGTTTTAACCAAGGTCTCCGTTGGCTAAACTGAACTAATATTACAATAGTTAAACCCATAATTTTTAAGGATAACATGGGATTAAAAGGGATTTGGTTGATCCATGACAGTTAATTCCTCTCGATATCCTCCCGATTTCTTTGCCTGGAGAGAATAAGACCTTGTATGCTGAATATATAGCAGAAGGTAAAAGGCAAAGGGTATTGATGCAAAAGTGAAATGCGTGCTATCAATGGGTTTTAGCTTTTGAAGATATCCTAATCTATCCTGTGCCTGCTGTATGGAGAACTTTGGGTTACGGCGGTAGCTTGGCTTGGTCTTGCGTGAGATCCAAAAGAAGTCAGGGATCGTCAGTTTTCCCTATCGTAACAAAATAGGCTGCAAGTATTTTATGGATCAATGGTTGTTATGTCCAGAAGAAAAAAAAGCTTTCCGTGTGGTCATAAAGGATATGGTCAAAGGTGTCATCGATGCGCTCAAGCACAAACTGTCAGAGAACAGAAAAAAAAAGAGAAGAATGCCTGGGAAGATAAGTTTGCTAAAGATCCCATTGATTTAAGAACTTTACCCAAAAATGTTGTTCTCAAAGCCCGTAAAATTCTTAAGGAATTAGCAAACCAAAAAGACTATCGACAATTTCATGGCAAGCGACTGAGGCATGACCGCTTTGTGATTAGTATTCCCGTGACCCGACACTATCGTTTAATTTGTCGTGATAATGGTAATATCTTAGTCCCAGAAGCAGTCATTTCCCATGAAGATTATAATGTGTGTAAACCTGGCCACTGATACTGAGCAGACATTAAAGTTGTTATCTTTAAAAATCGCTCTGATTGTTTAATCTTCAAGGTTAATCCTGAGTATGGCTCCTCCCTATTCTCCTTGGTGAAATAATGCAAATTTATCTTGACTATAGCGCAACCACGCCACCCCGCTTAGAAGCGATCGCCAAAGTCCGAGACATTTTGACAAATCAGTGGGGTAATCCATCAAGTTTGCATACTTGGGGACAAAGGGCAGCAACCATTGTCGAAACCGCTCGATTTCAGGTAGCCAGTTTACTTAACGCTCCTAATGCTGACTCTATCATCTTTACATCAGGAGGGACGGAGGCAGATAATTTAGCGTTGCTAGGGATAACGAGACAATATTCTAAACCCCAACATTTGATTATTTCATCAGTTGAACATTCGGCCATTTCAGAAACAGCGCGACGATTGACTCAAAACGGTTGGGAAGTAACAACCTTGCCTGTCAACCGCCAAGGAAGAGTGAATGCGCTTGATCTTAAGGAGGCTATTCGATCTAATACGGTACTTGTTTCGATCATTTACGGACAAAGTGAAGTAGGAACCGTACAACCGATTGAAGAGTTAGCTAAAATTGCTCACGCTCAAGGGGTGCTATTCCATACCGATGCCGTACAGGTAGCAGGAAGATTACCGTTAGATGTTCAACGCTTAGGAGTGGATTTGTTATCCCTCTCAGGACATAAAATTTATGGCATTCAAGGGGCAGGAGCATTATATGTACGGCCTGGGGTAGCTATTGGCCCTTTATTGGCAGGAGGAGGACAAGAACAAAAGTTACGATCAGGAACTCAAGGGGTTCCAGCAATTGCAGGATTTGGGGTAGCTGCCGAATTAGCGGCCTTAGAAATGCCCACAGAAACCCCTAGATTGATGGGACTGCGCGATCGCCTGTTTGATCTAATGGCCGACTGTCCTTACCTAATTCCCACAGGAGATAGATTATATCGTCTCCCTCATCATGTCAGTTTTATTATGATTGCTCCGTCAGCTAATCACCAGGGAGAGAAAATAACGGGGAAAACGATTGTTCGTCAGCTTAATCTAGCTGGCATTGGCATTAGTGCTGGTTCTGCTTGTCACAGTGGCCAATTGACTCCTAGTCCAATTTTATTAGCCATGGGTTATTCCCAAACAGAAGGGTTAGCAGGAATTCGCCTGACCTTGGGACGGGAAACTACCTCAGAAGATATTGAATGGACGGCAATGGTACTTAAGCAAATTTTGCATCGCTTAATACAACCCCTGATTATGGTAGGGCGTTAATTTAATCGTTGAGTTAAGAAAAGGCGATCGCCCGATTCTTTAGTCATCACCTCAGATCATCAATCTACTATTACCCAACTTCCACATAATCACACATTGATTTGGGTTGAGGGATAGTATCTCCCTCGTTTTTTAATCCCTGTAAATGGTTGGTAATGGAAGCTTGAACTAAGGTTTTCACTTCTTCTACAGAGGTACCTACCAGGCCACATTCTGGCAAGTCAGGAACATAAGCCTCATAATACCGTTTTCCTTTTTCGATGATAACTGCATAGCGCATCATAATTCCTCACCATTGTCATTCAAGTCAGTTCACGATAGTACAATTTTCAAAACATAAAGGGTCATTATGAACAATCTGTGAGAACAACCAAGTGTATTACAATAGTTAAAGATGATTATTGGCACAATCCATGGGAACTATTAGGCTAATGCGCGCTAAGCTTCATCGAGTGCGTGTCACTGAAGCAAATGTGAATTATATAGGAAGTATTACCATTGATCCTGACTTACTCGACAAAGTTGGTATTCTTCCCCTAGAAGAAGTGGATATCATCAACCTTAATAATGGGAATCGTTTCTCGACCTATGCTATTCCAGGAGAACCAGGACAAGGAGAAATTTGCCCGAATGGGGGGGCTGCCTTATTATGTGAACCAGGGGATAGGTTAATTATCTATGCCTACGAACAATGCGATCGCATAGAAGTCTTACACAGTGGCTATACAGCTAAAGTCTTAGTTGCTGATGAACATAACCAAACGAAAGACTTTTTGATCCAAACCCTCATTCCTTGTCAAGATAGAAAAAAAGTTGAATTTCATACCGCTTCATCTCTAGATCAACCTATCATAAAATAACCTTAAACAAACGAAAAAAGTCACGACAGGGTATCATTTTACTGATTCACAAAAGTCAGATGTTAAAAGCAATTCTTTTTGATTTTAATGGAGTTATTATTAATGATGAAGCAATTCATCAGGAGTTGATTAATAATATTTTGTTAGCCGAAAATTTACGTCCTGATCCTTCTGAATATCAACAGTTTTGTTTAGGAAGGAGTGATTACACTTGTCTTAAAGATATTTTATCAAGGCGAGGTCGCTTGGTTTCTGACGACTATTTAGAAAAATTAATTAATCAGAAAACACAACTCTATCGGCAGCATCTAGAAACCTTAGATAATCTTCCCATTTATCAAGGATTAGAAAACTTTTTAGCACAAATTAAAGAGAGGGGATTACAAATTGGTTTAGTAACAGGTTCTCTCGTTTCTGAGGTAGAATTTGTTCTTGAAAAAGCAGGAATTGCTGACTATTTTCAAGTTATTGTGGGCGGGGATGAAGTAAAATTAAGTAAGCCTCAACCTGATGGCTATTTATTAGCGGTTGAACGCTTTAATCAATTAGATTTTAATTTACAATTACAGCCTTCAGATTGCCTAGTGATTGAAGATACCCCCGCAGGAATAGAAGCAGGAAAACAGGCTGGAATGCAGGTGGTCGGGATTGCTAATACTTATCCTTTCCATTTTATGCAAAGGCTATCTAATTGGGCGATCGATTACCTTGAGGAGTTAGAATTAGAACGAGTAGAAGGGGTTTTATCCTAATTTATTGAATAAATTAACTGTGATTAATCTCAACTTAACATTGAAAACTTCAGCGAAAGTTTTGATAATATCTTGGCGGACTTTCGTCAATTCAATGTTAGGAATAAATTGATCCAAACTCCCTACAGGTTTATCTTCAATTCCACAGGGAACAATGGGTTTAAATCCCTTTAAATCAGGACAAACATTCAGGGAAAAACCGTGCATGGTAATCCAACGGCTAACCTTAATTCCAATCGCTGCTACTTTATAGTCTCCTACCCAAACGCCTGTTAAACCAGATATCCGTTTTCCTTGGAGTTCATACCCTTTAAGCACCTGAATAATTACTTCTTCAAGTTGTCGTAAATACCAATGCAAATCCTGTTGATAATAGCGTAAATTAAGAATAGGATAGCCGACTAATTGACCTGGACAATGATAAGTAACTTCTCCTCCTCTTTCAATCCGATGGACTTCGTAAGGGGTGGTGATGGGATCAAATTTCAGAAATTCTAGACTTGCTCCGGTTCCCAAGGTATAAACGGGGGGATGTTCGAGCAATAAAAGGATATCATCTAAAGTAGAATCTTTTAACCGTTCTTTGACTAGCGATCGCTGAGTCTCCCAAGCTATCTGATAGGGGATAATTCCTCCCTGGTGAACGAGACATCGCCGTTGCTGTCTTTGAGGGTCAAACGTTAATGGAAAAGTTTGTCTCATTTTGTAAAGTAATTTTTAAGAAATATCAAGAGATGCAAAGGAAGATAAAAAGAAAACAAAGAGCTATGTTAGGAACAATACAAAGTGTTAGTCTAAAAGTATCAGATAGTTCCCTTTAAGCCAAAGATTAGGGGAGAAACGACCCAAAACAATCTAGATTTTTTCGGTTTAACTCTCTTGACCAATGGCCAACCCAATTGAGGGGACGAGGGAATTTCTTAGCCATCCCTAACGTCAAGTTTAGAAGAACCATTCACGTAAAAGGAGAGGGAAAAAACAAATCTAAGGAGTTGCATCTTCTCAACATTCTATCAGTAATCTATCTTAAGGCAACTCAAATTAAGAAGGGATAAACTATCATTAAGATACCTAGAAAGAGGTGAGAAAACTTAATGAACAAACACCAAGATATTCATCGAAGACCGTTGGCTGAAATTGGTATCACATAGGGTGCTAATTCCTGGTTTTGAACAAACAGCTAGTTTAGTGATTGCTGTTTGATGTGACTAAAATTCAATTGACAATGGAGTATTGAGTATGAAGCTTTTGATCCAAGGTAATAATATCGACGTTACCGATTCTATTAACGACTACGTACAAGAAAAACTTGAAAAAGCGGTCAAACACTTTCAGGCAATGACAACAAAGGTTGATGTACATTTATCGGTAGCTCGCAATGCTCGGATCACTGATAAGCATAAAGCAGAGGTCACAGTCTACGCCAATGGTACGGTTATTCGGGCTCAAGAAGGTAGCGAAAGTCTCTATGCTAGTATCGATTTAGTTTCTGATAAAATTGCCCGTCAACTGCGCAAATACAAGGAGAAACTTAATCATAAGAAAGCTCACAATTCGATAAAAGTGGCAGAAATTGTTGAAACTAATCCAGTAGAAGGGGATCTAATTGGCGATCGCACCCCAGAATTGCCCCCTGAAGTCATCCGCATGAAATATTTTGCCATGCCACCGATGACGATTGATGAAGCGTTACATCAATTGGAATTAGTAGACCATGATTTTTATATGTTCCGCAACAAAGACACGGATGAAATCAATGTTATTTACATCCGTAATCATGGTGGATATGGTGTCATTCAACCTCGTGGAAAGAATGGCAATGAAAATAATTCTCACTAACTCAAGGGATTGATTTTAATCAGACTAACGATACAGGGGGATTAGATGTCACTCTCCCTGTATTAATAAAATTAAATAATTTTGGCTATTTCTACGTTTAAATGGCCTGAGGATTTAGGCGGGATTGGGCTAAATCTCTAATGAGGGCAATACGCAAGCTAATGTAGGTACTAAGACGATTATATTCTTCTGGAGTTAGGAGTTTATCTTGTTGAACTTGAGAAAGCAAGCAATCAGCTAAATCTGATTGGTCAAGACTTAGTAAGGTTTGTGCTTGAGTTTGTTCAATGGTAGACCAGAGATGCCTTAGAGTGGTGGGATTCATGGATGGACCTCACACTGATAGAAATATAAAGAAATTCTAAAGAAATTATACGGCCAATCTCTGATCTTGAACAGTAGTCTGGATCACAATTGAGGGTTAACTTTGCTGAAAAAGATTAAGAATACCTGACAGGGATCAATAAATGACCCTTGCCAGTGAAGGTTATTTAAGAAGTTTGTCCCAAGTGAAAAATGGCTTTTAAAAGTTTCAAGAAAAATTTTTCAAATAATTTGGTATTGAAAACTAACAATTTTATAGGGGAAAATATGAGAAATTGGTGAGATCACTTCTTCTAATAAGTTAACTTGATTGTTAAGGGTTAAACCGAGGTTATTTGTCAGAGAAATCGGGGACGTTTTTCCTTGAGACTCATAGCATCGTAAAATCCAAGCGTTCGGATTATTTTCAGATGATTTAAAAGCAGACAAAATTAAGTTATCTGACCCCAAATCTAAGAATTGATTGACAGGTGGTAATTTAGCGGGATGACTCGGGTTATTTTGCTGGGGAAAGATAAGTTTTAGGGGGATATTGAATTCATATCCTCGTTGTACTGTTTTACCGTCTTGCCAACTTCCTTGATGAGGATAAACAGCATAGGTAAAAGAATGTAAACCGCGATCGCAATTAGGGTCAGGCCAATGGGGACTTTTTAAGAGAGTAAGTCTGAGGTGATCTTTTTGGCTATCATAACCATATTTACAGTCATTTAAGATACTTACTCCATAGTTTTTAGACTTATCTGTTAAGTCAGCCCATCTTAATGCAGGAACTTCCCATTTCGCTTTTTCTTCTGGAGTTTTAGGGTTATTTGTTCTTTCAATCGCTGCGAAAGGAATTTCATAAGTTGTATAATCACCCTCTAAATTTAATGGGAAAGATGCTTTGACTAACACATAATTTTCTTGCCAATTAACTTGGGTTTTTATTTTGAGAATTCTTGAGTTAATTTGTAAGCTATAATCTTGAGAAAATTCTGAGTTTCCTAGTTGTCGAATCACTCTGATTGTCGATTGTATTGGTCCTGTTTCTAAGTATTCTATTGCTGTTAACTGAGTTTCTGGTAAGGGATAATTATGATAATTAGGATCGATATTCCAAGCATCCCAATATTGTCCCTGATCTTGAAATCCTTGTAGTTGATTAAATTGCCCTTTTATTATTTCTTTTTGATTAGTTTTATCAACAATACTGTCTATATTTCCTGTTTCAGGATTGATCCAAACTTTTAAGTATTTATTTTCTAATCTATAATCTTTACTATCAGTTTTTTTAATAATTGCTGGAGTTTTATTACTGGGACATAACCAAAAAATACGATATCCAATTGAGGGAATATTTTCTGCTACAAATAAAAGTTTACTATCGATTGACCATTGAGAGGTTAATTGATGACCTTCTAAATCATAAATAGTCCAATTTTTTTTAGCCACTGCACATTCAACAACTTCTGATCTTTGCCAATTCAGGGAGTTGAAAACAATTAAAGGAATAGCATCAGCTTGGGGTGGCTTTGGTAAGGAAATTTGAGCGGCGATCGCTTGTAAAGAATCATCTAATAAGGTTTGACCCGTTTTAATCACTTCTTGCCAATCTTGATTTGCTTTAACAAATACTTCAGGAATTGAAGTTCCTGGCAAAATATCATGAAATTGATTAAAAAGAACTTTTTTCCAAGCTTTCTCTAAAGACTTCTTATCATTCAAATCAACTATTTTATCTTGGATAATTCTTGAGATAGATAACCATAATTCCGCTTGATATAACAAATCCTCGCAGCGACGATTATATGATTTTTGATCAGCATGGGTTGTATAACAACCACGATGTAAATCTAAATAAAGTTCATCCTTCCAAACAGGAATATTATTAGCAATATTTTCTAGTTTTTCTAAATAATTAATAGCTTGAGTAAACTGGATTTTAGGAAAAAATGGAGACTGTTTCCAGCGAGTTTGAACCTCTAACATATCACGGCTTGGCCCTCCTCCATGATCTCCTACCCCAGGCAACCATAAAGCATCTTTTAACCCTGTTTGTTGTTTCCAGGCGATAGAATAATCAGTCATAACTAAAGGATTTGTATCCATAACTCCCGTAACATTGGGAGGAGAAATTAAAGTTAATAATTGGGTTCCATCAGGAGATTGCCAATAAAAAAATCCATGAGGAAATTTGACTGTAGTATTCCAATGGAGTTTACCTGTGGCAAAATATTTTATTCCACTTTGTTGAAAAATTTGAGGTAATTGCCAAGTAAAACCAAAGCTATCGGGAAGCCACGCCACTTGGGTTGTTTTTCCGAATTTCTCTTTGAAATAACGTTGTCCATAGAGAAGTTGCCTAACGATTGATTCTCCTGATGATAAATTAACTTCGGGTTCAACCCACATCCCCCCTAAGATTTCCCATTTCCCTTGTTGATAAGCTTCTATAATCGCTTTAAAAAGCTGCGGACGATGTTTTTCTATCCATTCATAAAGTACAGGGGTTGTATGACCAAAAATAAGCTCAGGAAATTCTTTTTGTAGGTTAATAACTGAAGAAAATGTTCGTTCGCCAACATCCCAGGTTTCATCAACTGGCCATAACCAAGCCATATCTAAATGAGCGTGTCCTAATAAATTCAAGGAGTGTTTTTTTATATTTTTTGCTAGAGGTTCGAGGGTCTGACGTAATTCTAATAGATTCTGATCAAAAGCTTTTTTGTCACTAACAACATCCCAATTTATTTCACTAATTAATGTTTTAAAATAATCTAATTTTTCTGTTTCAAAAGTGGATAAATAATTGTACAATATCGTTAATTCATTAGCGAAAAAACCAGGTTCAATCAAACTTGTATTTGTTTCAAAAATAAGTCTAGAATTCATCAATCCACCAATATCATGATCAGGACTCACCAACCGTAATAATATTAAAAATTCTTCTCCTGGTTTAGCCGATGGAGTAACTAAAATTCTAGCGGAAGAGTCAAACAAATCTCCTTCTTGCACTAATTTATTATTAACAAATATTTTTGCATTTTCAGCCCACCAAGTTAAAGCTAATCTGACGGTTAACCCTGACAAAGAATAACCATTAATCTTTTCAGGAATAGCAATTTTTTTAGCTAACCATTTAATTTTTCTTCCGGCTTGCCAAATAATATAACCTTTCTCATTTAATTGAATAGGTTCCCAAGAATTAATATCAAGAGACTCAAAATTAATTTCATTAGAAACGCTAACCCAAGAAGATTGAAGATCAATTTGGGTTAATTGGCGAAGTTTCTCAAGGGTTTCAATAATTGTCATAACTTTTTCCTTAACCAAACTATTTTTTTAGAACGATAAGAGTGACTAAAATTATTATCAAAATTAATTCAGTAATAATAAGACCATTTAAAGTAACATTATCTTGAGGAACAGTAATAAAATATTGACGAAAAATAGTGTAAGGAACAATTTGTAGTAACATGATTCCCATCAAAAAAGCAATAATCGCTTCAGTTTTTTTAAACCATAAGCCAATGGATGTTGTCAAATCAAAAATAAGCAAGACAATATCCATAATTTGCCAGTGAATAGGGGTTTCCTGCCAGGGAATTTCACCGAACCCTAAGATATTGCCAACATGGATAAGTCCCCCATATAACAAGATAAATGCAAGAAGTCGTAAATAAATTATTGTCCATGTTCGTGAAACAGAATTATTGAGAGTTTTCATCATGTTGATCAAATTTATATTAAACTAAAAAATATAATTAATGTTAGCTGAATTTCACCATCATTTATGGATATTAAACGACTTGCTGCCCTATCTGACAACTATATTTTTGTCCTTCATGATCCTAATACCCATACTGCGGCTGTGGTTGATCCGGCTGAAGCTACGCCTGTTTTAAAATGTTTAGATAAATTAGAAGCCCAATTAGTGGCTATTTTTAATACCCATCACCATTATGATCATGTTGGGGCAAATAATGCCTTAATTGAACAATTTCCTAAGCTTTGTGTTTATGGAGGAATAGAAGATCGCGGTAGAATTCCTCATCAACAAGTATTTTTAAAAGAAGGCGATCGCGTTGAATTTGCTAACCGAGTGGCAGAAGTTTTCTTTGTTCCTGGACACACTCGCGCCCATATCGCTTACTATTTTCCCCCAGAATCAGCCCAAGATACTGGCGAATTGTTCTGTGGCGATACCTTATTTGCAGGAGGGTGTGGACGGTTATTTGAGGGAACTCCAGCGCAAATGGTTAACTCTTTAGAAAAGTTACGGAATTTGCCTGATAATACTCGTGTTTGGTGCGCCCATGAATATACCTTAAAAAATCTTCAATTTGCAGTAACCGTTGATCCTGATAACATAGCTTTACAAACGAGATATAACCAAGTTAAGGAGTTTCGTCAACAAGGAAAAGCAACAGTTCCTTCTTTGTTAGGAGAAGAAAAACAAACAAATCCTTTTTTGCGATGGGATAGTGTTAGTTTCCAGTCAATATCAGGAATGAAAGATCCGGCCAGAGTTTTTGGTAAAATACGAGGGATGAAAGATAATTTTTAGAGTATAATTGTGGATTATAAATTAAAAATACGCAGCCAAATAGCCCATTATTTAGATGATTTTGATAGCCCAATAGGAATTACAATTAACCTAGTAATTTTATGGCTAATTCTTTTGTCTTCAGTTATTTTTGTTGTTGAAACTTATCCTATCTCTAGTTATTTAACTTCTGTCTTACAACAAATAGATATAGTAATTCTTGGTATTTTTACATTAGAATACGTAACTAGATTTTGGTGTGCTGAATCTAAAAGAGAATTTGTTTTTAGTATTTTTTCTTTTATCGATTTACTAGCAATTTTACCTCTGTTTATTGGTTTAATTGATATTCGTTATATTCGCGTTCTTCGTTGGTTTCGAGTTTTGCGATTAATTAGATTAGTTAATTTTGAGGCTTTTTTATTTAAGGTAAAGTCAGAAGATACGATTGTTATTATTAGAATATTCTTGATTTTGTTTTCCTTGATTTTTGTTTATTCAGGGGCAATTTACCAAGTTGAACATCAAACAAATCCAGAAGTTTTTGATGATTTTTTTGATGCCTTATATTTCTCTGTTGTCACCATGACAACGGTGGGTTTTGGTGATGTAATTCCCCTATCACAAGCAGGTAGAATTTTGACCGTGTTGATGATATTTTCAGGAATCATTTTAATTCCTTGGCAAATTGGAATTTTAACCCAAAAAATATTTCATATCACCCAACCAGGGGATAAAGTTTGTTCCCATTGTGGCTTAAGATTGCATGATCGAGATGCTAATTTTTGTAAAATTTGTGGAACTAAATTAACCAACAATGCTGGGTCAAACTAACCGATGAAAAAGTGAAGTGGAATAACCTAAATCTATGGTATTGTTATACTCAATAAAGATTGGCGATCAGACTAAAGATTGGAGATGACTTACTCAAAATTTGTGATAATTTGCTTGATTTTTGTTATGGTAATATTTTCTTGCTCAGATTTTGTATAAATATCCAATAACACAATGTTATCGATTGTTTGAAGCCAGTAAATTAGACGATATCCACCACTTTTCCCTTTTTGAATATCAGTGTTTTTAATCCGAAGCTTATAAACAATAGATTGAATTCCAGGGACGCGATCACTTAATATTTCTCCTAATCTAATTTTTTCTAAAATTGGGTGTAAATCAGCTTGAATGTTACGATATTTTTGAGATAATAATCTGACTTTTCGTTGAAATTCACGGGTTGCTTTAATTTCAATGGGTGAAATGTCAGTCAAGCTCTGTTTTCTCCCATAATTGGGATAGGGGAACAGTTTCACCTGTTATTGCTTGTTGCCAAGATTTCTTAAAGCTTTCTTCTGAAAAATTATCGTCTAAATCACTTAATTGAGCGTTAATTTCTTCGGGTTCAGAAACTAAAATAATGACTTTAACTGTTGATGGGTGTGATGATGTAGAAGAGAGACAAAAATCAGGTAATTGAATTTTTCCATCAGCAGTCACATTAGCAATTAATTCGTAGGCTTTCATAAACAGTTTATTTAAGATAGGCACAATCTTATTGTTATTGTATCTTCTTTTTCATTGCAGGTGTTTATAATTTAATGTGAGGGTCTTCAAATAGATTAATATTTGATGATAAGATAGGTCAAGAATAAATATTTTTAAAGCCGTAGATTGTTGGGTTTCCTTGTGTCAACCCAACCTACAAGAGCGGAGATCACTTACCAACATTTATGATATAATTGTGGTCAAATATTGGCTGCTTTATTTATGCAAAATCAAGAGTTTCGCCAGCAAGTTAAATCCTATGTGGATCAACTCTCAGCAGAAAAGCTATTAGTGGCTGCTGATTTTTTGGCTTATTTAGTAGAAAAAGAAGATAATGATGCAACGCAAGAGTTATTGAACATTGCTGGTTTTGAAGATGAGTTAAGGGAAGCAGAAAAACAAGCATTAATAGGCGATGTCGTATCATTTAAAGCTATTCGCCGTGATGTATGATTTAGTTTTAACTCGCAAAGCACAGAAATTTTATGAACAAGCTGATAACTCGTTAACGTCTCGATTAAATCGTTGTTTTGATCAACTTTGTCAAAATCCTTATCAACATCCTAATATTAAAGCACTTAAAGGAAAACTATCAGGACGTTTTCGTTATCGAATTGGTGATTGGCGTGTGATTTATATAGTTGATGACTCCCAACAGCGAATTACTGTTCTATTAATAGCATCTCGTGGTCAAGTCTATCAGTATTAATGTTAAGTTTAAGGGTTATTGGTTGGATTTCCTGTCGTCAACTCAACCTACGAGATCAGCGATCGCACTTATGAATTTTCTTGAGCAGAATTAATGATACCTCTCTCAATGACTTCTGCGATCTGAACTGCCTTCTCTCTGGGAGTTGTTCTTGTGTCGTTCAGTATGTTCTCAAATTCTCCAGCAGTTTGATAAAAGCGTCCTTCAGTTATCGAATCACCGACGACCCTATTTAAAGCTCTCTCTATCCTAAGATACTCCATCTCTTCTCAGCCTCACTTGTATCAAACGTTTACTTTTTTAGTGTAAACAAGTTTTCAAAAACTCGCTATAGTTTTAAAAAACCAATATCAGGTCTTAAAAATAACCCCTCTCACTCAGGAAAGGGGTTACGAGAATTATAAGTTGGTGATTACTGAACAGGAATTGAAGAATTTGATTCAAGTTCCTTATTATCTCCATCTTTGATAGCGTTTTCTAAACAGCCACTTCAACTTTCATAAATCACTGTGTATTGTTTCATTTTTCTGGTTATAACTGTGTCATAAATACTTGATGATTTACGTTAAAACGTTCTGCTAACTGTTGAATTTGATGAAAAGTTAACCCTTGATTTTTACTTAAAATATTCTCTATTATCTGAGGTGTACCAATTTCAGGTAAATCAAATACAGTTAATCCATATTCCTCCATTAAATAAGCTAATATCTCATTACCACTACAATTAGCTACAGGATAATGTTCTGATTCATAGACTTCAATTAATGTTCCCAAAGTCTCCAATAAATTATAAAGGGGATGTTCCTCATTTGTACCAATTTCATCAATTAACGCATTTAATCGTTCAACAGCTTGATCATACTCCTCTTCATTACGAATCATCAGAACAGGCGCAATAGCCAACCAATGAGTGTTAATATTTGGGGGAAGGATTGTTAAGTTGTCCATTTGTCTTTGTCGTACTCTGAATGAGTCAATATATAACGAATATAAACCTTCTGACGATTAAAGTGAATTGAAGCGATTAAACGATATTTATTACCTCCAATATTAAACACAATTAAATCATTGACTAAATCAGCACTTGGAAAAACAGAACGTAATTCTTCAAAACTTTGAAAATCAGCAGATTTGATGAGTTTAAACCAACGAGTTAAGCTATTTTTACTATCAGGATATCTCTCCCAGAATTGATGCAATGCTTTACGAGAAATAATGTGCATAAAAACTAATAATCAATCTGAGAGAAGTACAGAATTAAGGTGGGCATTGCCCACCTTATAAAAGTTACTTAACAGGGGTTAAAGTTTTCTCCTCAACCGCAATAGGGTTAGGGTTGGTTTCAGGACTATTCGCTTCAGATGGTGGTACAACTTGCCAGAATTTACTCACATATTCACCCCAATTATTGAGGATCATCTGACCCTTGGGACTTCCTGTACGGTCAACATGGGTTTGAATTAACTCTTTTAACTGTAATTCCCCTGCTTCAGTACAAATTCGTTGAATTTCCACAATTTCAGGGTTCACTTTTTCAGGGAAGTTTCCTTCTTCATCCAAGAAGTAACCCAGTCCTCCGGTCATTCCTGCACCTACATTTCGGCCAACGGTTCCCAGAACCACGATCACCCCTCCTGTCATATACTCACAACAGTGATCGCCAGCACCTTCAATAACCGCTTTTCCGAGGGAGTTACGCACTCCAAACCGTTCACCCGCGCGACCATTGGCATATAAAACGCCGCCAGTTGAACCATATAAACAGGTATTACCGACAATTACGCTATTAGACGGGTCATAGGTGCTTTCCTTGTGGGGAACAATCACAATTTCTCCCCCGTGCATTCCTTTACCAACATAATCGTTGGCTTCTCCTTCCAGGTGTAACATCATGCCAGGGAGGTTAAACGCCCCAAAACTTTGACCGGATGCACCTTTGAAGTTGAGGTTTAATTCCCCTTCAAAGCCTGTATTACCGTACTTCTTGGCAATTACCCCAGAAATACGCGCCCCAACCGTGCGATCAGTATTGACAATTTTGATGTTTTGTGTTGACGAACGTTGCTCTTCAATAGCCGACTGAATAGCGGGATCAGCTAAGATGCGATCATCTAAGACATCTCCGTTGCTGTGAACCGCTTCATGGTTTAACCAACTGCGATCTTCTTTCACATCAGGAAGTTTAGTTAAGCAGTCGAGGTTTAAGGCTTGGGTTTTGGTTAATTTAGCCGTCTCACGAGGAATTAAAAGGTCAGACCGTCCAATCACTTCATCTAAGGAACGATAACCCAATTTCGCTAAAATAGACCGGACTTCTTCGGCGATAAAGTAGAAGAAATTGACCACATTTTCAGGAACCCCTGTAAACCGTTGACGCAACCGTTCTTGTTGCGTTGCAACCCCTACCGGACAGTTATTGGTGTGGCAAATACGCGCCATAATACAGCCTTCGGCAATCATGGCAATAGACCCGAAACCGTATTGTTCAGCCCCCATCAACGCCGCCATCATTACGTCCCATCCGGTTTTTAATCCTCCATCCGCACGCAAAATGACGCGATCGCGCAATTGATTTTCTAACAACATCCGATGGACTTCGGTAATACCCAATTCCCAAGGACATCCAGCGTGTTTAATAGAACTCAAGGGTGATGCCCCTGTTCCCCCATCATGCCCTGAAATTTGGATAATATCGGCGTTCGCTTTAGCCACACCGGCCGCAATGGTTCCGATGCCAATTTCTGCCACTAATTTCACGGAAACTTTCGCTTGCGGGTTAATTTGATGTAAGTCAAAGATTAACTGCGCCAAGTCTTCAATAGAATAAATATCGTGGTGAGGCGGGGGAGAAATTAAGGTAACACCAGGTTTAGACCGCCGTAACATGGCAATGTAGGAACTGACCTTTTTCCCTGGTAACTGTCCTCCTTCCCCTGGTTTTGCCCCTTGGGCCATCTTAATTTCTAATTGCTTGCCATTCATCAAATATTCAGGCGTTACCCCAAACCGTCCCGAAGCCACCTGTTTAATAGCAGAACTGGCAGTATCTCCATTTTTTAGCCCTTTAAGATGAGGAAACGTGGGAGAATTTCCGCTTGCATCAACATCTGATAGGGTCAGGAAACGGGTAGGATCTTCTCCTCCTTCCCCAGAATTAGATTTTCCTCCCAAACGGTTCATGGCGATCGCCAGGGTTTCGTGGGCCTCTCGTGATAAGGCCCCTAAAGACATTCCCCCAGTACAGAACCGTTTGACAATCGCTTCGACGGGTTCCACTTCTGCAACGGGAATAGAAGGGCGATCGCCGTTAAATTCTAAGAGATCTCGTAACGCGGTAATAGGACGTTCTTTGAGGTATGTCTGATACATTTCATAGTGATCAAACGCCTTTTGATTAGCACCATTTTCCCCGGCTTTGTAAGCTGCTACAGCTTTGTGCAGAGATTTGGCCATTTCGGGGGAATTCATGTGGTATTCTCCCCCTGGACGGTAATTAATAAAGCCAAAGTTCTTGAGTTTTTTCTCCGTTAAACTGGGGAAAGCCCGACTATGAACCGCAATAATTTCTTCGGCTAATTCAACGGTACTCAACCCCCCAACCCGACTGGTGGTTCCATCAAAGGCCATTTGCACTAATTCAGGGCCTAATCCAATTGCCTCGAAAATTTGCGCCCCATGATAGGAAGCTAACAGGGAAATTCCCATTTTAGAGAGAATTTTCAGTAACCCTAATTCAACCGCATGGCGATAGTTCCCTAATGCTTCTTCTAAGGTAATGGTTTCAATTTTGCCATTACCCATTAATTTCTGGGTTTTGGGATCATGCCACCATTGACGGATAGTTTCTAGGGTTAAATAAGGACAAACTGCCGATGCGCCATACCCAACTAAACAAGCGAAATGATGGGTACTCCAACATTGGGCCGTATCTACGACTAAAGAGGTTTGCAGACGTAACCCTTGTTTAATGAGATGATGGTGAACCGTTCCTACCGCTAACAGAGGAGGAATATAACTGGTGGTTTCATTAATACTTCCGACTTCCGACTTCTGACTTCCGACTTCTAAAGCGCGATCGCTCAAAATAATGATTTTTGATCCATCTTGAACTGCTTGGGTTGCTTCATCACACAACCGATCTAAAGCGGTTTTTAACCCTCCAGGGCCAGTAGTTAAGTCGAATAAGGTGGATAGTTGCGTTACCTTAAACTCAGAGGTTTTAATTTGGTCTAATTCTGTTTCATTGAGTAAGGGACTCTCAATTTTCAACAGTTTGGCATCTTCAGGTTTGGGATCTAATAAGTTTCCCCGTTCCCCTAATAACATTCCCAAAGACATCACCAAGCTTTCCCGTAACGGATCAATGGGAGGGTTGGTAACTTGGGCAAACCGTTGTTTAAAGTAGTCGTAGAGTAGGTGAGGTTTATCCGAAAGAACCGCTAAAGGAATGTCATCCCCCATACAGAATGTAGGTTCCTTCCCTTGAGTCGCCATGGGAACCACGATCATTTCTACATCTTCGGCAGTATAGCCAAAAGCGGTTTGCTGTTGTAAAAGTTGACCTGGTTGATCGAGAAGAATGTTATCCGAGAAAGGTTGAGGGGAAATTTCTTGACGGAAAGTTTGCAACCATTCGCCGTAAGGATGCTGTTGAGAAATACGTTGTTTAATGTGCCAATTTTTGAGAATTTCCTGAGATTTTAAGTCAACCGCAATAGTTTGGCCGGGGCCGAGTCTTCCTTTTTCTACAATGTCACTTTCAGGTAGATCAACCACCCCTGCTTCAGAACCCACCACCACATAATCATCTTTGGTGATACAGTAACGAGCCGGCCGTAAACCATTACGATCTAAACAAGCTCCTACCATTTTGCCATCACTAAACGCGAGTAAGGCAGGACCATCCCAAGGTTCTTGGAAACCACTGTAATATTGATAAAAGTCAGTAATTTCGGGATATTCTTTTAAATCTGGTTGATTTTGATGGGCTTCAGGCACTAGGATCATCGCCGCTTCGAGGGGACTGCGACCTGTCCGCACTAACAATTCTAAGGCACTATCGAGGTTGTAAGAGTCGCTATTATCGTTATTTACAATAGGGGTCAACGCCTCTAAATCTTCGGAAGTCCACCCTGGGACGTTTAAATGAACTTCTCTAGCTGCCATAGAATTAATATTCCCAATTAGGGTATTAATTTCTCCATTGTGGCCCAATAAACGCATCGGTTGCGCTAACGGCCACTTAGGCATAGTATTGGTACTAAAGCGACGGTGATAGACAGCAAATTGACTACTATAGTTAGGGTTTTTCAAATCTTCGTAGAATTCCCCTAAAACCACACTACGAACCATTCCTTTATAGACAATAGTCCGACAACTAAAGGAACAAATATAGAAGTCATCCGCCAAGCGTTTTCCAATGCGCGATCGCACTACGTATAACAACCGATCTAACTCATCCCCCGATAGTCCATCGGGGGATGTTACCATGACTTGTTCTATGTAGGGTTGATTTTGTTTGGCTTGAACCCCTAAAACGTCGGGTTTGACGGGAACTTCTCGCCACCCTAACACCGTCAATTTAGCTGCGGATACCACTGCTTCAACGTTAGCTCGTTCTGTTTCTCGTTTACTGCTATCCTGGGGTAAAAATACCATTCCTACCCCTAACTGTTCTTCGGGTGGCATAGTTAGACCTTTACTGGTAAACCAGGGGGCTAAAACATCGCGGGGAATAGCTGTCATCACCCCTGAACCATCCCCTGAGTCATTATCCGCACTACAGCCCCCCCGATGTTCCATACAGCCTAGCGCAACGAGTGCTTGTTCAATCAGTTTATGACTTCCTTTTCCTTTCACATCAGCAATAAAACCCACCCCACAGGCATCTCTTTCTTCTACTAGCCATTTTTGACCAAGATAGGGGGATAATGGTTGATGGGTTGATTGGAGGTGGTTGGTCTTTTTCATAGAGGTACGCTCATCCATACAAGTTCAAGTGGAATATCGGTGTTATGGTGTTTGAGGCTGTCAAATTGCTTGCTAAAGCAGGTTTAGCGAGGATTTTAGGAAACCATCATGTTAAGGAGATGGTCAACAACAATTAGTGATCATGGGACAAAGCAGGTAATCTTCCCACACTCGTTAGTTGTAAAGGCATTTATTTAAGATATCTTTGTTCCTATGCTATCGAACCTAAGCTATAACCATGCTATCTGTTAAGGATAATTTAGCTTATTGTATTCTAAGTCTACATAAACTACATCTAGCCACCTCCTTGAACTAGATGTTTTTGACCCTTCTTCGCCCCTAGTTGTCTCATGCTTTGGCAAAAGATAGATCTAGACGACTTTACCTCTAAAAAAGACAGTTTTTGCCCCCCTTACCCAATTTGAAAACACCATTGAACTCTCTAAGTCTGACAATTTTATTTTTATTGTCAACTTTGTTGTTTTTAGTTTTTTTAAAATTTTTTTAAGGACTTGTAAAGTGAATCTAGTATTGAATTAAACTTCTGGTCAACAACGATTCTATTAGACTTTTCTGAATTTAAGTCTTCACAATTGATTATTTTTTTTAAAATTTCATTATCACAAATAACTCCCACTATTTTAGCACCTTGAAAATTAGCATTAGTAATATTAGCGGCATTTAAGTCAACATTTGATAAATTCGCATTTCGTAGATTAGCACTTTCTAAGTTAGCTCCAATTAAATAAGAATGACTCAAATCTGTTCTTTCTAAATTAGCTCCTTGTAAATTAACGTCAATTAAATAACAATCAATTAGATAGGAACCTTGTAGATTAGCTTTTCTGAGATCAGCTTTACTCAAATCACCTTGGGTAAGAAAAGCCCCACTTAAATCTGCATTTTTCATCATTGAGCCACAGAAAATTGCACAGGTAAGATCCCCACCACTCAGGTTAGCATTATGGAGACAAGCATCCGTCAAATTAGCTTTGTAGAAATTAGCTCCTGAGAGATTGGCTTCACTTAAGTTAGCGTTTTTGAGATATATCCTACTAAAATCAGCATTTTGGAGATCAGGGATAATTTTTGTATTATTTCGCCATTGATTCCATACTTGTACGCTGTGCTTAAGAAGATCGACGTGATGTTGATTAGCCATTCTTTTATGTACTCCACAATTTTATTTTCAGCAATTTTGCATTTCTTAACAAACTTGATGTTAAATGATTTTGCTAAGGTTTGTTTAAGAACTATTCTAATAGTGCATTATTTATATGCAGTTTCTTCAATAAATACAAAATTAACTTTCTCAGGGAGAACTAGCGGAACGCCAAAAAATAGTATTAGGTGAAGATTACACAGTTTTTTAGGGTGCGGTTGCACTTTGTCTTTGTAACTCACTATCGACGGAAACTGACAGAAAGATTGGAGAATGTAGATTGCAGATTTCAGATTGAATGAGAACAAGCCATTTATTTCGGCATTGGTAAATCTAAAATCTTCCCTCAACAATCAACAATAAATGAGGGCGCGAGGTCGGAATTATTTCCGACCTTTAAGCCGCCCATCTTAAATCTACAATCAACCCTCCCAAGCCCACGTACTTCAGTCGTGGGTACAATCTACAATCGGCAATCTGCAATCCTTTGACACTCGCACCCATTACGAAAAGGTTGAGAGTAATGATTTAGCAAATATCGAGAAAGATGGACTGTGAGTTATTAGAGTTTTCTGGCGAATCAGATCGTGTCCATATATTGCTAGATTTTCATCCAATTTACCTTTGATTATGCCTACTTACTTAGCTGATGGTCTTTTAGTAGAGACATTGTCTGCAACTTTTCAATTTTTTTGTATTGCCTTAAAAGGTCATGCAACATTTATTGGCATCCGTGCGTCATGGAAAAAGACAAAATATATGGATAATTACAAAGGTCTAATGGTTAGACAAATATTCTAAATAACCCCTGAAACATTGTAGTTTAAGAATTTATCCTGAACTGAAAATTCAGGGTAATAAAGATTGTTTATTGTTTTTTAAAACATAAATTTTAGAATTATTATGAAACTGAAACTTTTAGGCAAAATTGCTACCATCACCGCTCTTTCCTTTGCTAGTATTACTCCCCATCTTCCTAGTAACGCTTCAACTTTCGGACAACAAGAGGTTAATCAAGAGGAATTTATCGCCATCGCTAGACCTTATGGAGATAACAAATATGATTTACTAATCATACGCCAAATTCCTGGTCAGCAAAAGTGTTGGAGCGAATATGGCTCTAATCCGGTGTTAGTTAACCCCTTACTCCGTAACTTTAATTTTACTGGAAGTTGTGAGCGCAGTACCGACAGCAACGGCTATTCAATTCGTGTTGATGGCCAAGATTATGGTTTAGATTATCTTCTACGAATTGTAGAACGGAATGGAGAACTAATCTTAGTCGGAACTCATCGCAGCGATCCTAGTCAGTCTGAAATTGTTGTCGGTAGAAGTGATGGGATCGCCTCTGGATTTATAAGACTCCATCTTAATCCTGGTTGGCGATTTACCAAACGGGCTTATCACGGTAAAGTATTGAGTCATGTCTATCTTACAGGGGATAGTTCAAACATACCAAAAAAATCTCCCTCAGTCGCTACTACTTTCCTCAAATCTAGACAAGATACTCAACCGATGCGAGAGATGACGTTTACTGCCGATAGTCAATCTGCGATCGCTAATTCGAGATCGGCTTCTGGAAAGTCCTTGTCTTCTCCTACGACTACCACAACGCCTCCATCCTCTCGTACCTTACCTCCACCTCCTCAACCCCGTTTAGTATCTACGACCCCTGAACCCTTACCAGAATTTTCTGATTTACCCCCTCTTTCTCCTCCCAATCAAGGAAGTAGTAATAAAGTGGTTCCTCCTCCTCGACCTTCAACCAATTCAGGAGGGAAAGGGTTTTCCGATCTCGGTTCTCAGACTAATTCTAGAGGGTATCGTGTGATTGTTGCTGCTAATAATAGTAGTCAACAGGTTCGGGTGCGATCGCTTTATCCTGAAGCATTTCCTACTTCCCATAACGGACGTTCTATGTGGCAAGTGGGACTATTTAGTAGTCGTAATAATGCAGAAAAAGCCCATAGAACCTTAGAAAATGCTGGATTGAGGGCGATTATCATCCCTTAATTGTTCCTGGAAAAACCCCATCCAAATCGAAGATAGAAAATATGGATGGGGCATAATTTAATTTTCTGTCTGTCCTAACTCCGATTTTTCTTGATTAAAATAGGCTTTTAACGCCTCATGAACAATCTGATTCATCGGTCGTTTTTCGGTCTCAGATGCGGTTTTTAATCGAGCAAACATTTCGTCAGGAACACTCACCCGATGTTGATTTTTCCGAATCCGACGCTGTTTAATTGGCTGATACGTCTCACTAAAGGCTCTTAGGGAGTCAAAGCCAACTCGATGACAAAATTGACCAAAACTTTCTTGAGGAATCCTTTCTTGCTTAAAATAAGCTAATAGCGGCTCTAAAAATTTCTCGATGTCTTTCTCTGGTAATTTCTGGGTATAGGGTTCAGCTAAGTTTGTCTGATTAGGACTACCTCCTAACCAAATTTGATACATTTCTGGCGCACTTCCCACAAATCCTAATTCTGCCATGTAGGGACGAGCGCAACCGTTGGGACATCCGGTCATGCGAATGACAATTTCTTCGGATGCTAGATCTAGTTTAGCTAAAACCGTTTGAATCCGCTCAAGAATTCCAGGCAACGCCCGTTCTGACTCGGTAATGGCTAACCCACAAGTAGGTAATGCTGGACAAGCCATTGAATAGCGGGTTAGGGCATCAATGTCTTGAGGGTTGGTAATAATGCCACAATCTTTTAAGATTTCTTGGATGGCTGCTTTATGACTAGGATCAATGTCATAGAGAATGGCATTATGATTTGCCGTTAACCGCATGGGTAACTCGAATTGTTCGGTGATGCGGCGTAGGGCGGTTTTGAGTTGCCGACTGCCTTCATCTTTCACCCGACCATTTTCGATAGAAATGCCCAAAAATAACTGACCGTCTCCCTGTTCATTCCAGCCCAAAAAGTCTTGATATTTCCAGTCGGGAAGGGGTTTAAAAGGGTCTAGAGATTTTCCGAAGTATTCCTCAACTTTAGCGCGGAATTTTTCTACTCCCCAGTCATTAATCAGATATTTCATGCGGGCGTGGCGACGTTGAACGCGATCGCCATAGTCCCGTTGAGTGGCGACAATTGCCTTTAATACATCATAAACATCTTCTTTCGCCACATAACCGATGGGATCAGCCATCCTGGCAAAAGTTTCTTCTTTGTTATGGGTGCGTCCCATGCCTCCCCCTGCTAGAATGTTAAAGCCTTGCAGGGTTCCCGCATCGTCTGTCATCACCACTAAACTAACATCGTGGGTGTAGACATCAATGGAATTATCCCCTGGAACGGTGACGCTACATTTAAACTTACGGGGCATATAATGTTCCCCATAAATCGGTTCTTCACTGTCAGGAAAAATAGTCTTATTGCCATTGCGTTGACGGGCGGCTACTACTTCGGGAGACTCTTCTACACTGAGGAATTTTTCCCCATCAAGCCAAATTTCATAATAAGCTTCGGTTTGAGGTCTGAGTAAATCTGCGATATTATCGGCGTATTCCCAGGCGTATTGGTATTCAGGGCGATTTTTGAATGGTGCAGGGGGAGCCATGACGTTGCGGTTAAGATCTCCACAGGCTCCGAGGGTTGATCCCATACTTTTGACAATAGCTGAAACCGCCGCTTTGAGATTTTTCTTCAAAATACCATGAACTTGAAATCCTTGGCGTGTTGTCACCCTTAAGGTATGGTTCCCATATTCATCACTAAGGCGATCAAGTGTTAAATAAAGTTCCGGTGGAATAAACCCCCCAGGGTTCCGAGTCCGCAACATCATTTGATAATCTTTTTCTTGTCCTTTAACTCGATTATCTCGGTTATCTTGTTGATAAGAACCGTGAAATTTGAGAATTTGAACGGCATTTTCTGTAAAGTGGGTTGTCTCTTCTAAAAGTTCTGTCGCTAGAGGCTCTCTTAAAAAGTTACTTTTCTCCTTAATTCCTTCTAGCTTAGATACTTTCTTGGTGGGTGAAACTGGAGTATTGACCATTTCTATAAAATTAAACGAGTAACAAATTTGGATCTTCTCGCCCTTAAGCTAAGTTCAGATTTTGGTTCACGTTTTCTATCTTAACCTTATTAATCTTTTTTGATTCTTTAAAAATTGTGACATTACTCAATGAGATATTGACTTTGAATTACTTCTATGAAATCCTCATACTTTCGAGTCTCAATTATCAATTGGTTTATTGATGTTTTGTGAATTTTTGAGTCAAGTTAATGACCGTAAAACAACTTTTTTAAAAGTCACCAAAAAATTAATCTTATTGATTTTTGATAAGTGATTAACGTTGGGATTTTATCTTGCCTATTACCTATTGTCTGTTCTACACTAAAAAATAAAAGGATCAGCATTAACAGACTTTTATGGGTAATACCTTCGGCCATTTATTTCGCATTACCACCTTTGGAGAGTCCCACGGTGGGGGAGTTGGAGTCATTATTGATGGTTGTCCTCCGCGCTTAGAAGTTTCCGAAGCTGACATTCAGGTTGACTTAGATCGCCGTCGTCCAGGCCAAAGTAAGATTACCACGCCTCGTAAAGAAACGGATACTTGTGAGATTATATCAGGAGTCTTTGAAGGGAAAACCCTAGGAACCCCTATTGCTATTTTAGTCCGAAACAAGGACGCGCGATCGCAAGACTATGATGAAATGGCCAGAAAATTTCGGCCGTCCCATGCAGATGCTACCTACGAGGCTAAGTATGGAATTCGCAACTGGCAAGGGGGAGGGCGATCTTCAGCTAGGGAAACTATCGGACGAGTCGCCGCCGGGGCGATCGCCAAAAAAATTCTCAAACAGGTGGCTAATGTAGAAATTGTTGGTTACGTTAAACGGATCAAAAATCTTGAAGGAATCATCGATCCTGCTACGGTTACCCTAGAAGAGGTAGAAAGTAATATGGTTCGCTGTCCAGATAGGGAAGCTGCCGAAAAAATGATTGATCTGATCGATCAAACCCGACGAGATAAGGACTCTATCGGTGGTGTGGTTGAATGTATAGCGCGTCAGGTTCCTAAAGGACTCGGACAGCCTGTTTTTGATAAATTAGAAGCAGACTTAGCCAAGGGGGTGATGTCTCTCCCAGCGAGTAAAGGGTTTGAAATTGGTTCAGGGTTTGCCGGAACGTTATTAACCGGAAGTGAACATAATGACGAATTTTATACCGACGAAACGGGAGAAATTCGGACGACAACCAACCGTTCAGGGGGTATTCAAGGGGGAATTAGTAACGGAGAAAATATCATTATTCGAGTGGCTTTTAAACCCACAGCAACTATCGGAAAAGAGCAAAAAACCGTTAGTAAAACTGGAGAAGAAACTACTTTAGCAGCAAAAGGAAGACATGATCCTTGTGTATTACCTCGCGCGGTTCCTATGGTAGAAGCAATGGTTGCTTTAGTCTTATGTGATCATCTGTTGCGCCAACAAGGACAATGTGGCGTGATTTAGTTGATAGTTAATAGTTAATAGTTAATAGTTAATAGTCGAATCATGAGAAATATTGCAGCAGTTATTCTGGCAGGAGGGTATGGAACGCGAGTTAAACATTTGCTCCCAAACGTTCCTAAACCAATGGCTTCCGTTGCTGATAAACCTTTTTTAGAATGGATTTTAAGGTATCTGAAATCTCAAGGAATCACCCAAAATATTCTGTCAACTGGTTATTTATCAGAAGTAATTGAGGAACATTTCCAAAACAAACCCGTCCCAGATATAGAGGTTTCTTGTTATCAAGAAAAGCAGCCATTAGGAACAGCCGGAGGCTTTCTCAATGCAGTAGAACAAAGCCAAATTTCTCCTAATGCTTGGTTGGTAATGAATGGAGATTCTCTAATTGTTGCCAAATTAAAAGAAATGGCTAGTTATTTAGATTATACTGGGGTGGATTGCGTGATTTTAGGAGTATCTGTAGAAGATGCTTCTCGCTATGGTTCCTTAGAGATAGATGAGTCAGGAAACCTCCTAAGTTTTGCCGAAAAACGTCAAGGTGCTGGAATTATTAACGGTGGGGTTTATTTATTTCGTCATCAGGTTTTAGAGAAGTTTCCTTACCAACATCCCCTAAGTTTTGAATATGATGTTTTTCCAACATTACTAAAAGAAAAGGTTGCCATTAAAGTTCATCAAATCAAAGCCCCATTTTTAGATATTGGAACTCCAGAAACTTTACCCAAAGCAGAAGCTTTTATCCTAGAAAACTTTAGTAACCTACTTAACCCATGCTAATTTCACGCGCACCAGTTAGAATTAGTTTTTTTGGCGGCGGAACCGATTATCCTGAATATTTTTTACAGCATGGAGGGGCAGTATTAGCAACTTCAATTGATAAGTACTCTTATGTGACGGCAAGTCCTTTTCCTAGTCATTTATTTGATTATTTAATTCGGGTATCTTATCGAAAAGTAGAGTTGGTTAAAACCGTTAATGAATTGGAACATAGTGTTTATCGAGAATGTTTAAAATTTTGTGGGTTAGAAAAAGATATTGAGTTACATAATGTAGCTGACTTACCAGCATTTACGGGGTTAGGTTCCTCTTCAGCTTTTACCGTTTCTTTACTCCAAGCATTACATAGTTTTAAAGGGGAGTTTATTAAACCGCTAGAATTAGCTTATGAAGCGATTTATGTAGAACGTCATTTAGTTAAAGATCGAGTGGGATGTCAAGATCAATTAATGGCAGCCATGGGAGGATTTAATTTAGTAGAATTTAGAACAGAAGAGGATATTGTTGTGACAAGAATTCCCTTATCTCCTCAACGGTTAGCTGAATTTGAATCCCATATTTTTATTGTTTTTACGGGGATAAAACGTAAAGCATCTCAAGTGGTTGCTAAGCAATTAAAACGAGTGGCTGATAATACAGAAACCCTAAAAAAAATGCGTAAAATGGTTGATCAAGGATGGGATATTTTAACCGGTAATCAACCCCTTTCCGCCTTCGGAGAATTATTGCATGAAGCATGGGTAGCTAAGCGCAGTTTAGATACTGTAATTTCTAACCCAGAAATTGATCAACTTTATCAATTAGGGCAAGAAGCAGGGGCTTGGGGGGGTAAATTATTAGGCGCAGGGGCAGGAGGATTTATGTTATTTTTTGCTCCTCCAGAATTACACAATAACCTTAAACAAACCTTTGCCAACCACGAAATCTTATCAGTCAAAATTAATGCCCCAGGTTCTCAAATTATTTTTTCATAATTTCCGAGCAAAGACATCGAAATAATTGTTAATCTATTAGAAGACGAGAGTAAAATCTATTCTCTATTACCTTAGCTTCACAATTGACTCAATTTTTCACCATTGATCATGAACTATCTTATCGCTGTCGTTTCAGATCGAATTAAAGCTGAAGACGCTTATACCGCCCTCGAAAAAGGTGGTATTCCCACTAATCAAATTAGTATTCTAGGAAAAGGATACAAAACAGCCGATGAATTCGGATTTATTGATCCGAATAAAAAAGCCAAAGAACAAGCAATTATGATGGCATATTGGTTAATTCCCTTCGGATTTTTTGGGGGATATATGTTCGATTTGATTACCGGTGTAAATGCTTTTGATTGGGCAGGAGAACCTGTCAATCACATTTTAGGTGGCGTTGCTGGTGCAATCGGCGGGGCAATGGGTAGCATTTTTGTTGGGGGAGGTGTTGGCTTATCTGTCGGTAGTGGCGATGCTTTACCTTATCGTAATCGATTAAATCAAGGAAAGTATATTGTTGTGGTTCAAGGTTCACAAATAATCAAAAATAAAGCCACAGAAATTTTACAAAAATGTAACCCCGAAAACCTCCAAGGATATAGTCAGTACAGTTAATAGTTAATAGTTTATGTTACCTAGAGAAAAATTATTAAAAGGGATTGAAAATCGAGAAGCGATCGCCCGTATTATTGATCAAGCAGAAATCGCTTTGAAAACTTGGGAAGTGGTGATCAGTGACTTTTTGTCTCCTCCTGTCATCGCAGAAGTCAAAGGACTGTTTCAAGGATTAACTGAAGTAGAAATTGTTGCCTGGGGAGGCTATCCCCAAGCAGAACGGCAACGGATAGGTATAGCCCGTCCTGAAATCCCGCTAGATACTTCTCAGGTTCCTCTAGCAGCCCTAGATATCGCTGGAAACTTCTTATTTGACCCCGCCACCCATCGAGACTTTTTAGGAGCAATTTTAGGGGCAGGGATTGTCCGGGAAAAAGTGGGGGATATCATTGTATTAGGGGAACGGGGGGCGCAAGTGATCGTAGTGCCTGAAATGGTGGAATTTCTAGAAACATCCTTAGTTCAGGTGCGTTCGGTTCCCGTCAAAACCCAATTAATAGAATTAAGTGAATTAAAAATCCGTCCCCCTAAAACCAAAGAAATGACAACCGTAGAAGCATCTATGCGCTTAGATGCTGTTGCCTCAGCAGGTTTTGGAATGTCTCGCAGTAAAATGGCTGATGCCATTAATTCAGGAGATGTAAGGGTTAATTGGAAAGAAATTACCCAAGCAAGTTACATGATTGAACCTGGAGATTTAATTACTGTTCGAGGCAAAGGACGGTTAGAAGTTGGGGAAGTTTCAATCACCAAAAAGCAACGCTATCGAATTCAATTAACCCGATTTCAGTAAGATTCAATCTAACAAAATTTCTACCTTATTCTAGAGGAAATCAAGATTAGTCGTGCTAGAGCTTTCTCGGGTCTATCTTTTGACTTCTGTACAAAACATAAAAAATTTGCTAAGTTATTTATAGGCAATAAATTATCGCAGTGCCTAGCACATGCCTTGATTAATTTGTGAAGACCACCAAAAAACTTGTTGATTATTTAGAGCCGCGTTGCTAAAAAATGAGCAAGTAATTGGTAAATAAAAAAAAATTGTAAAAAACCCGAGTATTATAAAGTATTTAGTTCAGAAAACAGCAATTAACTTGATTTTCAAAATTTAATCTACTCTACATCTATTAGACTTAATCTTTTTTGATATAGCGTAACCAAACTAACCAGAAAATGGCCAAATCAATTGACAGCATCCGGATTTATCTACAACAAATTGGACGAACACCTTTACTTACCCCTGAAGAGGAATTTAACCTTGCTTCTCAAGTAAAGGCCATGATGTCTTTGTTGGAAAAAGAGAATCTAACCCCAGAAGAACAAAAAACCATCAAGCGCGGACAGCAAGCCAAACAAAAAATGGTTAAAGCGAACTTACGTTTAGTGGTTTCCATTGCTAAAAAATATCAAAACCGTGGATTATCTTTATTAGATTTAGTTCAAGAAGGAAGTATTGGGTTAATGCAAGGGGTAGAAAGATTCGATCCTGATCGGGGTTATAAATTTTCTACCTACGCCTATTGGTGGGTTCGTCAAGCGATTACGCGGGCGATCGCTCAACAAGCACGAACGATTCGTTTGCCTATCCATATTACCGATAGTCTCAATAAAATCAAGAAAACATTGCGAGAACTTTCCGTTGAATTAGGACGGAAACCTACCGAAGAAGAAATGGCCGAAAAGCTAGAAATTCCCTTAGAAAAATTGCGGAAAATTAGTCAAGCTGCCTATAAAACGAATTCTCGCAGTTTGAACATCGTTTTAGATGAAAATAACACGGAATTAGAAGATATTCTCCCTGACGAAACCAGGTCTCCTAGCGATTTTGTTAAACAACAAGAACTTGAATCAAAAATTGATGAACTGCTAGGAAATTTACCTCCCCGTCAACGGGAAATTATCGCCTTACGTTATGGCTTGCAAAATGGAAAACGCATGAGTTACAAAGAAATTGGAAAGCAATGCGGATTAAGTCATGAGAGAGTGCGACAACTAAATAATAGAGCAATGAGAACCTTAAAACGGAAAGCCTTTCCTTTCCAAGAATTAACTGGATGATTGCAAGAGCAAACATTGATTAGCAAGGAGTAGGGGTTAACAGTCGTTGACCCTTATTCTGTAGCAAGGTCCTCCGAGAGTCTGTACCCTGAAGCACTACCAGCAGGGCCAAAACTCTCGGATTGAGTTCTCAAAGGTGCTGACGTTCTCATAATGAGACCATTGACCGTGGACGGCGGGTTTTCTGCACCACTAAGGGGTTTTGGGTCAGAACGTGTGCGCGTGCAATACTTCCATCACGTCACAGATATAAGCGATGCCCGAATAATCGTCGAAAAACTGCGCTGCGACCCGATCCGAAATCTTCACAGCCATATCCCGATTGGGGGTGAGTACCTCGAACTTTACATTCGAGAAGGCATCGCCAACGGTGGGTTGTCCCGACGAGCGCACGCCGCGACTGCCTTTACCGCCAGCGGCCACCACCGTGTAACCGGTAGCCCCGGCTTCGTCGATGATTTTTGCAATCTTTTTCAGCAGCAACTTTTCCGTGACTATGACGAGCTTGCAGGCTTTTTGGGTCATTTGGGTTACCTCTTAACGCGTTCTGTTGTAACAAGTCAAGACAAGACTCTATGGTTTTGCCTTGAACCATGTCTTTAAGTTTATGCCAAAAATCGGCAAATCTACTACCCCTCTGTTGAAAAAGATTGACTCAGATTAGCGGAAGGGTTTTATAAAAAACACTTATCTTTTTGTCCTTATGACCACCATTCAACATCAAATTGCAAGGGTCAAGGGAATTCAGATAAAGCAATGATATTTGATTCTTACTTCCTCGAAATTGATTCAGCCTCTTTGAGCTATTTAGTTTTCTTGTACTGGTACAAGATGTTAGTATAACGAATCTGGTTCAACTTATAAGTTTTAGTTATCAAAAAATTCGGCAAGTTTGAAGCAATCTTTTGTCAAAAATGTTGCTTGTTAGCCACGCATTGCATACACTTAAAAGTATGGTCTTTACTTAAAGTATAGGCTTATATCTATATAATGAGCGAAAGTAGGTCAAAGACACAACCACTGTTCTGAAGCTGCTACAAGCATCACACAGGTAAATTTTTGGCAAGTGTTTCGTTCGATACAGGCAAGCGGCCTGTAAGCGATACACACAACTAGCATGAGAGGAAAATCATGAATCAATTTGAATCGAGGCAGTCACAGCCAAAATTGGATACGGATGAAGGGTGGGTCGTGCAGGTATATGGCAGTAATCGTCGTTTGCTCTGTGTTTTAGAATCCTCCCACGGTTGGAGCTTTTTGATCGGTTGCGGTGTTGGTTTACTGCTTTCAGTAATTTGGATTAATGCCGCTCGCTACAGTCCGCCCTTAGAACCGACCCCACCAACGGAGTCACCCGCATTGCAAGTGGATTAATACGACCCATTGTAGGGGTAAGGTATTCTCCTTGAGACATCGTAATTGGGCCTCAAGGAGACTATGGTGCGATCCATCACAAAGACGGGTTGGCTTAGGCAACATCTGCATGGGTTTCGGATGGGTTATCGAATCAGTCGGCTAGAAAAGACAGACCCTATTTGGTTCCACAGAGCGGGTGCGGTCGCAGATATCAGTCCCCCACAGATCCGACCAAGTCAGCTGGGCTAGATTAGCCCAGGTTGTCGTTTCTGCCCTCAGAATGTTGTCAAGATCTAGCCAGGACTGAGGGGTTGAACTATAAAAGTTCTTCGAGTTCATGCAAATGAGCTAGGGAGAGATATCTTCGATGGGATTATTGTCCAGGGAGAGCGATCGCCATTCACAAGCATAAGAAAAAATTATAAGTAGAATTTGATATTGCTTTTCCAATTCATGTTAAAAGGTGCAAAAATCTGTGCATTTTAGTATAGACTTAAATACATATAAATTCAGATCTTAATAGATCGGAATATATAAAGGGTGGTACAGAACAAATATCGGCTTCTAGGCCCGTTCGGAGAGCATCTATCTCTGAACACCCTGTCAACAGTTTCTTCCGTGACACCTGTGCTGTAGGAGGCAAGTCCTTCACCCTTACTTTTTAAAACTTATTACAATAATCGCTCCCCGTTAGAGGAGGAAGGAGGTATTAATGGATTTCTTATCCGATTTCTTGACGAACTTTCTGGCAAAGTTGCAGTCCCCAACACTCGGCTTTCTCATTGGTGGTGGGGTCGCTGCGGCAGTCAATAGCCGACTGCAAATTCCAGATGCAATCTATAAATTCATCGTCTTCATGCTGCTCATTAAAGTCGGACTGAGCGGCGGCATTGCAATCCGTAATGCCAATCTGGTGGAGATGCTCTTGCCCGCAGTGTTCGCAGTGATCATAGGTATCCTTATCGTATTCATCGGTCGCTATACGTTGGCCAAACTGCCGAAAGTCAAAGTTGTAGATGCCATTGCCACTGCTGGCTTGTTTGGTGCGGTAAGTGGCTCTACCCTCGCTGCTGCTCTAACCCTACTCGAAGGGCAGGGCATGGAATACGAGCCCTGGGCTGCTGCACTCTATCCCTTCATGGACATCCCAGCCCTTGTGACTGCCATCGTCTTGGCCAGCCTTTATACCAGCAAACAGAAGCAGCTTGCGGTCGCAGAGGAGTATCGCAGCAAACAGGAATTTTACGGAATGGAGGAAGATTACGGCCAGCAACGCATTACTGCAAGTGGGTATCCTAGCGAGCAGGATGACACCACACAGAAGGTCAAGATATGGCCTATCGTTAAAGAAAGCCTCCAGGGTTCTGCCCTATCAGCACTGCTCCTCGGCCTCGCTCTAGGTTTACTAAGCCGTCCCGAAAGTGTCTATGAAAGCTTCTACGCTCCCCTTTTCCGCGGACTACTTTCGATACTGATGATAGTAATGGGTATGGAGGCCACGGCAAGACTTGGTGAGCTACGCAAGGTAGCCCAGTGGTACGCCGTATATGCTTTTGTGGCGCCGTTGCTACATGGATTCATTGCCTTCGGTTTTGGCATGATTGCCCACTACGCCACAGGATTCAGCCCTGGCGGCGTTGTAATCCTAGCCGTTATCGCTGCCTCCAGTTCAGACATCTCAGGTCCACCCACTTTACGGGCTGGTATTCCCAAAGCCAATCCCTCCGCCTACATCGGCTCGTCTACAGCTGTTGGCACTCCAGTTGCACTTGCTGTGGGAATCCCCCTCTACATCGCGCTTGCCCAAGCACTGATGGGTGGCTGATCCTGGATGGGTCGCGGTCGACCAACGCGGTGGCTATGTTAAGGTTGGCCTCATCTTTATTCTTCAACAGCCGTGCAGCCCATAGATCTAGGTCAATAAATAGCTTCTTCCACCAAAAAGCAGGGGTCATGCCTCGGCTTTTTTGGTTTGATGGGCTAGGTTTTGGGCTTATTGGGTTGCTAGTTAGTCTTATCATCTTTGAAATTAGAAAAAAATATTAAATTAAATATTAAATCGCTCTCGACGACGATTACGAAGATGAATTCTAAATACCCCTGATGCCTCAACCAGAAAACCTCACCCCCCTATCTACTCGTCTGCGGACATTGGCAGCCCTATTTTTTAAACTCGGTGTCATTGGTTTTGGGGGACCACAAGCCCATCTTGCCATGATGAACGACGAAGCAGTTATTCGCCGTAATTGGTTAACTTCCCAACAATTTACCGAAGGGATGGCTATGTGTGAAATGTTACCAGGTCCGGCTTCAACTCAGATGGGAATTTATATCGGTTATCTTTTGGGGGGACAAATTGGGGCATTAGTAACAGGATTTTGTTTTATATTTCCTGCTTTTTTAATTGTTTTATTGCTAAGTTGGGGATACTTTGAGTTTCAACAACTCCCCCAAATTGAGGCTCTTTTTTTAGGGTTTTCGCCAGTGGTTACGGCGATCATTTTGGCCTTTTGTTGGAAATTAAGTAAGAAATCTTTAACCGATAACGTTGCTAGGGCGATCGCAGTTTGTGTGTTTTTGATTAGTTTATTTTCTCAATTTAGTATTCTTTTACAATTTATCATCGCGGGACTTGCTGGACTGTGGTTTTATTATTTTCAAGATAGATCTTCTTCCTCAAGAAATTTAAGTATTTTTCCTCCGTTTGCTTTTTTGGTAACTATTCCTCAAGAAACCCTAACTGTATCTAGTTTTTGGGGAGTGGAACGAATTGGAGAGTTTTTTATTCCTTTGAGTTGGTTTTTTTTGAAAGTTGGTAGTTTTATTTTTGGAGGAGGATTGGTGATTATTCCTCTCCTAGAATTTAATGTGGTTAATCAGTTTCATTGGTTAACTTCCACAGAATTTATTAGTGGGGTCGCTATTGGTCAACTGTCTCCTGGTCCTGTGGTGCTAACGGCGGCCTTTGTCGGGTATAAAGTTGCCGGGGTTTTAGGGGCGATCGCTGCTTCTGTGGCTATTTTTACCCCTTCTTTTGCCTTCATTATGATAGCCGCCCCTCTCTTGGTTCAAGTACGGCGTAGTGCTAGGGTTCGCGCCTTTCTCCAAGGGGTGACTCCTGGGGTGGTAGGGGCGATCGCTGCGGCAACGGTTCCCCTTTTGAATACCGCTTTATCTAGATCAACTGTTTTTGAGTCGGTAATTGCTGTCACCATTGCTTTAGGTGCTTTAGTTGCTTTATTGAGATACAAAACCCCCACTTGGATCTTAGTTCCTTCGGGGGCTATAATTGGGCTTCTATACAATTTTCTGGGAGAAATTGTAGGATAATATTTTTTTGTTTTTTCCCCTAAATACCTAAGCAAGAAAGCTGATAAGAATAAGGGCTTTAGCCATTACTGAAGACAATTATACAAAGATTATAATATCCTGATGAATCATTGCTAAACCTGTATCTAAGGTAGCAATTTGGGTTGCTGCTGTACCTCCGTTACCATCAATATCGAACAAGAAATCACCGTTAGTATTGTTGTAAATAAATCGATGATTTGTAGTGGTTGCTTGTGTTCCTAGAACAAATTGATTAGCAAGGAGAGTTCCCACCGCTAAACCACCACCAAAACCAGAGCTAGATGCATGAATACTATCCGTTCCAACAGAAAAACCGATAATGGTATCTATACCTTCGGTGGGAGAATTAAAGATGAATTTATCTTGACCTGCGCCACCCTTGAGAAGATCATCCCCTAAACCACCTTCTAAAAGATCATCACCTTGATGACCCAATAACTGATCATTGCCTTCGTCTCCCAATAAGGTATCATCCCCTTCCCATCCAGCGAGTCGATCATCGTCTAAACCTCCTTCGAGTTGATCATTGCCTTCATCGCCGTACAAGCTATCATTGCCTGAACCCCCCTTGAGGATATCATCGTCTAAACCACCTTCTAAAAGATCATCTCCTCGATTGGCAAATAAGTTATCGTTTCCTTGGTTTCCCAATAAGGTGTCATCCCCTTCTCCTCCACCGAGTCGATCATCGTCTAAACCCCCTTCGAGTTGGTCATCGCCTTGGTCGCCAAACAAAGTATCATTTCCTAGACCACCTTTAAGAAGGTCGTCCCCTAAACCCCCTTCTAAGAGATCATCTCCTCGATTGGCAAATAAGTTATCGTTTCCTTGGTTTCCCAATAAGGTGTCATCCCCTTCTCCTCCACCGAGTCGATCATTGTCTAAACCGCCTTCGAGTTGGTCATCGCCTTGGTCGCCAAACAAAGTATCATTTCCTGGGCCACCGTTGAGGGTATCATCGCTGGTCGTACCTGTTAAGCTATCATCTTCGGAAATAGAAAACTCTGTAGGAAAGTTAAGAGTCTCTAATTGTTGAGCATTCAAAGAGACTCGATTGTCAGTAAAATCAATTAAATTAAGAGTTTTTAACTGCCATGTGCCGATTTCTGACTCTTGAGGTAATGTTATATTCCGACTAATAACACCATTTAAACTATCTCCAGAAATCAGTCTGTAATCAGATAAAATTACAGAACTAATTGTTTCCTCTCCTGATGGACTTTCAAAAACAAGATATCCATAGTCTAAACCTGATAAATCATCACTAAACTCTATATTGACCTCTATTTCACTATCAGCAGTAGAAGTATTAATAACTGTTGGAGTAAAATTGAAATCAATTAATTCAGGTGCGGTGGAATCTTCTATTCCCGATACGGTAAATTCTGTGGCAAAATCTGCATTTTTCAATTGTTCTGTATTGAAAGAAATGCGATCGCCAACTTCGTCAATTAAATCTAATTGACTTAATTGCCATATACCTAGTTCAGAAAATTGAGGTAAAGTAATATTTTTTTGAATAATGCCATCTAATTTATCTCCAGAGATAAGTCGAGAATCCGATAAGATAACTGAATTAATAGACTTTTCTCCTGACTGACTCTCAAAAACAATATAGGCGTAATCTAATCCAGAAAAATCATCTTCAAATTGAATAGTTACTTCTATTTCAGTATCTCCCAAAGATGTATCTATAACCGTAGGGGTAAAATCGAGGTTGACTAAACTCGGAGGTAGAGTATCGGATGTTGCAGGTGCTTCATACAATAATGGAATGCTAAAATAATCACGGTCTAATTCTTGATTGCTATTATTATTTTTATCTGATTCAAAAATTATAGAGGTTGGATCGATTATCGTGCCAATATAATAATCAGTTCCTTCTGCTAACCAAAATTCATTTTCTAGTTCTGGTAAGGTAAGATTTTTGTGATATTCAATAGACTGATTACTTTCTAAGATTTCAGTGATTGAATTACTATCTAGAAGTAAGTCTTCAGAAGTTATATTTTCGTCTATAGATATATATAAATTTACTTCAAATCCTAAATTTGGAATATTTCCTAAACCAGTATTTTTAAGATTATAACTTATATCAACATTTTGTCCTGGTAAAATATAGTCTCCTGTTAGCAGTATAGAGTCAACTTGTAAATCTCCTGGATTTTGCAGAGAAATTTCTTCTATATCGAAACCTAAACCTTGATTATAATTGTTATCTTCTTGTGCTTCATCAATTTCATTATCAGGATCAATAATTGCCCCAAGATAAAATTTATTCTCTTGATTCCAAAAAGGAATATTAGCTAATGGCAGTGTTACTGACAAAGAATTATATTCTAGGATAAAATTGTCATTTATGCCATCTTCCCATGAATAACTACCAAGATATTGATCAACATCACTGCTAATGCTTTGATCACTGGATGCGTAGAAATCTACTACAAAAGAATCTGTGGAAATGTTTCCTTGATTAATGACATCAAAGGTTATGGTAATATTTTGTCCTGGATAAATATAATTTTCTTCTATTCTAAGATTAGAAACCAATAAATCTGGACGAGGAAGAGGTTCTATTTTTAAAGAAAAGACTTTACTAGCATCTATTTCTTCTGCATCAGTAGCAATAACTTGTATTTCCAAATTGTCAATATCGTCTTTTGTGGGTGTACCACTGAAACTTAAATTCTGAGGATTAAAACTTAACCAATCAGGTAAAGGAGAACTATTAGTTAATTGTGCGGTATAAGTTAAATTATCACCATCAATGTCTATAAACGCGTTTTGAGGGAAAGTATAGCTAAATAATTCTCCTTCGTTGGTAGTCAGATCCTCAATGTTTAGATTCGGGTTGAGAATTGGTGCATCATTTATTCCATCAATATTAATAGTTACGGTTCCTTCTGTAGATACATCACCATAGTCAATCAGATAACTAAAGCTATCTGTTGTTTCATCTCCTTCTGCTAAAGACTCAAATTTGCCATTAGGATTGTAACTAAAATCTCCATATTGATTAACTCTTAAAGTTGCCCCTGAATCTAAAGTTAGCGTCGTATCTTCAGTTAAATTAAAATAGTTATTATTATTTTCTTGCTTAATAGCTAATTGAAAATAAGTTAAATTTTCTGTTGTTAAAAAGTTTCCGTCTATGGAATTATCTTCATCCGTAGTAAATGAGGAATCATAAGCGCGATCGTGTACTGTAATTGTTGCTACATCAGACACATCACTAATCCCTGTTTGTATCTCATTAATAGGAACAATTACACCAGAAGGATTAAAACGTTTTGCATAAATACCTGTACCAAAACCATCTTGTCCATATGGCTCAAAAACTGATAAGAAGTTGCCATTAGCTAGGGTAATAACTTCTCCATTGCGGTTGAAAGATGAATGATAACTATTAATTTTAAATTGACTATCAATAGGATTCCCATTAGCATCATAGCGTTTTCCGTAAACACCATACTGAGAACTGTCATCTCCATCATATTGCCATGTCACCACAAAACTATCATCTGATAATGCAGTAGTAGATGGGTTAAGTCCATTAGTCGTTATCAAAAATTCACTATTAACTTTACTTCCATTACTATCAAATTTTTGACCATAAATACTATTATCTAATTCTGAAACCCATGTCACCAAAAAATTATCATTTTTTAATCCTGTTATGGAATGGGAATAATTAGTAGAAGAATAAGTACGAATATTACTTTTAATCAAGAATTCTGCTCCAATGTTAGTCCCATCAGAAGCAAAAATTTGAGCATATAGTCCATTAGCACTACTCTGATGATAAGATAACCACGCAACAACAAAAGTTCCATTACTTAAGGTAGTTATTGCTGCTGTGTCTTGATTATTTAAAGTTTCTTGATTAACTTGAAACTCATTACCAACTTTATTATTTGAATGATCAAAAATTTGTCCATAAATTCCCCATTGAGAACTATCTTGATTCAATGACTCCCAGACAACAACAAAGTGACCGTTAGGGAGAAGTGCAATTACTGGATCGTTACCTTCGTTTTGAGAGTTACTGATTTTAAATGAAGTTCCTTGTGTGTCTCCTTCCTTGTTGTAACGTTGACCATAAATGGAAGATAAACCAGACATTGATGGGTCAGACTCCCAAACCACAATATAATCATCATTAGGAAGTACAGTAATTTTCGGGAGACGATGAGTAAACAAGTCCTCGTTTAAACGAGGACTAATTTGGAATTGCTCACCCAAACGACTACCACTATAATCATAACGTTGACCATAAATACCAATTCCACCAGGTCCAGGATTATAGGATTGCCAAACAGCGACAAAACCCCCATTAAATTGAGCCGCTACTGATGGATTATATTGATCTGAACCTGTGTAGCTATGCACTTGGAATTCATCGGTAAATTCTCCCATATCCCATGCGCGAAATGTAAATGTAGCCTCGCCGATATAATCTTGATTAGGGATAAAGCGAATTCTATCCTCTGGAGCTAATAATAAGGCTTGTGCATCACTAGGATTATTAAAATTCAGCCATGTATTGCCATCATCGAGGGAATATTGCCAGATTCCGTTTTCTTCATCAACTCCAATAACGGCCATTGCTTCTACCAGTTGAGCATCTGGTTCACTGATTGATTCATCTACAATGATGTCTGCAACGTTATTTCCTTGACTAGGGTTTCCTGTTAGAGTTGCCGTTAAAACTGGACTGAAACTCGCATCAAGTTTAGGTGCATTATTAAAAGGAACTAATTTATTTACCCAAGTGTCTACACTTTCTAGATTTAAATTATTGTCATATTCTTCGCCAAGGATCACACCAGTAGAGTATATTTTTTGATTAGGAGCAACAACAACCCCTGCACCTCTAATGGATAAACCTTCATAGTTTTCATTGGGATAATTGGGCTGTCCATTCCAGCTTGTATAAGGGGTAAACTGTTTTGTCCAAAGAACAGAACCTTTGCTATCGTATTTGATAGTCCATGTCATACTGTCATTAGGATTGGTTACTCCTAAATCTCCACTCAAATAAATATCTCCATTATCATCAGTAGTTATACTTACGATAGTTCCTCGAAAAAAGTCGTTAAAAGATGTTTCCCATTTTTTTTGTTGATCAGAACCATATTTAACTAGATAATTATCAGTAGCTAAATATAGATTTCCTTCTAAATCTATAGCAGCAGCAACTCTACTTTCAAATTGTCCCTCTTCAACTTCAATAAACCACTGATCTATAAGGTCTCCATTTTGAGAATGGTAGGTATTAACAGAAAGACCTTCTGTAATTAAATTTTCAAAAGCCCAAGAACCATCTGCATTAACCTGATATTCTTCAGTTTTGAAAACAGCAACAAGATTATCGGTTTTATCGGTTTCTATAAATACGTGGCTGCGATAATAAAAACCGACTGAATTACTGGGATCTTTTACAGATATAGGTATTAATTTTTGCCATTGTTCGCTTCCTGTTGTTGTGTACTTAGTGAGACTCATAAAGTCAGGATTGAAAGACTTGGGATCGTCTGTTGAGATTTTTGTTCTTAATTGTTCATCTCTTAACGTTTCATCTATCCCTAAACCTAATACATAAAAATGCTGATTATTATCGTTCGCCAGTCTAGTCCATACCTCTAACTTTTCCGCATTTGTTGTTTCCCTATTTATCTGAGCAAGAAGTGTTCTGTTCCCATCAACATCGTAGCTAAAAATTCTTGAAGATCCTTGATTTGGGTTATTTAAGTCTTTCTGACTATGAGATAGGACTAAAAGGTGACCATTACTATCACTAGCTAAATCAAATACCAAGTCTTCTTCGCTTGTAGCTGGTTGATCTTTCCAGAGAAGCTGACCATGTTCATCTAATTTAGCAACCCAAGAATCTATAGTACCACCTTGATACACATCTTTAATAACCCCATCGGTTCCTCCTGCTACATAGATATTATTGTTTTTATCGACAACAATTCCACGAAGATTAGTCCGTGCAATAATTGACATAGGTGAAGTCCCTGTTGTTAAACGATCTTCTCCTGGGGGAACTTCTGCTTCTATTTGTTGTGACCAAGTAAAATGTGGAGGGGGTTCCGTGACAAGAATACTTCCTGTTGCTGGAGGGTTACTACTAAAGGTACTATGTTCTTGATGAGCATTTAAATCCTCACGAATGTTATTGGTATTTCTGGCCTTATCCCAAGCATGAAACTCAAAGGTTGCTGTCCCTGTCCAGTCTTTTACAGGAACAAAACGAAGCTTGTGATCACTTTCTAGTAATAAAGCTTGAGTCTCATCAATATTTTCATTGTCAGTCTCATCAATATTTTCATTGTCAGTCTCATCAATATTTTTATTGTCAATAGTAATCCAATTGACACCATCATCTGTTGAATATTGCCAAGTTCCCTTTTTCTCACCGTTTTCTTTCTTATCATCCACTTTTACTATGGCGATCGCTTCTTCTACCCCATCAAAATCAGTAATGGAACCATCGGGTAAAATAGAGGCAATAGTTTGGCCTGCCACTTCTACAGGATTTTTCCTGATCGGTAGCAAAGTGTATGTAATATTTAAGAGGTCGGGTGAGTCATTAAGATCAACTAATATCTCGTTCCCACTGATTCCACCCACATCCTCAATGAGATGATAGGGAGTTCTCATGTCATAACTATGACGTAAAAAGAAATTAGTAATAACTAAATCATCATCCACCTTAAATGCACCATCATTACTAATATCAATAATCAAATCTTGATGGCTGAGATCAGCAATTTGATTGTCTAAATCTCTAAATAAATGATCTTTGGTTAACAATAACCCCTCAATTTCTAAGGTTTCATTCCCATCTTGTGGGTCGTAGTTATTAATAATGGTCCCACCATCACTACTAGCATTAATTACATAAGTATCATTTCCGAACCCTCCTATCAAAACATTAGTACCACCACCTCCAATTAAAGTATCGTCGCCTATTCCTCCAATTAAAGTATCGTCGCCTATTCCTCCATCAAGACTATCGTTACCTACTCCACCGACTAAAGTATCATTTTTGGCTGCTCCTTCAAGGGTATCATCACCACTACCTCCATCAAGATTATCGCTACCGTCAAGACTATCTAATTTGTCTCCACCCACTAAATAATCATTCCCTGCACCACCGCTAAGATTATCTTCTCCTTGTTGCCCATATAAGCTATCATTTCCCCAACCACCGTAAATAGTATCGTTTCCAGCTAGTCCGAAAATATCCTCATCTCCGTCCCCCGCATAGATGTTATCGTTAAATTCTGTGGCAACAATAATATCTGTATCGTAACTACCATCAACATCTGAAGCTAAGTTAGTTGTAGGGTTATAACCAGAAACTAAAAGGTCTTCTCCAAAACCACCTGATATATAATCTCTTCCAGTACCAGATTCGATGGTATCATCACCATAGCCACCGTATAAACCTGCATATAAAGGTAGTGTGAATAGAGAATCGTGGTGATCATCTCCTGTGCCACCATCTAGATAATCAGGACCACTTTGGCCTAAAAGTAGATCAATTCCATCTTCTCCTAAAAGAATATCATTGGGATCAAATTCAGTTTTATTGCGGAAAACTCCTTTATCCGCACCACTATAACCACCATAAAGGCGATCATTTCCACCACCACCTTTTAAAATATCGTTAGCATCACTATTATCGTCCTCACCACCTATTAAATAATCATCTCCTGTGCCACCATCTAGATAATCAGCACCTTCTTGTCCCAATAAACTATCATCATCTTTTCCTCCTATTAAATAATCATCTCCTTTTCCGCCGTAAAGATAATCTTCTCCTGAAACGTTTCCAGTTTGATTATCACCAAAAAGATCATCGTCTCCCTCATTTCCTAATAAAGTATCATTTCCTTGTCCACCTTCTAAATAATCATTGTGATTATCTCCTTGTAAATAATCATTGTCAGAACCTCCAAAAAGACTATCTTGATTTTCTCCGCCAAAAAGATCATCTCTACCTTCTCCTCCCGAAAGACTATCTCTACCTTCTCCTCCCGAAAGATTATCATTTCCTCCACTACCAGCTATAGTATCATCACCAGAATGACCATAGATTGTATCGTTATCATTACCACCATCTAATTGATCATTATTTTCTCCACCATAAATAGTATCTCTACCTCCACCCCCGGAGATTGTGTCATTCCCAATATAACCATCTAACCTGTCGTTGCCGTTACCTCCAGAAATTACATCATTACCTGTATAACCGTATAATAGGTCATTCCTATTTCCGCCGATAATTGTATCATCACCCGCATCTCCATGAATTGTATTTTTGCCAGAACCTCCTTGTAATAAATCATCTCCTTCTCGACCTGCTATTACCACAGGTATATCAATTGTGTTAGCATCAACTAGTATTTTGTCATTAATATTGGAACCAGTAATTACAATAGAATCGACGCTATTAATATCAAAAACTCGTAAATTACTATATTCAAGATTTTCTTTGATATCACCATCATGTTCCCAGGATTCTTTTCTACCACCCAATCCCCAAGATACCTTCTCTTTTTCTCTGATAGCTATATGTTCATAAACCGTAAAATCTGGTGCATCGACTACTATTTTACCTTCTTGAACACTTACAACTAAATCAGCACCATTATTACCACTTAAAAACTTAGAACTATCATTACTATCCCAACTTATCCAAAGTTCTCTTCCCACTTGGACAGCGTCAAAAGTGAATTTAGGATCAACAGATAAATATCTTATTCTCTTATCTCCACCAGTAAAAAAACCTCCAGGATCTGAGAGGAAATCATTAACACCTTCTCTTACATTAGTTAAAGCACGACCTAATCTTTTTACAACGGGATTATTGACTATATCTCCTATAACTGGTACTTTTTCTAGTGCTTCTCTTAAATTATTCTCAAAATTAGCTAATTTATTAGAAATATTATCTACAGTGTCTCCTACCATATCACCAATATTATCTATTACTTTTGCTCCTAAATCAGCAAGATCACTTAATCCTTCTCCTATAGCTTCACCAAGATTTTCTAATTCACGAACAACTGTTTCTCCTAAATCTGATAATATCTCTCCCAGATCAAAGGAGTTAATTGCATCAATAAATTTATCAATTTGATTTTTGATATCATTAACTTTGTTTTGAACTTGCTCACCAATTTCCAATAAAGATATATCGGGTGTAAACGGAACCTCTTTACGATAGCTTAATCCAGGAAAACCAACCTCAAACGAGGAAGATAATTGAGCATAAAGCTTCGTTAAATCTATTGGGTCAAAAATGTCACTGGGATTATTAGAAAGAGTATCAATAATTTCACTAAAAAGAATTTTACCGTCTTGATCTTCATCATTGAGATCAAACTCGATTTCACCCTCAATACGTCCCCCAACAAAGGCTTTAGCTAAATGTATGTCAGCACCACCATTTAAGCCTACCCCCATTATTATTTTTCCTTCAGCAATATCTTCCCCTGTACCATCAAGATTAACTGTATCGCTGACATAAAAACCATCAAGAATCGATATTGGATGATCAAGAGAATGGTCAATATTATCACAAGTTAAACCAGAAGTATCAAATCCAAAACCTAGTTGTAATTCTGCCCCAAAATTGCCACTAAATTGAAAACCAATTGGTCCTAAAACAGGGATAAATACTCCTGAACTAATCAGAAAATCAAGTTTTGGTGTCCTATAGGTGAAGATTTCTGTAGTTGTACCAAATATTAAATTATAGACAAAGTCAAATGGGTTTTCAAGAAGATGAAAATTAAAACCCGTAGGTAACTCAAGATTATTTGGTGGCTCAAAATTTTCTGGTGCAGTATCAATATTTCCCAAGTTATTAATATTGATATCACCAAGATTAATTACATCTCCTGTATCGGGAAGATTAACTATCAAATCACCAAATTCTAAGATAGTTTCAATTAAACCAAAATCTACGTCAATATTTTGTCGGGTTGCTTCAAAAATAGCTAAATCTAAAAATGTTAATTGTCCATCATTGTTTAAATCTAAGAAACTAATATCTCCCAATTGTGCAGTTAATTGTGAAACTAGAGGTATTTCTGAATTTAGGATTTCTATGATAGGTTTAATCGGTTCCAAAACTTGATTAATAGGTCCTAAAGCTGGTTTAAGAAAATCACGATATAAGCTACCTAAATCGATGGTAATATCATCAAAGCTAAAAGGAATTTCATAATTTGAGTTATTAGAATCGCTGAAATCTAGATTACCTAGTTCATCTAAATTTAGTTTTATATCGCCACTAATTCCTGGTAAGTTTATTCCACCTACATCAGGTAAGTCAAAATCGAAATTGAATAAACTTATATCTGTCAATTGACTAAAATCTAAGTTGTAATTAAAGCTACCTAAATCTACACCAAAATCAAATTGTAAACTACTAGGAAAAGCATCACTAAGATTTAAGTCTATTGGTATGCAACCAATTTGAGCATCTATACCACCACTAGGTAAACTAACATCAACAGTAATTTCTAAATCAGATTCATCTTTTTTGATGTAGGCTTGATCTTGATTGACTCCAAATTTTAAACCGTCTAAATTGTAAATGAGATCAACTTCTGCACTAGCATCTAGATTAAAGCCAAAGTCTTCTAATAATCCTAAATCTGAAGCAATATCTATACTTCCTAATTTGACTGTACCATCTAAATCTAAAGCAAATTCTACTCCATTTTCCGATTCAGATATTACTGTTACATTAAAATTCAAATTATCAATATTGTCATCAATCTTATTAAGTTCATTTGCTATTTCCTGAGCAGTTAATAGTAAATCAGGTTGAAAAAGATTCGCTAATGCACCTTCAATTTCTGTAAAAATAGAGGCTGTATTTGATAAACTTCCCAGCACATCTCCTAAAATTGGAAGTTTTGTATCAAAAGGATTACTATAATTTGTATTGCTGAGACTTGATACCTCGGAATTCAAAGATTGAATATTAACAGAATTATTAGAATTAGAATTTCCTCCAAATAGTTGTTTTAAACTTTGAAAGAAGCTATCTAAAATAGAAATATCGTCTTTACCATAAAGCTTAGAAAGTAAAATATTTTGATCACCAAATTCCAAGCTCTCAATCTCTATAAGATTGTCTTGTTCTCCATCAAGATGAGTAACAAAAATCTGTCCTACATTTTTCTGTGATTTAGATATTTGATAATTAGTATAGTTGTCAAAAAATACAGCTATATCTTGACCATCTCCACCATCAAGAAAGTCATTCCCACTACCTCCAATTAGCCTATCATTATCATCATCACCTTCTAAGGTATCGTTTCCATTTCCACCATCAAGAGTATCACTTCCGTCAAAAATACCATCATCTCCAATCAAATAATCATTTCCACCGAGTGCTTCTATAACATCGTCTCCTCGTCCACCAATTAAGGTATCATCACGATTATCTTCACCCAAAATAAAAGCATTAGGATCACCAAAAGTTGGTATTTTATCTTCAATATCATCCCCATCATCCGTCCGATCTATAATCACTAAGCTATCCCTATTCATCTGGTCATAATATGTTGAATTCAGGATTCGCTCAGTCAAATATTGATATAATTCCATTGAATGAGTACCACTAGATGGATTATCATCACGGAAATACTCCAGTGCAGTATGAATCCCCATTGTTGAGTTTTTATTACTGTCCCTTAAACCAATAACGGAATAAATTAAATCGTTTTCATTACCAATATTAAGAACTCGTTGATCATTATCATCATTGCTTGCTAAAGGCGAAGCAAAAGAGACTGAAGAGTATTTTTGTCCAGGATTTTCTGCCATGAATTTATCAGCCATTGCAGCACCTAAACTATGGCCTGTTACCCATATTTTTTCAATTGACTGGTTTTGTTGAACATAGTTATTAAAAGCTTCAAAGAGTTCTTCAAATAAAGAATAATGAAGTGGAAATCCACCTGGAACAACATCAGCGATAGCGTCTTCAATTCCATCTGTTCCTCGAAAAGATAAAATCAACGTATTTTCTTTTTTTGCAACAACGGCACTCCCATCCCCAAAAATAGAATCAAGTCCCAATAAAAATGGATCTTTGAAATAAGTATTACCATTTTTGGCAAGAGAATTTGGTGTCAAGATTGGGGTAATGTTCTCCCAACCATTAACTTGAACATTATCATCATAGACAGCTACAGCAAATTTAGCTAAAGTATTTATTTCTTCACTGGAAAGAGTAGGATGATAAAAAATAGTTCCTTGTTGTTGATTATTGGCTAAACTTTGTTCTATTTGTATACTGTTTTGTTGAACTAATACTGTTGTTGTATCTTGCTCTCCTTTTAATTTCTGTAACTCAGTTTTACTCAAACTTTCTCCCATCACCAATGCTGAAAAAATTGCCCCCTCATCTCCCCCTATCTCAACCTCATTTAACTTCGCTTCTAAACTATGGCCAATCTCTTCTATAGATACTGCAACTAATTCTTGTAAAAATTCATTCTCAAGTGTAATTTCTTCTACAGAGTTGAATTGTGAGACTACTCCTGTGACAAACTCTTTAGATAAATATATTTTTCCTGTATCTCTCGAAAATGCACCATTAAACTCAGTTGAAGCTAAAAATTCTACACTAGGTATATCTTCCCAGTTATCATTGCGCCAATTGTAGATTATGTTAAGGGCAGTTTCTTCGTCAAAACTATGGCCAAAAGCTAAGTGCAGCTTTTGTAGTAATTCAGCTTCAGGTAAATTAGCGAACGATTGTAAATTTAACTTGACTTGTCGCCAAGCGTCCGATATTACTTGATTTAAGATTGGTGACTCAAGATTGGGGAAAACTGAGATTAGGTCTTGGTTTGAGGAGGGAGAGACAAACATTATTCTTGGGGGATAAGAACTCAATTATAGATAAAAACTTTCATAACATCATAATAAGTCTAATATTATCCAACTTATCGAACTATATCTATATAATTTAAGGTTTTTGATAGTAAATTATCTATAAATCACGAAATAAATCTTAATCTAATATTTATGTCCGACTACTTATCAAAGTGCAATAGTACACCAAAAAATCTATTTTGGTGGGTTAAGGTCGAAGAAAAACAAGGAATTACCCAAAAAACTGTAGTTTGCCTCACGCACCCTACTTAATGTTTTGTTTAGGAACAGTCTCTTAATATGACTATGTTTCTGTTGAATATTTACGATACTAAATCCAGTTATAAAGCAGGGAACTTAAGCAACAACAGAGAAATCTATAAGTGGGTTTTGAGATGAGGATAATGTTGTTCTTTTTTTAAATAACCAACAATTTTGACCAATTGGGTTTTATAGTAGGAGTCAATCACTCTTGACCCCTAAGTTTTTGGAAAGAAAAACTATCCTTTAAATTCCGGCAACTACAGGATGGAAATAAAAGGCTAAACCAATCACCAGATAAGTCGCTAATAAGAGAATTCCTTCTAACCAATTTGAGCGTCCATCAGAACTAATAGAATTCGTAATTAACACAGCAACTGCAACTGCAACTAACTCAAAAGGATTAAAATCTAGATCCATTGGTTGTCCTAAAAACCAGCCAGAAAGCACTAAAACTGGAGCAACAAATAAAGCAATTTGTAAACTTGAACCCACTGCCACAGACATCGATAAATCCATTTTATTTTTAATAGCAACTGTAACCGCTGTGGCGTGTTCTGCGGCATTCCCCACAATAGGCAGTAAAATCACTCCCGTAAATAAGGACGTAAGTCCTAAAGATGTGGTTGCTTCTTCTAGGGAATTGACTAATAATTCTGATTCAATGGCAACCCCAAGGGTTACTAATAATAAAATAAAAACCCATCGACTCATATTAACGTTAACTTCTTTTTGTTCTTCTGCAATAGAACCTTCTGACTCTCCTCCTTCCATTTCTGCCATTCCTACATCATAGAGATAGGCATGAGTTTTCATCGAAAAAATTAAGGTTAAAGCATAAACAATAATTAAAACAATTGCAACAGCAACGGAAAGATTTTGTAGGGTTTGTTCTTCAATTCCTGTAGAGGTATATTGGACAGCTGTTGGTAACAGCATGGCCACTACTGCTAAATTCATTGAAGAGGCATTTAAACGAGCAGCCACCGGTTGGAATTTTTGTTCTTTGTAGCGAAGTCCACCGAATAACATAGCAAAGCCCACTACTAATAATAAATTACCAATAATTGACCCCGTAACAGTCGCCTTAACCACACCGATTAATCCTTCTTTTAAGGCAACTAAGGCTAAAATCAATTCAGTGGCATTACCAAAAGTCGCATTGAGTAAACCCCCTAAATTAGGACCGACTACTACGGCGATCGCTTCAGTAGCTTCCCCCATAAAAGCGGCTAGGGGAACAATGGCTAAACCAGCCGTTAAAAAGATAACTGTGGCTCCCCAATGGAAATAATCAGCCGCAAAAGAACCGGGAATAAATAGTAATAAGATGAACAAGAGACTTTTTTTGGTTAACATAAATGGTTGGCGATCGCTAATTAGATAACAATAATCTTTTCTAGCTCTAGTTTAGGTCAATAGGGAACCAAAAAAGCTAAATTAATAATCGATAACAGGCTTAAGCCTTATTCTACAAGCACACAGTTCACTTTCTCGAATTAAATTTGGATTGAATGAGTGATTTTTGTTTATTTATAGTAGTTTACACCATAAAATATCCACAAGAACTGTCATGATAGAGGCTAAAGCCCTGACGACAAACTTTGTATTTGATGTTGAATTAAATCTATCTACTGATTTTGGAAACGTTGTTATGGTAAAACTATTGTAAAGATGGTTATCTAAATAAATTAAGGAGGGGTTAAAAATAATGGAAAAGCGATCGCTCGGAAACTCAGATATTTTAATAACTCCAATTATTTTAGGAACCTGGCAAGCCGGAAAACGGATGTGGGTTGGGATAGAAGATTTGGATATTATTCAAGCAATTCGCGCCACAGTAGACGAAGGAATTACGACCATTGACACTGCCGAACAATATGGGGATGGTTATTCTGAACAAATGATCGCCAAAGCAGTTAAGGATAAGCGTGAAAGCCTAGTTTATGCTACCAAAGTTTTTGCCAACCATCTCAAATATAATCAAGTGGTCGAAGCCTGTGAGCGATCGCTAAAAAATCTTCAAACAGACTATATTGATCTGTATCAAATTCATTGGCCCTCAGGTTCTTTCAACACAGAAATTGTTCCCATCGAAGAAACGATGAAAGCCCTCAACCACCTCAAAGAACAGGGGAAAATTCGGGCGATCGGGGTATCAAATTTTTCCTTAACTCAACTTGAAGAAGCCGCCCAATATGGAAGAATTGATAGTTTACAACCTCCCTATTCTCTCTTTTGGAGATATATTGAGACTGAGGCTATGCCCTACTGTGTTGACCATCAGATTTCCATTTTGGCCTATTCTCCTTTAGCCCAGGGGTTACTAACGGGAAAATTCCAACCTGGCCATCAATTCGATCCTGAAGATAACCGTTCCCAAAATAAACTATTTCAAGGGGAAACCTTTGAAATAGCTCACGAAGCCATCAAGCAGTTAAGTCCTATCGCCCAACGTTATGAGTGTACTTTAGCTCAGTTAACTTTAGCTTGGCTAATTGCTCAACCCCAAACCCAGGCGATTGTAGGAGCAAGAAATGCTCAACAGGCGAGGGATAATGCCAAAGCAGCAGCCATTAAGTTATCGGCTGAAGATCTCCAAACCATTGATCGTATTGGTCAATCAGTGAGTAAACCCTTTGAAGGCGATCGGGTGATGTGGGACTGGTAAATGTAGTGTTTAATTTTCTTGGGTAAGACTTTTGAGGATCTTTTTAGCGAGTCGCTCATTAATTTCTCGATGTCTTGGAATGGGTTCGGTTCTTCCATTATTTGGGTTATGATAAATGTCGTGTTTGCCACCATGACGAATTAAATAACAACCGTATTTTTCTAATCGCGCAATTAAGTCCTTTCTTTTCATAGAAGTTCAAACTCTGCGACTCTCTTAATTCCAGGGATTTCTTCATTTGTAAATGTTAGATAGAGATCAGCCAAGTTTTCTTTTAATTCTTCTATATTGACACCTTGTGTCCAATGATCTGGGAATTCATTCAAATATCCCAAAAACATTCCATCCGATTCTTTCCAGTATGTATATGAAATCTTCATAGTAAAAATCTATTTTGAGTTGCTAAGAATCTTAAGTTTTGCCTTATGGTAACGCTCAAGTTGAGCCGAATGAAACTATTTTATAAGAAAGTGTTTAGGAACATTACCTTAAAGCGTAATTGCTCAGTTAACTTAAAAGCATTGTCTTAGGGATTCAACATTTCTTCCTCTGTTGGTTAAAATAAGAAAGAAATTAACTTAATTTCTATGGCTCGTAGACCCCGCGATTATCCGCCTCGTTCTAAACCCCCTCGTTATTCTGCACCGGAACCCTCTGGTTCTAAATTTAATTATGCTAACATCGCCCTCTTTGGGGGAATTTTTGTCTTAGGAATTGGTGTGGGTATTGGGGTTAGTTCTACTGCTAGTTTTGATCCCCAAAATGTTGCTTCAAGAGAAGTCATTGATAAAAGTGCGCCTAATGCTGAATTATGCGTTCAATTTGGGGCAAGTGCTATTGTCACTGATATGCGGGTTTTCATTACCCTCAACCCCTTTAGTGTTTTTGTGACTCAACCAGCCATGCAGCCTGGATGTGTGTTGCGTCGTGCTAACATCACCCTACTCGAACAAAAACGGTTAGTCACAGGAGAACAGATAAGAGACTGTAAAAATCGGATGAATACTTTTGGTTTTACTGGTTCTTTAGATAGCAACCCAGAAATTGCTTGTATTTATCCTAATGATGCTGCCGGAAATCTCTTCTTGAACCCGCCAGGTTCAGTTAACCCCCGTTCAGAAAGTGATAATTTTTAACGAGATGTTAGCAAAAGTCCCCACCGAGAATGAACTAGGGTAGGGACTAACGCGCTACTATTCGATCAATTAAACCAGAGAAAAATCTCTATTGATCAGCCCATTCAGTGTGGATAAATTCACCTCTGGGTTTATCAATGCGTTCGTAAGTATGCGCTCCGAAATAATCCCGTTGTGCTTGGGTTAAATTTTGAGGGAGACTAGCGCGACGATAACTATCAAAATAGTCTAAAGACGCACTAAACGCAGGAACAGGAATTCCTAACTCATTCGCTAAAATTAACACCTCGCGCCAAGCTTGTTGACGATCTAAGATACTTTGTTTAAACTCAGGAGCTAACAATAAGTTAGGCAATGAAGGGTTATCAACAAATGCCTTTTTGATCTTGTCGAGGAACCCTGCACGGATGATACAACCCCCTTTCCAAATACGGGAAGACTCAGGTAAACTTACCCCGTAATTGTACTCTGCCGAAGCTTTAGCAATGAGAGCCATTCCTTGCGCATAGGAACACATTTTAGAACAGTACAAAGCATCCCGTACTTTGTTAACAAACGCCTTGGCATCCCCGTCAAATTTAGTTGTGGGACCAGTTAATTCTTTAGACGCAGCTACCCGTTCATCCTTGTAAGAAGACATGACCCGCGCATTTACCGCAGCGTACATGGTGGGAATAGGAACCCCTAATTCTAGAGAACTTACTACTGTCCAGCGTCCGGTTCCTTTTTGTCCAGCAGAGTCGAGAATGTAGTCTACTAGATGGTTGCCGGTTTCTGGGTCTTTATATTTAAAGATATCGGCGGTAATTTCAATCAGGAAGGAATTGAGTTCGTCGGTGGTATTCCATTCCTTGAAGACTTCGTGTAACTCGTCGTTGGTCAACCCTAGACCATTTTTCATGATGTCATAGGCTTCTGCAATTAATTGCATATCGCCATATTCAATGCCATTATGCACCATTTTTACATAGTGACCGGCTCCGCCTCGTCCCACAAAGGTGACACAAGGGCCATCATCAACTTGAGCCGCAATTTTGGTTAAAATGGGTTCGAGTTCTCTATAGGCAGCTTCTGTGCCTCCAGGCATCAAGCTAGGGCCTTTTAATGCACCTTCTTCTCCACCACTAACACCCATTCCTACAAAACCAAGTCCCGTGGCTTCTAATTCTTGGGTGCGTCGTTCGGTATCCTCATAGAGAGAGTTACCGCCATCAATAATCATATCTCCTTCTTCGAGGAGGGGTTTTAAGTCTTGAATAACGTAATCAACGGGTTTTCCCGCTTTAACCATCACCAGCAGTTTACGGGGCCGTTCCAAGGTTTGGACTAATTCTTCTAAAGAGTAGGCCGCTTTTATATCTTTGCCGACGGCCCGGGTACTCATGAATTTGTCTGTTTTCTCGCGGCTACGGTTATAAACAGCAATGGGATAACCACGACTTTCCACATTAAGGGCTAGGTTTTCTCCCATTACGGCTAAGCCGATTACAGCAAAGGTACGTTTCGTCATATAATTGCCACCAACTCTACTTGGTTCTTATCAAAAGGGGTTTTTTGCTATTGCATGAGGCATGGGCTGGTTTGACATTGGTAAAAGCTGAAGCTTTGTTATGGTCAACTTTTGCCTATTGCCTATTTACCTTTCGCCTTCCGCGTAGCGGTACACCCCGATTAGTCTAACGTTGGATTTTTGGTTTCCCCGATTCTTTAAACAGTATCTTAATAAGGCAGTGATCAGAAGTCAGAAATCAGAAGTTAGAAGTCAGAAGTTAAAAGCTTTTTTTCTTTAACTATGCCAATAATTCGAGTTTTATGATTATTGATTATTATGCGATCGCTTTTAGATTAATTTTTTGTTAATTCGTATTTTTAGTTACACTTTAATTTTTGCTTTATTTGTGTGAACCTCTAATTTGACTTTATGAGTTTTGGCAAATTTGGCTTTTTGAATTTGTACTTTAGGACTAGCTTTAGGGACTCTAGAACAAATAACATAGCATAATCTTTCTATCTTTCTATGTTTTTCCACTAAATATTTTAATGTTGCTGCTAATTGTTTATAAGCTTTTTCGAGATCTTTTCCTTTTAATTCTAAGTAAATAGCTGATTCTACCAATTGTTGTTTATTTGATTTTTTAAATATTTCAAAAACCCAATCACATCTTTCTCGATGATCATTAATTAAACAGCTATCAACTCTAATTTTGTTGATCTTTTTCTGAGATGGATTTTCAATGGTTAATTTTCGTCCATTCTCTTCTACAGGAATAATTTTCTTTTTCGTGATTTCAGAACATTTTTCAAAATCCATGTAAATTCCTATTGTATTGGATTAATTGATTCAGTTCATTTACGAGTTAAGTTGCTTGTCAATCAAATGATCAAATTCTTCATTTAAAACATCAGAGACTGAATCTAAAATGCTGGTTCCAATTAACTTAACTTCATCGTCTAGAATATTTTCGATTGTACCATCTTTTATGGTATAAGCTGCAACGTCTTCATATTTAACCGTATTCTCACATCCTTCTATTTCTTGTCCGGTTTCTTGTTTGACATTTTCTGCCATAATTAAATTATTAAATGCTGTTAGTATGTAAGGGCTATGTGTTGTAATAAAAAAACTACAATCTACTTCTTGATACAGTAATGTTAAAAGTTTAACAATATCTTTTTGAGCAAATGGAAATAAATGTGCTTCCGGTTCTTCAATAAAAAATCGATAACTATCTATCCAATTTTGAAACAAAGGCAATGTAGATAATACTAATAACATTGGTAATGATTCTTGTTGCCCAGATGATGCGTTAATTAAATTAATTCTTTTATTTTCTTCTATATATATCCAGTCCTTTTCATTATGATTTATATATACTCCATTAATAATTCTTTGAAAAATTTCATTGATTCTTAAAACCAGTTTATCTCTGTCATCTAGATTTAATTTATAAGGGAATTTATTGTTTAAAAATTTTTCTAAATTTTCTCTAGAGTAATTAAGAATTTGATAAATATTTTTGGCAGTTTCATAGTAAGATCCAAATTCGCTCATAAGAGGATCAATTTCAATATTCTTGGACAAAAAAGAAAAAACATTTTGTTGTAAGTTAGTAAAAAAAGAACGACTTGCAGAAATAAAAAATGGTTTTTGAAACCCTCTATATTTTCCACTATTTTCCCAAAAATGCCATTCAATTGCCCTAATTAATTCTCGTGGATCTTTAATTTCATTGATTGAGCCTTTATAAAATCTCTTTGCCTTATTAACTGCATTGATATAAAGTCTCTTCAAATGTTCATTATAGAAAAAATTTATACGAGATCTCCCAGATTGGTTTTTCTTTCTCTCAATAATTAACTCAAACAAACTAACTTTATAAGTTAACTTGAATTCTTGATCATTCCAGGTATATCGAGGAAATAACCGTTCAAATTCATCAATGACATCTTTTTTAATTTGTCTTTGCTGTTTATGATTAACAGACCCAGCAACAAAGTTTGAAAATATAATATCCTGAAAAAAATAGAGAACTTTAGCAATAATACTTTTCCCCGTTGATTGCTCACCAATTAAAATATTAATTTTTTTAACTTCTAATTCAGCAGATTTAATGGTTAGAAAATTTTGGATTGATAAGTATTCCATATGATTCAATATCCTTTCACTAAAGCTAATTTTAGCATTGCCTATTCTTTTTCTTCCATTTCCTTCAAACCATCAAAATATTCTAAAGCTTCATCACACCATTCAATCCATTGAGTTTCATAACGAATCCCTCTTTTTAGGGTTAAATAAATACAATGTTCTACCATAGATAGGGTTTCAAATTTTTCTAAAAAATCCTGTTCCTTTTGGCGATATCTCGTTAAAGTTTGTTGATGAATGTGACGACGATGGGTTAATTCTTGAATAATAATTTCTGGATTTACTAAACATCCTGCACGAACTTTAACTAATAAATCTTCTCGAATAACTGTCGGTTCAGAAGGCAAATTCATCCAATTTTCTAACTCTATTTTACCTTGTTTAGTAATCGAATAAAGTTTCTTATCGGGACGACCTTCTTGAGGAACAATTTCTGATTTAACTAACCCTTTCCGCTCCATTTTACCTAATTCTCGGTAAATTTGCTGCTGTGTCGCTTTCCAAAAACAATTCAGGGTTTCTTCAAAATTCTTCCAAATTTCATATCCTGTATGAGATTCTTTCGCTAGAGTCACTAAAATCGTGTGGTTTAACGCCATTGGTTTATTTTACGCCTCAAATGCAAAATTATCTAAGATAATTACTCATATTGCTTTAATAACAATATTTCCTTTTCGTCCTTGACATACTCAACAAGTTTACTATAACTTGAGAACATACTAAACAAGTTGAATAACTACCTGTTTAGTATAGTGGCTAACCTTTATTATAGGTTCAAGATGATGGGTAAAGTATTATTACCACAAGATACTACCTCGGATTTTTCCTTAATTCCTTCTAAAAAACCGCATTTTGTTACTTTTCTCCTCACAGTCATTATGGGAGGGGGTTTACTCTTGATAGGGTTTATGGTAGGAAGTCAGTATCGTCCCAGTCAAGACACTCAGGTTAAACCGACTATCGATACTTCTCCCAACGTTTTGACAGTAAAAACGACAAAAATCACCCCAGTTTCTCGTTATTCCATCCAAAGAACCTATACAGGCGAAACAGCAACCGTTAGAGAAAGTCCGTTAGGGTTTGAGAGAGGAGGGAAAGTCGTTAAGTTGTTTATTGATGAAGGCGATCGCATAATAACAGGACAATCTATTGCTAAACTCGATACTAGTCAGCTAGAAACCCAAAAATTGAACTTAAAAGCTCAAAAAGCCCAAGCATCAGCAATTTTAGCTGAATTAGAAGCAGGAGCAAGAAAAGAAGAAATTGCAGCAGCGAAAGCTAATGTTCAGCAATTACAAGAAAGATTGAGCTTAGAAGAAGCAAAACGAGAAAGACGACAATATCTTTACCGAGAAGGTGCAATTTCCCTAGAACAACTTGATGAAGTGTCCTTTAATAGTAATGCGTTAGCCGCACAATTACAAGAAGCGCAAAGTCGTTTAGATGAACTTTTAGCCGGAACACGAATAGAAAAGATAAATGCACAAAAAGCTGTTATTCAGCAACTAGAAGCTAGTATTAAAGAGATTGACTTAGAAATTAGTAAAAGTACCCTGAAATCCCCTTATAACGGAACAATTGCTCAACGTTTGATCGATGAAGGGACGGTGGTTTCCACGGGACAATCTATTGTCAAATTAGTCGAAAATGGCAAACCAGAGGTCAGAATTGGGATTCCAGTAGATAAAATTAGCACAATAAATCAAAATAGTCAATATTCTGTATCAATTAATAATAAAAACTATTCTGCTATAGTTTCCGCTATTTTACCTGAAGTTGATCGAACTACCCGCACCCAAACCCTAGTTTTAACCCTAGAATCTAGTGCTGCTTTTCAAATTCCTAGAGGTGCGATCGCGCGATTGAATTTAACTGAAACGGTTGCTAAATCTGGGTTTTGGCTACCAACTACTGCTTTAATCAAAGGCGATCGCGGTTTATGGTCTTGTTATGGGGTTGTTGAAGGAGAAAATCAGACGGAAATTGTCGAAAAACGGGATATTGAAGTTTTATACACCGAAAGCAATCGAGTTTTCGTCAGAGGAACATTAAAATCAGGCGATCGCATTATTACCGAAGGAACCCAAAGAATTGTCCCAGGACAAATAGTGATTAGTGAATAGTTAATCACCTTATTAGAAAGCTTTCCCTTATGATTAAAATAGTAATTTCTATTAATTCCAAAATGATAAGTTCAGAAAATAGACAAAATATAAATTCAAAAAATACATTAACTTATATGACAAGAATTAATGAGTTACTTAAACCAAAAATTAATTCTTCTCTCCCCCAAGTGATTGATTTATTTGCTGGATGTGGTGGTTTAAGTTTAGGGTTTGAAGCACAAGGATTTTTAACTCATGGATGGGAAATTAATCACGATGCTTGCGCTTCATATTCTCACAATTTAATCGGTAATTGTTCAGAGATTAATCTTTCTGTAGAGACTAAGCTACCTTCCTGTAAAATTTTAATTGGAGGTCCTCCTTGTCAACCCTTTAGTGTAGGTGGAAAGCAAAACGGATTAAAAGATAAAAGAGATGGGTTTCCAATTTTTATTGCTGCTATAGAAAAATGCAAACCAGATTTAATTCTGATTGAAAATGTTAGAGGATTGTTTTATCGAAATAAATGGTATTTAGAAGAAGTTATTTCAATGATTCGTCATCTTGATTATTTAGTTGAAATTCAAATCTTGAATGCAGTTAATTATGAAACCCCTCAAAATCGAGAAAGGGTTTTTATTGTTGGACATCGAGGTAAATTTAATTTTCCTACTAAATTATCTAAGACAATAACAGCAGGTGAAGCCTTAGAACAAATGGTATTTAATATTCCTGAAAATGCTAAATTTTTAACTACAAGTATGGATAATTACATTGCAAAATATGAAAAAGCTTCTCAATGTAAAACACCGCGAGATCTTCATTTGCATAAACCAGCTAGAACCTTAACTTGTCGAAATTTAGCAGGTGCAACAGGAGATATGCACCGAATCAAATTACCCGATGGCCGTCGTCGTCGTTTAACAATTCGTGAAGCAGCCAGACTACAAAGTTTTCCTGATTGGTTTATTTTTTTAGGAAGTGAACAATCAATTTTTAATCAAATAGGAAATGCTGTTCCTCCTATATTATCATATCATTTAGCAAAAAGTTGTAAAGATTATATTCAATCGAATTTCCGTTATTCTTTATCACAAATTAGATCTAAAAATGCAGCTTTTATATCAAAAATAAAATATCAACAACTTGAACTTTTTTAAAAACTTAAGGAACTATCATTAATGGTTAAAAAATCTTTAGAGAAGTTAATGGAAGAAGCCCGTAAAATTATTAAAGATTTGGGATTAACTGAAAAAATGTTAGGGAATACTCAAGTCTATGTTTTTCTGACATTATTAGGAATGACTCCTGAAATAAGTTGGTCAAAAGCTTCTAATAAATTATGGGGAATAACACCAATAATGGAAGAAATTAAACGCTTAGGATGGGCAGATTTTAAACCAAACACTCGTGAAACAATTCGAGATGAGTGTGTAGGAGTTTTAGTAGATGCTTATCTTGCTACTCCTAATCCTGATAATCCAAAACGAAGTAAAAATAGTAGACATTATTGTTATCAAATTAACCCTGAAATTCTAGAAATTATTCACTTATTTGGTACAGAGAAATACCAAACTTATTTAGATAAATTTAAAGAACAATATTTGACATTAAAAGAAAGATATGCTGCTCAGCAAAAAAATTCTAGACTTACCATGAAGTTACTAGATGGACAAGAAAAAACTTTATCACCAGGCGGACAAAATCCCCTAATTGTTAATATTGTCACTGTCTTTGCACGTCAATATAAGTTTGATAAAGTTCTTTATATTGGAGATGCTGAAAATCGTTATAATGCTATATTTGAAACTGATTTATTACAAACCCTTAATGTTGATACTGATCTTTTATTAAATAGTATTGAAATGCCAGATGTTATTTTATATCGAAGCAACAAAAATGTTTTGGCAATTATTGAAGCGGTAAAAACAGGAGGAGAAATTAATGTTGAAAGACGAGATCGGTTGCTTAATCTATTTAAAGGCTGTACTGCTAGACTTTCATTCGTTAATGCTTTTGAAAATTTTCAAGGATTAAAAAAAGCTTTAAAGAGAATTACTTGGGAAACCCATGCTTGGTTAGCAGATAATCCCACTCATATGATTCATTTCAATGGAGATAAATATTGGTTAACTGATGATGATATCAATGATTTAGATTAATATATTTTTTCCAAAATCTCTATTTTTTTAAAGTCTTATTAATTAACTACCAACTATCAACTATTAACTATTAACTAGATCATGGCTAATCTATTTTATCGTAATTTACGGTTATTAATTCTCACTATTATTCTGATTTTCTTTTTAGGGTTATCTTCCTTCCAATTACTCCCCCGAATGGAAGATCCCGAATTGATATCACGAGTTGCAACTATAACCACCTTTTGGCCAGGATCAAATGCTGAACGGGTAGAATCCTTAATAACTGAGAAATTAGAAGATAAATTACAAGAAATTGAAGAAATTAAAATTTTAGAATCCGTTTCTCAATCTGGTCTTTCCCTAATCACCATTGAATTACAGGACGAAATTAGCGAAGTTGAGCCAATTTGGTCTCAAATTCGAGATAAAGTCAATGATGCTAGGGTTAACCTTCCTTTAGATGCAACTGAACCCGAATTTGAGGAAGCTAAACTCAAAGCTTATGCGATGTTAATTGGAGTAACCTGGGAACAGGATAATGATCCTAATTATGCCGTATTGCGTCGTCGTGCGGAAATGTTAGAGGATGAATTACGGTCAATTTCGGGGACAGAAGACGTAGAATTGCATGGAGAACCCGATGAAGAGATTGTAGTCGAAATTAACCCAATTACTTTATCCAGTTTAGGGTTAACCCCCCAACAAGTTGCTCAAACCATTCAACAAAGTGATGCTAAAGTATCATCAGGACAACTCAGGAATTCAGACAATGATTTATTGCTAGAAGTTAATACAGAATTAGACAGTTTAGAAAGAATTAAACAAATTCCCCTACAATCTTCCCTATCTAGTCAAATTACCCGTGTGGGGGATATTGCCTTAGTCAGCAAAGGAATTCAACAACCCCCCTCAGATATAGCCATTATCAATGGACATCCGGCGATCGCCATAGCATTATCAGTGCGATCTAATCAACGCATCGATCAATGGTCCCAACAAGTTTATCAAACCTTAGATCAGTTTCGAGAAACCCTTCCTAGGGGGTTAAGAGTAAATATTATCTTTGATCAAACCCCTTACGTCGAAAATCGCCTCACAAGTTTAATTTTAAACCTTTTACTCGGTGCAGGATGCGTATTTGGCGTAACCCTATTTATGATGGGGTGGCGATCTGCTTTAATTGTGGGGATAGCCTTACCCTTATCCGGGTTGATGGTGTTTACAGGGATGCAATGGTTAGGAATTCCTCTCCATCAAATGTCCATCACCGGATTAATCGTTGCATTGGGATTATTAATCGATAATGCAATTGTGGTAGTAGATGAAGTGCAAAATCGCCTAAAACAGGGTTTAAATCCCGCTAAAGCCATCAAACAGACGGTAAATTATCTTTCTATTCCCTTACTTGCTTCAACCTTAACCACTGTCTGCGCGTTTTTACCCATTGCATTATTATCAGGTCCTACGGGGGAATTTGTGGGATCAATTGGCATTAATGTGATTATTGCCTTAATTTTCTCTTTTTTAATCTCTTTGACGATTCTTCCTGCCATTACCGCCTATTTTACCCCAACTAATTCCCGTCCCTCTTCTTTTTTACCTTTGCGTTGGTTTAATCAAGGATTTTCTTGGCGATGGTTAACCCGCAAATATCGCTGGAGTTTGCATCAACTGTTTAAATATCCCATTCTTGGTATTTTATTGGCTAGTTTCTTACCTTTAATGGGTTTTATCCAAGCAGGGACTTTACAAGAACAGTTTTTTCCCCCTGCGGATCGGGATCAATTTAATCTAGAATTAGAATTTCCCGCGTCAACTCCCCTCAGTCAAACCCGCAGACAAGTTTTGCAAGCGCGTCAGCTAATTTTAAAGCATCAAGGAGTGGAAAATGTCCATTGGTTTATTGGTCGTAGTGCGCCTAAATTTTACTACAATCTGATTGAAAATCGGAAAAATGAGTCTAATTATGCTCAAGCTTTAGTAGAAACGAAATCTCCAGAGTTTTCTAAGACGTTAATTCCCATTCTACAAACTGAACTTGACCAAGTTTACCCCAATGCTAGGGTTTTAGTGCGTTCCCTCGAACAAGGTCCCCCGGTTGATGCACCGGTTGAAGTTCGTGTTTATGGTTCAAATCTCGATATTTTAAGCGATTTAGGTCAAAAACTGAGGCAAGAATTGAGCCAAGTTTCCCACATTACCCATACCCGTGATAGTCTCAGTGAGAATTTAGCTAAGTTAGGGTTACAGATAGATGAAGAAAAAAGCCGTTTAACCCAGTTAAATAATGCAAGTATTGCTAATCAATTGAATTCAACTCTAGAAGGTATTACAGGGGGAACAATCCTTGAATCTTCTGAAGAATTACCCGTCAGAGTTAGGGTTAACTCCTCACAACGGGGAAACTTAGATAATATTCGTTCCCTTGATTTAACCGCCAATAACCAATCAATTCCTTTAACTTCTGTAGGGAATGTCACCCTATTACCCGAAATCAATCAAATTACCCGACGCAATGGAAAACGAGTGAATACGGTTCAAGGGTTTGTAGAAACGGGAGTATTACCGTCTCAAGTTTTGTCAGAGTTTCAAAAGCGTTTAGAAAAAAGCAATTTTACTTTACCTAGTGGCTATACCCTAGAAATTGGCGGAGAAGCAGCCGAAAGAAATAATGCAGTTGGGGGGTTACTTTCCTTAGTTGGAGGGTTAATTATTATCATGGTTGCAACCCTAGTATTATCCCTAGGATCATTTCGCTTAGCAGGAATTATTGGGGTTGTGGGGATATTTTCAATAGGGTTAGGGTTGTTTGCGTTATGGCTATTTGGCTATCCTTTTGGCTTTATGGCGATTATTGGGTCAATTGGTTTAGTCGGTGTGGCGATTAATGATTCTATCGTCGTTTTAACCGCAATTAAAGAAGATCCTGCTGCAAAATTAGGCGATCGCCGTGCCATTCGAGACGTTGTATTACATTCAACTCGTCATGTGTTAACCACCACGTTAACCACCATGATTGGGTTTGTTCCCTTATTGTTAGGAGGGGGTGGATTTTGGCCACCTTTAGCCGTGGCGATCGCGGGTGGGATTTTTGGGGCAACCTTACTCGCTTTATATTTCGTTCCCTGTAGTTATTTATTACTCAAAAAACAGTCAAAATCTTCTTTAAATAAGCATTGGCATTTTACGCAAAATACTTTTTCTTAGGGTAACAAGTTTGCTTAATTAACTATTATCTAGTAGAAGTACGTGAACGGTGACTAGAATTAGTGTTGTAGGAACTAGAGTGGGAACAATTACCAGTTTGGCAATTACCAGATTGATGATATTGAAATTGGGAATTTCCACCCCCCCATTGGTGAGTTCTCCTATTGTTATCGTAGTTGATAATATTGGTATTATAACCATCATGACTTTGATTCCAACCACCACGATTAGATCCGTTATTATATTGTTGTCCTTGATTCCATCCCCATCTATTGTTGAAAACATCGATGTTTTGAGCTTTGATTTCAGGGCAGAAAGCAGTACCAGTAGAAATGGTGATAGCAAGAGCGAGAAGACGGTGAGATAAGTTGAATTTCATCATTGATTTTCTCTTTTTTTGTAAATGTTTGTTATTGTTAACTAATAGATTTGACTGGCAATTTTTATGCACTCCGAGTAAAAAATTAATTTACTTAAGGTACTCTTTACATTTTCTAATGGCATAACGAGCAGAGTGATTGTCTTGAATCATGGTATTGACACAGAATTGAAAATCAGAATTTTGTGGTCTATTGCCCATTTGGTTCCCATTGTTAGCATCGGGGGATACCACGAAAACTGTACTAGGAGTAGTATTGTTACTCGATGGCGGTTGTGGAGGAGAAGGAGGGCAACCAAAAGGAGTACAAGCACCGGCACCTGGATTTGGACAACCAAAGGGGTTACAGGGAATATTGGTAGAAGAGCAACCAAAAGGATTACAGTTAGCTTGGGCTGGTAAACTATAAGTCATTACAGATACGGTAGAGCCAATTAAGATAAAACTTGACATTAAACCTTTTAATTTGTTTCTGGTGTTAGTTTTCATTTTTGTTTCTATATTCAAATAAAGTTGATATTCATGTTGTGCTTGTTGTTAATTAATAGATTTGAGTTGCTAATTTTATGCAGATGAAGTGCTAATTTTAAGAGCAATCGAAAAAAAGAGAGAATTTTACTTCTCTCCTGTTCACATCTTTAGTTGACAAACACATTAGATAAAACTTGACGGGCTATTTTTGCCATAAGTTAAGGACATAAAATATTATGATTCCAAGTCAGTTTAGACAAAAACGGCATCATAACCCATAATAAAATCACTGCCTGATACATCTTGTAATACGGCGATAGTCTCTCCTTTATACATGATAAAAGTATCAGCTTGGCTACTGTTTCCAAAAGAATAAGATCCTGCCTTATCAATGGTATAGTCACTTGAATTACCATGAAGCCTTACTTTGTCACCTTCTGTCCAATCAAAATCTTTGATTACTGCATAACCAGAATTGATTTGGTCCCAAGCCGAAGAACCAGAAGGGGCTGTGTAGTAAGACTCCCAGGAATCACCAAGAACAAATGTATCTGCACCACTCCCTCCAGTCAGTTCGTCATATTCACCATATCCAGAATTCCAACTAGAAGGATTGGACCCATAGAGAATATCATTGCCACTGCCACCATAGAGCTTATCATTTCCTGAACCACCAATTAAAGTATCATTTCCTCCATAACCGTTAACGGTATCGTTGCCACTCCCTTTTTTTATATAGTCATCAGTATCGGGAACATGATATGTACCACTGCCGAAAATATCTGTAAACCAAGACATTGTTCTTAACTCCTCTTTAATAGATTTAATTTTTGTGTTCTGTTTCCCCTTAGATTTGACTTGCAGAAAATATGCAGTTTTTCTGGAAAAGATTTTCGGGAAATAAAAAAGGTAGCTGTTAACTACCTTAAAGGTGATTAATATGATAACCACCTCTTAACTTGACTTTTTTGGCAAGATGAAACCAAAAGAAAGTGATTTATTTTTACTTCTTCTAGTTAGTTTAATTGCGTTCTATTTTTGGTTAGATTCAACTTAATCAAAATCTGTAATTGTCAAAAAAGTTGTTATATGTTTTTAGTAGCGATGAAAGATTGATGACAAGAGGTTAAGTATGGTTTTATTCTTCTTTCTATGAATCGAATCATGGACTGGTTGTCTAAAGTAACAGTGAAACTCACTTGAGAAGTGTTAGTATTTTCAGCTTGAAGTTTACTTGAAGTTTAATTGCTTGAGTCAATAAAGAAATCACCGAGTTAAGAAAATTGACTTGAAACATGAGTTTTTTCAAGAGATAGTGGTTGTTTTATATAGCACCTATGAGGTTAATTAGATAATAGGTAAAAGCTAAATATTTACCTTAACCTTATGAGTTAGAGAAGCACTATATTTACTCTTAGAATTGACTCGCCGAAAATATGCAGTTTTTTTATAACAATCAAACCCTCAAAGACGGCTTCGAGGGCGATCGCTATTATTCGTGAGATAGGAGTGGAGGAGTAAGAACATCAACCAAAATTATTCTTCATTAATTTTGTAATTAACGGGAGACTCACCTCCAACAGCAATTCCTGTATTGAAAATTTGTGCTTCATCCAAGGTTAGAGCGATCATTGATGCTCCGCTAACATCTGCATCATAGACCATTGCCTTGGTAAAATTTACTCCGTTAAGGTTGCTATCATTAAGACTAGCATTGGTAACTAAAGCTGCTGTGAGATTTGCCCCTGATAAATTGGCTCCCGTTAAATCAGCCCCTTCTAGATTAGCTTCGATTAGATTCGCGCCTTCTAGATTAGCATCTCTTAAGTCAGCCCCAATCAGATGAGCCGCACTGAGATCAGCCCCTGATAAGTCACATCCGGCGCATTCTCTAGTGGTGAGCAATTGTTCTACGTGGCTAGGATTAGCGGCTTTGGCAGTTGTTCCCAAAAGCAGAGGGCTTAATAGGGTTAGAATGGCAATAATTGGACGTTGCATGGTATTAATAGTTTATTTCAACCTTTTATTTTAGAGGGGATTTGTCTGAAAAGACGCAATTTTTTAGGATTTGTTCCGTTATTTTCTTAACAAAGAAATAGGTTAATATATTAATGTTTATCACTAAAAAGTAAATTATGGGTAAATTGCTGAGCTACAATTTAATCATCAATCTTAGAGTTAACGGTTACAGAGTTTAATCTTCTTAATTATTTAGAGTTAGATCACCATCAATTGTCAATATGAAACCTCCTAAAGTAATTTTTTTAGATGCAGTAGGTACATTGTTTGGAGTTCAAGGAAGTGTGGGAGAAATTTATAGTGCGATCGCTTCTCAAATGGGGGTGATAAGTTCTCCTGAATCTTTAAATACGGCTTTTTATCAATGTTTTAAATCGGCTCCTCCCTTGGCTTTCCCTGACCTTGATCCCCTGGTTATTCCTGACTTAGAATATCAGTGGTGGAAAACTATTGCTCACCAAACTTTTTCTCAAGAAGGACTGTTACAACAGTTTACTGATTTTGAGACTTTTTTCACCGAACTTTATCATTACTTTGCAACAGCAAAACCTTGGTTTATCTATGATGATGTTTTCCCCTTTCTTAATTATTGGCAGACTCTGGAGATAGAATTAGGTATTATTTCTAATTTTGATAGTCGTATTTATGAAGTTCTCGATTTATTAGGATTAAGCAATTTTTTTAGTAGTATTACAATCTCTTCAATGACTGGAGCCGCTAAACCGGATAGTAAAATTTTTACCATGGCTTTAGAAATTTATGACTGCGAACCCGCACAAGCTTGGCACATTGGAGATAGTAGAAAAGAGGATTATGAAGGAGCTAAAAGTCTAGGAATACCCGCATTTTTATTAGAGAGAAACATAGGAGAAAAAGAGTCAGGGGTCATCAATAGAATGACTGATCTAATTATTTAAATTAGATTAAATTATCACCTAGTTATTAATTGATGTACTGATTGATAAAAGTTAAAAATAAATAATAATTTTTCTGGCTCCAATGTTTTGAATGTTACCATAAAAGATACAAGTATCAAATAAAATAAATCAAGTCATTATAGCCATGACAGTCAACTCATCTGTTCAGCCAATCAAACTTAAATTAGGTAATCTTAGTAAAGTTCACCATTTCGCAATTAATGTTAAAGATATGGAAAGGTCTCGCCATTTTTATGGAGAGATTTTGGGACTTCATGAATTACAAGGAGAAGAAGTACCGAGTACCTTGAAAAACCTAGTGGAGCAAGGAAAAGTCGCTAATTTTGTGATGCCTGATGGACTGATTCTGGATTTATTCTGGGAACCTGATTTACTTCCCCCAAATCCCGATCCTAAGTGTCAATTTACACGGGCAAATCATTTAGCTTTTGATATTGCTCCTGAGTTATTTGACCAAGCGGTTGAGGTGTTAAAACAAAATCAAATCAGCATCGATCACGGACCAGTAAATCGTCCCACAGGACGAGGCATTTATTTTTATGATCCTGACGGATTTATGTTAGAAATTCGCTGCGATCCTGCTTTAAAAAATAGTTAAAATCGTGAGAACCTATGAGAATCAATAATTAAAAATAATTTCTTAATATTTTTTGGGTGGCAAAAAACCCATTTCTATGTAATGATCGTCTTTAACCATTTTGACCTCCACGGGGCGAACCCGTGGTTTTTTTATTGAGGGAGATCCAATTAAACCTCACCCGTGACCCCCAATCCTAAGTTATCTTAAGAATAATCAGTCCTATTCAGATAAACCAATAGCACCTAGTCATCATGAGTGAGCAACCATTACGGATCTGTATTCTGGGTGGAGGTTTTGGTGGTCTATACACCGCCTTGCGTCTAAGTCAGTTTCCTTGGACAAATGGCCATTGTCCTGAAATTATCTTAATTGATCAACGCGATCGCTTTCTGTTTACCCCCTTACTTTATGAATTAATTACCGAGGAAATGCAATCTTGGGAAATTTCCCCTCCTTTTGAAGAATTACTCGCTGATACGGGAATTCGTTTCCATCAAGGTTGTGTCACCTCAATCAATGTCGAAACTCAACAAATAGAGTTAGATAATCGCCACAGCTTACCCTACGATAAATTAGTTTTGGCGATGGGAGGGAAAACCCCTCTAGATAATATATCAGGGGCCAAAGATTATGCTATCCCCTTTCGTAGTCTCCAAGATGCCTACCGTATCAAAGAAAGGTTACGTCTTCTAGAAGTCGCCCAAGCCGAAAAAATTCGTATTGCGGTAGTGGGTGGGGGTTATAGCGGGGTAGAACTTGCTTGTAAACTGGCAGATCGTCTAGGAGAAACCGGACGAATTCGCCTAGTGGAACGAGGAACAGACATCCTGAGTAACTCCCCCGAATTTAACCGTCAAACCGCTCAAGATGCCTTAGAAAAACGACGAGTTTGGATTGATTTAGAAACAGAAGTTACTGAAATCAATTCTGATCATCTATCTCTGCGTTACAAAGGTCAAATAGATACTATTCCCGTCGATTTAGTTCTCTGGACGGTAGGAACTCAAGTCTTAGACTGGGTGAAAAATCTACCCCTGAAACACAATGAACAAGGCTTAATAACTGTCAACCCAGAATTACAAGTGATAGATCATCCTGAAATCTATGCGCTGGGTGATTTAGCCGACTGTCAAGACGCAACCGGACAGGAAATCCCCCGAACCGCCCAAGCAGCCTTTCAACAGTCTGACTATTGTGCTTGGAATCTTTGGGCTTCAATTACCCAACGTCCTTTGCTACCCTTCCGTTATCAAGCATTAGGAGAAATGTTAGCCCTAGGGATTGATAATGCCACCCTCAATGGGTTAGGAATGGAACTTAATGGACCGTTAGCTTATCTGACTCGACGGTTGATTTATCTTTATCGTCTTCCCACTTTAAAACATCAATTAAATGTGGGGTTAAGTTGGATGGTTCAGCCTCTTGTAGAATGGTTATCAGATTAGTCGGGAAAGGGAGCAGTGAGGGGTGAAAATTGAAACCGCGTTAGAAGTTTTAACAGTCAATCAACAAGCAATAACTAAATCTGGATTTTAACGGATGTTGCTCCCGATCAATAGTAATTTAAACCAAAAAGGAGAAATCGATTTTGATGAAATTTATCTTAAAAATTATGCTCGGACTTTGTACAGGGATATTCTTATTAATTTCTTTTTCTCAAGGGACTTGGGCTGATAATACATCCCCAATTTTTCCTAACTTAAAAGATGCTGAATTATTAGAAAAATTAGCCCAAAATTATGCCCCTGAACAAACCCTCGGTTATAATCGTGGACGGGATATTATGTATACAAAAATCGATAATAATGACGGAGAGGTCGAGGGAATTTATACGGGTTATGTGGTAAACATACCTGTCAATTCTCCTAACCCCAGAACAATTACTAATGCTTCAGATATGAATGCTGAGCATATTTATCCCCAATCTAAAGGAGCGTTTGGTATGGCAAAAAGTGATTTACATATCTTATTCCCAGCTGAAGCAAAAGCAAATAATAAACGCAGGAGTTATCCCTTTGCAGATATCAATGATTCTTTGACGGATGAATGGTTGAGAAATCAAGACATTTTAACCAATAAACCGACGGAATTTATTGATGAATACAGTGAATCATTAAAAGGACAATTCTTTGAGCCTAGAGAAGAAAAAAAGGGGGATGTCGCCCGTGCTGTTTTTTATTTTTATACGGTGCATCGTTTGTTAGCAGATTCTAAAGATCCTAATTTCTTTCAAGAACAACGAGAAGCCCTTTGTCAGTGGGATTTAATCGATCCGGTAGATCAACCAGAAATGGACCGTTCTCACTTGGTAGCCAGTTTTCAAGGCAATGAAAATCCTTTTGTGCTTGATTCTACATTAGCTCAAAGAACTTATTGTCAGTAGTTAAAATTTCAGTGTTTTTAAACAACTTAAACGTATGAAACCTGCTCGAATCTTAGTGGTGGAAGATGAAGCGAAACTGGCTCAATTTATCGAGTTAGAACTCAAATATGAAGGTTATGAGATTACGGTGGCCAATGATGGGGTATCAGGGTTAACCATCGCCAGAGAAAGTGATCCAGACCTTATTTTGTTGGATTGGATGTTACCTGGGATCTCGGGTCCAGAAATCTGTAAACGGTTACGTCAGACGGGGAGTAAAGTCCCTATTGTCCTATTAACTGCCAAAGATGACATCAGCGATCGGGTAACCGGACTCGATGCAGGGGCTGATGATTACATTGTTAAACCGTTTAGTCTTGATGAATTACTGGCTAGAGTTCGGGCTCACCTGCGACGCACTCAAGAAGAGAACCCCGATGTACTACAGTTTGGAGATTTAAGTTTAAATTACGCTACCCGTGAAGTGTTTAGGGGCGATCGCTCCATTGAACTAACCGCCAAAGAATTTGACTTACTTGAATATCTTTTGTCCCATCCTCGCCAAGTCCTTACTAGGGAGCAAATTCTCGAAAGGGTATGGGGTTATGACTTTATGGGAGACTCAAACATCATTGAGGTGTATATCCGTTATTTACGCCTGAAATTAGAAGCCCAAAAGGAACCGCGACTCATTCAAACCATTCGAGGGGTAGGGTATGTTTTACGTGACTAAAGGAATTTCTTAAAGATTTTACTAAATAAATAACACAAGTGAGTAAGGGTTTGCTAGAATAACAGGCGGTCATTAAGCTTAAGAGAGAATCTTTGAGTCAAGCAGTAGAGATTCCCAACCTAGATACATTGGCGCAAGAGCTAGCCGCTATTCAGCAGACAGGTTCCAAACGGATTGCCCTATTAGGTTCGCGCCACGTTCCCATCACTCATCAACAATTGATCGAGATGATGACCTATGCCCTAGTTTTGGGGGGCAATCGCCTTATGACATCTGGGGCGACAGGTACTAATGCGGCCGCTATTAAAGGGGCAATGAGGGCTGATCCGAACCTATTAACGGTCATTCTTCCCCAAAGTCTCAAGCGTCAACCTAAAGAATCCCGCGATCAATTGCAACAAGTAATCCATTTGGTGGAAAATCCAGAAAATGACGGATTGACCTTGGGTGAAGCCAGTGCCTTGTGTAATCGTGAGATTATCTCCCGTTGTCAACAGTTGATTTGTTTTGCCTTTCACGATAGCCATACCCTTCTGCAAACTTGCGAGGAGGCTGAAGAACAACGTAAGTTAGTAACTTTATTCTATTTTGATTAGGTGACTGGGTAGGAAGGTATCCCCAAAAAATGATTAAGGTAGGAATAGCCCACTGTTCTAACGGTGGGCTATAGGTGATCATCATGGTTGTTACATCAATACTTTAGATTTCATCCCATCCTGTTACCCCTGAAGACATGACATAACTTGTCACAGTTGCTTCAAAGAAATTGGCTTTAGTATGGGCTTCCTTTTTAGTATCCGAAAACCTTTCTAAATGGGTGTAAGGACTTTTGTTATACTTAATATCTGGATAAAGAGGATCTAACCCAATCGAACGCAACCGAATATTGGCTAAATATTTTGTGTATTGTTCGGTACTAGATTCAGTAATTCCTAAGATATTGTTACCCACAATATGATTAGTCCAGCGACATTCATGTTCCACAGCCCGATCAAACATATCATAAATTTGATCGACAGAATGAGTAAATACTTTCCTCGCTTCTGGAATTAATTTCTGATACAAACGAACATGACTTAACTCATCTCGGTTAATCATTTTAAAAATATCTGCTGATCCTGGCATCAACATCCGCGATGCTAGATTGTAGAAGTAAATAAAGCCATTATAAAAATACAATCCTTCTAGCAAAAAGTCTGCCATTAACGCCACAAAATAATTTTCAGAAGTTGGATCATCAATATACTTTTGATATAAACTAGCAATGAATTCACAGCGTTCTTTTAGGACTTTATCAGTGCGCCAAAACTCATAAACGTGATTGCGTCTTTCTGAAGGAATAATCGTTTCAATTATGTATTGATAACTCTGATTGTGCATTCCTTCCTGAGAGATTTGTTCAGCCATACAAAGGCTAACTTCGGGGGCAGTTACACTACTTTTTAGATGAGGAATATTACAAGTTTGGACTGAATCTAAGAAGGTAAGATAGGATAAAATTCCATCGTAGGCATACCGTTCATCATCGGTTAAATTCGCATAATCGGTTACATCTTGAGTAATATCTAGCCGTTGCGGAATCCAAAAGTTTTCCCTCATTTGTTGATATAAACCCACTGCCCACGGAAACCTAACATCATTAAGCTGCATTAAATTTGTTGTGTTACCAAACCAAATAGAACGGTTTTCTATGGCATCGTCCCCATCGGGATTAAAAATGGGATTGATGGGCATTTTTTGGAGCGAGTTTATATTAGTTACGACCATCTTAGAAAGAGATTGCTTAAATTCACTTGTATATTCTAGCATTAAAGTGCAATGTATCAACTTAAAAAAAAGGAGCAAGTCAAGAAAAGTGTTTAAATAATCAATACTAAAGAATTAATTAAAATTTAATTTAGTAGATATTCTGGATCAAGAATTTGTTCAATTTTAAAAGGACAACTTTCAGAAAATTGGGTTAAACTAAGTTCGGTTTCATCAGCAGCTTGTTTTCTAGCTTCTTCGTAACTTTCCTCAAAAATTTCTTCAAAATATCGTTTTAAACTGGGACTATTTTTAAATGCTTTAAGAATCTGTCTACGATGTTCTCGAATAGTACCACGCCAACTACCGCTTTGTTTTTCAGGTTGATATTTCCATTTTAATAAGTGCATTAAAAGTACAATTAAATTACTTTCTAAAGCATTTTTTTTACTTCTTCCCATATCTTCAATTTCTTCGATTAAATTGGGAATATCTAAGTCTTGTAGTTTTCCTTCTTGTAATAATTGAACCGTTTCTTCTATCCATAGATAATAGTCTTTTTCGTATAATTTCGTATTCATTATTACTTCTTATTCTATTAATTCTATTCAGGTAAATAGTCTGTATCTAGAACTTTTTCAGGAGAGAAAGGACATTCTATGGGAAAAGTTTCTAAAGGTAAACCCGTTTCAATTGATGTTTTTTTTCTTGCTTTTTGATAAGATTCTTCAAATACTTCGAGAAAAAAAGGTTTTAAACATGGTTATCCTGAGAGTATAAAATATTAACAGTTGCTCGTGAATGTTTTTTTGGGAAGCTTTTCTCTTTGTTTAACAGTGTTATTATACATTTTTATAAAATCTGGAAACCATTCCTCAGTAACAAAATTTTTATGTTCAGGATCATTAATTGTATCAATCCAGGCATAAATTATATCAATTAACTGCCCTAATTCAAAATAAATGATCTTAAAATCTATATTTTTAGAAATATATTGATAACCAATAATATTTAACTGTTCTGTTATCCGTCGAATCGCGTCTACATACAAGATTGAATTTTCTTGAGAAGAATCATATATAATAAGTCGCTTTCCTTCTGTGTAAAATAAGGTTGATAGGGGAACTTGTTTTCTCTTCTTTTCTTTTCCAAATACAATAAAATATCCTGGTTTTGCACCTGTTCCTTCATAACTCTTGCTAACGATTTCCTCCCAAGTTCCTATATCCGTTTTACTAATATTTTTAGCGAAATATTCTAGGGTTTTAAAACTATTATCAATCCTTCGCTGATTTTGTTGATTCAGATATGTATATAATCCAATCACACCACCAAAAATAATTACAAGACTCTTAATGAATTCTATCAATTCTATCCATTTTATATCCATGAGTAGAAGTCCACTTATAACAATAAATAAGTAAAAGTTAACCATTTTCATATTAGGTTAATATAAATTGGACAAATACTTTAATTTTATTGACTCATAACTAATAAGGTGGGAATTACCCACCCTACGAGTTAATTAGCTTTAATTCGCGCAAGCAGTACACCCAGCGTCAGACTCTTTAAAATCGTCTTTTTGCACAGTTCTAACGTAATAAATAGCCTTACAACCTTCTTGCCAAGCTAACACCAAAGTATCAAAAATATCCTTAGCATTAATCGATCTTTCCGGTTCATTAGGAAAATAAACCCCTTGATTCAAATTAAACAGCAATTCCATTGAAATTCCCGTATCAACCCACTGCTGCATTTTAGCGACAGCTTTCACTACTTTTTGTTGATCTAAGGTTTTATTCTCAGGGTAAAACCAAAAAGATTCTTCAATAAAAGGTGGCGCAATGGGAACGGTTCCTTTCGCCCATTTATCATAGAAGAAGCGGCTATAAACCGGAAGAATACTCGCCGTACATCCTTGAACTAAAGAAGAAGACGTATTAGGCGCGATCGCCGTAATATGAGAGTTACGAATTCCGTAAGTTTGTATATCTTCAGATAACTGTTTCCAACGTTCTGGTTGCTGAGAATTTTCGAGAAACCATTCTACCGGTTTTGCCCCAATTAATTTACCTTGATGCCATTCACTTCCGATAAAAGCAGGATAGGGTTGTCTCTCTTTTGCTAATTTCATAGAAGCGTGGGTACACCAGTAACCAAACTCTTCAAATAACTGATTAATTTTCTCTAACTTTTCATAGGATAGGCGATTTTTTGCCAACCAATCAGCTAACCCCATACAACCAATTCCAATAGTCCGATACTTATTATTATGAGTTTTAGCATCATCAAAAGGACTATTTGTAATATCAATGGTATTGTCTAAAATTCTAACAGCAACACCACAAATATACTCGAGTTCTTCAGTATCCAGATTGGCTAAATTCAAACTAACAAGATTGCAAGAATGGGCTTCCTTTCCAGGGGAGACATTACTAAAGGATTCCGTGCATAAATTAACCCCAGGAATATACCCTTCATGTTTATTAGGATTGGCCCGATTAATGGTATCTTTAAAGGCTAAATAAGGCATTCCTGTTTCTACTTGCGATCGCATAATCGTCTTGAACAAATCGCGGGCTTGAATTCGCTTATAAAGGGTAATTTCTCTCCCTAACTTTTGCTCAATTAATTGATAAGCTGCTTCAAATTTTTCTCCCCACAATTCGGCTAATTCTAACCCTAACTTAATCCGAACTTCATAGGGATCTACTAACGTCCATTCCTCTTTATTCATCACCCGACGCATAAATTCGTCAGTTAAAATAAGCTGGGGGAAGACATCATAAGCTTTGCGTCGTTGATCCCCATTTTCTGTCTGCATTTCCAAGAATTCGGGAACATCGAGATGCCAAATATCCACTCCAACGGTGACAGCCCCTGCCCGTCTACCCCCTTGGTTAACGGCGATCGCCGTATCATTGAGTAATTTAATCCAAGGAATAATTCCCCCAGAAGCGTTGGCTTTTTTCATCACCCAACTGCCAGTAGCCCGAATTCGGCTCACATTTACACCAACTCCGCCCCCATTCTTAGAGATTCTAGCCGTGTTGGTTATTTCGTCGAAAATACTCTCTAAATCATCATCAATAGACACGATAAAACAACTCGTCAACGATCCCCCTGGAACCCTAAGATTAGCTAAAATTGGGGTAGCTAAAGAAATTTTCCGAGTGGCGATCGCCTCATAAAACCGTCGCGCCCAAACCAGTCTATTTTCAGGACTTTCTACTGTCGCCAGCAATAAAGAACAAGTTAACAAAGCTTCTTGGGGAAGTTCATCCGGTAACAGATAACGCCCCGTCAAAAGTACCGCCCCTGCGTAATCATAGTCCGTATCCCAATCAGAATTAATCCAACTACCTGCTTCTCTTAATTCTTCGCTAGAATAGGTAAGCATTCTCGGATCATAGGCTCCCGATTCGACTTTGGTGCTAACGGTTCTTTCGTAGTTGCCATATTGATAGCCTCGACTGACTAGGGTATCCTTCCATAAACTCCAGATATGGAGTCGTCCTGCCACATAACGCCAGTCTGGTTCATCAGGACTACACATTTCCAAGGCGCAGTTGATCAAATTGTCTTGAATCTCTCTGGTGGTAATTCCGTGGCGTAAGCGAGTTTTTAGTCCTGCTTCCAAGGCGATGGGATTAACATTATAACCTTGACAAGCCCAATCCACTACCGCCCGAATCTTTCCAATATTCAGGGAAGTCCAAGAATTATCGCGGCGAATCACCTCGATTTTATTGGTTCCTACATTAACAGGGTTTCCTAGGGGAGAAGAAGGTTGATAGGGGGTTACTTGAGAAGGATCAGACGAGGTTAAGACAGTTGGCTGCATCGTTGGTTTGAACTATTTAAAAACTAACGTAAACTGAAGCAATAAAATTGACGGTGTTGTACTATTTTTTGTACTTGATTTTTAGTCAATAATTGGAACCTATAGTTTTGTTTATACCACATATATGGTGTTAGTGCTAGGGGCAAGACTCTATATATGGGTATATGAGGATAAATATTAAACCCCTTAAGCTGAAAATCCCGATCTCAATCTCCTCAATATTTGCTATGGGTAGGTATTCAGAAATTAATTCCATAAAACTCGTAGGGTTGATCTTGTCCACCCTACATAAGTATTTTTAGTCTATTCAAACTCTAATTTAAGCCTAGAAATTTAAGTTTAAATTTTTGATACTTGATCACTAAAAAAAATCCTAATGATCAGCTAGTTTTTAGCTTTATAATAACGAATCATGGCTTGAGTTCCTTGTTCTAATCCTTCTCCATTATCCATTTTAGAAACCAGCTTAAAAAATTCTTCTGCTAAGTCCACACCTGGTAAATTTTCTCCTGATTTTTCTATCGTTTCTTTAACTAATCGTAAATCTTTCAAAATATGTTTTATCGCAAATCCTGGTTGATAGTCTCCTTCAACAATCTTTGGTCCTAAATTACTTAAAGCCCAAGAACCTGCCGCCCCTGTACTACAAACTTCTATTATTAGATTGGGATCAATTCCTTGTTTTTCTGCCATTTTAATCGCTTCACATAAAGCCACCATATGGACAGCACAAAGAGCTTGATTACACATTTTAACCCCTTGTCCACTACCCATTTCCCCACAATGAATAATGGTTTTTCCCATCGCTTCAAAATAGGGTTTACAGATTTCAAAATCTTTTTTTTTCCCTCCTACCATAATAGTTAAAGTTCCCTGTTGCGCCCCAATATCTCCCCCCGAAATAGGCGCATCTAAAAAGCGAAATTTTTGCTGTTTTAATTCAGTTCCTAGGTGACGAGCAGCATCAGTACCAATGGTACTAAAATCTACAATTAATGCTCCAGATTTACCATATTTAATTACCCCTTCTGTCCCTAAAATAACTTCTTCTACATCGGGAACATCCCCGACACAAGTAAAAATAAAATCGGCTGATTCTACTGCTTCTTTTATTGATGAAACTATAGTTACTCCGGCCTCTTTTGCTATGCTAATTCCAGGGCGATTAGGGGTACGATTCCAACCTTTAACAGTAAATCCTTTACGGGCTAAATTAGCACTCATAGAAGATCCCATCAAGCCAAGTCCTAGAAAAGCAATTTGTTGTGATTGATTATTAATCATTGGTAAGAAGTAATAAGTAATAAGTAATAAGTAACACATAATGAGTTAGCTATACCAATCTCTCCCTCACCCCTTGGGTGACAGCGACAGTCGAAGTCCTCGCCCCCTCTTTTCATTTTCCCCCCGAAACAAGAACCCCATGAAGAAAAATATCAGAAATTCCTTCGGCGACTTCTTGTAATGCTTGGGGGGATGCTTGGGGATCAATAATGGTTTCAGAAGAAAACCCCGCGATCGCAAACATTCCTAAGAAAACTTGGGCGACAATTTTGGGGTTCATGGGACGATAAATTCCCCGTTCGATCGCCGTTTGAAAGAATGCTTCAGCTACATCAGTCATTTTCCCAATCACTTCTAATTGAATGCGATCGCGTAATTCCTGATGACATTGTGCTTCAATAAAACAAACCCGCAGTAAGTCTTTATTTTCTCCCATTCTTAACATTCTTCGGCGCATTACTTGGGCTACGGCTTTATAACTGCCCATTTCACTTAATTCCGTCAATAAATCCGTTAAAATTTCTACCCATCCTGCCGTAGCGACTTCAATCAAAATGGCTTTTTTATTGGGAAAATGACGAAATAAAGTTCCTTCAGCTACTTTAGCTTTATGGGCTAAATCCTTGGTGGTTGTACCATCATAACCCCTAGCGGCAAACAACTGTAAAGCCGCTTTAAGAATCCGCGATCGCGTGTCTTCTTCTGGTTGACTTGTATTAGGAGTAGTCCGAACTAATGTCTGACGAAAACTTGACATAACCTTGAAATAGGGGTGACGATAACAAATAATCTTGAAGCTATTGTCCCTTAAGAGTTAACCTATTAACGGAAATCTTTATAAAATGTTGTCTTATTCAGTCATCTTGAATTAGATAATAGAATTAAGGCGATCCTAAAGCCATCGTTCAAAGCATCAGAGCAAAAGTAATTAGAGTAAGGACTATGACAAATTTAACCTCTGAAAACACCACAGAAACAACCCTCCCTGACGATTTTGTGAGTACCACTAGCACCCATCATGAAGTCATTGAAACAGTCATTAGTAGCCTCGCAGAAAATGAGAGTGCGATGGTTTACCATGATGATCAAGGTCATCTTTGGAAGTTCCAATATGGAAGTGTGGAAGTATATGTTCAGCTTACAGGGGAAACGGATGATGATTTATTAACAGTTTGGTCCTCTGTGTTGCAACTTCCTGCTAAAGATGAACCAGGGTTAATGCGGAAATTATTAACGATGAATTGGGAAGAAACCTTAGAAACCCGCTTTGGAATTATGAAGGATAGAATTGTTGTCTTAACCCAACGAACTGTGGCTGATTTATCCCCAGAAGAAATTTCTCGCGCTATTACCTTAGTGGCTACTATTGCTGATGATAATGATGAACTTTTACAAGAACAATTTGGCGGAAGTTCTATTAGTTAAAATTTACTCATAAAATATGGTCAAATAAACTACTATTTTAATGGTGGGCAATAGTATAAAAATCAAGAGAAATTATTAATCTCCCAAGCCCACCCTAATCGACTTCATAAGACAAATAAAATCCATGAATCCATGCAGCATAATTATTCAATGGTCATTTGAAGATTAGTTATTATTACTTACAATTCCCTAATTTTCTGGTCTGGTTTTAATGTCCTGTACTAATGGAAAAACTCGATCTGAAGGTATTTATAATGGGGAAGAAATAATTGAAATGTACTTGGAAAATTGGAAAACAGAAGGTCTATAATCTAAACACGCTCTAAATATACATAGGGGGTAAATTTCAAGGATTTTTTGGGAATTCTTTGAGCTTATTTTCTGGAAAAAATTGAATTTCAAGTAAACAATAACTTATTTTTAATATTTTCTTGATTGGCTTTTTTCTAATAATTAACTTGAGTAAGCAAAACTTTAGAATATTTTCCGACATCAAAACTAACCATTAAAGTGATAATTTTAGCTTCAATTAATTCTTCTTCTTTAGGTAACTTACCTGTTCCTGTATTAACTGAGTAAGCGGGAAAACACGCCCCACTTACACTTAGCCTGATACAATTTCCTTTAGTAATTCGCATACAAGTTGCCTGCAAAGGAATTTTAATCGGTAACTCCTCAGAATTAACCCTAATATACCCTTGAGTGAAATTATAAACCTTACATTCTTGATCAACAGTAGATAAAACCGCACATAAATCAAAACTTGGTGCATCCGCAGTGCAATATATTTCAACCAAAACCTCACCAACGATGGTTAAATCTTCGGTTAAGGGGTCAGACGTATAAGTTAAAACATCACTACGACAATCAATACTAGACCGTTCAAAAGACCCCGATGGTATACTAGCATGACCTCCTAAAGATGGAACAGGTCGCCAAGGATCATGAACAATAATATCACTAACTGATAAACTTGGTGGGGAGTTAACTAATTTTCCTTCATTTTCTCGAATACTGGTTAATCCTTGACTGGATAAATAGTAAGAAACTTGGTTATTATTAGGAACTGAATCGAAATATCGCCATTGATTACTTCCCATTTCAAATAAACAAACAGCAGGATTATTTAAAGCTTTTGTTTTCTTCCCTTTGAGGAAATAATCAAACCAATCAAGTTGTATTTTATCAATAGGACTAATTGCTTCTTGTCCATAATCAATGGTTCCTACTTTTCGACCCCACGGAAGATGACCCCAAGGTCCAATAATGAGATGTTGCGGGAATTGACTACGGGTTTTCATTGCCTGATAAAGATTGAGATTTCCCCGTAAATAAGGATCAAACCATCCCCCAATATGTAACATCGGTAAATCAATATTATTAATCACATTCTTTGGGGATAAATTAGTCCAATAACTATCAGGATAAGGATGGTTTAACCAATCATGATAAAATGAATCAGGAGCCAATTCTTGGAGTAGATTAGGATGAGCAGTTATTTCATCAAATAATGGTAAATTACGAGATGCAGCATATAATTTTTGAAAAGCTATCCTATCCTTATTTAACCTAGCGGTTTCTGCTGCTAATTGAATCGCCCAACCTAAATTAGCTTGTAAACAAAAAGCCCCATTTTCATAAGCCCAATCATGATATAAATCATAGGCAATCATAGCGGGACAAATCACTTTTAAAGCTTTCGGTGCAGTAGAAGCAGCATGTAATTGAGTCATTCCTTGATAGGAAAACCCATACATTCCCACTTCTCCTGTACTATTAGGAAGTTGAGAAACCCAATTAATAGTATCTAGTCCATCTTCAGTTTCATGAGCAAAAAGGTTAAACTTTCCTTCAGAAGTTCCCCGTCCCCTAACATCTTGAATAACAACAATATAGCCTTGAGAAGCATACCAAATGGGATGAGCATAAACAACAGTAGACGCAATTTTTCTACCGTAGGGTTGGCGCATCAATAAAACAGGAAAAGAGTCTGAACTCTCAGGACAATAGACATCAGCATCAAGACGAATACCATCCTGTGTCTTCATTGATTGAGTTTCTTTTTGAACTTTAAACATTAGCAATTAATGATTGATGACCGAGTAAAACTTCTAAATCTTCCTCATCTAATTTTTCAGGAATTCCACTACGGATTAATTCAGAAAAATCTTCGTTAGGAACCATAAAACAGAGAGCATATAATCGTGTATTACCAACATTTCTAATTTCATGAATTCCTGTTGGACGAACTAATAAACTATCCCCCCGATGCAGAGGAATATCCTTACCATCACAAATAGCTAACCCTTCCCCTTGAAGAATAAAAAACATTTCTACAGCAAAATGATGACGATGAGTTGGGGTACTTCCTCCAGGATCAAAAATTTCCACACACACCGTGAGGGAATCATCAGCCGTTGTAGAATCGAAAATAATCGCTAAGCGATTGGTATCATGAGGCGTAATACGGAAGACTTGGTAATCATTAGGGGACTTAATCACTGGAATCATACAGTGATCGCTCGATAAATCGAATTCGGTAGTCATAATATTACCTTGAACCAAACTTTACCTAAATTTTAATATAATCAACCTTAAAAAATATTATTTTTTGAATCTATTTTATAGAGATTGATCTGCTTGAGTTGCCATACAGAACCTAAGTTATTCATGATACTAGATTGACACTCCCACCCATTCGGCTACGCTTCATGCGGGGATTCTTCATTCACCGATCCAACTTGCTTCAACAGGATTTCTCCAGAGAAAGTAGCGGTCAAATCTCCTGAAGCGTTTTGACTATCTAGTAGTCGGATTCCCACATGACCTGTGGTATCCAATCCTTTTTTAAGGATATTAATGCTGGCTGCTACATCCCTATCTTCTGTGTATCCACAAGAACAATTATGGGTTCTATTAGACAAGGATTTTTTGGTTCTTTTCCCACAAACGGGGCAATCTTGAGTGGTGAAATCCGGTGGTACAGCAATGGTTATTTTGCTAAACTTCCACCCGAAATACTCTATCCATTTGCGAAATTGATACCAACCAGCGTCATTAATTGATTTAGATAAGTGATGATTACGAACCAAATTCTTTACCTGTAAGTCTTCGTAGCAAATGCAATCGTTAGAAGCACATACGGTTCTCCCTAGTCTCTTAGCGTGTTCTTCCCGTCGAGCGAACGATAAATAAATTAAGGTAGTATTTAGAGTTTTGATCAAAAATTTAACCTAATTAGGCATTCTTGTTCTCTCTTTAGCTTGCCAAAAGATTAGCTAAAATAATAGAAAGAATATCTAAAGTATGATAACTACTGTGGTGATCCTTTTAACCAAGACCAACATAAAATAATTTAGAATGGCCGTAGGTCCCCTTGCCCTTGGGGGGAAACTACACTTAGGCTAACCCCTGGACTTCAATGTCACACCATAAGTGTTAAACCATGAGCTATTATCTATAAATTAAGGGTTAACCGTCAAACAAAGAAAACATTATTGTATCTTGGCTATCCCTAGGGAGCCAGAAATCCAACTTATGGACACAATGACTAGCGATAAAATCCGATTACGTAACGAATTTATTAATACACAGGTCATCACCCGCAATACAGGCAAAAAGTTAGGTGTTGTCAAAGAAATCTTAGTAGATATTGACCAACGGGAAGTCGTTGCCCTAGGATTACGGGACAATATGCTTTCATTGTCGGGAATGCCTCAATATATGTACCTTTCGAGTATTCATCAGATTGGGGATGTCGTCCTGGTCGAAGATGAAGATGTGATTGAAACTGTTGATATTGATGCTTACACCCCTGTTGTTAACTGCGAAGTGATCACCGAAACAGGAGAACCTCTAGGGCGAGTTCGAGACTTCCAGTTTGACCTAGAAACAGGCAAAGTATCCTCGATTATTATTGCGTCTTTAGGACTTCCTCAGATTCCCGATCAATTAATCAGTACCTATGAACTATCTGTAGAACAGGTGATCAGTAGCGGTCCTAATCGTCTGATTGTTTTTGAAGGAGCAGAAGAGCAATTAGTCCAGGTAACTGTAGGAGTTTTAGAAAGGTTAGGAATTGGCCGTCCTCCCTGGGAAAAAGAAGAAGAAGATATGTACTACCCTCCAACCACTCGACCTGAGAACCAACTCGGAACTGGAATTCCCGTGCGGACTCCTGTCCAGACCAGACAACCTGTGATGGAAGATAGGTGGGACGAGGATACCTGGGAACAACCTATAACTGCTCCTCCCCCACGACGACAAGCTGAATCGATCCGCTACGAAGAATACGAAGAGCAACTAGAAGAAGATAACTGGGGAGAAGTTAAAGCTGAACGCACAGCCCCCCGTTACGAACCCCCTCGCCAAGAAAGAGAGTACGAATACGATGAAGTCCGAGGGGATGTCTGGGACGATGATCTTGAACCCGAACCTTATAACCCTCCTCGCGTCAACATTCCTCAAAAACAAAAACAACCCGAATACTACGAAGAAGAGGCTTAAAAAAGCCGCCAGCCAGTAGGGTAAAAATCTCTAGGCACTCTGTCTACAGTGTCCCTCCCTACCTATCACTTGAGGAGGTTCATAAAAATTACCATCGTCGTTGGAATTCTTTACATTTCGACGAACTGTGCTAATATCTTTGGTGATCGACTCAAAAATTACAATTTAATCTTAATTTATTGAGTCAAAACTTGGTGGAGGAGAGTCCAGGAGTGTCCAGGAGAATGTCAGACGAACAATTGATCCAAAAAAGACTACGCAACCCCTTCGACCCCATTCGCATTGGTGTGATTGGGGTAGGGAACATGGGTCAACATCATACTCGTGTGCTTAGCTTACTCAAAGATGTGGAATTTGTGGGTGTTTCCGATGTCAACATCGAACGAGGCTTAGATACCGCTAGTAAATATCGGGTTCGTTTTTTTGAAAATTATCATGACCTACTGCCCCATGTTGATGCTGTCTGTATTGCCGTCCCGACACGATTGCATCACTCAGTAGGAATGGATTGTCTCAAAGCGGGAGTTCATACCCTAATCGAAAAACCCATTGCTGCAAGCATTGCTGAAGCTGAATCCTTAGTTAACGCGGCCGCTGAATCAAACGGGATTCTACAAGTAGGACACATCGAAAGATTTAATCCTGCCTTCCAAGAATTAAGTAAAGTTCTCAAAACTGAAGAATTACTAGCCCTAGAAGCCCATCGCATGAGTCCTTATTCTCAACGGGCAAATGATGTCTCTGTCGTTTTAGATCTGATGATCCATGATATCGACTTGTTACTTGAACTGGTGGGCGATCGGGTAGTTAAATTGACCGCTAGTGGTAGCCGTGCAGCCGATTCAGGATACCTTGATTATGTCACCGCTACCCTAGGATTTGCTAATGGCATCGTCGCCACCTTAACCGCTAGTAAAGTAACCCACCGTAAAATTCGTCGTCTAGCGGCACATTGTAAGAACAGTCTGACAGAAGCAGATTTCCTAAATAATGAAATTCTCATCCATCGTCAAACTACTGCCAATTACACCAGTGATTACGGTCAGGTTCTCTATCGTCAAGATGGACTCATCGAAAAAGTCTACACTAGCAACATTGAACCCCTTCATGCAGAGTTAGAACACTTTGTTCATTGCGTTAGGGGGGGCGATCAACCTTCTGTCGGAGGAGAACAAGCCCTAAAAGCCTTACGTTTAGCCAGCTTAATTGAACAAATGGCTCTCGATGGTCAAGTGTGGCAGCAATCAGATCAAACTTATCAAGAACTCAATCAACTAGGAATCAGTGTGTCGTAACGAAGTGACTTAGTAGGGGTCAACAGTGGTTAACTCCTACATTAGTCTTTTTGTTGATACGTTTTGGCGATCGCCCCCCACAGGACAAAAGACAGAGAAAGTGACCTCGATCCTTAAACGACTGATTGAATTTTCAGGAAACTTAAGGCAAATAAACAATAGGTGCATAGTTGACCTGTAGCAAACATCAGCGATCGCCCCCAAGGTAAATCAAGGATATAAAATAAAGAATACAGTAAACGTGCTATCACAAATGTAATGGCCGCATAACTAGCTAAAGCTGAGTCTACTCCAGTAGCATAAGCCATCAATGCTGCACTCCCATAAACCATAAAGGTTTCAAAAGCATTCTGATGCGCCCAGGTAGCCCGTTGACCATAAGGGGGTAATTTTTCTAGCATAGCACGGGGATTAGAGCGATCATATCCAATTTGAAAGCGTGCATATCCCACCGCCAAAAAGGGAACATAAATTAAGATGGACGCAACAAAAACAGAATAAAGAACAATAGCACTAACTGACCAATTCATAAATTCCTCGGAGTCTTGTTTGATTAATATATCCTGTTGTCTGATCGTTTCGGGGATATCTTTGTCAGAATTTCTTAGCCCACTCCGGTCAAATCTTCGCTAACCTATTAGCTAGAGTCACTTTTGTAAGCTGTTCAATTTCAAGCCAGGAGCCAAGCTTAATGTCAGACCTTAATCGCGGCATCATGAAGTTCGACGGAGCCGATAAACCCGTCCTCGTCGCTATTTCTGCCCTCTTAGTTCTTGGAGCAATTACAGGATTAATTCTGTGGGCTCTTAAAGTTGCCTATGTTGCCTAAGTTAAACTCAATTAATAACTGAGTTACCTGTCGTTTTTTTATTGCTCAAGGGTACTTTGAGAGTTTTCAGAATATCTATCCTAATCTCTGAGCCTTTGAGTCTCTATTTCTATAACCTATCTTGTCACCTATTGATCCTGATCTTTTTGCCATCGCTGAACCTGCTCCCCTATTAGGGCAGGTTTGGCTTGATTTAGTGGCAATCATTTTAATGCTCCTCCTATCAGCATTTTTTTCCGGTTCAGAAACGGCTATCACGGCTTTTGATAATTTTAAATTGAGGGGATTGATTGAGCATCAAGGCGATCCTTCGGGGATTTACCGCTTAGTTCTCGAAAAGCGACGGCGTTTTATTACGAGTCTGTTGATTGGGAATAATCTCGTTAATAATTTTTCGGCCATTCTCACCAGTAATTTATTTGCTATTTGGTTGGGAAATGCCGGATTAGGGGTAGCTACGGCAGTTGTGACCATTTTCATTTTGATTTTTGGGGAAATAACCCCGAAATCTTTGGCGATTATTAATAATCGTGCTTTTTTTCGCCTTGCTGTCCGCCCCATTTTTTGGCTATCCCAACTTCTTAGCGCGATCGGCATGGTTCAGATTTTTGAAGCCATTACCCAAAAAACTATTCATGTATTTCAAGGAAAATCCGATAAAGCTGCACAATCGGGGGAATCTTTGACGGATTTGCAGTTAATGATCGAGATTTTGGGGGGGAAAGGCCATCTAGATTTGTATAAACACCAGTTACTCCATAAAGCATTAATGCTCGATCAATTAATGGCGAAAGATGTTGTCAAACCTCGCATTGACATGACTACTATTTCCCATGAAGCAAGTTTACAATCGTTGCTCAATTTATCCCTCGAAACAGGCTATTCTCGTATTCCAGTGCAAGGAGAGTCAAAAGACCATATTGTAGGCATTGTTAATCTTAAGCAAGCCCTCCAGACCTTGCAATCGGTCTCTAAGGAAATGCGCTCGGAGATTTCTGTGACTGATGCGATGGACTCCCCCGTTTATATTCCGGAAACTAAGCGAGTAACGAATTTACTCAAGGAAATGCTTCAGCAACGGATTCATATTGCTATTGTGGTTGATGAATATGGGGGAACCGTTGGCTTAGTGACGTTAGAAGATATTTTAGAAGAGTTGGTCGGAGAAATTTACGATGAGAGTGACTCTCCTTATGGCCAAGGAACTCTGTTTCAAAGCGATCGCCGACAACCTAAAGCTATCAAATAAATTTTCAGATAAACTATTGCACATGAAAAATAGGTGTGCTATGATTGTTAATCGTGAATCAATGGGTCGATGCCCGAGTGGTTAATGGGGGCGGACTGTAAATCCGCTGGCTATGCCTACGCTGGTTCAAATCCAGCTCGGCCCACCATCTACATAATTCGATACTCAGTAATCGATCTTAAATTATGATAAAAGATTGAGAACATTGGGTGAATCACTAAAAACTGCCTTTGTAGCTCAGTGGTAGAGCACACCCTTGGTAAGGGTGAGGTCACGAGTTCAATCCTCGTCAAAGGCTCTTAAATAAAAAACGTGACTTGTTGATTGCTTAAAGTATTGTCCTGCAACGATTATAAGCAATTTCGGCATTTCTATTGATCTAAATTTTTGACACTCTCGGCACGTCCGTTTTTAGTCTCAGATGGAAATTAATGTGGCTAAAAACCGCAATGGACAAACTGGAATGTGTCAAGTGCAGTTTAATCCAGTTATTGGTTCATTTTCTCAGGGTTAAGTTCCGTAAATATACCATGTGCGAAGAATAGGTTTCCATCGTAAGCTAAAAATATACCATCTGTGATGTTTGCCCTAACCCTTTGTGACTGATTCTCTCAACTTACCCGCATTGGTGAAACAAACCCGAAAACGCTTAGGATTGACTCAGCTTGAGTTTGCCCAACGTTTGGGGGTGTCTTTCCAAACGGTGAATCGTTGGGAGAATGGTAAGACGAAACCGTTACCAATGGCGTTAAGGCTAATTGAACAAGAGTTACAGAAGATGGGAACCCAAGGAACGGATTTATTAGAACAGTATTTTCCCACCCATTAGGAGTTATTTGTGCCAAGAACGAAAGCGAAAAGCAGCAAGAAAGAGAATAATAGTGCCAAATTGGGCTTTGAAGAAACGTTATGGCAAGCTGCCGATAAGTTACGGGGTCATTTGGATGCTGCGGAGTATAAGCACGTTGTTTTAGGCTTAATTTTCCTCAAATATATCTCGGATGCGTTTGATGAGTTATACCAGCAATTAGAAGCGGATGAATACGCAGACTCCGAGGATAAAGACGAATATTTAGCAGAAAATATCTTTTGGGTTCCTCAAGCGGCCAGATGGCAGGTTTTCCAAGATAATGCGAAAAGTCCTACCATTGGTAAGTTAATCGATGATGGCATGGATGCGATAGAAAAGGAAAATGACGGGTTAAAGGGAGTGTTACCAAAAGATTACGGTAAACCGAGTTTAGATAAGCGGTTATTGGGGGAGTTAATTGATTTAATCAGTAAAATTGGACTGGGAGACAAGGAAAGTCGTTCTCAGGACATTTTAGGACGGGTTTATGAGTATTTTCTAGGGCAGTTTGCTAGTGCAGAGGGGAAGAAGGGGGGACAGTTTTATACCCCTCGCTGTGTGGTGGAAGTCTTAGTCAAGATGATTGAACCCTACAAAGGACGAGTTTATGACCCCTGTTGTGGCAGTGGGGGAATGTTTGTTCAGTCGGAGAAGTTTGTAGAAGCGCATGGGGGTAAAATTGGCGATATTTCCATCTATGGGCAGGAGTCGAACCCGACAACGTGGAAGTTGTGTAAGATGAATTTGGCTATACGGGGTATTGATGGCAATTTAGGGGCGAAAAACGCCGATAGTTTTCGTAGTGATTTACATAAGGATTTAAAGGCGGATTATATTTTAGCCAATCCTCCGTTTAATGTGAGTGATTGGGGGGGACAGCATCTACGGGAAGATGGTCGTTGGATTTATGGGACTCCACCTGTAGGAAATGCCAATTATGCTTGGATTCAGCAGATTATTAGTCATTTAGCCCCTAATGGCATCGCAGGGTTTGTCTTGGCTAATGGTTCGATGAGTTCTAACCAGTCGGGGGAAGGAGAGATAAGAAAGGCGTTGATTGAGGGGGATTTAGTAGATTGTATGGTGGCTTTGCCTGGGCAGTTGTTTTATAATACCCAGATTCCGGCTTGTTTATGGTTTTTGACGAGAAATAAGGGTCAATCCTCCTTAACGCCCCTAAGTAAAGGGGGAACTCGTCAGCGTCAAAGGGAAACCTTGTTTATTGATGGGCGGAAGTTGGGGGTGTTGATTGATAGGGTACATCGAGAGTTAACAGCAGAAGAAATTAGCCGAATTGCGGATACTTATCATGCTTGGCGTTCGGATAAGGGGAATTATGAGGATATCGCAGGGTTTTGTAAGGGTGCGACGTTGGAGGACATCAGGGGACATGGGTATGTGTTAACGCCTGGGCGATATGTGGGTGCTGAGGAAACGGAAGATGATGATGAACCGTTTGCGGAGAAGATGGAACGATTAACGCAGGTTTTACAGGGGCAATTTGCCGAATCTGCCCAGTTAGAGGCGGAAATTAAGCGGAATTTACGGGGGTTGGGTTATGAAACTTAAACAACTATTACTTGAAAAACGAGAAGAAATTATCAGAATTGCTGAAAAACATGGGGCATATAATGTGCGGATTTTTGGTTCAGTTGCAAGGGGAGAAGATGACGAAAAAAGCGATATTGATTTTTTGATTGATTATGATTTAAGCAAAATTAGTCCTTGGTTTCCTTCGGGTTTAATGCAAGATTTACAGTCTATTTTAGGTCGTAAGGTTGATATTGTTACGGTGGAGGGATTAAAAGAACGGATTCGAGAAAGGGTATTAGAGGAGTCCATAGAATTATGAGGGATGATAGGGAAAGATTGAGAGATATGTTAGAGGCTATTTCTCAAATAGAAAAGTATGCAATTAAAGGAAAAGATAGGTTTACAGATGATGAGTTAATTCAAACGTGGATGATTCATCATTTAATGATTATTGGAGAAGCGGCTAGTAAAATGACTGAGGAAACCAGACAGCGTTATCCTGGTATTCCTTGGGTGGGAACAATTGATGTCAGAAATATTATTGCTCATGAGTATTTTCGAGTTAATCTTGATATTATTTGGCGAATTATTACTAATGATTTGCCTAGTTTAAAACAACAAATTCAAGCAATTTTAGGAGAACCTTAATCTATGTTTATATTTGTCTTTTTACTACCACTTTTTAAGCTGAATTTATGGGGGTTGGGTTATGAGTAATAAAACAGCAGATTCTATATATGGAACATTTGCATCAGAATGGAAGCTAGTCAGGCTTAAAGATATTTGTGTCTCACCAAAAGGAGTACAAACAGGCCCTTTTGGAAGTCAATTACATCAACGGGATTATCAACAATTTGGCACTCCTATCATTACAGTAGAACATTTAGGTGACAATAGAATTCTTCATCAAGATTTGCCTCGCGTTTCAGATAGTGATTATCAACGCCTAAATCGCTATACATTAACAACAGGAGATATTGTCTTCAGTAGAGTTGGTTCTGTAGATCGTCGTGCGCTTGTTAGAAAATCTGAAAATGGATGGCTTTTCTCAAGTCGTTGTTTGAGAGTTAGACCTAATCCTAAATATATTGATTCTAGTTATCTTTCTTATTTTTTTGGTCTTCCCAGTTTTAAAGAACATATTAGACGTATTGCGGTAGGGGCAACTATGCCCTCATTAAATACAAGTATTCTTAGTGATTTAGATATTATTCTTCCTCCACTTCCCGAACAAAAAGCGATCGCACACATATTAGGAACACTGGATGACAAAATCGAATTAAACCAACAAATGAACCAAACCCTAGAAGCAATGGCCAGGGCAATATTTAAGTCATGGTTTGTGGATTTTGAACCAGTACGGGCTAAAATGGAAGGGAAGCAACCTGTAGGAATGGATACCGCAACCGCTAACCTTTTTCCCAACAGTTTCGAGGAGTCAGAATTAGGGTTAATTCCGAACGGTTGGAGGGTTGGAACATTTGCCAATCTAGCAGAAATTAACAAAGGAGATATTGTAGATGGTCCCTTTGGAAGTAATTTAAAAAGTTCTGATTATACGGAAACTGGGATAAGGTTAATTCATCAAGAAAATATACAAGAATTTAGATTTATTGATGATAAACAAAGGTTTACTTCCTATAAAAAAGCAGAAACTCTACAACGTTCAGTAGCTTATCCAAATGATATTGTTTTAACCAAAATGCCAGATCCAATTACTCGCGCAACTATTATTCCAAAGGGAATAGCCGATAGATTTATTATTATGGCTGATTGCATTAGGGTTAGACCTTATGAAGATATTACTCCTAATACTTACCTTCTTTATTTAATTAATAACCCACTTTTTAGACAAGAAGCTTTATCAAGAGCAACAGGAACTACTAGACTTAGAATCAACCTAACCCAACTTAAATCGATTCAAGTTATAATTGCCCCAATTTCTGTTAGATTAGCTTTTAATAAATTAGTAGAAACTTTAGAAAAAAAACGAGAAACTATTTATCATGAATCCCGAACTCTTGCCAATATAAGAGATACATTATTACCGAAATTAATGTCAGGGGAGATAAGAGTTAAGGAAGCAGAGACAATGATTGAGGAGGTAATATGATGTGATTAGAGTTTATTTAGATACCAGTGTTTATAATCGCCCTTTTGATGACCAAACACAGCAGAAAATCGCCTTAGAAACTAAAGCTGTTTTATTAATCTTAGGGATGATTATAAATAGAGAGATTGAATTAGTCAACTCAAGTATTCTTGACTATGAAAATAGCCGTAATCCTAAATTAAATCAAAAACAGAACATGATAGTCTTTCAGCAAATGGCTACTATAAGACAAGCAAAAACAAAAGAAGTAGAAAAAAGAGCCAAGGAGTTAGAAAATCAAGGAATTAAAACCTTTGATGCTCTCCACGTCGCCAGTGCAGAATCAGTAAACTGTGACTATTTTATAACTTGTGATAAAAGATTAATTAATCGTTGTCAAACTTTATCAACCCTAAAAACCGTAAACCCTATTAATTTTATCACTGAGGTGCCAAATGACAGTTAAACTAACTGAAAATGAACAATTGATTGAAAAAGTCTTACTTATTTTACAAAAGCAATTACCCCCTATTGAATTTTTGGGCTTTGTGGCAACCTTTAATCTAGGAAAAGGCGATTATCTCGCTTTCAAAGAACAACTACAAGAAAACGAAACCGTAGAAAGTTTATGTCAAAAAATAGATGAATATGAAAATAACCAAAACCTTAAATTTAAACCTTTAGATGTCGTTGCTTTATTAGAAGACTTACCCCAATTAGGATTATATCGGGGACAAGTCGGAACAATTGTAGAAGTTTATGAACCCTCCGTTTTTGAAGTTGAATTTAGTGATACTTCGGGACGTGCTTATGCTATTGAAACCTTACAAGAAAATCAACTTATGTTATTACATCATTCTCCCTTAGAACCTGAAAAATTAGCTGTAAATGTAGGGTAACTTATGTTAAAAGACATCATCACAGTTCAACCGAAAGAAAACTATCAACTCTATCTTAAATTTGAAGATGGAAAAGAGGGAATTATTGATGTTAGCGGTTTGGTCGAATTTACAGGAATCTTTGAACCTTTAAACAACTTAGACTATTTTAAAACCGTTAAACTTAACCCAGAATGGGGAACAATTTACTGGGAAAATGGCGCAGATTTAGATTCAGATGTATTGTATTCAATCATAACAGATGAAAAGCTTCCAGAATATCAATTGAGAAATACACAAATAACGATTAAGGAGGCTTTATGAGTCAATCATTGAATGGGAATAGTAATTCATCTTTCACTTGTCAAGGAGCAAGAGAAATATTAGAATTCTCTGCTGGAGCAGTACATATTGAAAAGACAATTATTGCTCTTGAAGGTGCAGTAGAAGAAAATCCAGGTCTAGCATTTGATTTAGCTAAAGCATTAGTTGAAAGTATTTGTAAAACTATTCTGAATGATAGAGAAGATCCTCTGTGTAACAAATTACTAGAATTACCAAAATTAGTTAAACATACAACTAAACAACTAAATTTAATTCCAGATAATCACTCAAATTCTGACGTAGAAAAAAGCTTTAGTAATGTTATTAATGGATTAACAACAACTATACATGGATTATGTGAAATTCGTCGTCTTGAAGGGACAGCATCTCACGGAAGAGATGGCTATACAAGCTCATTAGACCCTTTACAAGCTTTGTTTGTTGCCCGAACCGCTGATGCTATTGCTAATTTTTTATTTAAAATACACAAAAATAATAGAAATTCAATAAAACGTATTTTTTATGAAGAAAATTCCGAATTTAATACTCATTTAGATGATTTACATGAATGCTTAATTGCTGATTTACCTTACAAAACCAGTGAAGTTTTATTCACAATTGACCAACAAGCTTATATTGATTTACTCCAAGAATATTTAAGTGATTTATCCCTAAATTCTGAAGACTTAGTAAATGAGGATGAAGAAGAATGAAACCCAACTTTTCTGAATCTGTTGTCGAAGATGCAACCCTAGCTTGGTTTGAACTCTTAGGTTACACCATCTGTCACGCCTCAGAACTTGATAGAGAAAGCTACAGCGATATAATCTTAACCGAACCTCTCCAAACAGCCCTAGAAACTATTAACCCTCAACTTCCCCTCGATATTATCCAAAACACTATCAAAAAACTTACTCGTAACGATACCCCCAGCCTTTACGAAAATAACTATAACTTCCATAAAAAACTCACTGATGGCATAGACGTAGAATATCAACAAGACGGACGCACCAAATACGATAAACTCTGGTTAATAGACTTCAATCATCCCGAAAATAACCAATACTTAGCCCTTAATCAATTTATCGTTAAAGAAAGCAAAAATCACCGTATTCCCGATGTTGTTATCTTTATCAACGGTTTACCCATTGCTGTCATCGAATTAAAAAATCCCACCGATGAAAACGCCACCATTACAGGCGCATTCAACCAACTGCAAACTTATAAACGAGATATTCCCTCCCTATTCCCCACCAACGAACTCTTAATCATCTCAGACGGAACAGAAGCCCGAATTGGTACATTAACCGCCGATTTAGAACGATTTGCTCCTTGGCGTACCCGTGACGGGGAAACCATCGTTTCCAAAGGAGTCGCCGAACTCGAAACCCTTATTTTAGGCGTATTTCCCCCCCAAACCCTGCTAGACATCCTAAAATCCTTCATTGTCATTGAAATAGACGGGGATACCATCACCAAAAAACTCGCTGGATACCATCAATATCATGCGGTCAACAAAGCCATTACTGCCACCCTAGAAGCAACCCAACCCCAAGGAGATAAAAAAGTCGGTGTGGTATGGCATACCCAAGGAAGCGGAAAAAGCCTGACAATGGCATTCTATGCTGGAAAAATTATCCAAAAGCCCCAAATGGCTAACCCAACCCTTGTTATTCTCACTGATAGAAACGATTTAGACGACCAACTTTTTAACACCTTCTCCCAATGTAGTGACTTATTACGTCAACGTCCTCAACAAGCAGAAAATAGAGAAGAATTACAAAAATTACTCCGAGTTGCCTCTGGGGGCATTATTTTCACCACCATTCAGAAATTTTCACCCGAAGATGGCAATGAATACCCCACACTCTCCGAAAGACGCAACATTATTTTAATCGCAGATGAGGTACATAGAAGTCAGTATGGTTTAGATGCTAAAGTAGTCAAAAAAGAAGAAGAAGCTTATATATCTTATGGATTCGCCAAATATCTCCGAGATGCCCTACCCAACGCCTCCTTTATTGGCTTCACTGGAACCCCCATCGAAGCAGGAGACATTAACACCCCTGCTGTATTCGGAGATTATATCGACATTTACGACATCCAACGGGCGGTAGAAGACTCAGCCACCGTTAAAATCTTCTATGAAGGCAGACTGGCCAAAATTGACCTAGAACCCTCCGAAAGACCCAATATTGACCCCAACTTTGAAGAAGTTACCGAAGACGAAGAAACCACTACTAAAGAGAAGCTAAAAAGCAAATGGGCAAGATTAGAAGCCCTCATCGGTGCAGAAAAGCGTATTAATCAAATTGCTAATGATATTGTTACCCATTTCGAGAACCGACTGGCCAGCATCGACGGAAAAGCCATGATAGTCTGTATGAGTCGTCGTATCTGCGTTGACCTCTACAATGCCATTATTGCTCTAAAACCCGACTGGCATCATGACGACGATAACCAAGGTATCATCAAAGTTGTTATGACCGGTTCAGCATCCGATGATGCAAAGATGCAACCCCACATCCGCAGTAAAAAACGCCGTAAAGATTTAGCAAAACGCTTTAAAAACTCAGAAGATGACCTAAAATTAGTCATCGTTAGAGATATGTGGTTAACAGGCTTTGATGCCCCATGTTTGCATACCCTTTATGTCGATAAACCCATGAAAGGCCATAGTTTAATGCAAGCCATAGCCAGGGTTAATCGGGTGTTTAAAGACAAACCAGGGGGGTTAGTGGTCGATTATCTCGGCATTGCTGACCAACTTAAAGAAGCCCTTAATGATTATACCCAAAGCGATAGGGACGATACAGGCATTCCCATTGATGAAGCCTTGGCTATCTTGCAGGAAAAATACGAAATCGTCAAAGCCATGTACTTTGGTTTTGATTATCAGTTATTTTTCAACGGAACACCCGCAGAAAGATTAAATACCATTCCGGCTGCTTTAGACCATATTTTAGGCATTGAAGACGGCAAAACCCGCTATCTTAAAGCTGTGACTGAACTCTCTAAAGCCTTCGCTTTAGTTAGCAGTACCGACGAAGCCATCAAAATTCGGGATGAAGTAGGATTTTTCCAAGCCATCAAAGCTGCCATGATTAAACACACCACAACCAATAATGGTAAAAGTCCCGAAGACATCGATTTAGCTATTCGTCAGATTGTTTCTAAAGCCGTCGCTAGTGATGAAGTAATTGATATATTCGCAGCAGCAGGACTACAAAACCCCAACATTGCCATTTTATCCGATGATTTCCTTGAAGAAGTCCGAGGTTTACCCTATAAAAATATTGCCCTAGAAGTTCTGAAAAAGCTTATTAATGATGATATCAAAACCCGTTCTCGCAAAAATCTGATTCAAGCCCGTTCCTTCCTAGAAATGCTAGAAAATACTATTAGAAAGTATCAAAACCGTTCCATAGAAACCGCCCAAGTTATCAACGAACTGATAGAATTAGCCAAAGATATCAAAAAAGCCCATCAAAGAGGGGAGAATTTAGGCTTAAGCGAAGATGAAATCGCCTTTTACGACGCTTTAGAGGTTAATGATAGTGCAGTTAGCGTCTTAGGCGACGATACCCTGAAAGCGATCGCCAGAGACTTAGTTACTGCCATCCGTAATAATTTAACCATTGATTGGACAGTTAAAGAAAGCGTCAGGGCTAAGTTAAGAGTAACAATTAAACGGTTACTAAAAAAATATGGTTATCCTCCCGATAAATGTGAGAAGGCCACCGTCACCGTATTGCAACAAGCAGAGTTACTTTGTACTGATTGGGTAGCTTAGAGATGAATTGAATCGTAAGAAAAGCTACAACCCACATTCCGCACATCTTTCGTGGCATAAAAATTTATGGCTTGTCACCTCGTAGCCGAAAATATCTGTACAAACAGATGTACTATAAAGCAACCAACATAATATCAAGCTGAGTTGATTAAACTTTCAAGAAGTGATTGTAGACAATTAGGAGTAAAAAAGGGATAATTAAAATCAATTATTTAGACCTATTGCTAATGTTAT
>NEED01000013.1 GCA_002110465.1 unicellular cyanobacterium SU2 | reverse complement strand
CGATATGTTAGCCAAAATTGGAGTGAGTGATTAGGAAACACTGATCGACCTAACCGTACCTGAAAATATAAGGCTACAAAAACCACTTTCACTTCCTAAAGCACTGGGTGAACATGAGTTTTTAGCTACATTCAAGAAAATAGCCCAACAAAATAAATTATTCAAAAACTATATCGGTATGGGCTATCACAATTGTCTGGTACCAAACGTAGTTTTGAGAAATATCTTAGAAAATCCTGCATGGTATACAGCATATACTCCTTATCAAGCTGAAATTGCGCAAGGAAGATTAGAGATGCTTATCAATTTTCAAACAGTTATTTCTGACTTAACCGCCATGGAGATAGCCAATGCTTCTTTACTTGATGAAGCTACCGCTGCTGCAGAAGCCATGGCGATGATGCATGCACAAGCTAGCCGTACAAAAAAAGGAGCAAATAAGTTTTTTGTTTCAAAACATTGCCATCCGCAAACCATTGAACTCTTAAGAACGCGTACTGCACCCATAAATGTAGAAATGGTAATAGGTACTATTAATGATATTGATTTGTTTGACGAGGCACTATTTGGTGTCTTACTTCAATACCCACATTCAGAAGGCGATGTTGTAGATTACAGCGATTTTATTGCTGCAGCACATGAGCAAAAAATACAAGTAACAGTAGCTGCTGACTTAATGAGCCTTTTATTACTGAAAGCCCCTGGTGAAATGGGAGCAGACGTAGTAGTAGGCTCATCACAAAGATTTGGGGTACCTATGGGCTATGGCGGACCACATGCTGGTTTTATGGCAACTAAAGAAAGCTATAAACGTCTTCTACCAGGAAGGATCATAGGTGTTTCTAAAGATGTTGATGGAACCCCTGCTTTCAGAATGGCACTGCAAACGCGCGAACAACATATAAAACGAGAGAGGGCCACTTCCAACATTTGTACTGCACAAGTTTTATTGGCAGTTATGTCAGCTGCTTATGCTGTATACCATGGCCCAGAAGGTTTAAAAAATATAGCACTTCGCATTTATGGTCTTACGGAAGTATTGGCGAAAGGATTAGCACAATTAGGATTCGAGATTGAAAACAAACAGCATTTCGATACTATTCAAATAAATGTTGAAAGTAGCGAAACACAAAATCAAATTAAAGACTCAGCTCTCAATAAAGAAATTAATTTCCGCTATTTAGATGCTAAAAATGTTTGTATTTCATTGAATGAAAGTACGACATTAGATGATGTTGAAGAAATATTATCAGTATTTAAATCTGTGAAAGGCATTGATAACGTCAACGGCTTATATAATGAAGCTGATCTTAATCTAGAAGAGTCACTAGTTAGAGAAAGCAACTATTTAACACATGAAGTATACCATAAATATCATTCTGAACATGGTATGCTTCGGTACTTAAAAAGCTTAGAAAACAAAGATCTCTCACTAGTACATTCTATGATTTCTTTGGGGTCTTGTACCATGAAATTTAACGCCACTGCAGAAATGATTCCAGTTACATGGCCAGAGTTTTCAGGATTACATCCTTTTGCTCCCAAAAACCAAGCTGCTGGTTACCAAGAACTTTTTGTAAATCTGGAAAAATGGCTCGAAGAAATAACAGGATTTGATGCTGTTTCATTACAACCAAATTCTGGTGCACAAGGAGAGTATGCAGGACTTATGGTAATCAGGGCATTTCATAAAAATAACGGTGATATACATAGAAATATCGCTTTAATCCCTTCTTCTGCACATGGTACCAATCCTGCAAGTGCGGTAATGGCAGGAATGAAGGTTGTGATTGTAAAGTGTGACGAAAGCGGTAATATAGACATTGCAGACCTAAAAGAGAAAGCTGAAAAACACAGTGATAACTTAGCCGCACTCATGGTTACTTATCCATCGACCCATGGTGTTTTTGAAGAAGGGATTGTTGAAATCTGTGAGATTATCCATCAAAACGGTGGAAGGGTATATATGGATGGTGCAAATATGAATGCACAAGTTGGATTAACTAGTCCTGCGAACATAGGTGCAGATGTTTGTCACCTCAATTTACATAAAACTTTCTGTATCCCTCATGGTGGTGGGGGGCCAGGTATGGGTCCAATAGGTGTAACAGCAGAACTTGCCCCCTACCTTCCCGGGCATAGTGTGATTGAAACAGGCGGAAATAAAGCTATCAGCGCTATCTCAGCTGCACCTTGGGGAAGCGCCAGTATTTTGCCTATTTCCTATGCTTATATTGCTATGATGGGTGGCGAAGGGTTAACCAATGCTACTAAGATCGCCATTTTAAACGCTAATTATATACGTGTTAGGCTGCAAGATCACTTCCCTATTCTTTACACTGGTAAAAACGGTTTCTCTGCCCACGAAATGATTATTGATTGTAGAGAATTTAAAAAAGCAGGAATTGAAGTCGAAGATATAGCTAAAAGATTGATGGATTATGGTTTTCATGCACCTACTGTTTCATTCCCAGTACCCGGAACTATGATGGTTGAGCCAACAGAAAGTGAATCTAAAGAAGAGTTAGATAGATTTTGCGATGCTATGGTAGCTATAAGACAAGAAATTGCTGCCATAGAAAATAGTAAGGCTGATACAAGTAATAATGTTCTTAAAAATGCACCACATACTGCAAACTTGGTAATATCAGATAATTGGGCATTCCCTTACTCTAGAGAAGAAGCTGCCTATCCTTTACCATACGTAAAACAACAAAAATTCTGGCCAAGTGTAAGGCGCATCGATAGTGCATATGGCGACAGAAATTTATTCTGTAGCTGTATTCCTACGAGTGAGCTAGAGGAAGCAGAAGCAGTTAGTTAACTTCGTCTGCAAGGAACGACAGTCGAACTGAAGTCTTCTACCTATTTGAAGTCAAAGTTTCATAGTTAGAAGACTTCTCACTACGTTCGAAGTAGTAGCATTTTTATACACTTGCAGGTAAATGAGGAGTTAAATGTTGTAGAAGCATTTGTTCTGGCATTGCACCAGATTGCCTCCATAAAATCTTTCCTTTATGGAAAAGAATTAGTGTAGGTATACCTTGAACCTGATAAACCTGTGCAGCTTGTTGGTTCTTATCAACATCTACTTTTATTACTTTTAATTTATCATCTAATTTGTCTGCCACACTTTTTAAAACGGGAGACATATATTTACACGGCCCACACCAGTCGGCATAAAAATCTACCAATACAGGCACTTCTGATTTATAGATCAGGTCTGAAAAAGAACTCATAGTTTTAATAATTTTACTTTTGTTTCCTCTTACAATTAATTGTTTTAACACTTACACCAACCTAATAAAAACATGTCAAGTTGTCGAATAACAAATAGGCATAATCCATTACACCCATTGCAAGCACCCCACCTAAAACCTATCTCATCTTTTATTTGCGAATTTGGGCTAAATAGCACTAAACCTAGTGTAAGGCATAACAAAATAATAACCCATGCATTTTGAAAATAATTCATCCTGTAAGCGCCCTTCGGTCTATAAAAAAACTCAATTCTTATACATTTTTTTATTGAGATCAATTCGAATCATCAATTCTAATGAAATTTTATTTCTTCAAGATAATGCCTAAATTATGCTTTTATTCACTATAAAAGAAGATAGCTCAATCAGCTAAGCAAAGTATGAAAATGCAAGATAGTAACAAGACCTATGATGTTTGTATTGTAGGCTCAGGTGCTGGTGGTGGCATGGCAGCCAAAGTACTCACAGAGGCAGGGGCAGATGTTATCATGCTTGAAGCAGGTCCTTTTTTCGATTCTGCTGAAGGCGATATGTTTAAATGGCCTTACCAATCACCAAGAAGAGGAGCCAATACACACAGACCTTTTGGCGAGTTTGATGCAGCATTCGGTGGTTGGGAAATTGAAGGCGAGCCCTATACCAAAGAAAGTGGTACCGAATTCGGATGGTTTAGATCAAGAATGCTAGGCGGCAGAACTAATCACTGGGGAAGGATTTCCCTCCGTTTTGGCCCTAAAGATTTTAAAAGAAAAAGTATAGATGGCTTAGGAGATGATTGGCCAATTTCTTACGAAGATATTAAACCATACTACGACAGAGTTGATAAATTAGTAGGTGTTTTCGGAACAAATCACGATCCTTCTCTTGGCCTGGATAATGAACCAGACGGATTTTTCTTACCACCTCCCAAGCCTCGTGCCTACGAGTTACTTGTAAAAAAAGCATGCGATAGAATGGATGTGCCAGTAGTACCCTCGCGTATGTCTATACTTACAAGGGCACTTAATGGTAGGGCTGCTTGTCATTATTGTTCTCAATGTAATAGGGGTTGTTCTACTTATTCCAATTTCTCATCTCCTCCTGTACTTGTAAATCCTGCTTTAGAAACAGGTAAGCTCAAATTGGTCTTAAATGCCATGGCAAGGGAAGTCATTACCAATGATGAGGGCTTGGCAACTGGGGTAGCCTATGTAAATAAAGAAGATGGAAAGGATTACAGTGTAAAAGCAAAAGTGGTCATTTTAGCTGCAAGTGCATGCTCTAGTGCCCGTATTTTGCTGAACTCTAAGTCTAGTCGCTTCCCCAACGGTTTGGCAAATTCAAGTGATTTAATCGGTAAATACCTTATGGATTCTACAGGAGCTGGTAGGGCTGGTATTATTCCCAGTATGATGGATAGCATTCCTTATAATGAAGATGGGATTGGTGGTATGCATATGTACATGCCTTGGTGGCTCGATAATTCGAAGTTAGATTTTCCTAGAGGTTACCATATTGAATTTGGTGGCGGTAGAAGAATGCCTGGTTATGGCTTTTTAGGTGGCATACATAATTACAATGGTAAATTTAGTTACCGCAACGGCAGTGAAAGAGCAAATGGAAGTGGTGGGTATGGAAAGCAATTAAAAGATGATTACCGCATGTTCTATGGAGCCATGGTGGGTTTTGCAGGCAGAGGAGAACCCGTAGCATTAAAAAGCAATTATTGCGAAATAGATCCAAATGTAGTAGATAAGTGGGGTATTCCAGTCTTGAAATTCCATTACAAATGGAGTGATCATGAAAAACTACAAGCCAAACATATGCAAGATACTTTTGAAGAAATCATTCATAGAATGGGCGGATTTCCTCTCGGAGAAAAACCAGGGAAAGAACAAGATTATGGATTATTGGCACCCGGTATGATCATTCATGAAGTAGGCACTACTCGTATGGGCAACAACCCAAAAGATTCAGTTACCAATGGCTTCTGCCAGACGCATGATGTTAAAAATTTATTTGTGAATGATGGAGGCACTTTTACTTCTATGGCAGACAAGAACCCTACTTGGACCATTCTAGCACTCTCAATGCGTGCTTGTGAGTATATTATAGATCAAAAAAAGCAAATGAATATATAATGAAGAAAAATAAACTCAATAGACGAGATTCTTTAAAAGTAATTGGGCTCGCCTCATTAGGTGCTACAACTAGTCTCGTTCCTAGCTGTGCGCCTGCAGAACAAAAAGAGGCTGCAGAACATCAACATGGAGAACATGGCAATCATGATAATAGTAGTGGTTTAAAAAACTTGAGTGATGCTGATAAAAAATTATTGGCAGAACAATTTTTTGATGAACATGAAATGAAGACCTTAGAAGTTTTATCAGAAATCATTATCCCTGCTGATGAAAAATCTGGTAGTGCTATCGATGCAAAGGTTCCAGCATTTATTGAATTTATGATGAAAGACCAACCGATACACCAAACTAAAATGCGGGGTGGACTTAGTTGGTTAGACTACCAATGCCAAAAGCAATTTCAAAAAGATTTTATTTCTATTTCAGCTGAAGATCAAAAAATTATGCTGGATCAAATTGCTTATCCAGACAAGGCGTTACCCGAGATGAGTCAAGGGGTTACTTGGTTCAATATGCTCAGAGACTTTGTAGCAACAGGATTTTTCACCAGTGAAATAGGAATAAAAGACCTAAATTATATGGGTAATGCAGCCAATGTGTGGCAAGGTAGTCCACAAAAAGTGCTCGACAAGCTTGGGGTTAGTTATGAAGATGACGGCATTGAATATGCTTAAATCTTGTAATCCCTAATTTTATCTAATAACTCATTTAATTGCTTTGCATCTTCCTCAGAAAGGGTACTAAGCATTTTATCGAAATCAGCTTCGTGGCAATCCATATCTTTCAATAATTGTAGACCTTCTTCTGTAATAAAGATATGGGTTGCCCTTCTATCTTCTTCACAGCTATAGCGCTTTACCCAGCCTCGCTGTTTCATTTTATCTACAATCCTCGAAACATCAGACTCCCTTTCCAACATTCTCGATTTAATATTTCCAATAGTTACTGGTTGCCCCTTTTGGCCACGTAAAATCCTTAATATGTTATATTGTTGAACAGTAACCTTAAATTTCTTGAATATCTTCTTTTGATGTTGTGACAGCCAATTACTTGTAAAAAAGATATTCAACGCTACTTTTTGGTATTCGTTTCTAAATTTCCCCTTTATTTCTTCTTCAAGTCTCATAGTTTCTACAATCAATTATGAATATTCATAACGCTTATTGGCATTTAAATGTTACAACATGAAAAATACAAAAAAAGGTAGAATTAACATCCTACCTTCTCTTAATGAAATCAAATATGATTTATTTTCCTGCTGATACTTCTTTTACTAATTGAATATTGGCAGTAATCCCTACTTCTTCGCTTACTACCACTCCACCAGTCTCTAAAGCAGCATTCCATGCTAAACCATAATCAGTTCTGTTTAATTCACCAGTTATTTTAAATCCTGCCTTTGTTTGTCCGTAAGGGTCTTTGATAGTACCATTGTAAACAACATCTAACACTACTGGTTTGGTCACACCATGCATGATCAAGTTACCTTTTAATGCATATTTTTTCCCTTCAACTTTTTTAAATGATGTGCTTTTAAAAGTGAGCTTTGGAAACTTTTCTACGTCAAAGAAATCTGCAGATTTTAAGTGTGCATCTCTTTTTTCTATACCTGTATCAATGGAAGAAGCATCAGCCGAAAATTCAATGCTAGCATTGGTAAAATCTTCTTTCCCAGATTCTATTACAGCCTCAAAGCCACCAAATTTTCCTGTTACTTCACTAATTACCATGTGTGTTACTGTAAATTCTATACTAGAATGAGCAGGGTCACTTTTCCAAGTACTTTGTGCATTGGCTGTAAATAAAGCGATAAATAAAAATCCAAATACTAAACTTAATTTTTTCATTTTTTTAAAAATTAAAGTTATGCCATTTAATGTCTATACATATATTTCTTTAATTAAAAAGCTTCAATGAAGCAATGCAATAATATATGTTATAACATATAAATGCAAATAAATTTTTATAAACAGCTGTAACATAATGATTATCAGTATAATAAATTTTATTTGTCATAACTCTTTATTCTAATTAATTAAAGTGCATTTCATCATTTAATAAGTAATTTTATGATACAATTTCTCTTTTTTAGAATAATTGAATCATTAATTTATATGTATTAACAGTCTTTGAACCTTTTGTATATCTTGAAATACAATGCTTATTTTCGCACTTCAAACATCAATGCAAAAAAACTAACATGTGTCGAGTGCAACTTTTTATATATGCATGCTTACTGCATTTTTTAATAACTACAACTGGTTTCGGGCAAACACCCAATTTTATTACCGATGTTGAGTTGAGAACCGACAATGGCTTATTTACGTTGAGCAATAATTTGTTAGCAATTAGAAATGAACCCCACTTGGCATTTTTCTATGAAGAAGAGGATGAAACCGTAGAAGTTTTTTTCAATATCGATTCTGCTAAAAATATCAATTCTTTAAGTATAGATCCTTCCACTGATTTTGATATCATAGACTCTTTAAGCTTTGAAACCAAAGATCAATATCGAATGAAAGTAAGGCTAAAAAGACTCTCTGAAAGTAATTTTTTGAGGTTTTCTTTGGTAGCCAATAATGACAAGGCTAGTAAACAAATAATCCGTTTATTCACCTATACACGTACAAACATCAATTTGAATATTCAAGAAAATGAATTGTATGTTGGTGAAGAAAAAACTTTTGAGCTTTTTACAGACCTACCCGAAAATATAAGGCTTCAAGCGGCTTGGCAAAACAATGGAAGTATAAAATATCGAATTACCCGCAGAAGCAACCGTATCTTACTGCATTTACTTCCAGAAAAAATAGGTACACAAGTATTTGATTTGAGCATAAAATTAAAACGCCCCTATTTTGATAATGAAGGAAGCATAAAATATGAATATCCTTTAGAAAAACGAGATTTTGAAGTAAAAGAAAGCAGGTTAACATTTTTGAATGTAGATCAAGAAGAAATTATTTTACAAACCAATGCACGCTACAGTACACAAGAAATACAATTAGATTACCATCGCGACATACAATTGCAAAAAACCTATCGCATAGAAGAAAGAGAGAGACCTGGTGGAGCACTGATAGCAGAATTGTTTACCAAAACTGAATTGAGCAATGGCAGGGTACTTTGCGATTTAAGGGTTTATGATTACCATAGACTTTCAGACGGATACCTCTATATAAAAAGTGGAGATGAAGCTAGTTTTATTACCAATTTTACCATTAGGCACAATACCAGTATTCAAAAAGTGAGTATCCAAAGGAATGGGGGTGAGTGGACGGAGAACCTTTCGGTTTTTCCTGGCGAAATTATTGACGTAAAAGTGGAAGGTGAGGCACTTGACAGAGCTAGTTTTAGGTTTGAGGGTTTATTCAGGATAAAAACCGACTCAACTTCTGGCAATGAAAACAGGCAGGTTTTTACCTTGAATATTCCACTTTCGGTATATAAGAAAAAAATTGAAATGCTCAACTTTGGTGAACCAACAGGTTATGCCATTACTGTGAAAGAATATCAACGCCCTAAAGATTTACAATTTGTGAAAATCGATTACGGCTTAGGAGAAATACCTATTACAGATATTACCACTACTGTTTTTTATGGCAAACCGATTAAAGACATTGTATTTTCCTTTAACCAGGACGCCATAGACAGCCTTGGTAACCTATATGGCAAACAATATATGTTTATTGAGGTACAGGTAGTCAATAACCGTAAACAACTTATAGATCAAAAAAGAATTGACAACATTACCATCTGCCCAGAAGGGAACTCTTTACGAAGAAATTACTATAATAAAAGTGACTGCCGGAATGACAATATCAACCTCAATAATATTTTACGCACTAAAACCCTTGAGTTGAACGAATGGGCTAGGATTGAAATCGTTGTTGGCCATATAGCGTCAAGATATAGTGACCGGGTGTATAGACATAAAATTGAAATTATTCTTTCAAGAAAATCCACTTTTGATATCGACATATCTTTCCCTGCTGGTTTATTAACTTTAGCTAGAGGGCAAGAAGAAATCGGTAGTTTAGGTGGTATTAGTTTAGCTGCCATTGCGCAGTTTACTTTTTATAAACCCGAGGCTATAGAAAAAAGGAGGCCTTATCGAGTTGGTGTGGGTATATTAGCTTTCGATGCTTTTAACTTTAGTGAAAGCGCCAATCGCTATTTGTCTTTGGTGGCATTAGGATCGGTCTATCCTATTAATAGGAGCAATAGTAGATTTAATTTTCCCTTACATATTGGTGGTGGCTATCGATTAGGTAATGTAGAAGCCCTCTCTGAGCAAAGTCGTTTATTCTTCCTCATCGGGCCTGGAATTCGGATTAGGTTTTAAAACAAAATGAAAAATTTATTTTAAGAAAATATCTTTAAGCGGCCTAAATTTTAGATGAGATAAAGTATTTTGATTTATAAAATTTGAATGAAAAAAGCCCGCTAGTAGCGGGCTTTACATAGTTATTGAAAATTTAAGCTTCCACACTTAGCGACTCAAGTATGTTGATCATTTTTTCAGCAACTCCTTTAGCAGAGGCAGGATTTTGACCTGTAACTAATCGGCCATCTGCAATACTATGGGCTTGCCAAGGCTCAACTGCTGTGAAGTTCGCTCCTTTTTCTATTAAAGCAGATTCTAACAGAAAAGGAACATCTTCTTTAGCATAACCCTCTTCTTCTTTATTACTAAATGAAGTAATATTCTTACCTGTAATTAAAGATGAACCATTACTCAGTGTTACATTCAATAATGATACAGGGCCATGACATACAGCTCCTACAACAGCTCCTCTTTCATAGGTATCTGCAATCGCTTTCTGGATTTCCTTATTCTCTGGCATGTCTACCATAGGACCAAGACCACCCGGCACAAATATGGCATCAAAATCTGAAATGTTTACTTCTGAAACTTTCAGTGTGTTTTTCATTTGTTTAATACCATTACCATTTAAGAATGCCACATTCAATTCGTCATCTGTTAGGTCCAAACCATCTACTGGAGCTTCTCCACCAATTGTACTGGCAATTTCAATATTATATCCTTTAGAGATAAACTCTGCATAAGGATGAGAGACTTCAGGTAAGTAGTTACCTGTTGCCCTATTGTTAGGCCCAATTTGACTTGCATTCGATACGATAAATAAAATTTTCTTACTCATAATTTTATAGTTAATAGTATTCCAGGAACGGCTAATAGCCGAGCTTAAAATAGTTGTAAAAGATTAATTTAAATATGTGGAGATTACCTCCGAGATTGGGTTTCTAGTTGCATTCCGGACTGCAACTAATTTTATTGAGAAACAGTTGAGGTTAAAATCACTTCTCTATCTTCTAAAAGAGGAATTATTTTACCTAAAACCAATTCTTCGTAATGTACTGTATTTCTATGTACTTGTATGGCTGCTTCACTTTTATATGCTTCATGCAGTACTAGTGTGTTTTTATCAGTAGTACTTTGATTGATGTTGTAATACAGGTTTCCTTTTTCTGTTCTAGTCTTTTCCCTTACTTCTTCGAGTAACCCTAAAACTTTTTCCAAAGCACCTGCTTTTACTTTCCATTTAGCAAAAACCTGAATTTCTTTTTCCATAAACTAAAATGTTAATTACAATACAAAGGTGCAAAGTATGCTACCAGTTACAAAGGAGGCATATCACAGATTTAGTGTGATGTAGGTCACAGCAGATTTGTGCTATCTGCCCAGTCTACTCAATGTTTCTCTGCTTACACCCAAATAAGAGGCAAGAATAGTTTTTGGAATACGTTGGACTAGCTTTGGATATAATTTAATGAATTCTTCATAACGCCCTTTCGCATCTTGATTTAGCAGCGATAGAATTCTGCGTTGTAATGCGACATAACCATTATTTGATTTTACTCGGAAAAAATATTCAAGTTTATGTATTTCATGGCAGATATGGTCTTTATCCTCTTGCGAAATATAAAGCAGTTCACAATCTTCTATACAATCGATATTAGTACTGGCTATTGCTTTATGATAAAAAGCATGATAATCTGTTACCCACCAGTTTTCCATAGCAAATTGTAGAATATGTTCTTTTCCTTCAACGGTGGTATAGTATGCCTTCACCAGTCCCGAGGCAACAAAATGTTCAGTTACAGACTGTTGACCTTCTTGAACCAGGAATTGGTGTTTTTTTAGTTTTTTTGGACGGAAATAAGATGCAGCATACTCGAACTCTTCTTCTGTTAAAGCGATAATTTCATCAAAATGCTTTTTTAATAATTTAAAAGATTCAACACTCTTTTTTTCCATAAACCTAAGCGTTCAAAACGGTGCTTAAAGTTAAAATAATTCCTTATAAAAGTTTTTCGAGTATAGTACTGAATGTAAGGCCAATTTCATTATTCGTCTGGCTTTTATTTCATTATTGCCTAGCCCTCTGTTTTATAATACGATTTTTTGAAGGTAGTTTCCATGCAATACTTATGATTACTAGAAATCCAACCGAATTGGCAATTGTAAAAAAGAAATCGTCCATATCTGCTGCATGTAAGTTGCTTAGCATTCCAAGCATAATAATACCCGCTACACTAATATTTGCCCATTTATTAACTTTATCACTAAGTATTTTTGAGAGAAGAACCATTAAAATAGGTAGTTCTAATATGAACCCATAGAAAAGCATTTCTTCCTCCGATACTTTTAAAGATATTAGTTCTTCGATAAATCCCTCTTTTAAGAATTCATGTAAGTCCCTAAAAATCATATTTAATAAAATAAATATCCAAAGAGTAGACAGTAGCGATTGAGGGTCAATTTTACTTTTTATCATAACAAAAAGATTAGATGTTTCGAAATGTATTTTAAGGAGTTTGAGTAGCTATATAATTAGTTGTAAGTCGCGTTAAAGCTTCTTTGACATTTATTTGAAGTTGGCGCACTTCGAGTCTAAAGTTTTGTACCCTTATACTTTCTTCCTTCGATATTATTGGTGCAGGACCAGTAGTAATATGTTGAATGTGATTATTTAAATAAGCAATCCGCTTCATTTTAGAATGAATATCTTCTAACTCTGGATAATATTCTACCACTTCTTGAAAAGACCCTACATCCTTGTGTAACATTAAAGTCTTAATAGTTTGCTCATATAAAGCCTTTTCAGGATTTTCTGTAAAAGCTATTAGCAGGAATAATATGATTAAAATGCTGCAAGCAAAGCCAGCAATTACTTTAATACCCTTCATAGTAAGTTAAATTTTTATGTTGAAAAAATTGACAACACAAAAATCTAGGTATCTCAAGCTTTATTCATTGACTTGGGTTAAGAAAGGAAAAAACTCTTATTTTTTTTTGCCAGACCAGATTCTTTTTCTAATTCTACTCAATGATTCTGGTTTTATGCCTAAATAACTGGCAATCATATATTGGGGTACCCTGTTTAATAAATCAGGTCTTTTTTGTATTAGCTTTTGATAGCGGTCTTCAGGAGAGAGATTTTTAAGATCATCTAAAAACAATTGGTTCTTAGCAGATAAAGCATCACCAATTTTAACAAAAATTGGAACAAACCTTGGAAATTTTTCTAAGAATCTTTGTGTACGTTCCTCTGTACCTGTTGAAATAATACATGGCTCTACACAAGACAAATAATATTTGGAAGGTTCTTTATTTATATAACTTGCGGGTGAAATAGGGTCATTTTCAGAATAAAATTCTACAATTTTTTCTTCTCCATCTTCTATATAGTATCTTTTGACACAACCCTTTAAAACTAAAAAACAAACTTGCGCATATTGTCCTTCTTTTAGCAAAAAGTCATTTTTATTATAAGACCTTATTATATCTTCATTTCTGATAATCTGAATTTCCTCATCACTAAGGGTCATGTATTGAGAAAAGTAATCTACAAGAAAGTTTTTAAAATCCATTTAAAAAAGTTTAATAATGGTTTTAATCTACAATTGAGAAGCTACTGTTCATTCTTCAAACAGATAAACGTTAGTATTACATTAATACCCCCAAATTCCCTTTTAACCATAAACCAGCTATCAGCGTCTTGGCATCGGTTATTTTACCTTTGTCCATGGCATTAAAAAATTCTGTGTAGGTAATGTGTAAGATTTCAATATCTTCATTTTCTATGGCCAAACCACCACCCTCATTGGTTTTGTCTTGTTCGTTCACTTTACAGAAGTAGAGCAAAATGCGTTCGGAGGTTCCACCGGGCGAAACGAAAAATGTATAGATATGGGTCATTTCTTGAGGCAGATATCCCGCTTCTTCTTCAATCTCTCTTTTCATGGCTTCTTCAGGGTCTTCACCCTGCTTCAAACCACCCGCAATTACTTCGGTGACCCATCCTTCTCCTTTATTATAAGCGGGTAATCTAAATTGTCGGGTAAATAGCAATTTTTCTTTTTCGGTATGCCAAACTAAAGCTGCCACCGCATCTCCCCTTTCCATGCTCAAACGTTTCAACTTCGGGCTCAAACTGCCATCCAACTTTTCAAATTGCAATTCTACTTCCTCAACTTTTAAAAAGCCTTCTAAAAGCCACTGCCTACTATGAACAATTACCTCTTTCATGAAACTTTTATATTCTCAGTTTCTTGGTTTTTCATGCGCTTGAAATAATCTATTGTAGCTTCTCGCACTTTTGGCGATAATAACAGAGCAGAAATCATAGTTGGGAAGGCCATTACCGCATACATACCGTCAATCAAGTTAATAACCGCATCGATAGAGACGGTAGCACCCCAAATAATAGTAGCTACATAAAAAAAGCGATAATGTTGCTGGTACTGCACCCCAAATAGAAACGAGGTACACTTAGTACCATAGTAAGAGAAAGAAAAAAGGGTAGAAAAAGAAAATACCAAAACACATAGCAATAACAATAAAGGGCCCATTGTAGGCATTACACTTCCAAAAGCTTCAGCTGTTAGCGTAACACCATTGTCATCGCCAGTTTTCCAAACACCTGTAATAATTATCGCGAGGGCTGTCATAGTACAAATAAGTAAAGTGTCTATAGCAGGACCTAGCATAGCTACCAAACCTTCGCGTACCGGCTCTTTAGTTTTGGCTGCCCCGTGCATCATGGGTGCTGTACCAATTCCCGCCTCATTAGAAAATGCCGCCCGTTTTGCTCCTTGCCTAATTACCTCACCCACTAATCCACCTAAAACAGCATTACCTGTAAATGCATCGTTAAAAATCAAAGCAAAGCTCTCGGGCACTAAACTAATATTAGAAAGGATAATGTAAAGTACAATTATCACATAAGTAACTACCATAAAGGGCACAAGTCTACCAGCCACAGCAGCGATTCTTGTA
>NEED01000012.1 GCA_002110465.1 unicellular cyanobacterium SU2 | reverse complement strand
CTTTAGAGGCATTTCGTACAGCCATCTCTTACCGTTTTCATAATTGGTTAAAAAATAATGCTGACGTATTTGCTAGGTATAAAGCTAGTCTCGGCTATATTTGGGCTTGAAATAAGCTAAAGTCCCACTAAAAGTAATATTGTTATTTTTTATTCGTAAATTCATGAACTTTGCCGCGTTTCGCCAATAGATTGAAAGAAGTATAAATACTTATATTAAATCTGTTATTTAGTAGGGTAGGTAATAACCACCTTAGTCGCTATAGTATGAGTAATAGTTAATGCTTAATTATGTACAAAATAAATAGTCTATATTGTATTTTTACGATTTACGTCTAAGTTGGTAATTTTCTTAAGCCTCAACAGTACAATCAAAACATAGGGTCACTTCCGACTTCTAAATTGCGACTTGACGACTTCACAATGACTCAAACCTACTCCTCCCAGACACTGCCCCCACAGCAGCAGTCTTGGTATATTTATTCTCCGCAAAAAACCTTAGAAATACTCGAAACCAGTCCCCAAAGCGGCTTAACCCAAGAATCAATTAACCAACGTCAGCGACATTACGGCCCTAACGAAATTGAAGAAACTGCCGGTCGTAGTAATTGGGAAATTCTTCTCGATCAGTTTACTAACATTATGTTAATTATGCTGATCGTCGTTGCCATCATCTCTGGAATACTAGATATGGTGGAGTTACAACAACAAGGTAGGACTCAAAGCGGTATTCCCTTCAAAGATACTATTGCTATTTTCTCTATTGTTATTCTGAATGGGTTATTAGGATATCTGCAAGAAACCCGCGCCGAAAAAGCCCTTGCTGCCCTAAAACGTCTTTCCTCTCCTCAAGTTCAAGTCATACGAGATGGCCAACGTTTAGAAATAGCGGCTGCTGCCTTAGTTCCTGGAGACATTATCTTAATCGAAAGTGGGGATCAACTGTGCGCCGATGGACAAATTCTTGAAGCCTTTAACCTACAGATTCGAGAGTCAGCCTTAACAGGAGAAGCCCATGCGGTTACTAAACAATATCATAGGCAAGGATTAGCTGAAGATACCCCTATCGGCGATCGCACCAATATGGTGTTTACTGGAACCGAAGTCATTCAAGGACGGGGGAAAGTTGTTGTCACCAACACCGGAATGGCGACAGAGTTGGGGAAAATTGCCGAGATGTTACAGTCGGTAGAAAACGAAGATACTCCCCTTCAACAGCGCATGACTCAGTTAGGCAATATCCTGGTATCAGGATCACTGATTTTCGTGGGGTTAGTCATCGCCGGAGGAGTCCTCAAAGCCGGTTGGGGACTGTTGCAGGAATTGGTAGAAATTTCCCTGAGTATGGCGGTTGCAGTGGTTCCTGAAGGTTTACCGGCGGTTATTACCGTTACCCTAGCCCTAGGAACCCAACGGATGGTTAAACGCCACGCTTTGATCAGAAAACTTCCGGCGGTCGAAACCTTGGGGTCAGTGAACGTTATTTGTTCAGACAAAACCGGAACCCTCACCCAGAATAAAATGGTCGTCCAGTCCGTTGCAACCCTTCGAGGCAATTTTCCCGTTAGTGGGGAGGGATATGAACCATCAGGGTCATTTTTTCACACCGATCATCAAACGGTTGATCTGCACAACTATGGGGAACTACAAGCATTATTATTGGCTGGCGTATTGTGTAATGATGCTCATTTAAGTCACCAAGACGGAGATTGGAAAATTATTGGCGACCCCACAGAAGGGGCGTTATTAGCTTTATCAGGAAAAGCTAGTCTCAAACAAGCCACTTTAGAACATCAATATCCACGGGTGGGAGAATTCCCCTTTTCCTCCGAACGCAAACGCATGAGTACCATTTGTCAAGGAGACTCTTGGCCAGACTGGAACCCTAATCAAAATTCTTCCTATTTACTGTTTACTAAAGGTTCCCCCGAATTAATTTTAGAACGCTGTCAATTCTATCAAGTGGGGAAAAAAATTGAGTCTTTGACCCCCGAACATCGAGAAAAGGTTTTCAAAGCTAATAATTTTATGGCACAGCAAGCCTTACGGGTGTTAGGATTCGCTTATAAACCTTTAACCCAAATTCCCAATGCTGGAACTGACGAGACCATCGAACAAGAATTAATTTGGTTAGGGTTGGTGGGAATGATGGACGCGCCTCGTCTGGAAGTGAAAGCGGCAGTAGGTAAGTGTCGAGAAGCTGGTATTCGTCCCATTATGATCACAGGAGACCATCAATTAACCGCTCAGGCGATCGCCCAACAATTGGGAATTGCCCAAGAAGGGGATGGAGTCCTCACCGGACAGATGTTAGAAAGACTTTCTCAACCAGAATTAGAACAAGAGGTAGAACATATCAGCATCTATGCAAGGGTGTCCCCCGAACATAAACTTCGCATCGTCCGCGCCTTGCAAAAGCGCAACAAATTTGTGGCGATGACGGGAGATGGAGTCAATGATGCCCCCGCCCTCAAACAAGCCGATATCGGCATTGCCATGGGCATTACAGGGACGGATGTGAGTAAGGAAGCCAGTGATATGGTTCTTCTCGATGATAATTTTGCCACTATTGTTGCAGCTACCGAAGAAGGGCGAGTGGTTTATAACAATATTCGTCACTTTATTAAATATATTTTGGGCAGTAATATTGGGGAAGTAATTACCATTGCTGCCGCGCCCCTGTTAGGACTTCCTGGGGTTCCGTTAACTCCCTTACAAATTCTCTGGATGAATTTAGTGACTGATGGTTTACCTGCCTTAGCGTTAGCTGTAGAACCGGCTGATCCTAATATTATGCGTCGTCCTCCTTTTAGTCCGAAAGAAAGTATTTTTGCACGGGGGTTAGGGTTTTATATTGTGCGTATTGGGATTGTTTTTGCCATTATTAGTATTAGTTTGATGATGTGGTCTTTTCATGAAGCAAACCAGTCAGGACACCCCGATAGTTGGAAAACAATGGTCTTTACCACCTTATGTATTGCTCAAATGGGTCATGCGATCGCCTCTCGTTCTAGTAATCAATTGGCTATTCAAATGAATCCTTTTTCTAATCTCTATCTTTGGGGGGCAGTTATTGTGACAACCGTTCTTCAATTGATGTTAGTTTATGTTGCTCCCTTGCGTAATTTCTTTGATACAGAAGTGTTAACCGGGGAACAATTAGTTATTTGTTTATTATTCAGTACCTTACTTTTTGTTTGGGTAGAATTAGAAAAAATCTTTATTCGTTTATTTAGAAAAATCAAACATTAAAATTAAATTTTATGTCCTCTGCATTATTACCTGAATTTAAAGACATTTGGCAAAAAACCCTTCATTGGGAACCTAGTCACTCACAACTTGAAAAGTGGGAAAAATTATACCAAGAAATTATCTCAGCTAACCGTCAAATTAACCTAACTCGCCTGACTGACCCCAAGGACTTTTGGGAAAAGCATTTATGGGATTCTTTGGCAGGTATTGATACGAAAATCCTTAATCTTAAGGCACCTTTAAAAATAATTGATATTGGTACAGGGGCAGGATTTCCCGGAATTCCAGTGGCCATGACTTGTCCTAATTGGCAAGTTACTCTATTAGATTCAACGCAGAAAAAAATCAAGTTTATTAATCTTATATTAGAGGAATTAAAGTTAAATAATTGTCAAACGTTAATTGGAAGATCAGAAGCAATTGGACAAATGAAAGATCATCGAGAAACCTATGACTTAGCTTTAATTCGTGCCGTTGGTAAACCCTCTGTTTGTGCCGAATATACCCTACCTTTCTTAAAAATAGGCGGAATAGGGGTATTATATCGAGGTCATTGGGAAACAGAAGATGAATTAACCCTAAAATCTGCCTTAAAAAAATTAGGAGGTAAAATCACTATAATCAAGAAATTTGAAACCCCTTTAACTAAAAGTATCCGTAACTTTGTTTATGTTGAAAAAATCTCTAAAACTCCCATTCAATTTCCTCGTCCTATAGGAATACCTAATCAAAATCCTTTATAGCTATTTTAGATAATTGGTGATAAATTCACATTGTCTCTTTTATCTACCAGTTAATTTTAAACGAGAGTTGACTGGGTTTAAGTTTCTTAGAAGCAGCTTAAGTTGATTCTTGTGATTGTACTTAAAAAATGCCAGTTTTTGCTGTAATTACCTCAATAGCTCGTAAAACTTTGTCGTCATATAGAAAACCTTGACGTACAATTTTGGTAATCGTTTGCTCTTCAAGATCATTGCGAATTTCACGTTCAACAACCTGGCAAACACTAAAGTCCGGTTTACTATCCTGAAAGTTGATCAATTTTACTTGTCTACGCTCAAGAATATTTAAGAGCTTTTTCTGAACACTAGCTAAAGATTTAGGCAAACGTTTAATTTGTTTAGGACTTAATTTTGGATTTTCAGTAACATAATTAACTAAAAACTCTAAAGAATCAAATAATTCTAAGAGTTCTAGAAAGAGTTCTTCTTTCTCAGCTAAACTTTTATCTTGTTGCTCTCTTAACATTTGTTTAACAGCAAATTGCTCTCTTAAAAGACTGCATAATTCATCTAAAAGATTATCTCGCTGTTCGCTATTTACACTTAATTGTTTTGAGTTTTTAGCCATTTTTCTTGATAAATCTAGAGACAGTTTAAAGAGAAAAAATCTAATAATTTGATGATTGCCCTACTTCCCCACTTCCCAATTGTTTTTGCATAAAGTTAGCAAATGATTGAGCATCTGAATAGTTAAGAAAAGAAGCAACTTGAATGGAGTGAAAGCCTTTTTTTTCTCGATAATTACGTAAAGCATCTCGACAATAATTACTCCGAATTAGATTTAGATTTTCTTGTGTGTAATCCACATAAACTGGATACCAAGTATTAGTTCCACCTGGGGATTTGTCTCCACAGGACTTTTTAGGAAAATCTGAATTTATGTTAAGTTGACTGGATTTGATTTGAGAAGATTTTTTAAGGAAAGAATCTTTATTATTATAAACATATGAGTCACCCACTTTTCCACTACCTACTTTGGTTTGCATAAAATTAGCAAATGATTCAGCATCTGAATAGTTAAGAAAGGAAGCGACTTGAATGGAGTGAATGCCTTGTTGTTCCCGATATTTACGAAAAGCATCACGACAATAATTACCCTGAATTAGGCTTAGATTTTCTTGTGTGTCATTCACATAAACAGGATACCAAGTGTTAATCCCCCCTGGTAATTTGTCTCCACAGGCCTGTTTGGGAAAATCCGAACTGATGTCAGATTGACTGGATTTTATTTGAGAAGAACTTCTGACAGCAGAATCTTTAGGAGCATTACTATTTGCGTTGAGCGTATCATTATCTAGAGGAACAGAAGTAGTTGAAGGAGATAAGGATAAAGCAGTAGAAGAGGTGGGAGATTTTTGTTCAGTAAAAAGATCAAAGATCATCCAGCAGACTAAACTCAAACCCAAGAAAATAGGCAAGAATAGCCACAAAACATTGAAAGATTTTTTGGGGTGTGGTGTTTTAATAGGTGAGGAAGAAAAGAGAGTTGCCCCAATTAGTTGATCAGTTTCAGAAACTTGATGACTTCTAGTCATAGCCTCTTCTAATTGCTGAAATTCAGGTAACAATACTAGAGGTAGTGTAACTGTCTCTCCTGCTGAAAATTCTTCCTGTTGGAAATCTGAGATAGGCAATAATAATGGACGAGAATAATCTGCTATCAATCGTTGCTGAGGATTCATCAAGCTTTTTCGGGCTTTAGCAATTACATCAGGAGCATATTCCTTACGTTTAATGGCTATCGTGAAAGCCTTAGTAATTTCAGCATTAGAAGCTGTTGGAGAAACCCTTAGAATGTCATAGGGATTAGGGTTAAATACTTTTCTGTCCATCGATTTTCTCCTAGTAATAAATATTTAAGCTACGGTAAATTTCTTGGAAGGCTGGTTCATGGGGACAAAGTTCATAAGCCCACCTTCCTAGCCTCTGTAAATCTCCAAAATACAAACTACGGTTTTCTGCTCCTTTGAGTAAGATATTTAGAAAAATTTCAGCTAATATGTAACGGATTTTTTGATGATGCGATCGCTTAGCTACTCGGACAGCTTCATCAAATTGGTTATTGTTCAGAAGTCGGTCAATCTTTTGTGTTTCTTGAACTATTTCAACTGACTGAAATAGATCCATAACGAGAGGATTATTCTCATCAATTTTTTTAAGGTGTTGAAGTTGTTCTAAAGCTTTTTGTTCGCTAATTTGATTAGCTACCAATTGTTGGCGAATTTTCTCGGCCTTATACTCAGCTGAATAACTTCTAGCAGGTTGACTAGCTAAAAGCTCATACCAAAATTGAGCAAACTCTAAATGTTCATCAAACGTCTCAATATTTCGGCGTTGTTGTTCACACAGTCGCTCAACTTTCTTTTCCCACTCATTACAACCTACGATCTGAGATTTAGCTTGTTGTAGGGGAATAACTGCTTTACGCCAATGTTTGTTAGCAAGATGGTAACAACCCTCGTGATAAGACACAAATGAATGGGCAAAACATTCTACCGAAGAAGTAGGACTAATGGTGGGTTTGATTTGGATAGCACGAGACACGTCCCCATCTTTACAAGCTGCTACAGCTAAACCCCAGTTTGTATATAATGCTCCCCAAAGCTGTGGGGGAAAGTCCCGACGAGGTAATTGATGACAGTGACGTTGGTAACAACCTGGCAGAATTAGCAGTTCTTTGACTTTCAAGCCACTCGTCGCAGAACTAACAAATAAAACCAAAGCCATCATTTCTCTCCGATAAATATCTCGAAGTTTCTGATATTGTTGAATATCTTTATCTTTGAAAGCATCAATAAATTCTTCGAGTATTTGTTTTAAATCAAGGGAAAGTACATCTCTATCTATAGAAGCATCATTTAGCCAAGGTCTATTTTTCAGAATTGGATTTAAGTGGAGGTTAGCTAACGCTGTTGACCAGGCAATAATAAACTCTTCAAGCTTACTCGAATTTATTTGAGCTTGATAATAAGAAGCGATCGCCCAATTGTGTAAAGTTCTTATATTTTGTTGTTCTAACCAATTCTGCTTAGCAAAGATAGCGATTTGATGCCAATCTTGACTATTCCAAGTTATTTCTTCAATTTGAGGTAGAATATGCTCATTAAGATTTTGTTGTACCAATAGGTCAAGGCCAAATTTCTTAATAAATGTTCGACTTGTTAGGCTTGCCTGTTCGAGATTTCCGCTTTTGACACCTTGTTGAATACTTTTTAAGGTTTGTACACGCTCTTGTTCAACCAAAGCTTTTAGTATTTGACGTTGCTGTTTAACCTTGAAAGTGTCGATAGTTTTCCATTCACGCTCAGCTTGCTGCCATTCTTGTTGCTGAGCTTTCACAAAACCTCGAAGATAAGCAGCTTGTTCTCCTTCTATTGCTTCTAGCCAGGTTAGGGCTTCAGAGAAATTATTCTCCTTAATAGCAATAATTCCTAGACGAATACGACAGTCTATCAACTCTGGCAAGTGTGTGTGAGCCGCTTTATATTTAATCTTAGCTGACTTTAGTTGTCCTGATTTTTCGTGATTTAGACCAAGTTCAAACAGTTGTTTAGCGAAAATAACTTTCTCTAATTTGGCTAATAATTCCTGTCCATCAGGACGAGAAAACTGGGTTAATGTCTTTTGAAGTTCTGTGATAGCTTTCTCGAATTCCCCCTCTTTGGCCAATTGGTTGACTGCCTTCAGTGAGGTTTCATATTGCTCTTGTTTGTGACCAAATTGTAAAATTTTCATGGGCAACTTTCCACCGCATTAGGAATAAATAATGTTTCATTGATGGCTAAATGATTTTCCCGATTTTGAATTTTAGGATTGGCTTGAGCAATGAAAGACCAAAAATTTTCATTGCCATAAAAATGGGAGGCAATCAGTGATAAAGAATCCTCTGGTTGCACTGTGTAATAAAAACCGCCACAAGAATCCTTTGATGATGCTTGAGACTGAGCCGAACTCGATTGAGTCGTCCTCTCAACTAATACGGGACTAGAAGTTGACATTGATGTTTGAGCAATTGATTGTTGTTCCTTAGAGAGCAAATAGTTACTAGAAAAACCGAGACTAATTCCGACGGTTAACAGCAGAATGCCGATGCTAACCGAGACCCAGAACGGTAGATTGGCTCTATCGAGTTTTTTAGTGGGGACATTTTGAGTCATCACGGGTAACTCAGATAGTATCCGTAATGAAGAAAGATTGGTTTCACAATTAGGGCAGATATCACCCTCAATGTCTGGGCGATCACAAACGGGACAAGTAAGTTTAGACTTCATAGAGATAATTGTGGTGAATGTTAGTAAAAGACAGCCCAATTTGTGGTGATATTAGTTTCTATTTCTCTATGAAAAAATAGGAACTAAGCAATGTTATCTTCGTAATCCCGTTGCAATAGTCCCTGTTGGAATTGATTGATCTAAATAAGGTCTAATGTCTTGCAAAAGATTCAGCATAATTCGTTCTACTTCATATTTATCCCCTCGTACTAGAGCATTCATCATTTGCTCCAATTGAGATCCCATAGCCCTTGCATGAGTGGGAGAAATTTGATAAGCATGGGTGATCGCATTCCGACAAAGCAAAATCAGTTTTATAATTTCAGGAAGATTTTCATGCTCCTGTTTAGCCTCCTCTGAGAGTTGTTGCATTCCAGAAAAATTATGGGTAACAATCACTTCTCGCAGTTGTTTGGTCAGGTTTTGTAGTCTATCTTTTTGAGAATTAGGGAGCATAAATCCGCAACATTCTAAGATGAACTCAAAATCTGTTAGGAAAAACTTAACGGTGTCAACATCTTTTGACGCAAAGATTTCTAATTCTTTTAGTTTTTCTTGAGCGACTTGTAAGCGATCATGTTGTGTCTTGCCATCCTTACTTTGAATTTGGTTAGCTGCTTGCACTACCTCTCTAGCGATTTGGTATACTTGTTGAACTCCAACTTCTGTGAGATTACCTTCACGATTTAGTGCTTGAAGTTGATCTGCGACTTTCTGAGAGATTTCTTCATCAATACCTCCCCGTGAGAAGGAAGAACTGACCCGAATGGATGGATCATTTTTGAGTGCTGCGGTAATCTGTAGAGAATTATTTTTTTCGTCGAGTTCAACAGTCACTAAAACTTCAGTGCCTTGAGGATAGGCTTGATTTAAAGCTAACCACATCTCTCCAATGGGTTCATCTCGCTTCACATTATCTAAATCTTCACTGACTTGATCAGGACTGAAGAATTTAAAGTGAATTAAACTTTGTCCATCTGCTTCTGTTTTGAAGGTATGGGCAGTTTTGACAGGTAGAATATCTCCTTGTTTGATCAGTTTATATCTTGGTTCATCTATCAATTCGATAAAATAGTCGCGGGAAACGGTACTTACTTTCTCTGTTAATCCCGCAGCAACTATGGCCGCTCCTTCTGCAACAGCATACATTGGGCGAGGGTGAACAACGACTTTTTGTTTGCCAAAGGCTTCACGAACTTTTCGTTGAACAAAAGGAATTTGAGATGAACCGCCAACTAATAAGACAAAATCAATCATCTCGGCGGGAAAATCAGAGTATTTAATGGTGTCTTGACAAATAGCGATTGAACGCTCTACGAGAGGGCTAATAATCTTTTCAAACTGTTCACGATAAATTTCAACATCAATAGAGACAGTCATTCCCAGATCATCAAGTAATGGGGTAGAAGGGATAATATAAGCCGAATTATTGCTACTTAATTCAATTTTTGCCCGTTCTACTGCTATCTTGAGATCGCCGAGAAATCTTACCCTGTGATAATGGGGCATTTGGGCAATTAAGGCATCTACATTTTCTAAATCTTCTTTCCTAGCAACTTCTTCTTTAATGAACTGAACAATTCGTTCATCAATATCATCACCACCAAGCCACAGATCGCCAGCTTTACCTGATTCAATGAACTGATTACCAGTGCTAGTAATCAAAGAGGCATCAAAAGTTCCTCCCCCAAAATCGTAAACTAAAATCGTTTTAACCTCATCAGAATTGGGGTTAAATCCATAAGAAATTGCTGCCGCCGTTGGTTCGGGAAGTAGTTCAGAAGCGATTAAACCAGCTTTTTGGGCAGCTATTTGTGTGGCGTGTCTTTGTTTATCATTAAAGTATGCTGGTATTGTAATCACTGCCTCAGTAATTTGGCTTTTTTGTCCTCTCTGATTTTGATAAATTTGGGCATTTTGTAAGACTTTTTTGATAATTTCAGCAGAAATATCTTCTGGAGTATATTCTTGGTTATTCAGCCAAACCGAGAGACTATTTTCAGTTCCCTGAGTTGATTGAGTCACTTTATACCCAAAACGAGACAACTGTTGTTGAACAACAGAATCGCCAAAACCTCTTCCCATCAGGCGTTTGATAGAAGCAATAACGTTTTCTGGATCAGCTTTTAATTGGCGATAAGCTTCCTCTCCTATGACTAAGCGATCTTGCGATAAGGCCACCACTGAAGGGGTTAACTTACGCTCAGGGGGAGAATTATCAGCAGCTGTAGCTACTTCAACTTCAGCAAATTTAAAAGCAGCTACAGAGTTTGTTGTCCCTAAGTCAATCCCAATAATATTACCCACGAAAATACTATCCTGTTTTAATTACAGTTACTTACTAAAATATTCCTTTTTTTATTTTACCTCTCTTTTTCTCTATATCCTTTACAAATAGAATTAAAAATATAAATCTATCATTGTTAACTATCTTTTGATAATTTATAAGAACTTAATAAAAATCCACTAATTTTAAAAATAAGGTTTAATAACCCCATCGGTTCTACAGTTATGCTAAATTACCATAAACAATCAACTTAAACTCTTCACAGTTAAGCGAGTGTAAATAAAGGTTGCCTACTTCACTCTATTAATTTAGTCTGCGAAGGCGGACTTTGTTCTTGTAGAATAAGGCTTTAGTCTTTTATTAGTTATTAATTTAGAATAGTAAATACGTAGAACCTTTTATCAAATAAAAATTAATGAATATATGACAAATCACTTCTGATATTTTTATTTATAACTAATTTTAAACTAGGTACAAAATATCAGAAGACCAATCCGATCATTACGACCGAATTTGGTCTTAAAGTTTATAGGATCTAGTGAAAAAACCTCTAAATTTTAGCCTAGTCCTAAAACTTACTTAGTTAAATTTTAACCCTATTAAGTTAAAGTTCTTTTTTCTTGAAACGACGACTTAAAGCTAAAAATCCTGAAGCTGTCATCACTCCTAAAATAGTAGTTGGTTCAGGGACTTGTTCTACCCTAATACGTGCAACTTGATAGTCTGAGTTGGCAAAATTAATCGTACCTGGAAACGCGGTTTCAATATTGCCACCAGGAATAAAACCTGGATGCTGCATTACCACTCCATTAATGGTTGTTGAACCTGTGTCAGCTACTGTCTGGCCAAGAAGTGCCGTATTCATGGGAATTTCATCATTATCCTCAGTCCCAGCATCCCAAACTCGGTTTCCAGTAATTATGAAATCAGCACCAACGAAATTATTGTTACTATCAAAGAGGCTGAAAGCTAAAGGATTATCGTTACCGATAAAAGCATCATTACTAGGCACAATCATTGCACCATAGCTGAAATAACGACTACTGGCATTAATGTTAAATGTCTGGGTGGCAACTGTCCCAGGAGGAATAACCGGCGGTGTTCCTGGACCTAAACCAGCACCTCCGATGGTTCCTTGTACACTACCCGTAAAAGCAGCAGTAATTGGCCCGGTAGCACCATCCTCAGCTAGTCGTTCAACAATCATAGAACCTGGCTGACCTACATCAAAATAATCAAAACTCCCATCATGAAAACCAACCCATAAAGGAGTTACCACAAGTCCGTCAGAAGGGGCTAAATTCTCAATAGAGACTCTCACAGGAATTGCTGTTGCAGTTGATGCCATCATTAGGGTAGAACTTACTGCCAGCATTGCAACCCTTACACCAGAGTTTTTCATCACAATATGACCTCGACGATTTTTGAAAAGTCTCCTTGAGATTATTTTTCTGTGTTGAGTTTTTCGTGAGAAATTTCTGAGAATATACTGAGAAAGGCAAAGGTTTATAATTTCTGAAGAAACATAATATGTTTGCTTAATTATCAATTAACATAACTTATTGTTAAGCAGAGTTAAATAAATAGTTAAAATAAAAAAAAGATTTTTACAATAGTGTGAATCAAATTGAAACTTTAAGCGAATGTCAGACACAATTTCCTAATGTTCTTTAACGTAGGTATGTTCTGCTTAGTGAAAGAAAGAAAGTCAAAAACTCCCCAAGAGTATTTTAAGTCTTGGAGAGAAGATATTTTGAACCTAATAGTTTGTACTGTAGAAGCGTAAAATGAAGCTTTCAGCGATTTTCAGCGCAAACTTACGGGGGAAGTTCAGTCATAAGTTAACAGCAAAATTATTAACAGGGTAGATGTCAAACAAGCAAAAAATGTCCTGATTATATTCCATCGATTCCAACGGGGTTCAAAATCTAAACGTGCTGTTTTTAATGTCCTTTCATTCAAATTTCTGACATCCCAAGTTTGTAGTTTATTATTCAATGGAACATTAATAGTAAACGTAGGTAATTGAACACCAAAAATGTAAACCAATGCACAGATAATTAGCAGAGGCAATAATCCATTCAATTGTCCAATACCAAGCATGGCAGAAGTTATTAAGAAGATCACTGAACCAACCCAAACTAGAACAAAAATCGGCTGATTGTTCTGAATAATGCCATCCATCACCTGAAAAGCGCGAATAAACTCTCGGTCATTTAAACGTTGTATTCCCGGCATAACCACTAGGCCAAAAGCAAATAAGAATCCAGCAACCAAAGAACAGAAAAGGGTAGCGATACTCAAAGAAATTGGTAGGATTGCTTCTGTTAACATGGAAAACTCCTTTTATTAATTTAACTTTTATTAATTTAATAAGATAAACTAGGTGCTTGGTGGAGATAAACATCATCAACCAATTGCTTCAAAATGAAGTCAGCCACATCAGCAGGGGTAATTTTCAGTTTTGAGGTTTTATCCGTTCCTCGAAAGCCGTGGCGGTAGTTCCCTGTCCGTTCCCCTTCGATAAACGCTCCGGGTCGAATAATCGTCCAATCTAAATCACTATTTTGCACCGTCTCCTCTTGTTGTTGATGATCTGCAAACACATTACGCAAAATCAAGCCAAACATAATGTATTTCCAGTAAAAATTGAGACTTTCCCAACTCTCACCGAGTCCTAAAGTCGTTTGACAGATTAACCGTCGCATTCCACATCTTTTCATGGCTTCAATAATGTTTTGGGTTCCTTGTGAGCGAACTGTCCCACTTAACTTTTTCCCAGAACCCAAGGTACACACAACGATTTCTTGTCCTTGTAGTGCCTGTTCTACCCTTGCGCTGTCCATTACATCTCCCTGAAATAGGGTGAGTTTGGGGTGCTTAATATCGAGTTTAAGGGGGTTTCGTGCAAAAGCTGTTACCTGATGACCTTGTTCGAGTGCTTGTTTTACCACTTGTTGACCAACATTGCCAGTTGCACCAAATACAACGAGTTTCATAATTAATATCTCTTTTGTAACAACACTCTCAGCTTAGAGATTTTCCTGTTGGGACACTATCTCGTTCTTGCTTTACTTGAACAATCTTGCGGTTAATTTTCATTTTCTTGCATATAATTTAGCGAAAACGTCGAAGAGTTAACTGTGAACAAAACAGAGGCAACAGTGGAAAACATTCGAGTTGAACAACTTCAAAACCTACCTGGAGAAGGTAACTATCTTTGTGAGGATAAACATACTGTGTTTATCTCCCTCTCCCAACGTCCCCTGGAGTATTTGCAGATTCAGGATGGTGTCACCTATAACGGTTTATATCGTCTTGGGGATATCTTGATTACTCCTGCCAATATACCTTTATTTGTTCGATGGAAGGGTCAAGAACATTGTGTACAGATTCAGATCAAAACCGAGTTTTTGCATAACATTGCTCAGGAAACTATTAATGGTGATAGTAACTTGTTTCAACTTATGCCTCAATTTCAGGTACATGATTCCCATATTCGAGGGATCACTATGATGCTGCTTGAAGAATATCAAAAAGAAGTCTCCAATAATCAACTTTATCTTGACTCCTTGGCTAACATTTTAGCGGTTAATCTTATCCGAAATCATGGCACAACTAAACCTGTGTTACCGGTTTATCAAGGAGGATTATCACCCTATCAACTCAGCCAAATCTTTGATTATATTGATGCTCATATTGACCAAAATATTAAACTAGAAGACATAGCTAAATTGCTTGATCTTAGCCAATTCCATTTCAGTCGTTTATTCAAAAAGTCTGTTGGCTTATCTCCTCATCAATACTTGATCGAACAACGAATAGAAAGGGCTAAACAATTATTAAAACAAACCAATCAATCCATTCTTGATATTGCGTTAAATTGTGGATTCAACAGTCACAGTCATTTAAGCAAACAGTTTCGACAAGTCACTGGTATGACTCCAAAAGCTTATCGTATTAGTTAGTTAGACTGAGATCTTGCACCAATACAAAAAAACTCAATAAAAAATTAAAAGGGAATCAATTGTAAAACAGTTCTCGTAAAAATCTAACGCTGTTCCCCGTTCGCTGTTCCCTGTTCCCGATCCTTACTAGCTCATTTTAAACAAGGTGCAAGATCTGAGCTAACGGCGACAGCCCAGCACTGTAACGCTTGCGGTCAGTGTCGGGAAGGATAGCCCGATAACGACGATTTATACCGAGTTTACGAGGTGTATGAGGAGTTATCAATTAGGAGTTTTTTGATTTTCAACATATTCTTTTAGTTGCGATAATGTTACACCTCCGCAACTGGCAATGAAATACGATTCATTCCATAAAACTGATTTTTTATAAACATCAGCTAATTCTGGAAATTCAGACCTCAAACGACGACTGGTTATGGATTTTAAGTTACCTACA
>NEED01000011.1 GCA_002110465.1 unicellular cyanobacterium SU2 | reverse complement strand
GTTGTCCTAATTGTTCGATCGCGGTTCTTCTTATATCATAATCTTCATCATCAACGGCACGAGATTTGAGAATTTTTACCGTCTCGGGGTCTTCTTTAAACTCTTGGACTAATTGTACGATCGCGGTTCTTCTTACATACTCATCTACATCATCAACGGCACGAGATTTGAGAATTTTTACCGTCTCGGGGTCTTCTTTAAACTCTTGGACTAATTGTACGATCGCGGTACTTCTTACATACTCATTTTCATCATCAACCGCACGAGATTTGAGGAATTGTAAAGTATCAGGATTGTTTTTATAATGCTGTGCAATTGCTGTTATCGCTGCTTCAGGAACATAAAATTTACTATCAAAACGCAAACAACTTTTTAACCAAGATAAAATAGTCGGATTCTCTTTCCAAGTAAAGGCAATTCGATCAATGACTTGACTAGAAGGATCACTTCCTAACTCATCAGTCTTAGCAAACTCTTGTAATAAAGACAATAATTGAGATGAACAAGTTATCTCCTTACGATTTCTCACCTCACTTAAACAATCTGCTGATAAAAACAAATTAACCGGATTTGTAGGGTCATCGGGTTTTAGTTTCATTAAATACTCGATTATTTCCCCCGTAAATTTAGGGTCGATCATCCCTGATATTAACCTTAACACCTCATGCCAAGTTTCATCATGCCAATGCTGTCCAAACACCTCATTTTTTAACTCATCCAACGATAAAACCCGACGTTCCTTGTACCTGTCTACAAACTCCGACGCACAGAAATATTCCAAAAACGTCCGATGCACAAACCCATAATGTCCCTCATGACCAATCACCCCCAAAGAACATAAAATAAAGTTACGGGAACGCAACTGATTGATCATCACTTTGGCAATTTCTCTAGGTTTCTCTACCTCCATTGTTTTCAAATAATCCCGTAATATCTTCTCCAAATCTTCACTACTAATAATATTCCCTGCTAACCCTTCCGTATTCGACTGCATAAAATAAGCAATTTGACGACACATTGCTTGCTTATCCTTGTAATCAAAAATCTTATAATCAATCCTAGAATCTTCAATTAATGCCCGTCCCACATCCCATTGATATAATAAAATACGAGAACATTGATTATAGAGTTCCCCTCGATCTCTCGGTAACTCCTGACTTCGATTCAAAATTGCCATCATCGTCAACAAAAGGGGATTTTCCGACAATTGTTTAATCGCAGAAGAATTATTAATTCCCTGTTGTAACCGTTCCCCATTTTCCCGTTTCTCTTTCTCCGTATCACAAGTTAACTGATGCCATTTTTCAATAAAATCAGTAACCTGTTCCTCATCAAAATCTTGGATCATAAAATGATTAAAATTTGCATCTCGCAACCGTTGCGGTTCATATCCAATTACCCTAGAAGTCACAATTACCTTAATCTTAGGATAGTCCTGAGTTAAATCATGAATTTGATTAATAATTGTGCGTCGTTGCTGAAGATCAAACACCTCATCTAACCCATCTAACATCACTAACCCATTGCCATTTTTTAGGGTTTCATGTAAGGAATGTTGATTAAGGTGTCCCACAAAACCACTACTTTTATCAATAAACTCCAGGAAATTTTTGCACTCTTGATTTTGCCAACTTTGAATATATTCCCGCAACTCAATTAACAAAGGGATAGGTTTTGTTGTTAACTCTTTTATCGGTAATTCTGTCCATTGAATCGCCAAATATTTTAATAAAGTTGACTTCCCTGATCCAGGATCACCCAAAACCACAAAATATTGATAATTTCTATCTTGAAAAACCTCTAAAACAGAACGAATAGGGGAACTTGAATAAACCTTTTTTAACCGTTCTAATTCTTCTTCTGTATACTCTTCTAACTGCCCAGTTTCTCTTAACTTTTCCAGATATTCTTTAGGAATTTCGTAAACTTTTGGTAAATACTCTTGACATTCTCGAACTTTTTGAGGGATAAAAACATTCCATAACGGAACCTTGCGATCTTGAATACTGTATTCTAACCCCGCTAACGGTAAATTTTGATAGCGTTCCCGTAAAGTCTCCTGATACTTAATTAAATCAAAATCTGTTTTAATATCTGTTCTCGTACTTTTTGCAATTTCCCCTAATAATTGAGCCTCTAAAATTGCTCGTAATTCTGGTTCTTCTTGAATAATTCTTTTTACTTTTCTAACATATTGCTTGCTTAAAAAATTCCAATTAAAATCTTCCGGCAATTCTTTTAAATGATAAGTCTCCCAAAGCTTATTTAAAACCTTAGTATCAATCGTATTAATATCAGATTGAAATTGAAAAGGACTCCCCAAAACTTCCTTAACCGCTTTCAAACTAATAAACTTTCTCAACGGTTTAACATAATCTCTTACCTGATCATCATCGAGATCACAAACTTCTAACTGCTGCTGAAATAAATCCAAAAATTCCTTTAACGCTTTCCCTCCCGCTTTCGCCAAAGGTTCCTTTTGGGGTAACTTTATCACATTAGATAAACACCCCTTAAACATATCCTTAACCCAATCTTTAGTTGCTTCTTTAGCCAACTCTTCCAAGATAGGTTTAAAGGTAAAACCTACCGCTTGAGTAACCCCCCAAACGACTAACCATTCCATAATTTAAGAAGAAATAAGTAGAAAATAAAACATTAATTAGTTTACGTAAATTCTAAATTCTAAATTCTAAATTACTTTCTAGCAATTACCCAAACAGCGTGAACAATACCCAGAATATACAACCCAAAAATTGTTAACAATAAATTAATCCAAAAATCCTTACCCAACCCAACTTGTAGAAAAACCCCAAGAGGAGGTAAAAAGATCGCACAAATAATCCGAATAGCGTCACCCATAACATTAACCTCCAATAAACAGCTAAATTTATTTTAACCCAGAAGTTTTGTAGGGTGGGCAAGCATTTGATGGTATATGATTTGTTAAGATAGCTTTCATATTTGCCCACCCTACGGTCTGAGTAAATCAGTAAAAAAACAAAAATAAGGGCATAATAGATTATGCCCCTACAGTGTAATCTATTGAATTAAAAATCGCTGCAATAACTAACTTTTACGACATCGCAGACGCAGTTGAACGACGACGACGATAGGTTTTCGTTACTGGACGTTCTTCATGTTCAGGTTCTTCAGGAGTTTGGAGAAGAAATACCACCACGGGTCGAGTGCGTAATTCACGTCGGACTAACCGTTGTAATGTAGTTTCGACTTCCTCTTGCAATAATTTCCAATCAACCTTAGTCCCACTACCATTATTATCGTGGGAAAATTCATCCCAGCGTTCAGCTAAAATTCGTTCAATAGCACGAATAATCAACTGTTGCAACAGCGATCGCTCTACTTTGGTCACCACACCCCGTAGATGGACTTCTGGTTTTGCCATCAGTTTTCCTTGCCAATTAATCGCAGTGGCTACAGTAATTACTCCTTCTTCTGCTAACTGTTGACGATCATTCATGACATGATCATGCACGACACCAGCCTGATCGACTAACTCAATTCCAGAGGGAACTTGACCAATAACATCGATATTATCCTGGGTAACTCCCACAATATCTCCATTATTGATAATTACCATATTTTCCGTCGGAACCCCCATACTATGAGCAGTTTGGGCGTGTTTAATCAACATTCGATGTTCCCCGTGAACTGGAACAAAGAATTTAGGACGGGTCAAGGCCAACATTAACTTATGTTCTTCTTGACAACCATGACCTGACACATGAATTCCTTGATGGCGACCATAAATAACCTCAGCCCCCTGCATCATCAATCGATCAATGGTATTCACGACCGCGATAGTATTCCCTGGAATAGGGTTGGCAGAAAAGACGACTGTGTCCCCTTCTTGAACCCTAATATGAGGATGTTGTCCTTTGGAAATACGGGTTAACGCTGCTAAGGGTTCTCCTTGAGATCCCGTGGTTAGGATTAATACCTTTTCATCAGGTAAATTCCGTGCTGCTTTAAGGGAGACAAAAACATCATCAGGACATTGTATATAACCCAATTCTCGCGCATGGGCAATGACATTAAGCATTGACCGCCCCACAACTGCCACTTTCCGTTTATGTTTTTGGGCGAGTTGCAAAATAATATTGACTCGATGCACAGACGACGCAAACGTGGTAATTAATAACCGTCCAGGGGCTTGATTTATGATGCGATCAAGATTAGGATAAACAGACCTTTCTGAAGGGGTGATTCCTGGAACTTCGGCATTAGTGGAGTCACTTAGTAAACACAGAACACCTTTTTCTCCATGTTCGGCGAGTCGTTGCAGATCGAAATGTTGGCCATCAACAGGGGTATGGTCAACTTTAAAGTCTCCTGTGTGAATAACCACTCCTAACGGTGTGTGAATGGCTACGGTGAAGCTATCAGCAATAGAATGAGTATTACGGATAAATTCCACCAGAAAAGAATCGCTAACCCTTACCATGTCCCGTGGCTCAACCGTTTTTAGGTTTGTGCGATCGCTGACTCCTGCTTCTTCTAATTTATCGCGCAACAGGGCGATCGCTAGTTTTGGACCGTAAATTGCCGGAATATCAAATTGTTTCAGATGGTAAGGAATTCCCCCAATATGGTCTTCATGACCATGAGTAGCAATCATTCCCTTGATTTTATGACGATTTTCTCTTAAATAAGTCATGTCAGGGAGAACGATATTGACCCCGTGCATCTCATCTGTGGGAAAGGCAATTCCAGCATCTAACAGTAGGATTTCATCTCCATACTCAAAGATACAAGTATTTTTCCCGATTTCATGTAATCCGCCTAAGGGGATAATTTTTAAGGTGGGTTTTGTTTTTTTGGTTGGTTTGGGACTCATTGGCCTCCTTGTTATTTAGCTATTGTGATTGTTAATAGATTGGTAATCTGAAAATCTAAATTTAATAGGAAAAATCTATATTAGTCTTTTTCTTCGTACTTAATTTAAAACAAGTTTTTCAATTTCTATTAAGTTCGCTTCAATTAATGTTAAATTATTTATTCCATCATAAAGCCTAACTGTTAAAGAATGGATAAGTCTTGCAATATTAATTCTAATCCTTTTTCTAATTCAGGAGATAGTTCCATTAGGGGAGGTCTCACTCCTCCCACATTCCACCCTTTTAAATTGAGTGCAGCTTTGATTGGAATAGGATTTGTGGTACAAAATAGTCCTTTAAATAAAGGAAAAAGTTTTAAATTAATGTCCCTCGCAACAGTCGCTTTTCCTGTTTCAAACGCTTTGACCATCTCCTGCATTTGTTGCCCTACCAGATGACTCGCTACACTAACGACTCCTATTCCTCCAACGGTTAACATCGGTAGGGTTAGAAAATCATCTCCTGCATAAATACCGAAAGAATCAGGGGTTAAACGCCGTATTTTACAGGCTTGTTCTAAATCTCCACTCGCTTCTTTGATGGCAATAATATTTTCAATTTCTGCCAATTTAGCCACTGTTTCCGGTAAGAGATTTTGACCAGTACGCCCAGGTATATTATACAGCATTATGGATAAATTAGGAGATGTTTGAGCAATCTTTTTAAAGTGTTGATATAGTCCCTCTTGAGGGGGTTTATTGTAATAGGGAACCACTTGTAACGAGCCATCTAACCCTAATTTAGCGGCTTTTTCCGTGGCTTCTATTGCTTCTTTTGTCGAATTTGATCCTGTTCCTGCAATAATTTTTCCCCGACCACTAACGGCTTTTTTGACTACCTGAAATAACTCATATTCTTCAGACCAACTCAAGGTAGGAGATTCGCCTGTCGTGCCACAAATGACTAATCCATCACTACCATTTTCGACGAGATGGACAGCTAATTGTTCAGCTACTGCGTAATTCACTTGACCATTTTTATCAAAGGGAGTCACCATGGCGGTGATTACCCGTCCCAAATTGCGATCACTCATTTCGTTCGTTCGTGTTTTTTTTTCAACGTCAGTAGTTAGTTTATGATCTCAACGCTATTTATTTAACGCTATTATTTATTGGCTGATATTGGCCATTGAGGTTGTCGGTTTCAGCCAATTTTTTTCTATTAATAGTTCCCCAATCTGTACTGCATTTAAGGCAGCCCCTTTGCGAATTTGATCTCCACAGAGCCATAATTCTAACCCATTGGGGTGGGAAATATCTTGACGAATTCGCCCCACCAATACCTCGTCTTTACCCGAAGCATCTCTGGGCATGGGGAAGTAATTTCCTTGCCAATCTTCCACGAGTTTAACCCCTGGGGCGTTAGCTAAAATTTCCCTAGCTTCAGTGACGGAAAATGGAGCAGCAAACTCTAGATTAACTGCTTCTGAGTGGGCTCGCATCACGGGAACCCTGACACAAGTAGCTGTTACTCTCAAATTCGGTGCCTTGAAGATTTTACGAGTTTCGTTGACCATTTTCATCTCTTCGGTGCAATATCCCTCGTGGTTAAGGGGAGAATTGTGGGGAAAAAGATTAAAGGCTAAGGAGTAGGGAAAGATTTCTGGTTGGGGATCTTGACCATTTAAAATAGCTTGGGATTGGACTTTTAGTTCTTCCATCGCCCTAGCCCCTGCACCACTTGCTGATTGATAGGTAGATACCACAACACGCTCAATGGGTTGCACTTGATGGAGAGGATAAATTGCTACACCCATCAAAATCGTTGTACAGTTAGGGTTGGCAATAATTCCTTGATGATAGTTAGCTGCTTCAGGATTGATTTCAGGAACAATTAACGGAACTGCTGGCTCCATCCGAAAGGCACTGGAATTATCTACCATTACCGCCCCTGAGTCTACAATGGTTTTTGCCCAAGCTTTAGAAGTTGAGCCTCCTGCCGAGGCTAATACCAAATCAATATCCTCAAAGGAATTTTCTGTCACTGCTTCAACTAGCAGTTTTTCTCCTTTAAAAGTCAAATAACTTCCAGCAGACCGTTCAGACGCTAAGAGTTTAAGACTGGCAATCGGAAAATCTCGATAGTCTAGTAATTCAAGTAATTCGGTTCCTACGGCTCCTGTTGCTCCTAAGATAGCTACTCGTACTGGTTCAGACAATTAATATCACCTCCTGGGGAATTGGTTAAGCATTGTGAAGTGTCATCAATTTTTTATATAACTAACTCTTATGAATTTAGATAAATCTCAACTTAAAGGTTTTTTCATTAACATTTAATTAAAATTTAGCCAATAGTATCTGATGGTATTTGACTATGTCTCTAGACTAAAACTATGTTAGCTTAGTTTATCAGAAAGGTTTACCCAGGCCTGCCTAACAGGGGTGGTTAATCATTTAGTTTACCTTATCATAATATGAATGATGCGGCGGCAATGTACTATTATCAATAAGGGTAAATCACGGTAAACCCTATCAACCGAGAAAAGGCCAAGGGACGAACGGTTGAGCATTATGTATTTTAGAATATCACAAGCCGCTTGCCCTTGAAGCATTTAGTTTAATTGAAGCTTGTGTCACTGTAGTTTAGTGTAATTGTTTGAGATAGAACGTCGATGAAAGTAACCCAGGAAAAACTCCCTGATAGTCAAATTGGCTTAGAAATTGAAATTCCGGCTGAAACCTTAAAGAAAGCCTACGAGAAAAAGGTCAATACCCTGGCGCGTACTGCCAATATTCCTGGGTTTCGCAAAGGCAAAGTTCCCCGTAAAATTTTGCTGCAACGCTTAGGAACTAAATACGTTAAGGCAGCGACTCTAGAAGAATTGATTCAAGAGAGTATTAAAACAGCCGTTAAGCAAGAAGAATTAGAAGCGTTAGGAAATTATCAACTGCGCTCCGATTTTGAGGAACTATTAGGAAAATTTAACCCAGAGGAGTCTCTAACTTTTTCTGCGGCCGTAGATGTTCCCCCCAGTGTAGAACTAGGAAACTATAAAACCCTCAGCGTAACAGCAGAAGAAACGGTCTATAATCCCGAACAGGTAGAAAACTGGTTAAAAGAACGACAAGAACAACAAGCAACCCTAGTTCCCGTTGAAGATCGTTCGGCCCAAATGGGAGATGTGGCGATCGTGGACTATACAGCACGTTTTGCGCCAGAAGAGGGGCAAGAATCTAACAGTGAACCAATTCCTGGGGTACAAGGAACAGATTTTCGGGTTGATCTGGCCGAAGGACGTTTTATCGAAGGCATGGTAGAAGGAATAGTGGGAATGAAACCCGAACAAACCAAAGAAATTACGGTGACGTTTCCTGAAGACTATCCCAGGGAAGATTTAGCCGGCAAACCCTCGATTTTTACCATTACCCTCAAAGAGCTTAAAGAGAAAGAACTTCCCGAACTTAATGACGACTTAGCCGAAGAAATCAGTGAGTTTGAGACAATGGCTGCGTTACGAGAATCTTTAGAAAAGCAGTTTACAGAAGAAGCCGAAGAAGCGACTAAAAAAAGCATCCATGATGGGATTATTGCTCAGTTAATGGAAGTCTGTACAGCTGATCTTCCTGATACCCTGGTTCAAGATGAAGTAACCCAAGTATTGACTCAAACAGCGATGCAGATGGAACAAATGGGCATGGATATCCGCCAACTGTTTACCCAGGAAAATATTCCTAAGTTGCGGGAAAACGCCCGTCCAGAAGCAATAGAAAGGTTAAAACAATCGTTAATTCTCAAAGAAGTGGCTAAAGTTGAAGCCATTGAGGTAGATAAAGGGGTTTTTGAAGAAAGAATTAACAAGATTAAAGAGCAACTTTCAGATCGAGAAATAGACCTCGATAAATTAAACCAAATGGTCACAGACGAACTGCTCGTAGAAGCTACCCTAGACTGGCTACAAGAGCAAGCAACAGTAGAACTCGTTCCTGAAGGAACTTTAAAGAAAGAAGAAAAGGAAGTTGAGGAATCTTCAGCCGACTCTGACCAACCAGTAGCAGCCACCCCAGAAGGGTAAACCTCAGTTGTCCCCTCTCCTAAAAAAAATTATGCTCGAGTCAAATTTAAGCTCGGTTACTCACTTTTTTCAGACTTGAGGCATAATATTCACAGAGGGCATCGATTTGTTGCTCGATTCTGGGTAGGCTAAAAATAGAAAAGAGAAAGTCAACCCCTTAATAAATGAGCCGTTATTCAAAATCTTTCCCTGGACAGTTTAATTAAAGGCTATGAATCAATCGCGATCACTAGATTATTCCATCATTAACCAGCGTTCTTCAGAAATCTACTCCATGAGTCAAAATATTGTTCCTATGGTGGTAGAACAATCTGGGGTAGGGGAAAGAGCCTTTGACATCTATTCGAGATTATTACGGGAGCGTATCGTATTTCTGGGAACCCCTGTTGACGATCAAGTCGCAGACTCGATCGTAGCCCAGTTACTCTTCCTAGATGCCGAAGACCCAGAAAAAGATATTCAGCTATATATTAATTCCCCAGGGGGGTCTGTATATGCTGGTCTGGCTATTTACGATACCATGCAGCAAATTCGCCCTGATGTAGTAACCATTTGTTTCGGATTAGCTGCTAGTATGGGGGCGTTTCTCCTGTGTGGAGGAGCCGCCGGTAAGCGGATGTCCTTACCGAGCTCCCGCATGATGATTCACCAACCCCTAGGGGGAGCCCAAGGGCAAGCCGTGGAAATCGAAATTCAAGCCAAAGAAATCCTCTATATCAAACGGCGGTTGAATGAAATGCTGGCTTATCATACAGGTAAACCCCTCGATACCATTGCAGCCGATACAGAACGAGACTTCTTTATGTCGGCGCACGAGGCCAAAGAATACGGTTTAATCGACAAAGTGATTTCTCGACAAGATTTGTCTGACCCTACCGTTCCCGTTACCTCACTCAACTAACTCTAAGAGCTTATGTCTAAATACGACTCCCACCTAAAATGTTCATTTTGCGGCAAATCCCAGGAACAAGTGCGAAAATTGATCGCCGGTCCAGGAGTCTACATCTGCGATGAATGTGTTGAGCTATGCAACGAGATTTTAGACGAAGAATTGATGGATGCTCCGGCAACGGCAGTGTCCCCAGGGTCTCCAAGAACCGAAGAATCCCAACCCAAACGTCGTTCAAGTCGCGAACGTCTTTCCTTTAACCAAATTCCCAAACCCAGAGAAATTAAAAACTACCTCGATGAATATGTCATCGGGCAAGATGAAGCGAAAAAGGTTCTCTCCGTAGCGGTTTATAATCACTACAAGCGTTTGAGTCTTAGCCCGTCCCCAGAAGGAGATAGCCCAGACGATTTTATTGAATTGCAAAAATCGAATATTTTGTTAATGGGACCGACGGGGTCAGGAAAAACTCTCCTCGCCCAAACCCTAGCCCAAATTTTAAAAGTTCCCTTTGCAGTTGCCGATGCCACGACCTTGACTGAAGCGGGTTATGTGGGGGAAGATGTGGAAAATATCTTACTACGGCTATTACAGGTAGCTGACTTGGATGTGGAAGAAGCCCAACGAGGAATTATTTATATCGATGAAATTGATAAAATAGCCCGTAAGAGTGAAAATCCTTCCATCACCCGTGATGTCTCTGGAGAAGGCGTTCAACAAGCATTACTAAAAATGTTAGAAGGGACAGTAGCCAATGTTCCCCCCCAAGGTGGACGGAAACACCCTTATCAAGACTGCATTCAAATTGACACCAGCAACATTCTCTTTATCTGTGGGGGAGCATTTGTCGGCTTAGATAAAGTGATTGAACAACGACGGGGCAAAAAGTCCATGGGCTTTATTCGCCCTGGAGATAGTAGCCAAGCCAAAGAAAAGCGGACAGCTGACTTAATGCAACAAGCAGAACCTGATGATCTGGTTAAATTTGGGATGATTCCTGAATTTGTAGGGCGAATTCCGGTGATGGCTGCCTTAGATCCTCTCGATGAAGATACCCTGATTACCATCTTAACTAAACCCCGCAACGCCTTAGTAAAGCAATATCAAAAACTCTTGAAGATGGACAATGTTCAATTAGAGTTTAATAAAGAAGCAGTGCGGGCGATCGCCAAAGAAGCTTATCGCCGTAAGACAGGTGCCAGGGCATTACGGGGCATTGTGGAAGAATTAATGTTAGATGTGATGTATGAATTGCCGTCTCGCAAAGATGTACAACGCTGTATGATTACTAAGGAAATGGTAGAAAAGCGTTCAACAGCTGACTTGTTAGTGCATCCCTCATCTTTACCTACCCCAGAGTCTGCTTAAATTGAGTTAAACGTTAATCTTGATCGGTGAAAATAAGGATGATGATTAACTAGACTAATTATGGGTCTAGCTAAGGAGATTTAGATACTAACTTTCCCTAGTAACCTTCTGCTTCTGATCCTTCTGCTATATGATGAATCCTACCCAACAATTAATAACAGAAACTTCTGGGATGATTAATGTTCGTGGTGTCAATCACTATTATGAGTGGATACGCCATCATCAAGGGGAAAATCAACCAGAAATAACCCAAAAAAAATCTGTGATGGTGTTTATCCATGGTTGGGCAGGTTCAACCCGATATTGGCGAAAAACCGCTCAAAGCTTATCTGATACCTATGATTGTCTATTATATGATTTACGGGGGTTTGGACGATCTAAGTTACCTAAAAATCCTCTCAATTTAAGTTATGACTTAGAAGAATATGCCCAAGACTTAAAGGAACTTCTAGACGCTTTGGGAATTGAGAAAGTCTATATCCATAGTCATTCGATGGGGGCTTCGATCGGGGCTTTGTTTGTTACCATGTATCCTGAAAGAGTCGAGGGGGCTATCCTAACCTGTAATGGGATTTTTGAATATAACAAACGGGCGTTTGATGCTTTTCACAAATTTGGCGGATATGTGGTCAAATTTCGTTATCCTTGGTTTTTAAAGGTTCCTTTTGCTGATCGATTATTTATGGCAAGGTTTTTGCATCGTCCCATTAGTAAAGTAGAACGAATTGCTTTTTTAGAAGATTTTATCTTAGCAGATTATGAAGCAGCATTAGGAACAATTTATACGTCTGTTAGTCAAAAAGCAGTGACAATTATGCCCCAAAAGTTTGCAGAAATTTCGGTTCCCACGTTATTAATTTCAGGGGAAAAAGATATTATTATTCCGGCTGAAATGGGGCGTGTTGCAGCAGAATTAAATCAAAAGATTCAGTATATAGAAATGGAGAAAACGTCTCATTTTCCAATGTTAGAAGATGAAGAAAATTATTTAAAAAATGTCCGAAAATTTTTAGAGAGATAGTAACCGCTTTTTTGCCATACGGTCATATTTGGGATTAAACTACTAATGATCTCTTCTGAAAAAAAAAAGTTAAGACAAAAACTACTAAAACAACGCCAATCTTTAGATCAAAAAATATGGCAAGAAAAAAGCGATCGCCTCTGTCAAAACCTAAAATCTTTATCTTTATTTCAAGAAGCTAAAACAATTCTGGCCTATTTTTCCTTTCGCCAGGAACCACTTCTAAATTCCTTGTTTACAAGGGAACGCCGTTGGGGCTTTCCCCGTTGCGTAGATCAATCATTAATTTGGCATCATTGGAACCCTGGAGATAGTTTAAATCTGGGAACCTATGGAATTTTAGAACCCTCTATTAATGCCCCAATTTTAGACCCTTTTGAGGTTGATTTAATCTTAGTTCCTGCCGTCGCTTGTGATAATCAAGGGTATCGCTTAGGGTATGGAGGCGGATTTTATGATCGTTTGTTAAGTTCTCCTCAATGGCAACCGATTCCTACCATAGGAATTGTCTTTGATTTTGCTTATATTAGTCAACTGCCAATTGAGCCTTGGGATCGTAGATTAAAGGCAATTTGTACCGAAACACAACGCTTCATTTATTAATATTAGATAATTGAGTATATATGCTTAAAAAATAAATCAACATATCTATTATTAAGATTTATTGATTCACTGGAAGATTCTCTGAGACTTTCGTTAGCATAAAATCGAAATACTATTTAATTAGTATTGAGTGTAAAAAAACTTGCAGGGATAAGGGTTATTAAACTAGCTATGAAACATTTTTGTGATGACTGGATTAGAGAATGGTGTGACGATAATGGATGGACAGATTTATTCATGGAAAGATACAATCATTACTGGGCATTTCCTCCAGGGGCAGTAATGCCTGAACCGATTCCAGTTGATGTCCTACGGGTTATTAAAATGACGAAAGGATTATGTATGGAGGAAAAAACTTGGTTAACGGGGGCAGTTATTGCTTCGATCATGGCAGTGATTTTTAGTTATTTTCTTAAAAGCCCAATGCCTATTGTTTTTGCTTTTGCCTTTGATGCAATCACAGTAGCTAAATTAGAAGTTGAAGAGATATAATGCTTCGAGAAAGAAAGGTTTTAAGGTAGGATTACTCTAGTTTTGGTATCATGAAACAAGCAATGATCAATCTCCTGTCTTGTTACTAACTGTCAAGGTAGACTATAAGAGTAAACCTGATTTAAGTAATCATAAAGGAGTTTACTAATGTTAGAGTTACTTAACTCTCTTTTTAGACGGAATCCCGAAAAAATAAAAGCCAATGTTGAAATTTATACTTGGCAAACCTGTCCTTTTTGTATTCGTGCAAAATTTCTATTGTGGTGGAAAGGGGTCAACTTTACTGAATATAAAATTGATGGGAATGAAGCAGCTAGGGAGAAAATGGCACAACGAGCTAATGGAAAACGTAGTGTTCCCCAAATTTTTATTAACAATCAACATATTGGAGGTTGCGACGAACTTTATCGCCTCAATGGAGCAAATCAATTAGATAGTTTGTTAGCACAACCTGCTACTTGAATAGGCCAAAGAGAACAGAAAATGAATACGTGAGTTACATAACATCTTCCCACTTATCTAGTAGGAATTTGCTGGGAATTACCATTTTTTGGAAAGCACGTTTAATCTTGTTCATATCCACCTTGAGATAAACCTCTCGATCAACAGTAACAATTTTTCCACACATTCCTAAAGCGGCTAAAACTTGGCCAGGAAATTCCGAGACAACTTCATGTTCAATATTTCTGGGAATAAGAATAATTCGACTACCTATGAGCATTAAGTTAAAGGGAATTCCTTGTGTTTGTAGCTTTTGAATACAACTAAAAATTCGATGAGGCTGAACATCTTTAGGAAAGACAAAAGCCTCGGCTAGATAGGATTCTAATAAATCAAACCCCTTGTAAGAAATTACTGGGGCTTTTTCAATTAATAAAGATTGTCTATGGTAAATTGCTTGAAAATGAATATGGTTAACTGATGCACCAGCGTGTAATGAATTGAAAAATACAAGCGTGTTCGCTAATTGATTAAATAATAAGATAGCATCTTCGACAAATTCTAAAGATAAAAATTGGGGAAAATGAGGGAGATCATCAGGACAATGTAAATGACTGGGGATCCAGAGGAAATGGCCATGCTTTTCAATCGGTGTAGCATTGTAGTAAGCCTTCCAACAAAAATGTTTAAGTTTGACCTGAAGTAATGGCTTGCGAACTAACAAACTCAGGGATTTTGTCCGATCTTGACAGTAGAATCGACATTGATGGGGATCATTAGAGAGTGTTTGTTGACGACCTAATTGATCAAAACGACTTCTCGGTCGAAGCGTGCGATAACCGTTAAATTGGCAAATAAAATCCTCTTCCCCCACCTGTTTTTCTTCAACTGCATCGTAGATAATCTTAGATTGAGTCAGATTTTGAGCATAGTAGGTTAACCGTCCGTCAATGGAACGAATTCCATAGGTAATGCGTTCTCCTTTAATCCATCTACCATTGGAGTCGGTATGTGATGCTTCAAACTCGTTAACGATTTTGTCTGACAAAACAGAATCTTGCCAAGCTTGATATAAATTAGTGGTGAGATCATTCACAGATTTAGCTTCATATTGCTTTCGTATAATAAATTATAAAGGGGAAAAATTTTCAGAGTCCTGATTAGTTATCAAGTTATGACCATCAAAAAGCACCCCCTGTATCAGAGAGTGCTTTTTGTTAATATTTAATTGTTATCAACAGGAATTAACCATTGATAGCAGGAGCGGTTACAGGCTCAGCAGAAGCTAAGTCTAGGGGGAAGTTGTGAGC
>NEED01000010.1 GCA_002110465.1 unicellular cyanobacterium SU2 | reverse complement strand
GGTTGCAAGATTTCAATTCTGTCAATTCTCCCAAAACCTTTCCTTGTTTTTCCCTGATGCCCAGGTTGTCCTCCCGGCTTTCTTTTCTTATTATCTTTATCGTCTTTTAAAGCTTCAGGCTTTTCGGACTTCTTTAATAAATCTGTTGATGGGGGTTTTGATGAGGTTTGGCTGTCTAAATCTCGACTGAGCTTTAACTTTTCTATTTCTTGTCGTAGTTGTTCGAGCTTGTTCTGTTGAGTCAAGATAATCTCTACCAACTCATATTTTGAGAGTTGGTTTAATTGTTCTGGCTTTAGCTGCACTTCTGGTTGACTTTGACTCATACCGTTACTTTAGCGTAGTCAGCCTGTTTGTCAATATCTGCCACCTGAATCCTTACATTGTTTGTCATCAATCCCTAATAATCTTTTTGTTTGTTTAGGATATTTTTTTAGATAGCTCCAAGTGTAAGTTTCCATTCATTCTTTTTTGAACTAATTATTCGCTTCATTATACTATTTTTATTAAATTATGGAGATATCTAGTCATGATTTTGAGGCTTGATAGTTAATTTTTACTGTAAAGGTCAACCCATACAGGACAAGGGTTTTAGGGCTATCTTGCACTATTTTACACGTATCTCGGCTCTCCCCGAATATAGGGTTGATACTGTTGGCGAAAGTAATCTGAGCGTGTTTCAAAACGAAGTATAAGAAGAATTTTTAGCAGAACGATGGAGATAGGTTAGCCAAGTAATACATGGTCAGGAGAGGTTAAACTTCTTCCATGTATTACTTGGAAAAGACATGAAACGTAAACGAGATATTCAAGATAAGGTATAAATTTTTTTAGTAATCTTGAACTAATACCAAAGATTGAGTAACCGCTAACCCTGATGAAATAATGGTTCTAGCTTTTTACGATCGCGTCAAATCCGTGTGAAGTTGATAAAAATTTCTAGCCGATTATGGTCAATCCCGAAAGGTTACAAAGGGGCAGGTTTTCGATGAACGTGGATAAGTATATGTACCTAGTAAAAATACTAGACCGTTCTATCTCAAACCTGTGTTAAAGTTTTTTGGCTCTAAAAGCCTTCAAAATCTTTTAAATGATATAACCTACGTCTAATAAGTTTAACCCATCTTAATGAGCCTTAGAGAAGCGTTAGAGAAGACGTTCTGATTAGGATAGCTGAGTTTAATTTGAAAAAGCTAAAAAAAACTCAAGAATTAGAACAAATTAACTAACACACTACATCTAGTGTTTGATAGTGTTTGTAAACAAAAAATACACCCATAAAAACACTATATCTAGTAAAATGTAACTTTGTTTCTATATATTCAAGACAAGTAGGTTAGGCGTTGCCTCCTTCGTCGGCAGACCGCCCCCTGGTCTTGACTCTTGTACTCTTAATTTTAACTTTTGATAGTTGAATCATTAATAACTCTTAGTCCATTTAAAGCAATTTTTAAGGCAATAAATTAAACTAATTATTATTGTTAATTTAATACTTATATCTAATATAAAACATTAAATTCTTATGATAGTGTGAGTTTACAATAAAAAAAGAAGTAAAGTCAGTAAAAAACTAACCTAAAAACAGCTAAAACAGTACAAATAAGCCCAGTATATACTATAGTATTTTTAAACTAAAGTATTAAAATATAATGCTTAATTTACTTTAGTTCTTCAAACATATATAAACTTGTTACAACTTTATTTCTTTATCACCATAAAGAACTCTTAAAAACATTTCTAGTGAAACCCTAGCACTACGTTTACGTTTGAGAATAGCCTTAGCTTCTTCAATAGCTTGCTCTTTAGTTAATCTATCAAGCGGTGTTGTCGTTGAAAGTAGATCTTTTTGTTCAACACTATCCCAAGTTCCCTCTAAAGATGCTTGTCGAAATGTATCACATAGTGTTTCTATTTGATACAGTATTGGTTCAGGAACTCTAACAGTTTTAGTTTTATAGGGAGCTTTATGTCCCCGTCCACCCTTTGGCTTTTGTTGCATTATTAAACCTGTAACAACTTTAAAAACAGTAATTATTAAACTTGTAACAAGTTTAACATAACCTGTAACAAGTTTAAACCATTAACTTGTTACAGGTTTTAATCAATTAAGTTATCTTGATTAATGACCACTTGTACTATATTCTACAAGCTTTATTTAACAAGGCTTACAGCGATTTTACGCTACAAGGCTTGTTAAATAAACTTCGCTTATGGTTATACCTTTATAAGTTAACACCCTTAGAATCGTCTTCTAGCTACCTTAAATAAGATACTTAGATTTACTTGTTTAACCTGTAACAGGTTTATATAACTATTACTTATTAAATAAAAAAATTAGCTTTTACTAACCTTAAGTAAAAATCTAAACTACTCTTAAAACCTTATATTATATGTGTTATGGTACGTGATCACTCCTCACTTTGGAATATTGCAAAGATTCGTGAAAAATTTTGCTATATCATCTGAAGCCGTGACTCTATATAGGTTTTATCACTTGTTAAGTAGCTTTCACAAATACCGATTTGCTACGGCTATCGCCAAACTGACTTTTGAAACACTTACCCTTAGCATAAGTTCCTATACACTTGTTACTCAAACCCCTGATGTGTAAATTTTTGGGCTAGTATTAAATAGGTAGTCTAAGTAAAGACGCAGAAAAGAGTAACAATTATACAGTTAATTGGTTTTAAATAAAAGTATGGACTTTGAAAAATTTTCATTAAATAGTCGAGAAGAGGTAGAAACTTTTGAAACATATCTTTATGAATATGTGGGTCAAAAATCTCAGTTTTCAATACAACATTTTTCATTGGCAAAAGCTTATGATATATTTCAATCTACAGAAAATGGAAATAGAATTTTTGTAGCTCTTTTAGATATTACTATCAATTACGTACTTTTATGGAGTGATTGCGTTTCAGTTGGTTCAGTTTGGAATAAATATTTTTCCAAAGGAAAGCTAGAAGGGGGAACAATTTTAGATTCTCAAGCTAAGTTTTTTGGCAAGATGGAGATTCATAGATTTAATTCATCATTTATTTTAAGATATCGAGGGTTATGGGATAAGATAATGGGATTTTTAGTGTTATTATTTGCTTGTGAAAAGTATGATGGTTTTTATAACTCTAAAAGTAAGAAGAAAAGTTTTAAAAAAATTATTATAGAGATGAATGAGTTGCCTAGCGAATATAGAGAATTTTTAAAGAAATTTTTAGAAGACCCCTTGACAAAATTTGACAACTTGGCAACATTTGACAATAAGTTTCGTACATCTGAGGTTCATGGAACAGGTGCTTTAAGAAAATACTCTTTTACTATGCAATCTATGTCTGAAAACCCTCAAATTGAACTTATAGGTTATTGGAATATAGTTAATTGGTTTATAACTAAAATTGATGAAATGTTAGAAATATACACTATAAAAATAATTCAACAAAATTCTAATGAGTTTAAAAATCCAAAGTAGAGATCGCGTGTTGCTTTTGCTTATCTGTTACTCCTAAATAGCGTTCAAGGGCTGCTAGGGTACGATGACCAGAAATGGCTTGAATGTGTCTTAAAGGCACACCAGCATCACTCATTTGGGTCAAAGCGGTACGACGGAAGCTGTGGGTACTGACCCCTTCGATTTCTAGCTTTTTACAAACTTCTCTAAGAATTCGGTCAGCACTAGCTTTGTGGATATGACCCCTACCGTGACGGCCAGGGAAGAGGTAGGGATTGTATTTGTTGAGAGATTGCTCTGAGTCAAAGTATTCTTTTAAGTATTGTTTTAAGCGGGGGTGAGTATCAATTTCTCTAGTATCTTGTTTCCCTTTGGTGTTGAAGCTGCGGATCACGAGTTTGTCTCTTACGCCCTTGAAGCCGATCGCGTCAGCATAGAAGAGGGTACAAGCTTCATTAATACGGACGGCAGCGTAGAGACAGACACCAAACAGAGCGCGATCACGTGGATTGACAAAGCCATCGTTAAACAGTGAGGATATTTGAGTTGAGGTGAGGATTTCAGCACGTCCAAAGCGGTTAACTTTCATAGAAAATATTCTACGCTATCAAAGATAAATTTGATAACATAGGTATCTAAAACTCTGATAATTTCGTTATTCTAGCTAGGCTAGTTTAGTTTTTCTTATCAGTTAACCCCAATTTACTTGAGTATTTATCCTCAAACTATCAGTTTTATTTATATAAGGGGAAGGAGGATTTGACAATGGAGAGTATTAAGCTAACAACCCATATTGACAATGAGGGATTATTACAGATTCAGCTTCCCACAGAGATGGCTAACCAGGATCTTGAAGTAATGGTTATTTACCAAGCTGTAAACAAGAGTTCAAAAAGAAGTTGGCCGCCTGGATTTTTTGAGAGAACTTTTGGAGCTTGGCAAGGGGAACCGCTAGTAAGAGAACCTCAAGGGGAGTTACCAGAGCGAGACCCGTTAGAATGATTTATTTGTTGGATACAAATACTTGTATTGCTTATATTAATGGTCGTTCAATAGCCATTAGAGAGCGTTTAGATAGTTTGTCCCCTGATGATGTAGCTATTTGTGATGTGGTGAAATATGAGCTTTACTATGGGGCTTATAAAAGTGCCAAACAGCGGGGAAATTTAGCAAGTTTAAGCGAGTTTTGGAAAGATTTGGTAAGTTTACCTTTTGATGGTCAAGCAGCAGATATTTGTGGTTATATTCGCGCTCAACTAGCCAGTCGTGGGACTCCTATTGGTGCTTATGACCTTCAGATCGCGGCGATTTGTTTGGCGAATAATTTAATTTTGGTAACACATAATGTAGATGAGTTTAGGCGTGTGGAAGAATTAAGAATTGAAGATTGACAAGTTTAAATAAGTTAGTGAGTTATTTATTAGCAAACTACTAAGTAAACTACTAAGTAAACTACCTAAGTAATTTACTGAATAACTCATTTCTATTGTCCTATTGATAGTTTACCTAGTGAACTACTTAGTAAACTAAAGAAATGGATTGAGGCAGAAGTATAGAAATAATCCGTAAATTTTTCGGCAATTTGCCGATTTTTAGAGTATTATCGCCCCTGGTTGCATGAACCTTCTATTTACGGCTAGTTCTAGCGTGGAGTTCCTGGAAGACCTTTTTTATAGTAAGTTGTCCAACTCGTACGATTTTTTTTATTTATTCCTACATAAATATGACTAATATTATCGCCATTTGGTACTTGTATCGTACCAACTTCGTGTCCATCTGGATGATAGAAGACCACTGTATAATAATTATTTTTTCTAAGTTGAGCATAGCTACAATTATGATTTTCTGGAGCTATTGGGCTAGAATTCAAAGGGTTTATAAATCTTTTGAAATATGGACCTTGAGGGCTATAAGCAAATGGACCTGAATAAAACTCAACTTCAATGCCGTGTTGAAGATTTTCATTACATATTTTGTATAATTGATACAAATTATTTAAGCCTTGAGCCATTGTGTATTTTTCAGGGAAAATCAAAGTAGTAATGAATATTACTTTGATTAAGAATAAATAATTGACTTTCTCAAAGAGATTTCTTATAAGCATAAAAACTAAGATAAACAATTGTAAATCAATAAACTGTATTATAAATTAGGAAAGATAAGTTATTAGACATCTCCAAAATATAAACTAAGAGCCTAAAGAGTTGTTAGGATTGAGTTTTAGCCTAAAAAATTTTGATTTAAAAACCTTATCTTTTTTTCTGAAATTGCATTAGAAGACATTTTGAACGAAAAATTAGGATTTCAGGGTTTGGCGATCGCAAAGCCAATATCACCCAAAAGGCTTTATATTAAAAGCTTACAAATTTTTGGAGATGTCTATTATATCAAGGGATTTGACTATTAGAAAATTCAATAAATCAATAAGTATAATTGCTTATGATATTGACAGATTATAAAATTTTGTCAATACTGAATTGAGTAAGTAGGCATAACTCATTATAAAATAGCAGTGATCAGGGAATAGGAAACAGAGAAAAGTTTTCTGAACTCCGTTACCCTTCCCCTATTTTCAGTTGATTTACCCTCACTTACTCATATAAGAAAGCGATAGGTAACTTTTATGAAATTTAAAATACTTTTTTTTGTTTTCTGCTTAACTTTTAGTACTTTTTTGTCTGACATTGCTAGAGCAGTTAACTGGCAGAGAATAGGTAAAACAAATTCTGGAGAGAATGCTTACCTAGATGTAGATAACATTAAAGATGATCAACTACCCTATTCTAAAAATTCATGGAAAGTTTTTAAAATAGCAACCCAACAGCAATTAAACTCAGGTATATGGTTATGGTACGGTATTGATTGTCAACAGAAAATTGCTGCTGGTAAAGATTATGAGCTTCCTAATCGTCCTCCTTCCGGATGGTATCTAATTGGTCCTATTGCTAGTAATTCAGTCTTTAAAAATGCTATGGATAAAGTTTGTCGATAATGTGATGTAATTAATCGATAAATATCGTATTAATTTGTATTTCTTATCATTTATGCCGTGGGTTTCAGCTATCCTAAAATCGTTAATTTGCCAAATTGGGATGCTCCCTGTGTCTACTTACTTTTCACGGGATCTTTTTTTGTTTTCAGGTGATCGCTAAATCCCCATTCTCTAAGGATGATTCTCTGATTGCTGATTTTCATTAAGCGTCAATTAATGAAAATCATCCTTGGACAGAAACCCTTATTCGCCTTTGTATAGTAATGGGGAAATTTTGATCGCTAAGGGATTTTTTATATAAACTGTCCCATTTACGATGGTTGGTGATCAAATTATTGATCGCCTGTGATCAAGATTTAGCAATGGTTTAAGAAAAAACTGTCCCAGAAAAGGGCTAAAGTGGGACACTAACTCAAAACCGCTCATCTTTTCGATGATTGATCGCAATATAATTTGACTCTTACAAAACAAAACCCTTTATCTATAGGAGTTTCAGCGTTTAATTTTTCCTTACCGACCAAAATTTCTCGTCTGCTATACAAAGGCGTTATTGACTGTAACTTTTGTTACGACTGTGGGAGGACTCTGGTGAGTTAATTATTAGGAATTAAATTAATGCCAAATCAATTGACGATAAATTATCCTGAAAGTTTTCCTGATGCAGTAGGGATAAGCAAAGAACAGTTTGAACAGGAAGCGAAATGGGCGATGGCGGTTAAGCTTTATGAGATGAAGCGACTGTCTTCTGGAATGGCGGCGGCTTTATTAGGGATTGAACGAGTGACTTTTTTGCTCAAATTAAGTGATTACGGAGTCTCCATGATCGACTTAACGGAAGAAGAATTAATCTCAGATTTAAACAATGCCTAAAGCACATTCAATTGTCATTAATAAGTCTCCTATTATTGCGTTAGTGGCTGCCTTGGGAGAGTTAGGGATTTTACAATCCCTTTATCGGGAAGTAAGAGTCCCTTATGAAGTTAGCCAAGAAATATTAGTAGGAGGGACAACTAATTTTGGGGTTCGAGAGTTTAGTCGTGCGAATTGGTTGAGTAAAGAAACGACTCCTTTAACCATTTCTCCTTTTTTATTAAACAGCTTAGATAAAGGGGAAGCTTCGGTGATTCAATTAGCTTTAAATAGAAAGATTAAAACGGTTTGTATTGATGAAGCGGTGGGAAGAAGAATAGCCAGATTAAGTGGGTTGGCTGTGACGGGTTCGATAGGAATTTTACTAAGAGCAAAAGAAGAAGGACACCCAATTATAATTAAAGAAGCCATTGAAAAAATGCTTAAACAAAATATTCGATTAAGTTCAACGGTTATTAAGTTTGCTTTGAGTCAAGCTGGAGAAATGTAAAAGCGGAGTTCCCAAAAAAAAGCCCCACCTTTCAAGGTAGGGAAGCAAGAGAAAAGAGTGAAAAGTTATCAGTTAACGTCCAAGCTTTTGAGAATAAGCAACCAGTCCAGCACTAACAACTCGTCCGTAGTTATCGAGGCGATCTTGTTGTCCGCTACGAGTAGGAGCCATGAAGGTATCGGTTAAGCCCATTGAAGTGAAGACGACGGTAGCAGCGAGAATGATGTAGTTGCGGATAACGGTGGTGTTTTCGTATTTTGTGGTGAACATTGGGGTTGCCTCTCTTTCTCTTAATGTCTCTACTATATGGGGAACCGGACCGTAATGTCAGTCCCAAAACTTAGGTATATTCAGGGTTTTCGCCGTTACCCTTTTCCACTAGAAGTGGAATTAAGTAGAAAGAATTCCCCATCCAAAGCATAATTATCTCGTCTGAGACTTACCCGAATCCCTAGTGAGTCTTCCCTGAGTCTTAAGGATAAGCAAAACCAATTGATACCATTAAAATTGATTTGTCAAGTATACTTTACAAAACTAAATATTATTGTTACATTAATTTACATAGAGAGCTATCGGAGGCAACAATTGATGTACACCACCACTCAACTCGATAACGGATTACTCAACAACTACGCCGTTGAACCCAAGCCTTACTACGCTGAATTTCCTGCTCCTTTCCAACAACGCCGTTACTTAATTCAAGGGACAATCGCTGCATTTTTCGTCACTAGCTTAGTTATCGTATCTGTTGTGGTCAGCTAACAGCCTTAATTCTCATTGATTATTGATTTCTCCTACTCGACCTCGGTGATTGCCGAGGCTTTTTACTGTTTAATCTTCTAACGTTTTATATCCATCAAGACAGAAATAGTAATTAATTGATTGATTTTCATAAATCTTTAGCAAATAACAGACAAAACAATCCTTACTACCATATCAACAATTAACTAGCTTCAAGTTCTTTAGTTTTGTCAGAATTTTTATCTCCAACAATCACAGACCAACGATTAGCTAAAGCTTGCAAAATTTCTTGAATATCTTTATGGGAAGCATCAGCAATCAAAGTGTACCAAGACGGATTACGAATTAACTCTATTTCCTTCGCTTGCTCAACAGACAAAACATGAGACCAAAAATCTTCTTGAAACTCTACAGGCATAGAGCGAATCAGCTTAAAAAAATATGTGGTCGAAATATTCTCACCAGAACAAAACCGAATGATCATAGTACGCGATAATCCCGACCAACGAGATATCTGCGACTTAGAATATCCGTAAGATTCTATTAAAGTATTAAAAATAATTACAAAATCATCCATCAAAGTGCCTGTCTGAATGTATACTTGTCTAGATGCAGACAGTATATAAATCGATCCATACTCCTATATTAAACCTCAACACCCCTTGTTATATCAATGGGAAAATTGCGCGACAGCCTTGGGCAAGACTATGGTACTTTTGCCGAGCGATTGATAGCGACCATAGAGGGAAAGTGTACATCCTAGTCCCTGAACTGCTAACACTACTCAACTGCTCACGGGCAACCTTTTACCGATGGCTCAAGGAAGGTCAAGAAGCGGGAGCCTTTCGAGAGTACAAACGGATCGATAAACAGACCGAGCGCATCATATTAGGAAGCAAAATGGCTGTCTGTGAAAAACTGAGGATCACCAATTGGGGCAGCGTTACTGAAGTTCCCCTCTGGACTATCCTAGGAGACTCTAACATTCCTCTATGGCAGAATAAACAAAAACCCAACGGAAAAAAATTTAAACAATGGGTTACACTATTTCAAGCCCACTGGATGCAGATACGGTCAATTGAAGCTGCCAAACAGGAAGAAAGAAACAGAATTCGTAGTAAAAGGAAACGCCGCAAACCTTTTCAACCTAAGTTTAGTAGGGGAAATGGGAAACCAACCTTACAGTTATATGCAGGGCGGAAGGTCTATTTCTTAAGGAGACATCTACCTACAGGCGCAAGTCAAAAGGGAATAGGAGAATCTCTGAGAATTAGTGAATGTTCCGTTAGACGACATCTAAAGGGTGTTAAACGAGTGCAAGTCATGTATAAGGTAAATCCCCTTGAAGGACAAGAAGCCTTGTTTAATACCCAAGAAACTTGGGGAAAAAGCCCCATTTTTGAAAGACAAGGAGAGTATTACCGTTATGGTACTAATTTATATGACTTAAACTTCACCCAAAAAAGCGAGTTTACCCAACGCCTAAAATACAAGTTTTCCTTACTACTTAAAGAAATTCCAATCGAGCAAATCCAATGGAAAAAAAATAAGGACAAACTTGGCTTACCTTTGTTTTCCGAACTTTTTCTAAGTAAGAACGAAATTCTAGAGAAACTAGAAAAATACGATCTAGATGAGTTAGATCATGTTTGCGTCTACATTTACTGGAAACTAAAAAGTAAATCGTTTAGAGATTTCATGATCGCAGTTAAAGAGGAGTTAAGAAAACTGAAAAGAGTAAGACGCCAACGAGCCAAATCAAGCTAACGAAAAAATTCCCAGGCAGGTAAACAAGACAATCAAAAATGAGACGCTAATCAACGGTAGGGGAAACCACGCCGTTCAAAAAGTGTCGAGGGAAGACGGTCGTTGGTTCGGCTAGTAACTCAGCGTAAATATGGGAGAGAGCCGAGATACTTGTAAAATAGTGCAAGATAGCCTCTAAACCCTCACTCTGCCTGAGTTTTAAAAATATCTACTGGCAGATTAATTGCCCCCTCAAAAGGTTGAGGAATATTCTTCAAATCCACTATGTAATCCCCGTACCGCTTGAGATTGCGATTAATGTAAGGACTCATGGTTGCCAGCATTCGCCGATTAATCTTAAATCCCTCTGCACTCAAAGAATGAATTACCCCAGTCATATCTACCGTATTCTGGAGAATTACCGCACTAGCTACTAAATCCAGATATTTCAATCGCTTTTCTTGTTCCACAGGGTCATTTTCTGTAATTACGCCATCTTTGCCAAAGAACAGCCAATCTAAGAAATGATGATAGCTCTCAACGATATTAGTACAGGCAGTAACCTCTCGTCGCAAAGCGCGGTCGGAAATAAATCGCAGAAGATACAGGGTACGTATGACTTTTCCTAAAGCCTGAAAGGCTTGATACAATCTATTCTTACGACTATAACTGCCCAGTTTTCTTAAAACAGTTGAAGGTAAAAGTTTTCCCGCTTTAATCGACAGTACCACCTGCATCAAATCTTGCCAGTGAGTCTGAATTAACTTCCATTGAGCAACATCATCAAATAAAGGCTCGATATAATCATAAACTTCATCCTCGTGGGGACGGAGAAAATCCAAGTCTTTCCAGTTACGAATTCTGGGCATCAATTCAATCCCCAACAGGTGAGAAAGAGCAAACACGGTAGAAGATTGTCCTTGGGTATCTGCATGGAGAGTATTGGGTTGAATATCAGAAGTATTTTTCAAGAACCCATCGAGAATATAAACCGCTTCCCAAACTCCGCAGGCAATGAAGTGAGTAAACAGGGCAATGTAAGTATCAGAAACGTGATGGTAAGCAATCCCGCCGTAACCCCCATAGCGAATATGATACTCGCTCATCAGATTATTTTCATAGATTTCAAATTTACTCCCATCGTCTGCTGCTTTTTTTCCACTGCCCCAACATTTGGGAAGGCTGAGGCGGTTATAAGCGTTGATGATATCTTTAATCGCAGCTTCTAGATAGGAACTGGTAACGTGACGACGGTTGGTATAGGAAAGCATATGAGAAGTTACTTTCCCTCGGACGTGACGCGCCATTTCATTAGGACCAATATTGCACCCATAACCAAATGCCGTCAGGATGTATCTTTCTTGAGGGTTTAATAATTTGGGTTCGCTGCCCGATAGAGGACCAAAGTGTCTCGTCCAGTTGAGCCAATGTTCGACATTACACAGAACATCTAGGACGCTGCGCTGGGGCAATCGTTCTTGAATGGCGTTAAACAAGGCTTCTGCACCGTCGGGTTTATCTTGAGCGGTAATTCTTTTAAGAACGGGAATTCCTTCAGAATTAATGGTTATTTGGTCGCCTTTGGCGCAAATGACATCTACTTTACGAGCTACTCTGGTAAGTCGATCTCGCAGTTGAGAGACAAATTCTTCTGAAGTATCGGGAATGCCTAAAGATGAGCAGTATTCGGTTATTTTTAGTTCGCATTCTGACCAGGGTAATAGCTGTTGGCGAAAGTCGGCATAGTTTTCCGAACCCACCACACAAGCATCTCCCGTTTTGAGTTCTTGAGCTAAATAAGAAAAAATACAAATCTCCAACTGACGGCGTACCAATAATTCTTCGCCATCAACTTCTACAATTACTAATTTACGCCATTGGTCGCCGATAAAACTTAAATCCAGATTGAGATATTTCTCTCTTAGATACTCCAACTTGATTTTGGCATTATTATGGATTTTCTTAATCCGTTTGAGAAATATCTCTACCATGTGGTCGCGAGTTTTTACCTGTGCTTGATGGAGCAAGCACAACAGTAAAGTTCGGCGTTTGGGCAGCCTAAAATCGTTAAATTCAGAAATATCTAGAGTTCTGGCTAATGCAGCAAAGGATTTTACTTTGGTCGCAGGAATAAATGAGAGTAATTTCTGGGCATCTCCTACCAGCATCATGGTATCGAACTTATCCTGTAGTTCTTTGATGTACTTGAGTTTGTGACTTTTGGGAGGAGATTTTAGGAGGTTGAGATTAGCGTTAATGTCTTCAACTGAATCGGGAACTAGCAGATTATCTAGGTTCTGCCTGTCAGTGGAGGATAGTTTGCGGGCTACTCCCTTGAACAAACGGGTATTTACAATCGAGCGAATTTGACAGGCTAAACGATCTAAAGTGCTGAAGGCTGGTAACTCGTAGCGTTGTCTGATCAACTCTTCAATGGCTACGTTAACTAAATCTGCGGGATGATCTCTGACAAAAGCTGCATCCCTAATAGTGATCGCTGCTAATTCTTGACCCCGATTATTGTAGGGACTGATGTTCAGGTATTCTCTAATAGCTTTTTGATAGTAGCGATAGTAGCGAATTGATCGTAAAGAAGGAACGGGAGAGACAAGATAATCTAGTTTCAGAAAGGTGCGCAGGTGAATAATAATTGGCTGGGGGACTAAAAAGTATTATAGAAATATACACCGCAACATGAGGGGTTGACCGATGCTTCGAGCAACTGCTCCAGGTTCTTTTTCGGCAAAGTTGAAAAATTCACCGCCCATCAAGCAACCGAATTCGGGAGAAAGAGAATATTTACGAGCCTCTGAGGTTGAGGCTTTAATTAAAGCTGCCAAAAGTGTCGGCAGACATAGAGTTAGAGATGGTGCGATGATTCTGTTGATGTTTCGGCATGGTCTGCGGACAGCAGAATTAGTAGCTCTTAAATGGTTGAGAGTCGATCTAGCCTCTGGCTATCTGGAGGTTCAAAGAGTCAAGCACGGTCATCATAGCGTACATCCTCTTCGTTCTCCTGAGTTAAGAGCTTTGAGACAGTTGAAGAGAGATTATCCCGATACCCAGTATGTTTTTGTTTCGGAGCGCAAAGCACCTCTATCTACTCGTTCGGTTCGTCATATTGTTGCTAGAGCGGGGAGATTGGCGGGAATTGAAGGGAGAGTTCATCCCCATCAGTTACGCCATGCCTGTGGTTACTATCTGGCGACCAACGGCCACGATACCAGAGCGATTCAGGATTATTTGGGACATCGAAATATTCAGCACACTGTTCGTTACACCCAGCTTAATCCTTCTAGATTTGAGAGTTTTTGGACTGATTAGTAGACATCTCCAAGAATCCATAACCCAGTTACAGCAATGCAAACAGGCGAATTAAACTCGAAGTCAAAATTAGCCCTCAGAACGAATTAATCAGGGTTTAAAGGAACAAAATTAAATTTTGGCATAAAACTATGGCTCATCTTCAAGAAGTCAGAAGTCAGAAGTGTGAAGTCAGAAGTTAAAATTAGTGGGAGATTGCGACTCACCACTAATTTTTTACCGCTAAAATAAATTTGTAGCGGGGGTGATAGGAAGTTAGAAGTTAGAAGTCAGAAGTCAGAAGTTAGAAGTTAAAAAGGGCAAATTTGTCTCAAAGGTTCCAGTTTATGTCCGTCACTAATTCTTCATTACTTCTGATTTCACACTTCACACTTCTGACTTCATTAAGGGGGTCTTAAACCCAATTTCTACGTCTAGAAGTAGAAAGTTTTAACTGAAAATTATCAAAGAAAAAAACTTCTGACTTCTGACTTCCTACTTCTGACTTCGAGCGAAGCGATAACGTCAATTACCTCTCCAGATTTGGAGGATTCTATCATTTCTAAAATTAAGGAACTAATTCTCAAACGAACTAATCCACAAACGGTTAATAAAACCGATTTATATCGACTCTTATGTAAGCGAAATCTTTCTTGAACTACTTTAAATACTTTGACGACTCGAATTAAATGCTCAACGAAAATTCGATTAGATGATAAAGCTTTATTTTCTTTTATTTGCTCTTCGGTTAATTCTCCCTTCTTGGGTTTTTTATGCGGAGTGATAATTTGAGTTTCTCCAATGTAAGCTTTATCAGCACTAAAAGTTTGAGTTATCTTGAATTTATTTAAAGTTTGCTGACAGATTTTAATGTCACTTGTTGGCCCAGGTTTCCCAATTACTACATCAATAATATCTTCAGCTTTTGGCAAGACAACGAATTGACTTTTTAAAGTATGTCTTTTCTGCTTACCCGAATAATATTTTTTTTGTTCTTGATAATCTGAAGGTCTTTCAATAGGCTGTTCTGCGCTGTCTACAATTAATTCATAATCGGTTAACATTTCAAGAACTATTTCTTTTTCTTCTTCTTCTTGAAACTTTTTTATTTGTTCTAACAAACTTGGTGGTAACTCTCCTTCAAAAAGTGTTTGCCAATAGGTAAAAATATTATGAGCCGTTGACTCACTTACTTGAAAGAGCAGTCCTAAGAGTTGAAAACTTAGATTATGTCTTAAATAAACTAAGGTTAGAACAATTTGTTCTTCTTCTGCTAATAAAGATGGACTTCCCGCACCAGGTTGATTAATTCTAATTTTTGTTTTCTCGTTCTCTTCTTTTTTTTTCTGATGAAGAAGCTTCCCCAGAGCCATCAATTTTTCCAATTGTTTGGTAAGGATTCAGGTCGAGGAATTAGGAATTAGCGAAGGAAACAAATAATTCGGATGACCAGCTTTTGCCATTAATGACTTCTCGAAAAAATCAATAACTGAACGTCCCTGACGACGACAAGTTTGCACCACAGTTAATAAGTTAGCTGTTTGTTTAAATCTTTCCATGCTTCTTGAACCGCCACTAACTTTTCGTTTCGTGATGGCTAATCTTAAGGATCTTTCAGCCAGATTATTATCAGGAGGAATTTCTGGATGCTCCAGAAAATACCACCATTGC
>NEED01000009.1 GCA_002110465.1 unicellular cyanobacterium SU2 | reverse complement strand
GTCGGGGGCGTGTCGCTCTCAACCGCGCATTTACTAATGTACCCAATCTCCCCAGTAATGTCAACCCTTTTTTAAAACTTTTTTTTGACTTTCCTTGAATGTCCCTTCAGTAAAGGGTTTGAGAGTTTTAAATCGACCTAAAACTACTTGAATACCTTAAGTATTTATCACTATTATATCAATCTAAATTTATTTGAAGAAGAGTTTTATTAATCGTTGCTAATCAACTGTTGTCCACTTGGTGAAGCTGCGTAGCCAAGAAAAGCTTGAACTCCATCCGAAGGAGGTTGCTTGTATACATAGTAAAGTGATCGCTGATAGGGATAGTTCACAGATTCGGGAGTCTGATCATTGATAGGGACGGTACGAACTGTCTGTTGATCAGCAACATGAGCATAGCTAGCATAACCAATACCATCACGTTTAAGAGCATCTAGAATGGGAGTTGTGGCATCTTTAGAAAGAGTTATTATATGAGAACTATCGCCAAAATTTTCTCCATTTAAGACCAATTCTTTAAATATTTGGCGTGTATCACTAGCAGAAGGGCGGTTAACTACATGAATCTTTCCTGGTGATCGCCCCAAAGCAGACCAATTCGTAATTTTTCCCTGAAAAATATCTCTAACTTGAGCTTCCGTTAACCCTTTACGAAAAGGATTTTGGAGACTAACCACAATAGCGATCGCCTCTTTAGCCATAGGAAGTGCTACTAACCCTTGGTTTTTTTCATTAGAGGTTAGAGGACGTGAAGTAGCGGCAATATCAATATCATTCTTTAATAAAGCTTTAAGACCATTGTCCGAACCCTTTGCGCCAGTAATCACCTGAGTCCCTGGAAATTGTTGCTCAAAACCATTTTTTAACGCTTGATTGAGTAATACCATACTGGTAGCCCCATCGATTTTAATCAAGGTTCCTGGAGTAACTGTTGTAGGAGGAAAAAAGGTTCCTGAGTCCGTGGGAGAAGGAGGAGGAGACAAGAGATCTCCAGAAGTAATTGGTTGATTTTTCGGATAAATTGGTTTTTTAGACAAATTTTGCTGAATATCTTCCTTAGATTGATAGCTAAACCACCAATAACCACTGCCTAAAATTGCGGTAGTAATCAGAAGAGAACTAATCATAATGGTGGCTTCATCTTTTTGTGACATAATTTACCTTACCCATACCAAAATAATATTTATGTCACGTCAAGCTTAATCTATATAGGTGATTAACTGATTCTTCAACTATAATCGGTCAGAGTTTAGATACACAGAAGGTTTAAGATGACATCAAAATAATGGCTTTAATCATTTCCCTATTGAGGAGAAAAACTTTTTTTCAGGAACTTGAATGAGCAACGAAACTTATTTCAACCATCCCACCTTTGGACTGCTCTATCGAGTGTGTCGATTAGATGATAATCAGGAGTTATTTACAACCTTGTATGCTCAACGGTTGTTTTTCCTAGTCAAAACCATGCCTCGTAAGACGCGATTTGAGCCAGTGAGTCGCTCTGATGCTAGGCTATTAGTAGAAGTCCGTCTCCGTAACTTACGCCGCTTGGGAGTCTTTGAAGACTATCAAGAACTTCAGGTAATTTATAAGAAAACCTTTCCCTGATAGTAATTATGTTTACTTAATCCTAAAACTGTCATGTCTTATGACTCAACAACCATTGCTCAACGTCTTGATCTAATTCGTCAACATATTCCCGCCCATGTTCAGTTGATTGCTGTTAGTAAACAGGTTTCTGTTCCTAGAATCCAAGCAGCTTATGAAGCGGGGATACGCGACTTTGCCGAAAATCGCCTTCAAGAAGCTATCCCGAAACAAGAACAATTAAAAGACTTGAAAGATATTTGTTGGCATTTCATCGGGCATTTACAGACAAATAAAGCAAAAAAAGCCATAGAACACTTTGACTGGATTCATTCAGTCGATAGTCTTAAAATTGCTCAACGTCTTAATAGACTAGCTGCTGAATCTTCCCTATCCCCTCAAGTCTGTCTTCAAGTAAAAATCTTACCCGATCCTAACAAATACGGTTGGCAAGACCAAGAACTTTTAGCAGATTTATCCAAACTAGAAGAGTGTGAAGCTCTAAAAATAAAAGGTTTAATGACGATTCTTCCATTAGGGTTATCTAGCAAGCAAAGTTTACTTGCCTTTGAAAAAACACACGATTTAGCGCGTCGTATTACAAAACAATCCACTTTAAATTTGAATCAATTGTCAATGGGGATGTCAGGAGATTACCCCCTAGCGATACAAGCAGGAGCAACCATGGTTCGCTTAGGAAGAGTCATTTTCGGGGAAAGAGATTCAAGGTGTTGAGTGTGAACGTTCTCATCCCCCTGAAAAACAGTTAAAAGTTCCCTTTTTTTTACCATACATACAAAAATTAATAAATCGAAACAAATACTTTTCCTTTATTTAAGATTTTTGGCCATTCATGTCCTAAAATTGTGATAGCTAATCTAGTAAGATTTCTTTAAAATCTGATTAGGGAACATATAATCAGATTGGAACGACTACATGAGGGAGGCATCTAAACCTGAAAAGCCATTGGACTTTTATGTCACAAAGCCCACAAAAACTTACTCGTTTTTGAAACAGACTAAGGAGAGCAAAATATAGTTTTGTCTTTATCTAAGCAAAATTTAGGTCAAAAAGTGCCAAACTATTATCTGAAGTTTGTTTTTCCTACTTGATTAACCCTTTGTAAAAAACGGAATTTTGTAAATATGTCTTTGACAGAGAAACTAAAAAAGATTGTAGGTATTGACGAACCTGTATACGACGAATACGATCCTTATGATTCAGAAGATTACAAAGAAATAGACGAAGAGCAGGAACTTCCTTCAATAGGGCAAGATTATGTACAATCTCCCTCACGTAACCGCGATTTGAATCTAACTTCAGACTCACAAATGGGAACCAGTAGAAGTAACGTCATTGGAATGCCAGGAATTACTAATAGTATCGCTGAAGTGGTAGTCGTTGAACCTCATTCGTTTGACGAAATGCCGCAAGTTATTCAAACCCTCAGAGAGCGTAAGTCTGTTGTTCTGAATTTGAATGTCATGGACCCTGAAGAAGCCCAAAGAGCAGTTGATTTTGTAGCAGGTGGAACCTACGCCATTGACGGACATCAAGAAAGAATTGGCGAAAGCATTTTCTTATTTACTCCAAGCTGTGTTAAAGTCAGTACCCTTTCTGGAATGGTTCATGATGTACCAGAAGTCTCTGCCCCTCCTTCACGTACGTCTGCCCCTGCTCCTAGTTGGGGAGTTGATGCCAGTCGCCTAGTTCAATAATGGGTCAAGTCTAATTCCCGATTCTCCAAGCTATATCAGCTTAAAACCGAGCCAGACCCTTAGTGAAAGTTAATTAAAATTTGTGTGTATTAAATTAGGTATTATCGGCGGCGGGGTGATGGCAGAGGCTATTCTAACCCGCCTTTTTAACGAACAACTTTATCAATCTCATGAAGTGTTAGTTAGCGAACCTGACTTAAATAGACGAGAATTCTTAAAACAAACCTATCAAATTCAGGTAACTTCAGATAATCAAGCCGTAGTACTAGCTGTTAAGAACGCCTTATTACTCGCAATTAAACCCCAGGTTTTAGATCAAGTATTAGCTGACTTAAGTTTAGAAGAACCTCCCCACCCTTATCCTCTGGTTATTTCTATTTTGGCTGGAGTTTCCTTAAATCGGCTAGAATGCGCATTTCCTCAATATCCAGTAATTCGAGTAATGCCTAATACCCCAGCCACTGTGGGAGCAGGAATGACGGCGATCGCTCCAGGAACAAACGTTGAACCTAATCACCTAAAGTTAGCCATTACCCTTTTTGAAGCCGTGGGAGAAGTGGTACAAGTATCAGAGTCTTTGATGGACGGGGTCACAGGCGTATCGGGATCAGGACCTGCTTTTGTAGCCATGATGGTAGAAGCGTTAGCAGATGGGGGAGTCGCGGCAGGGTTGCCAAGGGCGATCGCCAATCAACTTGCATTACAAACCGTGTTAGGAACGGCTCAATTACTACAAACGTCTAAGTTACATCCAGCACAGTTAAAAGATAGAGTAACCAGTCCAGGGGGAACGACTATTGCGGGAGTGGCTCAACTCGAAAAGGCAGGATTTCGTTCAGCGATTATGGAAGCAGTCCGAGCAGCCTCTGAGAGATCGCAACAATTAGGTAAACAAGAGTAGGTTTTTTTCTCTGAATTTTTCCTATTTCAGATCACGAATGCCAAGAACATAAAACAATAATTCCCTCATGAATTCTACTTTTTTTTATTCTTATTCTGGCTTAATTCCAGGGATTTTGCTTAAACGCTACAAACGATTCCTGGCTGATATTGAACTTGAATCTGGAGAAATTATTACAGCACATTGCGCGAATACAGGACCGATGATAGGAGTATCTAAAGTTGGAAGTCCTGTGTATGTTTCTAAAACGGATAATCCCAAGCGAAAATTAGCTTATACATGGGAAATGATTCAAGTTAATGAAACTTGGGTTGGCATTAATACATCACTTCCTAATAAAGTCATTAAACTCGCTTTGGAACAGCAAAGTTTACCAGAGTTAGCTGGACAATATACCCAGGTTCGTTCAGAAGTTCCATATGGAGTTGGCAAAAAAAGTCGTATTGATTTTATGTTAACTAAAGACGAAAAACCACCCATTTATTTGGAAGTAAAAAACACCACCTTAAGTCAAGGAGAAATTGCACTTTTTCCTGATACTTGTACAAGTCGAGGACAAAAACATTTAAAAGAATTAATGGCACTTTTGCCTAACGCTAAACCAATTATGTTATATTTTATTAATCGAAAAGATTGTCGTTTTTTTACTACTGGTGATGATTACGATCCCACTTATGGAAAACTTTTGAGGGAAGCAGTTAATAAGGGAATTCATATTTTACCTTATCGTTTTGAAGTAACTCCAAAAGGTATTCATTATATAGGATTGGCAGAATTTTTGATGAGTTTATAGTTAATTAATCCAGGATTTAAATACTTTAAAATCAATTTTCTTATAATAACTGTTAAGGTTTATATAGCAGAAGGAAGGAGACAGGAGCCAGAAGGTAAAGTTAGCTCCTAACTCGGTTTCAAGGATCAGGTTTGTCCTAACTGCTTTGGTAGTTGCTATATTAAATATATTAATAATTTTTGTTAGTAGATTATCTTGCAAAATAGAAAGCTTAATATCATTCAAGGCTAAAGCCCTAACTACTAACCTTTTTATTTGAGATTGAATTAAAGCTATCTACTAGCTATCTACTTAATAGGGAACAGAAATTAAAGTACACTCTTCAATATCTAATAAAAGTCTATTTTAGAATGATTCTTAATTACTCTTCACTATGCACAAACTTATCCGTCATTTAGCGACATTTCCTCTGGGTCTCATTTTAAGCCAGCTTGTTATTCCCTTAACTCTTGCTAAGCCCCCCCGAACGCCTGATGAAACTGTGGAATGTGAAATTCTAGTCGTCGGTGGAGGACTTGCCGGAACTGCTGCCGCTTACGAAGGATTATTAGCTGGAAAAACCGTCTGTGTGACTGAAATTACCGATTGGGTGGGAGGACAAATTTCTGCCCAAGGAACGTCAGCTTTAGATGAACGGCCAACCCAGCGATCGCGCTTAATTTACCCTCGTGGTTATCTAGAATTAAGAAAACGGATTGAACAGCATTATGGTCAATTGAACCCTGGAGACTGTTGGGTCAGTGAATCCTGTTTTTTGCCAGAAGACGGCGATCGCATCTTAATGAGAATGTTAGAAGATGCAGCCAATAAACACGATGGAACCCTCAAATGGTTTCCTTCAACCGTGGTCAAAGAACTCGAAATAGGCAGGAATACTCAAGGAGGAACGGGAAAACAGATCTTAAGTGCGATCGCTATTCAACACAGTCCTGCCGAGGGTCAACCTCCCCTTAATACTTATCCTCTCTCAGAAACCCTTGAGGATGCTTACCGTTACGAAAATTCTCCTCGCTTTGACAAAAAAATTATCCGTTTTACGCCTCAAAAACATGACCAGAAAGAACCCGCAGACTGGTATGTTATAGAAGCAACCGAAACAGGAGAAATTATCGGTTTAACAGACATTCCCTACCGTTTAGGGATTGATCCTCGTTCCTATCTCGAACCCTCTTCATCGAGTGTTACAGGTGATCCCTACTGTACCCAAGGGTTTACCTATACGTTTGCCATGGAGACCACTGAGGAACCTCAAACCCATGAAATGCCAGATTTTTATTTACAATATGCCCCTTATTATAGTTATGAATTAGAAAGGTTAGCGAACTTTGATTTAGTTTATACTTACCGACGAATTTGGAGTCCAAAAAAAGGCGAATCTAAGAAGTTTGGGGGAATTAATTTTACAGTTCCCACACCAGGGGACATTTCTATGCAAAATTGGACTTGGGGCAATGATTATCGTCCAGGAACTTCTCAAGACAACCTAATTTATACCCGTCAACAATTGCAAGAAACAGGACAATTAAATCCTGGGGGATGGATGGGAGGACTAAGAACAGAAACTCTTCGTAAAGGAGAAGAAAACGCCCTAGGATATTTTTATTGGTTAGTGAGGGGAACAACCGATTCTCAATTAGGAGAAGGGTTTAAAAAAGTAAATACAAATCATCGTTTTTTATCTGGTTTAGACTCTCCTATGGGAACTAAACATGGACTGTCTAAATACCCTTATATGCGTGAAGCAAGACGAATTATCGGACGTGAATCTTTTGCCTATAAAAATGGATTTATGATGACAGAAATTGATATTTCTCGCCGTAATTATCAAGATGAATATTATAAAAAAACCCTTTCCCCTGATACCTATCGTCGTCTTCATGCAACCATTAGAAGATGGGAGGGATTTGGGATTTTAAGTGGAAAAATTGCTCCTAGTGACGTGGTAAGACGGAGGCGATCAACCATTTATCCTGACTCAGTGGGTATTGGTCATTATGCTATTGATTTTCACCCTTGTATGACCTACCATCCTCCTGAAAAACCAAATAATACGGAAAGAGAAGGAGAAAGAAGGGGCGCAGGCCAAGCCTATCCCTTTCAAGTACCTTTAAGAGCCATGATTCCTCAGAAAATTGATAATTTGTTAGTAACAGGTAAGAGTATTGCTGTGAGTCATATTGCGGCTGCGGCTTATCGGGTACACTCTTTTGAATGGTCTTCAGGGGCTGCGGCTGGAACGGCTGCGGCATTTGCTTTGGACGAAAAAATATTGCCCTATGAATTAGTTCAAGAACCGATTTTTCGGTCAGAAAAGTTAACAAAATTGCGGGAGAAATTGGATAAAAATGGTAATCCTACTACTTTTCCTGATACTTCCATTTTCAATAATAATTGGGATAATTGGAAATAATATACCAATAAGCAGATATTGATCTGATTAAAACCTTGAAAGAAAATTTAGGCGATCGCTGTAAAAGTTAATTTGACTAAACTCTACAAGATAGAATTTTTTCTGTTAACATTGGGCGACGAGCAGGTTTATTCTTAGATAATCTCAGAAAACCCAACATAGGCTAATGACTATTGATCAAACTGATAACCTATTACTTAAGGCAAGCCATTTATACAAAAGTTTCGGTGGTCTCCGTGCCGTTAATGATGCTTATATATCGGTGCAAAGTGGAAGCATTACAGGGTTAATTGGTCCTAATGGTGCGGGTAAAACCACCTTATTTAATCTACTTTCTAACTTTATTCGTCCTGACCAAGGAGAAGTGATTTTTGATGGGTCTCCCATTCATCCCCTAGCCTCCCACGAAATTGCCTTACAAGGTTGTGTTCGTACCTTTCAAGTGGCGCGAGTTCTTTCCCGACTCACGGTTTTAGAAAATATGTTACTGGCAACTCAGAAACAAACAGGAGAAAATTTAATTCAGGTTTGGTTAAAGCACAAACAAGTTAAGCAAGAAGAGCGAGAAAATAAAGAAAAAGCTTTATCAATCCTTGAATCTGTCGGATTAGTAACGAAAGCTCACGATTATGCAGGGGCATTATCAGGAGGCCAACGGAAGCTATTAGAAATTGCTCGCGCTTTGATGACTTGTCCCAAACTTATTTTACTCGATGAACCAGCCGCAGGAGTAAATCCTACCCTTATCAGACAAATTTGTGAGCATATTGTTAATTGGAATGAACAAGGTATTTCTTTTCTGATTATTGAACATAATATGGATGTGATTATGTCTTTGTGTAGTCATATTTGGGTTTTAGCTGAAGGAACCAATTTAGCTGATGGAACGCCAGAAGAGATTCAAAATAATTCTTCGGTTCTTGAAGCTTATTTAGGGGATTGACACTCCTCCGTAGAAAGCAAAATTAAATTATTAGTTGGTTAGAGGATTGCCGATTTTTGGCCTCATCAATTTTTGAGGAACTTTTTCAGCAAACCCTAAGTAGGGGCGAACGTATGTTTACCCCTACCTCTAGATCCTGTACAGATTTCAAGCTTGATTATTGATTAACCAACAAATGCCTTACGGGGTTCAGAAACACCCTTAGATTCGGTTCCTTTGAGATAAGCTAACATGGTATCAGCATCAGATACTTCAAAGGGATCGGTAGGACAGTTATCTGAGAATTCAGGTTCAATAAAGATTTTTTCAATGGTGCAGTCATTAACCAACATGGAATAACGCCAGGAACGCATTCCAAACCCAAGGTTAGACTTATCAACTAACATTCCCATTTTACGGGTGAATTCTCCATTGCCATCAGGAAGCAAAAAGACATTCTTTGCCCCTTGTTGTTTGCCCCATTGGAACATGACAAAGGCATCATTAACGGACAGACAAATCACTTGATCGACTCCTTGGGCCTTGAACTCCTCGTACAACTCTTCATAGCGAGGTAAGTGGTTAGAAGAACAAGTAGGAGTAAATGCCCCAGGTAACGAGAAAACAACGACTTTTTTACCAGCGAAGATTTCTTCCGTGGTCATATCTTGCCAACGGTAAGGGTTGGGGCCAGGAACAGACTCATCACGGACACGAGTCTTAAAGACAGCATGGGGGACTTTCTCAATTACAGCCATTTTTTCGTTGCCTCACTTTGTATAGTGTAATCGTATACAGTTTTTACTGTAACTTTATATCAGAATAATTCTTATATAGGAATTTGTCAAGGGTTAGAAAATGACAATTTTAAGAAAGATTAATATATAAGGTTGACGCTGAAATGAGAATCGTTATAATCAAGTCAGGTTTTAGTAAAAAGTCTCAACATAAAAAATGAGTATTCACAAGAGTGAAATTGTGAAAATCTTAAAATCAAAAGGGTTAAGGGTGACACCACAACGGTTTGCTGTCTATGCTAATTTGCGATCGCGTGGAGATCACCCAACGGCTGAACAGATTTTGACAGATCTCAACAAAAATACCCCTACCTCTTCTCAAGCAACAGTTTATAGTGCTTTGCAGACGTTAAGAGAAGTTAATTTAATTCGAGAGGTCTTGTTGCAAGAAGGAGTCTCTCGATACGATGCCAATGTTACTCCTCACCATCACTTCCGTTGTCGTCAGTGTGAAAAAATAGAAGATATCGATTGGGATGCTTTTCAATCAATTAATCTGAATTCTCTTCGTCCTGGTTTAACCGTAGACAGTTACGAGATTACTGTTCAAGGATTATGTGAAAAGTGTCAGTAAGTTTGTTGAGGACTGTTAGAAAACTATTAGGGGTCGAGAAAGGGGCGTTGCATAATCAAGGGATGGTTTTGATTAATCGACAAAAAAGTTCCCTTTTATGTCGGTAGTTTCACAATATGCAAAATTGACAATTATCCCGCAATGGTGCAACGCCGAGAAAGGAGTCACCTCCTTCCCCTCCCATTCCGAACTGTACATGAGACTGTCACCTCATACGGCTCTCGGTAATCAGTCCCTTTACACGGGTACTACCAATACATCGTCAATCCATCTGTAGTTTTCTGGAATTTCCATAGTATTATCAACAGATTTCTCGTTGCTTCCATCATGTCTGGTCTTAACATCATGGCAGTGACGATGCAGAAGTTGTAGATTTTTCCATTCGTCCTTACCGCCTTTTGACTTGGGGATAATGTGGTCTACTTCTACAACATCTTCCGGGCTAAAGTGTTGTTTATAGAAGTTGCATTTACCTTTTTGTTTTTTCATGAGTTTTACAACTCTTGATGGTGTTTCAGGGTAATTGCCTCTCCTTTTGCTCCAATCTACCCAGTTGCCGTCATAAGGTGAGGCTTCTGGCTTAACTAGGGTGTGCCTGACAATGGGAATTTCTGAGTGTTTCATCAGGACATATCCTTTATCCTCGCGGGTTTGGAATGTCCATTTTCCGTGTCTACCTCTAGAAAAGTATTTACTTATCTTTTGATGGTTGACTTTCCCTATTCTGCTAACTATCCATGCTCTTAGCATATTCCATAGATGATGGTCTTCACTAGAGAAAGTTTTCTTACCCTGGTTATCTTGGGTTACTCTTCTTACAGCCAAGAGCTTTGCATAATATAATTTGAGCAGAAGTTTTTGAAGCTTACGTGCTTTAGCTTTGTGTCGGAGTTTGGCAGCTTGAAATATTCGTTTTTGCAACTTGAATGTCTTCCTTTGGATTTTTGCCCAGGGGAGTTCATTCCATCGAATCGTAGTCTTTAAACTCGCTTTACGCATTGAATTGCTACTCTCAACTATTTCTTACTAATCGACCAGCTAGTACGTCAGCATATCCATACTCATTACAAGTAGGCATTAGCTTCTTACTGTTTCTCACCCCTCCAATTCATGTGGTTAAGTTTGTCCCTACTTATCATTTCGACCTTTTATTGATAAGAGAAATTGAAGGGTTACTTCGTTCCGTTAGTTAGGGTTTATTGGCTTTAGGTTTCGGGATTGTTCCCTAGTCTCCGATTACTCTTTGACCTATCTATCCCCCAGGTTACTTTCAGGATTCTGTGTGGATAGTTAGGACACGCTTCCCCTTTTCACCGTGTCCTTTTGGACGCAGCCTGTCAAACAGCTTTGGCTACTTGTCAATCTTGAGGGTTCAAGCCAATAGTTCACTTTCGTTAACCATGACCAATTGACTTGGAGAACACCTTATACTGCTGTTTCAGTAAGGGTTCTCCTTTATACCCTGCTTTCATCCATAGGTTACTAATCTATAAACGAAGGGTATTGTCGTCGCTCTCAGGAATTTCTTCCTTTGAATCCGAGTGTACCTCCTTTAGGCAACTAACTAACAGTTATAAGGCTAAAAGCCTTACGAGATGTACGTTTGGGATGATTCCCTAAACTTTTCATCTCAACGAATCGCACGACCCGAATTAACATAGCAATCTTCAATGATTTGTAAAAATATGTCTCAATCTAGATTTTTGGGTGATCAAAAAATTATTATAAAAGAATAGTGTAAGTCATCAAACAGATTTGATTATTTTTTGTCCTTTAACTATTTTGTGCAGTCAGTCTAACTTTTAGTCTAATTTTTACCAACTTAAATCAACAAGGTTGAAGTTTATGCAGGAGTGCCATAGTCATCCTCAACTTCATCAAGGTCAAGTCATTGCTATTCGTAGTAGTGTAATTGATATTAGCTTTGAAGGAAAGTTGCCAGAATTGTACAGTCAACTCAAAGCTGGTGACGATGGCAGTATTTCTATTGAAGTGGTCAATCATCTCGACCCTCACACAGTAAGAGGAATTGCCTTAACGCCGATCGCTAGTTTAGCTAGAGGATCAAAGGTAACAAACACAGGAGAACCCCTACAAGTTCCCGTAGGAAAAAGAAACCTCGGTCGCGTGTTTAATGTGTTTGGTCAAACCATTGACAGTCAACCACCGATGATAGGGGGAGAATGGCGATCAATTCACCAACCCCCCTTAGAACTTAAACAAAGGGCAACAACCTCAGAAATTTTGGCGACAGGCATTAAAGCGATCGATGTCTTAGCCCCTCTAGAACGGGGTGGGAAAGCAGGACTCTTTGGAGGGGCTGGTGTGGGCAAAACCGTGTTGATTACAGAAATGATTCACAACATGGTCAGTCAGTACGAAGGAATCAGTCTTTTCTGTGGCATTGGAGAACGAAACCGCGAAGCCGAAGAACTCTATCGTGAAATGGAAGAGGCAGGGGTTTTGGAAAATACCATCATGCTGTTTGGTCAAATGGACGAACCCCCAGGAGCAAGGTTTCGGGTCGGTCATGCAGCTTTAACCATGGCCGAATATTTCCGAGATGATCTCAAACAAGATGTATTGTTACTAATCGATAATATTTTCCGCTTTATTCAAGCAGGACAAGAAGTATCAGGTTTAATGGGGCGACTTCCCTCACGGGTTGGCTATCAACCCACCTTGGGAACAGAATTAGCCCAACTTGAAGAACGGATCACCAATACCGCCACCGGCTCAATTACCTCAGTCCAAGCGGTATATGTCCCCGCCGATGATTTTACCGATCCAGCGGCCGTACACGCTTTTGGTCATCTTTCCACCTCCATTGTCTTATCTCGCAAGCGAGCCAGTGAAGGGCTATATCCTGCCGTTGATCTCTTGCAGTCAGGCTCAAAAATGCTTTCATCAACTATTGTCGGAGATAAACATTATGAAATTGCTCAAGCCATTAAAAGTACCCTAGCGAGTTACGAAGAGCTCAAAGATATCATTGCCATGTTGGGAATCGAAGAACTCTCAGCAAGCGATCGCGCGATAGTCGCCCGCGCCCGTCGTCTAGAGCGATTTTTAACCCAACCGTTTTTTAGTACAGAGCAATTTACTGGGAAACAAGGCAAGTTGGTGAGTTTAGAAGATGCTCTAGAGGGATGCGATCGCATTCTTAACGATGAATTTGCTAACTATTCCGAGCGATCGCTCTATATGCTGGGGGCAATCAACGAAGCTAAACCACCCGTTAAGGAGAAGTCATCCCAAGGAGGGGAGTCTTGAAACTAACAGTATTAATCCCAACCCAAGTCTTTTTGGTGGCAACCGTACAAAAGATCAACGCAGAAGGGAAAAATGGAGCGTTTGGACTGTTACCAAATCACCTTGACTGTATCGCAGCCCTTGTTCCAGGGATTTTATCCTATAAAGACCAACAAGGAACAGAAATCTTTATAGCCGTTGATCAAGGACTCTTAGTAAAGTGCGGACAAGAGGTGTTTGTCTCTACCGAACGAGCCATTAAAGATGCGGATTTAGAGACTTTACATCGAACCGTCGCAGAACAGTTTCAAAAATTGAACGAGCAACAAAAAATAACACGGACTGTGTTAGCCAGACTTGAATCGGGTTTAGCGCGAGGAATCTTAAGCATGGGAGACATAAACCATGAAACTACCTCATCATAATTCTCAACAAAAACAACATCAACAGCGACAGCAAAAATTTCATCGTCAGGTAAAAGATAAAGCATCACGCAAATTAAAAGCACGACAAGAAGGCGATCGCAGTATTTGGTATGAATTAGGACTGTTTGGCATTGTTGGCTGGTCAGTGACCATTCCTACCCTTATCGGTATTGCTATTGGCATTTGGCTCGATGTAACCCTTGATGATCCTTATTCTTGGACACTGATGATGTTATTTGTCGGTGTTGTTCTCGGTTGTCTCAATGCTTGGTATTGGATTCAACGGGAAAGTAAGGAGTAATAACACAGATCGGGTGAGGAGGTGAGCAGATAAGGAGCAGACAGCTTAACCCCGAACTCAGATATTTTTAAGAGGAAAAAGCATGATTGAAACAATACTATCGGTATTATCTGCCTTGATTCCAGGGTCTATCCTTGGTGTCTTCTACTTTGGCAGTCTTTGGATTACAGTGCGACAACTTCCGAGGACAACCTATCCCATTCGTTTATTTATTGGTAGTTGGTTAGGTCGTTTAGCAGTTACGTTACTCGGATTTTATCTGATCATGGATGGACAATGGCAAAGAGTGATAACTGCCTTGGTCGGGTTTATCGCTGCGCGAATATGGTTGACTAACCTCTGGCATCCTCAGCGATCACTCGATATTAACCTGTCTCAGAACAAATAGTCTTATGGATATTACCCCTGACAGTATTATTTTTTGGCAATGGCAATGGTTTACTCTCAATGCAACCATCGTTTTTACCTGGTTGCTCATGATCCTTCTGGTTATGGGATCTTGGCTGATTACTCGACAATTATCCGTAAAACCGCCCCTCTCTCGTTGGCAAACCACCTTAGAAATTATTATCGAGCAAATCCAAAATCAAATTCGTGACGCAAGTGGGGGAGAATCTGGACAATTTTTGCCCTTTATCGGCACTTTGTTTTTATTTATTGCTACGGCCAATATATTAACCATTATCCCTGGTTATCAATCTCCTGCCGGTTCTCTTTCAACCACCACCGCGTTAGCCTTATGTGTGTTTGTAGCAGTCCCCATTTATGGGATTAAAAATGTCGGTCTTGGCAATTATTTACGGCATTATGTTCGACCGACTCCTATCATGTTGCCCTTTAACCTGATCGGTGAAATCTCGCGAACTGTTTCTCTAGCTGTTCGTTTATTTGGTAACGTTATGAGTACGAGTTTGTTAGTAGCAATTTTAATCTCTATTGTTCCTTTATTTTTTCCTGTAGTTATGACCTTATTTGGTGTGTTAGTTGGGGTAATTCAAGCTTATGTTTTTACAATTTTGGCCATGGTTTATATTGCATCAGGAATGCGTTTTCAGGATCGCAAAACCCGTAACGAGACACCAGAATAAAGTTTTTATTAACCATTCACTATCAACTATCTACCATTAACTATTGACTATTATGGACAATCTTGGTTTAACTGGCATCGCTTCAATTATTACTGCTGGTATTACCATTGCTATCGGTTCGGTAGCCCCTGCTATTGGAGAAGGATTAGCCCTAGCCAATGCACTACGCGCCCTGGCTCAACAGCCCGATCAATCAAACACGATTACTCGCACTTTATTTGTGGGGTTAGCCCTAGTAGAATCAACCGCTATTTATTGTTTTGTTGTCTCAATGATTTTGATTTTTGCTAATCCTTTTTGGAATTATTTTGTAGAAAATGGAGGCTAGAGCGTGTTAATTGATTGGTTTACTATTGTTGCCCAACTAATTAATTTTCTAATCCTTATTTTTCTTCTCCATCGCTTTTTGTATCGACCCATTGTCAAAACGATTCAAACTCGTCAACAAGATATCGATCATCGTTGGCAAGAAGCTGAAGAACAACGGAAAGCTGCTCAAGTTATAGCAGTCTCCTATGAAGAGAAACAGGAGGAATTAGCACAAAAACAACAAGAAATAATGGCTCAAACTCAAGCAAAAGCCGAGCAAGAATATCATAATCTTCTGCAACAAGCTCGCCAAGCAGTAGATAAAAAGCAAGCAGCTTGGTCAGACGCGATCGCTCAACAACAGGAGGAATTTATAGAGACCCTCCAACAAAAAGTGACCGAACAACTCTATGAAATTCTTAGCCACGCTTTGCAAGACTTGGCAGATGTTCCTCTAGAACAGCAAATAATTGCCACGTTTATCAAGCGATTAGAAACCTTAGACCCACAAGAAAGAAAAAATTTAGCTCAATCCTTAGAAAAAGCTGATAATGGCTTAATTATTCGGAGTAGTTTCCATTTGAATGCAGAAAGCCGCGAAAAAATTGTCAACGCTTTACATCAAGAACAAATTTATCAGGACAATAATCTACAGTTTGTCACTAGTTCGGATTTGATTTGCGGTATTGAACTACAAGGGAGGGACTATAAAATTCCGTGGAACTTACAGCATTATGTGCAGTCTCTTCGCCAACATCTCAAGAATGTAGAATGAATTTTAAGCTTTACTATTTATTTTAATTTTCTAAATTCTAAATTCTAAATTTTCTATGGAAAACGCATTAAAAAAAGTTTTAGAGAAAACATTTACTCAATTTGAACGAGGATTAACGACTTATCATCTGCAAATTCAACCTCAAGAAATTGGTTGGGTGAAATCGATTGATCAAGGAGTTGCTACAATAACCGGCTTGCCAAAAGCAGAAGCGGATGAACTCGTGCGCTTTGAAACAGGGGTGTTAGGTCTGGTTTTTAATTTAGATAGTGACCAATTAGGGGTCATTTTATTGGGATCTCACGAAGGGTTAGAAGCTGGTCAAGAAGTTAAACGCACCGGACAAGTGTTACAAATACCCGTAGGGGAAGCCCTCTTAGGACGCATTATCGACGGGACAGGTCGTCCCCTTGATGATAAAGGAGCGATCGCCAGTAAAGATCGTTTACCCATTGAACGCAAAGCACGACCTTTTATTGATCGCGCTCCGGTTAAAGTTCCCCTACAAACCGGTTTAAAAGTCGTTGATGCCTTAATTCCCGTCGGACGAGGACAACGAGAATTAATTGTCGGCGATCGCCAAACGGGAAAAACCGCGATCGCTGTTGACACCATTCTCAATCAAAAAGATCAAGACGTAATTTGTATTTACTGCGCCATTGGTCAGCGAACTTCAGCAGTGGCCAAAGTGATCGAACAATTAAAACAAGGGGATGCCCTAAATTACTCAATTGTTGTTGTCGCTGATGGCGAAGATCCCCCTGGTCTACAATATATCACTCCCTATGCTGCCACATCTATTGGAGAATATTTTATGGAGAGGGGACGAGATGTCTTAATTGTTTACGACGATTTAACCCGTCATGCTTGGGCGTATCGAGAACTATCCCTGCTTTTGCGCCGTCCTCCTGGGAGAGAAGCTTACCCAGGAGATATTTTTTATATTCACTCTCGTCTGTTAGAACGGTCTACTCATCTATGCCAAAAATTAGGGGGGGGTTCCCTAACCGCATTACCCATCATCGAAACCCAAGGGCAAAATATTTCTGCTTACATTCCCACTAATTTAATTTCTATCACTGATGGTCAAATTTATTTATCGCCTGACCTCTATCAAAAAGGGATTTTACCAGCTGTTTCCGTCGGTAAATCCGTCTCACGGGTTGGGGGGAAAACTCAATTACCTGCTTATGGAGAGGTGGCTGGGGATTTGCGTTTATCCTATTCCCAATTTCAAGAGGTAGAAGTGTTTGCTCGATTTGGTACTCAACTTGATGAAGATACCCGTCAAACCCTTGAACGAGGACGACGAGTCCGAGAAATTCTCAAACAACCCCAATCTCAACCTCTATCGGTTGCGGAACAAATTGCGGTTCTTTTATCAGTTAATGAAGGGGTGTTAGATGAGATCCCCTTAGACCAAATTCAAGCCGCACAAATGGCAATTCGTCGAACGGTTATTGAACAACTTCCCAACATCTGCGATCGCATTCAACAAGGAAAGTCTCTTACAGAAAATGACCATGAAACATTGTTGCAGTTGTTAAGAAAAGTTTGTCAATCGTTCTACTCCAATTAAAAGAATAAACACAAAAATCGTGACTACAACCCCTGAATCCCTTAAATCTACTATTAATAGCGTCCAAGACTTGTATTCTGTGGTCAAAACCATGAAAGCTCTGGCTGCTGTTAGTATTCGACAGTATGAAGAAGCGGTAAAGTCTTTAGCACAATACAATCGTACCGTAGAGATGGGGTTTCAAATTCTGCTTCATCAACGATATTTTTCTGGACAACCCCTTTCCTTAAATTTCAAGGAAACCCTCGATCATTCTCAAACAAAGCTCGGGGTAATCGTTTTGGGGTCTGATCAGGGATTATGTGGTCAATTTAATGAGCAGATTGCTCAATATGCCAAAAATCATTTAAAACAGTTTTCTGGCTCAAAATCAATCTTGCTGGCCGTGGTGGGTTCTCGCTTGTTACCTTATCTTAAAAACACCACTTATCTAATAACAGAACAATTTACCCTCCCGACTTCGGCGATCGCTATTAATGAAACGGTAAGAGATCTACTACTTTTATTAGATAATTGGCAAGAAAAAGAAAAAATTAGCAAAATAATTTTATTTTATAACCACCCATCCTCTGGTGCTTCCTTTTGCTCCCTTCATCAACAATTATTACCCCTTGATCATCAATGGTTACTGTCCCTAGAACAAAAACGGTGGCCAGCATCTCAAGTTCCCACCTTAATGATCAACTGGCAAGAACTCTTGTCAGAACTCATTAGTCAATACCTATTTGTCTCGCTTTATCGCGCACTAGCTGCCTCTCTAACTAGCGAAAATGCTAGTCGTCTTGCTGCTATGCAGTCGGCACAGAAAAATGTGGAAGAACGTCTTGAGGATCTTAATTCTCAATATCGTCGTCAACGTCAAAGTGCGATTACTTCAGAATTACTAGATGTGGTAGCTGGATTTGAAGCTTTAAGTTAATTATCTTGGTTATGGTTACAGGTTCGCTAGTTTATGTCAATTTAGGGCTGTTCTTGATTCTCATCAGAAGATGGCGGAGGGGATGGATTGTTTTGCATTTCTAATTCTTGTTTCATCGTTTCTAAAATAGTTGCGAGTCGCTCTTCTTGTGGAAAGAGTTCAACTAACTTTTCCATTGGCTCAATTGCTCCTTCTAAGTCATTAAGTTGCAGTCGAGCTTCTACTAATCCTTGTAGTGCGGTAGGATTTTCTGGTTCTCGTTTTAACACTTGTTCATATCCAGTCGCGATCGCCTGTAACTTTTCTTGTTGCAAACTATTAGTCGTAGAAGTTACTGATGAAGATGAAGATTGATCCATTGAACGAAACAAGGGAACTGTCATAACTCCTAGCAAAGCCAGACCTGAAACAATTACCACGACTCTTTGAAGAGGCTTTTGGGGATTATTAGACATAATTTAAAATTTTAAGATAAATTTTTATTTTATAGAACTAGGGATTGAGCTTAGGACAAGTTAAATTCCTCAAACTCATTCACGATTAGGTTATCCATTTTTAATCTTACATTCTAAATTCTAAATTCTAAATTTTTAGTCTTAGATTCTAAATTCTGATATAAAAGGCAAATAATCCCAATCCAAAGCCACCCAAACAAATCATCATTAACATTAGTAACACTTGCCATTGAGGATATCGTTGATTTTGTAGTTCTAACTTTCCTAGGACAGCTGCACACAATAATACCAGTATCCTTACAAAATATCCTAACCAACAAACCATCAAAACAACGGCAAAAGTCCACCACAAGACTGACACCATCGCACGATTGTCAGATTTAAATCCACTACCAAAGACAATAGTAATTAAAGCAACTGGTGCAACTAAACTGGCAGTAATTGACAATACAAGAATTCCTGCTAGGATATGTAACCCTAAAAAGACTGTGTCATATTCGAGAAGCCATCCCCAGGTTTTTCCCTGTTCAACCAAAGAATGAGTTAAGGATAAAGCATTGTTCCCTACGTTCCAGCCAAAAATACAATAGGTCGCGAAAACGATACTTAGGGAGAGTAGCGGAGAATTAATTAACCAAGCCATATTTGTATTTTAAAGGCAAAGTTTTCAATCTCCCTAAAACTATTGGTTATTTTAAGGCTTGGGGAAGGGCACGATGTTTCGTACCCTAAGATCCCTAAGATCGTCTTTTAAGACATGATCTGAATCATATAATCGAAATAAGGCGCGGCTTCACTTGCATCGTCATTATTGAGCAATCCTAAAGCAGCTTCTTTTAGACACCGAATGGCTTCGACCATTCCAGGAAGAGGAACGTTGAGGGAATTATACATTTCCTTAACTCCGATTAACCCAATTTTTTCGATGGGTTCTTTGTCCCCAGCTAAGACCCCGTAGGTCACTAAACGCAGGTACCAGCTATAATCGCGCAAGCACTGATTATACTGACGCTGACCGTAAGCATTACCGCCTGGGGCTCGAAAATCAGGACGCTTTTGGAACAACTTTTTCTGAGCCTGATCAACAATTTTTTTGTCATTTTCGGCTAGAGTCTCTGCTATTCGGATACGCTGTTCTCCTGTTTTGACAAAACTTTGAATGCCCTTAAGCTCGCCACTACTAGGATATCGGAGTTCGTCGTCTGCTTTGAGAATAACTTGGCTAACTACACTCATGATGCTTATAGATAAAAGTCTTATATCATATGTAGTTTATCATCAGGAGAATCGGTTAAACACTTCAAAATATTGAGTTGGCAGTGTTTCGAGAGTTTTGATGTTTGACTCGATTGAGCCAATCTTGCAATTGTTCCCCTTCAATTACTTCAGTTTTGAGTAAATGTTGACTGATTTCTTCTAACAGCTGTCGGTTATCGTTAAGGATAGCTAAGGCTTGATCATAGCCTGACTGGACAATTTGTTTAACTTCCGTATCAATAGCCTTCGCTGTTTCCTCACTTACCAAGCGTCGTAAATTACCTGCCCCATTCCCCAAAAAATTAGTCTGTTGTCGTTTATCATAAGCTAACGGACCGAGTATCTTACTCATCCCATAGGTACTAACCATTCGTTCAGCAATATCAGTCGCTCGTTGTAAGTCATCTGAAGCCCCATTAGTCACTGTTCCAAAGATAAGTTCTTCTGCTGCCCTACCCCCTAGTAACATCACAATTTGTTCGCGGAATTCTTCTTCACTGATTAAAAACCGATCTTCTGTAGGAAGCTTTAAAGTATAACCTAAAGCCGATAAACCACGGGGAATAATCGAAATTTTAGAGACTTTTCCGCCGCCAGGCATCACTGCCCCGATTAAAGCGTGGCCAACTTCATGATAAGCCACTACTTTTTTCTCGCGATCGCTCAATACGCGACTTTTCTTTTCCAACCCTCCTATGACTCGTTCAATGGCTTCTTTAAAGTCCTCTTGAATGACGTATTCTCGTTGGTTACGGGCTGCTAAAAGGGCAGCTTCATTGACTAAATTGGCTAAATCTGCCCCAGCAAATCCTGGGGTTTGGGTGGCAATATCTTTAAGATTTACCCCTTCTCCTAAGGGAATCTTATCAACATAAATTTCTAAAATTGCCAGTCTTCCTGATAGATCTGGGCGATCTACTAAAACTTGACGATCAAAACGCCCTGGGCGTAATAAAGCCTGATCGAGGGTTTCTGGGCGATTGGTGGCTGCTAAAACAATCACCGTAGCATCCCCTGCATTAAACCCGTCCATTTCGGTTAAACGTTGATTTAAGGTTTGTTCGCGTTCATCATTACTTCCAGTCATGCCATTTCCTCCACTACGGGACTTCCCGATGGCATCTAATTCATCAATAAAAATAATACAGGGGGCTTGCTTTTTAGCCTGTTCAAATAAATCCCTAACTCGTGCTGCCCCAGTTCCTACAAATAATTCTACAAATTCTGAGGCAGAGATACTAAAAAAAGTTACCCCTGCTTCTCCAGCAACCGCTTTGGCTAATAGGGTTTTTCCAGTTCCAGGAGGACCGACTAATAAAACGCCCTTGGGAATACGCGCCCCAATTTTACTAAAACGTTCTGGATTTTTAAGAAACTCGACAATTTCCACTAATTCTGCTTTTGCTTCTTCAGCCCCCGCTACATTTGCAAAGGTAATACGGGCTTCTTCTCCTTCGACATAAACTTTGGCTTTGCTTTTACTAAATGCTAAAGAATGACGATCTTCATTACGATATACGAAAAACTGCATAGCAAAGACTAAAATTAATGGGGGAATCACCCAAGCTAACAACGTCATTAAAAAGTTATTAGTGGGTTGTACCGCCCCAAATAAAATGTTTTTATCCCGCAAAAGTTTAGGTAATTCTGGGTCATTCAGGGGAATCGTTGTGAATACTCGATCCAATTCAGTTAAATGACATCGACTCTTTAGATTATCGAAGGAATCCTCAGAAGAAAAGTTGGGGCTACTGTGGAAGGGGTTAGTAGAAGTGTTGGGTAAGGGAAGAGAATCTTGGGGTTGAGAAAAAGGAACTTGGGTATTAGGAAAAGTATCTAAGGGACTTTTAAGTTGATAGACAATACGGTTGGGTTCTACTCGAACACACAAGACTTGATTTTGTTCGACTTCATCAAGAAACTGACTATAAGGCTTTAGAGGAATTTTAGGCGATCGCGGCCAAAACATAGATCCTATGACTAAAATCCCTACTGAGGCTAATAAAAGACTTCCAACGGGGGGAATTGGAAGTAGTTGAAATTTATCTTTAACACCCATCGCTGACAGTTACCCCGATCAAAGGTCGTTCTTTCTACTAGGGTAGCAACCTAATGATAATTCAGGCTTCCCCTGCATGATAGGAACTGCGAACTAACGGACCTGAACGAACGTGAGAAAATCCTAATGATCGCCCAATTTCTCCTAATTTTTCAAATTCTTCGGGAGTCCAGTATTTTTGCACAGGGAGATGTTCTAATGAGGGACGCATATACTGTCCTAGGGTGAGGCGATCGCAGCCCACTTTTCTTAAATCTTGGAGGGTTTCGATAATTTCGGCTTCTGTTTCCCCATGTCCCAACATTAAGCCCGATTTGGTCGGAATTGAGGGATTAAGTTCTTTTACCCACTTCAGAACCTTCAGGGAACGCTCATATTTTGCCCCTCGTCTGACGGGATTTTGCAATCGTCTCACGGTTTCAATATTGTGGTTATAACAAGCAGGGTTAGCTGCAACAATGGTGTTTACTCGTTGTTTTTGACTAATTTCTCCTTCTTTACCCCCCCAAAAGTCAGGGGTTAACACTTCAATTTCCGTTTGCGGGTTTTTCTGACGAATGGACTCTATTACTTTAACAAACCAACCAGCACCACCATCGTTTAAATCATCCCGCGCCACCGAAGTTAAGACAACATAGCGTAATTCTAATAAATCAACTGATTCTGCTATTTTTTGCGGTTCTAACGGATCTAATGCCATTGGAGCATGACCTTTATCAACTTGACAAAAGCCGCAAGATCGGGTGCAAGTTGGACCCATTAACAAAAAAGTAGCGGTTTTCTGAGCGTAACATTCTCCTCGATTAGGACAACGGCCTTCTTCACAGATAGTATGAATGTTACGTTGTTTAATAATGCGCTGAACCGTGGAAATTTCACTAGCTTTACCAAGAGGACGTTTCAGCCACCGAGGAAGAGACATTAACGCTGTTTTAGAGCGATCGCTGTTGATTATTGTTTTTTTCATGATTAAATAGTGATCCAAATTATATTATATTCATTCCCTTGTTTTGCCGTACTTCATGTAGGAGGAACCTAATTCCTACCTACTTAACCCGAACTCAGGTTACTTACAAAAAAGTATCATTACCAAAGTCCAAAGCTTACTCAAACTCGTTAATTTTCAAAAAATGATCAACTTTAAATTTTTTAATCAAACTGTTATTCGCTACCTACTTTTAACTATTATTGCCCTAGGAATGCTTTTTCCTCTCTTTTGGTTGCTGAGTACCGCCTTTAAATCTCCTACCGAAGATATTTTTACCATTTCCTGGCAATGGCTTCCCCAAAACCCCACCTGGGATAATTTTTTATCCGTCTGGCAAACTTACCCCTTTGGACGTTATTTATATAACAGTACAGTGGTTGCGGTTTTAACCGTCAGCTTAAACCTATTATTTTGTTCTCTGGCTGCGTATCCCCTCGCCAGACTCAATTTTCAGGGGCGAGATCTTTTATTTGCCGTCATTGTGGCTACCATCATGATCCCTTTCCAAATTGTCATGATTCCTTTGTATATCCTGACGGTACAATTAGGACTCCGCAATACTTATCTGGGCATTATTTTCCCTAATTTAGCCTCTGCGTTTGGGATTTTTCTATTACGTCAAGCATTTCAAGGAGTTCCCCAAGAATTAGAAGAAGCCGCCCGTATTGATGGTTGTTCAGAATTAGGCATTTGGTGGCACATTATGATTCCTGCGGTACGTCCTGCCTTAGTTACCCTGGCGATTTTTGTTTTTATTGGGGCATGGAGTGACTTTTTATGGCCGTTAATTGTTCTTGATCGCCCTGAATATTATACGTTACCCTTAGGAGTTGCTAAGTTAGCCAGTGCTTTAGATCTCGACTGGCGGTTAATTGCAGCTGGTTCAGTTATTTCCATTACCCCAGCCCTATTATTATTTGTCTTTGTGCAACGATATATTATTCCCACTGATGCAGGAAGTGGGGTTAAAGGGTAAAGTGACTTGATCGCGATCGCCTCCCTTCCATGCTCTACAATAGGTAAACAAGGGGTGAAATTACGGAATAACACATGAACCCAAGCAACGACATTCTCATCATTGGCGGTGGCATTGTTGGCCTGTCTATCGCTGTAGACCTTAAACTCAGAGGCGCGTCTGTTACTCTCCTCAACCGCAACTTTCCCCAAACGGCAAGCCAAGCAGCCGCAGGAATGTTAGCCCCCCACGCAGAAGCCCTTTCTCCGGGCCCCCTTTTGGACTTATGCCTCAAGTCTCGCTGGCTATACCCTGAATGGGTTCGTAAACTTCAAAACCTTACTAGCCTAGATCTAGGATACAATCCCTGTGGTATCCTCGCCCCAGTTTATGATCTCCCCCACCAAGAGTTACATAACACTGCCACTGCCCAATGGTTAGATAAAACCGCTATTCGTCTCTATCAACCTGGGTTAGGAGATGACGTGGTCGGAGGATGGTGGTATCCCGAAGATGGACAAGTGGACAACCGTAAGGTTATGGAAGCTTTAGGTCAAGCTGCTCAACAATTAGGTATTGATATCCGCGATGGGGTTACAGTCCAAACCCTTCAACAAAAACAAGGCAAAGTAACCAACATTGTAACGTCTGAAGGAGACATTGAAGCCCAAACCTATGTGATCGCCAGTGGATCTTGGGCTAGTCAAATTCTTCCGTTGCCTGTCCGTCCCATCAAAGGACAAATGTTGGCAGTGACTATGCCTGAGCAACCAGAGGAACCTTTTCCCCTACAACGGGTGTTATACGGTCCTCAAACGTATTTAGTACCTCGTCGTAATGGTCGTTTAATTATCGGCGCAACCTCTGAAGATATCGGATGGACTCCCCACAATACCCCTCAAGGCATTGATACTCTGCTAACTAGGGCGATCCGACTTTATCCTGAGTTAGCTAACTGGCCAATTGAGGAATTTTGGTGGGGCTATCGTCCAGGGACTCCTGATGAAATGCCAATTTTGGGTCAAAGTTACTGCGAGAATCTTATCTTGGCCACGGGACATTATCGTAATGGCATTTTACTCGCTCCTGTGACTGCTTCCTTAATTGCTGATTTAATTATTAACCAGAAAACTGATCCCCTTCTTGAGGCTTTTCGAGGCGATCGCTTCTACACTCAACCGACTCCTACCCCTGTTATTATGACGGCTTTTAACCCTGCTATTCCCACTCCCCTTAACGGCTCATCGACTTATCGGGAACTATCCCCTAACACTGAGGATAATTTAGTTATCGCTGGACACAAGTTTAGATCGCGCTTGATGACAGGAACAGGAAAATACCCTAACATCCCAAGTATGCAAGACAGTGTAGCCGTTAGTGGTTGCCAAATTGTTACCGTTGCAGTCAGGCGAGTTCAAACCAAAGCCCCCGGCCATGAAGGGTTAGCTGAAGCCCTCGACTGGGGTAAGATTTGGATGTTGCCTAATACCGCAGGGTGTAAAACGGCCGAAGAAGCTATCCGAGTCGCTAGGTTAGGACGGGAAATGGCAAAATTGTTGGGACAAGAAGACAATAACTTTGTCAAACTAGAAGTGATCCCCGATCCTAAATACTTACTACCCGATCCTATAGGAACCCTACAAGCAGCAGAACAACTGGTTAAAGAAGGCTTTGCGGTGCTTCCTTATATCAACGCCGATCCCCTCTTAGCCAAGCGTTTAGAAGCGGTCGGATGTGCTACCGTGATGCCGTTAGGATCTCCTATTGGTTCAGGGCAAGGTATCCGCAATGAGGCTAATATTAGCATTATTATCGAAGAATCCAAGATTCCGGTGGTGGTGGACGCAGGGATAGGAACTCCCAGTGAAGCTGCCGCTGCCATGGAATTGGGGGCTGATGCGGTGTTAATTAATAGTGCGATCGCCTTAGCTAAAAACCCGGTCGGGATGGCTAAGGCTATGGGAATGGCCACTGAGGCCGGACGGTTGGCTTATTTAGGGGGACGCATCCCTGTTAAAACCTATGCTAATGCTAGTTCCCCTCTAACCGGAACTGTCTCTTAAATAGTTGATAGTTGATAGTGTATAGTTAATAGTTAGGAATTAATAGAATAAATTTGATAATAATTAACTATTAATCGGAGAATAATTACTAATGCTGAAATTATACGGCGGAAAACGCAGTCGAGCTTCCATTGTTCAATGGTATTTAGAAGAATTGGGCGTACCCTATGAGTTTGTCTTATTAGATATGGAAGGAGGGGAACATCGTCAACCAGACTTTTTAGCCCTTAATCCTATGGGGAAAGTTCCCACAATTGTTGATGGAGACTTTAAATTATGGGAGTCTGGGGCGATCTTACTTTATTTAGCTGAAAAAAACGGTCAATTACCTAATTCTCTTGAAGAAAAAAGTATTTTTACTCAATGGGTATTATTTGGTAATTCAACTTTAGCCACTGGGCTATTTGTGGAAGCAAGTCGAGAAAGAGAAGCCCCGAAATTACTAACAGCATTAAACAAAATTTTTGCTAGTCAACCCTATATTATGGGAGATGATTTTACGGTAGCAGATGTAGCCGTGGGGTCTATTTTAGCCTATGTTCCTATTATGTTAAAATTAGATTTAAGCGATTATCCTGCTGTTTTAGACTACATTAAACGGATGACTGACCGTCCCGCTTTTCAAGAAACCATTGGTCAGCGATAAGGAAAGATAAAACCCAGGGTGGCATTTTCTAGGAAACAGTAGCAATTCTTATTCAACTATTTTTCTCAGTATTATCCATCCTAATTTAATCTTAATGTATAGATACAATTAAGTATTAGCCTAACATCTATAAAAATTAGATTCTATTTACCAACCGTCTTCAACTCCTGAAAACCGCTGTTTCAGGGTAGTAACCTGGAGTAGTTCAAGAAATAAGACTTCGGTTAGATTGTTCAATGATTTGCCTCAATTGATTAATTAACATTAACGTTTGACGATAAGTTCCCATTTGATTTTGCTCTTTCAACTGACTAAGGGCAATCTGCAAATCCTTAAAAGCAGCTTGTATTAATCCAATTTTATAATGAACTTTTCCCCGATTAAGATAAGATAGAGCAGACTGAGGATTTAAGCGAATGACTTGGGTAAAATCGGCAAGAGCAGCTTGATAATTTCTGTTTTGAGCATAGAGACAACCACGATTATAATAGCCTATCTCGTTAATGTTATCTAAGGTGATAGACTCAGTCAGATCAGCGATCGCTTCCTCAATATGATTTAATTTAACATGAACTAAGGCTCTATCATGATAAATAATCGCTTTTTCCGTCTTTACTCTTAAGCGATTTGACTGTAAAGCTTGCTTGTAATCTGCTAACGCTTTATCATACTTTTCTAGGGTAAAATGAGTCAATCCTTGATTATAATACGCTCGATAATCTCCTTTGTCTCTTTGAATAACTTCTTGATACTGTGCTAAAGCTTGCTCATAATTCCCTAAGCGGTATTCAGCCAATCCCCGATTGAGATAAGCTTCTTTATTATTAGGATTAAATTGTAAGGCAGCAATGCAGTCAAGTTTTGCAGCTTTATATCGGCTTAATTGGAGATTTACTAAACATCGATTACTATAAGCTACCGCACCTAACGTATTATCTAAATTAATCACTTGGGTTAAATTATCAAGAGCTTGCTGATAATCATGATTTTTTATATTTTCTATTCCCTGAGCTAATAATTTAGATGACTCCGATACTGGAGTGATTTTAGAAACGGCTTTAATAGGTTGCTCTAAACAGAAAAATAAAACAACACAAATACAGCAAATTTTCAGTAAAACTTGATACTTTTTTGTCACTATCTTGTCCTCAAAAATAGAGTGGTTGATGTCATTTACTTTTAAGACTTTCCCCATATTAGGTTGTCTTGAATTAACCGTTATACTAGAAAATATTCACTCAATTTTCAATAGACAGAATGTCAAAGGTTAAGCACTATTACATTAATGACTCTCATTATTCTGATAATTATTTTTGAAAATCTTAATCATAATTTAATTGAAATCTAACAAGATGTTAGGTAACTTATATTGGTTGGTTTGTGACATTTTAACCGATCTCCGAGGAAAAGTTGGTGGCGATCGCCATTCTCTCTCTTCTTCTCTCGATCAAGTTTCCTTTAAAATTTATAATTACAATAATCAATAATGTAGACCTCTTAATCTAATAAACCTGTGAAGCTTGGTCAGTATCTTGGACTCTCTAGTTTAATAATTTCCGGCTATATTCTCTGGGAAATTCGTCAACTTCTGTTATTAGTCTTTACAGCAGTTGTTTTTGCGACGGCACTAAATCGACTGGTTAAATGGTTAGGAACATTTCAGATCAAAGGAATCGCTATTAAGCGAAAACTAGCTCTTGTGATCATTCTTTTACTCCTTTCATTGTTAACCAGTCTATTTTTCTTATTAATTGTTCCGTCTTTTATTGAACAATTTCAAAAATTTCTTGAATTAGTTCCCACGGTTTGGGAAACTCTTCGGAGAATTGTAATTTCGTTAGCACAAAAACAATCTCGGTTAGATTGGCTACCCCCTCCTCCGTCTTTAAAAAATGTGATTGAACAGCTACAGCCTTTATTTAGAGAAATATTTAGAAACTTTTTTGCTTTTTTCTCTAACTCATTAGCAGCGATTTTTCAATTACTTTTTGTATTGGCGTTGACCATTATGATGGTTATTAATCCCCAAGGGTATCGAAAATTTGCTTTAAAGCTTTTTCCCTCTTTCTATCGTCATCGAGTTGATGAAATTCTAAATTTATCAGAGATTGCTTTGGGAAATTGGCTCACAGGAATTACTATTAATTGTTTATTTATTGGGATTCTTAGCGGCATAGGTTTACTGATTTTGCAAGTTAAGTTAGTATTAGTTCATGCTTTGCTGGCTGGATTACTGAATTTTATTCCTAATATTGGACCTGCTTCTAGTGTAATTTTTCCAGTGATGGTTGCTGTCTTAGATGAACCTTGGAAAATTTGGGCAATCTTAATTTGGTATTTTATTATTCAAAATCTAGAAAGTTACTGGTTAACCCCAACCATTATGGCTAAACAAGTTTCCCTGTTACCTGCTGTTACGCTGATGGCACAAATTTTCTTTGCTCAGTCCTTTGGTTTATTGGGATTACTATTAGCTCTCCCCTTAACTGTTGTAGCTAAAACTTGGATTGATGAAGTTTTATTCAAAGATATTTTAGATAATTGGGTATAATTATTATCTTAGTTATCCTTATTTTTCGTAAAAAAATGAACTCAAAACTTTTTCAATTTCTGGTTAATTTAATTTTAATCCTGTCTTGGCAAATACCAGTTAATGCACAATCAGAAACGATATTAGAGGAGATTGATCGTACTGGATTACTTAAAGTTGGAATCAGAGAAGATGCTGTTCCTTTCGGTTACAGAGATTTGAACAATAATCTTGCTGGCGTTTGTTTAGATTTTATTTATGTTTTGAGGGAAAGAGTAAAAGAAAGATTAAACAAGGAAGTGATCTTAGTTAAGTTATATAAGTCAACTCTTTTTAATCGGTTTGAGTTGGTCAGTGATGGCATTATTTATTTAGAATGTGGTCCGAATACAATTCGCCAAGTTTCTGATTATAAAATCACCTTTTCTACATCATTCTTCTTAACTGGAACTCAATTTCTAATCAATAAAAATAATCAGAAAAATATCAACCCAAATAGTAACTTAGCTAACATTAATATTGGAGTTCTTGCTAACACCAGTAATCAACAGTTAATTGAAGCTAAATATCCATCTGCTAATCTTGTAGAATTTCAAGGCATTACTGGAAGGTTTAGAGGAATACAAGCCTTGCAAGGGGAAAAAGTTGATGCTTTCGCCAGTGACAGCATTTTGTTAATTGGAGAAGCAATTTTGCAAGGCTTAAACTTTGGAAGAGACTATATTCTGGTTCCAAAAGTTCCCCTAGATTGTGAAGAATACGGCTTGATTATTCCTGATGATGATCTTCAATGGAAAAAATTTGTTAACTCGGTTGTTAAAGATGCTCAGTCAAGAAAAACCTTTAAAAAATGGTTTGGTGAAGTTCTTCCTGAAATTGAGGCGATCGAAAATTTTTGTCATTCTCAGATCAATCAAAATCAGGAGTAAATTAGGATTTTATAATCCTCCTGTGGTCTGGCTAAATAAAGTCAAAAAATCAGTAGTGACAACTCCTGTGGGATCATCTTCAGGCTTAGAAATAACATCAAATGCTTTATTTTTTGCCATTGGTTCTCTCAATGCTTCAACGACTAATTGAGCCACATCTTCTCTAGGGATAGAAGTGGGAATACTATTAGGAGGTTCGGTTAATAATTGATCATCTTTACCCACTAATAATTCCCGTTGTCCTCCTGGTTTATCAAGTAATCCTCCTGCCCGAATAATTGTATAATTGATACCTGATTCAATTAAATATTGTTCCGATTTGCGTTTCCAAATTAATATTTTTCCATCCCCAATACTATTAAGAGGATGATTAGGATTTGTCCCTCCCATTGAACCCACTAAAACAATTTGTTTAACTCCTGCTTCTGTAGCTGCATCAATCTGATTTTTTTGTCCTATCCAATCTACTTGTTCTGGCATTCCCCCTGGCTCAAATTCAAATTGAGGACGTTCTCCTTCTTTAGGAGGTGCTTTCATTTTAGGGATAGCACTGGTTAAAATAACAAGAGCATCACACCCTTCAATAGTAGATTTTAAGGTTAATTTATCTGTAATATCGCCAACGATAAAGCCTTCTTTAGAACCAAATAATTCCTTGATTTTTGTTTCACAACGAGCAAAACCGACTACTTTAAACTCATCGGAATATTGACGTAATTTTTTAACAACAAGGGACCCTGTTCTTCCTGTTGCTCCCGTTACCAAAACTTTCTTTACTGACATAATGAGCTAATAATAGGACATCAATCCTCAGAATAAGCGGGAACTCATCCTCCTGGCAACTGCAGTAGATCGAAAACTTGTTTGATCCGTAAAGGATGGGGGAGATTCAAGGCAAGGGAGATTATTTGAAATATTTTTAGAGCAAATAAAAATTTTTTAGATTTTCAAAGCATAATAAATCACTTATCGCCATTATTGCTTTTGTTTAACCTACCTACTTTCTCGAATGTTGCAGTCTCCGAAGCTCCCGAACCAATATTAACTAAGATCTTTGTAATCTACTGAACTTGATAGTGACGATAAAGACACTCAAAATGTCTGCTGCATATTTGGGACATTGATGCAAGTCCCCTTGTCATATCGTTACAAAAACCTTAAAATAGTTTACATAAGTTTACAATACACCCGTGATTATGATGACTATCTTAGTTGAGTTGACTGGTCTCGTCGCTTTAGCCCTTATTTTGAAAAGCATTCGGAGTAAAAAACAGCAAGAAACCCTTGTTATTCCTGTTCGTGTTGATGAGAGGGGTTTTTAAGCAATGTTAGAAAGATTAATTCGCTTCCTACAAGATGACTTAGATATTTCCAAATCAGAAGTTGAGCTTGCTTTGCGTCATACCCAAGCCATTCCCCATCAGTTACCCATCAAGCTGTGGCAATACGGGTTAATTAATTTAGGGCAGTTAGAACAGGTGTTTGATTGGTTAGAAGCTGCTTAGAAGAATCCTTCTCCTTCAAGGTTTGTAGTAAGGGCTTCAGCCCTATTGGACAAGTTCTCAAGGGACTTACCTATAGTAGAACCTAGAATTAAGAATTTAGAAAGAATGAACAACCTTGTCGTGAGTTTTGGTGAGATAGATCCTCTGTGTCCTTAGAAAATTAAACAGGTATCGCCAAAATCTCTAATCAGTTTGCTGTTCCTGTCAGACCAACTATTAGTGTTTTTGCTGGTGGTCAAGATCGCGGGGATCTTAATTCAAACGAAGCTAAAATCCTTACCTGTTTCGGCGTTCTCATCCCCTCTATCTCCCTTAATAAGGGAGGAACTAAAGCGGAGATTCTATCTGACAGTTAACTTTACTTGTGACCGACTAGTTAGTCGTCAACAATATAGCAGCTGGCTAAAATCTTAATAACATTAATTTACTTGTTTAATTTCCTTATATCGCTGTTTAAACTTTCTTTGCTGTTGTTGATGATCCACAATTGGTTGAGGATAACCACAACTATGACAATCTATGGGAGAAATTTCTCCTGTTACTAAATCTCCTGTATCAAGGGAACTTAATTCAGGCAACCATTGACGAATATATTCCCCATCAGGATCATATTTTTGTGCTTGACTTGCCGGGTTAAAAATTCGTAAAGGTTTAGGGTCCATTCCACTCGATGCACTCCATTGCCATCCCCCATTATTAGAAGCTAAGTCACCATCAATTAATTGTTGCATAAAGTATTTTTCTCCCCACTGCCAATTAATCATTAAATCTTTAGTCAAGAAACTTGCTACAATCATTCGACAACGGTTGTGCATCCATCCGGTTTCATTTAATTGTCTCATAGCCGCATCTACAATGGGATATCCTGTTTTTCCTTCACACCAAGCTTGAAAATTCTCTTCATTATTATCCCAAGGGAATGCTTTAAATTCTTCTCGATAAGGTCCTTGGGCTAACTCAGGAAAAAAGTATAAACAGTGTTGATAAAATTCTCTCCAAGCTAACTCTTTTTGCCAGGTTTTAATATTTTCTCTTGTTTCATCGCTGCGACTATTCTCATAAAGATTAACGGTTGCTTGCCAAACTTTTCTAATACCAATTGCGCCAAATTTTAGGGCGGCACTCAGTTGAGAGGTTCCTTCAATAGCAGGAAAATTTCGTTGTTCTTGATAATCATTAATAGCGGAATCACAAAAATACTCTAATTTTTCCTTTGCTGCTGTTTCCCCTGGAGATAAAATCAAAGGATTATCCCAACTAAAGCCTAATTCTGTTGCTGATGGTAACTCAATTATCCCGACTTTTTTCCCTTCTTTTAATTCGGTTTCGCTTAATCCTTCTAAACTATTGATATCCCTAGGAATAGATGCTTTTTTTTGCTGAGATAAGTTATTCCAAAAGGGAGTATAAACTTTATAAGGATCTCCTGATTGGGTCATAACATCCCCTGGAATATGTAATAATTGATCCCAATAACTTTGATGATGAATTCCTTTTTCTTCTAAAGCTTCAATGACTTGTTTATCTCGTTTTCTGCTATAGGGTTCAACATCCCGATTCCAGAATACTGATTCAGCCTTAAGATTTTCTGCTAAATTAGGAATAACTTGACTGGGTTTTCCTTGAATAAATAATAGTTTACTACCTAATTCTTGATACTTTTGTTTTAATTCCTCTAGACAACCTATCATATAAGTTATCCTTGCAGGGGCAATATCATCTCTTTCTAAAATATTCAGATCAAAACAAAATAGTCCAATTATTTGGGAACTTTTCTGACGGGCTTTAGATAAGCCGATATTATCAGAAATACGCAAATCTCGACGATGCCAAAAAATAATTAAATTAGTCATTGATTTTATCTAAAAATAGTCGCGCCATCAAAAAACTGGTAATTGATTTAGCATCAATCAGTTCTCCTGCTAAAGTAGCTTGTTCAAATTCCGAGAATGTCATTAAAACTACTTCAATATCTTCATCATCATCTTGTTGGGGAGGGTGTTCTAACTTTTCTAAATCCCGTGCTAAAAACGTATAGATATACTCATCAGAATAGCCAGGGGCTAAAGGAAATTTTCCGAGAGAATGCCAGGTATTAGCCCGATATCCCGTCTCTTCTTGAATTTCACGTTTAATAGTAACAGATGGTTCTTCTTTCGGTTCTAGGGTTCCTGCAGGAAATTCCAACACTCGTCCTTCTACAGCAAAACGGTACTGTTTCACCAACACTAATTTACCATCTGAGGTAATGGGAACAGCCAAGGCTCCCCCTGGATGGCGAATACACTCCCATTCTCCCTCAACCCCATTAGGTAAGCGTAGGGAATGAACATCAAAATTGAATTTGCGTCCCCGATAAAACAGACGTTGCTGTAAATAGGTAGGAGATTCGTTGGTGATAGACATAAATTTGTGTAAGGATTAGTTGGGCTGGTAGAGACTGACTCCAGAACAGTCTACCCCGTCAAGGAGTTGGATGATCGCTTTTTTCGTCACAGGATGCACCCAGTTAGGGGCAATTTCTGCCAAAGGAACCAGGACAAACCCCCGTTGTGTCATGCGCGGATGAGGAATTTGCAGGGTATCCGTCTTTAGAATTAAATCTCCATACAACAGTAAATCTAAATCTAGGGTTCTCGGTCCCCATCTTTCTCGGCGTACTCGTCCCGATTGTTGTTCAATGTTGAGTAAAGTTTGTAATAACTTATCAGGGACTAATTGGGTTTCTAAGATAGCACAACCATTTAGATAATCTGGTTGAGGGGGTCCAATGGGGGCAGTTTGATACCATTGGGAATGGGATTTGAGATGGATTTCTGGTAATTGGTCGAAAATTTGAAGCGTTTTTTCCAAAATATCGAGGGAGTCCCCTAAATTACTCCCTAAAGCGATCGCACATTGAATTTTGGTCATTAATTTTTGATTTAAAAATTGTCCAGCCAATCCAAATTATTGCATATCTCAATAGTCATAGGGGATTAGGACTTAAATCAATATTTTACTAATTTTCTGTAGGCTTTTTATAAAATTGAAGTCATACTTAGTGGCTTGATTTTTTGGGTTGTTGAAGGCTGTTCCACTTTACGATACATTGGTTTTTATTAAAGCTGTGCCAAGGTTTATCTCCAATTCTAATGGATAATTGATCATGTAAACATCGCTTGGGTTAACCGTTACTTCATTATGACCTCTGACAGTCTATCCCTCACCAAAGATACTTTTGATCATCAATCTAATAAAATTAATAACTATCACCCTATCATTATTCGGTTAGAAGAAATTTCTAAAGTTTATGGTAGTGGTAATGCTACTGTCCATGCGCTTAAAAATGTGAGCCTGACCATTGAAAAAGGAGAATCTTGTGCCATTATGGGAGCTTCTGGGTCAGGAAAATCAACGTTAATGAATATTATTGGCTGTCTCGATCGCCCGACATCCGGCCGCTATTACTTCGATAACCTAGATGTATCAGGACTCCCAGAAACAGAATTAGCAGCCATTCGTAATAGCAAACTTGGCTTTGTTTTCCAACAATTTCACCTATTACCTCAGATGAGTGCCCTAGAAAATGTCATCCTCCCCTTAATTTATGGGGGAATTTCTGCCCCAGCGCGACGCGATCGCGCTACAATTGCCCTAGAAAAAGTAGGATTAGGAAATCGTCTGAATAACAAACCTAATCAACTCTCAGGCGGACAGCAACAACGGGTAGCCATTGCCCGCGCCATTGTCAATAATCCTTTGTTACTTCTGGCCGATGAACCGACTGGGGCCCTCGACTCCCAAACCACTCAAGAAATCCTGGGCATTTTTCAAGAACTTAATGATACGGGTATTACTCTGGTGATGGTAACTCATGAGTCAGAAGTTGCCCGTCACTGTCAACGGACGATTTGGTTTCGGGATGGACAAATTACTCACAATTCCTAGAGGGAGTCTATATTGACATAGGTTGCACAAAGCCTAAAAATCAGCAATAATAGTAGATTAAGATATTTGTATTTTTGTATACCATTTTTTAACATCAACCTTTTTTATCCTTTACGTTGAGAGGTATAGGTTTAGCTTGTGAATTGGCAACAACAAGACTCATCTGACCCAAGTTCAGACATCAAACAAATTCGGCGTTACGACCCTCAGGTAATCGCCAACTATTATCACGTTCGACCCTGGGAGGTAATCTGGCGAGCGATAAACATTATCTGGTTATTTGGCTGGTTTCTCATCCATCTCCAGTGGGAACAATGGTTTGATGATAACCAACTCAATAAACAGAAATGCGCGAGGGAATTACGACAAATTCTCACCCGTCTAGGGCCAACTTTCATTAAAGTAGGTCAGGCACTTTCTACTCGACCTGATTTAATTCGACCAGATTTTCTCGATGAATTGATCAAACTCCAAGATCAACTGCCCCCGTTCGATAATGAAGAAGCTTTTGCCATTATTGAAAACTCCCTAGAGTGTACCGTAGATGAAGCTTACCGAGAAATTTCTCCTCATCCAGTAGCTGCGGCCAGTTTAGGACAAGTTTATCGGGCAGTTTTACACACGGGAGAAGAAGTAGCTGTAAAAGTACAACGGCCTAATTTACGTCCTACCCTAACGCGTGATCTCTTTTTAATGCGATGGGCAGCCCATCAGTTTGGTCAGTGGTTACCCCTTAATTTAGGTCATGATCTCACCTTAATTATCGATGAATTTGGGATTAAGCTGTTTGAAGAGATTGACTACCTTAATGAAGGGAAAAATGCTGAGAAATTTGCGGCTAATTTCCGCAATGATCTTGATGTAAAAGTTCCCTGTATTTATTGGCAATATACCAGTAATCGAGTTCTAACCCTAGAATGGATTAATGGCTTTAAATTAACTGACACCGAGAAAATCAAAGCGGCTGGTCTTGACCCCTACGCTATTGTGAAAATTGGGGTGACATCAGGGTTACGCCAACTTCTAGAACATGGATTTTTCCATGCTGACCCCCATCCAGGAAATTTATTTGCCACTTTTGATGGACGGATGGCTTTTATTGATTTTGGCATGATGGATCAGTTAGAAGAAGAGACTAAAGAAACGATTGCCAGTTCTGTGGTTCAATTAATTAATCAAGATTATAATGCCTTAGCGCAAGACTTTGTGAACCTAGGATTTTTGACTCCTGATACAGATATTACCCCAATTATTCCGGCTTTACAAAGAGTGTTAGGGAATGCTATTGGTCAAAGCGTTGGGAATTTTAACTTCAAAACGATCACTGATGATTTTTCGGAGTTAATGTATGAATATCCTTTCCGAGTTCCCGCTAAATTTGCCTTAATTATTCGATCATTAATTACCCAAGAAGGATTAGCCTTAAGTCTTGATCCCAATTTCAAAATCGTTGAAGTTGCCTATCCTTACGTTTCCCGAAGATTATTAACGGGAGAATCTCCCCAACTGCGTCGGCGGTTATTGGAAGTTTTGTTTAAAGATGGGAAATTCCAATGGCAACGGTTAGAAAATATGATTGCGATCGCCCGTTCCGATGAGCAATTTGATCTACTGCCAACAGCCCAATTAGGATTACAATTTCTCTTATCGGATGAAGGACGCTATCTCCGCCGTCAGTTATTATTGGCTTTAACAGAAGATGATCGCCTACACACCGAGGAAGTACAACGGATTTGGGGATTAGTTAGTGATGATTTAAAGCCTCAAAATTTATTAGATGCTGCCATTAATGCGTTGCGGGAGTTTTCTAGTGTTGGCGTGGCTGCGATTATTCCGAAAACTACCAAAATACGCTAAATTAATGATGATTAATTGTTTAGAAAAATAATGACCCTCTGTCTTCTATGTACTACTTACCCCAACCCCCTTATTTTTTGATTTTTGTTGGTTTATTTATTGGACTAACCTGTGGTTTGGCTTTTGAAGCAACCCTTAAGTCTCAAGTGAAAGAATGGTTAAAGAAACCTGCCGATCAAATTCTTCAAAATTCAGGGTTGGAGTTACCTTTTGGCGGGATTTGTGTGGGAATTTGTGTCTTTCTCTCCTCAGGGTTAGAAATCTTTCTTCTCGATCCGTGGATCTGCTATGCAATTTCCTTGCCGTTAACGGTTTTTATCGCTGCTTTAGTTTGGATTCAGCTAGAAAAGGTATTGCAACAATTAAAAGCAGGAGGTTCCAAAGCAATAGATTTAGACGCATTCTAATTGGATTATTTTAATTTCATGAGTAGGGTGGGCAATGCCCACCTTATTTATTAGTGTAATAAAAATCAACCTGGTGGCCAAGTCATCTGACGTTTTCCTAGAATATGTAAGTGCAGATGATTAACCGTTTGTCCCCCATCATTTCCATTATTAATAACCACTCGATAGCCATTATCTAATCCAACTTCTCTGGCTACCTTTTGAACAATTAATAACAAATGTCCGAATAAGGTTTTATCCTCTTCAGTCCCTTCATTTAAGTTGACAATTGGTTTTTTGGGAATTAGGAGAATATGAACAGGTGCTTGGGGATTAATATCCTTAAACGCTAAAGAGATATCATCTTCATAGACAATATCAGCCGAAATTTCTTTACGAATAATTTTGGAAAAAATTGTTTCGCTCATGACAAAGCTAGATAGAATCAAGTTAATATTTTATCATTTTGTTATTCTCAATCATTCTAATCTTTAAATTTTGTCGTTCTGCATTCTATCGTTTCAATTCTTAAGTTCCATGGCCACCTCCGCCAGGGGTTTCAATAACAAAAATATCGCCTGGGTTCATTTCGATTATAGCTGTACTTCCTAAGTCTTCAGTAGTTCCTTCTTTTCTGATCACATAATTTTTGCCCACTTTTCCTGGTTCTCCCCCTTCCAACCCAAAGGGAGGAATAATACGATGACTCGATAAAATAGCGGCTGTCATTGGTTCTAAAAAGCGTAAACGACGGATCACCCCATTACCTCCTTTATGTAATCCTTGACCGCCACTATCAGGGCGAATGGTAAAGCTTTCTAAGATGACGGGAAAACGCGATTCTAAAACCTCTGGATCAGTTAAACGAGAGTTGGTCATATGGGTATGAACAGCATCGGTTCCCTCAAAATTAGGTCCAGCACCAGAGCCACCACAAATTGTCTCATAATATTGATATTTTTCATTACCAAATGTGAAGTTATTCATGGTTCCTTGAGAAGCCGCTAAGATCCCTAATGCCCCATATAAAGCGTCAACAATTGCTTGGGAAGTCTCTACATTTCCAGCCACAACTGCGGCTGGATAGGTTGGGTTTAAGAAACAACCTTTAGGAATAATTAACTCAAGGGGTTTTAAACAACCTTCATTGAGAGGGATATTATCCTTAACCAAGGTTCTAAAAACATATAAAATTGCTGCTTGAGTAACTGCTTTGGGGGCATTAAAATTATTATTAGTTTGAGGAGACGTTCCAGTAAAATCAATGGTAGCAAAACGATTTTTACGGTCTATGGTTACTTTTACTTTAATCTTAACTCCCTGATCTAAAATATAAGTAAACTCTCCATCAGTTAAAAGATTAATAGCTTTTCTAACGCATTCTTCTGCATTATCTTGAACAAACCCCATATAATTTTGAACGGTATCGAGTCCATATTGAGCAATCATCCGATGTAATTCTTTGACTCCCGTTTCATTGGCCGCAATTTGAGCTTTAAAGTCTGCAATATTTTGGTTAGGATTTCGTGCAGGATAGGCATTATTGTTTAATATATTTCTAATTGCTTCTTCTTTAAACATTCCTGATTCTACTAAAAGACAATTATCAAATAAAATCCCTTCTTCTGTGATGGATTTGGAATGGGGAGGCATTGATCCTGGAGTGATTCCCCCAATATCTACTTGATGACCACGGGATGCTAAATAAAAGATAGGTTTAGGATGATCAGGAGTTAGAAAAACAGGCGTTATAACCGTTATATCGGGTAAATGAGTTCCTCCATTGTAGGGATTATTAGAAATATAAACATTGCCAAATTTAAGGTTATTTCCTTGATCTTTAAGGAGAGTTTTAACACTTTCACTCATGCTCCCTAAATGCACCGGAATATGGGGGGCATTAGCTACTAATAATCCTTGTTGATCAAAAACTGCACAGGAAAAGTCAAGACGTTCTTTAATATTGACAGAAGATGCCGTGTTTTGTAAGGTAATTCCCATTTGTTCGGCAATAAATTGATAAAGATTTTTGAAGATTTCGAGATAGATAGGATCAGGTTGAAATGAGATAGACATTTTTTACTTTCATATTCGGATAATTCTTTTATTATCTTAGATATAACCTATTAGTTTGTTCATATTCCTATTTCGTCAAACTAGGGTAAAAGCCTAATTTTTCCTTGGCTGAAATGGTTTGCCTTCCTTAAAATTGCCAAGAGTGATGGAAGAGGGATATATAGGAAAACACAAATATTTAAGACAGCAGTCCCTAACTCCTTATGATAAGTCAAATTTATTCTATAAATTGTATTATATTTGTAACTTTAAAAAGTGTTTTCAAATCCTATTGTTCCAAAACTGTAGCTTTTGATACATAAAAGTGACTTTTTTGGCTAAATTATTAAAAATAATTTTCAATTATCCACAGAAGAATGAGGGTTACAAAAGTATACTACATAGTTTTTCCTCTTCGTGATATCCTAGACTAGGATGCCACAGTTGTATCTAAAAACAAATTTAGTTAATCTAACTTAACAAATATTCAATAACTAAGTTGAGTTTGAAGTGAGCGATCGCACTTAATTGATTCTCATGATTTTTGATAAGTAGGTCAGCAAAATTAATTGTATGTTTGTAGGGAGTCATGTTTGGACTCGTGTGATATGACTAAAGTCCTTACTAGGAACTTTGAAAAAATGAACAAAAAATACAAAAATAATTTTGTCTTGGTACTTAATTTAAGCATGACCAAAAAAAGTAAAATATAGATTATTCATTTTCTCTATTCATTTCTACATAACCAGCAATAGATTCAAAGTCTTGAAACCAACGTTTAATATTGATGTATTTTGATAGCTCAAAACCTCCTTCCTCAGCAACGTGAGTATATGAGTATAAGCGTATAAGCTAATATCTGCTATGGTTACATTAGTGCCAAGAAAAAATTTATTTCGACTAAGATGATCTTCCATGTCTTTATTTTTTATCGTTTACAAAATTTTTTCTAAGCCATAAACAAGAGATTGTAGTTGAGTGACTTGGCGAATAGCGAGTAATACTCCTGCCATATAACAAACGCGATCGCTAGTATCATGGCGTAGGGTATAAAGTTCTCCTTTTGCCCCAAAAAGAACCTCTTGGTGAGCAATTAATCCAGGTAAACGGACACTATGAATTCTAATATTTTCATCAGCTAATCCCCCTCTAGCCCCTTGAATTGTTTCAGTTTCTTTCACCGAAGAGGGGTTATAAGTTTTACCTAAACCTGACAACATTTGAGCGGTTTTGATGGCGGTTCCACTAGGAGCATCTGCCTTTTGATTATGATGAAGTTCAATAATTTCTACGTGGTCAAAATATTGAGAGGCTTGAATGGCAGCCTGTTGTAATAACACCATGCCAATCGAAAAATTGGGAATAATTAAACATCCGGTACTAGCTTTTTCGGCAAATTCTCCTAAGTCCTTGATTTGTTCTTCGCTCAATCCTGTTGTTCCCACCACTGGCCGCACCCCATAGGCGATCGCACTGCGGACATTCTCATAAACACTATCAGGATGGGTAAAATCTACCATCACCCCTTGTACCTTTTCTTGAGTAGCTAGGACTAAAATACTTTGTAAATCATCCACGATTGGCACCTCTAATGATCCACACCCAGCTACGTCTCCTGCATCTTGTCCACGATAATCAGGATTATGATCCACTGCCCCCACTAGCATCATATCGTCAGCTTGGGAAACAGCCTTAACGACCTCACGCCCCATTTTACCGACTGCCCCATTTACTACTACTGGAATTAGAGATTCAGTTGTCATTGATGATTATCCTGAAGAATAAGTCTACAAATAGCCAATTCTTTGTATCTTAACCTATATGGTATTTGCCTTAAAAATTTTATTTATTTTCAATAGTTAATAGTTTATGCTTAACCATTGACTATTCTCCCTGCTAGGGGACTGGCCTTATTCACCTCCAATAATGGTAATGAACCGTTCGGACAAAACTCCCAATAACCCATAAATGAAAATAGCGGCAATAGTATTAATTTCAACAGTATTTGTTCCATTAAAGAGAAAATCAGTAAATAAATTCGTAAAAGGACTAACAAAAGGCTCTGAAAAACCGTAAATAACTTGAGCAAAGAAATTCGCTGGATTAGCACCACTTAACTTTAAAAGAAATCGTAGCACTAATAATGTGATCAAGGCTCCCACTAAAAAATACATTCCTCTAATGAGACGACTAACCATTAAGCTACGTCTTCCTTGTCTGAGTCGTCTCTCTTCCTCTTTGAGTCGTAGTTCCTCTTCATATAATTGAAGTTCTTGTTGACGTTGATTATAGTCAGAAGAATGTTCCTCTTCAGAAGAGTTGGGAGTATTTTCAGGATATTCATTCATGGTTTTTGTTAATCTCACTAGCCATGGTTCATTAATTCACTATTGTAGCGATGATATTTAATGAACGATTTAAGATTAAAGATTTTTATAATTAAAATTTGTTGCCATTGTTCAGATAATAATTTTGACTTTAACGATGATGGCTTTGATCCTAATTGTTACCCCAATGTTACCCAGGTTCTAGATTCTCTTATTTTAAAAATAAGAACGGTAATTATGGACGGTTAAGAATCAACACGAAATCTATAATGATTATTAGTGGATTGATATCTCCCAATTAATCAAGATTCTGCTACTTGAGAAAAACCAGTCAATATCTTTGTCTGAGTGACCAAGTAATCATTAATTAGTGGAAATTTTGTTAGATAATATTCCTAAAGCTACGGTTAATAATTATGATTAATCCTGAATCAGTACAACAACTTCTAACCTCCGAAGATTATGGCGATCGCATTAAAGGACTCAATCAACTGCGTCAGCTTGATCCCAAAAGTGCTTTTGTCATGGTGCAGCCCTTGGTGAGGGATGCCAATGAAAGAGTGCGTTATGCAGCCGTGAGTCAATTAGATCCGTTAGGAAATCAAGATTTGGATGTTGCTTTAGATTTACTGCGCGATCGCTTGTTTAATGACTCCGAACTTGATGTCAAAGCGGCAGCGGCTGATGCCATCGGCGGTCTTAAACTAAGGGCTGCTTATGAAAATTTAGAGCAAGTCTACCATAACACCTCAGATTGGTTGCTACAGTTGAGTATTGTGGCCGCTTTAGGAGAATTAGGGGAACCCAGGGGATTGGAATTACTCAAAGAAGCGTTGACTTCTGACAATGGGTTGGTGAAAGCGTCTGCGGTGAGTGCCTTGGGAGAGTTAGGAAACCCTGAAGCGATCCCCTTATTAATTCCTTTAGTGACCGATCAAGATTGGCAAATTCGCTATCGCCTCGCCCAAGCCTTAGGACGTTTAGGGGGAAAACAAGCCCAAGAAACCCTGACGACCTTAACACAAGATTCTGTTGAACAAGTTGCCAAAGAAGCAAAACAGAATTTGCCTACTTAAACGTTGATTTGTATTTGTATTGCACAGAAAGTCTGTCACAATAAAAAAGTAATAAAACTTAAAGATTGAAACTGGGAGGAAATATCTTGCCACATACCATTGTTACGGAAACCTGTGAAGGGGTTGCTGACTGTGTAGATGCTTGTCCAGTCGCTTGCATCCATGAAGGCCCTGGCAAAAACCTTAAGGGAACAGACTGGTACTGGATAGACTTTCAAACCTGCATAGATTGTGGAATTTGTCTACAAGTTTGTCCAGTAGAAGAGGCAATTATTCCAGAAGAACGTCCTGAATTACAAAAAACGCCAGAGTAACTGTGGCACAAAGAGGGGGAGAGGGGCTTCGACTGTCGCTCAAGAGAGAGGGGGGAATTTTTGTTAGCTGGCCTCCTAAAAAAATGACTAATAAATTTCTAAGAACAAGGCTCAAAGTTTGAATGACTTAAACAGTATATGGAAAATATTTTAGAAGTAGAAAATGTTTATGCAGGATACCTTAAAGACTTAAATATCCTCCAGGGGATTAACTTCCGTATTGCCCCAGGAGAATTAGTGGCAGTAATTGGCCCTAATGGCGCGGGAAAATCTACCTTAGCCAAAACCATTTTTGGACTTTTAACTCCTAACCAAGGCAAAATTATCTTTAAAGGAAAAAATATTGCCGGACTGCGATCAGATCAAATTGTCCATCAGGGAATGTGCTACGTTCCCCAAATCTCTAATGTTTTTGCAGCCCTAAGTATTGAAGAAAACTTAGAAATGGGAGCATTTATTAGAAAAGGGTCTTTAAAACAGGATAAAGAGCGTATTTACACTATGTTTCCTCGTCTGGGGGAACGTCGTCGCCAAAAAGCAGGAACCTTATCAGGAGGAGAAAGGCAAATGTTAGCCATGGGACGGGCATTAATGCTTGATCCTGACTTGTTACTCCTAGATGAACCTTCGGCTGCCCTGTCTCCGATTTTAGTGAATAACGTCTTTGAACAAATTCAAGGGATTAATCAAATAGGAAAAGCCATTGTTTTAGTAGAACAAAACGCTAAAAAAGCTCTAATGATGGCTGATCGGGGATATGTATTAGAAAATGGCCGCGATCGCTTTGAAGGGACAGGGAAAGATCTTCTTGATGATCCTAAAGTTGGACAATTGTATTTAGGGGCGGCTTATCATAGTTGAAAGGCACTTTTCCCATCAAAAGCGGGTCAAATTTACTAAAGTTTGACTCCTTTGGTGACAGGATTTATATTTACATAAAACCAATACAGCTTTATGTCTGTTTAACCCAATACCCTGTAAGCTAGAACAAAAATTCAATGCTGACCTATCAAAGCAAGGAAGATACCCCTTTGAGTACCCCAATCCATCCCACTGCTGTTATTCACCCCAAAGCAGAACTTCACCCAACGGTAGAAGTGGGTCCTTTTGCCGTGATTGGAGAAAACGTTAAAATTGATGCTCAAACCACCATTGGGGCCCATGCCATCATCGAAGGTCCAATAGAAATTGGGGTCGGTAATCGTATTTTTCCCAGTGCTGTCATTGGTTTAGAACCCCAAGATTTAAAATATAAGGGAGCGGCCAGCTGGGTCAAAATTGGGAACCACAATACTATTCGGGAATTTGTCACTATTAATCGGGCAACCCACGCCGATGAAGTGACTCAAATTGGTGATCATAATCTGTTGATGGCTTATGTTCATGTTGCCCACAATTGTGTGATTGAAGATCATGTGATTATTGCCAATGCGGTAGCCCTTGCTGGCCATGTTCACATTGAACCACGGGCGGTTATAGGAGGGGCGTTAGGGGTTCATCAGTTTGTTCGCATTGGACGTAATGCCATGCTTGGAGGGATGAGTCGCATTGATCGAGATGCTCCTCCGTTTATGATGATTGAAGGTAATCCGTCACGGGTGCGATCGCTCAATTTAGTGGGTTTAAAACGAGCAGGGCTAACCACCCACGATGTGGGATACCTAAAAAAAGCTTTTCGTCTTCTCTACCATTCAGATTTGACGTTTAAAGAAGCTTTAGAACAATTACCAGGGATCTCCGATAATGAATATGTTGAGTATCTCTACCATTTTTTGATGGGCTCCACCACAGGAGAAAAACGACGCGGACCTATTCCAGGGAGAACCTAGCACCAAGCGTTACTGATTAACCATGGGGTTCATTTACATTTTTTGGGGAATCTATGCGAATTTTTATGAGTACAGGGGAAGTTTCTGGAGATTTACAGGGATCAATGTTGGTGAAAGCCCTCTACCAACAGGCCGAAAGTCAGGGCATTCCCTTAGAAATTCTCGCCCTAGGGGGCGATCTCATGGCGCAAGCAGGGGCAAAATTGTTGGGGAATACAGCAGCCATCGGTTCAATCGGCATTGTTGAGTCTCTCCCGTTTATTATTCCCACCTGGTTAATGCAGCGTCGGGTTAAACAATATTTGCGGGAAAATCCCCCCGATCTTCTGATCCTCATCGATTACATGGGGCCTAATTCGGCTTTTGGTCAATATGCCCGCAAGAATTTACCTGAAGTTCCGATTATTTACTATATTGCTCCCCAATCTTGGGTCTGGTCTCCTAATAGTAAAACGATTCAGCAATTCGCCCAGATTACCGATCTTCTTTTAGCAATTTTTCCTGAAGAAGCCCGATTTTTTGAGGAAAAAGGCGTTACAGTTAAGTGGGTTGGCCACCCCCTCCTTGATCGCATGGCTAAAGCCCCTAGTCGGGATCAAGCCCGTCAAGGGTTAAATATTGACCCGAATCAAACGGTCGTCGCCCTATTCCCTGCTTCCCGTTATCAAGAGTTGAAGTATCACCTTCCTCTAATGTGCAAAGCAGCCCAAAAACTCCAAGAAAAAATCCCTGATCTTCATTTTTTACTTCCGGTTTCTCTGAGTGAATATCGCAGCACTATTGAAGCAACGGTTAATGCTTATCAATTTTCTGTGACTTTACTCGAAGGACACAAAGCATTAGATGTTATGGCGGCGGCAGATTTTGCCATTGCCAAGTCAGGAACCGTTAATTTAGAATTAGCGTTACTTAAAATTCCTCAACTGGTGTTATGCTTGGTCAATCCCTTAACAATGTGGATTGCGCGCAATATTCTCAAGTTTTCCATTCCCTTTATGTCTCCGCCTAATTTAGTGGTGATGGAGGAAATAGTACCGGAATTGTTACAGGAAGAAGCGACAACAGACCGCATTGTTCAAGAATCTTTAGACTTACTGCTTAACCCTGAACGCCGTCAAAAAACTTTAGATGATTATGAGCAAATGTGTACAATGTTAGGGGAAGTGGGGGTGTGCGATCGCGTGGCAACGGAAATTCTGCATTATAAAGATCAATAGCCAACACTACCGATTATTACCTCTTTGCTGAAAGTCTAAGTTGCTTTTCTGTGATCTTTTAACAGCCATACTAAAAGAGGCGATAAAATAACACAGGCAATTGTAATAATTCCTATAACCATTAAAGCTTGTATCAAGTCAGTAGACATTATTTTACCCTCCTTGTTTTCTTAGGAATGTCTTAGTTTGATTGAATTTACTTAACGAAAACGCTTCTATCATAATCTTAGCTAATGCTCAAAAGATCCTCGGTCTTTGTAACGTTTTAGTCTATTCTTTTTACTTTAATTAATATCAGTTAACAAAAAAGATAGGTAACATTAAGTTTTAGAAACTATAGAAACTAAGATGAAATCTCACCTTGTTGAATTAAAATACCTCTATGAACTTGACTATAATCAGTGGTTAGAAGAAGTCATTAATCTACTGAAAAACCATCGTTTAGACCAGATAGATTATGAGAACTTAATTGAGGAATTAGAAGCGTTGGGACGCAGTGAAAAAAGTGCCGTAAAAAGTTTACTATTACAAATTATCATTCATTTATTATTATATCAATTTTGGCAATTAGAAAGAGAAAGAAACGCTAACCATTGGGCGGGAGAAATTATAACGTTTCGGGTACAATTAGAAGATAGATTAACGACAAATTTAAAAAATTATTTACTGAGTGAATTACCGACGATTTATCAAAATGCACGGTTAATCGTCCAAAGAAAAACTCAACTTAAAAATTTACCAGAAAACTGCCCTTATTCATCAGAAGAATTACTCAATAAAACTTGGTTTCCTCCTGTTGAGTAACAGTCTTGAAAAGAATTGCCTTTCCCAGTATAGGAAAGGCCTAAGAACAAACAATCCCAAATAACAATCAAAGGTTAACTCAGAGGAATAGTTTCCCCACTAGCTAAAGTAAGAGGAAAATGATGCGCATTGGGGGAGTGCATTGACCGAATGCCTAAATTAGCCCGATTCAAAACATCCGCATCGGTAGGGATAACATGACCTTGGCTATCAAGAATAGATTGATTAAAATTAAACCCATTGAGGTTAAAAGCCATTACGCCAATGGCCAAGGCAGCACACCAAATTCCAATAATAGGAATTGCCCCTAAAATAAAGTGGACTGAACGACTATTACGCCATCCCAAACTCGGTACTAAAATTCGGCCTAAGTATCCTGCGTGACCTGCCAATAAGTTATAAGTTCCTTCTTCTTGTCCAAAATGATAACCCTCATTAATAGATTCTTGAACCGTGGTTTCTCGAATGAGGCTAGACGTAACCAAAGAACCATGTAAAGAGGCTAAGAAAGCACCGCCAAAGATACCAGCAACAGCTAACATGTGTAACGGGTGCATTAAGATATTATGGTCAGCTTGGAAGGCTAACATAAAGTGAAACGTGCCACTAATTCCTAAAGGCATTCCTTCAGAAAAACTTCCTTGACCGATGGGATAAATAAGGAATACAGAAGTCGCTGCAGCAACTGGGGCAGAAAACGCGACGGAAATCCAGGGGCGCATTCCTAAACGATAGCTCAATTCCCAAAGACGACCTAAATAACACCAAATTCCTATTAAGAAATGGAAAATGATCAGTTGATACGGTCCCCCATTGTAAAGCCATTCGTCAATCGATGCTGCATCCCAAATGGGATAAAAATGTAAGCCAATGGCCGCCGACGTAGGAATTACTGCCGCAGAAATGATATTATTACCTCCTAATAATGAACCAATAATCGGTTCTCGAATACCTTCCATGTCCACAGGTGGGGCTGTAATAAAGGCAATAATAAAGCAGGTAGTAGCAGCAATTAAGGGAGGAATCATTAATAGGCCAAACCAGCCGATATAAATACGGTTATTGGTACTTGTCACCCATTGACAAAAATCTTCCCATAAATTACTAATGTCCAATTCTCGGGAACGTTGAATCATATTAGTCATACCCAATTACTCCCAAATTACAAAGGTCTATTTAAGGATATATCGAGTCAAAAAAAGGTACTTTATTCACTACTTACTTATTTTACTTTCATTGTAAATAAGAACTAGAATGGTCTAGAAACTTCTTATTAATTTGTTAACTAGATTGGGTATGGTCTGCGATGAATTTACTTTTTTTATAAAAACTAAAAAAAACTCAATATTATGTAGCAGCAAGACCTAATAGATCCCTAGAGCTTTTTCAAGATAACGAATAACTATTAACTATGAAATATGATCGCTCGACTTCCGCTTATGGGACTTTTCACTTTCCCTTAAAAAGGTTATCTATACAACAACAATTACAGCATCAATTATCACATTTATTAAGAAATTCACAATGGTTTGAGGGGTTGTTATCTAATTTCGGTCAGCAGGGTTTATCTGTCTCCCGTTTATCTTCTGTTACCCCCATTACTTACCGTTGTGCGATCGCCATGCAACTATCGCGTCACTGTTCCCTATCTCCTTGGCAAATTTCACAACAGGTGTTTTCTTTCTTAGAGACTCAACTGACCTCTGACAACGGCGAATTCCCCCAGTTAACCTTAACGATGAAACTGGTTGAACCAGGATGGTTAGATTTTCAGGTAAGCGATCGCGCCTTAGCCTTTTGGTTACAATTCTTGGGAGAAGGGATGTTAAAACAACCGAAATCTCCTAAAATTTCAAGTAATACTGAAAATTTATTCCCTATTGAATACACTTATGCCCGTTGTTGCTCTTTATTGCGTTTGGGAGAACAACAAGGATTAATCTCTCTCCATTCAAAGACGTTAGCTGATTTAAGCTGGCCTTGGAAAGATCCTAATCCCATTCCTTGGCTAACAGATACTCATCAATTACGGTTACAGGATCGAACGGCCTTAGTTCTCCTGAGTCAGATAATAATCACTGTTGATAGATTCGTTAATCACGCTTCGGAGAGTTGGAACAAGCTGGCTACTCAGTTAAGTGAATCTGTATTGAATTTTGAACGTTATTGCCGTATTTTTGGGGAACTAGCCCAAAATAATCCTCAATTAGCTCAAGCTCGATTAGGATTAATTGCCGTGAGTCAACATTTATTAAAATGGCTGTGGTATAGTCACCGAGAAGAGTTTCCCCGTTTTCAACTGTGATTCTCGTTTCAGAAATCGAAAATTTTCTTTAAGTCTAGTGACAAATACGTGTGAGTTATATATACTATGACCAGTGTGAGGAGCGAACCAGCAAGAGAGTCAAGACGAAACACGGAAAGTCGTTGGCTCTCTTTCTGATCTTGGGTTAGACTATCTTCTTAAAGAAAGTACCGAAGCCTAACGCTGCCACTGTCCCTAAAATGGTCAAGGGTTCTGGGACAACTTGAATATGGTCTACAAGTAAAGCGGAGTCTCCACTAGAATCATTGCCATCAACCACTCCAAACCCTAAGGTATAAGTACCAGAACTTGAAAAAGTATATGAATACTCTTGATACCCAGTTTCTCGACTAAAGGAAGTAGCAGAAGGTACTAAGATAGATTCCACATCACTAAAGACAGCTAAGGAAATCAGTTGGTTATTGATACTAAAAAAGCCTAAGTCATTACCGAAGATTGGTTGGGATGAATCTTCATTAGTAAGGAAATTATAATCGAATGTAAGGATCTCTCCAGCATTGGCAGTAATAGTTGTTTTGATGGCTGATCCTTCGGTGTAAGAAGTGGCTGGAGATAAGCTATTACCAAAATTAGTAATTTGACCATCAGAAAAGAGAAATCCAGAAAAAGGAGTCCCTAAAGATTCTCCTCCTTCTAAACTTGTTCCCAAAAACGGTGGTTGCAAGACAGGAGTCGGACTGCCTCCGGTAGATAATAAAGCTTGATAAGATCCTTCAGTGGGTTCAACCCCAAAGGTATTATCTACAACGCTGGTTGTTCCAGTGGTTTCCCAATCATCAAAGTTATTATTCTCAAACCCTAAATTTGTAGCTAATGCTGATTCAGGGGAGAAGAATAAAACTGAAGCAACGGCGATCGCACCGAATACAGAAGTCCTTTGACCATTGAGAGAGTGTGTTGACATAATACTTGTTCCTTAAATCCAAAATATGAAAAGACACCCAAAAGTTTAACAAAAGCTTCTTAGAAAATTCTATTTTGTTTAGCATCTTTATAGATTAATTACCTTAACTAAACAGTAAATTATCGGTATATTCTACAGTACAGTAACAAAAAATGAAGACGGCATTTTCTTCATTACCTTCAATAATGGTCAACACTTCACAACTTTTTAGGGATGATGATGGGAGAGTCCAAATAATAACGTTGAGTCTGGAATTACTGATAAATCTTTGAGAAATTGAGAACGTAAGTGATTATGGTCAGAGGATTTTCCTCCCATAAATAAACAGACAATTTCTTGACAGTTAGTCTCAATGGTTGGATGAGGAGCTTTCACTCTTCTAATACTCACCCAAGAACAATGAGCATTACCATGACCAGCACTGCCACCAACATCAGTTTTTCGCTTATATTTATCTTTGTAAATGAGGTTCATTCCATCCCCACGAGTTTCCTCATTACGACGAATGTTTTGCCAGTTTTGCTCAGATTCATTGATGGGATTATCATCTGGACCAGGAACAGCATAAATTGAACAAGTCGTAGGAGAAAAGACCTCAGCTTCTAAGTTTTCATTCGCATTGATATCAAATCTATCAGACCATTTTTCTTGAACAGCTTCAAGTCATTTTTGATAGGTATTCCACCAAGTTTCAGGTTTATTAGGGGATAATTGATACCCACGAATCTGAGGTTTTCCTGTGTTTGGATTTTTAACTTTATGAGATAGTTTGAGATAACATCCCCTGGAAGCATTGTGACCATTATTCATCTGAAAAATATGTAAAGGTCTACGCCAACCTCGACCTACTCCACCAACACTAACAGCAAACTTAATAATGGGGAAAATAATCTTATTTAAAATATCTTTTGGGGCAGTAATTTTAAGCTTCCCTTGCCAAGTGTAAAACCTGGGTTGGTCATCAGAACCTTCTCCCCAAGTTGAGTTTTTAATAAGTTCTAAACAAACGCAACCTTTATTACTTGTCCCATTGTCATCATCGATGTTTCCCAGTAATTCTCCTAAAGTTTTTTTAGCATTATCTTGTGACATAATACCTAGAAGAAAACGCCATACCCAAGAACGTAACCAACCTCGCCAATGAGAAGGACGTAATTGTACGTCATCTTTTTGATTAGCTCCATAGCAACCTTGACTATACAAAGTAAAGTTAAAGATTTTGATAGATTCATCTTTGGGAAGCTTTAGCTTAGGTTTATTATCAGATTTAATCGCACCATATCCTGAAGCTGTACGACTTCCTACCCCATAAAGACTTAGTGCTTGTTCTACCCATTCCCAAACTTCTTGAACTTCCTCTGCTGTTGTTTGGTTAAGAATTCCTCGAATTCCAACTGTTATCTTGATTTTATCTTCTCCATCACCTAATGTATAAAAAGATAAAGGCTTACTTTGTCCTCTATGAAACACTTGAAAGTCTTGTTGAGGATTAACAATATCTAAAAGACATCTCCAAAATATAAACTAAGAGCCTAAAGAGTTGTTAGGATTGAGTTTTAGCCTAAAAAATTTTGATTTAAAAACCTTATCTTTTTTTCTGAAATTGCATTAGAAGACATTTTGAACGAAAAATTAGGATTTCAGGGTTTGGCGATCGCAAAGCCAATATCACCCAAAAGGCTTTATATTAAAAGCTTACAAATTTTTGGAGATGTCTAAAGTTAAACGAGTGGCTTCTTGAGGATAAGCATCTAAAAATTCAATTTTTCCAGGGGTTATTTTTTCATCATCTTGATAGCCTAATAATTCATTCATTCGTTGGTATTTATCAGGATATTTTTTAGCCCATGCTCTAACTAAACCTCGAATTGAAGACCCAGGAATATACCCAATTAAAGGTAAATCTGAAAACTTTTGATAATTATCTCCAACATTAAGTTTTTCAGTATTATCATGTTTCCAATTTCCACAAGGTTCGCCGGCAGAAATTATGGTTTCTCCATCAGGATGAGGATAAGACCCCACTTTTGCACGCCATTGAATGGTAAAAGTTCCTGTTTTTAGTAAATCAGATTGTCCTCGGCTTTTTTGTTGCTTTTCTAGGAGTTCGATTAATTTATTACCTGTATACATAATATTCTAAAAAAGTCTGAATAATAGGGACAAGTTATGTTTCTAAGTACGTTGGGTATTTTGAAAGATTTTTCATAAAGGCTTCATTTATCAAGGAGAAGCCCTTAACGATTTTGCCTAAAGCAACAATTAATAAATATTGCTGACAGACAAAATGATTACTCTTGAGAATAGGCTCTTGCCCAAAAATTCCAATGCTGTGTTAGCACTAAAGATTTACGCCACATAGCCATATATTCTCTGGGGGTGTCTTTGGTTAAAGAAACTATTTTATCCATCAATTCTCTTTGATCTAAATCTTCGGTTGGTGCAATTAATTTTCCTAATAAACAATGCCAAACAGGTACGGTTCTTTGACGAACTTTCCCTTCTTGATCATTAGATTGATTAATATAGCCAACGGCTGATAATAAACCAAAAATTCTGAGATGTTGAGATAAACGTAATACGGCATTCAAATCTTCTTGAGAAAGATAGGTTTGGTTAGCCCTTTCCAGATAAGATTGAATAGTTGCGTGAGCCGATAAACTCATTTGTTCTGGTTGAACTCTTTGGGAATTAGTCATCGAATTTACCATCGCAGAAGAAACAGCAGTAATAGAAGATGGAGGATTTGAATTAGATTGAGGAGGTATAGCGTTTACCTTATTAGATGAAAAATTTGGTTTAGATGTAGGAGGAGTAGCTGTCGTCTTAACGGATTTTGAGGACAGGTTTTGATGAGATTTTTTGGGTTTATTTTTACTTTTTTTAGGCATGATTTCTCTTTAAACCTCTACTAAGTTGTCTTGATACAAGATTGAAGTAAAAAGTATTATTGTTAACCGTTGCTGCTAGAAGCTACTAAGGTAGCAGGTGTTCCTTGGTTTTGATTTTGATTGAAGTTAAAAGTATTATCATTAACCCAACTTTGTACCCATCCACGGCCAACATTAGCTTGTCCTCCAACTTGAACTAATCCTGTAATAACTTCCATTAAAAGTTGATGTTCTTGAGAAGTAATAGGATGCTCGGTGGATAAACTATAGCCCCAAGGTAGGTAAAAAATGGTGTCACGGGGAAGACAAACATCTGTCCAAAAAACTTCAGCCGACCCCGCTTGATTTGCTCCATTACTATCTTCTTGGATTTTATTTCTTACCTGTGTCCAAAGGGAATGTTCCATTAATACTTGAAAATCGGCATCAGGAAGAACAATATGATTACTTTCCCAAGTGGGTTTAACGGAATCTTTTAGAGAGTCTGGAAACGCTCCTGAAAAGGCGATCGCTTGTTTTTGTTGATCATCAAGTTTTGATATCTCAATTTGAGCATCAGCAACAACATACTTACCTCTACGAGTCCCCACAGCATAATCAGGAAAATTGACAAAGGGTAGCTGAGAGACAATGGCATGATCTCGAATCAAAGAATGACAACTCACCCAAGTAAAGATATCTGTACTACCATTGAGGGCCATGGTTCGCATGGGAACCCATAATAACCTCGCATCTCCAAACCAAACTTGATGTACACCCATTTGTCCTTCATTATCGAGTTCTTTCCCAAATAGATTATTAGCAGTATTAGCATTAAGAATTTCTACTTCATTTCTAATGCTTCCTCGAAGAGAAGAACCAGGAATATAAGGAAAATTAGTGTGGACTTCGCGGGCAATTTCTAGTATGTTGCCTAAGTCTCCTTCGCCTCCACAATGAATAGGAGATAAGCTGTATAAGTAACCAAGTCGAAAGTCTTTCATGAGTTTAACCTCTTACTAATGGTGTTAATTGATTGACAATTTGTTCGTTGAGTAAATTAAAGGGGTTGATTGTTTGAAAATCTGATTTTACTAACGAGAGAATTTCTCTCATAGTTTTGATAATTTTTTCTTCATCATCAAGTTCAGAAACTCCCTGAAGATGGTGTACTAATCCATTTCTAACCTGACAATAAGTTTCTAATTGTTTGATTAGTGAAGTAGTTTCCTTTATAATAAACCTCTTGTAATAATTCTAGAATATTTTCATCATATAATTTATCAATATTATTGACTAATTCTTGATTAATTTTTTGCTGATAATCTTGGCTAATTTCTCTAGCAGATTTAAAATCAAATGCTAAACGATAATAACCATATTCCATTAAAGCTTGAGTGATTTGACTATGCAACTCACTATTTTCTAGGGTTGCTAATGCACCACTATAATTATAATTTTGTAGTTGATTTCTAACAATTCTAAAGTCAGATTGATTCTTGAAAACATTAACACTATTCGCTAAAACTCTTTCTTGATTATTGTTCATTGTTTTAGGATTTCTGACTTGCCATATTCGACTATTGGAAGCATATCCTAAAGCTTGTAAAATACCCCATCCTAATTTCATAACAGGGGTTCCTGATGTAGCAACAAACTCAATAGTGTCATTATTTTGTCTCCAATTTATTGCTTTATCAAGACATCGATGATACTCAGCACTTTGAAGTATCTCTCTTTTATTAAGAGAAATCAGTTGAATGGAAACTTAATAAGGTTTATTCTTAAATCAAAAGTGTTGGCTAACTCTCTTTTATTAAGAGAAATCAGTTGAATGGAAACCTCCGTTGGCTTTAAGATCAATCAGTGATTTACGATGCCACAAATGTTGTGCGGCAGTGCCGACTTGATTTTCTTTATAAAACAGTTAATTTATTTAATATTCAATGGATCGGATGGCATTTACAGGTTACAATTGAGCAATGTAAACAAAGAAATAAAAAACGTGATCGCCAAGTTCCTGATGAGGTGATTGAGCGGATGAATGCTTGTTTACAAAACGCTCCCCCAAGCTCTAACGAAGGACTATTAAAGATTTATCCTATTTCGATTACAGAAAACAGTTTCGATCTCTCTAAAATTCGTAAAATTATCAAAGGATTTAATCGTCTTTTAGCTAATCAAGCCAACTTAAATAAGAATAAAAATTTTCATCAATATTCTCGTTTTTTAGACTTTGAACGATTAATGCACTTGATGTCAGTTATTATTAATTATCCAGGCTTAGGGAATTTATCAGAAACTGAACTAGAAACCTTAAAAGTTATTTTAGGCATCGAAAAATTGCCAGAGTTTACCACTTCTATTGAAGAAATGTGTGCAGTTATTACTAAAAAGTATGATCGGGTTTATGCTGATCCAAAAGCCATTGAAAAAAACTTAAACTGGTTAAAGAAAAATGGTATTTTAGGGGGCGGTAACGTTCGGGCTGATTGAGTTGAAATGGAGTCGATTGATTCTCCTTATTTAATTAGCCATCGTTATCATGATTTAGAGAGGTTTGAACGATTAATTAAAACGATTCGTTTTATTATTTATTATCCTTTTTTATGTGAAAAAAATGGACTGATACCCCACAACAAACCTTTAGAGCTTATCCTTTACAAATCGTCTTTCATAATATTGCTTGGTACCTAGGTTATGAGATAGAAGATGAAGAAAAAAAAGGACTATTTTCCTTTGAGAGAATTGATAGAATTAGATTCCAAAAAACTCAACATAAGAGTGAACCTGAATTAGTTCAATCTGGAATTAATATTAATTCTGGAGATATCCATTCACTCATAGTCGATGATTCAACCACTTTTATTGAGGAAGAGATTAAACAAACAGTTAATTTCATCAAAAATAAGAAAAAGGCTTCAAAAACTGTAGATGGATTGCGTTTTTTAATTTACTCTCATTCAGCAATGGACTTGACAAGTCGAGCAGCGATCGCTATCTATAAAACTTTAAAACAAGACTCTGATTCCACTAATATGAGAATATCGTTGATTCATCCGTAACATCCTCCCCAAATTTCAAGTCCATAAATACCAACTAATGTCCCCTTCTCAACAAGACAACCATCTCCAACAAGCTCGCGCCAGTTTGCAACAGGCGTTATCTTGGTATGCGAGTTTTCGTCGCCATTGGAATTATCCCCCTAATCTTGAACTGCAAGGGGCTGTCCGTCAAGATTTACAAACTCTCAAAGGAGCCTTAAATAAACTTGAACAAAATGTCATTAGAATTGCCACTTTTGGCTTAGTTAGTCGGGGTAAATCAGCCGTTGTTAATGCTTTAATTGGACAAAAACTTCTTGATGCGGGTCCATTGCATGGGGTCACTCAGTGGCCCAAATCTGTTCGTTGGACACCCCCTAGCGGTAAAGTTCAAGTCGAGTTTATTGATACCCCTGGATTAGATGAAATTGAAGGGGAAACGCGGGCTAATATGGCTAGAGAAGTGGCCTATCAAGCTGACTTAATTCTGTTTGTAGTGTCCGGTGATATTACCCGTACCGAATATGAAGCATTACGGGAACTACAAGGAAGTCAAAAACCCTTAATTTTAGTGTTTAATAAAATTGATCTTTATCCTGATCAAGATTGTCAAGAGATTTATCAACAATTACAAAGTATCAATTCAGATCAAAACAATCCGATTCTTTCTGCCAACGAAATTGTTAGGATAGCGGCTGACCCCCAACCTATCCCTGTTCGGGTTGAATATCCTGATGGTAAAGTAACAGAAAAATGGGAAACTCTACCGCCTCAAGTTGATGAATTACGCAATAAAATATTGACAATTTTAAATCAAGAAGGACGCTCATTATTATCTTTAAATGCTTTAATGCAAGCTAAACAAGCTGAAGAAAATATTGCCAAAAAGACCTTGAAAATTCGTCAGAAAGAAGCAGAAGCTATTATTTGGAATTATACTAAATCAAAAGCCTTAGCGGTGGCTCTGAACCCCATTGCTTTTTTAGATTTAATTGGGGGAGCGATCGCTGATTTGGCTTTGATTCGTTCTCTAGCCCAATTGTATGGACTTCCGATTACCAGTTATGAGGCGGGTAAACTCTGGAAAAAAATTATTTTTAGTTCTGGTGGATTATTATTAGGTGAAGTTGTAAGTTTAGTAATGTTAGGACTAGGAAAAACTGCTTCTGGAGCCTTAAGTTTATTTGAAAATCCAGCTGCCTTAACAACCTATGGAAGTACGGCGGTAATGCAAGGAGGAATTGCAGGATACTATGCTTATATCGTCGGTAAAGCGGCTCAAGAGTATTTAGAAAAAGGTTGTAGTTGGGGTCCTATGGGTCCAAGTACGGTCATGGAAAATATTATTAATCAAGTTGATCCTGATACCCTAATTTATAGATTACGACAAGAATTATATTAAACTCAAGAATTTTTTTCATCACAATAAAAGCGATAGAATAAAAACTCATTTTTAAAAGAATGTTCATCATGAACATGGTGAATTAATTTCTTCTCAATGAGAAGTTGTCCAATTTGAACAGCTTTTTCTGGAGGAATTGATAAAGTTGTAACCATCCAATCTACTAATTCACTTCCAACAAAACAGTCAGGATAAAGCTTGAGTCGATAGCGACGTTCTTTAATTTCAATCCCATTATCCCCTCGAATTACTGAAATTAGTTCTTTTAAATTAATGGTCGCTGATGAATTTTCTTCGTTAGATTGTTTAAATAATTCTACTGAATCATCTTGAGTCGAAAGTGTTAATCCGGTAGGGTCTTCAAGTAAAATATATTGTTTTTGTCCTTTGTGTTGTAAAAATTCCTGTCTACCGTATTGTTGAGCTTCGGTTTTTTTATCAAGGGCAAAAACTTTATCCTTAATAAAAAACTTATTTTGAAAAATTAGACCAGGTAAATATTCTATATTATTATCTCTTCGAGAGACTAAATTACAATAAGTTACTTGTTGATGACCTAATATTTTCAAAAAGAAACTCCTCGGTGAGGCAAAATTAATATAGGTTTGTAGTCAATCCTTTAGGACTTAAAATCCTGGTTAAATCGAGGCTAAAGCCTTAACTACGAACTTTCAAATTTTACATCTTATAATGCTATTGTGGCTACCAACTCTTTGATAGCAGTTGAAGTATTGTTTAGAAAAACTTTGCTATGGTCTAGGACTATATTTGAGTCAACGTTTGCCTGAATGTTTTTTCCCTAACGCCCAATAGCACATGATGACCTATCGTGTTTCATAAGCTGGAAATAAATCACGGGGAAAATCCTCAGCAGAAAGACATTTATTTAACGCTTTAACGGGAGTCATATCAGGAACATCTCGGTTAACCGCAATAACACATTCTGAATAATATCCTGGACGCAAACTCGCTCGACAAGAATTCAATAGAGTTAACAAAGGAATATTTTCTGATGTCGTTAATTCATCTTCGCTCGATACTGAGGATAGACTAGGAATAGCATTATAAACATCGGCCACACAGTTACCTAAATCAATAGGTCGTCTTACCTGATAACAAGCACCGAGAGCATTATCTCCGTCAATGGGAGTGGCTCGACGAATCATTGTGACACATTGGGATAATTCTTTGGGAATCAGGGCATCAGAACAAGCTGATGCGGCTGTGTTCCGTGCTACCCCATGGTTAGCAATTTCAGTCACACAAACATCAAATTGATTCCAAGCTGCACTACCTGCGATCGCAGCAACAGGGGACAGCCCTAACGTTAATAATCCCAAGGAGACCGGAACAATTCTACTAACATGATTTAGGCGAGCGAGTAAGGTTATCATCGGAGTTTTAAGCATAATCGAGTTAAAAATTGATAAATCACTTCGGATTTTAACCATAGATCCTAACGAAAATCAAGTTACTCCATAATAGTGCCAGACACCTTTGGAGCTAATATGGCACAACTCTATTTAATTCGTCATGGAATTGCCGCAGAAAGGACTGAATACACCAACGATGTAGACCGTCCCCTGACTCAAATAGGACGGGAAAAAACCACTAAAGTCGCTCAACGCTTGAAAGCGATCGGGGTCAATTTTGAGGTAATTTTAACCAGTCCCCTTGTGAGAGCGCGTCAAACCGCAGAAATTTTTCAACAAGTCGGACTGAGCAATATCGTAGAAGTTTTTCAACCCCTTGCTCCTGGTGGCGATATTCAAACCTGGGTCAATTGGTGGTTGAATTCCCCCTACAATACAGAAAATAGCCATCTTGCCCTAGTTGGTCATCAACCAGATTTAGGAAACTGGACTGAAATCCTAGTTTGGGGGAATTCTCAAGACAAATTAATCGTTAAGAAAGCAGGGATTATTGGGGTAACTCTCCCCGAAAACACTAAACCCATCGGTGGGAGTGAATTGTTTTTGTTAACTGCTCCGAAATGGTTTATAAAGTCCTAGGGAACAATTTGAACAGGGAACCCTTGTTCACGCAAGACTTCGGCAGCTGCCCTTCCTGGGGTGTAATTATAGCCCCATTGTCCATTGTCATGGAGGATTTGAGGGGTCAGTAGAACCACCACTTCTGAGCGATCCTTCGTATCAGTTTGACTACGGAAAAGCGCACCTAGGAGGGGAATATCTCCTAAAATCGGAACCTTACTGGTCAAAGACTGATCCACTTCACTGATAATCCCTGACAAGATTAGGGTCTGTCCATCCCGTAGACGAATCAATCCAGAGGTTAACTCCCGTCGTGATAAGAGGGTTAAAGTATTCGATGATCCCACCCCACTATCAAACTGGACTTGTTCCCCAGGAGCCGCAATGGTAGGACTAACGGTTAGGCTAATAAATCCGTTATCATCGATTTTATCGACGTTAATCGCTAGGGTTAATCCAGAATCTTCTAAAACAGGGGTAGTCGTTCTGACACCACTAAGGGGATCAACTTCAGTGACAATGTTTTCAACGACTTTTTGGGTTAATTTCACTGTCGCTTCTTGACCTTCTTGAACCACTAGGGTGGGGTCAGTCAACACTTTGGCGTTACCACTGTCAATGGTGGTTTCGATTTGGGCAAGGAACTTTCTGGGAAACTCGAAAAAGGAGGGAAGCTCGTAGAGGAATTCGGGGTCAGCAGCGTCTAGCTCAGCAAGTACCCCTGCGTTTCCAGGGTCATTGGAAATACCCAGAGATGCTCCAGGAATTCGCGGCAACCCTGCATCACTTAAAACAGGAAATTGAAATGAACCTTGATTTAAAAAGATGTTTCCATCTTCAATAAAAGGGTTAGGAATAGCAGGCGGTACTCCAACTCGTCCGGTCCCACTATTAAACTCCCCTTCTTGAATGGGAGCAGGTCCCCCAAAACGCAAAAATGCAGCCCCGTCATCAACAACGAAGAAACTATCATTGACCCCAAAGGAAAAACTACTACTGAAGGACTGATCGTTAGTCAGGGTAATATCAACGACCTTGACATTAACGGCCACTTGTCGGCGACGAGCATCCATTTGGGTTAACAGAGAGGTAGCCACTTGAACATCACGGGGTTCTCCCACTAAGGTAATGGTATTGAGACGATCATCAGAGGATACTGTTAACCCTGTCAGCAATAGAGGCGCGCCCGATCTCTCTCCCCGTTTTGATGTGAGGGGTTCAAGTTCAGCAGGGAGTTCTCGCTGTCCAATCACCCGTTGAGTTAAGGGGTCAATAATATCTTCGCGTTGGGTTACTAAACGTTGGTATTCTGCTCCTTGGGAGGCTAAAAAAGTCCCGGCATTGAAGGATTTAACTTGGTTGAGGCGAATGGTACGACTAATTAAGTTCCGCACCTCTTGGGGTAATTGGGACCCAACAAAAATGGTTCTTCCTCGGCGGTTTGCTTGTAACCCCGAAATCATCAATACCGAGTTAAACACCTCCTCTACTGGCTCATTTTCTAAATCTAACGAAACCGTCGGTCCTCCGGCTGGCGCTTGTCCTTGTCCTTGTCCTTGCAGTCCTGGGGCTGTATCGTCAGTAAACACCAGGTTCATCCCCGCATAACGAGCTAATACTGCTAACACTTCCCTCGCAGGAGCCTGACGTAGAACTAGGCGAGGAACGACGATAGAGGTTCCTAAATCGATAAAATCAGCAGCAGCATTAATATTAGAAATGGCCATATCTCCTACAGGGGGAGCAACGGCTCGCGGTAAGGTAGGAGCCATCGGCATCGTGGGTTTAAGACTGTCAGGAACAGAAGAGCCGTTAGATTTGATGATCACTTCCGGTTGAGGGACTAAGACATCCGATGAGGGCGATCGCGGAAAAGGATTGGGCGTATTCGGATAAAAGCCAGGAGATTGAGACGGAGTTGGGGAACCCTGGGGGATATTGGGATAGGCGGGGGGCATTTGAGCGATTTCAACAGGAATATCCAGGGAAAGAGGCTCTTGTGACATTTCCTCCATTTTGGCAGCCCAATCAAGTTTTTGGGACAGGATATCTAACTCAGAATCGATCTGAGGCTCCAGATTCCCAGAAAGTACCTCATCAGTGCTTGCTTTGTCTTGAGATTGAGAGCTTTCAGACGAATTAACAGCCACGGAAGGTTGACTGATGAGGAGCATTAAAGATATTGCTCCACTGGTCATTAGCGGATAACGATAGTTTTTCACAATTCACTCCTCTACACACAACTGTCAACTAAATGGGGTTAGCGACATTTTTTTAGCAGTCATTCCCATTGGTAATGACTAAATTTTTGACTTTGATGATTAGGTCTATTTTTCTTTTTCTTCTTCTTTTTCTTTGGCAGAGGCAGCCAATTTGGCCATCTCTTCTGGAGTTAAAGGAAGAATAGCATCTAAAGTAAATGTTGTTTTAATTAGATCTAGTCCAACAGGAATGGCTTGTCCTTGAACTGCGACCTCGCCATTATTGTCCTGACTTTTGATTAATTTTACCTCGAAAGCTTCCGCTACTCGTTGAGAATCTAACTTGTTGACAATCAAGAGGGGTTGAAGTCTTTCTAAATCCTGAAGGAGTTCATGAGTTTTTTCAAAACTTCCTTCAATTTCAATTTCAAAACTTTGGCGTTTCAATTTATTCCTAACGTCTTTTCCAAGAGAGTTATCGGTGACAATGGCAACATTTCCAGTTGGCTCAAAACTTTTTAATGTAACCTGTCTAGCTTCCACAAATCGGTTGATATCAAGTAAAAGGGTTTTTAAACTTTTTTCACTAGAAAATAACGATAAGACCTGGTTTCTTAAAGCTTGAGATTCCTGGAGATTTATTTCAGCTTGAACCATTTTTTGATCAATCTGACCAGATTTTTCTTGATTGATCCGACTTTCTTTATCTGTCTCATCTTCTCTGAGGGTATTGTATTCCTCGAAGGCTGGCATAAAAAATGTTAATAATATATACACAGCGACCACTAACCCTAATAAACCTAAGGCGATGCCACTGACTGGGGGAGTAAACGTTATTCCAAAGGCAACCGGATAACTAGATTCTTCCTCCTCAAAATCTACATCTTGGTCTGTGTTCAAGTTATCGGAAAAGGTCATGGTTTAAACACTCCTTTCTGTTCAAGGGTTTTAATACGTCTAACAAGCCCTACTGCCCCATTACTATCAAGTTGTTGAAGTAACTCAGAGGCAGGGCGTTCAGTTAATTGTGTAGTTATCGTGTATTGCACAACTTGGGGATAACTTATTTCTATATCCTCTGATTTATTTTGATTTTTGACTGGAAGGCTCCCTAACTTTGCATCAATAATGGCTGTTTGATTAGCTTGTAACATTTTAGAGCTTTGTAACAGTAATACAAAGTCATTAATATTATCGTAGTCAAGAGCATAACCAGAAATTGTTAATTCCAATCCATCTTGTTTGATTGATTCAACATTAACACTAGGAGGAATTTGATTTTCAATTTCTTGAAAAGTCGCTGACCACGGTTTAATTTGATTAAAGACAGTTACCAAAGCTTGAATTTCTTTTTTGTTGGCTTCAATTTGTGCCTCAATTTCTTCAAAGCTTTTGCTTTGGGCATTTAATTTAACTAACTCGGCATCTAATTGTTCAATCTTAGCTTGGGTTTGGTTCGATAACTGACCCAATATCAATACAGATATTCCGGCTAACCCTGGTAACAAAACAGCAATACCACCGCCAATAATAATGGGTAAATTTTCTTTGACAGAAAGTACCGATTTTTTATCAGCAATGCTTATTTTACTGAAGTCTTGTTGTTGACGATCTTTGAGAAAATTGATGTCTAAACTATACATTATGCTTTCACCTCTCGTAGTCCTAATCCGAGAACCGTTCCTAGCCCTGGTCTTTCAACAGGGGAGATTTCCATATCTACTTCCAACGAAAGTGCCGCCACCGGATCAACTTGGATTGTGGGGATACTTAAACGATGGGTTAAATACTCATCAAATTGCATTAATCCCCCTCCAGGCCCGGCTAATAAGAGTTGTACTACTTCTAAATCTTCACTCTGGTTTAAATAAAAGTTAATTGAGCGTCGTAGTTCATCAGTTAGTTCTCTTAAAACCCTCATCAGGGCTGTCATTCCTGGGTTAATAGCAGTCCCTTGGGTACTTAAACTATCAAACTCAGTCACGGGAATGGTCATTCCTTGGAGAATTTCGGGGTTACGTGATGGGGGTAAATTCATAGCTTGTGATAGGGCATTTTGCATCTGAAAGGTTCCAATAGGAACGGTTCGAGAAAATTGGGGAACTCCATCGACGACAATGGCAATTTCCGTGCTGTCAAATTCCACATCCACTAAGACAGCCGCTTCTTTAGAGCCAAATTGTCTTAACTGCTCCCGAATAGTCCGAATTAAGGCAAAACTGTTGATTTCTAACACATCTACTTCCAGTCCAGCTTGTCGGAAGGTTTCCATGTAAACATCGGTTACTTCTTTGCGGGTGGCTACCAGTAATACTCGGACTTTTTCAATACCATCTTCATCTTCAAAAAATCCCAGTTTTTGGTAGTCGAGATCAACTTCTTCCCTGGGATAGGGGAGATATAATTCCGCCTCATGGTTTAATACCATTTCCCGTAATTCTTCGTCGGTGAGTTCTGCCGGAATTGGAATAACCCGAATAATAGCTTCGCGCATGGGAACCGCCGTTGCTACACGCTTTATGTTAATCTTATTTTCGGTTAACAGTTCTTGGATTAGTTCGGCTAGTCTGAGAGAATCGAGGATTTTCCCTTCTTCAAAAACATTTTCAGGAACTTCTGTCGTGCAAAACTTAGATAATTTATAGTTTTGTTTGTGTCTAGATAGTTGAGCGAGGTTAAGCCTTTCGGGGGTAATTTCTAGCCCAAAGCCATTAGGGTCTCCGCCAAATAAAGTTTTTAAAGTATCTAACATACGTTTTTTCAATAGGTAGCATAGTTCAATGGCTGTAAAACGGGTTTGTTACTATTTGAACCAACTTTTTATGTATAGTATCTAATTTAACTGAATTTTTCCAAAACCTTCAGTTTTTTAAGTGAACTTACATAGATGCTAATATCAGTCTTAAGCTTAAGAATATTTCTTCTATTTATCATTGGCAAATAATGCATAGATTTGTAAAGCGTAGACAATTGGGTATCTGGTGCTTATTAGGATTTGTTGTAAGTTGGCTCATCAGTTGTAACCCAGGACCGCCGACGGCTTCTAATCAAGGGTTAGAATTCTGGACGATGCAGCTTCAACCTAAGTTTACCCGCTATTTTACGGAGATTATCAAGACCTTTGAGCAAGAAAATCCTGGCGTAACTGTACGCTGGATAGATGTCCCTTGGGAAGCGATGGAAAGCAAGATTTTAACGGCTGTTTCGGCGAAAACTGCTCCTGATGTGGTTAACCTTAATCCTAATTTTGCTTCCCAATTGGCTAGTCGTAACGCCTGGTTAGACTTAAATACTCAAATTTCCCCCGATATTCAACAACAATATTTACCGAAAATTTGGCAAGCAAGTACCCTTGATGGGGTTACTTTTGGCATTCCTTGGTATCTAACCACCCGCATTACTCTCTATAATCAAGCTTTACTCTCCGAGGCAAATATTAAAAGCCCCCCCAAAACTTTCGCTGAGTTAGGTGAGTTTGCTGCTAATTTTCACAATAAAACGGGTAAATATGCCATGTTTGTTACTTTTGTTCCTGGAGATTCTGGGGAAGTTCTAGAGTCTTTGGTACAGATGGGGGTTCAGTTAGTCGATGAACAGGGAAAGGCTGCTTTTAATACCCCCGAAGGAATTGCAGCCTTTAGTTATTGGGTTGATTTGTATCAAAAAGGGTTGTTACCGCCTGAAGTTTTGACTCAAGGCCATCGTCATGCGATTGACTTATATCAGTCGGGACAGACGGCTTTACTGTCCTCTGGGGCCGAATCTTTAACCAGTATTGAAAATAATGCCCCCACCATTGCTAAAGTTTCTGCTGCTTCCCCCCAAATCACTGGAAAAACAGGAAAAAAAAATGTAGCGGTAATGAATTTAATTATTCCTCGTGATACCGATAAACCAGAGGATGGGGTGCAATTTGCTCTGTTTGTGACTAATACAGAAAATCAATTGGAGTTTGCTAAACAAGCGAATGTTCTTCCTTCTACCACCGAGGCCGTCAACCTTTATCTAGAAGACCTCAAACAACAGTCTGAGTCTACTTCCATTGCTCAAGCCCGTCAAGTTAGTGCGATGCAGCTTGAAGAAGCTGAAGTATTAATTCCCTCGATGAAAAATATTAATCAGTTACAAAAGATTATCTATGAAAATTTACAAGCTGCTATGGTTCAAGAAAAAACTGTTAAACAGGCAGTTCAAGATGCAGCAGAGACTTGGAATAATCAATAAAATAAATTGTTTCAAGGAAATTTGCTAGTCACTTTACCGATTATCTTTTGAAAATTGACAGACCCAAAGGAACGACTGTCACTACTTTCTTTCTTGTTTTCTCCTAATAAGAAACAGTCGCCATTATCATCAACAAAAGCGACTCGTTTAATGATTCTTAAATTGTGGTTGTGGGGATGCCTAGCTATTACTAAATCCCCTATTTTAGGTAAACAGTGGCGGTAGGCTCTTGTATCTACCAGAACTTCCTCTCCCGCTTTAAGCAAAGGATACATAGAAGCCCCCGTGACACAAAACCGTTGACGCAACCGTAACAGCCAAAGGACTAATTCTTTATTGCTGCTAGTGGGAATCAACTTTGTACCTACCACCTAACACTAAATAAATCTAGCTAGCTTTAACCCAGGGGACATCCCGCTCTTTAGTAGCCCAAAATATACCGTGGATTTTCTCCACAGCCATTAGTAATTGGTGAGCATGAGCTTCGTTGACTTCCACTTTACAAGAAGAGCAAAGCTTTGCTGCCTTCCAGAACATATCATGAAGGTCAGGATACTTTTCTAAATGTACCGGCTTAAAGTAGTCAGTCCAAAGAATAAGTAATTCTTCTTTGGTTTTCTGCGCTTGCTTTTCTTTGATGGCAATATAGCGAGATAAGGTATTGTGGTAAGCCACCGTAGCTGCTTTTTCCTCAGCAGGAGGTACTTTAGCTTCTAAATCTGCAATTTTCTTAGTCATAGAGTACACTGCTTCAGCGTAAATACGAGCAGAGGCGGGATCGTAAACACCACAAGGTCCATCGCAGTGAGCGCTAACTTCTGGCGCACGGAAGTGCTTTTTAATCTGAGTAGCAATTCTGTTGAGCATAGTTTTCTATGATGTACTAATCTTTTAAGAAAGAGTTCGGAAACGCAACTATAAGAAGAGGTTTCCAGGGGAAAATTGTTCCGATAATTCCCTCATTTCTAATCCTAACTGAAAAGTGTAGGGATTTCAGATCTTAAATTTTGGATTTTTTCCCTCTGCTGACATCTTGCACCTTCAAATTTAATCCTAGTCTTGATTGGAGGTAGGAGTTGAAAGGCTCCGAGGCAGGAGGATTAATACTTAGTTATCAGGTTAAATAGCCAATTATAAGATATTGATAAGGTAAATAATCTTATTTTTCAACTTTTTTCTCCCCTCCTGCCTCCTGCCTCCTGCCCCCTGCCTTCTGCCTCTGATTATTAAGTATTTTTGTTCTGATGCAAGATGTGAGTCTGCTCATTCTTCTCTACGTGACTGTCTAAATAATTGATCCAGATTATCCCTGTATTATGTTTGCCTGTGACTATATAGGGTTGGAAAGTCAATATTAAGCAAAAGGTTAACGGGTGTGACAGGACTCGAACCTGTAACCTACGACTTAGAAGGTCGGTGCTCTATCCATTGAGCTACACACCCACGATATTTAGACTAACCGCCTCATTATTGTATACCCTCTACTCCTAGTAACGCCAACTCTACAAGTCATTAATTTTCAAGTTAACTGTTTTATGAGGTAATTCCCGAAAATATGATTTAGCACACAATTAAAACTCAAATTCATCGAGCCTCTGCTGTAGCATTTGGGGAAATTTGGCATAATATTTCTGATTTAGAGGAGAAGGATGGGGTAAAGGGAGTAACGTTACTTGACGCTGATAGTGCATCCCAAACCTATCGGTAGCTTGGAGAATTATGGGTAATTTTGCCTGATAGCGATCGCCTTGTTGAAAAAATTGATTAAGTTCTCCCTTCTCTCCATAGGGAGTAAACCATTTAAACGCTTCATTTCCTAAAGTAATAATTTGATTTCCTTGCCAATGAATGACTAATAATTGCTCCACAAAAGGACGAAATCGCTCTTTAACTTTGGTAGTATAAGCTTTATTCCCTGGGGGTTTATAGGGGACAGTATTGGTGAGGAGCAAGCGATCACAGACGGTTTGTAGCTCCTCTTTGTTGTTGGTTTCTTGGTGATGCATTGCCCAGTAAAACCCTTTACGAACAAGGGTTCCTGCGGCACCAATTAAGGGTTGACCGGCGTATACTTCATCTCGTCCAAGATCTCGACCAAAAAAACAGATTTTACTGTTGAGGTTTCCCCCATACAGAATTGGTTGAGTCGGATCTTTTTTGACTGCCTCATATACAGGAGTATCAATGGGAAATGGTTCGCGTTTAGCCTCTTGAAAAATTTGAGCAATTAAGGTTTCAATCTCTGACATCGATTCACTTAATCTATAATTCTAGTAATCCGTACCATACCATAAATATTTCTTTAATGTAGGGGGAAATATCTCTTTTTTCTTAAAACAACAACTGATAATAAAAATCTCTTAAGAAATAAACTTAATTTCTCCATTGTCTAATGTAACAATTCTTTGAGCAAATTGTTTAACAAATTTCTCTTGATGATTTACCATTATTATAGTGGTTTGATTGGTTTGATTCAAATCAATTAAGGCTTCTATTAATTCCTGAGCGCGATCGCTATCTAAAGCAGAAGTGGGTTCATCTAATAATAATAGTTTCGGTTTCATCACCAATCCCCGCACAATACTCACTAATTGTCGCTGTCCTAAAGATAATTGTAATTCATTACGACTTAACCAATCATCAGGAATAGAAAGTTTTGATTGCCATTTCTTAATTCGTTGTTCAATTTCTGGTTTAGGTAATTGTTGTAATCTCAATGGATAACTCAGGGTTTCTTCGACAGTCATTCCCAATAATTTAGGTTCTTGGGGGACTAAAACGATCTGTTGGCGCAGTTTAATAATAGGAATATTGTTAATGGATTGATTATCCCATTCAATTAACCCTGATGTGGGATTTTGTAAACAATTAATTAATCGTAATAGGGTTGTTTTTCCTGAGCCTGATGCCCCAATAATTGCTAAGCGATCGCCCTTATTAACTTGAAAAGAAATATTACTTAACAGATACTCTTTATCCCTTAAATCCGCTAAACTAACCCCTGAGAATTTTAATATAGATTTTGATGTCGAATCCATAAATTATTAGATGTAAAAAAAATATTTAATCGAGTTAATTATTCATTATCACCTTTTTCTCCTTGAACTCTTCCAGGGACACTTTCCATAGAAGCCAAGATCGCTTGAGAACCGGCAATGATATCCCGTTCTTCTCCTCCTAAATATAACCGACCAAAACTACCAATCGCCGAAACTTGTAAAATATTAATTAAAGCGGCTTTTTCTGCTTCATTAGCCGCTAATGCTGCATAGGCCGCCGGTTGAACCTCTAACACATAAAGGGTTTCTCCGGCTAATAACATTTGTCCTCGTCGATTACGATTAACTAATTGGGCTTGATAAGCATCGATATTACGGATAATTTGACTAGAAACCACTCTAGGTTTTAAACAATCCCGTCTCTTTACCCCTAAAGCATCTAAAATTGCTCCTCCTGCAGCTTTTACTTCCCCTTGGTTGGTGGAATGAATCTCTAGAAGTCCATAGAGACGTTCAACAAATTGCACCCCGGGACGGACGACAGCAGACTTTAATGCGACATCTGTAATGCGGTTAATTTCAATTCCTGGAGAAATTTCAATCCATAGAGAAGCATCCCCCGGTAGAGGTAAAAATCCCAATGCTACCGTACCAATGTAGGCGGCGTGTTGAGATTGTAATCGGTCTAAATAAACGTAGCTGCGTAATTCAACTCCCAAGGTTTGATTCTCCGATGATTTTCATCAATCTTAATAACGACTCCTAGAACAAATTACCACAAGACTGAGAAGGTCAGGGGATTGTAGATTGTAGATTTTAGATTGGCTATCTAGATGTAGCAACAGTACATCAACATTGATTATTTCTCAAAATTCTGCCAATTATATAATTTATAATCGAGATTGCTTTTTTTTAATTTTTAACAAAATTCATCTATCATTATTTGATGAAAATCTTGTTTAGTTTTAGATCAATCATGAGTAAATTATTAGGATTAATCGTGGGAACTTTCTTATTAATCGTTGTAGGACATTTTTTTGTTACTCCTATGACTCAGCCAACTATGGCTCAAAAATCAGATCATCAAATGTGGTTATCTCATCAAAAAGACTCTCCTATTCCGTCACCTATACTGGCTCAAAATCCGAGGGTTTCTATTACTGAAGAAACGGTGAATTATGGAAGTTTAAATGATAAGCTTTTGGTAGGGTATTTAGCTACTCCCACCGATGTTGATCGTCCTTTACCTGGTTTAATTGTGATTCATGAATGGTGGGGTCTTAATGATAATATTAAAGCCATGACTCGCAGATTAGCAGGGGAAGGATATACGGCTTTAGCAGTTGATCTTTATCAAGGAGAGTCCGCAGAAACCCCTGAAAAAGCTAGAGAATTGGTAACACAAGCAATGCATCAAAGTCAAGCTTTAGAAGGTAATATTCAAGCTGCTTATCAATATCTAGATCAAGAACAAAAAGCCCCAAAAGTTGGAAGTATAGGCTGGTGTTTTGGGGGAACATGGTCTCTCAATACAGCTTTATTATTTCCTGAAAAGCTTGATGCTGCCGTCATTTATTATGGAGGAGGAATAACCACTGATGCTGAACAATTAAAAACGTTACAAATGCCAATTTTAGGATTATTTGGACAACAGGATAAAAATCCTTCTGTCGAAACGGTTAAACAGTTTGAAGAAGTTCTTAATTCCCTCAATAAATCAGCAGAAATTTATATCTATGAAAATGCTGGACACGCTTTTGCTAATCCATCAGGTAATCTATATAATGCTGAAGCTGCTGAAAAAGCTTGGGAAAAAACTACCAATTTTTTAGCTAAACATTTGAATGAATAGTTGATAATCAATAGTTATTCCCGACGTTGTTTCAATTGATAGAGCTTTGGGATAACCATTATAAAAATCAGTAAAACTGCTAAAGTTAACGCTGTAGCTGCGATAGAAACTGTATCTAAATGACGAATAGCGATTGCAATTAAAGCCCAGACAGAAACTCCACAATAAACTAGATCTTGGCGTTTTAATCGAATAATTCCTGCTATCAAACTAGCGACTACTACCATTATAATTGTCCAAAATTGAGGACTAATTCCCCACCCATTCCATTTTAAGTGATAAAGTCCTAGGGCAATATTAAGGATAGTAGCGACACTAATCCATCCAAGATAAATACTCACAGGAAAGTTAACTAACCATCGTTGTTTTGAGGAAACAGATTCGAGGGCAATTTCCAACCGCAGATAAAGCCAAATTAAAGGAATTAAAATAGCAATCATCCCTAGGACTGATAACACAAATAATCGGTATTGAAAAAGAAAGACCCAGACAATTTGAGCTAAACTACTAACAGCTAGAAAGCAACCCATCCGACGCAAACGAGGATGTTGTTGATTTGCGGGTAAAACTTGATAGATAGCCAAGCTAATTAAACCCAGGTAAATTAATCCCCAAATGGCAAAAGCATAACTGGCCGGGGTAATTAAGACTTCTCCAAAAAAAGTTTGAGAAATTTCCCCGATAGTTAAATCATTGATTGGGGCAACATTCGCTAAGACATTCGTGCTAAAAGCGGCGATAATAGCTACAAAATTGACCCATTGTCTGACCCAATCTCGGTTAATTTCCATAATTATTTAAGTATTTAGACTTTGGGATAGCTTCTCGCATAATAATCCGATGCTACCACCTCAAGGACTTCTCCTGGTTGAAGCAAAGGACAAATACAGTTAACCCGATTTTCCCAAACTTGATGAGCAATTTCATAATCAGGACAATGAATTCGATAAGTGGAACCAGAAACTACCGACAGGGAACATCCATAAGGGAGAACGAAAGACAAAAGCAACTCGAGAGTATGTTGGTTTAACGAAGAAGGAGTCATATAACTTTTAAGTTTTTTTTAAGATTTCTCTTCGATCTTATCAGGTAGGAGTTCCTAACTCTTCGTCTTTGATTGAGATATGTAAATGCTGCCTCAATAGGAAAATGAGTAATAATTACTACTCTATAGGGCAAATTAACTTCGATGTTTCAGACAATGGTAGTTCCTACGAAGAACGATATAATAGTCTTTGTCGTTGGCCCATCTGACCAACAAAAGAATACTTCACTTGAGGTATTCTGTTTACCAGTTGAAAATTCTGCTGTATTTTCGTAGGTAAGCAACGGCATAGTACGCTTAATATATAGGCAAATGTTGACTTCACTCAATCGGCATATTTCACCGAAGAAGTCAAACAATATCAATCCTTGATCATCCATTCGATAGCGAATTATAGCTTCAATGTTCTCTAAACAAGTTACTGATTCCCCCATCTACAAGTGGTTCGATGATCGCCTCGAAGTTCAGGCGATTTCAGACGATATCACCACCAAATACGTTCCTCCCCACGTCAACATTTTTTACTGTTTGGGTGGAATTACCTTAGTTTGCTTCTTAATCCAGTTTGCTACTGGATTTGCCATGACGTTTTATTACAAACCAACGGTTGTTGAAGCTTTTTCCTCAGTTCAATACATTATGAACGAGGTTAACTTCGGTTGGCTAATCCGTTCAGTCCATCGCTGGTCTGCCAGTATGATGGTGTTGATGATGATCCTTCATGTCTTCCGTGTTTACTTAACCGGTGGCTTTAAAAAGCCCCGTGAGTTAACTTGGATTACTGGGGTTGTCTTAGCCGTTATCACCGTTTCTTTTGGGGTAACAGGCTACTCTCTCCCTTGGGATCAGGTTGGTTACTGGGCGGTTAAAATCGTTTCTGGTGTTCCTGCTGCTATTCCCGTGGTGGGCGATCAAATGGTCGAACTCCTTCGGGGTGGTCAAAGTGTAGGACAAGCCACCTTGACTCGTTTTTATAGCTTACATACCTTTGTTTTCCCCTGGTTAATTGCAGTCTTTATGCTGCTACATTTCTTAATGATCCGCAAACAAGGGATTTCTGGCCCTTTGTAGAGAGATGAATGGTGGCCAGTGAACAGTTAATTATTGGGAAATCTTTGATAATTGAAGACTGGTCACTAATACTAGACATATATCCTGCTGATCCTCAGTTTTGATAAGGAGAAATTTATCCAATGGCAACTGAAAAAAAGCCAGATCTTAGCGATCCTAAACTACGCGCTAAACTGGCCAAAGGCATGGGTCACAACTACTACGGTGAACCCGCTTGGCCTAATGACTTGCTTTATGTATTTCCCGTGGTGATTCTCGGAACCCTCGGTTTAGTAGTTGGTTTAGCCGTTCTCGATCCTGCTATGATTGGTGAACCGGCTGATCCGTTCGCTACTCCCCTCGAAATTTTACCGGAATGGTATCTCTATCCCGTTTTCCAAATTTTAAGGATTCTTCCCAACAAACTTTTAGGAATTGCTTGTCAAGCAGCGATTCCTTTGGGTTTAATGTTGATTCCATTCATTGAGAGTGTCAACAAATTCCAAAATCCTTTCCGTCGTCCTGTGGCAACTGCTATGTTCCTCTTTGGAACCGTTGTTACCCTCTGGTTGGGTGCAGGTGCAACCTTCCCCATTGACGAGTCTCTAACCCTAGGGTTATTCTAGGAAATTCGAGGTTTATGATAGATGCCTGTGATTTGCTCTGAAGTCTTGCTAAGAAAAGAGATTAGGGGCAATCGCAGGCATATTGATCAACTCAGATGTCTGTCGTCGAAGGTGTTTTCAACATCCTATGTTGATTGATAATTTTCAGTAAAGGCTTGCATTTTAAATCTCATCTAGTTTATAATGATATCCGGCAAACAACGGGGCGTAGCGCAGCTTGGTAGCGCACCACTTTGGGGTAGTGGGGGTCGTGGGTTCAAATCCCGCCGCTCCGATTTATAGCAAATCCTTATTATACAAAGGTTTAAGAATACCTTAGTCCCTCTTAGGGGCGTTATTTATTCGCTCCTTGCTTAATTTTATCTGATTTGGTAGGGGTCACTGAGGAACTTAACCTTAGTTTCGTGATGCTATTATGTACATTTTCTAAAACAGCTACAAAATAGGCAGTAATAAATTGACTTCTTTTTGTAGTTACGGAAAGACTATAGGAGTTTCGCCTCATACATTTTTACTATCTTCAAAGTAGGAATTTCCGGTGTTTGAGGCAAACGGCGATCGCCGTTTTATTGGAATACGCTTACCAGTATCATTTGGGGTAAAGTTTTTGTCCTTTTGGGTGAGATGCACTTTTGAGCTTTTCTGTCAATGCGAAACTCCTAGACTATACTATAGAACTACACAAAAACGTTAGGACAGTTTTGAAATGCCGCATCTACACATTCTCGGACTGTTTCAAATTCAGGTAACATTTGTTTCATCCAAGTTTTTAAAACAGACTGCCTGATCACTTAAATTACTTCCTTTCTATTATAAAAATCTCCTAACCAAAATGCGTAGTCCTATAGCATCACTAAACTAAGTTAAGTTACTCAGCTATCCCCACCAGATGAGGTAAGATTGAGTAAAGACTGAGTAAGGAAAGCTCCTGAGAGGGAGTAAAGCATTCTCAAACCTTTGTACCATCAGGGTTTAATTAATATGGAGCTAAGCGGACTCGAACCGCTGACTTTCACAATGCCATTGTGACACTCTACCAACTGAGTTATAGCCCCTTTTCTAAGACCATTTAATACAATACTTGAAGTCTAGCATCTTTGTCAAGATCCTCTTGTCAATAAAATAAGGAGAGTGCATCATTTAAGGGCATATTGCTCATGATCGTGACACTGATCATCTCTATTGACACTCCAGTGTCTAAGCTAATCCAAAAAATGCCGCTATAAACCCAGGGTTAAACGTTTAGAATACCGTGTTCAAGAATTTACGAATTAAACCAATAGTGACGGCAGGAAGTTCTAATTGAGGAGTTAAACCAACTTCTTCTATTACTTCAAAAGCTTTAATGGCTGTGGGATTCATTTGTGCTAATCGTCGTCCAATATCAGGGCCAGTAAACTGAGATTTTTGTCCCCAAATAATAGCAGTGGGAATGGTCAATTGTTCAACATATTGAGAAAGGTCAAAGCATAAATCTCCTCGTACAAAAGAAAGCGCACTGTATTCTGCTCTCGGTTGAGTTGCCGATTTGAGATAAGCTGAGATAATTTCAGGACATATTCTCTCAGCACGAGCAAATTGACGTTGTTCCAAAAAGTTACGAATTCCCAATTCCGACGCTACTCCAAAATCATAGATAAAGCGATCTACAATCGGGGTACTTACTAATTGAGCAAAAAAACTGCGGGTGTAATTTTCACCAAAATCTGATAATCCTGCCGGTGTAGTCAAAATTAATGATTTGAACAAGTCTGGACGAGCAATGGCCACTCGAATAGTAAAAGCAGCCGTTAAAGATGATGCAATTACTGTTACTGGTTGGTTACAAGTTTTCTCTAAAAATTCGGTAATAGTCGTTAAATAATCATCAATGCGATAGTTCCTCTCTAGATGGGATGAGAGTCCCCAACCAATCAAATCCGGTGCTAAGATGCCATACTCACTAGCAAAAGCAGGATAAACTTTAGACCATTCGTAAGCACTTGAACCACCGCCAAAACCATGTAAAAAAACTAATGTTGGTCGGGATTCTTCTTCGGTTTGACTACTGAGCCAAGGTAGATTATTAGCGGTGTAATACACCATTTCTCCTAAACTGGTTAGGGTTGAATGCTGACTAAAACCAGGAATGTTTAACATAAAATTTTACAGTATTAATTTTCAGATTCTCCATAACACAATCTAATCAACGACAGTTTTCTCTTTTTTAGCACTGGGAGGAAGGGGGGGCGCATTCTTGCTAGAGGTTTGTGAATTTGCTGGTTTGGCTTGATTTTCTGTTGTCGGTTGAGACAGTTTTTCAGGAGTAGCTGGGGTTGATACTTCTGGGGTAGCTGGTTTGGCTTGATTTTCTGTTGTCGGTTGAGACGGTTTTTCAGGAGTAGCTGGGGTTGATACTTCTGGGGTAGCTGGTTTGGCTTGATTTTCTGTTGTCGGTTGAGACGGTTTTTCAGGAGTAGCTGGGGTTGATACTTCTGGGGTAGCTGGTTTGGCTTGATTTTCTGTTGTCGGTTGAGACGGTTTTTCAGGAGTAGCTGGGGTTGATACTTCTGGGGTTGCTGGTTTGGCTTGATTTTCTGTTGTCGGTTGAGACGGTTTTTCAGGAGTAGCTGGGGTTGATACTTCTGGGGTAGCTGGTTTGGCTTGATTTTCTGTTGTCGGTTGAGACGGTTTTTCAGGAGTAGCTGGGGTTGATACTTCTGGGGTAGCTGGTTTGGCTTGATTTTCTGTTGTCGGTTGAGACGGTTTTTCAGAAGTAGCTGGGGTTGATACTTCTGGGGTAGCTGGTTTGGCTTGATTTTCTGTTGTCGGTTGAGACGGTTTTTCAGGAGTAGCTGGCGTGGTAGGTTTGGTTTCTTGATTTTGTGGACTCCGGGTCACAGTTGGGCAGATTGTTGGATCAAAGTTGAAAGATACCCTAACTCGATAGTGTTGGAGTTGACCATCTGTACTAAAAGTTTTGGATTTAATCTGATTGAGGGCTTGTTGGTTTAAAATGCCATAGCCTGCGCTTTTAATAAGATAAGGATTTTTAACCACATTACCTTGCGGGTTAACGCTAATGCCATAAATAGCTGTCCCCTCTAACTTTTTTAGACAGGCTGCTTTTGGGTAAGTCCCAGTTAAGTTTTGCCAATTCTCTTTTTTAGTAACGGGAGTACCTGTTCTGGCCATCCATTGAGCATCGTTACGCCTTGCGTCTTCATTCGTAGTGTTATTTTCGTTATAGCGAAGATTATTAGCTCCTTCAATCGTTTCACGGACTAAGTTGCGAATAAGTCTATCTTTTCGGTCTTGTTCTGAATTGAGGGCTGTTTGATCTTCTGTCGAATTAGGGGTGATAGGGTTTCGTTCAGTTTGGTTATTAGAGCGATCGCCTTTACCTTGATTAATCAATTGATCAATAGGAACTGGCGGTTTTAACGGACCAAAATCAGGTCTTTTAGCGATAGGTGGAAATTGGGGTGTAGCATTTTGAGAGGTTTCCTGCTCAGAACTACGGGGCGGGGGAGCCGGTAACCTTGACGGAAGATTAGGAGGAGGGGCGATGGGGAGTGATTGTGGTGGTCTCGGAAGGGGTCTCGGAAGGGGGCGATAGTTAGAACTTAGAGGTGGAAGAGATGGCAACGGTGGTAAAGCGGGGGGAGCTGGTAATGTATCGAAATTGCTCGGAAGGGGAGGATCTAAGTTTAAAGAAGGAGAGTCCAAGACAGGGAGATCGCTGAGGGAACTGTCTGGAAAGTTCGGCATATCCAATGATGGGGACTGGTCAGGTAAACGGGCCATTTCGGCGGCTGTTAATTCAATCACTTCAACATCCCGTTGATCGGGAGACTTTTCTGAAGAGGTCTGGTTAGTTAGGCTAGGAAGAAATAGTCCTAACAGTAAGGCATGAATCCCCACCGATGCTACAATTGCCAAACTATCAGAATTAAATACCCGAATGGGCATTGGTTTAATCAAAGGGGTGGAAGTCATAACCGTTACCTAATCTTTTGGGTAATTGTCCTTAGTTTATTATTTATAACAAAAGTTGCGTTCTTGTGAACAGCATTTCAAAATATATGAATTAGCGTTCTAGTAATAGGGTCACAGGTCCGTCATTTTCAATACTGACCTGCATCATTGCTCCAAAAATACCGGTTTCTACTCTTAAACCACTGCTTTTTAAGTTAGTAATAAATTGGTTATACAAAGCTTCAGCGACTGAGGGAGAGGCAGAATTACTGAAAGAGGGACGGCGACCTTTTCGACAGTCTCCATAAAGGGTGAATTGACTAACGACTAATAATTCTCCCTGGATATCTTGCACCGATTTTTCCCAGGAATTGCTTCCTTGTGTTGCGGGAAATAACCTTAACTCTAAACATTTACGGGTCATCCATTCCAATTCAGCCTCAGTATCTGTTGTCCCAATTCCGACCAACAAGTTTAACCCTTGGCCAATTTGACCGACAATTTGCCCATTGACTTTGACAGAAGATGCTTTAACTCGCTGGATAATGACTCGCATGGGACGATAACTAAATCTAATTTTTATAAATAACCTAAGCTATTTTAGTGGTAAAATTCGATCTGGCATAAACTTGACTGCCTATCGATACACTACAGGGGAAAGCCACTTCATGATTCACGACATATTCATGCCTGCACTCAGTTCTACCATGACCGAGGGAAAAATCGTCTCTTGGACAAAATCTCCAGGGGATAAGGTGGAAAAAGGAGAAACCGTCGTGGTGGTTGAATCCGATAAAGCCGATATGGATGTAGAATCATTTTATGAAGGCTATCTAGCAACTATCTTAGTAGAAGCTGGTCAAGAAGCCCCCGTCGGAGCGGCGATCGCTCTGGTAGCAGAAACTGAAGCAGAAATCGCCCAAGCTCAACAAAAAGCGTCCTCAAGTTCCCCTCAACCTGCTCAAGAAACCCCCTCAACGCCAACGCCAACCCCTGAACCTGCTACGATCACGGCAACGGTTTCCCCTTCAGCAACGCCTAGCAGTAATGGCAGCAAAGGCGGGAATGGTCGCACAATTGCCTCCCCACGGGCAAAAAAACTGGCGAAACAATTGGGGGTTGATCTCAAAACCCTTCACGGAAGCGGTCCTTATGGACGTATTGTTGCTGAAGATGTGGAACGCGCCACTGGTAAAACCCCGACTTCAACGATTACGCCAACCCCATCCCCTGCACCGACTCAACCGACTTTTACCCCTGCAGCCCCACCGACCCCGACTCCAGTTACTCCAGGAGAAACCGTTCCCCTGACAACTCTACAAAAAGCGGTAGTCCAAAATATGGTGGCTACGGTTCAAGTTCCCACCTATCATGTGGGTTACACCATCACCACTGATAATTTAGATAAACTCTACAAGCAAATTAAATCTAAAGGGGTGACGATGACGGCTTTATTGGCTAAAGCGGTGGCGGTTACTCTCCAAAGACATCCCCTAGTTAATGCTAGTTACAGCGACCAGGGAATTCATTATAACGGGTCGATCAATGTGGCTTTAGCAGTGGCTATGCCTGATGGGGGACTGATTACTCCTGTTCTACAAAATGCGGATCAAGTCGATATTTATTCTTTGTCTCGCACTTGGAAAGATTTAGTCGAACGCGCCAGAAGTAAACAATTGCAACCTCAAGAGTACAATAGTGGAACCATTACTCTATCGAATTTGGGAATGTTTGGGGTAGACCGTTTTGATGCCATTTTACCCCCAGGACAAGGGGCTATTTTAGCGATTGGTGCATCCCGTCCCCAAGTGGTAGCCACAACCGAGGGATTAATGGGGGTACAACGTCAGATGGCAGTAAATATTACTTGCGATCATCGCGTGATTTATGGCGCTCATGCTGCGGCATTTTTACAAGATTTAGCTAAGTTAATTGAAACTGATGCTCAGTCTTTAACCATGTAAATTCTTATTTCTACTCAACAGCAGGAGGTTGATAATATTCATGGGTTAAGAAAGGAACTTCTACCACTTGTCCTGTGGCTTCTCCTACTTGAATGTTTAACCCGATTCCTCCTGCTTTAGTCCGAATATAAGCTAAGCCAAAGAATTGTTGATCAATCTCAGTGCAACTGGTTAAAACGCCTATTTTTTCGGCTTCTAACATGACAGGAGTTCCTGGGGTAACTTCTTGGTTTAAGTTAACTCCCCATAATCTTTGTTTAACCCCTTTATAGGTATTTAGACGAGCAATGGTTTCCTGTCCAATATAACAGCCTTTGTTAAAGGAAATCCCGTGCCATAATCCAGCTTCTAGGGGATTATAATCTTCAGTTAATTCGTGATCTCGAACGGGTCGTCCTTGTTTGATTCGTAACTGTTCCCAAACGCGATCGCCGATGGGAATTCCTCCTAATTGTATCAACTGTTCCCATACTGTTTTTGCTTGGTTAATCGGTAAAATTAAGGTGTAACCAGGTATAGCTAACCCAGTCCCCACCGCTACTCTAATAGAATTTTCTCCCATGGTAACTAAACGATGATTTCCTAATGAGAGTTCCCCTAAATCATTGATTCCGCATTTTTTCAAAATTTCTGTACTTTCAGAACCAATGAGGGTAAAAACAGCATTTTGTTGAGAAACATCTTTAATTTCCACCTTATCCATAGGGAAAATGTAGCGATCCATCCATTCCATCAAATATTGACGACAGTTCGGGGAAACTAAAATCAAAATAGCTTTGTCTGTCAAATAGACGGTGACTAAATCGAGCGTTCTTCCAGTAGAATTAACAAACACTGTATCACACCCTAATCCTGGCTTTAGCTGATTAATGTTATTGGTGGTTTGATTATGAAGAAAGCGTAAACGATCATCTCCTGTCAGTTCCAAGAGTCCCCAATGAGTGCGATCACTAATGACGACTTCATCATAGGCGGCTTTCAATCCTTTGCTATCATTACTAAAACTCTCGATTCTTGTTCCATCTTCTGTGAAGGTTGCGCCCATTTTTTTTTGTATTTCTCTTAAATCTTCTATCATAATTAATTAGGTAAATTTCTTAACATTTCTTCTATCACTTTTTGTGCTTTATTATCTAGTTTTTGCCAATTAACTTCTCCTAGATTAATTAGACTGGTATCGATCTCCACTACTTGACTATCCTGGGTGGATTCATCCTCATTAATTGGGGGCGTTTTATAGTTGAGAAAGCATACTTGGAAACAAATATCCCAGACATTTATTGTAATAGACTTTTCTTCATGAGTCAAAGACAATTGATGCCCAGGATAAGGGGTTTGAACTTCTTGATAAGTTGCGATCCAATGAAATTTTTCTAACTGTTTACGCAGGTTATCCATAACCCGAATAAAGATGGGTTGCATTAGCAAATCTGCTTGTTGCCAATCTTCTGTATTCTTAAATATAGGCTTCATGGTTTAATCAGTCGCTTAACTGTAGTGTATCAAAGATTGAAGCAAGAGACCAAACAATAAAGAAAGTTCTGAGAACTATTGAATAAAACTCCTATAATTTCATAAAAATAGTATAATACTGACCTAGGATGTCTCATTTTTTGGCAAAATGCTTAATCAACAATTTTATTTAAAACTAAATTTATTTTATTTGATGATTTTTCCTAGTTTACTAATTTTTTCAACTGGAGACATGGTTCATAGTCAACCATTCTTATTAAAACAGAATCAAGTAACAGAAAAAACTATTGATTTACCCCCAGAAATTATTGAAGATAGTCCTCTATTAAAAAAATGGTTAAAAAAAGTTCCTAATGTTCTAGATGATATTTATACTGATCCGAGTTTTCGGACTCGTATTAGAATAGGATATGCAGAATTTCCGTCTACTGAACATGATGGCGGAATTAATATTGGAGTTGATGATATTTTTATTGACAAAACAGGTTTAACCATTAGTGGAGATTACGAAACTTCCTTTGGAAAAAGAGATGCAGGAGGAGTAAATTTACAATACTATCTATTGCCACTAGGGAATTATATTAATGTTGCTCCGATGGTGGGTTATCGGTCAATTTCCACAAATAATTATGCTGAAGATGGAGTAAATATTGGTGGTAAACTTATTCTTCCTTTATCTCGTACTGGTGCATCTGATATCTCATTATCTCAAAGTTTTATTTCCCCAGGAGAAGATGATGAAGTCGGAATTACAACCCTCTCTTTTGGTTATGCAGTTACGAAAAATATTCGCTTAGCGACTGAAATAGAAAAACAAAATTCACGGGTTAAAAAAGATAGTCAAATTAGTATCATGTTTGAATGGATGCCATAATTGAATCTGGTTATTCTCCCCTCTATGTACTAAGTCTATAGAAGGTAGATTATGATGGTATCTTTAACAGTCTTGTTGTTTACATCTATCGGCATCATTGAAATGTACAATATAAAAGAAGGATTTTAAGTCCTAAAAGGAACCTACCAGAAACTTAGCTGTATTTTTGCCAACCTACTTAGAAAAGTGTATCATAGTGACTTTTAGGCGATCGCCTGTTCTCTCTCAAGCTGAGTTTGAGCCAATGAATGAAAAAAGTTACACCCAAACTATCTTACAATTAATCTGTTGAATTCACCTCACTCCTTTGTCTGAATTACTCCCTAACTTAGAATCTTTATTTTCTATCTGGTATCCCCTCAGTTTGGTTATTATCTATTTAGGGGCTATCATTAGCCTAGCGGAAGGAATCAACCGCAGAATAGGAACGGATGCTGAGTTTACTCGAAAAATCGTTCATATCGGTTCTGGTAACGTTATTTTAATTGCTTGGTGGTTTAACCTTCCTTCGTGGGTGTTGATAAGTGCATCATTTATTGCGAGTTTAATTGCATTGATTTCCTATTTTTTCCCAATTCTTCCTAGTATTAATAGTGTGGGAAGAAAAAGCTTAGGAACATTTTTTTATGCGGTAAGTATTGGTGTTTTAACGGATTGGTTTTGGACAACACAACCTCAATATACAGCAATTGGTATTTTAGTGATGGCTTGGGGAGATGGAATGGCAGCTATTATTGGTCAAAATTTCGGTCAACATTCCTACCAAATTTGGGGGGTTAAAAAAAGTTGGGAAGGTTCATTAACGATGATGGGGGTAGGATTTTTAATAACCAGTATTATTCTTTTTGTTACAGGAGAATCGATTGATTTAATAGTAATAGTTTCTCTAATAGTTGCCTTTTTAGTTACAGTATTAGAAGCTTTTTCTAAATGGGGAATTGATAATTTAACGGTTCCTTTAGGAAGTGCAATTATTGCTTTTTATTTAACTTATTTATATCATTAAATTGATGTACAGGTAAATCAGAATGTTAAAAAATCATGCCTTGGTTCCTAGTTTCAATAAAATTTAAAATTTTTTGGTAGAGTTGAATATTTAAGTGAGTTAAAAGATTATTGATTAATCCAACAAAATTAAGTTCATTAGCTCTTATGAATTTTATATTTTTATCTAAAGTTTTACCCCTTTTTATTTATCCTTTAGGATTCTCTTGTTTCCTGTTGATTATTGCACTTATTTTGTTTTGGAAACATCCTAACTGGACTCCGTTTCCAATAAGTTTAGCTTTAGTGATTTTACTAATTTCTAGTAATACTTGGGTGAGTTCTTCCTTAATTAAATCTCTAGAAAGCAAACGATTAGCTCCTACAATTATACCTAATACAGATGCAATTGTTGTGCTAGGAGGCGCGACTTATTCTCCTGTTCCACCTCGTCCCATGGTAGAAGTGAATGAACATGGCGATCGCCTTTTTTACGCGGCCCAACTTTATCGAGAAAACAAGGCTCCCATTATTATTGTATCGGGGGGTCGAATTTCTTGGTCAGGGAATAGTCGTCCTGAATCTGAAGATATGGCAGAATTATTAGAGATGTTGGGAGTTCCTAAGTCAGTGATTATTCAAGAACCTAATTCTCTCAATACCTATCAAAACGCTGTTAATGTTAAAGAGATTTTAGAGCAATTAAATATTGAAAAAGTATTGTTAGTAACTTCTGCTTTTCATATGCCAAGAGCTTGTTTGATTTTTGAAAAATTGGGCGTTAATGTGATAGCAGCACCGACAGATTATTTTGTGACTGACAAAGATGAAAGTAAGGATCAAGAAAGTTTAGAAGGGTTTATCTTAGGGATATTACCTGATAGTTATCGTCTGTCTAGAACAACGATGGCTATCAAAGAATATATTGGGATGATTATTTATGGCTTAAGAGGTTGGCTATAAATAATTAAGTTATACAGGGCTTTAGCCCCATGATATCCTAGTAGATCTTCAAAGAAATTTTTAAAAGTCGCTATAGGTGGGTTACGGGGATTTAAGAATTAAAGAGTTAATTTAATCATTAATGCTCACCCAACCCATCCTACAGATAAGATTTAATACTTTACTTAGTGAGTTAAATGTCTGACTAACGCTTCTCCCACCATTTTAGCCTCTTCGTCGGTCATTCCTGACGTTAAAGGAGGACAAATATGATTAGGACACCAATATTCAGCGCGAGGAAAATTCTGTCCTTGACAAACTCCCTGAAAAACCGGTTGTTGATGACAAGGAATTTCGTAAACTGTCCCTCCTAAAAAGATGTCTTCTTCTGCTAACGCGGACTTAATTTCTTTTGCGGTCTTTCCTTCGGGAACATGAACAATTAATTTATATTGACTGGCATTATCCATGTGATCTGTCGAAACAAAACTGAGTCCTGCTTCTCGTAAAGATGCCGTAATTAACTGATAACATTTTTGCCGTCTGGCTAACATTTGGGGTAACTTAGCTAGGTGAATTCGCCCTAACACGGCGTGAATTTCTGTCATGCGGGTACTATTCCCAAAGTCGGTATGTAACCCTCCAAAGTCCATTCCCCGTTTTCCTTGGTTTCGTAGCGATCGCGCAATATAATCTTCTTCCTCATCATTTAGGGTAATTATCCCCCCTTCAAAGGTTGTCATTACTTTGGTGGGAAAGAAAGAAAATGCTGAACCATCCCCTAAATTGCCAGCCTGTACCCCATTAATTTGACTACCATGGGCGTGGGCGGTATCTTCAAGGACAAAGAGTCCATTTTGACGACAATATTCAACAATTTGCGGGAATTCAGGCGAAATAACTCCGCCAATATGCACCCAAAGCACCCCCGACAGGTTGGGACTTGCTCCTTTTTCGACAGCTTCTTTTACCATTTGTAAGGATGGGGCAAAAGTGGTTTCGTCCATATCTAGGTATTGAACCTGTCCCCCAACGCGAAGGACAGCAGCAACGGTAGCAAAATTGGTATTGGTGGGGACTAACACTGTCGTGTTTTCAGCTTTTTTCAGACGTAAGAGAATTTCTAATCCTGAAGAACCACTATTAACTGCGATCGCGTGTTTTGTTCCCACATATTCAGCAAAAGCTTTCTCAAATTCTGCGGTATTCTCCCCTAAAATTAGTCTACCAGACTTAAGAATTGTTTTGGATTGCTCAGCAAAGGATTCAATTTCTTCTTCAGTAATATCAAAATAAAAGGGTTTAATCGGTTGTTTTTTCATGTTGCTAGATTGATTTAGGTAAACTCAATCAATTTTAAACCCAAGTTTCCCAAAAATTACCCCACACCTTCGTAATAGTTGAAGACATAGGGCAAGACAACGGTTAAGCTGCTAGGGGAAAAAGATAGAGTAAATCAATCCAATTATTTTGACTTTCTCCAAATGCTTGAATAGGAATAGCAACCTTCTACTGCTCTTTCTTTGAGTTTAACCTTACTATGTTTTCCACCAGTATTACACTTAGCTTCCATTTCAATTTGGTAAGGTTGTGCGCCAGACATAACCTCGGTTACCATGACATGAGCAGATTCAGCCCCCTTAGCAGATGCTAATTTTTCACCAGAGGCATCTTTGACAGTGATTTTAACACCGCTACATTCTTGATCGCATCCCATGAAAATCGCATATTCTCCAGGGGAAACAAAATCTTTGGTTTTTGCTTTTTTAGTTTGCCGTCTGGGAGAAATTCTGATGACTTCGTATGTGTCGGGACTAAACCCTTCGGTTTTAGCTAAAACTTCTCCGTCAGTTAATTGGGTTAATGCCTCTTCGTCATAGTCATTATATAAATTAATAGACTGAACATCAGTTGAAGCAGCCAATAAACTTCCTAGCACGACGCTAGTTCCTAAAAATAGCCGAGATATATAATTCATTGTGTAATTCTCTCAGATAGGATGAGTGTCTAACCTTCTACTCTCAGCATAATTGAGGATTTTCTTTTTTTATAATCTTCTTAAGATTACCTTCCAATTTTTGAGCAAATAATTGTTGTTTTTTAATAGTATTCAACATAAAAAAATATTTTGTTTAACTATGATATTTTACGAAAAACTAATTAACATAAAATAACATAATCAACTAAATCTCTTACTTAGATTATTCCGTAAAACTTGTTACATTTCAAGCAATTTTTCCGAGAATTTTTTCAACAATTTTTTATAAAAAGGGTTAAACTGTTGGAGAAAAAATAGCGCAACTTTCACCCCATCTCCCTATCTGCCCCTCTCCCCCTCTCCCCCTGAAGTAAGTTAGAATCAAAGGCGAAAGCCATACTGCTACGCACAAGGCAAAAGGCTTGCATAGACAAGTTTGTTGTTGTTAGCGGCCTCTTAATACTCATGCGTAGTGCTATATATCCCAACTAAATGGGACTATCAACGTATAAAACGAATAACCAACTCATGGAGATCAAAGCCGTTCAATCTGCTTATTACGGAGACACTAATTTCCGAACGCCGCCCCCAGATTTAGAATCTTTAATGCTCAAAGAACGCATTATCTATTTGGGAATGCCCCTATTTTCTTCCGATGACGTTAAACAGCAAGTGGGAATTGATGTCACTCAATTGATTATCGCCCAACTGTTGTATTTACAATTCGATGATCCAGACAAACCCATTTACTTTTACATTAACTCTACAGGGACTTCCTGGTATACCGGAGATGCTATTGGCTTTGAAACCGAAGCCTTTGCTATTTGCGATACCATGAATTATGTTAAGCCTCCCATTCACACCATTTGTATTGGTCAGGCGATGGGAACAGCAGCTATGATCCTCTCAGCAGGAACCAAAGGCTGTCGGGCGAGTCTTCCCCATGCTACTATTGTCCTTAATCAAAACCGATCAGGAGCTAGAGGTCAAGCGACGGATATCCAAATTCGCGCCAAAGAAGTGCTATCTAACAAACGTACGATGTTAGAAATCTTTTCTAAAAACACCGGACAGCCTACAGAAAAAATTGCCAAAGATACTGATCGCACCTTTTATTTAACTCCTGAAGCAGCTAAAGAATACGGTTTAATTGATCGGGTGTTAGAAAGTACCAAAGAATTACCGAAAGCTGTCGCTCCTGTTTAGGGAATTGTTGTTAACCTTTACCTTTGAATTAATCGCTTATGCCTCTTGGTGTTCCTAGTGTTCCATATCGCCTTCCTGGTAGTCAATATGAACGGTGGATTGATATTTACACCCGTTTAAGTCAGGAAAGAATTATTTTTCTCGGTCAAGAAGTAACCGATGGTTTAGCGAATCGCATCGTCGCTTTTTTGTTATACCTTGATTCAGAAGATCCTGGTAAGCCTATTTATTTGTATATCAACTCCCCAGGGGGATCAGTTACCGCAGGGATGGCTATTTACGACACAATGCAATACATTAAATCTGATGTGATTACAATTTGTGTTGGCTTAGCTGCTTCAATGGGAGCGTTTTTATTAGCCTCTGGAACTCCAGGGAAACGTCTGGCCCTTCCCCATGCTCGTATTATGATACACCAACCGATGGGGGGAACCGGACGGCGGCAAGCTAGTGATATTGAAATTGAAGCTAACGAAATCCTACGAATTCGCCATCAACTTAACCAAATTTTGGCCGATCAAACCCATCAAACTCTTGAGAAAATAGAGAAAGATACCGATCGCGATTACTATATGTCAGCAGAAGAAGCTCAAGAATACGGTCTGATTGATAAGGTGATTGAAGAACGTACAGTTTAGTTAATTGGTGACCTTGTCCATGATTTAATTCCCCCTCGATATCTCCTGTCGTGGGGGAAATTTTAATTTCTACGAAAGCTTTTACTTTATATTAGCCCTGGTATCTTGTACGGCAACCCAAAAAAGCAAAGCAGTTAAGGGAATACTAATCCCTAAAATAATGCTAGTAACCATTTGACCTAATTCGGGATTTCCCGAAGACAGTTCAAATATAGAACCGACACTTGCGATCGCGGTGATACACGACCCTAATAATAATACGCCACTTTTAGGGGTCACAAATATTACTCCTAGTTAGTCAAAGACTCAATTCAATTATTTTATCGGTTTAACTGCTTGTGCGGAAAATCCATTTTTTTGTAAGGCTTCGGTTAAGGCTAAACCATTATCAACCCGATCAACAAACATCACCCCATTGAGGTGATCCATTTCGTGTTGAATGACCCGCGCTAATAAATCCGTTACTTGCAGCTTGCGGGGTTTTCCTTGTTCATCTTTAAAGGACACTTCGATCACTTCTGGACGAGTGACATCTAAATAAACCCCAGGAATACTCAGACATCCTTCTTCAACCACAGATAATTCTTTAGAAACACGGACAATTTTCGGGTTGATGAGGATCATCGGTTGGTTGGCTGGATCATTGGGATCGCAGTCTACCACAATTAATTGCTTATTAACACCTACTTGAGGAGCGGCTAAACCAATTCCATTAGAACTATACATGGTTTGCAGCATTTCTTTGGCCAGCTTGCGTACCGAGTCATCTACTTTTGTAATACGTTTGGCGGGTTGACGTAAAACGCGATCGCCTAGATAGTGAAGGTCTAAGGGGGGATTTTCTAACTTTTCTTTTGCGACAGAAATTACAGCAGTCATAGAAATTTGATATGGTTAATCGTCAAGCAACTTCTTACTTATCTTCAATTTTAACTAATTTTTCCCCTTTTGCTCAACTACCATTATCAACATTCAATTTAAGTTATATTAACCATTAACTATAAATTATGAGAGCTTATTTAAAAGATAATATTCTTTTTATTGATCAAGAAGATCTACCTCCTTATAAAAAGGGAGGCTCAATAGTTCGCAATAGTTATTTTTGGGCATTAAAATCTATTTCTTGTTATTCTCGAAAAGGTTGCGATTGGGAATTCGACGCTGAGGTTTGGGTTGCTTTATGTCGGATGTTACTAGCTTTTGCTCAATCGGGTTATTTAGGTTATTCGGAGACTATCTTAGAGTTTACTGAAGATATCTCTATTCCCACCGTTTTACGCTCGGTTTCTACTTGGTTATAATCGTCAACTTAGGGCTTCAGATAGATAGTTTGCTGTTGATTCTACTAGGGGAATTGTATTCTCATAAACCATGCGAGTAGGACCTATCACCCCTACACTTCCTACGGGGATATTTCCTTGTCTATAGGTGGCAGAAATTAGGGTGCAAGGACGCATTGATTCTAAGGGATTTTCTGAACCAATCCTGACAGTAACTCGTTTAGTCGTTAGGGGTTCAATTGCAGGAACTTCAAAGATTAGTGGTAAAAGTTTATCCTGTTGTTCTTCTAATAAATGGAGTAGGGTTTGTACTTGCTGTAATTGAGAAAATTCTGGTTGATGCAAAACTTCAGACAGACCGTGCATCATAATTGGAGTTGAAATAGATGATTTCAAATAATCTGATAGTTGTTGTAATAACGTTTTCAAAAAATCGGTGTAGTGGATAAATTGCTTATCAATTTTACGCCAGTTTAGCGTAACCATATCTAATAAGGTTTTTCCTTTTAAATGGCTATTTAAAAAATTAGAAATAATTTGCAGTTCCTGGGCTAACCATTCTTCATCATTAGGCTCATCATTAAGAACTGATTCGGGAAGATCAATTAAAATTGATTGGGTTTGATAACTATCAGTAACGATAATTAAAATGACTTGTTTGGACGACGCGGGGATTAACTGTAAATAACGTAATTGATTTGGTGAACTTTGGGGAAGGGTAATTAGGGCAATATAACCACTAAAATTGGCTAAAATCTGAGTTGCTTTTTGTAGCAGCATCTCAAAGTTAAAGGTTTCTTTATAAAGTTTTTCGGTTAAATATTTGGCAATTTTTTGTCCAATGCGGTCATCAGGAGTAATTAAATTATCAACATAGATTCGATAACCACAGTCAGAAGGAATTCGACCAGCAGAAGTGTGAGGTTGATAGAGAAAACCTGCCTTTTCTAATTTTCCTAAAGCATTTCTAATCGTAGCGGAGCTTACACTAAAATCATACTCTTGAACTAAAGTTTTTGATCCCACTGGTTCAGCCGTAGCAATATAATGTTGAATGGTCGCCCGCAGAATATTTTGATAACGTTTAGTTAAAGTAGATTTAACAGTCATAGTGATAGAAATTAAAATTTTATTGAAAAATTCATATTAATCAAGCATTAGAAGTTAAGATAACAAGGGCTATTATTAAAAGGTTGGCTTTCGTTAAGATAACAGCGTTAAAGAAAGAATCAGTCTAAAGTAGTGAGATCATTGTCATTACAAAAAAGTATTAGTAATGAGGGATGGTTGGATCAACATGGAGAGCATAAGCATCAATGCCACCGATAATATTCTTAACATTAGTAAACCCATTATTCAGTAACCATTGGCACATTTGAGCCGAACGCATACCATGGTGACAAATGACTAAGGTTTCTGCATGGGGATCAAAGTCTGTTGATATTTTACCTGACCACTGCTCAAATTCACTTAAAGAAAGCACCGTGAAGCCTTCGATATGAGCGATCGCCACTTCATGGGGTTCACGCACATCTATTAATTGTAATTGATCGTCAGCTTGAGCGAGTCGGTCAGCTAGTTCTTTAACGGTAATCTGGGGAATGGGTGAATTTTGAGGCATAGAACAACATCCTTCTAAAAATATTGTTTAATAGCTTAGCAGCTTTAGGAGGGGGAGATAGGGAAAGAGAAAGAAAGTGACCTTAAAATAGTTTCACAAAATCAAAGTTTTCTTGAACAAGGTTCAGTCGAGTTAAGATTTAATTCCCAAAGAAAACTACAATCGAAAGTAGTCATTGATCACAAACGACAAATTACTGTGAAGCTTCGTTCTTTCTTCATCATCCTAGCCATTAGTGTCCTCATCCTCCTATCTGGGGCGGGTGCTAGTCTGTATTGGATCTTAGGCCAAAGTCCTCTCAATCTATTACCAGGAGGGGTTCTTAAAGAACCTATAACGGCGATCTTTGTGCCGAAACAGGCTCCTGTGATGGTGTCATTACTGGTCAACCCTGATCGTCTAGAATCCTTAGCTCAGTTGATCGCCTTTCCCCAAAATAGACGGCGATCGCACCGAGAATTCCTGGCTCTCGAAAAGCAACTTTTATCGAAAACTGGACTTGATTATGAAACTCAGATTCAACCCTGGTTAGGGGAAGAAATTACCTTAGCTGTCACCTCCCTGGACTTTGATCACAACCCAGATAATGGGGTCAAACCGGGTTATTTATTAGCTGTCACCACCAAAGATAAAGAATTAGCCAAAGAATTTCTCCAGAGTTCCTATTCTAAAGAGGCGATCGCTGGAACCTCAGATTTAATTTTTGAACCTTACAAAGGGGTGAACTTAATTTATCAACGTCTCCGTGAACATTCAGTTAATATCCGTCTTTCGGCCACGGCTATTCTAGACAATGTGGTGTTATTTGCCAACGATCCTAGAATACTCAGGGATGCGATCAATAATGTCCAAGTTCGAGAGTTAAACCTCAGAAATTCTCCCACCTATCAAGAAGCGTTAAAAACGATTGCTGAGCCTCGTATTGGCATCGTTTATGCTAATTTTCCAGCTTTATCGGCTTGGTTAGGCAATTTACCCATCCCCGAACTTCCAGAAATCACTCAAACTTTAACAGTCGCTTTTTCCCTAAAATCTGAGGGGTTAGTGGCCCAAACCGCCTTGATTGGGGGATCAGAACAAGGGGAACAACCCCCCGCTTTATCTGAACCTGTAGGTGCATTAGCTTATATACCGGCTAACAGTGTCTTAACAGCAGCAGGAACCAACTTAAATCAATTGTGGAGTCAAATCGAGACAGGACTGGCTAACGAGAGTCCCCTACAACAGTTGTTAAATCGCACCCTAATCTCTGTTCAAGAGCCTTTAGGGGTGAATTTGCCTGAAGAAGTTTTTCCGGCTATTCAAGGAGAATTTAGCTTAGCTCTCATCCCTGGTTCAGATCGGGGTAAACTCGATGGAATTTTTGTGGCTAAAAAAGTACCAGATGTTAATTTTTCTGAGTGGGGGGAAAAGTTTGATCAATTAGCACAAGAACAGGGATATAGTGTCGGGAATTTGCCGTTATTGGATACCACCGTAACCGCCTGGACAAAACTGAGTACAGCCATGGAAAATAAGGGGAATTTAGCCCGTTTAGAAGCGCGAGTCAGTGGTGTTCATGCAGAAGTGGATGACTATGTTATTTTTGCTACTTCAGTTGAAGCGATGTCCCAGGCACTTTCAACCCCAGAAATTACTTTAATTCGCAGTGAGAAATTACAGCAAGCTATTGCAGCTTTAGCTCCAGAAAATGATGGTTATTTCTATGTAGATTGGAGTCAAGGAGAAAAATTATTAGAGCAAAAATTGCCCATTGTTAAAGTCCTTGAATTGTCTATCAAACCTCTGTTAAATAATCTGCGATCGCTCACGATTAGCAGTCAAGGAAAAGAACATGGTATCCGTCGTGCAACCATTTTCTTTAATTTAGGCGTTCGTTAAATTAGTGAATAGTGAATAGTTATTGGTAGGGATTAACGGGTGTTAACTCCTACTTATTTTTTAGATTTTGTATTTCTTTACTAATCGCTTGTTTTGTTAAGGCGATTACTTCTTGATTATAGCAATTCTCTAATTTTAACTTAAACTACCATAACCGAAACTGAGTAAATAGGGTAACTTCGGTGATTATCCTACTCAGAATCACAAGACCCTTGACATAATCCTCTCATTTTGAGAGAATGATCATAGGCAATATAAGCAAGAAACAAACAGGAAAATGACAATAACAATGAAAACAAACAATTCTAATAATCACTATAAAAATTATGAAAATAATTTCAATTTCTTATCTAAGAAAAGATGCTGCGAAGTATCCCGATGTTAAGAAACAAATTGATAACTGGTATGCTGCTGTTAAACAAGCACAATGGCAAAACCTAGAAGAAGTCCGTCGAATTTATCGAGATGCTGAAGCAGTTGGTAATTTTACTATTTTTAACCTTAAAGGAAATCATTATCGTTTAATTGTTGGAATTAATTATGAAACTCAAGTTATCTATTATAAATATCTTTTAACCCATGCAGAATATGACAAAGAGGGATGGAAAAATGACCCTTACTTTTGATCAAGACACCTATCGAAGTCTTCTATTTGAAATAGCACCTAAAATCATTGAATCTGAAGAGGAATATCAACAAGCATTAACCCTTGCAGAACAATTAACCTTTCAGAAAGATCTCACCCCAGAAGAAACCGCAATTTATCAACTTTTAATCACTTTAATTGAAGTTTATGAAACTGAAAACTTTCCTATGGACTCATCAACTCCTCACGAAATTCTACAACATTTAATGGAAGTTAGTGGAACTCGTCAAGCTGACTTAGTGGGTATTATTGGATCAAGTGGTGTGGTTTCTGAAGTTGTTAATGGAAAACGTACTATTAGCAAAGCACAAGCAAAAGCATTAGGAGATTATTTTAACCTTGAGTCAAGCTTATTTATTTAAAAAAATTGAGTAATTTTAATATAGAATTTTCTCACCTAGTATAATACACTGTAATTTATTACCCATTGTCTATTGCCTTGTTTTTGCTTATTGCCTAAAGCTCAAAAATTTTTGACTTAACTAGTATAAAATTTTTATTAAAATAGAATGATAAATAAAGTCAATAATATCTAATACTAAAAAATTTTAAAAAGAGTACATTAAAATGGTTGCAGCATCAGAACATTATTACATGACTGCCGAACAGTATCTAGAATGGGAAGAAAAACAACCCCTGAAGTATGAATATATGGAGGGGGAAGTTTACACAATGACAGGAGGAACACTTCCTCATAATGATATTAGTTTCAATTTTGCTTCTGCTTTACGGAATCATCTACGCAGTCAAAGCTGTAAGGTACAGATTTATGATGCTAAAGTTCAGATAGCAGACAGTAGATTTTATCATTATCCTGATGTAGTAGTTAGTTGTGATCAACGAGATCAAAAAGCAATTAAATTTTTACAATATCCTTGTTTAATCATTGAGGTTTTGTCTCCAAGTACCGAAGGATTGGATCGAGGTAAAAAATTTCAAAACTATCGCAAAATTGAAACATTACAAGAATATGTTTTAGTAAGTTCAGAGCAAAAATATATTGAATGTTTTCGGATTAATGAGCAAGGATTTTGGGAATTACATACTTTTTCAGAAAGTGACGAATTACAGTTAAACTCTGTAGAATTTAATTATTCAGTGAATTTGATTTATGAAAATGTTATCTTAATTGATGAAACAGAAATTGAATAATTTACAGATAAAATCATTATATTTTGGTAGATTTAATAGTATGAAATTGGTCATAATTTAAGATTGATGCTAGTCTCCAACAAACTCATAAAAATTGCCCTAATTTTCCTAATTTTACTCACAGGTTGTAGCGCGACTCAAACTCAAGTTAGCAGATCTCCTGAACAAAAACTACCCTTATCAGGAGAGATTTTAATGTGGGTAGAATACCCCTTTGGTTTAACAGATGAGCAAAGCAGTAAGTTTAAAAAAATTCTCAACGATGGTGTTCAGGAATTTATTCAACTCCATCCCCAAGTTAAAATTGTGGTAGAATTTCTACCAACAAAGCTAAATTTAACACAATTTGTTGAACAAATTGAAAGGGGTGCTGGACCAGATTTATTTGCCGTTTCCTTTTTTGCTAGAAATGAGATTACCAAGTTAATTCAGCAAACACATTTAAAACCACTTAATGAAGAAGAGCTAGACCTCTCTCAGTTTCGTCCCGACAGTTTAAAACAGGTGCGTTACTATAGCCAAATTTATGCTTTACCTGTTCGTTTAGCGACTCAAGTGCTTTGCTACAACAAAGACAAAATACAGCAACTTCCCACTCAATTAGATGACCTAATTATCCAAGCGCGTCAAGGTTATTCTGTCGGGTTACATTCAGGTTTTGGGGAGGCATTTTGGGGAACCGGAATTTTTGGGGGTCAGCTATTCGATGAGTCAGGTCAAATTATTTTAGGAAAAAACCAAGGGTGGTCTAATTGGATGAAATGGCTCAAAAATGCGGTAAACGAGCCTAATTTTTTCCTAATTGAGGATTCAGAAGCCCTTCAAACCGCCTTTATTCAAGGCAAGTTAGCTTATATTACCTGTTCATCGGGTTGGCTTCCTTATCTGACAGATGCTCTCGGTAATAATAAGTTAGGGGTAACAGTCTTACCTGGCAGGGAAAATCGACCTGCAACCCCTCCTTTGTGGACAGTTGCTTATATTTTCAACGGTGCATCTAGTGCTAATCAACATCAAATTTCCCTTCGAGTAGCTCAATTTTTTACAAATCCTGAATCCCAACAAAAAGTACAAGTAGCAATGCCTTTTCTGATTCCTGTTAATAAAAATACCATCGTTAACCGAACTTTGTTTCCTATGCAAGGGGTTTTATTGGATCAATCTCAAACGGGGGTCGTAGTTTCTCTTGACCAATTAGAGCAGTATGAAGCTATCTTTAAGTATGGTGATCTACTTTATAAAAAAGTCTTAGTAGGAGAAATGACTCCTAAGCAAGCTGCGGCTCAATTAAGCCAAACGAGTAACGATACATTTGGTTCTTATCCATGAATAAACAAACTGTACTCAATGGGGCTTATTTTTGGGATGAACTTCTCAGAATTAGTATTATCCTCCAACGTCCTGCCGTTCAAATTCAGATTTTAGCTATTGTTGGATTCATTTTTTTATCATGGCTATTTTCTCAATGGATCTGGATTAAGTTTAGGCGGCGTTTTCCTGAGATTAGTCAATTTGAGAAGAAAAATATACGCTTTATTTGGCAACAATATGGATCGGCTTTACTTTATTATCTTCTCACTCCTACCCTTAGTTTAATTATAATTAGTTTGGTTAAACTTTGTTTTCTTCATCAAGATTGGTTTGCAGGATATTTAAACGATTCTATTAAATTGCTTTGGATTTACGGATTTTATCGTCTTTTTTTAGTATCTCTCTATCTTATATTTCCGATTAAATCTGTTGAGCATTATCATTATCGTTTTTTTGCCCCATTATTTTCTTTATTTGTTTTGGTAAAAACGATAAATTTATTTACTAATTTACCAAAAATTTCTCGTACCCCTTTAATTAATTTATTTGGAGAAATAATAACTTTACACGATATTTTTATTATGGTTGCTGGCTTATATTTTTGGATTGTTGGAGCATCTCTATTTGAAAAAGTATTACTTTATCTGTTTTCTTCAGAAGTTCGTAAAGATCCTAGAATTAGTCAAGTTGTCGCTTTGATTTTGCGGTACTTTTTGAGCGGACTAGGAATTGTTTTGATTTTCGGTTATGTGGGAATTAGTCCGACTGCAGTGGCTGCTATTACAGGAGGTTTATCTGTCGGTATTGGTTTTGGTTTAAAGGAAATTATTAGTAATTTTGTAAGTGGTATTTGGCTATTATTTGAAGGAGCCTTAAAACCAGATGATGTTATTAGTATTGATAATGAAATGAGTCAAGTCAAACAACTAGGAATAAGGGCAACCACGGTTCAAATAATTAGCGATAATTCTGAAAAAATAATTCCTAATCAAACGTTTTTTACAGAAAATGTCACAACTTTTACAGGAAGTAATCCCCTCGTTTATCGCTCTGTTACAGTCGGAGCTAGTTACCAATGTAATCCCCAAAAAGTAATTGATATTCTTTTACAAGTAGCGGATGAAAATTCTCGTGTCTTAAAAATTCCTAATCCTAAAGCTTTTGCTATCGGTTTTGGTGACTCTAGTGTTGACTTTGAACTGAAATTCTGGATTGATGATCCCTTAAGTGGTAAAACAATCACTAGCCAATTAGTTTGTGATATCTGGCAAAAATTCGCTGATCATGATATTGAGATTCCCTATCCTCAAAGAGATTTACATATTCGTAACGATGATGCTGTAAAAATACAACAAATTAAGTGAATATGAATTGTTAATTGCTTTTTTTGATTGTAGAGTTTTATCGACAAACGTTTTTAGTTCACAAACTCTTAATTTAATATTATGATGCCTTAAATAAACCTAAAGAATAGAAAGAAACCAAGTCAACAGCTATTAGACTAGAAGAGCGAAATATATTCATTTGAAACCTTTAAGCATTGACATTTAGCCTTTTTTAAAAATTAGGTTTGTCAGCAAAACGTAACTAAATAAACTGTAGTTCCAAGAATAATCGCTTATGCTGGCCAGTAGTTGCTTATCTGCACCAGTATCATCCTGCAAAATTAACTCAGGATGTATCAATTATGGAGAAAACCTACGACCCTAATATGGATACTTTCACCCCTCAATCAAATATTAAAGTCGAAGACGATCGCACTGGGATGAGTGCAGAAACCCTCAAACGTGCGTTTCTAGACAATCTCTTCTACCTTCAAGGCCTTGATCGTTCCAATGCCTCCCTATATAACTATTATGTAGCTGTTGCTTACACTGTCCGCGATCGCCTTTTGCATCGCTTCTTGAAAACTGTAGAAACTTACAAAAAAGAAAAAGTCAAAATTGTTTCTTACTTATCGGCTGAATTCTTGATGGGTCGTCACCTAGGAAATAACCTCATCAACCTAGGTATATATGATAAGATGCGTCAGATTGTGGAGGAATTGGGTCTCGATTTTGACCAAATTATCGAACAAGAACCCGATCCTGGTCTAGGTAATGGAGGTTTAGGTCGCTTAGCCGCGTGTTTTCTTGATTCTCTCGCCTCCTTAGAAGTACCTGCCATTGGCTATGGTATTCGCTACGAATTCGGCATCTTCCATCAAACGATCAGAGATGGCTGGCAAGCAGAAATTCCTGATAACTGGCTAAGATTTGGCAATCCTTGGGAATTACCTCGTCCCACAGAAAGTGTTGAAGTCAAACTAGGCGGCCATACAGAAATGGTTCACGATGAAGCGGGTAATACCAGAATGGTATGGATTCCAGCCCGTACTATCCTGGCTATTCCTTATGATACACCCGTTCCTGGTTATAAAACGAATACGGTAAACCCCCTGCGCCTATGGAAAGCAGAAGCCAGTGAAGCCTTTAATTTTGATGCCTTCAACGCTGGACAATACGACCAAGCGGTAGCTGAGAAAATGGATGCAGAGACCATTTCCAAGGTTCTCTATCCTAACGATAATACCCCTGCCGGACGACAACTCCGTTTAGCGCAACAATACTTCTTTGTTTCAGCATCTTTACAGGATTTAATCCGCATTCATCTACGAACCCACGATAGCTTAGATGATTTCCACGAAAAAGTAGCGGTTCAACTCAACGATACTCACCCTGCGGTGTCTGTCGCTGAATTGATGCGCTTGTTAATGGACAAACACCATTATGCTTGGGAACAAGCTTGGGATATCACTCAAAAAACCCTAGCTTATACCAATCATACCCTGTTACCAGAAGCCCTAGAACGTTGGCCAGCCGGACTCTTTGGTAGTCTTCTCCCCCGACATCTAGAAATCATTTACGAAATCAACCATCGTTTCCTCGAAGATGTGAGAACTTGGTTCCCTGGAGATGACCAATTAGTCTCTAATCTCTCCTTAGTAGAAGAAAGAGAAGAAAAGCTAATCCGTATGGCTAATTTAGCCTGTGTTGGTTCCCATGCTATTAATGGCGTAGCGGCTTTACATACGGAACTTTTGAAAAAAGATACCCTCAAACACTTTGCTAAACTCTGGCCTGAGAAATTCTACAACAAAACCAATGGAGTTACCCCACGCCGTTGGATTCTCCTGTGTAACCTAGAATTAGCGGCCTTAATCAACGAAAAAATTGGGGATGGTTGGCTCAAGAATTTGGATGAAATGCGGAAAATAGAAAATTTTGTCCATGATTCTGATTTCCGTCATCGTTGGCGTGAAATTAAGCAAAACAATAAACGTAGCTTAGCGGCCTATATCCTCAAACACAGAAACATCCAAGTTGATCCTAATTCCCTGTTTGATGTTCAAGTCAAGCGAATTCACGAATACAAGCGGCAACACTTAATGGTGTTACACATCATTACCCTTTATAACCGCATCAAACAAAATCCTCACATTGATATTCTCCCTCGAACCTTCATTTTTGGTGGTAAAGCTGCCCCTGGCTATTTCTTAGCTAAATTGGTTATTAAATTGGTTAATTCCGTAGCCGAAGTGGTGAATAAAGATCCCGATGTTCGAGGACGGTTAAAAGTGGTCTTCTTGCCTAACTTTAACGTCTCCTTGGGTCAACGGATATATCCGGCGGCTGATTTATCTGAACAGGTTTCCACTGCTGGAAAAGAAGCTTCTGGAACTGGTAACATGAAGTTTGCCATGAATGGGGCTTTAACCATTGGAACCTTAGACGGAGCAAATATTGAAATCCGCGAAGAAGCAGGGGCTGAGAATTTCTTCTTGTTTGGTTTAACCGCAGAAGAAGTTTATAATCTCAAAGCTCATGGATATAATCCCATGGATTATTACCATAATAATGAAGAATTACGGGGTGTTATTGATCGCATTGCGGGTGGCTATTTTAGCCATGGAGATGGGGAGTTATTCCAACCCATTGTTGGACCTTTAATGTCTCATGATCCTTATATGTTAATGGCGGATTATCAATCTTATATTGATGCTCAAGAAGCCGTTAGTCATGCTTACCGCGATCATGAAAAGTGGACAGATATGTCAATTCTTAACGCGGCACGTATGGGTAAATTTTCGAGCGATCGCACCATCCGGGAATATTGCAAGGAAATTTGGGGTGTTGACCCTGTAACCATCAAGATTGAAGATTATGACCCAGCTACTTTAAGCTAATCTTTGATCAATCATTTAATCAGTTAAAAACACCAGTATTGCTTAGCTGAATCTGGTGTTTTTCTCATAAGGGTTTAAGGGAAATATTTAACCTTGATGAAAGCCTCGCAGAGAACAGAAGAACACTGTTTCGTGTTGTCCGTTCCTCGTTCCCTCGAAAAAGATTTAACAAATCTCCGTTGCCATAGTTTTTTTGAGAATCTCTAGACCTTTTTTAACGCGACGGGAGACCGTAACCACGCTAATTCCTAATTGTTCAGCCGTTTCTCGCTGAGTCAAATCCTTGAGAAAGACAAATTCTAGAACTCGTCGGGTACGCTCTTCTAATTGAGATAATCCTTGTTGTAAGCGATATTGATCTTCTTGAACTAATTGAAAACTGCGATAGTTATGGTCAGGAACTAAATCTCCTAAACTTGTTTGTCCCTCACTATCATTACCCACTTTCATATCGAGGCTAATGGGTTCACGGTTTTGAAAAGCGAGTTTAATCTCTTGCCATTGTTTGAGAGGAATTTCTAAAATGTGAGCAATTTCGGAATCTGTGGGTTGACGGTGAAACTTTTCACGAAATTCTTGCTTAATGTTCATAGACTGTCGGCCCAATTCTAACCAACGTCGAGGAATACGAACCGAATACCCTTTATCCCGTAGATAGTGTTGAATATCCCCTCTAATATAAGGAAGGGCAAAGGAACTAAAGGCACTCCCCTTTTGATGATTAAACCGTTCAATCGCTCTTAGGAGTCCCAATGACCCAACTTGTAACAAATCATCGTAGCTTTCAGGACACTGGTTAACCCAATGGTGTGCTTCTTTGCGAACCAAGCCAAAATTTAGTTCTAGAATTTGATTACGCAAACGGGCACTCCCAGTTTGTTGGTAGTCACGAAATAGGCGTAGGGTTTCTATTTTTAAATTTTCTTTTATAGAGGTAGACATAGCAAATTTGCACAATTAGAGAGTTACCAATAGCAGGGAAAAATCCGAATAAAACCTACTTTTTTGTTATTTCCCAAAAATGTTCACTGTTAATCAGCAAGACCAAAGCTGTTGACTTAAGCTTGATTAGGTTTTGACTATATTTACAGTAATGGGAAGACTAGGCTTAAAACAACAGAATTTTCACGACGATTCATCGTTTAAGCTCAAGGATTATCCTTAATTGTACGGAGATGAGGTATCCGATTTATTTTAATAAACTTAAAGTTGTATATTTTTTCCTTAAGTCCGCTCAAGCTATCTACTTTTTTCCTCAAACTTGGTTAGGGAACTAAGACGGCCGCCCCTTGAATATTTCCCTGACGTAACGCTGTTAAAGCTTGATTGGCTTGAGTGAGAGGAAAAGCGTCTACTTGGGTTTGAATAGGAATTTTCGGGGCTAACTGCAAAAATTCTTCCCCATCTTGACGAGTGAGGTTAGCAACCGATCGAATAACTCTTTCTTCCCAAAGAAGACGGTAGGGAAAAGAAGGAATATCACTCATATGAATTCCCGCACAAACGACCACACCGCCTTTAACCACTGATTGTAAGGCAGTAGGAACTAAAGACCCCACTGGGGCAAAAATAATCGCAGCATCTAAAGGCTCAGGAGGCATTGTATCAGACCCTCCAGCCCAAATCGCCCCTAACTCACGGGCAAAGTCCTGGCCATCGTGATCCCCTGGCCGAGTAAACCCATAGACTTCCTGACCATGATAACGAGCAACCTGAATTAAAATGTGAGCAGCCGCCCCAAAGCCATAAAAACCAATGCGTTGCGCCTCTCCGGTCATGCGGTAGGAACGATACCCAATTAATCCGGCACACAATAATGGGGCAGCTTGTAAATCGGCATAGCCTTCAGGAATGGTAAAACAAAACTGTTCATCGGCGACCGTATAGTCAGCATAGCCACCGTCAAGTTGATATCCAGTAAATTTTGCCTCATCACAGAGGTTTTCTCGACCTTTCTGACAATAAGAACAATGACCACAGGTAGTTCCTAACCAGGGAACCCCAACGCGATCGCCTTTTTGAAATTTGGTGACTTTGTTCCCCACCTCTGCGACAGTTCCCACGATTTGATGTCCTAGAATTAAAGGACATTTGGGCTGACTTAATTCTCCATCAACAATATGTAAATCTGTCCGACAGACTCCGCAAGCACGAACCTTCAGTAACACTTGTTGATCTGTGGGAGTAGGAATAGGGAGTTCAGCAACTCTCAAAGGGGTGTTTGGTGCATCAAAAATTATGGCTCGCATGGCTATGAATCCTGACTAACCCAATATGATCTAATTATAGAAATTGAGTTTAACGTCTAGAATAAGGGTGTTTTAGATCAAAGCAAGGTTCGGAATTATGATTGCTTCAAAATTAGACATGATCAGCATTCAAAAAGGGCAATTCGGTCAAAATTGAGTTAATGGGATATTTCGAGCATCAAGAATTGTTAAAACCTTTATTGTTCAATGAATAGTTTGAGTGTTAGTGAAGTCTTACTACGTCTTTTATCTGTGTTGTTACTGATCGCCATTAATGCCTTTTTTGTCACCGCCGAATTTGCTATGGTATCAGTACGGCGATCGCGCATTAGTCAATTAGTGGAAGCTGGCGATCTTCAAGCCCAAACCGTCCAATCTCTACAGCGTAGTATTGATCGTCTCCTCTCAACCACTCAATTAGGAATTACCCTTTCTAGTTTAGCCCTTGGTTGGATTGGAGAAGTAACCATGGCGGTTTTGGTCAACTATCTCTTGCAAAAACTGCCCCTGACTCCTGAATTGACTCAATCCCTATCCCATAGTCTCGCCATCCCAATTGCTTTTTTGCTAGTTGCTTATTTACAAATTGTGTTGGGGGAACTCTGTCCTAAGTCTGTTGCCTTGATTTATTCAGAGAAATTAGCCCGATTTTTAGGGCCTCCTATTGGAGTCATTGCCCAAATTTTTAATCCTTTTATCTGGATTTTAAACCAATCAACTCGCTATCTATTATGTAGTCTTGGGATTAAATACACTCGAGAAAGACAATATAATCAAGTAACCTCAGAAGAACTTCAATTAATTATTGCGACAGAAGGAGAATCAACCGGTTTAGAAGCCAAAGAACGAGCTTTACTCAAAAATGTCTTTGAATTTGGCGAGGTAATGGCCGTTGAAGTCATGGTTCCCCGTACTCAATTAATTGCCATTTCTGAGGAGGCAACTTTTGGGGATTTACTCGAAGAAGTCGCTATTACTGGTCATTCCCGTTATCCGGTTAAAGGAGACTCCCTCGATGATATTTTAGGCTTTATTGATTTTAAAGATTTAGCTCCTCCGTTGGCTCAAGGAGAATTAACTAAAGAATCGTCTTTACGTCGTTGGCTCAAACCGATTAAATTTGTCTCTGAATCGATGCCTTTAGATGAATTATTGTCTTTGATGCAGCGATCGCAGTTAAAAATTGTGATTGTGGTCGATGAATTTGGGGGAACGTCTGGCTTAATTACCCTTCAAGATTTAATCGCAGAGATTCTTGATAGTGATTTAGAAGACAGCATAACAGAAGATATTTCTCTACAAATGTTAGATGAGCAAACATTTTTAGTCGAAGCTCAAATCAATCTCGAAGAACTCAATAAAGTTTTAGATTTAGAATTACCCCTAACGGATGAATATCAAACTTTGGGAGGCTTTTTACTCTATCAATGGCAAAAAATTCCTGCCATCGGAGAAACGTTAACCTACTCTAATTTAGAATTTACCGTGGTTACGGCCGAACCTCCTCGCTTATTGCAAATTCGTCTCCATCGTCGAGAAGAATCTGTTACGGAACTGATTGAAGATGAAATGATTAATAATGAAAGCAACGAAGATGTCAAATAGGTTGACATTGACCAGCCCGAATTAACCCTACACGACGGGTAATCGCCTCTTCTTGAGAATTAAAGGGTCCCCAAATTTTCTCAGCTTCAGGTGCTGTTTCTGTTTCGACTGACATAATCTTACAGTGACCTTGTTGAGTTTTAATAATGTACCATTGTTGTTTCACCATTGGATGACTCCCAACTTCCTTAATTTACCGCCTCAGCACTGGTTTCTGGAGTGGGTTGAGTCGGTTTTGAAGGCTTAACAATTTGATTCGGTTGATACCATTTAAAGTGTTGGTAAACGGTACGGGAGAAATCTTGAACGACCATTCTCCCCTTGACATCATTGTAAGGACGTTCAGCAAAAACAGCCCCAACATAACGCTTCCCTGTGGGAATATCGATGATGCCAGCATCTCCCAAAATCGTGCCAATATCCCCTGTTTTATGGGAAATAATGGCATCTTGTTCTAGTCCTTGAGGTAATAACGTCCGAGTACGAGTTTTCTGCATAATTCCCAACAGGCGATCGCGCGATCGCAGGGTCAGTAAATCTCCCCGTTCAACGCGGGCCAATAATTTCGCCAAATCTTGAGGACTGGTGGTATTGGTTCCTTCTAAATCAGGTAAACGATTATTAATTACTGTATTGGTTAATCCCCATTCCTTAAAACGTTGATTCAGAACGTCTTTACCCCCCAGACGACGAATTAACATATCGGTGGCTGTATTGTCGCTGATAACTATCATCTTTGTAGCGGTTTCTAAGGCACTAAACTTAGTTCCAGGGGGTTGATATTGCATCGTGCCTGCCTCCCCAGTAATAATTTCCTTGTCCATAATGAGCATTTCATCGAGATGGATTTTTCTGGCATCTAAAGCTTCAAAAAAAGCCACCAGAACAGGAAGTTTAATGGTACTAGCAGCAGAAAGGGGAGCATCCCCATTCAAACTGACATAGTTGCCGTTATCTAAATCGATAAACCAGGCTGTTGGCTTAACGTTAGCGTATTTTTCTTGGGCAGCGACCTTCTCTAATTTGGCTTTGAGATCGGTTAATTCTTTCCCTAAAGGAATAGTTCTTGTTTCCAATACAGTAGGGGTTGGGGTTTCTTCCTCAGATTTCACAGGGTCTTCAGAAGAAGTCGGTTGGGGAGAATTAAAGTAGGTGGCTAATAAACTGGTGGGGTCGAAGACAGTTAAAATTGTGCCGGCGATCGCGCTTACCCCGACTCCCATGATAGCTAAACGCAGAATATACAAAAACACAGACGTTATGGCATTGGAAGAAGAATCCTTAGATCGCTGATCAAGGCGTTTGGCAGAAACGGTTAAGGTTGATACTGGTTCACGATGAGATCGTCTTGTCGAACGCCCTACCCCAGAAACTCGACTCACATTTTGACGACGGGAACTCCTTTTGCCATTTAATGATCGATTAGAATCGACATGATTGGTTGTACCACTGTTGAGTTTGGAGGAAGAGTTAATCATTCGACGGGGCATAATTATTCAGCGTCCTAGTAATTTATATTTTTACGACAATCGAAGATGGGGCAAGTCACAACATCCTTGCGATCTTAATCACCATCACTCTCATTGAGATGATTGGCTTTTGTGACTATGATCTTCTGGTAAATGTTGCCACATTGAATTAATATGACCTAGAATCCCCCGTAGTAAAGCCACTTCTTCTGTACTTAAGTTGGCGCGATTATAGAGACGGCGGAATTTTTCCATCCTAGCCTTAGCCGTATGGGGAAAAAGATAACCAATTTTCAATAAAATCGTTTCAAGATGTTGATAATATCCCTCTAGGACATCCAAAGGCGCAGGTTCTACCATAATGGTTGAAGGGGACTCCCTAGGACTCCGAGCAGTTTGATAGAGTTCGTAGGCACAAATAGCGACAGACTGGGCAAGATTTAAAGATGGGTACTCAGGATTAGCCGGAATACACACAAAACGTTGAGCATAATTGAGTTCTTCGTTACTTAATCCCCGATCTTCCGGTCCAAAAATCAAAGCACTGGTGAGGTTGGGGGTTAATAACCAGGGGAGGGCTTCACGAGGATTTTCTAGGGGAGTGAGAAGGCTACGAGGACGGGCTGTGGTAGCGATCGCCTGTTGGCATCCTTGCAAGGCTTCGGGTAAGCTTCCCACTTGTTGAATTTGCTCTAAAATATCAGTACCATGAACGGCCATCAACCGTGCTTCTTCTCCGAAGGGATCACAATGGGGGTTAACCAGGACTAAGTGTTGCAATCCCATATTTTTCATGACTCGCGCCACTGATCCCACATTCAACGGGCCGGCCGGTTCGACTAAAATAATTTTGACTTGCCCTAAAGACATCATTAATGTCACTCTCCCAGTTTACCAAGAACCTCCACCATCATCCCATGTAACAGATGACAATAGAGGCCTTTATAATCGATAAACAAAAAAGTTGACCGTTAGCGAGTTTGGCGAGATGCTAACTTTTCGATAGTAGCTTGAGTTTCTTGTAATAACTTGTGGCGAGGATCTTCAGGTTGAGTTAAAGAAGGAACAAGATGACGGGCGTGTAATGCCATGTGGAGTTGCAGTTGAGCCACGTAATCCTGTATGTTTTCCTGCATGGCTTCTCTATTGATTGAAGTCGTTTCCACTTTCAAGATACCCTCCTAAAATTTATCGTGTGACGTGATTGATTAACCACTCTACGAAATTATCATGTTATTCAGGGTTTGATAATTGAGAATAACAAAGTTTACATATTTCTCAACATACCTTAACATTATCAATCAAGACACTGAAAACATTGATCGGTCAACTGACTCAATTACCATAAAATATAGCTTAATCATGTTAAATATTCTAAATAATTGGATATAAATTTTGACATAAATTAAGCGACAGTCCCTCAACTTTTTTTCAACTTATACAGATATTTTCTTCAACGCCCCTAGAATTATCTTTTGTTTGATTTTACTTTATTTAACTTATGAATACTGATGTCAACCTCTTACAAAAAACCTCGCTCTAATCACCCTTTACAACGCCTTATTAAATATGGACATCGGTATCGATCTTTAATCTGGCAAGCTGTCACCTGTTCTATTTTAAACAAAATTTTTGATCTAGCTCCCCCTGTTTTAATTGGGGCGGCTGTTGATGTAGTGGTTAAACGCCAAGATTCTTTAATTGCTCAATTTGGCGTTAAAGATGTCTTTGGACAATTGCTTATTTTAACGGTGTTTTCTGTGATTGTTTGGGGGTTAGAATCTCTCTTCCAATATACCTATGAAAGACTCTGGAGAAATTTAGCTCAAAATATTCAACATGACCTGAGAATTGATGCTTATAGCCATCTTCAAAATTTAGAATTAGCCTATTTTGAAGAACGAAGTACAGGGGCTTTATTATCAATTTTAAATGATGATATTAATCAACTAGAAAGGTTTCTTGATGTTGGGGCTAATGAAATTTTACAGGTCATGACAACTGTTATTATTATTGGAGCAGCCTTTTTTATTGCTATCCCAGGAATAGCATGGATGGCAATGTTACCAATTCCTTTTATTATTTGGGGTTCTATTGCCTTTCAAAAGTTTCTTGCCCCTCGTTATACTAATGTTAGACAAAAAGTTAGTTTACTTAATAGTCGTCTCTCGAACAATTTGAGTGGAATAACCACCATTAAAAGCTTTACAACAGAAGATTATGAAATCGAAAGATTACGAAAAGATAGTGAAGCTTATCGCCAAAGTAATCAAAAAGCAATTGCCTTGAGTACAGCCTTTGTTCCTTTAATTCGTATTATTATTTTGGCAGGATTTACAGCGATTTTACTTTATGGAGGAATGGAAGTTGTTGAGGATAATTTAGCGGTGGGAACCTATAGTGTTTTAGTATTTATGACGCAACGGTTATTGTGGCCATTAACGCGGTTAGGACAAACTCTAGATCTCTATCAACGGGCAATGGCTTCAACCAATCGCGTGATGAATTTATTGGATACTCCCCTAACTATTCATTCAGGCAATATTGCGATTCCTGTTTCTAATATTAAAGGTGAAATTAGGATTAATCATGTTACTTTTGCCTACCAAAATAGGAATCCTGTGGTTGAAAATCTTTCTTTAGAAATTCCTGCTGGACAAACAATTGCTATTGTTGGGTCAACGGGGTCTGGAAAGAGTACCTTAGTGAAATTATTGCTAAGACTATACGAAATTCAACAAGGACAAATTACTTTAGATGGAGTTGATATTACAGAGATTCGATTATCCGATTTAAGACAAGGAATTGGCTTAGTTAGTCAAGACGTTTTTCTCTTTCATGGAAGCGTTAGAGAAAACATTGCCTATGGAAATATTCAAGCCAATTTTGAGGCAATTGTTAAGGCGGCAAAATTAGCAGAAGCTGATGATTTTATTATGAAACTTCCTCAAGGATATGAGACTATTGTAGGGGAAAGAGGACAGAAATTATCAGGAGGACAACGGCAACGAATTGCCATTGCAAGGGCAATTTTAAAAGATCCACCGATTTTAATTTTAGATGAAGCTACCTCTGCTGTTGATAATGAAACCGAGTCCGCGATCGCCCGTTCCCTAGAAAAAATAACCCAAAATCGAACCACTATTGCCATTGCCCATCGTCTGTCTACTATTCGTCATGCACATTGTATTTATGTGATCGAATCTGGGCAAATTATTGAGCAAGGAACCCATGAACAATTGTTAGAAAAACAGGGGATTTATGCTAACTTATGGCGAGTCCAAATGGGTTTAAAGTCTTTAACCCATCAGTAAGTGTTTCCTTGGACTATCACCTAAACTTATGTTAAGCTTTGGGGGACTTTAAGGGATAACTTACTAGAAATTGGTTGATCATGAAGCCTCTACCTCATTGATTCCTAACATCAGTAACAGCGATCGCCTTAATCGCTTTAGTAGTCAAAAACAGACCTTAACTAACATGGGTGTTGTCCTTGACTAGATAGATTTATCCGTTAGTCTAACGAAAGATTTTCCTAGATTCCCCTCAAGGAATTCAAACAAGCAGAAATTTCCTCTTGCTTGAAAAAACTTGGAATAGCTCTCAATCAATAATCTAGTAAATTTATGAAATTAAGACGAATTCTCAGCTTCTGTTTCATCTTTATTTTGGCTTGTAGTATAACCCTAATCACAGGAAAGCCTAGCCAAGCTCAATTTTCTTTACCGAGTATTGATGGAGGGGGAAACAAAGCACCAAGTTCGGTTAATCGCTACGGTAATATTGAAACCATTCAAGTCAAATCTCCAGTTGATGGAACAGAACTATTTACCATTGCTTCGCCGACGGTTTATGATCGTAGCAATATAGGAGAAGGAAGTCTACCGGTTGAGGAACGTGCTAAACAGATAGAGGGACGTTTAAGGTTCGCCCTACTGCGCCCCATGAATTTAGAAACATTAGTGGTTGAGGTCTCTCGGTTAAATAATGTCACGATTATTGATGCTAAGGATGAGCAATATACCCGTCCGCTGGTCTTGCTATCTGTAACCGAGTTAGATGCAGACTTCAATGGTATTCCCATTGATGAACTTGCTAGGAAATGGCGCGATATCATCAAAACAGATTTGCAACAGGGACTCAAAAAATGGGATCAAAATCCAACTGAACTTATCGCTATCATGGTTGGATTATTGGTGTTAACCGTCGTTGTGGTGGTAGTGAAATATGGTTTATCAAAACGCCAAAAAGCTTTATGGAATCGCAAACAACAACTAAACGAATCAGCCATTTCTGAATCACCTGATGAGGGAATAAGTAGTGCCTCGTCCCAGTCTGAAGAAGAACAATTGTCTGAACAACGTTCCCAGTTTGTGCAAGGACTACAGCACATTGTTAGCTTAGATCGTCAACTCGGCGTCTTGGATTTTTTCCAATGGCTACTATTCTGGTTACTAATTGTCGGATGGTTAATCGGATTATATTACTTGTTTGGTCGAATTCCTGTCCTGGCTAAATATCGCTTTAGTTTTCTTGATGTACCCATAGAATTGTTGCTTACTTGGTTTGTCACTGGTTTAGCCATCCGTCTTAGCCGTCGCTTTATCGACAAAGCCAGAAACACTTGGGAGAATAATAATTTTGCAAAGTTTATCAGCTTAGGGGATGCTCAACGCAGTCAACTACGCAGTGCAACTATTGCCGGTGCTGCTAAAGGGATGGTCACAGTGATCATTGCAACAATGGGACTTCTCACCGCGTTGAGTGTCTTGGGAGTCCCGACAGGATCAGTGTTAGCCATTGGGGGGTTACTCGGTTTAGCCATTTCCTTTGGTTCTCAGAGTTTAGTGAGTGATCTGGTGAATGGGTTTTTGATTTTAGCTGAAGATCAATATGCGATCGGGGATGTGGTTGACTTAGGAACCGCAGCCGGTTTAGTGGAAAATCTCAATTTACGAGTTACCCAGATCCGTAGTGGAGGTGGTGAACTGGTGACCATTCCTAATAGTATTATTCGGGATGTGAAAAACCTGACACGGAGTTGGTCACGGGTTAATTTCACGGTCGATGTCGCCTATCAGACCAATCCCGAAAAAGCTTTATCTGTTTTAAAACAGACCGCCCAGGGACTCTATGACGACCCACAATGGCATGATAAGATTTTAGATCCTCCTGATGTATTAGGGATTGATAATGTTTCCCACAGTGGCTTGTCTATTTCTACTTGGATTAAAACAGCCCCAGGACAGCAGTGGTCTGTTGGTCGAGAATTTCGTTTTCGGGTACGCAAGGCACTAGAAGAAAATGGAATCGAAATTGGTGTTCCTAGACAAACTCACATCATGGAAACCCCTAATTCTCAAGCCCTATCTAAAACTTAATAACCTATTTCCCAAAACCAACAGAAACTTAAATCAACACCTAAGATTTAGGTTTCCTTTCCGCATAGTCTGTACGTACTTTGTCCAATCCTCGCTGTAATAAGATTTCGGCCGCTGCCTAAATAATTTATGATGAACTTGCTAGAGGCGGTAAGATAAAGGAAGTAGCCTGCTGAATAGTTCTAGAACGCTCTGTGTAAGGAACTTTGCACTGGGATTTAGTAACGTATTGTTTGATAAATTCTAATAGTTCGGGTGCAGACTCAACAGGTGCAAGTTGGTTAAAGATAAAGGTCATAATTAATATTGTTTAACGAATGAATTAATTAAATTTTTGTTCGATGCTGGTAATTTGTTGGTAGCTGAAATTCTGACCAAGCTTGCCTGACCCTTTGATAAGATTCAGGTGGAGTTATAGGGAGATTTTTCAGGTAAAAAAAGGAAACTCTCGTACCCGATTCCAAAAATAAAATTACATCTCGTTCAGGGTTGTAGCTATCCACCGCTTCTAGAATATGTCCGTTCATGCGGTGTCCTTGAAGAATTACTGTGTCGGGTGTGGCTAGCCAAGCATTTAAAAAAGCAGCAAGACGAGGGCGGGGGACAAAGTGAGTTTTAAAAGTTTCTCCAAGGCGATCGAGTAAAGGGGAATTAGTGCTACAAACAACTACCCCCCGTCCTGTCTTTAAATAACCATTCCAAGCATTGAAACCAATAATCAGTAAATTAGTTTCAATCAATGCCTGTTGCCAGTTGTCATGATTAAAAGTTGATTTCATGATATATTACGGGTTTTTCCCAGAAATTCAGGGGGAAGGCGCGATCATCGCGCTGATTCCAGTCTGCTACGACTAAAATACCTCCAGGTTTTAATACTCGCATCATTTCTGAAGCATATTTAGCTTTATCTGGCATATGGGGTCCAGCTTCAATCGACCAAACCACATCGAAACTATTGTCTGGAAAAGATAGTGCCAAAGCATCATCTACCTGGAATTTAGCCGTAACTCCTTCAGGGGTTAATTCTGTTGCCCGTTGTACTTGTTTGGGGCTAATAGCAACGCCCGTAACTTCAAACTCGTATTCTTTGGCTAAGATACGGCTGCTGCCACCGATGCCACAACCGACATCTAAAACAGTTGTCTTGGTCGGTAATTTATCTAAACCTCCCCACTTGACCATTTCGTGAACGAAGTCAGCTTTGGCTTGCAAAAAATCTTTACGCTGCGGTGGTGAACCATAATGCCCTAAGTGGATATGTTCGCCCCAGTAAAATTCTAAAATACCGTCTTGAGTCCATTCATCATAGGAATTGGCTACCGTATCAGACGATTCATAACTGCGGGCAGTGATTAGATAAAGCGCGATGCCAACCACTAATAGTAAAGCCAGAAATCCCAAGGCGTAATATATGTACATTGAAATCAAACCGTAATATTTGTTGCTGTAAAATCGAGTTATCAACACCGAGAGTTGCGCTTGCCGAGGAGACCTCGGCGCGCTTCCTCGGTCAAAATCCCAGGCTTTTGGCTGAAAGGGTATTAACCTTTTCTTCCACAACCAGGGGGATGATAGCTTGAGTAGTAAGTGGGTGGAAAAGAAGGATGAGAATAGTTTGGTATAATCTGTATTACCAGCCAGACAAGACTAGCGTGAATTGCTGATAAGACAACAGCCCAGACAGTATCTTTTAGGAAAATTTGCCACAAAATTGTGAAACTAAATCCATGTCCGCCCATTAACTGGGCAATTAACACGATACTGCCCTGATAAATGGCATAGCCACCCACAACAGCGATCGCTAACCAGAGTAAATAACCCCGAAAACTATGACGGCTAAATTTTGGTTGTAGGGTAATTAGCCAAGTAATCAGCAGTGTTCCCAAACCCATTACTAGCCCCCAAGTCAAAGACTCTAAAGTACGGGGATATTGGCGAATGGTGAAACCATAAAGCTGATTGGCAAACCAGATACTCATGGTACTAATTAGAGCTTTTTTGCGAGTTAAAGTGTTACCAGCTACCGCAGCAAAACCGACTAAAGGCACATGTGCATAGATAATACTGCTTGCACTACCAATAGTGATTAAAAATATCTGCCACTTATTGCCACTACTTACCATTTCCCCTGCTGTTTGCCATAAATTTAGCTGACTCAAAGCAGCCAATGAAAATTTTTTAGGTGGTACTTTGAATGGGAATACGTAAGGATTCAGAGCGGGTTGTGAATCACAGATTACTTCGCCGTAAGACGACGGAACCTGCTGTGACCGTTGATCAACTAATCTTGAACTATCCAGTTTTTTGCTCTGGGAATTCATCTTTTAGTCCTTTTGCTACGAACATCATTTAGTAGTGTTATGGCGATCGTCAAAGAGTTGTTATTTTTAGTTAAAGCAATACTTACTTGTATTAGGATACTCATCACAGACAGTGTAGTCAGCTAATATTTGTCCTAAACGATGTAATATACTGCAATAAGTGCGATCTCGCTCTTGGCGAGGCGCGTAGCGAGAGGTTCACGAAGTCGTGATGTAAGCCCCGTATTCTCAAGGCGGGGTCTCTCTGACTCTCTCCGTTCGCGATCGCACCATCTAACATTCCTACGGTTTATTCTTGCCGTTGTCTGGGTACTCCAACAAAAGGTCAAACCCATCGTATTAGTTGGGTATCACTATTGAAATATTTATTGTTCCAAGACCACAGCAAAATCACACTCTCGACAACCTATAACGAAAAAATAATCGATCTAATCGCCAAGGTTGATAGCAAGATAGCTGAAGTGACGGAAAACCATCGCATCTAACTACTACACCCTTGATAATCGTTGCGTAGGTAAAAAGGTCGTAGTAAAAGAATTAATAATTTGTGCAATTAGAAAGTATTTAAACATCTGTACCTCGCAGATTAGTTTGTTTTGTGGTGTTGGCATCGGCGGGCATTCTGACTTAGAGAAGTTGAACCTTCCCATCACAGTTGCGGGACAGCGACGGATTTACACCGAACTTTCCCCATTACTTCTAATGGCTGATCTCCATTAGAACCGAAGACTTTAGTAGTCTAGCATAGGACTGAGCCAATAACACCCAATTGTCATAAGAAAGGTCTCTTCGATTCACAAATATTTACACGAAGGAAAACCCTAACGATAGAAAAAAATAGGCGTTGCTGAATTTATAGTTGCTCAGGATCTAGTTGATAGACTTCCTTTCTAAAATTTTGGAGTTTGAAAGCAGATTGATTCAAGGTTTTTAATTATTCGCTAATTTTACCTCATTATCTCTTTCGTTTCACCCCCTGTAACCCCCAGACAACTAAACTAGACTGTACAGTGTGATTTGTGGGGGAGTTAATCTAAACTCCAGTTGAAAGGCAGGAGGCCGGTTTTTGGAAAAAGCTTGAACTCCTACCAAAAACTTTTCGCCTTTAAAGGCGAGGCTTCATTAATCCACTCTTTAGTACAATAAACGTAATTATTATTATTCGTGTTGCCTGGAAATCAACCAAAATGCTAACCCAAAGAAAGGAATAAAGCGAACCCATTTTAGGGGATTTTTAGACAACAAAATATCGCCCAACAAAACTGATTGAAACAGCCAAAATAGTAACAGATCTACGGTAAAAGCAATGGTGACTCTGTTGCTAGTTAACTGGTCAATTAAGTAATCTAATCTCATCCCTAAATCTCCCCACTCAGGACGACCAATAAAACCCCAAACTATAGCAGTAATTCCTACCGTTAAACTAATCCAACCAAAAGACCAAGATAACCAAATAGGAGGACGAGCAGTAATATGATCAATATTCTTAGTAGCAGGATTTTTAACCCGCATAGCCATATAAGGAATCAAAAAAACATTGGTTAAAAACATAGCACAACTCCAGATAAAAACACGAGGAAGATGGTGACTTCTTGGATCAGATAAAAGGAGAGGGAGAAACATAAAAATCCAAGCTTCTGCTAAGTTAAAAATAGCTTCCGAAACAGGGGGAACCATGGGAGACTGCATTGCGTCAACACCTAAAGTATTGAGTAAAGGTAAAACAAAGAAAAAATTTAGAGATTCGTTAAGAACTTCTGTAATTGTGTCAGGTTGAATCGCCCAAACGGGAAAACCAGGAACAAGTTGATTGGGAGGAGAAAAGAGTAAGATATAAGTGTAAATAACGGCAAAAAGCCAGAGAAAAGGAGCAAGGAAAGGATTAGAAAATGAAGATGATGAGGATGAAAAGGAGTTAGGAGAATTATCTGATGGTTGTTGCTGAGGAGTTTGACTCATGGTGATTTTAAGCGAGACAAAAAGTTAAGTGAATCCCAAAAATAAAGTAAGGAACAACAAACAACGCTTGAAAAGCGAGTTTCTTAAAATAAATATAATATAGATAGATTAACGAAATTGGGGAAGGTTATGGAATGGTTAGACCGAATTAGTCGAGTGGTGCGATCGCAGATTAATAGTTTGATTCAAGAACAAGAAGATCCCGAAAAAGTCCTAGAGACAGCGATCGCCCAAATGGAACAGGAATTGATCGCCATGCGACGAGCCTTAGCCGAAGCGATCGCCACCAACAAAAGCGCGCAACGTCAGTTGACACATCACCAAAAAGCAGCCGAAAAATGGTATGAACGGGCGCAATTGGCGATGGATAAAGGAAACGAACCCCTAGCTAGAGAAGCCCTTATCAATCGTCAATCTTATCAAATACAAGCTCAAGGAATACAAAACCAACTCCAACAACAAAATCAGGTAGTTGAAAAAGTTAAACAAGATTTACGAACCCTAGAACGCAAATATGCCGAAGCGAAAGCCAAGAAAAGCCTTTATTTAGCGAGACTGCGATCAGCCATGGCTTCCCAAAGACTACAAGAAATTGTCGGAAATCTCAACTCAGGCAGTTCGACCAGCGTTTTTGAGCAGATAGAGTCGAGAATTCTGGAACTCGAAGCCGAATCAGACTTAACCCAAAGTTTAAGTGCTGATCCCTTAGAAAAGCAATTCATGGACTTAGAAAATAATAAAACCATCGATGCAGAAATTGCCAACCTCAAAGCTAAAAAACTAACCTCACCCCACTCTAACCAACCATCACCAGAAATAAGTGCCAAACTCGATTAATTCTAAGACGTAATTCTTGAGAAACACAGATCAATTTAATTCAGAAGCATCTCAAAGTTGTTTTCACTTCCCCACTCCCCCTGTGTGACCCTTCATATGCCAAACTAGAAATAGACAAGCCATAATCAATGGCATAAAAAAGCAATTTTAACCTTAAAATTTAACTTACCCTAGTACACGCACCAGAGGATAAACAGCATCATGGGATTATTTGATCGCCTAAGCCGAGTTGTCCGAGCTAATTTAAACGATCTCGTCAGCAAAGCAGAAGACCCTGAAAAAGTCTTAGAACAAACCATCAATGATATGGGAGAAGACTTGATACAAGTACGTCAAGCCGTCGCCCGTGCCATTGCTGAACAAAAGCGCACTGAGCAACGATATAACCAGGATCTATCAGAAGCGAACAAATGGGAACAACGAGCCAAACTTGCCCTGTCTAAAGGAGATGAAAACCTAGCCAGAGAAGCCCTAGTCCGCAAGAAAACCCATGCTGATACCGCCGCCACCCTTAAGCAACAACTTGATCAGCAAAATGGTCAAGTAAGTACCCTCAAGCGTAATTTAGTGGCATTAGAAAGCAAAATTTCCGAAGCCAAGACCAAGAAAAATATGCTCATCGCTCGGTCTAAGGCCGCTAAAGCTAACGCAGAAATTCAACAAACCTTGAGTGGAGTGAATACCAGTGGTTCCATGGCTGCCTTTGAACGCATGGAGTCCAAAGTATTAGATATGGAAGCTCGTTCCCAAGCCATTGGAGAATTGGGCGGTACTGGCATTGAAGAACAATTTGCTCAATTGGAGTCTGGCAGTGGGGTAGATGACGAATTAGCCATGCTCAAAGCCCAAATTAGTGGGACTCCTGAACCCCAAAAGTTACCTGAAGCCTCCAGTACCTCATCTAGTCCTAAAGATTCGGCGGTAGATGACGAGTTAGAATCCCTGCGGAAACAACTAGATAATCTCTAAAGCGATACCCAAAAATATAGGACAAAAAACCTTGTTTTAATCTTGAGGGGCATAATCATTGAGTGTTATGCCTCCCTCACTAGCCAACGTCTGCTGACTCAATGTCAGGATTTATCCCACAAAAAACAAGCAAAATAACAGGCTACCCTGTACCCTAGATAACTGGTAACTGAAATAATTAAATGGCTGATCACAAAATTAATTATGAGTAGCGTTCTCGAAATTACTGACCCCAAATTTGAAGAAGAAGTTTTTAACGCCGATAAACCTGTTCTAGTCTATTTCTGGGCTTCTTGGTGCGGTCCATGTCAATTAGTATCTCCCTCTGTGAATGCTATTGCTCAAACCTACAGCGATCGCCTTAAAGTGGTTAAATTAGAAGTTGATCCAAACCCCGAAGCAACCGCTAAATGTAAAGTAGAAGGGGTTCCTGCTTTAAGACTCTATAAAGATAAAGAACTTTTAGCCTCCCATGAAGGGGCGATCACTAAACAAAAACTGATCGAGACAATTTTAGACCCTTATCTAGGTTAGATAGTGAATAGTGAATGGTTAATCGTTAATAGCTGTTCACTATCTCCTCAAACCCATTATTAATACCGATAAAAATGGAAAGGCCATGCGCTTTGCTAACCGCTTACAAGCCTTATCAAGCAACGTCTTTGCCGATATGGATCAGGCGAAAGCCCAAGCTAAATCCGCCGGTAAAACGATTATAGATTTATCCTTGGGATCATCGGATTTGCCAGCTTCAGACATAGCTATTGCTGCTATTGAACAGTCTTTAGATGACCCCACAACCCACGGTTATTTATTGCATCACGGAACAATCGCTTTTCGGGAAGCAGTGGCTAACTGGTACACTCACCGCTTTGGTATTGAGATTGATCCTCTCACAGAAGTCTTACCTTTGATCGGTTCTCAAGAAGGAACCGCCCATTTACCCCTAACCATACTTAACCCTGGGGATGTTGCTTTATTGCTTGATCCTGGCTATCCTTCCCATGCAGGGGGTGTCTATCTTGCGGGGGGACAAATTCAGACAATGCCCCTGTTAGCTGAAAATCAATTTTTACCTGTTTTTGGGGATATTCCTCCTTCTGTTTTGGCTAAAGCTCGTTTAATGGTGTTGAGTTATCCCCATAACCCGACGACGGCGATCGCCTCTTTGTCTTTTTTCCAAGAAGCAGTGGCTTTTTGTCAAGAGCACGATTTAGTTTTAGTTCATGATTTTCCCTATGCTGATATTGTTTTTGATGGGATAAAATTACCGCCTTCTATTTTACAAGCTGATCCTAAAAAATCTATTTCTATTGAGTTTTTTACCTTTTCTAAGTCCTACAATATGGGAGGATTTCGCATTGGGTTTGCTATTGGAAATGCTGACCTAATTACCGCATTGAGAAAAATTAAAGCTATTGTTGATTTTAATCAATATCGAGGAATTTTGAATGGCGCGATCGCGGCTTTAGAAGGAACCCAAGAAAGCGTGAAAGAAACTGTTGATAAGTTTCAACAACGCCGTGATACTTTTATTCAAGCCCTTAATAATATTAATTGGTTGGTTAAACCCCCTCAAGCAACTATGTATGTTTGGGCTAAATTACCAGACCCGTGGCAATATAAATCAATCGAATTTTGTCAGAAATTAGTATTAGAAACAGGGGTGGCTACTTCTCCTGGTGCGGGGTTTGGAAAACAGGGAGAAGGTTATGTTAGATTTGCTTTAGTCCATGAACCTGATGTATTGGAAATAGCCGTTAAAAAAATTGCTAACTTTTTATCAGAATAAACAAAAAAAAGGGAGTATAATATATGGTCTATACTAGAATTAAGTCTATATGAAACATTGATAATGTAAAACTTAAAATATCAAATAAACTTAAAAATATGCAATATAAAGTTAACCTAAAAAAAACAGAAGAAGGATACGCAATTTGGTGTCCCAGTTTACCTGGATGTGCTTCTCAAGGGGGAACAAAAAAAGAAGCTCTTGAGAATATTCAAGATGCAATTATCTCTTATGTAGAAGTGGCTCAAGAATTAAATCAGGGAATTGAATCTTGTTATGTAGAAGTAAAATTCCATAATCATGCAGGAAATTAATAAAGATAAACAATTAATTAATCCCTTAAAACAACGAAGGCAGAAATTAGCTCAATTAATTGATAGTCCTGTTATTCTGTGGTCAGGAAAAGCCCCCTCACGCAATTTTCCGTCTAACCATTATCCTTTTCGGGCTAATAGTCATTTTCTCTATTTTGCCGGACTTCCCCTAGAAAATTCAGTGATTCATCTTGAACAGGGAAAGCTAACTTTATTTCAAGATAATGTTCCCCCTGAGAATACCCTCTGGTATGGAGAACCTCCCACACGGGAATTGATTGCTGAAACTCTAGGGGCTGACTACGCTTATCCTTTATCAGAACTCAAAAACTATACTACCAATGCAGCGACGATAGCTGTTCAAGATGTCCCAACTTATCAACAACAATGTCAACACTTAAACCGTCATGTTCCCTATCCTAATGAGTTGGAGGGGAAAGATTTAGCCCTAGCTAAGGCAATCATTTCCTTGCGTCTTATCCATGATCAAGAAGCGTTAACAGAAATCAAAAAAGCGATCGCTATTGCCATTGAAGCCCACAAAACAGGGATGAAAGTCACCCCAAAAGCGACTACAGAAGCCCAAGTGAGAGGGGCGATGGAAGGGGTAATTATCGGCGAAAATATGAAGTGTGCCTATGGCAGTATTGTTACTGTACACGGGGAGATCCTCCACAATGACAAATATAGCCATTCCCTTAACCCTGGGGAGTTGTTATTGGCAGATGTGGGGGCAGAAACGCCTTTAGGATGGGCTTCAGATATTACGCGAACTTGGCCAGTTAACGGACAATTTTCCCCCAGTCAACGGGATATTTATGACGTGGTGTTAGCCGCCCATGATGCTTGTATTGAGAAAATGCACTCAGGAGTGGAATATCGAGATATCCATCTTATAGCTGCTTTGATCATGGCCGAAGGATTGGTTAATCTAGGAATTTTGAGGGGAAATCCCAATGATTTAGTTGACAAGGACGCTCATGCACTCTTTTTCCCCCATGGAATTGGTCATTTATTGGGGCTAGATGTTCACGATATGGAAGACTTAGGGGATTTAGCCGGGTATGAAATATCAAGAACGAGAAGCGATCGCTTTGGGTTAGGCTATTTACGGTTAGATCGTCCTCTGCGTTCTGGGATGGTAGTAACTATCGAACCTGGATTTTATCAAGTGCCAGGAATTTTAAACCGTAAAGATTTTAGGGAAAAATATAAAAACGACGTGAATTGGGATAAACTTCAACAATTTCCTGATGTAAGGGGGATTCGTATTGAAGATGATGTGTTGGTGACAGAAACCCGAACCGAGGTATTAACCGCAAATTTACCGACTCAAGGGTCAGAAATTGAAGCCTTATGTTCAAATTAACACGAAACAAAGAATACAGAACCGTGAGTCGTTTGGGAAAAGATTGTACCTCTTTCCAATCTCCTTTCTCCTCACAAGAGAAGTCTTTGAACCCAGTATTAAGGCTAATATCTTAAATATCCTTGAAGAACAAAGAAGATTCGTCTAGAGTATGTTATTTGTTAAAAATGTTATCTCAATACAGATTTATTTGTCGTTAAATTATGTCAGAAGAATTTCTCGATTTTCTCCAGCATAAGTATGCTTATGTTGCCATCGGTGAGTTTAAACCTGGTAAATTTGCTGAAGCTCAAAGACTTTATGAGAAAGCTGTATCTACTTATAAGCAAGGGTTTAAAGGAGCTTTTCTACTACAAAAACCAGGAACCGATGAAGGCATTGCGATCATTATGTGGGAAAAACTTGAGGATATGGAATCAAATCACAGTGAAATGTATCAAAAAATTCTAGCGGAAATGACTCCCCTATTTGCTAAGTCACCTGTAACGGATTTTTATGAAGTTTCTAGCGAAATTGAAGGTTATTCAGACTAATCTCGTTAAATAAGCCACCATAATCCTTTTAAGTCCTAATTTTAGTTGCTAGAAGTTATAGAAACGTTCTCCACAACGTTTCTATCATAATTTGGAAATTAGATATATCTCTGGAAACTCCTTAAGTTTACTTTTATGAAGTTCATCATTAACTTTTGTAAACTTACTGAGCATTTACCTTGCACTCTTATCGTCAGCCTTTACAATTTGAAACAGCTTAAGAGTATTAACCTCAATCTAAACAGACCACTAGAAAAATTTTAGAAGACTTATCGATGACACAACCGTTTATTCTTTCTCCCCGCTATCGTCTTGATGATCAATCTCCTTGGTTAGAAGGAATTGATCCGTCCCGTCGCTATTGGATTAATGTTAATGGGAATGAGCAGTTACAGGTAATTATTCCTGGGTTGTGTGTGTCATCAATCCAAGAACTTAAAGAAGTAATACGACGCTTGCGTTCTCTACAACCTCAAGAAAAACTGACTATTAAGCGCGTAGCTGGGCAGTTTTCTATTTACTGTATCAGTCAAAATTGTTATGGAATTCAAGGACGAGTTAAGGGTGCATTAACTTGGCATTTATTTGATAAGGAAACCCTTGAAAGTTTATTGATGACTAGCCATCCTGATTGGGTTCCCTCACCTAAAGATTTAGCATTAGGGCGTAAAGCATTAGAAAGTATGTTTGAACAACCTGCTTATGCTATCGGAAGTTAAATCAGCTTACTAACGCTGTAAATTGGCTAGTTCTGCTAGAGATGCTAATAGCTTAACTTCAACTGATTCGATTGCTTGGGCAGCATTGAGGATAAATGTCCAGGAAACATTAACCCCGAATAAGGGGGTTTTCACGTTACCAGTGATGTTAAATTGTTTTCTGCTGTGATCGAGGGGTTTAACTGTCCCCTGGCGGGGATTGAGTTTCATCCCTTGAGCTTCAGATTGAAGATAAGTGGCGATCGCTTCTTGTCCTACGATAGGAGATTCAAAAGGGGGATGTAACACTCCCTCCATAGCAAATAAATGGGCTGTCGCTTCAAACTCACCTGCATTTAAGGTGTCAAAATAAGCTTCGATGACTGGTTCAGTTATCCCAGTAATAGGTTTTGTTTGAATTAGAGTCATATTAAAATAATGTGTTAGATTTTCACGGAAAAGAGCAGGAAAACCCTGCTCTTAACTGTTAGGAGAGTTAGAAAAGTAAACGAGACAATTAGGCGAGAGGATCTACTCCCATATCAGAAACAGCGTTACGGAGAACAGTAATTTGTTGATTAAATTCTAGAGATTGGATCGCGGCTAAAACGGTATTAGCTTCACGACTTAATTGGTAGTAAGGGGGAACAGGAATTACAATTCCAGCCTTCATTAATTCAGCTAACTGATACCAAAAAGCCAGCTTCGTATTATTGGTGAAGCTTCCGTAAGCACGGGTGATGGGGGTGCTAACTTTTTTGACCAAGTCCCGCATGACTTCTAATTGCTCATTTTGGGGCATTTGCTTGATTTGGTTAAGTAATCCTTCCGCAAATTGTAAACGAGCAGCACCAGGGGCAGCCGGGGTAATAGAGCGACCAATTTCTGTATAGATCTCCCAGAGTAAACCTAGCTTATCGTCTGTGCTGAGGCGTTGAAATTGTGCTGTGACAGAAGGAATGTTTAGAGTCTGGGAATTGAAGGTGTTTGCTTGATTGGTTGCTGTGTAAACCATGATTACTCCTAGGAGTCTATGTACCATTGACTGAATAGTCTGCTTGAGGCCTTGAGCTATTGCTTTATTTCCTCGCTTCCTATTATGTAACAAAAATTTACATTATGCAAATAAACATTACGAATGGTTGACATAAGTTTTTTTATATGTATTTTAGAATACCCAGGAGTTATGCTCCCTTGTCTGTTGGCGATCGCATGCAAGGATACCTTAAATGATAATCATTCTTAAACAGCAGATAAAAAGAAAGGCTACCAATCTAAGATGGTGTAACACTTTCCCAAATTAGGGTAATTCTTTGATTAGGTCGTTATTTTTGGAGATATTTAACAAACTCGACTGTATATTGTGAATCAGCTTTCTGATAAGGTTTAACCAAAAATTCTTTAGTTCCATAATCCAAAGCTCCATAATAAGTTTGCTTGGAACGTTGATTCGTCATAGGAATTTCTACTCTCTCATCAGTTTTACCCCAGACATAACCACATAAATTATTCCATAATAAATGGCATTCATCTATCATAAATACGCTCAATTTCCCCAAGCTAATCTCTTCTTGCCAGTTGAGAATAAGCCGAGTGATTTCCTTCTTTTTCTTAGCTACGATTTCTGGGTCTTTCTTTGGATTCTTTTTCTGGCTTTTTTTCCAACTTATCCTTGCTTCTTTAAATAAATTATACCAATACCAACCAGAGGGATAAGGGTAAACAAGGATGGAAAAGCCAGCACTATTCGCCCCAATTACTATGTCATCAAAGCCATCCCCATTAATATCTCCAGCATTGCTCACGCTGATGCCCAAGTTATCACCCCTCTCCAATCCCTTGAGGATAAAGCTATTAGTCCCGTTTAGGGTAGAAAGGTCAAGACTAATGCTAACATATTATTCCTTTTTTAGTTCTGGCGATCGCTTCTATCAAAGAGTCTTTGGAAACAAAACATGAAGTAAATGTTGGTCGTCTTATCGTTTGCTAGTCAATCCTTTAGGGTTGATTTCTTAAGGCTAAAGCCTGTACTAAGAGCCTAAATATCCTTTTCAGATTTACTTTATAAACAATCTCTCAAATCTCCTCTTTGAATATAAATTATCCCGTATTTCTCTGATTTTATAAACGTTACCTCCTGTCAAATAAAAGAGTTAGGGATCAAGACAATCTCAATCCCAAAATACTAATTGATCATCTATTTATTATTTTTTAGATAAAAATGTTGGGGGATAATTTGAATTTTTTCCCAAGCAGTAATCCCATGGTAAAGCTTCTCTGCCATTACCTTATTAGATTGTTCTGTTAGGTGAACAGTATCTGAGAACATAGGAGTAGGAAAAGATGAATTATTCTGGTAAAAATTGACCACCTTAACATTTTTTGGAAATGCCTTAGCTAACTGTTGACTGGCTTTAACCAATTCACCATAAGCTTTAGGAAATTCTTCAACATACTCGTTTCCTAAGCGATCGCGGATGGCTTTTTCTTCAGCAGAAAGCTTATTCACCGGACGAGCCGTAATTTCTGGTTGAACAGCAAGAACCACAGGAATTCCCCATCTTGCCGCTAATTTAATTAAACGTTTATGGTTTTCTCTGTAACGATTAACACGACGGTTTAATTCTTCTGGATCATTGGGTAAATAGGAATTGAGAGATTGACCATCATTATTAACAGCTAAACTGGTTTGATCTAGGGAAACCGAGGATTTAGGGGTAAAGGAATTAAAGGTCTTAACTAATGCCGTATTTCCCACCCATTGATCCACAGAAAAATCCAACGAGTTCTGAAAATATCCCTTAGCATCGGCCAAGAATTGATCAATATGGGGAATATCAGCTTGAGGAGAACTACTCGGTAACATCAAGTCTTCATAGCCGTCCAAGACCACAATTAAATCTGGTTGATAAGGTAAAATCTTGAGGGCTAATTGAGACAATTGATTTCCCGACGCATACCCTGGAACTGCGGCATTAATGACCCGATAATTACCTTCACGAATTTTGGGGGGTAATTTCATTAATTCTCGTCTAGTCGGGACAAAGAAGGGAAAAACGTCAGGTCGGTACTTAGCAGGAGAGGTTTTCTGTTGTTTAACACGCTGTTGAAGACGAGCTTCAAGATGATGGCTAATGGTAGCATCATTATTAGGATTTAATTGCCCAAAGGCTGTAGACCCGCCTAAAATAAAAATCCGAATTTCATTTTTCGGTTTAGCTAAGGGCAAAGGATCACTGTCGCGCATCCCTTGTTCATTAATTTGTAAAAATTCACTTTTTTGGGGACTGACTAATTCATAACCTAGGGTAGGACTCCGTTTAACCACTAAATCTCCCCCATCAGTTAATCCGTCTATGGGTTTTTTATTAGCTGTGAGGAAGTTAAGTTGATAGGCTTTTACTAAAGGGGATTTACCACTTACGTTCTTGTCCTTACCCGTTACCCCTAAATAAGCTTGGGCTAAAAATTCCGAGAGGATAATCAAAACAGGGACAGCAAGAATCAGCCACAATAAGGAGATTTTAGGGAGGCGATTGGGTTTTTTGTAGTAGGAATTGTTGTAATAGGAACCGTAAGAGCGAGTTTTCCTCGGTAACTTCAGCATTTAAAAATTTTCCTCTAGTTAACAGATCTATCAATTTGATGATTGAACCTTAGCATTGAATCAGGGTCAGAATCTAGGATATACTTTGAAACATCTTGGTCAAAATCTAGTGATGATCATTGTTTTAAGTAATTTTAGTGAACTTTATGGCATACAGGTTACTCTTTGTCTGTCTTGGTAACATTTGTCGTTCTCCAGCGGCGGAGAATATTATGAACTACCTCATTAAAGAAGCAAAGTTAGAAGATCAGATTATTTGTGATTCGGCAGGAACCTCAAGTTATCATATTGGTGCTGCTCCAGATAGTCGAATGAAGTCTACTGCATTGAGTCGTGGAATTGAACTTCGGGGTAGGGCTAGGCAATTTGATTGGTTCGACTTTGAGCAATTTGACCTGATTTTAGCAATGGATCGGGAAAATTATCAAAACATTTTAGCCCTTGATCCCAAAGGAAAGTATAATCATAAAGTTCGTATGATGTGTGAGTTTGCGACAGAACATACTGAACAAGAAGTTCCCGACCCCTATTATGGAGGTCAGGCGGGATTTGATAAGGTGATTGATTTATTGTTGGATGCCTGTAGAGGATTATTAGCAGAGATTCGGCAAAATAATTGAAATTAATAGTCTTTAATAAGAATAGGTGATCCAATCCAAAATTTTCTCAATTAATTGGGTATCATTCGGGGAAAATTGAGTTAATTGACTGGGGATATCTTGGTCGGTAACAACAGCAATTAATCCCTGAAACTTCGATAGCATTTCTAAGAAACTCGAAGACAGACTCAACGTTGTCGAGGCATTAGGTTCAACATAGAGTAAGAGAACAAACCGAGTTTTCTGATTATCTCGTTGTAAGATATTCCAATACAATCGTAATTTGGCCATGGTTTCAGGAATGCCATGGTCGAAAGATGGACAATCTTGCTCAAGCATTTGATCGTAGATATCAATGGGGGGATTATCGGGATCAATAAAGCGACTACTATCAAGTCCCACTAAATAAATACGACCCAAATCTGACTTTTGGGCGATCGCTTGTTGTAGTTCATCAATGAGGGTTAGGGTTTCTGATGGGGGCGTTATTTGATTTTTAAATAGCTTTTGGGGTGTTTCGTCACCATTCTTGTTTGAAGATGACTCTTGATGCCAAGCTTGATAAAACTCTTGATAGGATAAATGTTGGGCGCAGTGCCATAGTACCCGATAACTTGGAGAATAGGGGGGATTGGCTTCTTTAAGCAAACAATCTCGTAGCTGTGTTACTAAGGTCTTCATTTGATTCACTGAAACAATTCCGATTAAACTCTCAGCAATTTGTATTCGTAGAGATTCTTCTGGGGAGTCTAAAAGTAGCTTCGTGAAGACGGTAACAGCCGACTCTGAGGCGATGGCAATTTTCCCTAAACTCTTGATCGCGCAGCGTTGGGTTTCTAAATGGTCACTGGTTTGAAGGAGACGAATTAAGGTAGCGATCGCTGCCGGATTATTGATGGCTATTTCTCCTAAGCTATCAGCGGCTAAACTGGCTATATCTGGATCTTCAGTTCCCTGAATTAATTGCATTAAGGTCGTTAATGCTTCTAAGTTCCCAGGATCAATTTTGCCCAAACTGGCGGCAGCTTGACGACGGGTAAAATTATCTTTAGAGAGTTTGAGTAATTTGGTTAAAGCTTTGATCGCTTGGGGATTACCTGGATCTAGATTACCCAAGGTTTCTGCGGCTTCTCGATGGATGGCCTCATCTTGGGTTTTCTCCATCAGACTGACAGATGCTCGAATAATTGTCGGATTAGTCGGCTCAATCTTCCCTAAACTTTCTAACGCTTCTTTGCGTAACAGAAGGGTTTCCCCTGACTCAATCAGTTTCTCTAAAGCAGCGATCGCTGTTTTATTTCCCGTGCCGATTTTCCCTAAACTGCTGACTGCTGTCCAACACATATAAATATTATGGGTATTTTCCATCAGCGTCACTAGGGCATCGATTCCTTGTTCATTCCCTGGTGTAATTTCCCCTAAACTGTAAACGGCTTCTCTGCGAATGGCTTCGGGGGTTTTCTCTTGGGTAAGCTTTACCAAAACAATAATAGCTGTAGGGTTTCCGGGATCGACTTTTTCGAGACTTGCAGCAATTTGTCGTCGAATTCCTAAATCTTTAGTGATACGGATATATTGGGTTAAAATCCCGATCACCATTGGATTTTCTCCCCCAATACTTTCTAAACACTGTAAGATTTCTCGTCGCAAGGATGAAGATGACTGGTTATGGAGAAGACCAACTAAAGCGGTAATGGCCGCAATATTTTGTTGACCAATTTGTTTTAAAGCACTAAAGGCAATTTTCCGACTTTCGTCGCTCGAATTGTTTAATAACTCAACAAATGTCCCAATGGCCTGAGTATTTCCCGGATCGATTTTGCCCAGGGTTTCAGCAACTTGCCAACGTAATGTGGCCGAAGGGGTTGTCGCCAAACATTGGCTTAAAGCGGTGATCATTTGGGAATTTCCTTTTCCAAACGTCTCTAAATGACGAAATCCTTGTTTTTTGACCTGAGAGTTGTCTGTCTTTTGCAATAATTCCAGTAGGATTTCTGCTGCTAGGGGATGATCAAGGTGGTTTAAGGTTTGACAGGCGTTGTTTTGAAGAGGACTCTTGAGATTTGTCTTCTGTGAAGGAGTTTTAGCTTCGAGTTCAGGCAATTCCCACCGAATTAACTGCCGACAAATTTGCTCAGCAAAAGAACAATCTGGAAACTCCGAAAGTGCCATTGCTGCTAAAAAGTAGGCGCGTAATCCGTAAAAATTCTCCTGCCCACATCCATCGTTAAAAGTCACTAAAGCTTCCATGAAGGCTTCTTTTTGGGCGATCAGCAGATCTCCACGACCTAACCAGCAGAGAATGACACCCCACCAATGGCTATCAAAGATCGGGTATGGTTTTGAAGCAATCGAAGACAATTCTTCTGGGTCATGGTTGCAAAAAAATCGCCAATCATCGATGGCAAGGGCAGCAAAATAATCATTAAATGTGGCATCAAAAAAAGTATAGTAATGTTTTTTCTGGTCATTTCCTACAACGCCTATCCGATTCAGCCATTTTAACTGAATTGCCAAGGATAATAGGGAAGCATCTTCTCCTAGAACGTCTTCTATGGTTTCTTGCGATAGGATAGGTTGATTGTCACTTGTTTGATAAGCTGTAAGGGCAAGCGTTTCTAGGGCCTTATTTAATTGCTGCTGTTGTTTCAGATTAATATTAATCCCTTCTGCTTGCCATTGATAAAATTGTGGGACTAACTGTTGATAAAGTTGGCTTGTGGTTTGTGGTAATGTTTCTTGGTTTTGTTGCCACAGGCGACAGAAAAGGGCTAATCGCAGGGGATTACTCAGAGCTTTCCTAATAGTTTTATTAGTAATTTTTTCAAAAAATTGGTACAGATTTTGTTCTAAATCTTCGTTGCTTGATTGGTTTTCTAAGACAGTTTCTTGAGGATCAAACCATTGTTTAATAAATTCCTGTACCTTATTGGGGTCCGATAATTCTTGGGTTTGATAAGTTTCAAAATTCGATAAGACTTGGGGATCTGTTTTCCAGGTTTGGGTTTGACAAGTTAAGATTATATGACTTTTATTTGACCAATTTTGTAGTTGTTTAACTAAAACACTAAGAGGCGATAAGGATGAGTTTTCTGTCTTACTCAGACAAAGATAATTCATCCCATCTAACAAAAACCAAACTCGACCACTATTTAATAATTCTTGAAAACACTCTTGCCACGCCTGAATTGACCAATCTTTAGATGAATTATTGCGAGAGGCCAGATCTAACCATGTGTTGAATACATAGTCTTTCAAAGACGAGGTGGTTAGTTGGCTTGGCGTGATCCAAATGGGTACATCTTCCGTATGTTCGAGAAGTAAATAGGCAATTTTTTGCAGAAGAAGGGTTTTACCTGTTCCTGATTTTCCAATGATAGCTATTTTTTTTGTGGGGAACTGACTGTTAGGATTTTGTAGAAAATTATCCCAAAATTGAGCTTTTCCGTCGTATTTATTCTCCCCAAATTCATCCTCCATCGAGTGAGGAAGTTTTAAAATCCCTGATGGAGTTTTCGATCTAGTCAAACTTTGGCGATCAATCCGTCTTAAAGATACATGAGTTTCGTTAAGGTCAGTTTGTGGTTCATCTGGTTGAGTGTTTAAGGGGTTGATAGGAATAGACTTTTTGAGCATGACACGGCTAACCTCGCACCAGTCAATGGTCAACGATGGGGAGGCATGAAGGAAGGGAGCCTCCTTGGATAGGTGTCTTGGGGACATACTCGCTGCCTTTTTTTACAATGATTTACAAGAGGATCTCGACAAGGGTTCGAGAAATTAGGATAGTCCTACATTTAAGTTACCCAGATTCTGAACCAACTTTACAGTTTTACTTTACCAAAATCCCACTATTTCTGGTACTTCTGATAGGGATAAGGCAATGAAAAATTAACAAACCCTCCTTAATTTGACAGAATTAGAGGAGAACGTAGAATTTAGAATACAGAATTTAGAATGAATAACCTTGTGGTGATTGAGTTTAAGGGATTTAACATCTCGGCGATCCTCCCTGTTCAAGTTGTCCTAACCTTAATGGGTAGTGGTTTCAAAAAAATCATGCTGTTTTAAAAAAACGAATGATCTCCCGCACTTGGTTCAGAAATTGACTATCTTCAGTTAATTGGCTAATGGCATTTCTAGCTTCCCGTAAAATTTGTTCATGTTCAACGGTATTTTTTTCTTTAAATTGTTCTAATAAAGCATTTAAACGAGCAACTTCTTGGCGGGTTACTGTCATTTGTTTTTGTTGGCTGCTAATCCAAGAATTTGGTTTACTTAAATCAAGCTTATAGTCAAGAGATTTTAGGGTATTTTCTATTTTTTGGAAACGATTGCATAAAGTAACAATATCTTCACGAGGATATTTAATTTCTCCTCTAATTGAAGACAGTCGATAAGCTAAATATTGGTAGGCTCTAATAGCTGGTCGTAAAGCCATTAATAATAAGGTAGCACCGGAACTAACATATCCTACCGCACTAATTCCCGCAGCAGCTAATCCATATAATCCCAAGCCGGAGAGTAAATGTAACGCGATCGCAACTATCAATGCACCTCGTTGGACTTTCCGTACATAGTTAACTTGTTTAACCTCAATGGCGATTCCTTTTTCTTGAGATGTGGTTGCTTCAACTAGGACTTCTTTAGCATCAAAATAAACATTCCAGGGAACGGTAATAATCACTATTAACCACCAAAAACTTCCTACCCCAATCACCCAATCTATTAAACTTCCTGCTGGAATATTCAACCATTGTAAAATTGCAAAGGCTAACAATACCAATAATCCAGACCCAGCACTAAAACTAAAATACCAAGCGTATCTTGCTGCCATAATCAGTTTGATTTTTTATTACACTTTTTCCCTTCTCAATTCTGCCTTTTTGTTCCCTAAAATTCGATTGATACTGTGACGCTTTTTCAACTGTAATCTCGTTAAAAATAGACTTTAAGTCTTCCCGTTTGACAAAGACTGTTTAATTTGAGATGGGAGCAATTATTTAAGGGTTACTGCACTTGGATGCTATCAGAAATTTTACCCTTTACGTCTTGGCATAGATCAAGTAAAGTAATGTCACAAGATTTAAAAGTTCTTAACCAAACTTTGCTTACTCACACACTTTAATTATTGTTACTCATGAAACCTCTACCCCAGAAATTAGCCCTAACGGGTGTTAGCTTGCTCCTATCGATGTTTTGTAACAGCGTGGTTGACGCATCGGGGGACTCAAACCTGAGAATAAAATTTTCTCCTAATACCCCTAACCGCTACAGACCAAAAACACCTCAACCATTTACGGGATATATTTGGCCAACACAAGGGCGAATGACCTCCGGTTTTGGGATAAGGTTCGGGAATATGCACGAAGGCATTGACATTGCAGGACCGATGGGAACCCCGATTTTTGCGGCGGCCACTGGTGTTGTTATTTCAGCCGGCTGGAATACGGAAGGTTATGGAAATTTAGTCAAAATACGTCACCCCGACGGTAGCATTAGTTTTTATGGCCACAACCGTCGGCTTCTAGTCCGTCGCGGACAACAAGTTGAACAAGGTCAACAAATTGCAGATATGGGAAGTACAGGCAATAGCACAGGACCCCATTTACATTTTGAAATTCGCCCGCAAGGAGGCAAAGCGGTTGATCCGATCGCCTTTTTACCTGAACCTGACGGAGTGACTAATGTTCGCAGAAATACTCGGACTCGTCCTTCACGGTTAGAAGTTCCTAATAGTACATTGCCTAGGAGAAGAAATAGGGACTGGCAGACAAGAACAAGAGGGGTTCTGGAAAATTAAAGCCCTACACCCACCATTGAATTATCTAAACTGTTAATATTTGGCGGAGATGGTTGGAGTTGACAAACTCTGGCAACATTCTTGTTAGAATTAATCACTTAAAGATGAACGACTGAAGCCGTGAGGAAAACCAGTGACTCCAACTAAAGGCGATCGCCCTATCCTAGAACACTTAGATAAAATTATCTTTGGGGCAGCTTGTCTCTATTTCATCCTCGTGATGTTTTGGTTAACTAGTTATACTCAGTTATTTTCTAACTCCCAAGAACAAAAGAGTCAAAAGCCTCCTCTGTCTCCTGCTGATGCTCAATTTATTGCTTACCTTCAGCAGTCCCTCAGTGTCATTGACCAAAAATCTGAGCCCCGAACTCTAGTTAATCCTCAAAATATATCATCTGTTCCCACTCCTGCTAGTCCTGTTCAGACTCCAGCCCCTCCTAAAATTATTGAACGGGTTTATGTTCCCGTTTATCCGGCACAGCAGTCCCCTTCAGCCCCAACGCCACAACCGACGACAACTGCATCCCCTTCTCCTTCTTCTGTTACTAGTATTCCCTCGCCTCCCCCATTACCCATTGCTGAAACTAAGGTTCCTGTTTTAAGTCCTGGTGGAACAATTTCTAGTTTACCGAGTTCGGTGGCAACTTCATCAGCCGCCGCCCCCACGGGAAATTCTGGTCATGGGTTAGTGGGATTACTTGAATCTGGCGATCGCTCCTCTGCTCTTGTTACCTACAATGGAATTACCCGACGTTTCTCCCTGGGAGAGTCTATTGGGACAAGTGGTTGGGTATTGATGGGCGTGCAAAATCAGCAAGCAGTTATTTATCGCAACGGCCAAACACGCTATCTTGAAGTAGGGCAGGCATTTTAAATTAGTTAATAGTTAATAGTTAATAGGTATATGAATATCTTTGAAGATTTTAGTGACTTTCTAGAAACACGACTTGAAGAGTTTCTTAGAAATAACCCTCATTTAGAGTTACAAGCTCTTTTAGAACAATTACGAGAACAGGAAAAAGAAACCCTAAAATTGATTATTGAATTAGAGGGGCAAGAAAAAAGATTAGAAAATGATATCCTTACCCTTGCCCAAGATATTCAACGGTGGCATCAAAGAATTAGTAAAGCTAAAGAAGTCGGACGCTTAGATTTAGTAGAACCAGCCCAAGAAAGAGAGGCGGCTTTATTGCGTCAAGGAAACCAACTTTGGGGACAAATGCAAGGGGCAAAACAACAACTTATTCAAGCGAAGGAATTACTCCGTCAAATTCAACAACGTAAGCAGGAAGTTCAAACCCAAGTTACGCAAGCTCAAGCAACTTATGCTAAGCAAAATTACGATAATATTGGTTGGAATCAAGGGATTAATTATGGTTCCTACAATAAAGCAACAGACCCTCTAGAGGCTGAATTTCAGAAGTGGGAACTTGATGATGAATTAAATCGATTAAAACGAGATATTTAGAGGATGATGAAGAGGTTAAAGTGTAGATGGGGTGTAGGGTGTAGGGTGTAGTGAAAATGTGAATTATTAATTGATAATTAAGCAATACTTCCTCGTTTTCTGGCTTCTTTATAAGAGGTTCCGACGTTTTGTAACCCAGCACGGATCATTTGTTGTTCGAGTAGGGCAAAAAATCTGACGCGATCGCCTCCTCGAATCACAGCTTGGTTATGGGACTCAGATAAGGCGATGGGATAACCATATCCTTTACTCACCTGGCCTAACATAATGCCTAACGCCTGTTCTAATAAGGGTTTATCTTCTACAACCCAAGCGGGAATTTCTATCCTAGCGATTTCTGACCCTACATTAACATAGCAAAAATAAATCTGCTGTGCCTCCCCATATAACTCTAAAATTCGTTGAGAACTACGCCATAAAGGACCTCGTTGACCAGGTTCTAAAAATTGTCCCCAAAGGGTTGCATCCCGCAAGGGTTCAATTATTTGACAAGGTAGATTTTTTTCGTCTGAGTCTCCACAATTAACCACACAATTGGGGGTATCAAAAGGACAAGTATGTAACCGTAAAAAGTTCATGCTTTCCACACTACGAGAGGCACTTAGATAACCCATCATAGGAATTCTTGATTCGTGTAACTGTTCCCAAGCCGTTAGAATGGGGGGTAAAATATAGTCTCGCGCTTCGTTAGATAATCCATCTAAAAACCAGTAAATTAATGAACCGTCTACCATCGCTAAATTAGGTTCTTGATGCGCCCCTGGGGGGTTCACCCAACGACAGGCCATATCGGCAAGAATTTCTGCTTCTAGAACGCTACGGCGATACCCCATCCATTCTTCTGTGCGAATTCCCCATTGTTTGGAAATATAGAGATCTTCGGGGCGGTAATAAACTTCAGGTAAACTGTCAAGTAAAGGGTGTAGATTTTGTCCGTAATGAAGCATCACCCGTCCTACATTTATTAAATAACAATAGGCAATTTCATGGTGAGAAGGAGCAATTTGGGAGCCATCGGTGGCAAAAACACTATGACTATAGGGGGGAGGTGTTAGGTTAATTCGGGTGTTTAGGGGTTCAATGGGTATGGCTGCTGAAAAGATAAGGCGATCGCGCCATTTCTCATATTTTTCAATTAATTCAGCTTCTTTATCGTAGGTTTGTTGTAAAATTTCTTGTGCTTGTTCTAAGCGTTGGTAACTAGCCGTCACTTCTTGTTTAAAATGTTGACTAATTCCAGGGATTCTTCGGGCAAGTTTGGCAATATCAAGCATATCAAAGTCCTAAAAATGTTTAATAAACTGATTAAGATCTCTTTCTAAACAAGCAAAAAGATTGATAGCTTTATCTAGATTTGGTTTCAGTTGTTGATATTCAATCGGTGTGCCATAAGCATGACGAAAAAAGTGACGAAATCCCCTTAAACTATTCAGCAAAAAATAGGTTTCTTCCGATAGTAAAGCAGGACGAACTCCTTCAATTTTTTGAGTCATTCGTTGAAGTAAGAGACTATGCCATTTAGCTGCATCAGTAATATTATTTTCAAAATAGGTTGCTACTATTTTTAAAAGATCCTCAGTTGCATTGTATAAATTATGAATTTGATAAGCAACACTTTCAAGACGAATAATATCATCTGCTTGTAATCCTTCTGCTCGGTTTTTTAGGTTATTTGAAATACGGTTTATAAGGTTGATTTGTCCTTGAATATCACTTTTTAAAATGACTAGGGTGTTTTTGTCCATAGTATTGCTGTATGACGGATTCTATCCGCAAAATGACAGTTTCTAAGTTGAATAACATCAACCTCTCTTTCTAGATATTCTGATAATAAACTAATCACTAAACAAAATTTATCTTGGTTAATGGTTTCTACCGCAAGATCAATATCTGACTTACCATGAAAGTGATAGGGACGAGTTACTGAGCCAAAAATATAGGCACAATTAATGCCATATTGTTCACCATATTGGTCTAACCATTGCTTGATCTTCTTGAGTAAATCTTGACGTTCTTGCTCGAATTTCAAATGGCGATCGCTAATACTTTGATCAAGTTTATCAGTTGAAAAAGAAGAGGGCATACTTAACCATAAAAATAAAGCAACTTGATTAAATTATACATAGTAATATAAGGATTTAAGTCAGAATTTGATAAGCAACTGCTAACATTTCCATTTCTTGGTGAATCAGTTTATTAGCATCGTTTAGTGTCAAATCAGGATTAATATGATAATCTTCACCATTTCGTTCGTCCCTTAAACTTACTCATGACAAGGTTATTTATTCTAAATTCTGCATTTTAAATTCTGCATTCTGCTATACCTCCTTTAAGAAAATCATTGTCACTTTTAGGAAAAATCATGTTATACTAGAAAGGCTATGGGTAATCAACAACAACCAATCAAAATCGTCAGCGACAATCGTAAAGCCCGTTTTCTTTATGAAATTCTAGAAACATACGAGGCGGGTATTGCATTGGCAGGAACCGAGGTTAAGTCCATTCGGGCGGGTAAAGTTAACCTAGGGGATGGCTATGCGTTAATTCAGAAAGGGGAAGCGTGGTTGCTTAATGTTCATATTTCCCCTTATAAGGCTAGTAGTCAATATTTTAACCATGATCCTCGCCGGAGTCGGAAGTTATTGTTACACCGCAAAGAAATTAATCAGTTAATCGGAAAAATTGAGCAGAAAGGATTAACTTTAGTTCCCCTAAAGATGTACCTGAAAGGAAGTTTAGTTAAAGTTAGTTTGGGGTTAGGACGAGGTAAGAAACTTCACGACAAACGAGAAACTATCAAACGCCGTCAGGATGAACGAGAAATGTCACGGGCAATGAAACAATATTAGGTAGCAACAAAAGTATATTTATGTAGTGCTACAGTTTATTAACTTGGTAAAAAATCAAAGTCTAAAATTTGTTCAAAACCATAGGGGCATTGTTGAGGGAAAGTATTAGGAGATAAACCTGTTTTCTTAATAGCTGAACGTTTGGCTTTTTGATAAGTTTTTGGGTAAATAGAGACACAATAATTATAGAGAGTTTTTGAATTAAGCAAAATTTCTAATTCAATACGAAAGTTATCCCTCTTCTGTCACTCTCCGAAAATTCAAGTAAAATAAAGAGGGCGAAAAACGGCTAGAAAGCAGAGGGAGCAATGGATGTAGAATTACAAATTCTCAAACATTTAGCTAGAGATGCACAACCAACA
>NEED01000008.1 GCA_002110465.1 unicellular cyanobacterium SU2 | reverse complement strand
AGGTAAGCACAGGGGAAGAGTAATAAACCAGACCAACCAACGAATACAAAGCGATCGCGCTTGAGCCAGTCATCGAGGACATCAAACCATCCTCTCTGGGGGGCGCGTCCGACTGCAATAGTCATAGCGTAAATCTCCGAATCATTATAAGGACAAGATTTAAGACTTATCTCAACATTTACTTGAGCGACTCCTACTTCTATGTATAAGCAGAAGACTCAACGAATTGTGAGAAATCTTTACTTTTCTTAACTTACACTATTCTAGGATAAAACGTCAGAGTTTTTCACCTAAAGCCTTAACAAAAGATTAAGATTATCCAGTAGCCGTTGCGTCTGGAGAGAAAGGTCAATTCTGTCGCATAATCAAAAGGATACCCCTGTAGAAAGAGCATTCATGATTAGCATTGACTTGACCCTGAAATATACACCAATCCCTATTTCTGTTCAGCGCAAAGAATCAGAGGACGCAAACTCTCTATATGAGACGATTATTTCTGCTATGCGCTCCCCAACTCCTGAGTTAATTGAATTAACTTGTGAAAAACAAACAGAGAAGAAGGTCGCTGTGATGAGCGATCAAATCAGTGCGGTGATTGTTTCTCAGAAAGATGGGACAGCTGCTGCTGGAAGGGTTCCAGGTTTCTTTGCTTTGGCAGAACCTGACCAGTAATGAACAACCTGAGTTCAACAGAAGATAATTGATGGATAATTTGCCTGAACTGGGTGAAATTTCAACATATTGACTCCGCTCGATGTTGAAACAATGTCAACGTCTAACACCGTTGTGAACTCGAAGATAGACTTAGGCTAATTAGAGGCGAAATTCCTCAAACTTCTGACATTTATTGGTTAATCCTCAGTTAATCTTTTGTAAGGGCGAACTGCTATTCGCCCTTACTTTAGTACAAATTTTCTATCCCCTTTTGTTGTGCTGATGTTACGACAAGCTGATTTTAGGGAATACTTAAAATTGTAGCCTTAAGTGTTACGTTAAATTTTTAGCTACGGCTAACTGTCATCTTTTATTAATGGGGAAAGTATTGTGGATCAACAAAAAATCCTAGGTTATTTCATTGAAGAAGCTAAAGAATATTTAGAAACCCTTGAACAGGGAATTTTAGAATTATCTTCTGTTGTTGAAGATGAAGAACGGATTAATGAAATGTTTCGAGCAGCCCACTCGATCAAAGGTGGAGCCGCAATGCTAGGATATGGGAGTATTCAAACCATTGCTCACCGCTTAGAAGATTCTTTTAAAATTTTGCGGGAAAACAAAGTTCCGGTTGATCAAAAGTTAGAGTCTTTGCTTTTAAAAGGATATGATATTCTCCAAGACTTCATTGAAAAATTACAAAGTCCTTTGGGACTTCAAACCGATGAGGCTGAGGCCATTGTTGAAAATGCTTCTCCAACTTTTAAAGAGTTAGAAACTTATCTTAAGCAACTTCTAGCTCAGGGAACATCAGATAAAAATACAACGCTAGATCTTTCTACACAAACACGATCGCTTCTCAAACAAATGTTAGCCCTATTCAAACAGCGAGCAACTCCAGAAACTCGTCAAAGTCTTCAACAATTATGTGAACAATTACACGAATTAGCACCGAATGAAAAGAATTGGAAGACCTTAGTTAATCTCGCCTCAAAAGCGATTGTTAATCCTCAACATTCCTATAAGACTTTAGCTCCAGTCGTGATCAAAGAACTCAAAATTGGCAGTGATTTAATGGAATTAGGTGAAGGAGAGCAAATTATTGCCAGTCAAGGATTACAACAATTAGCAACAGCTAAAGATCCTCAGCTATTGGTGACATTAGATCCTCAACTGTTAGCTCGTACCTTACGTCAAGTGTTTAACCCACAACAAGTATATCAATTAGTTCAATTATTAGGAAATTGAGGTTTTCTTCATATAAGACTCTGAATTAGTTAAATAGGTATATTATATTGTTTCAAAAATCTCCAAGATAAAAAAAAATGAATTTACCAATAACGCGAGTAGGTATTATTGGAACAGGATTTATCGCCAAAGGTTTATATTCTTTGCTTAATAACGCAGAGGATTTTCAGTGTACTTGTCTCTTGACTCGTCAAGAGACAAGTAAAGTTGAAGGTTTGCCTCACCATCTATTAACAACTTCCGTTGAGAACTTTGTGGAACATTCAGATATTGTAGTTGAATGCTCAGGAGATGCAATTCATGCGACTGATGTCCTTTGGAGAATTAGAGATACCCAACTGCCTATCGTAACTATTGATTCAGAATTTCAGGTAACGATAGGTTCTTGGTTTGTCCAGCAAGGAGTTTATCTTACTGAAGCAGACGGCGATCAGCCTGGATGTTTAGCAAGACTAAAACTTGAAGCTGAGACCATGGGATTTTCTCCTATCTGTTATGTTAATTTGAAAGGATTTTTGAACCCTAATCCCACCCCTGAAGAAATGCAATACTGGGCTAATCAACAAAAACTTCAAATTAATCAAGTTGTTTCATTTACTGATGGCACCAAGTTACAAATAGAGCAGGCTTTGGTCGCTAATGGATTAGGAGCCGGACTTGCCAAACCTGGAATGATCGGTGCCTCTGTTAATGATCTCAGTGACCTAGATTTCTTAGTCAGAGCATCACAAGAGCGTGGATTGCCCTTAAGCGATTATGTTCTTATCCCCGGAGGACCACCAGGGGTTTTAATACTTGCTACTAATGAAATAATGGATAAAGTTGAAGGGTATTTGCCATTCTCTCGATTACGAACTAAAGAAGGTTTAGCTTATCAGTTATTGCGTCCCTATCATCTTTGTCATTTAGAAATACTAAAAACCCTCCGTGGTGTAGTTGATGGAGAACGCGAATTGCTCAACAATTCTGCTAATCCAACGATTACAGTGGCAGCTGTGGCTAAAAAAACCCTACGGCGACATTCCATAGTCCCTCATGGTGTAGGCGGATTTGAGGTGAGAGGAATGGCTGTTCCTATTGATCAATACCCTGATGCTGTACCCATTTGCTTAATCAAAAATAGCCGAATCTTGAAAGAAATCCCGAAAGGAGAGATAGTGCGATTTGAAGATATCGAACTTGCTCAGACAAAGGCTCTAGATTTGTATCAAACCTTATTAGCCAGAGCTTGATCAAAATTCTTAGGGTGACTCTCAGTTTTTTGGTGGACCTGAGAGTATGGAAAGTTCCTGGGTTAGCTGACTCGGTAGCGGTATTTGCAGAAAGACGAACATATCCCGTAGACGATACCGCCAGTCGTGTCGTTGCCATGCTTGAGAGTAATTGCGTTTGTGGATCATTTCTAGGCGAGTATTGTCATCTAATAAGGTTTCTAAGAAAGGGAGAGCTTCATCAGGAGAATCTGGCAATTCAATCGTGGCATCAGGCCAATCAAACTCAATATCCATCTCCGGTACCTGTGGTCGTTTACCAACGATGGCTGAACCTGCGGCTATTCCTTCGTAATAGCGAATCGGAATGACTGAACGATCGTGTCCTCGTTGACCAGGCACAGCCAGAGGATCGAAGGCCAGAGTACACTTTGATTTGTGGAGGAGTTTCCAAATGAGTCGCCGATTTTCTCGAAAACTTTTTGCCTGTAATCCGAGAAGGGTATCGTGGTACAGAAACCGACTTGAGTAAGGATTATTGAACGCCTTCTCAAATACATGGATATATTCAGGGTCTTGGCGACCATAACCAACGAGATCGAGAGGTCGGTCAATTTTTCCTGAACCAAATCGCAACACATCAGCAGCCATTGGAAGAGGTTCCGTTTTGACTCGGTGAAATTTTTGGAATTGCTCAGCAACACGAATGTCAGGGACAAAGACACAGTCAAGTTCACGAGGCGCGTTTTTTGGCCAGCAATTCCAAGACCTCCAAGGATCTAAAATATATGCCGCGACAATTGCGAACTGATTGCGCCAATTCTCGATTGCATTAAGTACCTCTAAAAGATGAGTGGATAGTGTGATCATTAACAAAACCCGATCTGCTGGATTTCTATCAAGAATTATATCTGTAGAAAATTTTGAACCCATTAGATGCTGTAGAATAGGTGACCTTTGGTGTTTTTCAAGGGTAATTAATTGAGCATCGCAGGTTTCGACGAGAATATCTTCCAATTCGACCACAATTCCATTGGAAGGGGTTTTTACAAATTGACGAGTTGAAAGGATGTAGAGGTTCATCTTATTTTTTGGTTTGAACTCTGATTATATATGAACTACTGATGCTTAACTTCCTAAAGGGTGGACTTGCTAACCCAATAACAGTTTTTTGTTCCGAAAAACACTAAGTTTTACGTTAATTAAGATGATTTTATCGTAGATTCGGAGAAACTATTTCCACAATTATGCCCTCTCCTAATTGTTAGATTGTATCAACGTTTTGATCCTGTTTTCAAAACAAAAATAACCTAAATTTCTTGATTTTTGTAAAAATACTTAAAGTCTATGTTAAGACTTGACCAATAGCGATATAGTAAACATCAGTACATTTATTTGGTTAGGCTACCTCGGTGACACAGGTTTCATTCAGGTCTAGACAACTTTCCTTTCTTCTCTCACCCTCACAAGTCAACCGTCTAAAGGGTTCACTGATGACTACCTTGAGTCGAAAGAAATGGCGCAAAATGGGATTATGGCTAGTAGGTTCAACTGGCTTAACCCTAATGGTTGCTTGGAATTGGAAACTGGTATTAGCTACTACCACAGGGGTAAGTTTGATGATACTGGTATATCAAATAGAAGGGGAAAACTGGCAACGTCGCTGGCTGTACTACCGTGAATTTATCAAGGGATTTTCAGGGAAGTTAACCATCGCAGTCATGAGTGGGGGGTTCGGTGCAATAGGAACCTATCTTGCTGCGTCTATCTGGACTAATGTTGAAAATCGTTGGTTAGCCATAGGAGCTATTGTACAGGGAGTGGGAACTTTATTAACCCTTGGACTATTACTTTGGCAGATTTGTCAAGTTAAGAAAAAAAACGATGAAAATCAATTTAGTCAGTGGGTCTCAGATTTAACCAGTACAGATTCTCTTAAACGATTAATTGCTATTAGAAATCTTTCAAATCTTCTTAAAAAACAAGGGATTAATAATCATTATTATCAGGAAATCAGAGAGTATTTTCAATTAATGTTAGCCCAAGAAACCGAAACCTTAGTTCGTCAAGGAATCTTAGAGGGGTTACAAGTCTTGAGTGAGAAAAAAAGACCTGATTTTAAAAAAGTCAAAGTAATTAATGTGAAGCAAAAAATAACAATTAAAAATTCCGAAATTGTCTGACAAAAAATCTATTGAAATAACTGTTTTTTATGATAATTAATTAATGACAAAAATCAGTATAATTATTCCTGTTTTAAATGAGGCAAAGGTTATTATGAAAACCTTAGAAAACATAAGATCTCATCAAGATGTTGAGGTTGTTGTTGTTGACGGTGGAAGTCAAGATAAGACAGTTCAATTGGTTCAAGATGCGGGGGTAAAAATAATACATTCTGCTCAGGCAGGTCGCTCATGGCAAATGAATCAAGGTGCATTATTAGCCACAGGAAACATTCTTTTGTTTCTTCATGCAGATACAATTTTACCCCAAGAATATGAGGCACTAATAGTTAATCGTTTTTCCGACTCAAAAATCGTCGGGGGAGCATTTGAATTAAAGATTGATCTTCCTCAATTTTCACTTCGTTTGGTTGAAACCTTGGTTAACTGGCGATCGCGTTTTTTTTCCCTTCCCTATGGCGATCAATCTATTTTTGTTAAAGCATCAGTATTCCGAGAAATGGGAGGGTTTGCTAACCTTCCTATTATGGAAGATTTTGAGTTTATTCAAAGGCTTAAAAAACACGGTAAAATTATTATTGTTCCCGAGAAAGTCATAACATCTGGCCGTCGTTGGCAAAAATTAGGTGTGATTAAAACAACTTGGGTAAATCAACTGATTATTGTTGGGTACTATTTAGGAATTTCTCCGATAACTTTAGCACGATGGTATCGAGGAAAATAACTCAACTATGATGTGGTAATTTTGCCCAAAATAACTGCATTAATCGAAAAATAATCTAAAATATACATGAAAGTTAACAATCTCCATCATATTGCTATTATTTGTTCAGATTATGAAAAGTCAAAATATTTTTATACAAAGATTCTAGGATTTTCAATAATCAAGGAAACTTTCAGAGAAAAAAGAAATTCTTATAAGCTAGATTTGAGGGTAGGAACTAACGATATGATAGAGCTTTTCTCATTTCCTAATCCTCCTCCAAGAGTCAATAATCCAGAAAGTTGTGGATTAAGACATCTTGCTTTTGAAGTCAATAATATCACTGAATTTGTTGCTTATTTAGAATCAAAAGGAATTGAGGTTGAACCCATTAGAACAGATCAATTAACAGGTAAAAATTTTACTTTTTTTAAAGATCCAGATCAGTTACCTTTGGAAATCTATGAACAATAAAGAATATCCTAAAAAAGATTATACTTAAACATGATATATTTAGACTATTGTTATAATTAATCAAAGAAAAACTTATGGGACTTTTAATTGATGGAGTTTGGCATGATCAATGGTATGATACCAAAAGTACAGGGGGGCGTTTTGTTCGCAAATCTTCTCAATTCCGTAATTGGGTAACATCAGATGGAAGTGCAGGATTATCTGGAGAAAGTGGGTTTAAAGCAGAACCTGGACGCTACCATCTTTACGTTTCCTATGCTTGTCCTTGGGCTCATCGAACCTTAATTTTTCGCGCTATTAAGGGACTACAAGAAATGATTTCTGTGTCTATTGTTCACTGGTTTATGGGAGAATTTGGCTGGACATTTCAAGAAGGTGATGGGGTTATTCCTGATTCGATCAATGGTGTTAACTGTTTACACGAAATATATACTAAGGCTAACTCTAGTTATACAGGAAGAGTAACCGTTCCTATTCTTTGGGATAAGCAAACTAATACAATTGTGAATAATGAATCATCAGAAATAATTCGGATGTTTAATAGTGCTTTCGATGAACTTGGGGCAATTTCTGGGGATTATTATCCAACTGAATTACGGGAAGAAATTGATGCTATTAATGACCGAATTTATCAGACTGTTAATAATGGGGTTTATAAAGCAGGATTTGCTACCACCCAAGAAGCTTATGAAGAAGGCGTTATTCCCTTATTTGAAACTCTAGATTGGTTAGAAGAAAAGTTGTCTAAATCTCGCTATTTATTAGGAGATAAATTAACTGAAGCAGACTGGCGATTATTTACTACTTTAGTGCGTTTTGATCCAGTATATGTGGGTCATTTTAAATGTAATATACGGCAGATTATTGATTATCCTAATTTATGGAATTATGTCAGAGAACTTTATCAATTTCCCAAGGTAGCTGAAACCGTTAATTTTCAACATATTAAGGGTCATTATTACCAAAGCCACAAAACGATTAATCCCACAGGAATTGTCCCTATTGGACCGAAGATTGATTTTACTGAACCTCATCGAAGAAGCTATAGTAGACTTCAGAATTGAGAATACAGAATGTAGAATTAAAAGTCTTATAAAGATTGAGTTTTAAGGATTTAATATCTCGACTACGCTCGGTGTTAAAGCTGAGCGGAGCCGAAGCTTGAAGTTATCATAATCTTAAGGTGTGTTCTTATAGTGGGACTTAAACAAAAATCAACCCCAAATAAATCCGAAACTCGCTTTGTGTAAAGCAAACACATCCCTATTTTCAGTCAACCAATCAAAGAATCGAAAAGACATGGCTGTACGGAATGCTTCCAATGCTTCAGTAAAGGTATTCAAAGATTTATTAGCCCATCGTCTTCTTAATCCCCCAGTTAGTTTATGCCAAATGATAAATGTATAGGCACAAAAAACTAAGATAAAATGACGAGTTAGACTTCGTTTATCTCGCACTTGATATTCTTTTAAACCTAACCATCCCTTGGCTTCTCTATAGAAAACTTCTACCCAATTTCTTTGAGAATATGTTTCTACTATCCATTTCGCTGTGACGATTGGTTCATCAACATTAGTGATAAAATAGTCAATATCTGTCGCTTCTTCAAAAGAATTTGCATTCATGACGATAGCCAATGTTCTTTCTTCTTTTAAGCTAGATATTTTAGCTTTGAATGTAGTCACGAAAACTGTTCTAGGTTTATCTAAGTTTAAATTGACTTTCTCAAAAGCTTCATCTGTAAGGCTTTCGGTGTATTTATCTAGGCGAATTTCTTTTTTCAGTTGGCTACCATCACTAATAATAACTTTTCGATTTTTGGCTAATCCTCCTAGATATTTTAAATTCTTTTCTTCTAATTTTTTGAGGAAGGGAGTGTTATTGCCATAGCCCGCATCAATTAAGACAATTCCTGGTCGATAACCTCTGGCTAAGCTTCTTTCTATTAACTCGATTCCCAATCTGGGTTTCTTCTTAAATTCTTCATCTTGTTTTCCTTCTGGTAAGGAACTCGCGTGCTGATATAATTCTATGTCTAATGGTAAGCTTTTTTTCCCATCATACAGATGAGTTGTTACTACCACTATTCCATTCTCTTGGTGCGCGTTCCCTTGCGCCTTACGAAGGCGCGGGGTCGCACCGCTATCTGTTTTGCCAATTTCCCCGATATACTGTCTTCGTAGACCGCTAGTAAAGTTACCGCTTTTTCTATGGCCAGAGTCATCTAAAATCAAGGCAAACCCTCGATTAATTTTGGCTTGAGAACATTTGTTCATCACTTGGAGACGACGTTCATTAATCTGATGATAAGACCAAGGAGCATCAGTCAAGAAATGGTGCAATCGATTGTAAACGAATCCTACAGCATTAGATGCGATTTGAGTTAAGTTTTTTCTCTCACTTTCTCCTAATAATCCTCCTATGTAATGTCTAAACCCCGTTTTTTGCGCTTTAGTTGTGAAGCAATCATCAAAACGCTTACACCATTTTTCAAAACATGGGGGCATGGCCGCAGGTGTTGTCTCTCGCATCGGGCTTTTTTGACGTGAAACTTTTATCTATCAAGGATTATAAACCACTTTCTTCCCTCTTATTGTTTAAGTCCCAATAGAAGATACATTGATAATTGCTTCTTGGAAAATCATAGATGATTGGCGTGCGCTTGAAGAGTACAAACATAAATTTGATCCCGATTTTAGATCAGTTAATTTAAAAAGTTTTCACGGATATTATTTATATAAACAATTCAAAATCCCAGTTTTATCTATTAACTCTGAAGTTATAGACAAAAATATATTAATTTTAAATAAATCTCGACTAGGAACTTTAAGACAGTATTTGTACGAAAATGATGATTCACAGAAACCTGAGATGTTCAAAATAGAGATAAAATCTTTTTCAGAAAATGCTGAATTACTGAATAATTGTCTTGATAATCCTCCTGACTGGTTATTAGAAAAAGGGACGAGACAACAACAACGAGAATATTTAGAACAACGGGTTGCTATTACAATCACAGAAAACTTTGAATTTAGAAAGCATCCCGACTTTCAAGGATATATAATTCCTGTAGAAAACTTGGTAGACGATTTGATAGACAATGTGTGAAAATCAAGGTCAGCGTTGCCGAAGTCACAGCGAAGCTGACCGCAAGTCTTTGTAAAATAACTGTTTTAGGGAATGTACATAACAGCATCACAAAACTAAGGTTAAGTTACTCAACTACCCCTACCAAATATCCTACAATTGAGTAAAGACTAAGTAAGAAACGCCCTTGAGGGGGTGTAAGGTATTCTCAAACCTTTGTATCATCAGGGTTTAGACTAAAAGCTGGTGACAGGATTTGAACCTGCGACCAGCTGATTACAAATCAGCTGCTCTACCACTGAGCTACACCAGCACTAGAACCAGGATAACAAATTTTGCCCCTGTCGGTAAATCTTTTGGGATTGATTTACGCCATATTACTTTCAATTGCCCAACGAGCTAACTCTGTACGGTTTTTAAGGCTAGTTTTGTTGAGCATATTAGACACATGACTTTCAATGGTTCGTTGACTCACATTGAGTTTTTCAGCAATTTGCCGATTAGATAATCCTTGGGCGACCAACTGAATAACTTTTAACTCTGTTGGGGTCAATTCCACATTACTAGGAACTTGAATTTTATTTCCGTCATCTAGGGACATTCTATTATTGCGTCCCATCAGCCGGCTGGCCTGAATTAAAGAAGACTCTACTTGAGCAACTAATTCTTCAGGTTCAAAAGGTTTAACCATGTAAACATCAGCACCTGTATTGAGTCCTTTCACTCGATCTTGGCTTTGTCCTTTAGCCGAAAGAAACATAACAGGAATCCAACTGAGACGAGAATCTTGCCTAACTTTTTCTACCAAACCATAACCATCAATTTCTGGCATCATTACGTCGCAAATAATCATATCTGGCACTTTTTTGTCAAGGATTTCTAAGGCTTCTCGGCCATTTTCAGCCGTGGTTACTTGATATCCCTGAAATTCTAAATAGTCTTTGACGAGTAAAATTAAGTTGGGATCATCGTCAATGAGTAATAAATGGTAGCTATCTTTTTTAAATTTGTCGTTCATTTTGATTAAGAGTCTGGATCAAGTATTAAATTAAGAGTAATTACTCAATAGTAGAAGTTGAACTGGGACTATTGATTCAGATTAGAGAATACCCCTTAAAGATGGCGAAATGAGGTTAATTTAATGAGGATTTATTAACGTAGCTATGTATAATTTTATCTGAAAAGTACCAGATGTCTAGAAATTTGAGATTATTATTCATTTTCACCCCCCTCTTCTAGAGAACTTTCTATAATTTCTGAGGTAGATTGGGTTTCTGGAGAACTCGAAGGAAGATCTTGCCCAGTTTTTGGCAAAGGATGGATTAAAAAGGCATAATCTTGAACAATTTTATTGTTGAGTAGATGTTCTTGGATGATACGTTCAATCACGTCTGGGGTTACTTGACGATACCAAACCCCATCTGGGTAAACGACGAGAATAGGCCCCGCCGTACAAACCCTGAGACAATTGGCTTTCGTGCGAAAAACACATTGAGGTTGATCATGGGTGGGCTGATCAAGGCCTAATTCTTTAAGGCGGCGTTTAAGATAGTCCCACGCTTCTAAGCTAACTTCCTTGGAGCAGCATTTTGGTTTAGTTTGGTCAGCACATAAGAACAGATGGCGTTGAATTTGATTTAATCCCAAGGTTTGAATACAGTTGTTTAAGCTATCTTGGGAGACAGTTGTAGAAACAATATCAGACGAGGTTAAAGCTTGAGGTTGAGAAGGGGTTTGGGCTTGTGTCATGGTCAATAATCGCAATCATATCAATTGCTATTTTGACACTACCAGGGCTTTAGCGCAGCCAAAGATTTTTCTGGGTTAAACATCCCTTCCCTGAAAGTGATCAAGCGTGGGTTATTTCATCGATTTTAGGTTTTCAATTTCTTGAAGGGCTATGTCAGAACCTTGATAATCCCCTTGTTTTTTCCACAATTGAGCGGCTTTTTGAAAGTCTGCAATGGCTTTTTCACGTTGTCCTAAATCAGAAAAAGCCAACCCACGGTTAAAATAGGCTTCTCCATAGTCAGGATTGAGTTCAATAGCTTCGGTAAAGTCGTTTTGAGCGAGATCAGCTTGGCCTGAGTTTAAATAGGCTAATCCCAAATTATTATGAGCAAAGGCATCATCGGGATAAAGCTTGAGGGCTTTTACATAATTAGCGATCGCCTGTTCATCATTCCCTAATTGTAGGTAGACATTTCCTCGATTAACATAGGCTTCAACCAGTTCGGGGTCAATCTCAAGTGCTTGACTAAAATCCCCTAAAGCTAATTGCAATTCCCCTAAGTTGCTATAGGCAAACCCCCGATTAAAATAGGCATTGACATCTTGGGGGTTATTTTTAATGGCTTGGGTAAAATCTTTGACAGCTGCTTGAAAATTTCCCTGACGACTTTTAGCGATTCCCTTTTGAACCAATTCCACCGTATCGGTTTTAACTAGATCGGCTTGGTTTATCTTAGAGGGATTGGGGTTACAGGCAACAATTGAACTTAACAATCCTAGACACAGGAGTAAACTCGAAAAACGAGGTCTAACTTTCAAGATAATGACGGCTTTTAGGGATTGAATAGCAGAAGAATCAGATAGAGTTGGGAGATTCAACATTGATTTATTTTGAATAAGTAATCTATTCTCGAACAATTGGGCAATTTACTCCTACTCCATGGGAACCTAACCCTTGCTAGTCACGTCTCTTATTGTAAGAGTTTCTCAATAAAGATTGCATCAAGCAGTTATCCTACAGTTTGTTTTGTCCTTAAGTAGACAAAGTTGAGATAACTAGGTATATTGACTTATGTATTTTTGGGTGAGGAGTTGCCTTCAATGAAAAAACTATTGGTATCTACTTTGATGATAGCGTTGAGTGCAGGTTCTAGTCAGGCTCAAACTGCAACTTATTACGCTTCACACTACCATGGGAAAAAAACAGCATCAGGGGTTCAATTTAACAATTATCAACCTTTGGCGGCTCATCCATCCTTGCCCTTTGGCACAAAAGTTAAGGTAACAAATCGCAAAAATGGTAAGAGTGTCATCGTTCGTGTTGTAGATCGCTGTCGTTGTAGTATAGATTTATCTCAAGGTGCATTTAAACAAATTGGTTCTTTGAAATCAGGCAGAATTCCGGTAAATATCAAAATCATACGTTAGATTCGAGAAAACACGAAAATAAGGATTGTTGAAATAGTTTTGTATAAAGCTCTAGGATAAAGATAAACTTTACTGATCAGACTAAAGACCATGATAATTTTACCTGGTGCAACCGTGCGAGTCGTTAACCCCGATGATACCTACTATTGCTTCGAGGGACTAGTACAGCGAGTGAGCGATGGAAAAGCAGCTATTTTATTTGAAGAGGGTAACTGGGATAAACTCGTCACCTTCAAACTATCGGAATTAGAGGCATTTGATCCCGCAGCAGCCAAAAAGAAGAAATAGCATTAGAGGTAAGCCAAATTAAAATTAATAGTATGTCGGTAGTAAGCCCCCTTAAGATTGGTTCAACGGGGCTTAATCTCTTATTGTCCAATAATTCTTACCTTCTAATAATTTTAGACAGTTGAATAGCTTATGCGTCTTCCCCTACCCCAATTTGCCACAGATGACCGTCAACCCGATCATATTGCAGAAGTCATTGAGACATCAACCACTCAATTTTTAGCCCAATGTCTCGAACCAGAAGAATTGAACTTCCCTGTCATGCCTCCTTTTGGGAGTTGGGTTAAATCTGTAGATGAAGAATCGGGGAATAAAATCTTAGGGATTGTCACTTATGCTACTACTTCACCGATTGACTCAGTACATCGAGCAAGAGCATTAGGGTTGTCTTTAGCAGATTTACGCGAACAGCAACCCCAAATTTTTGCTATGCTAAAAACTGAGTTTCGAGCCACCATCGTTGGTTTTGAAACACCCAATCATACTGTTAATGGTAATGGGAAAACTGCTGGAAAAGTTTATCAATATTTGCCCCCTCGTCCCCCCCAAATTCATCAAGGAGTCTATCGCTGTCAACCCTCAGAAATAGTTAATTTCAGCAACAATATAGACTTTTTACGCATTCTTCTACAAGTTAAAGAAGCTCCTCCTGAAGCCTTGATTGCTGCGACAATACGAGAGATTTATCTGTTACGAAAAGCAGAGCGAGATTGGTTAGTCAAGGTGGGACGAAATCTCAGCATTTTACTGAAAGACGATTATGATCGCCTGCAATATATTTTGAGCCAAGTCACTCTGTAACTAGAGTGTGGCAAGTGTGGGAGGCGAATATGCTAACTAATGAACTATCAACTATCAACTATCAACTATTAACTTCCCCATTGACGTAACAAATTTGCATAGGTTTTAGATAAAATATCAAATTCCAAGGTTTTTCCATCTTTAGCAAAAATTGAACGACGAACCGTATCTAAATCAAACAAAATCTCCCGTTGAGCGGGATTTCTGACTAAACTTTCAATCCATCCTACCACCACTAACCGAACTCCCTCGCTGACAGGATTAACATGATGTAAAAAAGAAGACGGATATACCAGCATTGAACCGGCTTGAAGTTTATAGGCGGTTTCCCCTTCAGTTTTTTCAATCACCAATTCACCCCCCGAATAAGTCTCAGGGGAACTAAGAAACAAAGTAAACGATACATCAGAACGCCAAAATTGCTGACCCCCCATAAAAGCGTTATCCGTATGACTTCCATAGGACATTCCTTTTTCGTAGCGACTGAATAGTAATGTGTGAATACACTTAGGACAAACGGACATTTTTAAAAGAACATTCCGTCTGAGGGCAGTTTTAACTAAATCTTCCAAGGGTTGACTTTGAAGACTGTTTTTCTCAATTTGGGTATTATTTTTGACTAATTTTGCGTGCCATCCAGCAGTTGCTGTGCCATCGATGAAATTAGCTTGAGATAGCTTTTCAATTATGTCATTTAATTCTTCAGAGGTTAGCACCTGATCAATGGTCAAAATCATCTCAGCAAGGGTTATTGGGACTGTACTTTATATTCTCTCAATCTATGTTGTTGAAAAAAATAAGTATTTGTATCTACAATAAAAGCTTTAGAAGATTCTTTTAGGAGGATACCTATGCCATCAAAAACAATGCAATTATTTTTAGCCCTTGGTTTAGCTACCACTATAGGAGCTTGTTCTACTCCTTCTGAAGATGGTGGAGAAGTTGAAGATAGCACTCAACCAACTGCCGAAGAAACCACCCCTGGAGCTGAAGGTGGCGAAGGTGGCGAAGGTGGCGAAGGTGGCGAAGGTGGCGAAGGTGGCGAAGGCTAACCTGTCCCTATAAACCAAAGCTGTTGGATGTATCACACATAAAAGTCTACTTTCCAACAGCTATATTATTTTTTTCTAAATCTTAAAAACCTATAAACCTATCCTTGTAAGCTTTAATAAAGGGGGTAGGGGCAAAGGGAACGCAGCAACTATTAAAAAATGCAGTGAATAATGTATGAAAACAGAAGCAATTCCCCGTGACGAAGAGAATGAAGCACTGATCTCCCTCAAAGCAGTTTGTGAAAAAATTCGCTCCGTTGGTTAAAAACTCAAGATAGAAAAGCGTGATGGTCGAATTGTGGCTCAAGGATGGAATGATAGTAATTTCGCCGTAGTTCTTAATGAAGATAAAGAAATTGGGGAACGTCCAGAACCTTCTTACTCGGAACTTAAACAAAGTGATAGAATTCGATTATTAGTAAGATTACTCTATGAAGGAATGCAAGGATAATGAACCCAACATTAATTATATTGAAGAGATCATTAAGTTTTATGATATTTAACTTTCTTAGAAGATAATTGATTTTTTAACATTTTTTAAACTTCAAATTTGTGAATTTAATAATAATCATAACAATACTGACCTTTTCTATCGTCAAGCTGAAGAAATTTTTAATCTAGTGATGGTATTGGCAATAATTGTAACATTTATTCATCATTTTCACTCAACCCAGCATTAACTGAATTATTAAATTGTTGCTGCTCATCTGGCTACGGGTTAGGTAAAGGATGTGGTCACAAATTGATTGCCACAGGGTTTTAGAGATTCTGATTGTCCCAAACTGACTTTTTAAGCTACTGAAGCTTATTTGCTGCTCACTTTAACTTGAATAGCATTGAAAATGGGCGATCTAAATCTCAGCAGCACAATTAAACTCACCAAATGAATTAACCAATGGGCAATTACCAGTCCCCAAATGATACAAGCCAAGGCACTGGCGGCGGCTAAAACCCCAAAAATATCATTATCTGTCCTTTGATACCACAAAGCACTCCCGATGGAGGTAACGAAAAATAAGAGGGGAAAAATAGGAAGCATCATACACATTACCTTCTGATCACTGAGGTTAGCAAAAGCATTAACAGATGAATCGTTGAGCCTCAATTTCTTAACACCTGTCCCTCTCACGATAACATTCCCGTTCTCAAAAAACTGGTAATCTAGATAACCAAACTGAGAAGTTGTAAAAAATCTTTGCATAACTTTAAAAATCAAGGTACTTACCAGATGAAAAAGCCTTGTTTGTGAATAATTATTGAGCTAACTGAAAAAATTTCGGTGTCTTTTTGTATTAGTTCTTCAAAATCTTTAACCAAGAAATTCTAACAACCAATTTTTGAGATAAAGAGTAGCACGACAATCATCCTCGTTATAACGCAAAATAGATGCTAACAGAGTGCGATCTCCTGTCTTTAACCATTGGTCATACCAGCAAACGCATTGATCCCCGCCAATACCAGGGTCACGCCAATGAAATCCAATCCAGTTGGCCAAAGACTTCAGAGAATAACTTTCCACAGGCAAAATTACTGAGGTAACAACACGGTGATGGAGATCAACAAAACGGGATAATAAACTTTCAAGTTGCCCTTGAGGGGTTTGATATAGTTTAGCCAACCGTTTCATGGTTTCTACTTCGTACTCAGAAAAGTGAAAAATAGGAGCATCTTTATATTCGTTGACCAAATCAAGAAACTGTTGCCAAATTTGCTGCTCATCTTCAGGATTCTCAGCCAACAAGGGATAAAATGTCTCTGTTTGAGTTGAGCGTTCGATTAATAATACCCCCAACAAATAATCTAAATTCCGTTCGGGTTCAGCCTCAATATCGAAATACAACTCAAATTCTTGGGTAGGAATTAATCGATGAATATTGCCTTGAAATTGGGATTTTCGGAGCGCCCGATTGTCTATAATAGACTGAGCCTGTTGTTGGAGTTGGTTAGCCAAATCAGAACCGATAATTTCCCCCATATTTACCGGACACGCATCGGCCAAAGATTCCACTGTTTCTACCCCAATATCTAACAAAGACTGATAGCGACTTGGTGTTACCCCTGGAACTAAGGATAAATGTTGTTGAGATTGGGCGATCGCATAACAATGGTTATACCAATGGCATAAATTACACCGTTGACGAGAAATAAAGACCTCTGGTTCTTGAGAGTGGGTGAGCATCTCCAAACAGTCGGTAGCCGTCGTCTGGAGTCTTGGCAACCATTGGTTTAGATCTACCTCATAATGATTTTGTTGGCGTAAAATCAGCGTTGGGGTTGGGGGAGGAGTTTCTTGAAGATTTCCTAATAGATAGGCATAAAATGCGGCAACGATTTTATATTCAGGTTTGGGACGGCGACCTAAATGAATACTGACAGGAGAATAGAACCAATCCCCGAATTTTGACTTTCCAGGGTGTTTAATTAATAAAGTGGGTTTTCCCAAGCAAGCAAACCTATAATTATCACCAAATAGTGATATAGACGAGTAGGGGCGATATTGTTGTCTAAATTCGTGAGACTCAAACAGCGTCCCTTTATAAATACAGCTAACCCCTTGTTCCATCAACGCTTGTGTGGCTTTTGCCCTGTCTTCGAAGTTACTAACGTTATATTGAGGCTTTTGATAATGGGGATAGAATTTTTCGAGGGTTGTGGCAATATGAAGTTGATTTTCTTGACGTAACTTTAGTAAAAAGTCCCGTTCGGCATTTTTTTCGAGAGAATCACCATAAACATTGAGAAAAGCACGCCGTTGACAGCGTTTATAATCGAGCAAGAGGACATCAGTTAGCAGCATTCTTTGGTTTGAACCTTTTCAAGATCATAGTTCATAAAAACATTGTTCAATCTGATACACCTTTATTTTTACACCTTTATTTTGTAGATGTTACCCGATCTAGATCAACTACAACACCCTAATCTCCATCATATATGGGTTAGGAAACCGAGATTGCCTCTCAAAATTAAGACAAGCTTCTATTACAGTTATCCTAATTAACTCAAAATGGATGATATTGATTTGAGCAATCTGTAAACACTAATATACTTTTTAAAAGATTTATTTAATGCCTAGATTCATAGTGATACTTCCATCAATTTCGCAGATATAATTTTAATATAGTTATTCAAATTATCAACTAAATATAAATCTCTTACTTGAGGATATTTTTTTATGACAAGAATTGAACAAGGATCAATTGTTACCCTTTTTTTGGCAACTATCGGCTTAGCTTTTTGGATGGGTCAACTTCAACAACAAGTTGACAGCTTTGATATTAGAAAAATTAATGCAAACAAAGATAGAGCGATAGCAGAAATCCAAGAAGCAGGGAATGAAATTATGGCTTTAATAAGAGAGCAACAAAACAGAAATATTCCAGAAGCACTGAAAGTTGCAGAAATTGGAACTAATAGGATTGACATCTATCCTCGTGATATTCAAACACGCACTCAAGGTAGAATGCTTTGGCCTTTCCCCTCTGACGACTTTTTACACATATCTCAAACAATGTGGTACGCAATTGTGCCTGGATGTAAACAAGAAAATCCTTCTGGGCCATGTACTCGTTATACTCAACAAGAATGGATGACAAAATATCCTGTACGTAATTTAGATACTCTCATACAAGATGGAAAAGAACCACTTGCTTTTTTCCCAATTGATATAGGTCAAGGAATTGAGACAGATTCCAATGATATACCTATTGGCTTTAATGTTTTGTGGGTAAAGAATTTAGAATAGTAATCAAATTTAAAAAGTTAATAACAAATTTAATAAATCGGATGTCTCTTTATCTGAACTACAGCAGTTTAGCTAAACACTTTGAATTTTAAACTGTTTTCGATTTTGGTTGCTAGGTCTCAAGGCAACAGATAAAAGTGAAGTTTTTCAGTTAAATACAAAATTTTAACTGTTACTTTTTCCTTTTTTGGAAGGGAATTGAAGATAACCTCTCTTTCTATAGCTCAATAGTTAGGATTTACATTGAATGCTTCTGTCAAATCTATTAACATGAAAGAGATACTGTTAAAAGTTAATCTTCAAAAAAGTAACTGACGAATATTGGGCAGCCAATGATAGACATCCCAGGGATCACCTCCCTCATCGAACAGCAACGACAGGAGTTTCCTGGCCTAAGCAATAAAGTTTATTTTAATTTTGGGGGACAAGGAACCCTACCCCGTTCAGCCTTAGAAGCCATTATTGATGCCCATGAATTTCTGCAACAAAAAGGGCCTTTTTCGGGACGAGTCAATAACTGGTTGCAACAAAAGGCGGCTTTACTCCGACAAGAACTTGCTCAAGAATTGGGGGTATCTTCCGAAACAATTTCCCTCACCGAAAACGTGACCGAGGGATGTAACATTGTTCTCTGGGGTATTGATTGGCAAGAAGGCGATCGCATTTTAATGACTGATTGCGAACACCCTGGGATCATTGCCATTGTCAAAGAAATTGCTCGACGTTTTGGGGTAGAAATTGCCATCTGTCCCATTCTCGAAACCCTTAATCAAGGAAACCCCACCGCAGTTATTGAAGAGCATTTGACCCCAAAAACTCGACTGGTGATCCTCAGCCATTTATTGTGGAACACGGGACAAGTTTTACCTTTAGAAGAAATTGTTAAGGTTTGTCATAATTTCCCTAACAGCGATCGCCCCATTGCTATTTTAGTCGATGCAGCCCAGTCAGCAGGTTCTTTACCCTTAGATTTAGCGGCTTTAGACGTAGATTTTTATGCTTTTACTGGTCATAAATGGTTTTGTGGTCCTGTGGGAGTTGGAGGACTTTATATTCGTCCTGAAAGCTTTGATAGCTTGAATCCAACTTTTATTGGTTGGCGAGGAATTGAAATTGATGAGAAAGGACAACCCATCGCTTGGAAAAATGATGGAAGAAAGTTTGAAGTTGCTTCCTCAGCCTATCCCCAGTATGAAGGATTACGGGCAGCTTTGGCAGTTCATCAAGATTGGGGGACAGTAGAACAACGTTATCAGCAAATTTGTCAATTAAGTGATTATTTATGGCAGGGATTATCTCAAATTGAGGGAATAAAATGTTTAAAAAATTCTCCCCCTGAAGCTGGTTTAGTTTCCTTTGAAGTCACAAGGAATCTTTCCCATAAAAAATTAGTTAAGGAATTAGAAGAGAAAGGTTTTTTACTAAGAACTCTCTATCATCCTGATTGTATTCGAGCTTGTATTCATTATTTTACTCTTCCGGCTGAAATTGAGCAGTTAGTAGAGGCCATCGACTTGATTGTTAAGTGAAGTACCTCTGCTTTATACCTCCACAATAAGTAGGGGTTGCAATAGAGATGCTTAATCGTTAACTATCATTTAATATGAGTTCGGTTTGTAGTGAGAGCTTTAGCTCTATGAAAAAAATCCTCAAAGAACTTACTAGGTGGGTAAGCATAATTAGAGTCAGAGATTACTCCGCCGTACATAGAAAAGTTGGTAGTAAGAGCTTTAGCCCTCTTCTTTTAATTAAAAATTTTAAGAAGAGGTATTATTTTTAATTAGAGCGAAGCGACTTGACGAGCTTTCTTGCTCTAAAGAGCTTACTACAAACCTTGATTTATTTATGCTTACCTACTTAGCAATGTAACTCACGTTACCTTTGATGAAAAATGACTCCATATACTCCATATTGGTCACTAATACAACAATGGTTTCATCAAACTTTTTCGACACCTCTATTTAATATAGGGGGAGAAGAAATTTCCATTTTATGGCTGCTAAAAGCGATAATGCTGCTTATTTTAGTTAGTATAATTGCTAGAGGAATTAAGCGATTTTTAAAGTATTATTTATTAGTTTTATTGAGAATTAATGAAGGAACTAGAGAGGTTATCGGGACTCTCAGTAGTTTAGGATTAGGAACATTAGGATATATTCTTGTTTTACAAGGTCTGGGATTAGATTTAGCTTCTTTCGCTGTCATTTTGGGAGGGTTTGGGGTTGGTATTGGTTTTGGGTTACAAGAAATTACCAAAAATTTGGTAAGTGGTTTAACATTATTAGGAGAAAGTAAATTAAAAGTTGGTGATTTAATTGAATTTCAAGATCACTTGGGCTATATTCAAGAAATTTCTTTACGTTCTACAGTTATAAGAACTTTTAAAGGCTCTCAGTTAGTCATTCCTAATACAGATTTAACCAGTCAACCTGTAGAAAATTGGAACTATGAGAATTGTCAGGGGAGAATTGAAATAGCTATTGGTGTTGCCTATAATAGTGATCTGTTGTTAGTAACAGAATTATTATTAGAAGCAGCTTTTATGGAAAAGGAAGTATTAGTTTCTCCTTCTCCGAAAGTTGTATTTATTGATTACGGAGATAACGCATTAAACTTTGAATTATGGGTTTGGGTTGAAAAGATCGAACGTCGTCAACTAATAAAAAGCTCTTTAAATTTCATTATTGAATATAAATTTCGTCAAGGGGGAATTTCAATTCCTTTTCCTCAAAGAGATTTATGGTTAAGAAATCTAGAAGAATTATCATCAAAAGAAAAAAAGACAAGTCAAGAACAACAATATTTTACTTTAAAAGAATCTTTGAAAAATTTTCCTTGTTTTCAACACTTAAATGAGCTTGAATTGAGAAATTTAATTGAGATGGGAAGTCGTCGCTATTTAAAAACTGATGAAATTTTTATTCGCCAAGGAGAATATGGGAGTCATTTTTGTATTGTTTTATCAGGAGAAATAAAAGCTATATACGAAACCAAAAAAGTTAGTCGTCTTCTATTTAGCTTTAACCAAGGACAGTATTTTGGAGAGTTACCTTTATTGTTAGAAATTCCTTACCCAACTACTATGATCGCAGCTAAAGATACTAATTTGTTTTTACTAGAAAAACCCTGTTTTCAAAATTTATTAAGTCAATATCCTCATTTAGCAACAGAAGTAGCATCAGAATTAGCTAAGCGTCAAGATACCTTAGAACAATATCAACAAACTTTGAAGGAAATGGGATTAATTGATGATCAGTCTTTTAAAGATCCCATTACTTGGATTCGTGGAAGATTAAGTAAGATTTTTAACCTGTAAGTAATTCAGTAAGTAGGCATAATTAAAGGTAAAATATAAAAGTTTGTAGTTGATGCTTGAGCATTGATGGTGCCACACTTTCAAGCCCCAAAGAGCTTACTTACAAACCTATCTGTATTTTTGCCCACCTATTTTCTAATAATTATAGGCAGTTTATCAACAAAATATTAAGTAAGGTGCGTTAGGCTCAACTCTTGTTAAACAAGTTTATTAAACCGTAACGCACCTAGATTAACTATCCTAAACTGTACCTACCAAATGATAAGGATGGGTCAACTTGTCTAATTGTTGAACCAATAAACTGAGGAAAAGTCCTACATCAGTGACAATACCCACTGATTCTACCGAACCGCGATCGCTCAATTTAGTCACTACCGCAGGGTTAATATCGACACAAACCATTTTCACCCCGGCAGGAGTCATATTTCCGACCCCAATCGAATGTAACATGGTGGATAACATCAGAATCATCTCAGTTCCTTCCAAGACTTCTGCATACTGAGACTGAGCCTTAATTAAATCCATTTCTGTATCAGGGAGTGGCCCATCATCTCGAATGGAACCCGCTAGAACAAAGGGAACATTATTTTTCACACATTCATACATTACCCCTTGGGTTAACACACCCTTTTCCACCGCTTTGGCAATGCTACCATGACGACGAATGGTATTAATGACCTTGAGGTGATGGCGATGTCCTCCCCTGACAGGAATTCCCCGTTGCATATCGACCCCTAAAGAGGTTCCCATCAACGCTTGTTCAATATCGTGGACGGCGATCGCATTTCCCCCTAACAGGGCGTGAACATAACCTTCACGGATTAAATGGGCGAGATGTTGCGCTCCTCCCGTATGGATCACAACTGGCCCTGCGGTTACTGCTACTTTACCGCCTTGGTCACGGATTTGGCGCATTTCCCAGGCGATTTGTTCAACCAATAATTCTACCCGTCGTTCACTTGAGACTCCCGCCCCCATAAAGGTAAATTCCTGTTTTGCGTTTCGAGTTTCTCGGTCTTCCGCGTGACGCACGGTACGGATACCATCGACTCCCACCATAACGCGATCGCCCACTTTGAGATCCCGTAGTAACTTACACTGAGCAATAGCTCCATTTTCTGTTGGCTGAACCACAATAGCGGCATCCATGCGTTGATTTTCCACCTTAACCCACTCACAATTAAAGCGCACTTCTGTGGGATAAATGGTACTGACATAGAAGTCATCGGGGGCGACTCCATCTTGGGTAACAGTTTGGGTATTAACATCACAAACTTCTTGGGGACGGGCGACTGCACCCAGGTCGATCAACCCGGTCATAATTTCTTCCATGATTTCATGGGAAGGGGCTGATACCCGCACTTCAGCAGCCGAGGTACTTTGTCTTTCCACCCCTAAATTAAAGTTAAGTACCTTGAAACTGCCCCCATTTTCCACAATTTGGTCAAGGGCGTTATTCATCACCCCTGCATCGAGGAGATGGCCTTGCAGTTGAATAATACGGCTTTCGATGGGTTGGTTAGCGTGAACGTAGTCTAGGACAGGTTCTGTCACCCGTAGGGTTAAACATTTAGCCGCCCCTCCTGCTTTGAGGAATTCGGTTAAGGAGGTTTGCACTACCTCAAAACCCACGTCTGTTAAGCGTTTTTGCAGTCCATCGCTGATTTTATTCATGACGATGGTGGAATTGATGTTAACGGCGTTGCAAGCAAAGGTAACAGCGTCAGGTTCTTCAACCACAATGCGCTTTTCGGCGGGGATACGCATTTCAATGAGTCGGTTCGAGTAAGCATCAAAAGCGGGGGGATAATAGAGCAAATAACCACCAGTGAGGGGACAAAAACAGGTGTCTAGATGGTAGAATCTCTCGTCCATCAGCCGTAGGGAAAGAACTTCTGTGTCTAACCATTCGGCGATATAGGGATGGGAGTCGAGTTCAGATCGAAAACCATATCCCGCCCATAACCAGCGTCCTTCACGGTCAAAGAGGGCATCTCCAGCCCCTTCAAAGGGGAGATCGGGGGGCATTTCGTAGACGGTGAAACCGTTATCCTCGAACCATTTTTTGAAGTGAGGTTCTTCCCCTTGGCGTTCTTTGTGGTAAAACCGACTGAGGACGACGTTATCCCCTAAAACTAACCCTGCATTGGCAGTGAATACCATGTCTGGCCAACCTTTTTCGGGAGTCACCAGATCAACGATCGCCCGATCTTTGATGATGTGATAGAGGTTTTGCCATTGTTCCACAGCGCGATCGCGGGTAGATTTATGAATATTCCCTTCCATCCAAGGATTAATAACATAATCTACGTCATAATGGTCGGGAGCGCACATGAGAAAACGAATCGAATCAGTCATAATTTTTCACAAAGGGTAATCAATAAACGAAATGCCGCAATAACTTAATGTTTTAGTCAACTAGCTTATGATTACGACTAGGACTAGCCTTGCACTCCTCACGAAAGCTTTATTACATTCTTTAGTTATTTCACAGACCAACTGTTTATTTTACCTCATTGAGTGACCTGTCTCTAGGCTCTCCTTAGTTGTTCATCGCTAACTAATAAGTTTATTACTCATTATTTTTCTCTTAAACTAGAATAGTATCAAAGATATATTTTAATAAGTCTATGAATAAAATGCTATCTGAACAAATTTCTTCTCTTACTATTCCAGAAAAACTTGAGTTGATAGCAGATGTTTGAGATAGTATTGTTGTTGATGCTGATCAAGTTTCCATAACTGAGTCCCAAAAGCAAGAGTTAGATAGACGATTAGCATCTTATCAAAATATTAAAAATCAAGGGTCATCTTGGGAAGAAGTTAAGCAAAGAATTATAGAAAATAATGTATAAAGTTAAAGTTTATGATGAAGCAGAATTAGATTTAGAGGAAGCTTATCAATGGTATGAAACACAAGTCAATCAACTGTGTTCAGAATTTATTCGTAAGGTTGATTATAGTTTAAGTTCGATTCAAAAAAATTCTTTGGCTTATCCTCTCATTTATCAGAATGTTAGACGAAAATTATTATCTAGATTTCCTTATGGGTTATTTGATCTTCATCTGACCAAAGAATAATAATAGTGTAAGGTAATTGCATTATTCAGACTCCTTGTTTTGAATTTCTTTTAATTTAGTAAGTGCTTCTTCGACTTGCTTTTATAGATAATGTTTAGCATCATCTCCATCTTTTCCTGCTATGGTAATAGGAGATTCTGGTAAAAGATGATGATACCAGCGACTATGGCTTCCTTTAGCAGAACGACACACAAAACCTTCTCTTTTTAGCAAGCGTTTTAACTCTCTAATTTTTTTAGGCATACTAGAATCAAATCTTAATAGCTATTTTAGCTTAAAATTAATCAGGCGATCGCTATTTACCATTTAGAAGGGTTATTAGGATTTAATTGATCTAATTCCCAAGATAAAGGATTATTATATATATATTCTTTTATTTTCTCTAAAGATTGATTATTTCTAATAACATGGTCATAATAATTACGTTGCCAAACAGGATATTTAGGACTGTTACGAATGAGATTTATTTGTTTTGTAGTTGCTGCTTTAAATCCTGCTATTAATGATGATAATGATTTGGGTTTCATTAAATTTGTTTGTAGGGGCGAACGGCCGTTCGCCCCTACAGGGTTATAATCATGATTAGTATTATTATTAATTTTCTGATCAATAATAACAATTCCATGAAAATGATTTGGCATTATTACCCAGTCATCTAATTCAATTTCTTGCCTAATTTTTTCTGATTTTAACCATTCTTCTTTAACTAATTGACCAATCTTATTTAACTGCATTTTTTCATCAATAATTTCACCAAATAAACATTGACGTTGATAACAACAAATAGTAATAAAATAAAAACCTGATTGGGAATAATCATATCCTTTTAAACGAATATAACGGCGTTTATGGATATCTGGGTTATATTTCATGATGAATTATTTTCGGGTTAATTGATAAGGATAATTATATCGTAGCGGTTGTTATTATTAATCGTAGTTTATACAGATTTTGGTTGATATATTTATGTTTGTATGGGTTAAAATCTCTTAATTTATTAACATTTAATTATGTTGGGGTCAATATTTATTAATATCGAATTCCGTAGGGGTCAACATTTATCAATATTCAATTCCGTAAGGGTTAATATTTATGAACATCTAATTCCGTAGGGGTCAACGGCCGTTGACCCCTACAAAATGTTAACCTCTCTCTTGTAGTTTCCTCATTTCTTTTTGAACACTAACTCCTACTTGTACTGCATTATCCAGTAATTCAGCATATTCTATTGCTTTTACCATTGTTTTTTCTGCTTGCAAACTGGTTAAATCTAAATTAAAATCCTGAGGATTAAATGTAGGATTCTCTCTTAAAATTCTTTCTGTTTTTAACGCACGCACTAACCCATCTCTCGTTTATACCACCAATATCTTTTGCTTTGAAAAGCATAATAACCTTCTAAAACTATATATCTTTTTCCAGTTATATGCTTAATTTCTCCCAAGGTAATCATCAACTCTTGTAAATCAGCTTTCATTGGAAACATAAAAAAATCTCCTAATAAATAAAACATCAAATAATGTAGATGAATATAATTAATTTACCTAAACATACAATCTCTATCAGTAAAAATTCTTTTACAGTGTATCAAATCTTCCCAAAACATGACCCAACCCTAACACCTCTTCCAAGAAAACTTAAGAAAACCCTAAACACTATTAGCAAATAAACATGATACGCTGAAAGTAATTAAAGATTTGCTAAATAACAAACAAATAAAGTTATTTTGCATTAAACAAGAAAAACAAAAAAGGCCCGAACGTACTAATGACGAACGAACCTTACAATCATTAGTTTTTACATATATCATCTTAAAAGAGGATTCTCTCTTTGACAGACATTAATGGTTCTTCTTCAACTTTATACGTTCGGACTCTGTAATCTAATATTCACTAGGAGTCCACCATGAAACCACAAAACCATCAAATTACATCTATTCCATCTAATTCTACTCTTTCCTCTCGTTCACTAGACATAACAACAACACTTGTATACGGAGGAGTGGCTGTTGCTACAATCATTGCTATGAGCTACTTTTGCCATATCCTCTTAAAAGGAATTAAAGATTTGCTGAACGACAAATAAATAACGTTTAAATAACGTTAACCTGGTATATAAAACGGAGAATCACTAAATGTTAGAGAACTATCACAAACACGCAGAAGAAAGAGCAAAACTTGGTATTCCCCCCTTACCCTTAACCGCAGAACAAACATCGCAACTATGCGAACTCTTAAAACATCCTCCCGAAGACAAAAAAGAAGAACTTTTGATGTTATTACGGGATAGAGTTCCCCCTGGTGTGGATGAAGCAGCTTATGTTAAAGCAGGGTTTTTAACCGGAGTCGCTAAAGGTGAAATAACCTGTCCCCTCATCTCCCCTCAAGGCGCGGTAGACTTATTAGGAACCATGATGGGAGGCTATAATGTACAATCGTTGGTAGATTTGCTGAAATCTTCCGATAGTAACATTGCCTCAGCAGCAGCCACCGCATTAAGCAAAACCCTGTTAGTCTTTGACGCATTCAACGATGTTTTAGAACTATCTGAAACCAACCCCTACGCTAAACAAGTCATCGACGCATGGGCCAATGCTGCTTGGTTTATCAATAAACCCCAAGTCCCCGAAGCTATCCACGTCACCGTTTTTAAAGTACCAGGGGAAACCAATACAGACGATCTATCTCCTGCCCCCCACGCCACCACCCGGCCCGATATTCCCCTCCATGCGTTGGCCATGTTGGAGTCCACAATGCCGGAAGGGATCGAAACCATTGCCAGACTGAAAGAAAAAGGCTATCCTGTGGCTTATGTTGGGGATGTAGTGGGTACTGGTTCCTCCCGTAAATCAGCCATTAACTCCGTTTTATGGCACATTGGCCATGATATTCCCTTTGTCCCCAATAAACGGGCAGGAGGCTACATTATCGGTGGGAAAATAGCCCCTATTTTCTTCAATACTGCAGAAGACTCTGGCGCGTTTCCCATAGAATGCGATGTTTCTGAGATGGAAACCGGTGACGTTATCATCATCTATCCCTACAAAGGAGAAGTCGCCAATGAAGAAGGAGACGTTATTGCAACTTTCACCCCGAAACCTGAGACTATTTTAGATGAAGTTCGGGCTGGAGGACGCATTCCTTTACTTATTGGCCGCGCATTAACCGATAAAACCCGTGAAGCATTAGGACTTAAGTCTAGTCCTATTTTCGTTCGTCCTAGTATGCCAGAAGAAACCGGAAAAGGGTTTACCTTGGCCCAAAAAATGGTAGGGAAAGCTTGCAGTTTGCCTGGGGTTCGTCCCGGGACTTCTTGTGAACCGATGATGACCACTGTTGGTTCCCAGGATACCACAGGACCCATGACAAGGGATGAGTTGAAAGAGTTAGCTTGTTTAGGGTTCAACGCAGACTTAACCCTACAAAGTTTCTGTCATACCGCAGCTTATCCCAAACCCGTCGATATCAAAACTCACCATGAGTTACCAGACTTTTTCTCCACTCGTGGAGGGGTTGCGTTGCGTCCGGGTGACGGTATCATCCATTCTTGGTTAAACCGGATGTTATTACCCGACACCGTGGGAACTGGAGGTGACTCTCACACCCGTTTTCCTTTGGGTATCTCCTTCCCTGCTGGTTCCGGTTTAGTTGCGTTTGCAGCAGCATTAGGGGTTATGCCTTTAGATATGCCAGAATCAGTCTTAGTTAAGTTTACCGGAGAATTGCAACCTGGGGTAACCTTACGGGATATTGTTAATGCTATTCCTTGGGTAGCCATGCAAGAAGGGAAATTAACAGTTGCCAAAGAGAACAAAATTAATGTTTTCAATGGTCGTATTATGGAGATGGAAGGATTACCTGATTTAAAAGTCGAACAGGCTTTTGAATTAACCGATGCAACAGCAGAAAGGTCTTGTGCAGGGTCTACTATTAAGTTAGGAAAAGAGACGATTGCTGAATATTTACAATCGAATATTGCCCTAATTAAAAATATGGTAGCACGGGGTTATCAAGATGCGCGAACCTTGATGCGTCGTGCGGCAAAAATGGAACAATGGTTAGAAAATCCTGTCTTAATGGAAGCAGATGAAAACGCCGAATATGTAGACACTATTGAGGTTAATTTAAGCGAGATTAAAGAACCTATTGTTGCTGCACCAAACGACCCCGATAATGTTAAATTAATGTCCGAATGTGCAGGGGACAAAGTGGATGAAGTATTCATCGGTTCTTGTATGACTAATATTGGACATTACCGCGCGGCTGCCAAAATTTTAGAGGGTGCAGGACGCATTAAATCTGTTTTATGGATTTGTCCCCCGACCCGAATGGATGAAAAACAGTTGCGGGAAGAAGGGGTTTATGGTGTGTTTGCTGCTGCTGGTGCCAGGACAGAAATGCCAGGATGTTCTCTATGTATGGGCAACCAAGCAAGAGTAGAAGACAATGCAACAGTCTTTTCTACCTCTACCCGTAACTTTAATAATCGTATGGGGAAAGGGGCGCAAGTTTACCTGGGTTCTGCGGAGTTAGCTGCGGTGTGTGCCTTATTAGGAAAAATCCCCACGGTTGAGGAATATATGGAGATTGTCACCAAAAAAATTGACCCCTTCGCTGATGAATTGTACCGTTATTTGAACTTCGATCAAATGACAGGATTTGAAGACGAAGGACGGGTTATTCCGTTAGAAGAAATGCCCAAGATTGAAGATATTTTAGGCATTCCTGTGGGGACATTAAGTTAATATAGTAGGGTGGGCAATGCCCACCTTAACCTAAATTTTTGAGGTAAAATCAATGTGAAGTATCAGATTAAATTTAAGCCCAAAGCTATTAAAGAGTTAGAAAAATTGTCATCTCAGGATAAAGCTCGAATTGTTGCTAAAATTGAAGCAATGGCAGATAATTTACAAGGAGATGTGAAAAAATTAACTAACTTTTTTCCACAGTATCGATTACGAGTCGGTAATTATCGAGTATTATTTGAGATTGAAGAGGATACTTTAATGGTTTATCGAGTTAAACATCGGCAAAATGTCTATAATTAAATTAAGGAGACAAAAATGATTGAATTACATCCTGAGTTTTTAACTAAGAATGGTAAAAAAGAATTTGCTGTTTTATCTTATGAGGAATTTCTTAAAGTTCAAGAATTATTAGAAGATTTAGAAGATTTAGAAAATTTGAGAAAGGCAAAAGAAGAGGAAAAAGATAGTCCCTCTTATTCATTAGATGAAGTAAAGAAAATGCTTAAAATTGATTAAAATTACTAACTTAAGTGGTAATTTTATTTATCTGAGTTCAATTATTAATGAAAACTTATTGCTATGGCTTTCAAAAAAATACAACATACTAACACTTGCCCAGAAACTCCAGAAGCTCTTTACAGAGATTTTAAAAATCGTAAAATAAAAGGTTTATTGTCTCAGCAAGCTGATATATTAAGAGCATATTCTAGTGAAGGACTTGATAAAACTGATTTAGCCTTTCAACTACCTACTGGAAGTGGAAAAACTTTAGTAGGATTATTAATTGCTGAATGGAGGCGTAGAAAAAATGGAGAAAAGGTTGTTTATATTTGTCCCACGAAACAACTAGCTAACCAAGTAGTTGAACAATCTATTGAGAAGTATGGAATCAAATGTAATGCTTTTGTTGGTCAACAAACAAATTATTCTCCTAATATTAAATCTGAATATAGAAATGCAGAAACATTAGCGGTAACTACTTACAGTGGGTTATTTAACACTAATAGCTTTTTTAACGATGCAAAAATCTTAATCTTTGATGATGTTCATTCAGCAGAAAATTATATTGCAAAATATTGGTCTTTGTTAGTAAGTCGTCAACAACATAAAAGTTTATTTCAAAACTTATTGACTTTACTAAAACCTTTTTTATCGACGGAAGATGGTACACGAATGTTATCTGAAAATCCAGATAGATCAGATTTACAGTGGGTTCAAAAAATACCAACAACAACTTTACTTGAATTACACTCAGATTTAATTCAATTACTAGACGAGTATAGAAAAGATAGTAACAATAGCAACGAGAGAGAATTTGATCCAAATATTAAATATACTTGGACTACGATCAGAGATCATCTTTTAGCTTGTCATTTATATTTTAGCTATAATCAAATTCTGATTAGACCTTTAATACCTCCTACTTGGACTCATCCTCCTTTTAAAAATGCTAAACAACGCATTTATATGTCTGCAACAATGGGAGAAGGAGGTGATTTAGAAAGATTAATAGGTGTTACAAGAATACACCGTTTACCTATTCCAGAAGGCTGGAATCAGCAAAGCATTGGTCGTAGGTTATTCTTTTTTCCGGAAAGAACATTAAATAATTCAGAAATATCAAAGTTTACTAATGAAATTATAAAACAAACTCCCAGAACATTAGTTTTAACTCCAGATAAATCTCAAGCTGATAGCTTTAAAAAATTAATTGAACAGGAAAAATACAAGATTTTTGATGCTCAACAATTGGAAAAATCAAAACAAGAATTTATCACAACAGATAAAGCAGTTGCAATTTTAGCAAATAGATATGATGGTATTGATCTAGCTGGTGATGAATGCCGTCTTTTGATTATTAAAGATTTACAGAGAGCAACTAATCTTCAAGAGAAATTTCTGGTTACTCGTTTAGCTGCTGGTATTTTATTAAAAGATCGTATATTAACTAGAGTAGTTCAAGCATTGGGGCGTTGTATAAGATCAGACACTGACTATGCAGCAGTTGTTATTCTTGGTGATGATTTATCAAAGCTCCTTGCTCCTGAAACAAGAAAATTTTTACATCCTGAATTACAAGCAGAAATCGAATTTGGTAATCAACAATCAAAAGATATCCAAGTTAAAGATTTTATTGAGAATTTAAACATATTTGTGAAACATGGAGAAGATTGGAATGATGCAGATGAAAATATTGTTGAAATTAGGAATACTTTACAACAAGAAAAACTACCTGGGATTGATAAATTAAAAGATGCAGTTGCTAATGAAGTAGAGTATCAATATGCTCTATGGAACAAAAATTATGAACAAGCAGTAACTAAATGTCAATCTGTATTAACCAGTCTTAGTGGAGATGATGTAAAAGGTTATAGAGCTTTTTGGAATTATCTCGCTGGTAGTTCATCATGGTTAGGAGCAAAAAATGGTTTAACTTCGATGGAAAACCAAGCAAGATCATCTTTTAAAAAAGCTTCTATTATTGCTCCTGAAGTGAGTTGGTTTGTGAAGCTTTCAAAATTAAGTCTTGAAGATGATCAAATATCACAGGAAAGTCAGATGTTAAATTATTTAATCGAAAATTTAGAAATTCAATTAACTAATTTTGGAACTGCTAATGATGGAAAATTTGAAACTGAAGTAAAACATATAATTGATAATATCAATGAAAATATATCAAGTAATGCAGACAACCAACAAAGAGAAAAGCTCGCTAAAGCTTTTGAAGAAGCTCACGTAAAATTAGGTAGATTATTAGGTTATAAAGCTGATAATCCAAAAGGAGATTCTGATCCTGATCCTTGGTGGATAATTGGTGATTCTTTATGTTTTGTATTTGAAGATTATTCAAGTGGTAATCGAGAAAGTAGTATAGGTTCAAATAAAGTTAGACAAGCTGCATCACATCCAAATTGGATTAAAGACAAAAATCTTATCTCTACATTAGAAAATATTATTCCAGTTCTAATTACTCCTTGTCAAACAATTAAAAATGATGCTATACCTCATACACAAAATGTTTGTTATTGGAATTTACAAAATTTTAGAGAGTGGATGTTAAAAGCAATTACTGGAATTCGAGAGTTAAGAAGTAGTTTTTCAGGAGAAGCTGATATTGAATGGCGTAAACAAGCTATACAAGTATATAAAGATAACGAAATTGATCCTGATTCATTGGTTAAATATTTACAATCAAATCCTTTAAAAAATTTACCAAACCAATAACAATATAAATTTATCAAACTTCAAAAAATTAAAATAGAACGATGAATTTTTACACCGTTATTCTCCGAAAAAGCGCAGACTATTGAGTTTCATTATGTCTTGAAAATGGATTAGTTGGGGAAGGCGAAACCCCAGAAAAAGCAATTGATAAACTAAAAGAAGCAATTGAATCTTTTTTAGAAGCTTATCACAATGAAGATAATGTTTATTCTCGTCCCATTTATATTGATGAACTCCATGAATTTTTAACTATTGAAGATTTAGACTCTTCTCAAATCTACGAACTTAGAAAAGTTTATGCCTAAAAATATTCCTTTTTTCAAAGCTAAAACATTAATGACAATTTTTGAAAAAGGAAATTTACAATTCATTGAAATAAATCAAGAAAGGTAAAAGACGCGATCGCTTATAATAGATCTATTCTCTAAAATTGCTATTCAATTAATTTTAGAAAAATATCAAGTTTTCCTTTTAATTATTGATACTACTACAGAGGAGATTATCCAATGGAAAAACTAACTCATTACCAAACTCTCATCAAAAAAATTCTAACAGAATACGAAAAAATATCATCGCAAGTCCCTGATCCTGATATAGATGAGGTGTTGATGTTTGATGACTCCAGAAATCAATATCTTTGGTTTAATGTTGGCTGGAAAAATGGAAGGCGAGTTAAAGCAATTTCTGTTTATGTACGTCTTAAAAATAATAAAATTTGGATTGAGGAAGATTGGACAGAAGAAGGTATTGCCAATGAATTATTAAGAGAAGGTGTCCCTAAAGAAGATATTGTTTTAGCCTTTCATGATCCTGAAACTCGTCAATATACAGACTTTGCGATCGCAAAGGGACACTATGCGATCACCCAAACCACCAACTAAATTAATACACTTATTAAGTTGATGATCATTTGCCCCAACGATCGCCCTAAAATAAAGATCTGTCGTTCAGTGGTGTGAGATTCTTTGAAATATAGTAAATCTCTGTTAACGAAGTATAAGGATAAATGGAATCAACTCAAAAAACCGTAATCATTACAGGGGCTTCATCAGGAGTCGGGTTATACGCAGCGAAAGCCCTCACTCAAAAGTGGAACTACCACGTGGTGATGGCCTGTCGCAATTTAGAAAAAACTTACCAAGTAGCCCAAGAGGTAGGAATTCCTCAAGGTAGCTACACTGTTTTACCCATCGACTTAGGTAGTTTGGGGAGTGTGCGACGATTTTCAGAAGCTTTTCGGGAAACAGGGAAATCTTTAGACGCTTTATTGTGTAATGCGGCTATTTATATGCCCTTAATTAAAGAACCCTTGCGATCGCCCGAAGGGTATGAGTTAACTATGACCACAAACCATCTGGGGCATTTTCTCTTGTGTAACTTGATGTTAGACCATCTTAAACACTCACCCTCTCCAGACCCCAGACTGGTCATTTTAGGAACCGTTACCCACAACCCCGATGAATTAGGGGGAAAAATCCCACCACGCCCTGATTTAGGGAATCTCGAAGGGTTTGCAGAAGGCTTTAAAGACCCCCATTCTATGATTGATGGGAAAGCTTTTGAACCGGTGAAAGCCTATAAAGACAGCAAGGTGTGTAATGTCCTAACCATGCGGGAATTACATCGACGGTATCATGAATCAACGGGAATTACCTTTAGTTCTCTTTACCCTGGATGTGTGGCCACTACCGCCCTTTTCCGCAACCATTATCCCTTGTTTCAAAAACTTTTCCCTCTGTTCCAAAAACATATCACTAAGGGATTTGTGTCTGAGGAATTAGCAGGGGAACGGGTAGCCGAAGTGGTCGCCGCCCCTGAGTATAATCAATCAGGAGCCTATTGGAGTTGGGGCAATAGACAAAAGAAAGATCGTCAGTCTTTCGTTCAAAAAGTTTCTCCCCAAGCTAGGGATGATGAAAATGCTGAGCGTTTGTGGGATCTTAGTGCAAAGTTGGTAGGACTTGCTTAATTTAAGCTGAGGGAAATGTTTGGCTAGCTCAAGTAGCTAACCGAACAATTCCCTTCGTCGCTTAACAAAGAGTCAACGGCTTATTGCAATGGTTAAAAATTTTCTATAGAAGTTTTCGGTCCAGCTTGACGGTTTTGTGGAGAATAATAAGCAATGGCGAACATTGGTAGGGTAAGGGTTAACAAGGCGATCGTGGTTCCTATAATATAAGCCCACCTATGAGCCGGAGGCTCTACAACCTTCCCTGACGGGGTACTAGATTCCATAAAAATGGCTGATTGACCTGAACTCAATAAATTGTTACTAATGAGGTATTAATGATAACCTCGTTACTCTTATTGTAATGATTTTTTCTTGACAAGTGTTAATGTTGTTAATTCTTAATTAAATTTAAGTAAAATCCACAAAAAAAACCGCCACTGAAGGGTGGGCAGTTTATGTAAGCAATCGGAGGGTAATAATTGACTTTATGTCCTATTACTAACCATACGATGGAATTTCTAATATTTATGTAACCGATGTAACAGTCGATTTTTCATTGTCCTCAACCCCTAGGAGAGTTTAAGTTTCACGGCACAAGATTTAATTATTTACCCGAATAGGCTTTCAGGGGTTCTTGGAGAAAGCGGATATAGAAGTGTTTAAAAGTAGAACGGAGAACCCTAGGTAACCCGAAGTCAATGGGCATTAACGCCTCGGGTAACTTCCAATCAGTAATTTCTAGTTGTCTCGGAGAAAGTAGGGGAAAGGTTAACGAGGAGATATCTGAAGCCAGGCCAAGGCGCATTTGGGCAGCAACAGTAGGTACAACCGAAGGATCAACCCCCAAAATATTGACCATGGTTTGATCTAAAGCAAACACATCCGCCGATGCCCCCAGAATGCCTAATGGACGAGGTTCTCCTTTGCTCGGTCCATTCCCTTCATGGCCGATAATACCATCAATAATGGTTAAATCAGGATTGATCGTTCGTGCTGTTTCTACTAGCATTTCCCCAAAACGGTTGGCATCCTTACCCGCTTCCATATGCCACCAAGCTTTCATTTTTCCTGGTACACACCCAAAGAGATTTTTGACCCCCAAGGTTAGGGTAAGTTGGACATGAGATTTAACTTTCGGGAGATTAATGACTACATCGGCTTCCATCGCTTCTTTAGATAGGCGTAGATGGTTAAAGCTATTACTATTTGTGGGGTAACGCTCTCCTTTAAATTCGATGATAGGAATCTCTAATTTTTTCATCAAGGGTAAATAGCCATTAGCCTTAGCCACTCCCAACGCACTCCCAAAAGCAGGACTATCCCCAAAAAAAGGTTTTCCTCGGACCTCTTTGACCAACTCAGCCAGACAGTAAACCATTTCGGGGCGGGTGATACACTCTTTAGTGGGGTGACTTGCTGTTAAGAGGTTGGGTTTGAGTAGAACGCGATCGCCTGGTTTCACAAAGCTGGAGATGCTTCCCAAAGGCTCTAATAATTGTTCTAAGGATGTTCGTAAACTGGGCAGATCATAAGAGTCGGCACGAATTAAACTGACAGTAGACATTATTTGATTATTTAAAAAATTAGATACTATTGATGATCAAATTATTACTCACTTGGATTCGTTAAAGCAACAATTATAGAAAGCAAATTCAGAGCATTTTTAGCCTAAACTAGAAAAAGCGTTTTATTGTAAAGTCATCTAAAAACTGATCAAGACAGAACTTATGGAAACCAATCAACTATCGGTTAGAAATATTCATCTCCCCACTTTAGGAATTGGGACTTGGGCTTGGGGTGATAGTTTATTTTGGGGTTACGGTTCTGACTATGGAGAGAAAGACGTTCAGAACGCTTTTGACGCTGCGATAGCCGGCGGGGCAACTTTTTTTGATACAGCAGAAGTTTATGGTTTGGGTGAGTCTGAGAAACTGCTAGGAAAATTTTTAAAACAAACCACCCAACCTGTACAGATAGCCACTAAATATTTTCCCTTACCTTGGCGATTTAATAGTGATGCTTTGGCTGATGCCTTAACCGCTAGTCTTAAAAGACTTGATGTTGAACAAGTGGCTTTATATCAAGTTCATATGCCCTTTGACTTTTTTATGGGTCAACCAACCTTAATGAAAGCCTTAGCCGAAGAGGTTAAACGAGGTCGTATTCTTACTGTTGGCGTTAGTAATTATTCCGCTAGTCAAATGCAACAAGCTTATGATCTCTTAGCCAAATATGATGTTACTTTGGCGGTTAATCAAGTTCGTTATTCATTGCTTACTCGACAGATTGAACGTAATGGAATTTTAGAAACGGCTCGTCAGTTAGGGGTAACTATTTTAGCTTATAGTCCCTTAGCCCAAGGCTTATTAACAGAAAAATATACCCGCAATAACCAACAAGTGACAGGGGCTAGAAAACTTGATCCGAAATTCTCTGAGTCTGGTTTAAAGAAGATTGACCCTTTAATAACTCAGTTGCAAAAACTGGGGGAGAAATATCAAAAAACCACGGTTCAAGTTGCCCTAAATTGGCTGATGGCTCAAGGAAATGTGATTCCTATTCCTGGGGCTAAAAATGCTCGCCAAGCTCAAGAAAATACCGGGGCAATGGGTTGGACACTGAGTGATGAAGATGTCGAAGCACTTAGGTTATTAAGTGATAAGTATTGAAACATGATTAAACGTAAGAAAAACCGGTTAAAGTTAGTGTGATGTCTACCTATTGCAATTTTGAATTTGAGTTTATTTAAAGACTCTCTAGGAAAAGAATTGTGTCATCGCTTCCTAGAGGACTGATGGGTTATATAAAAAATATAAATCAAATAAGGGAAGAATTATCTCGTAAGATAAGAAGGAGCGAAAATGACAAAGCTTGTTACTCTTAATTCTTCAAAAAACTAATGTGTTTAAAACTTTACTTCCTCAGACACGGAGAAACAACGTCAAGCAAAATCGGCAGCTATTGCGGGAGACTTGATGTTGAGTTAACTTCCGAAGGAGTGACAATGGCAGAAGATTTCGCTGAGGCTTACCATAAAATTCCCTGGAAAGCGGTTTATTGTAGTCCCTTGCGACGTAGTATTGCCACAGCCAAACCCCTATGCGATCGCCTAGGAATTGATATTCGATTACGCAATGGACTCAAAGAAATTTACTATGGAGAATGGGAAGGAAAAACCCCCGAAGAAGTTAACCGAGAGTTCCACGATGACTATGTTCGCTGGTTAGCTGATCCTGGATGGAATGCCCCTAATGGTGGAGAAAAAGGCATCGACATTGCCCGTCGGAGTTCAGAAGTCCTTGAAGAAATTGAACAAACTCATGGAAGTGGTGATGTTTTAGTGGTGTCCCATAAAGCCACAATCCGTATTATGCTATGTTCTCTGTTAGGAATCGATGTCGGAAGATTCCGCGATCGCATCGGGATGCCAGTAGCTTCGGTTAGCATTATAGAAATGGCCGATCGAGGCCCCCTAGTCCATGTTATGGGCGATCGCTCCCATCTTAGAGAAGAATTACGCTTCACACAAGGCCATTAAGAACTGATCGAGAGTGTGGGGAGTATGATAAAACAAAGGGGGTGCAACTAAAGTTCTGGTCGCAATAATTATGGGGTTAAAGCTTTACTTTCTGCGTCATGCCCAAACTGCTTATAGTAAAACAGGGGGATACTGTGGCCGCCCCGAAAATGATCCAGGGTTGACCCCCGAAGGCGAAGAAATGGCTCAGGAGTTTGCTGATACCTATCGTAAGTTGTTATGGAAGGCTGCCTATATCAGTCCTCTACAACGAACAAGACAAACCGCAAAACCTTTATGCGAAGCAGTGGGACTCACAATGAACCTACGAGAGGGCTTACAAGAGGTTGGGTATGGAAAATGGGAAGGGATGCACCCAACCCAGATTAATGAGCAATTTCACGATCTTTACACCTGTTGGTTAACTGATCCTGCTTGGACTGCACCCCCTGGAGGGGAACGGGGAATCGATATTTACCGTCGCAGTTCAGAAGTTCTCGAGGAAATTAAACACACCCACGGTGATGACGATAATATTTTGATTGTTTCCCACAAAGCAACCATCCGCATTATGTTGTGTGGGTTATTAGGTATTGATATTGGGCGTTACCGCGATCGCTTCACCATGCCTGTGACAGGACTTAGTTTAGTAGAATTAACAGACCAGGGGCCACTCTTTCATTTTATCGGCGATCGCTCCCATCTCAATGACTATCTGCGCTCTTTACCAAGTACCTAATTTTTTTGCCTCAAAATCGAATGGCTGCCCATAATACCAATGGTAAGGTAATAAAACTTAATAGGGTGGTGACAACAATGGTACGGGCAACACGAGGGGCATCACCCCCAAATTCTGATACTAAAACTAAAGTATTTACTGCCGTTGGCATGGCACTTTGTATAATCAAGACTTGTAAATTTAACCCATCTAAGTGCAGAAATTTTCCCACCCCTAAAGCAATTATGGGGGCAATAAGAAGTTTTAATATTGTAGATGCCAGTTCAGATTTAGCGACGGTAAAACGGGTAATAGAAAGTTGCATCCCTAAGATAATTAAAGCTACTGGAATGGCTGCCCGTCCTAACATATGAATGGCTTCTCCTAGTTTAAAGGGAAGTTCAATTTGCAGCAATCTTAGGGTTAATCCGGCTAACATTGCCCAGATTAAAGGGAGTTTTAAAGTTAATAAGAAGCTTTTTTTTAGACTATTTCCAGTAAGCAGTGCCGGCGCAACCCCAAACAAAATAATAGCTGAACCAATCATATAAATGATAGCTCGTTCTAATCCCATAGCTCCCAAAGCAAAGTCAACAAATGGTAAACCCATATTGCCATTATTCGGATGTAAGGTGGTTGCAATTAAGGTTTTAGAAGTCGTTGAAGATAGCTTAAAAAAGCAACTTAATCCCCAAACTGTCAAATACATAATCACCGAAATAATAGCAACCCCTAATAATAAATCTAGGATACTTTCGGTAGATAAAGTTGTTCGATAGAGACTATCAGAAATTAATGCTGGAGATAGAATATAAATGGATAATTTAGAGAGGGTTTGGGATTGTAGGTTTAGGGTTTTACCTGCAATCAATCCAATGATAATGATAAACGCGACGGGAATAACAGCAGGTAATAAAGCAGTCATAGTTATTGAGTTGGTAGTAAGGGCTTTAGCCCATAACAGAGTCTACTATAAACCACAAATCCTAAAAGATTACCCTTAACATTGTATTTATTTATAAATAACAATGTCTTGAATCTAAAATAAAGTGATAACTTGTCTCTTGATTAATCTAACAAATTTTTTTTCTTTAAACGATGTCTACTTAGCAAACTATCGTATCTGAAAGACCAACGTCTTTATTTGTGTTTCTTTGGAGAGTTTTAGATTATGATATGATGACAATTACTCTACTGTTTAAACTGTCTATTTAATAGTAGAAATTACTGATATAATCTTAGAAGATGATCGCCAAGTTTAAAAGACTGTTGATTCTCAAGCAAGAATCTAAAGATAATTTAATTTGAGTTTTCAAGAATAAGTAAGCAAGCAAGCAACAATAAATATAAGTTTGTAGTAAGCCCTTTAGGGCTTAAGATAATAGTAAAAAGCTATTTTTCTAATCTTCTAAATATCCAATTTTTTGTAATTTTCCTAACGTTACTTTGCCAAAATCTGTGATTTTATTCTCTTTATCTTTAGGATTAGTGGATTTCTTAAGGTTGTCCCAAGTTAACTGTTTATCTGGTTTGTTCCAATATTCAAACGCTTTCCAAATAGCATCAACTGCTTTTTTGTTTCCTCCGACTTCTCTGATTTTCTTTTCGATTTCATCTTTAGAAGCTGTTCGCAAATCAATTTTACTTAATTCCTGTATCCTGTTAGTAATTTCATCTTGATATTTTTGTAACTCTTGTTGATCTTGTACTAGGGATTTTAAGAATTCTTTTTGAGATTTATTTTCGCTTTCAGACAAGACATTCTCTAGGTGTTTTCTTAATATATTTCTAGTTTTTTGAGGTTGATTTGATTGAATTAAATTATCAATTTGTTGTTTGAGATCTTCTATTTGTTTCTTCAAAAAATTATTTGAATTTTTGATAATTGTTTCAAGTTCTGTTGTATTAACTAAAGATGGTTGAGTTACAGAAATATTTTCCTGATTGTCATCACTTGATTTTTGTCTTAATAGCTTAATCTGTTCATAAATATATTCTTCTTTGTCATCTCCAATAATAAATGCACTAACCATTTCCCCTTTTCTGGGGTCAATTTCCCTAGCCAATACAGCAGCGTGATACTCAAAATAACCTGAAATAACATCGTAACTATCTAGAGTTTTCCGTTGCAAAACTATTGGATTAAGAAGTCCTTCTGTTCCTAAAATTGCATGGGCTAATCTTTCTAATTCTCCTTGATTGAATTTAGCAGAATCTACAGACGATTGTATTTTTTTTACAGCTACAAGTGAGGTGGATAATTTCATTGTTTCTCTCCAATTTTTTCTAACACTTCTATTCCTAATAGTTCTAATTCTTGTGCTGCTTTAGAATTAGGTTTAAAATCTAGTATGGATAGAGGATCAGGAATTTCTATCTCACCAACAATCTGTACTTGTTCAGCACATTTTGCTAAGTCATCTCTATCATAAATAACCGTTTCCATCATCGGAAGTTCATAGCGTTGAGGAATAATTTTTAACCGTTTTCTTAAGGTAGAGTTTATAAATCTTGCATTGGTAGAAACTTTGCAAGGAAGAATTCCTAAAATTTCTAAAGGTTCTATTCTAATTTGTCGTCTAAATCCATTTATTGTTCCGACAAATTGTTTAACATTCACTAATCCTTGGTTAGCAAAGGGTTTTAAATCTGAAGGTATAATCAAAAAATTAGCAGTTATTAAGGCAATCTTAGCATATAAATTTAATGATGGAGGAGTGTCTATTAAAACAATATCATAATCATTTTCAACCTTTTCTAGTTTATCAATTAACCGTAAACGACAAGAATCTAATTGATTAAGTTCATTCTCGTATCGCATTAAATCAATATGAGAAGGAATTACATAAACAGCAGGACTGGTAAATTGAGATTTAATTGCTACTTCTTCAATTGAATAAAAGTCTTCTGATTGTAAAACATGAAGAATATTGCAATCTTTAATATTATCAAATTCCTCATCATCAAACTTAACTAATCCCGTCGCAAAAGTTGTATTGGCTTGACTATCTAAATCAATAATTAAAACTCGTTTTCCTTTCTTACTCAAAGCAGCCGCTAAATTAACAACCGTGGTTGTCTTTCCTACGCCACCTTTATTATGATAAACTGCAATAACTTTCATGGATGTTTGTTAATTCTATAAGAAGTCAGTGGGCATAATTAAAGGTAAACTAAATAAGTTCGTAGTTGGAGCTTTAGCCTTCATAGTGCAACACTTGCTTGATCTAAAGAGCTTACTACAAACTTTCTTTGATTTCTTAACTACTTACCTAGGCAAAATTATTTGTTTACTGTCCGTTTATTTTTTTAAGGTTTGTCGTGATAGCTAAAACTCTATAGAAGTCCTAAAGGACTTACTACGAACCTAGTGACTTAACTTACTGAGCCTGATCAAAGCTTCTATTTTCACCATACAATATCACGACAACTTTGTGTATTTATGGCTCAATATTATAAGAAATTGAAAAGTTTTAGGGATAATAATGGGAAGATTTCAGGAAGATTGAGAAGCCGTTAAAGCAAGATGAACAATACCATCTCCTTTATTGACTAACGGGTTTTGAACATGGCCAATAATAACCCCCGTTTCAGGAGAACGAATTTTAGCCGACGTTTCCCCAAAGGCATCAGTAACAATGCCTAAAAGCTGTTTTTTTTCGACCTTCTCCCCTAATTTAACCTCTAAATGGAGTATGCCACTACGAGAAGCCCGAACCCATTTAGTTTTAGTCACTTTTAGGGAATTAAAGTCAGGAATAGCCAAAGGTTGAGGGTACATTCCCAATAAATCCATGACCCGAAAAATTCCCATGACTCCCACCTCGATCGCATAGGGATCAAAGCGTAACGCCTCCCCTCCTTCATACAAAAGAGTGGGAATCCCCTGTTTACTGGCTGCTTGACGGAGGGAACCATCACGGGTAGAAGAATGAATCATCAAGGGTGCGCCAAACGCTTGGGCGCAACGATAGGTTTCCTCATCGTCTAAATTAGCGCGAATTTGGGGTAAATTAACCCTTGGTTGACCAGCAGTGTGTAAATCAATCCCGTGAGTACATTGATCAACAATTTCTGTCATGAATAAATAGGCCAACCGCGCACTAAGGGAACCTTGAGACGAACCCGGGAAAGAACGATTTAAGTCACGGCGATCTGGTAAATACCGCGATTGTTCCATAAAACCAAAGACATTGACAATAGGAACGGCAATAATTGCCCCTCGTAACGGTTGGGGGTGAATTTTGTTTAACACCTGACGAATAATTTCCACCCCATTAATTTCATCCCCATGAATTGCCCCACTCAACCATAATTTCGGTCCAGGTTCATGGCCATTAATCACCATGACAGGGAGAGAGATCATTGTCCGCGTCGGGAGTTGGGCGACAGGAATTTCTAATTGTTGTCGTTGACCGGGGGCGATCGCCGTCCCCGCAATTTCAATGGTATGGTCGGTCATCTAGATTAATACTGGATACGATCCTTAGTTGATCCGGTCGTTGCACTTTTCGCCACAAATTCAATAATTTTACCAGCGACATCAACCCCTGATGCTTTTTCAATTCCTTCTAACCCTGGAGAAGAATTAACTTCCATCACCACTGGACCATGATTCGACCGTAGTAAATCCACTCCTGCAACCTTTAACCCCATGGATTTTGCAGCCCGAATTGCTGTGGTGCGTTCTTCTGGAGTAAGTTTAACATTATCCGCTTTGCCCCCACGGTGTAGGTTAGACCGAAAATCGCCTTCGGCCCCTTGACGTTTCATTGAAGCAACCACTTTACCCCCTACAACAAAACAGCGTAAATCTATTCCGGCTGCTTCTTTAATAAATTCTTGCACCAGGATATTCGCATCAAGTTGGCGGAAGGCTTCAATCACTGATTTAGCGGCCTGATGGGTTTCAGCCAACACCACGCCGATGCCTTGGGTTCCTTCTAGAAGTTTAATCACCACAGGCGCGCCGCCCACCGATTCGAGTAACCCTTGAATATCTTGGGTAGCGTGGGCAAATCCAGTCACGGGTAAACCAATACCATCACGGGCTAAGATTTGTAGACACCGTAGTTTATCGCGCGATCGCGAAATGGCTTGAGATTCATTGGCACTGAAGACTCCCATCACCTCAAATTGACGAACCACGGCGGTTCCATAAAAAGTTTTTGAGGCTGCAATACGAGGAATCACCGCATCAAATCGTTCTAGGGGCTGGCCATTGTAGAATACTGCTGGTTTGTGAGAGGTAATATTCATGTAGCAGCGTAAATAATTAATTACCTTGACATCGTGTCCTTGGCCTTCTGCTGCTTCTTCAAGTCTTCTAGTAGAGTACAATGAGGAATCTTGGGATAGAATTGCAAGTTTCATGTTATTTCTTGTTGCTGTGAGGATTCAAAATCTAAAAAATTTCAGTTATCTTAACTAATAACTGACTATTGGTTACTCTATCAATTGGCGGGGAATTTTCGCACTTGGTATTCCCCTGTTCCTATCATCTCATAAGAATCTTTCCCCATGGCTTGGGCAAACTGTTTCTCGGTTACTTCTAAGATTGATACGGGGATAGCTTTCCATTTTTGGCGGGTTTCCCAACGAATCACTAAAATGAGTGCATCAGGCATATCGGGAGCTATCCAGACTTCTTTCCCTAAAAATCCTGAAAATTGGGCTAAGGTTGGTGTCCAAATATCATCATCAAGCTGAATAAATTTTTCTCTCAATTGAGGAGCAACTTTGAATTTAAGCCATTCAATAACCATAATTGAGGGTGGGTAGAATCACGGACAGACCACAGATCAATAAATCGTCCATTCGTTATCTTCTCATAAATTATCAGATTCCATCAACAGCCTGGTATGAACGAGATTCTTCCTAGTTAATTTTTACTACTTCAGTAAGATTTCTCAATAATTTAGGGACACAATAAAAGTAGGAAGAGACTAATCATCATTCGATGTCTCACCCTCAATCTATGGCAAGGAGAGAAATTATGCTAAACACTTTCCTCTATCCTGATAGCATCACTTACGTGGTCATCAAATTGTGTGTCTTGTTACTGGCTGTACTCCTTTGGTTGACGATAACAGCCACTCCTGCTGCTTGAATACTTGCCCCTATTTCCCTCATATTTAGAATTCTCAGTCAGAGGAAGTGGGGGCTTTAAATGTTATTTTTGCTAGAATTTCGACACAATGGGATCATAGCAGTTCCCGTCTCTGTCTTGAGAGACCTTTTTTGTCAAACCTAAATCGGTCTAAAAAGGAAAAATCCCCTGAATTACTGTTCGTGGGGGAGTGTCAATTCTGTTATGTGTTTGTTTATTTATCTATTTGTCTCATGAGAAAACGTGCATTTTGGACTACCCTTTTAGTTATTTGTTCCCTTCTGTTTAATTGCTTTGTTTGGACTCCAGTTGCTTCAGCCTTTAGTCAAGATCAAAAACTACTACTTCAGTCTTGGCGATTAGTTAATCAAGCCTACCTAGATGATTCATTTAATAATCAAAATTGGTGGTCATTACGTCAAAAATTGTTACGACGACCCCTTCATGATCGTGAAGAAACCTACGACACCATTGATGAAATGTTGGCTACTCTCGATGAACCGTTTACCCGACTGCTACGACCTGAACAGTATCATAACTTGCAAGTGAGTACGGCTGGAGAGTTATCAGGGGTGGGTTTACAGATTAATATTAATCCTGAGACGGGTAATTTAGAAGTGGTTGCTCCTTTGGCGGGTTCCCCGGCTGAAGCGGCTGGTATTAAAGCACGCGATCGCATCTTGAAAATTGATGGGGTAGACACGGTTACTTTAACTCTCGATGAAGCAGCTACCAAAATGCGTGGACCGAGTGGGACTCAAGTTTCTTTAACCATTAAACCCCATCAAGACCAAGAAACTATTCGTCAAATCAATATTACACGGGATCATATTTCCCTAAGTCCGGTATTTGCTAACCTTGATCATCAGACTCAAAATGTTCCTATTGGTTATGTTCGCCTCAATCAATTTAGTGCTAATGCAGCCGAAGATATTGCTGATGCTGTTACTAATTTAGAACAACAAGGCGCGAAAGCTTACATTTTGGATTTACGCAATAATCCAGGAGGTTTATTACAAGCTGGAATTGAAGTTGCTCGCCTTTGGTTAGATGATGGAACGATTGTTTATACTGTTAATCGTCAAGGGATTCAAGATAGTTTTTCTGCCTTTGGTTCTGCTTTAACAGAAGATCCTTTGGCCGTATTAGTTAACCAAGGAACCGCTAGTGCTAGTGAAATTTTAGCGGGAGCTTTACAAGATAATGGTCGGGGAATATTAGTCGGGGAAAAAACCTTTGGTAAAGGCTTAATTCAGTCTTTATTTGAGTTGCCTGATGGCGCAGGATTAGCGGTAACAGTTGCTAAATATGAGACTCCTAATCACAAAGATATTCATAAGTTGGGAATTGTTCCTGATGAAGTTGTTCCCCAAGATCCTATTAGTTATCAACAAATTGGCACTGATGCAGATTTACAATACCAAGCTGCTGTTAAGATTTTAACAGGCAATATGGTGGTTGCTCATGCTTCTTAATTAAGTAGTTTTTTGTCGGTTCGATGAGGGCAAAAGCCCTCTTTTTTATTTTTTATCAATTAAATTACTTATTATATAGTATGTCAACACAAAAAACTTAAGAATCTAAACTTTTATGAATTTTATAAAGATAGACTACCCTAGAGGGTTGTTTAAACTCATAAAGTTAAGAAATGCTTCAAATTATCAAGAAAATCTTTTAAATAGTTGTTTGGTTATTTGTCTTTTATCTGATGAAAAATATTCGTTTATTTTATATAATCAATCTATTCAATTAACTTTAATACTTCGATAATCTATTAATCTTAAAACCATGACAAATGCCAGCGCAAATCCTCAAGAGTTATCTTTATCCGAGGTAATAAAACAGCTAGAAACATCCCCCGATGGTTTAACTCAAAAAGAGGCAGAAAATCGTCTAAGCCAATACGGTCATAATGAGTTAGAAGACAAAAAAGTCAACCTGTTAATGATGTTGCTTTCCTATTTCTGGGGACCCATGCCTTGGATGATTGAAGCAGCCATTATTCTCTGTGCATTAGTAGGAGATTGGGTAGATTTTGGCATTATCTTTTTTCTTTTAATTGGTAATGCAGCCATCGGCTTTACGGAAGAAAAATCAGCAGGGGATGCGGTGGCCGCCCTCAAAGCCCAGTTAGCCCTACAAGCCACGGCTAAACGGGATGGAGAGTGGAAAATGATTCCGGCACGGGAATTAGTGCCTGGGGACATCATTCGGATCAAAATTGGGGATGTACTACCAGCCGATTTAAAACTCTTTGAATGTGACTCTTTAACCATCGACCAAGCAGCCTTAACAGGGGAATCCTTCCCCGTCACCCGTAAAACAGAGGATTTGGTCTATTCTGGTTCCATTCTTAAACAAGGTCAAGCGGAAGCCGTTGTTACCAGTACAGGAGTAAATACCTTTTTTGGCAAAACCGCTAAATTAGTCAGCGAAGCACAATCAACGGATCACTTACAAGAAGCTGTTCTCAAACTTTCTGATTATCTGATCATCATTAACATGATCCTCGTCGCTATTATCTTATTAGTGAGGGTTCATGATGGGGATAACTTTGTTCAAGTCCTTAAATATTGTCTGGTATTAACCGTTGCTTCCATTCCCTTAGCCACCCCAACGGTATTGGCAGTTACTATGGCCATTGGGGCGCAACTCTTAGCCAAAAAGAATGCACTGGTGACTCGCTTAGCGGCCATTGATGAACTGGCCGGTGTAAATATGCTTTGTTCTGATAAAACCGGAACCCTAACCCTCAATAAACTATCGTTGGGTGATCCTTGGACTTTGACAGGGGTTGACCCAGAAATTATGCTTTTATCGGCAGCCTTGGCTTCTCGCAGTGAAGATCACGACCCCATTGATATGACCATTATTGACGGGTTAAAAAACCCCGATCAACTTCAGAATTATCAAATTACCCACTTTATCCCTTTTGATCCCGTTCGTAAACGCACAGAAGCCGAAATTAGTAGCAGTGACGGCCAAACCTTTAAAACCAGCAAAGGCGCACCTCAAGTTATTTTAGATTTAAGTCCTAATAGAGAAGCGATCGCCCCTCAAGTTAATGCCCAAATTGATGCGTTAGCCCAACGGGGTTATCGCGCTTTGGGAGTAGCCCGCACCAATGACCAGGGAGAATGGCAGTTTTTAGGCATCCTTTCCTTATTCGATCCTCCTCGCCCCGATTCCCAAATTACCATTGAAAATGCCCGAAAATTGGGAGTTCCTTTAAAAATGATTACGGGGGATCAAGTAGCGATCGCCAAAGAAACTTGTCATCAATTGGGGTTAGGGCAAAATGTCATTGATGCGAAAATCTTCCGAGAAACCCCAGCCTTTCAGATGAGTCAATTAGCCAGAGAAATTAAGTATGCAGACGGGTTCGGTCAAGTTTTCCCTGAAGATAAGTTTCATATTGTCGAAAGCTTACAAAAACAAGGGTATATTGTCGCTATGACGGGGGATGGGGTCAACGATGCCCCTGCCCTAAAACAGTCTAGTGCAGGCATTGCGGTTTCGGGGGCGACAGATGCAGCTAGGGCGGCCGCCGATATAGTTTTATTAACCCCTGGTTTATCCGTCATTATTGATGCGATTAAATTGAGTCGTCAAATTTTCCTACGGATGAACAGCTATTGTGTTTATCGTGTAGTAGAGACGGTTCGCATTCTCTTCTTTGTCACCATAGCGATTTTAGTTTATGGGTCTTATCCTGTCACTGTGGTTATGTTGGTACTTCTGGCATTAATTAATGATGGTTCGATGGTAACCATTGCTTATGACAATACCAAAATTCCTAAACAACCCCAAAGTTGGAATTTAACCTTTATTCTTAGCTTTGCTACTTTTCTAGGTTTAGTGGGGGTAGTGGAAACTTTTCTGCTTTATTACTACACCGAAATTTATCTCAAGTTATCCCATGAAATGGTACAAACCCTAATTTATTTGCATTTAGCTGTTGGGGGTATGATGACTATTTATGTAACGAGAGTTCAAGGTCCTTTTTGGTCGGTTTCCCCTGCGAAAACAATGTTAATGGCGACAGGGTTATCTGTCACTATTTCTACTATTTTAGGATGGTTTGGGATTTTAATGGCTCCGGTTGGCTTTTGGTGGACGTTTGCCAGTTGGGGCTATGCCTTTGTCTGGTTCTTAATTTTTGACTGGTTAAAACTCTGGCTATACCGTCTTTTAAATAAGAAAAAAGTTGTTCTCTTGGGACGGCGTTATCTTCGTATTTGGAACAATTTAAGTAATCGTTAAACACAATGGTAAATCTGTTGTGAGAAACTGTTTATTAATAAAATTTAAAGACCTTAGAGTGGGTAAATACGAGAGTTATTTGGAACAAATATAATATCATCTACCCCTTGCTTAGGTTATAAAAAACCTAAACTTTTTATTGGTTTTTGTCAAAAAAATAGTCTCTAATTTGATATAATATTGTAGTTGATTGCTTAAAAACTAAAAAACCCCTAAATTAAGTTTATTAGCTGATGCTTAATTAGGATAATCAAAAAATCACAATCAGCAATTTTCCCAATAGATTAACAAAAATAACACAACTAAATCATAAAAAATAATGAAAATTGGAACTTGGAATGTTAATTCAATTCGGACTAGACAACCTCATGTTATTGACTGGTTAAATACTAATTCTGTGGATGCTCTTTGTTTACAAGAAACTAAAGTGATTGATCAAGATTTTCCTAAAAGCCCTTTTGAAGAATTAGGTTATCATGTTTATATTTATGGACAGAAAGCTTATAATGGGGTTGCTATTTTTAGTCGTCAACCCCTAGAAGATGTAACTACCGGATTTACTCCCATTGTTGGGGAATCTTTAGCAGAAGAGTTTGATGAGCAAAAACGAGTTATTACAGGAGTTTGTAATGGAGTAAGAATTGTTAATTTATATGTTCCTAATGGATCATCAGTAGGAAGTGAAAAGTACGATTATAAGTTACGATGGTTCAAGGTTTTAAAACAATATTTGACTAAATTTTTAGATGAATCTAACCAAGAATTATGTATTTGTGGAGACTTCAATATTGCTTTAGAAGATAAAGACATTTATAATCCTAAGTCTAAAGAAAATCATATTATGTCTTCCCCATTAGAACGAGAAGCATTACAAGATATTCTTTCATTAGGGTTAAAAGATGCTTTTCGGAAATTTACCTCACAGGGGGGATATTTTAGCTGGTGGGATTATCGTTCAGGTGGATTTCAACGTAATCGAGGATGGCGAATTGATCACCATTATTTGACTCCAAAACTCTATAAAAAAGCCGTAAAATGTACCATTGATATTGAACCTAGGAAATTAACTAAACCGAGCGATCATGCTCCAGTTATTGTTGAATTTTGAGGAGCAATTTAGGTTTTATTAATGAATAACAAAAGACCGATTGCTATTGATTTGTTTGCTGGTGCAGGAGGAATGACATTAGGGTTTGAACAAGCTGGATTTGACATCTTAGCATCAGTAGAAATTGATCCCATTCATTGTGCTATTCATAAGTATAATTTTCCATTTTGGACTGTCATTTGTCGAGACATTCAAGCTATTACTGGACAGGAAATTAGAAAATCATCAAAAATTGGTAATTACTCCATTGATGTTGTTTTTGGAGGACCTCCTTGTCAAGGATTTTCTTTAATAGGAAAACGTCTGTTAGAAGATGAAAGAAATGTATTAGTCTCTCATTTTATTCGATTAGTTTTAGAGTTACAACCCAAATATTTTGTCCTTGAAAATGTTCCAGGAATGGCCATTGGAAAACATCAACAACTTTTACAAGAAATTTTTGATCAATTCACTAAAAATAATTATGAAATAGAAACTAATTATCAAATTTTAAATGCAGCTAATTTTGGCGTTCCTCAAAATCGAGAAAGACTTTTTTTGTTAGGATGTCAGAAAGGATTAACTTTACCAACCTATCCTCAAGCTATTAGCCATAATTTCACTAATAAAGCAGAAAAGAAAAAAGCTTCTAATTTACCGAAATGTCCTACGGTATGGGATGCTATAAAAGACTTACCCGAAGTTAATGATTATCCCGAACTGGAAAAGAGAGATTGGATTATTGCTGATTATGAAAAGCCAAGTAATTATGTGAAACAATTAAGATATTTAGTTAATATAGAGGATGATTATTCTTATAAAAGAAACTATAATAAAGACCTTTTAACATCGAGTATGGTAACCAAACATACTCTTAAATCTAAGGAAAGATTTGATAAAACTATACCAGGAAAAACCGAACCTATTAGTCGATTTTTGAGGCTACATCCTGATGGTTTATGTAATACCTTAAGAGCAGGAACCCCCAGTAGTAGGGGAGCGCATACTTCCCCCCGTCCTATTCATCCTATTAACCCTAGATGTATCACGGTTAGGGAAGCCGCAAGACTTCATTCCTATCCTGATTGGTTTAGATTTCATGTTACCAAATGGCATGGATTTCGTCAGGTAGGTAATTCGGTTCCTCCTTTCTTAGCAAAAGCAGTTGCGACAGAAATCATTAAATGTCTTGACGTTGAATTAATTAAACCTTCTGCTCAATATACTCTTAGTCATGAAAAAATGCTAAGCTTTAATATGTCCCAAGCGGCTCAATATTATGGTGTTAATCCTAATTTGGTAAAAAAAAGAGTTCGACAAAATAGCAAAAAGTAACTATGATCTAGAAAAATACTCTTAACTAAAGAAAAAATCACAAAAGTTTTACCCAGCTAAAAAATCTTATTGTAGAGTTATTATATGGTATCTATAGGGGAATTTGACTCTGTTGAGCGTACAAGATTAGACGTTTTATCTTATCCTAAATCACAAAATTTAGTCAGAATGGCAACCATTTAAACAATGAAAGTATCAACAATCAAACTACACATTACAAAAGATCGGTTCTACAGTACATATTACCATTCCTTTAACCACTAATTTAAGACGAAGTTCTTTACCTAGTTGTTTACTCATTCCCAAAAATGAAGGAGGGTTAAATCAAGATTCAGTTGCTTTAGGTCATCAATTAAGAGTATTAGATAAAACTCGTTTACGTCGGAAATCAGAAAAATTAAGTTTAACTATGATAAATCAATTAGAAAGTATTGTTTTATTTACTTTAGGTTATCAGCAGTAAGCAATGAATATTTTATAGGAGGAAACCTGTGAAACTAACAGAAATTAGACAACAAGGATACCAAGCTTTAATTAAATCATGAACTCCCTTAATCCTGAAGAAAAAGAACTTTTAGAAAGCGTTGAAAAAGAAGAATGGGAAAGTGTTGAAAATTTATCCCAAGAAATTAAGCGTTATCAAACCTATGCTAGTCATCAAATCAATCAGCAAAAAATAGAAGTAACTTTATCTGTAGAAGATAGTCAAAAAATTCAAAATCTCTCTCAAAAGCTTGGTCAATCTATTGCTAATTCAAGTCAAGAAATTTTACATAAATACCTACAAGGTGAATTAATTGAAAGAGAACAATAGAGGGAGAAATAGATGAGATAGTGTATGAATTATATGGGTTAACTGAGGAGGATATTAGTATTATTGAGGAGAGTATCAAGCACAAATAACTTTAATTCGTTATAATTACCTTAAAAATAGAGACAACCCAAAATGTATAAAATCCTAGAAGCAACCTATCATCAAGGAAACTTAATTCTAAAAGATAAACTGAGTGAATCCTTAGAAGCAAAACAAATCAAAATCATTATCTTAGAATCTTCTGAAAATAAAAAAGAAACTTTTTTAGAGAAAGTTGACCAACATTCCTTTAAAGGTAGTGTTATTTAAGTAGTGAAAATTCATCTAAGTTGATAGTATCTCCTCGTTATAATGATGAATAAAATATAGGATTGCCCCTTCATGATTGAAAAAGTTTCGAGAAAATGATAGGCTTTTTCTGACTAGACGAGAACAACGGGGTCTCAACGTATTATTTAACCTTTCAATTTTCGTTGTTTCACCACTTTTCTTTGTACTAGGATAGTGGTGGATGTGTACTTCCATTTTTCAAAATTTGGGTTGAACCGCAAGAGGGACAAGGTGGACGAGAAGTTAAGGAATAGTCGTTATCCATTATTAAATTTTTTACTGAGTCATTAAAAATTCTCTCTAAACTATCAATAATTATCCCAGATTTGAAAACCTTTTTCACATCTTTTTCTTATCCTAATAGAAACTTAGGCAAAAATTCGACTTTTACTACTTATAATACACTACCCAGATAACTAAGTGTTGTCTGACTGAGTAATAGACCCCCTAAATGAGTAAGATTAGGCTAGGCTTAGGGTTCCAATCCTGTCACCAGCTTTTAGTCTAAACCCTGATAAGCTCAATTTTTAGTTAATTTACGTTCTTTTTTTACCCAAAACAATGTTGTGGTATTTTTTCGTAGTCTAAACTCCAGTTACCAGCTTGGCTACCCTGTCGTGTTTATTATGACTCGACTATAACTATAGAGATAAAAATTCAATTTTAGGAATTAAAGCATCTTGAACTAATCCGATTCCTTGAAAATCCCAACGTTGCAGAATTCCTTTTAATTGTGTCCCTGGAATTGATTCAACGCAAAAGCGATCGCTTACTCCTGAACCATGAGTATTCAGATAACTTAAAGCCTCAAAATGCTCCTTAAAAAGTAATAAATAACGGTCAATCTTTTCGGTATTTTCTTGAGGTAGTCGCGCTCCTAAATATTGACCATCAGTTTTAGAACGGATTAAATAGTGAACTTGAGATAACATTATTGATGATTATTTTAAATTTTCTAATTTGATGCGAGGATCAACGGCTTTGAGTAATAAATCAGCTAATAAATTACCCACAATTAACATGGTTGCTCCCATCGTTAAACTTCCCATCACTAGGTAAAGATCTTGTGCTTGAACAGCCCCTAAAATCAACCGTCCTAACCCTGGCCAATTAAAGAAAAATTCTGCAATAAATGACCCCCCCAATAAACTCGCAAATTCAAATCCGAGTAAGGTAATTAAAGGGTTAATCGCATTGCGTAACGCATGAACATAAATAACTTTATCTTCTGGTAATCCTTTAGCCCTTGCGGTTTGAATATAGTCTTGTCGCATTACATCTAACATTTGTCCCCGCATCAAACGCATTAAGCCAGCAAAACTGGTAATACTTAAAGCAATGGTTGGTAAAATCATGTGCCACCCAATATCAAGTATTTTACCAATAGGAGATAGTTCTCGATGATTTAAACTGGTCATATCTCCCACCGGTAAAATGGGTGAAACATTTTGAGCAACAATTAATAATAATAATGCTGTAATAAAACTTGGAAATCCTTGTCCTAAATAACTAATTACCCGCAAAATTTTATCAATTATACTACTTTGTTTAACCGCACTTAATATCCCAAGAGGTAAAGCAATTAACCAAGTTAAAATAATCGAAGAAATTGCCAATAATAAGGTTGCTGGAATTCGCTCACCTAATAGAGAAGAAACAGAACGATTAAAGACAAAGCTTTCTCCAAAATCCAGACGAGTCACTACTTGTAAAAGCCATTTTCTGTACTGTTCATACCAAGGTTTATCTAACCCAAAACGTTCGGTTAAACTAGCTAGAGTTTCGGCAGAAATATTGGGATCTTGTTTGAGAGTATCGAGATAATTTCCTGGGGCAATTTGAATGATTATAAAACTTAGAAAAGACGCTAATAACAAGGTTAAAAGCCCTTGTAAAATTCGTTTGATAACATAGAGTGTTGTTTCACTTGTTAAGAAATTTTGTAATCCTTTTAGGGGAAGATTGGCTTGAGAAGATGAAGTAGAATTCATAGATTAGAAAAATTGTCAATCTAAATTGGGGTTAAGTTTAAAGAGTTTACTACAAACCACCAATCCTAAGACATTTAGCTTAACATTTTATTTAGAAACCGTCTCTAAGAGACTCCCGATCTCAGGTTAAACACTAAAAAGAAGAGACTCACCTCTGATAGATGAATCTCTTACTCACAATTTAAGGTTTAATTAAGGATAAACCAATAAAGTCCCAATAGATTTAATTAAAAGCTATTTCTACGACCACCACCGCTATTTTCACGAGGACGAGCTTGATTAACTTTCATTGAGCGTCCCATCCACTCTGCACCATCTAGGGTGTCAATGGCGTTAGATTCTTGCGCTTCTGTATCCATTTCCACAAAGGCAAATCCTCTGGGGCGACCTGTTTCTCGGTCTGTAGGGACGTAAACGCGCTTTACTGCACCATATTCTGCAAATACAGAACTAAGATCAGCTTCTGTGACCTCATAAGAGAGGTTTCCTACGTAAATTGACATAAATTGTTTCTGTTGCTATTTGACTTGTAGAGATTGAGATTTCGGAGAGAACTGTATTGATGCTTAACGGAAAAAAACCTGTCAATCGTAATAACTTACTCTGCTACCGAATCCTTCAGACTCAGCTTTAATCATAACATCTTTTGAACAATTTATATTACTACCACTGCAAATTACCAGAATTCGTCTTGTTAATTATTTATGTGTTGTTTTGTTAAGTAATATGAGACGGTCAGATAAGAAGGGATATCATGCCCAATTAATATTTTATTTATAGTGATTATTAAAGAAAAATTCTAGAATATTTCTAATATATAGCTGTTTAACTAAAAAGGTATTCTGATGAATGTGCGCTGGTATATTTGCCTAATGATGATGGGTATGGCTATACCCACTTCGACAGTAGTCGCCCAAGAAACCCCTTTAACCTCACAAAGGTTTCAACTAGCAGGGATTGAGTTAGACGATTCTCCTTCTTTTTCTCGAAAAAATTTGTTGCTTGAACCTAAATTTCAACAGGAGCTGGTTTCTGAAGCGATCGCCTCACCAAAAAAACCGAAAGGCAAAAAAGCCCCTGAACCTCCACCCGAACCTGACTCAGAAGCATCTACCGTCCAAGAAGAGACAACTAACGCCAGTTGTGAAGGATCTTTCCCTGAATTCGCCTTTCCTACTCAACCGCAAACGGAAGAAGAAACTGTCGCTCAAAAAACCGCAGATAATTCCTCTCCCTTAGATGAAGTGATTACCATCAACAAAACCCCCCCTCAACCTAACTCCGAACCAGAAGGGGACGCAACAGAAAAAACCGAAGAAACTTCCGAAACCCCCCCCTCACCCGAAGAAATTGACCGTTATAAAACCCTAGCCAAAGCTGATCATCTCTATCGTTGTGGAGACACTTTACTCGCTGAACGGTTTTATCGAGAGATTAAAGAGCCATTTGAAGCGGAAAAGGAAGTTAACCGAGAAATTATCCCTGAACCCGTTTATGAAGCGGAGTATTTATTACCTGGGGGAGGTGTTTATTGGCGACTCTATCAAGAAAGTTTAGACGGCAATCCTATTTATAAAAGTAAAAAATTAAGTGCATTGCAACTTTTAACAGAAAAACATCCTGAATTTATTCCTGGCCATATTCATTATGCTAGAGTTCTCGAAGCCGAGGAAAAGCCAGAAAAAGCTCTAAAAGTGCTACACAATGCGGCCACTCTCTATCCTAATGAAGCTTCATTAGTGGCAGCCAAAATTGAAGCTGATGAAGAAGCGGAAAATTGGTTGACCGCCTCCTTAACTGCCCGTCAATTTTTCTTATTTAATCAAGATCACTTTCGCGCCCCCGAATTTAAGGAATTAGCTGATCACAATTTAGCTCGCTACCAGGGTAAATTACGAGAAAAAATGACCTGGAATGTAGTAGGAAATGCCATTATGGGCGGCATTGGGGTAGCTTTAATGGGGAATGTTTTTGCTCCTCTGTCCACCTTAGAAGTTACCTATCTATTAATGCAAGGAGAAGCGGTTATTGGAGAAAATTATGTCAAAGGGTTGAAAAATCAATTAACCTTAGTCGAAGATCCCGAAGTGCATCAATACATCAATAACATTGGCCAAAAATTAGCTTCTGTAGCAGGACGGGATGAGTTTGAGTATGAATTTTATATTGTGATGGATGAAAACATCAACGCCTTTGCTTTACCTGGAGGTAAGATTTTTATTAATGCAGGGGCGATCGCTAAAACCAACTCGGAAGCAGAAATTGCCGGGTTAATTGCCCACGAATTAGCCCACACCGTCCTGTCTCACGGTTTTCAACAGATGACTCAAGGCTCATTAGCCAGTAGTGTGGTTCAATATGTTCCCTATGTGGGGGGACTAGCAGGAAATCTCATTGTCCTTAACTACAGTCGGGAAATGGAAGAACAGGCGGATATATTTGGAACACGGTTACTAGCTGCTAAGGGTTATGCTGCTGATGGGATGAGGAATTTAATGGTGATCATCGATGAAGAACACAAGAACCGTCCTCCTGCTTGGTTGTCTTCTCACCCCGATACGAGCGATCGCGTAAAATATCTTGAGACGGCGATCGTGCGGAATAATTTCAACCGTTACGCCTATGAAGGGGTAGCAAAACATTACAAAATCAAACAAAAGGTGGCTAATTTGTTAGCTGAATTCAAAAAAGAACAAGAAGGCGTAAACGAAGAAAAGCAGGAAAACAAAGCACAAAAATCCGAGAAAACAACCTCAACCTCTGAAGAAAATTAGTATCGTTAGGGGTCGATGAACGTTGACCCCTAGTATTTATCCTAATGTCGCCAATAATTGATGATGAGCAATCTAAAATAAGATATCAATGAAGTAAAAACTTAAGAAAAATAGTGTAATTGATTTTCTTCGATAATAGGGATGATAAAATCCCTTTACAGAGAAAAAATTTGATTTTTTTGGCTTGCATACGAGTACAGGATAGGAGAACAAAAATTGTGAATTTACCGTCAAAAATTATCTTGACTTTTTTTTTTCTTGGGGTGTTAACTATAACAATTATCCCTCATGGTCAGTTCCAAGATTTATTTTTTAATTCTATAAACCCTCCTAACCTTTATTCTATAATCTTAGCTCAAGATTCTACAGAAAATCAAGAAAATATTCAGAATAATATCGAAGAAAAAACAGATGAAAGTGACAAGGAAAAAGTCACTGAGGTAGAAGAAGCTCCCGTTTTATTAGATGGAAAAACTCTCTTTATAATTAAGACAGAATTAGGAGAAATTTCTCCAAAAGAAAGGGCGAAAGATATGAGTGAGAGGATTAAGGAAATTGCTCAAGAACCAAGAATTTATCCTGACTCTCTGAAGGTGGTAGATTACAAAGAATTAAAATTGATTAAAGCTGATAATTCGTTGATTGGTACTTTTACAGAGGAAGATGCAGAAGCGGAAAACTTACCCTTTTCTGAGTTAGGTAATGAACGACTCAAACAAATAGAAGAAGGCATTATTGAATTTCGGGAATCAAGAACCCAACAATCTATTATTTGGGGCATTATTAAAGCTTTAATTGCTACTACTATTGCTATTATTGCTTGGTGGTTATTAAATAAAGTTCTCCCAAAGATCTTTGATCGAATCAGAAGATTACAACAGGAAAGATTACGATCAGTTCGATTACAAGGATTACAATTTTTATCAGGTCGTCAACTTGCTCAAATTATTGCCACATCCTTTAAAATTATTCGGGGTTTCCTCATTATCTTACTTTTTTATATCTATATACCACTTGTTTTAAGTTATTTTCCTTGGACTCAACCTCTTTCTATTAAACTGCTACAATACTTTTGGTCAGCAATTAATCTAGTTGTCAACGGTATTATTGGATATATACCTAACTTATTCATTATTGCAGTTATTGGCATATTTGCTTACTATTCAATTCGCTTTTCTCGACTTTTCTTTCTTGGTATTTCTAGGGGGGCAATTCGTATTAATGGATTTTATCCAGAGTGGGCAGATCCAACTCATAATATTACTGTTTTGATAATTTTAGGATTAGCAGCAGTTTTAATTTTTCCCTACTTACCCGCTTCAGATTCTGCTGGATTTCAAGGAATCTCACTCTTTGCTGGGGCATTATTTACTCTTGGTTCAAGTACTATTATTGGTAATATAATTAGTGGAATTGTTTTGATTTATAATCGTTCTTTCCAGGTAAATGATATCATTAATGTTAATGACAAAACGGGTCGAGTGATTGAAAAAACAATGCTTTCTACTAGAATCATCACCCCTGACAATGAAATAATTACAATTCCTAATGCGACTTTATTAGTTAGCGATATTACTAACTATAACTCAGTCATGCGGGATACGAAAAACCCCCTAATTCTAAAAACAACGATTACTTTAGGTTACGATGTTCCTTGGCGAAAAGTTCATGCTATATTAATCGATGCAGCTAATGCTAGTGAAGGGATTGCAAAAGAGCCTGAACCTTTTGTTTTACAAACTAGCTTAGATGATTTCTATGTAAGTTATACGTTAAAAGTTTTTACGACGACTCCTGAAAAAATGGGAATTATTTATTCTCAACTTCATCAAAATATTCAAGATAAATGTAACGAAGCAGATATTGAAATTCTTTCCCCTCACTATTCAGCCGTGCGCGATGGTCATCAGATAACTATTCCAGCGAATTATCTTCCCGAAGATTACAAAGCACCAGGATTTCGATTGGAATCTTTAGGAGATTTATTCAAGAAAAATGAGAACAAATAATTCCGTTTCGTTAACGATTAACTCCCAAAAGGATCGCCCCATTTTGTCCCCCAAAACCAAACCCTAAACAGAGGACATGATTCAAAGAAGCTAACCGCGATCGCCTGACAAAATTGAGGTCAAATTCTGGTGTTTGTAACCCCACACAAGGGGGTAATTGTTGATAGCGTAAGGTCATTAATCCTATAGCCACCGCGATCGCCCCAGATGCACCTAACGTATGGGCTGTCGCCCCTTTAGTGGAACTCAGAGGAACATTAGGGGAAAATAAAGACTGAATTAACCTTGCTTCTCGGTCATCATTTAAGCGGGTACTCGTCCCGTGGGGGTGAATATAATCAACGTCTTGGGGTCGTAACTGACTCCGTTCTAGAGCGTGTTTAATGGCTATCTGTGCCATTTTATTATCCGTTGCTGGCGCACTCAAATGATCGCCATCGCAGGTAAAGCCAAACCCTAGGATTTTACCGTAGACTGAAGCTCCCCGTTTAGCAGCAACTTCAGCAGATTCCAGGACTAAAATTGCGCCTCCTTCGCCTAATACCAACCCTTCCCGATGTAAATCAAAAGGATAACATCCCGTTTTAGCTAACGCTCCCATTTTCTGAAATCCGGCTAGGGTTAAGGGAGTAATGGGGGATTCTAAGGACCCCGCGATCGCTCGTTCACACCGTCCTTGTCGAATCAATTCTACTGCTTGGAAAATCGCCCAGAGTCCCGTTCCACAAGCAGCCATAGGAGAGGACACGATTCCTGTGGTTTGAAGCTGACGAGCCGCTATTATTGAGCTTTGGTGGGGTAAGGTGTCTAACCAATGGGAGAGGAGGGGATGGGGGTTTCGACTGTCGCTCAGCCCAAGAGAGGGGGAGAGAGGAGGATAGGGGGATTTATCTAGGCTAATTTGATGATTTTGGCGAGCGAATTCTTCCCAAATTCCCTGATATCCGCGACTTGATCCAATAACGACCCCACAGTCTGGTAAGGGAACTTCAAGGTGAGCATCGATTAAAGCATCAGCTAAGGTAGTTTGGGTAAGATCGGTCAGGGAAATTGGTTGATGCTCCATTAATCCCATAGGATAGAGAGGAAAATCCTGAAAAGGTTGATGATACTTAATTCCTGATGCTCCTTTGAGTAAACTTTGCCACGTTTGGCTTAAATTTCCTAAACAGCAACGTAACCCAATTCCCGTTACAACTACATCTATTACATCCATGCAATGATGATCCTAATCTAATTCTCGTCGTCCTTCTAATGCCCGTGCTAAGGTTACTTCGTCAGCATATTCTAAGTCCCCTCCCATGGGCAATCCAAAAGCGATACGAGTAACTTTGGTAAAAGGTCTGAGGAGTTGACCAATATAGAGGGTGGTGGTTTCCCCTTCAACCGTGGGACTAATCGCTAGAATTACCTCTTTTACGCCGTCTTGGGTGACTCGTCTAACTAGGGGTTGAATGTACAATTGTTCGGGTCCAATGCCATCCATCGGAGAGATGACACCCCCTATGACATGATATTTCCCCTTATATTCTCTGGTTTTTTCCAGGGCAATCACATCACGAGAATCTGCCACTACACAGATAATTTGAGAATCTCGGTGAGGATTTCGGCAAATTTCGCAGATTGGGTCAGCAGAAAAATGAAAACAAACTTTACACAGTCCAACCTTTTTCTTGGCTTCAATTAAAGCATTGGCTAGGGTTTGAATTTCTGCTTCTGGGCGTTTGAGAATGTGTAGGGCGAGTCGTTGGGCGGTTTTGGGTCCAACCCCTGGTAAGCGTTGTAGTTGCTCAATCAAACGAGCGAGAGGAGGCGTATAAATGGTCAGGCACCGTCTAAATTATTAGTCATTATCGATTATATCAATTGTCGCAATACAAGGGAATTATCTGTCAAGATAATACATAATTAGCATAGAAAAGTTTGTAGTCAGGGCTTTAGCCCTTAAAAAATAGAGCCTTATTTTTAAAAAATTAATGATAAGTTTGTCAACTTTTTAAGACTCTTGATAACGAATTTCTCGTTGAGGAATTCCCAGCTTAATCTGTGCCTTTTCCAAAGCATCTTTTACTCGTAACCGATATTCCCGTCCTACTGCCCATTGTTGCATGGCTTGGGTTTTAATCCACACTTGAATTAAAATTCCTTGATGGGAGACAGCATCAACCCCTAGAATTGCAGGAGGTTCAATAATTTTATTTTTCCAATCATCTTCTTTTTGCATTGCTTCTCCTACTTCCCGAATGACTGTTAACGCTTTATGAATATCGGCATCATAGGCAATTTCTATTTTAAATTCTACCCGTGACCAATCTTTAGTTAAATTTTCTACAATAGAAATCTTACTATTGGGAATCGTAATTAACCGTCCTTCTGCTCCCCGAACTTGAGTAATATAAATATTCATGTTTTCCACAAAACCTCCCAGTCCTCCTACTTGAATGACATCGCCAATAGCATACCGATCAGTACATAAAATTAAGGCTCCATTCAGCATATCTTCAACGATATTACGAGAGATAAAAGCAATGACAAAAGCTACCCCTCCAACACTAGCAAGAACAGTAGGATCAAAGCCGAATAACATAATAGTTAGTACAATTCCTAGAACTGTAAAGATAAAAGTAGTTGCACTTCTTAAAGCGGGAGAATAGGTACTGACCCGTAGAGCATAACGATTAGAATTAGGATTGCTTAACTGAGCTTCTGATGCCCATTTATTAAGCCAGGAGTCAATCATTAAATCGCTTATTTTATCCAGAATACTCATTAACATCCAGATTAAAGGCAGAAAAATAGCCTGTCCTATAAAGAAAAATGCAAAGGGACGAAGATTAGGAAACAAGGCAACAATTAAAGCGACATCTAAAAGCAATAAAAAAATTTGTAACCAAAAGAGTAATCTTAGTAATAATTGAACAATATTTTGTTGACGTTTAACGATTCCCTGTTGCTTTAAAGACAGTTTAGGAATATTGGTACTGAGGGTTTGTACCGTAGTGTTCATTATTTCTTTGGCTTTTTCAATGGCTTTTTTGGGATTAGTAATTGCTTTTTTAAGTAAATACTTAATTCGAGCAAAATTTAGCTCTCTCTGTTTCTTTTGAGACTCAATTATTTCCTCTTCAGATACTTCTTCTTGGACATCAATATTGACTTGTTCTGCTGATAAAGATTCTGCATCTATGGTTAAAGATTCTCGCAATTCTCGTAATTGATTTTGGAGGTGACGATTCCAGTTTTTTAGTAAATGTCGAATAATTCCAATCAAACCAATTGGCAGTAAGATTAGGACTAGAAAAAGAACAGCAAGAGCTAAGCGCAAAAACGGATAATGCTCATCGATTTCATACCCCCACAAAGCGTAACTAAAACTCTTGCGGATAGTATTGCGCCATTCTTGAGCGATCTCTGGAATTGATTTACCTTGGTTTAGGCGATCTGCTGGAAGTACGCTTACAATGGTTTGGGCAGGTAGTCCTAATTCTAGCTGTTTAGGAACGAAAACAACAGTGACATTATTCTTAAATCCCACTTCTACGTTAGGGGTTGCTGGATGTAGTCCTAATTGATTAATGTTGAAGATAATATCTAGCCCTCCCATTTTCGTTTCTAAATTAGTGTCAATACTCTTGTCTTCTGTGGTGATTTTTGACCTTAAAACTTTGTTTAAAATTGAACGATAGATATTATCAACTTGTTGCGCCCTTTGTTCAGCTAAAATGACAGGGGATTCTTCTTGTAGAGACGAAGATTCTGCGGCTACCTCAATTATTTTAAAACTCCTAAATAGGAGAACGTCACTACACCATACTCGTCCACAAGGACGGGCTTTATTAATATCCCACCAAGGGGTTTGGTAAGTTTTAGGGGAATTTCCTGAAAAACTCGGGATCATAAATTGGCCTGTTGCGGGAGGACACAATAAGGTAATGACTAAAGTGATCATAAAGACGACTAAAAATCTCATCAGCGATCGCCCCTTAAACCAGGGAGTTAGCCAAGACAATCGGTTAAAAGCCTTATCAATAATATTCATGGTTATCATGGGATTAATAGCCTTTACCCAACACAATGGCAGGAGTTCCGACTAATTCTCTAATAGTTTAAAACTTATGGTAAATCACCCAAAAGCATGATGTTGTTATTGGGTCAATCAGTTAGGCTGTTATAAAATCAGCCCCAAGATTAGATGGTCATCGGCTATAGTAGGAACAGAATTTTATTAAATTTTAATAAAATATCTTGACTATCAAGAGATTCTATCATGGTGAACCCTTAAATCAATTACAAGGTCAGATCAAAACCTGTGTACTTTAGTGATCGTGATTCAGTCATCATTCCGACAGTGATTAAGCTCTATTGGCTATCTCAGATTGAATCGGCAGATCGCCTTTGGGTTGGGGAAAAAGCTTGGATACTAGGCCAACTCCAACAAAAAGGCTATCCAATTTTGCCTGGGTTTGTCATTGGTTCAGACACTTGGAGAGAATTCTTGGAAAAGTTAGACGATTCCACATCCTTACTAGCGGATTTTCCCACATCTTCCCTTCATCTTGATGTAGATAACTTTAGATCTCTACAGTTTGCCGCACAACAAAGTTATCAAGCTATTCTTGATACCCCCTTCCCCGATCAATGGAGAGAAATGATAGGAGAAGCTATTGAACAGTTGCCTACTTCTCCGTTAATAGTACAAGGTTCCCTAGGAAATTCTTTGGGGATTAAACAAGACTTTGCCAACCTAATTACGCCTCAAGTGTGTGATAATTCATCTGAAAGTATCGAATTAGCCATCAAACAAATTTGGTCTCAATTATTAAGCGCAAAAAGCCTATTTTATGGAAAAAGAATGGGCATAGCTATTGAACAGTTAAACCTAGGAGTTTTGGTTCAACCCCTAAGTGATGTAACCGTCTCAAGTCTCGTCACTGTTTCTCCTAATGCGTTTGAAATTCAAGCTAGTTGGGGCTTACCCCAAAGTTTATGGAGAGGAGAAGTCTCACCCGATCGCTTTATTCTTGATCGAAAAACTGGCCAGGTTGTCAATCAAGTATTAGGCAATAAAACCCGAGCCTATCAACTCAAAAATCAAGAGATATCCCAAAATATCGACAATTTTGACAGTTCTTTAGAGGCTTATGTCCTGAGTTCAAGTCAACAAGAACAATATTGTCTTGATGAATCAACCCTAAGTCAACTTTATTCCCTACTCGAAACTCTCACTCAAGATGAGTGGTCTTGGAGTACCTTAGAATTTATCTCCCTTGAGTCTGATCATTCTCAACTTCCTAGTTGGGTCATTACTGATCTTATCTTTGTTCCCCCAAGTTCCCAACCCAGTTCATCTTCTGTCCCAGAAACACCAATCACCTTAGATACTCAACCACTACTGACAGGCATTGCGGCAGCCCCTGGTTATATTCAAGGATTAATTGAGGTAATTACGGAGGAAATTATTCCTGATTCCTCATTGATCAAGGAAAATATCATTGTTACCAAGGAAATTCACCCTTATCAGTTACCGTGGCTCAAACAAGTAGGAGGGATCATCACTGAAGAGGGGGGAATAACCAGTCATGCGGCTATTTTAGCTAGAGAGTTAGATATTCCTGCGGTGGTTGGGGTATCAGGGGCAACGGCATTGCTAAAAACAGGAGATTCAATTATCGTTGACGGTCAAACTGGAAAAATTTACGGCTATGCAGAAGAAAACAAAGATGTTTACCCCCCTATTCCCTTAAATTTTCAGGAAACCTCTTCAACTTTGTCTTATCCCATTGCTACCCAATTAATGGTTAATGTTAGTCAACCGAGTTCTCTAGTCAAGGCGATGGATTTACCCATTGATGGGATCGGGTTGCTGCGATCTGAATTGATGCTCTTAAGTTTATGTTCTCCTCAGTCTATAGAACAATGGCTCAATGAGTCGGAACCTTCCGCGATTGTTGAACAAATACGTCAATGTATTCAAGAGTTTACGACCCGTTTTGCTCCCCGCCGTCTATTTTATCGCTCTTTTGATAGTCAATCATCTCACGGAATCAATGGGATTGTTCAAGATGACTGTCGGGGAACGGCTGGTTATTTGCTCAATCCAACGCTTTTTGATTGGGAATTAAAGGCATTAGCCCAAGTTCAATCACAAGGATTCCATAATCTCCACTTGATTCTCCCGTTTGTTCGGAGTGTAGCTGAATTTCGCTTTTGTCGCGATCGCGTCCAACAAGTAGGGTTAACGCAATCTGAGTCGTTTGAGTTGTGGATCATGGCAGAAGTTCCCTCGGTTCTTTTTGAATTGGAAGACTATGTTGAAGCAGGGGTTCAAGGGATTGCCATTGGTACTAATGATTTAGCCCCATTGTTGTTGGGAGTTGAGCGAAATAATCCTAATTTAAGTGATATTTCTCAACCCTGTCCAAAAGCTTTGAGAAGAGTCCTGAAACAGTTAATTAAAAAGTCTCGTAAGTTAGGAATTCCTTGTAGTTTATGTGGTCAAGCAGCGAGTCAATATCCTGATCTGATTGAGGATTTAGTTCAGTGGGGAATCACCACAATTTCTGTAGAAACGGAAGCAGTAGAACGAACTTATCAGGCGATCGCTAGGGCTGAAAAAAAGTTACTTTTAGAATTAGTCAGACAACAAAGAAAAAACTAATTTGAAAACAATCCTATTTGGACATAGGTTTTATGGTCAATCATAGCTTACTCATAATTCTAGTTTCTATTATTGGCTTTATTGCTACTAATCTTGAAAATTTATTGCTATTACTTGTTTTTTGGAAAAATCCTCAGTATGATAAAAAAATATTATTTTTGGTTATTGTATAGCTACATTTATTATTATTTTTCTGGCTAGAATTACTTCCGAAGTCACTGAATTTATTTCTCATCATTGGTTGAGTTTATTAGGGTTAGTTCCTTTAAGTTTAGGAATCTGGGAACTTCTTCAATAGTTTACAGACACTCATTCTTAGGGATTGTTATCTAACAGAATTTGGACTAAAGTTTTAACTATTTTTTCTAATTTATCAACTCTTTGTTCTAAACTAATTGAAGGCGTTTGTTCTAAGCTATCTGGAGGAGTTAATCCTTGAATGGCTTTGAGAAGATTAGTCCATCCTTTACGACATTTAATTCCATAGGCTTTTTGATAAGCTTCATAAGCGTTATGATAGTTTCCATAGTGTTGAATTAATTCTTCTTTTGTAATCTTTACCTCAGTTAATAATTTTTGAGGTTGTTTATCTTTTGGTTGGTTTTCTTTTTGTGGTTGGTCATCTAAATCATTTAAAATTTCTTCTAAACGAGATGCTAAAGTAGCAGTTATCCCATAAACTTTAGCGGAGTTCTTAATATCTTGTTGGTGTAAGTTTTCGAGATTATCTATTAATTTGCTAAATCTTGACATAGTTTTTTTCTTTTGTTAGATTATTTATCTAATAGATTTCTTCCAATAGAAGCTTGATCCGTATTCATTTGAGGTTGATCCTGATATTCAGGTAAGGAATTATTAATAGTTCCAAAATCTCTAGGATTATCACTAAAAAATACTGATTGAAAAAATTGCCATAGAATCGTAAATTTTCCGTACAATGAGTGAGTTTCTTTAACTTTTATAGCAGTTAATTCTACTTCAGTTTGAATTGCTTTTAACTCAGTATTTATCTTGTCTCTTTCTGCTATCATCTTTTGTTTTTCATCGGTTAATTGTTCCATTTCTTTATTAATAGTTGTCAATTCAAATCGTAGGGAATCATTAACTTTCGAAATCGTGACAATTTGTTGTTCTAATTCTTGTTTGTTTTCCGACAGGTGAATAATTTCTTGTTTTAATTCTTTTTTATCCTCTCGCTGTTTAGTATTCCATCGTTTATATTGAGCTTGCCCTTTTCTTAATGAAACAATAATATCATAAGCTTCTTTAAGGTTTGTATCTTCGGGATGTTCATGAGCAATTTTGTAAAAAGCTTTTACCCTTTCATCATCAACAGGCATAATTATCACCCATATTATCTTACTTTTCTAGGATAAATAAACATTAATTGAATAGCTATAAGTTGAATCACAAAATTAATAAAAATTAAATAAATCTATCAGGTGGGAAGTCCCCACCCTAGATAAAATTAGGCTAAAAATTGATCTAAATTGGGGACATCAACCCAAGAATTAGTATCACTTGCTTGATGGGCTAAATCCATTAGTAATTGGGAATAGACCCCTTCGTATAAAGACGGCACTAAAGACTTCCCTTGATCAATACTTTCTACCCAACGATCAACCACTCGAATAAAGGGGGCTAACCGTCCATCAGTAAAGACTTGAGGGAACGCTAACCGTTTGGGAATTTCAACTTCTGTTAAGGGTTTACCTGCGGGGGCAGCGTGTAAATGAAAACCATGAACATAGTCTTTTAGGTTATCACTTCCTAAAATTAAAGTACCGCGATCGCCATAAACTTCTACCCAATGTCCTCGTCCATTATAAGTGACTGAACTTAAGGATAATTGACAAGGAGTTCCATCAGCCAATTCTAACATTAATAAACAAGTATCATCAGCATCAACAGGCTTTAATTGATTATTATCTTTCGGATCAGGACGTTCTTTAATGGCACAAATTATTTGAGCAGATAAGCGTTTAACTGGACTGAATAACCAGTGAATATAATCAAAAGAATGGGAACCGATCGCCCCTAACACCCCTCCCCCTTGATCGCGACGAGAATACCAATTCCAAGAACGTTCTGGGTTGGCACGACTTGCCACTAACCAATCAATTTTAATCAGGCGAATTTGTCCCACATAACCCTGTTGTAAATGTTCTGATAACAGTTGCCATGCAGGAACATAACGAAACTCAAAATCTGTGGTAACAACTAATCCTTTTTTATTAGCTAGATGATAAAGTTCTTTAGTCTCTTGTGCCGACATCGCCATGGGTTTTTCTAATAGCAGATGTTTCCCTGCTTCTAAGATTTGTTTGCCCATTTCATAGTGAAGAAATGGAGGAGTCGAAAGACTCACAGCATCGAGTTCAGGTAAAGACAAAAGTTTTTCGAGACTATTAAAAGCATAGGAAATCTGATGAGAATCGGCGATCGCTTTGGCTTTTCCTAAATCACGATTATAAACAGCAATCACTTCGGTGCGAGAATGGTGTTGTAACCCTGGAATATGAATCGCTTGACCAAAACCTGTTCCGACAACAGCGACACGAATAGTTGACATAATACCCGTTTTAATTAATGTTAAGAATAGTTAATAGCAGTTTAGGCATATTCCCCAAAAACTACCCTAACTTTTTACCATACCTTGAAATCTCTCTGAATGTCTATAAATACTTAAGGGTATCCCCCCGATGAAGTAGTAATTTTACCCTGAGCAGTCTGCACTAACTTCGATTAAAATTAAAAGATATCTCTTTTATAAACTTGGATAAATACTTTATGAAATCTGTTGATAACGAAGTCCTTTTTATTACATTACTTACTTCATTTTTCTCTTTATTCCTTACAGTATCCTTAGCGTTTTAAGTTGATTAGCAAGCTTTTCTCTGATTCGTTAAAAAACCCCAACGGTAGATTTAGTCTAGTTGGAGTTATTGATAGGGAATATTTCCGATTAAGGAAGTTCCACCGAAGTAGGCTTAGCAATATGAGGGAGTCCCCATCCTAATTTCTCTCTTAAAATTCGGAAAAACTCAGGAGATTCTAACCGAATAAAACGAGCAAAATAGGGAGATTTTGTCACATGAACCTGATCTTCTGGCAAAACATAACATCCTCCATTCCCATCAACCACAATAATTAATCGATGGGGAGTTGCCGGAAAAATACTAACGGCTTCCTTATCCGAAAATACCAGAGAACGAGAAGCCAAGGAATGGGGACAGATGGGGGCTAATTGAAAGACCGGAACATTTGCCGTCACCACAGGACCCCCTGCACTTAGAGAATAAGCCGTTGACCCGGTTGGGGTGGAAATAATGATTCCATCGGCTGCAATATCAACGGGGGCGTGTCGGCCAATTTTGACTTCAAAATGACACATACTGGTGAGGGGTTCTCGATGGATTACCATTTCATTAAGAGAAAGGGCTTCCCACAATAAGGTGTCTTGACGGAGTAATTGCACCGCCAACATCGTACGTTCCTCAATTTCGTAGTTTCCGGTCAATACCTGTTCTAGGGCATCGGACAATTGATTGAGGTAAATTTCGGTTAAAAACCCCATATGACCAGTATTAACGGTCAGTAGGGGAATTCCACAGGGGGCAAGTTGTCGAAAAGCTGATAGAACCGTCCCATCCCCTCCCAAAACGATGGCAAAAGCCATATCTTCGTCAAATTCGGGAGGAACAAGATGGTCAATGCGAGTATGACAGACGGGCTTTTCTGGTTGAGAATATCCCAGAAGTCCTCCTCGGCCAGTTTCCAACACAACTGTATAACCACGGGTTGTCAGCTTGTCACGTAAATCAGAAGCCGTTTGACAAGCGACAGGTTTGATATCGTTAAAAATAATGCCTACTTTTGGCACAACGGGCTATCCTTTATCAGGGTTAACTCAAAGGGAAGATTTGAATGGAGTTTTCTTCTTTTTCTTTGACTTGTTTTTTTCATAGTCGAGTTCTTTAAGCTTTTTAAGAATTCGACTGAAATAGTCTTGTAGATAGGATTCTAAAGTAGTTGTTTCCTTGGGATCAAGGCCAAAGGTTTGATAAACTTCCTCCATGGACGCATCTAAAGGTTGACCACTCGCTAATACTTCAGCAAAAGCCAAACGATCAGAAATATTATACGTCCATTGGAAGAAACGAGTCATCCTACGCAGAAAACGAAGAAGTCCTAGGGGAACCCGTGCGATCTTAACAGTTTTTCCTGATAACCCCTCACATAATTGAATGATTCCTTCGGCTTTCCAGGCTTTGGGTCCAACCACAGGAAAGGTCTTCTGTTGAGTTTCAGGAACTTCTAAGGCACGAATTGCAAATTTAGCGATATCCTGGGTGTCCATATAGGCAATAGGACCACTTTCTCCCGTGATCCACACTGCCTGATTATCTAACATCGGGATGGCATACTGACCGATAATCCCTTGCATAAAACCACATAGACGTAGAATTGTATAATCTAGTCCAGATTCTTCTAGAAAAAGCTCTGTACACCGTTTAATCTCCATTAAAGGGACTTCTGGGTGTTCTTCCGCATTCAAAATTGAACAGAAAATGTAACGATTAACCCCTGTTTTTTGGGCCGCTTGGATTAAGTTAACTTTCCCTTCCCAGTCTACCTGTTTCATGGAAAGAGAGTCTGTTGCCCTAGCGGCTGCTGCATCAATGATCGCCTCCATTCCTTCTAAGGAGGGGGGTAGGGTTGGGGCATCACAAAGATCACCCACCACTAATTCTGCCCCCCATTCTTTTAAAAATGCTGCTTTTCTAGGATTTCTGACGAGACACCGCACTTGATATCCTTTATCAAGAGCATGACGGGCTATTTGTCGCCCTAAAGTGCCTGTTGCACCAACAATTAATAATTTCATTTATAGGGTTTTGTAAAGTTTCTTAACGTTTCTCTAAGATATTAACAGAAAGTCACACGATTTTGTTGTTCTTAAACAAACTGTTTATTTGGCTGAGTTAGTAAAGACATTTGTCAAGTGTCAATTTCTGATAAAATTTTCTGTAAAAAAGTTAAATAAGCCAAATAGTTATTATAACTATGCAATTTTATTGGTATTTTGCTTATTTAGATGATTTAACCCAGTAAAAGTCTTGCCAGTAAGGGAATTCATCTCATAAGCAATCAATAATTTGATGATCGGTTATTAAAAAGATTTTTAATCGTTAACCAAACATTAGCTTTTTGTTGCCATGTAAAAGACAGATACACTCCGATAATTATCCATAAACAAATATCTCCCAAAGTTCGATAAGTAATAATAATTGTGTTGTCACTCCAGCTAAAAAGTTGACTCAGTTGATCCATATCTCCTCCCATGTCTCCCCGCCCTCCCCAAAAGGTTCCCCAAGGAATAAATTCTCTTCCTTGATCTATTCTACGCCATTGCCAAAACACATCTAGAAAGGTACTAGCCGCTAATATTAATCCAATATAACGCCAAAATTCCCACCGCCATCGTTCAGGGAGTGGTAAATAGAAACATATTATTATTATTAAAAGAAGAGGGCTAAAGCCCTTACTACGAACTTGTATAGTTTAGGTTATTTATCTTTTTATATTAATTGATTTAAAAATGAATAATATATGATTGAAAAATTATAAAAAAATGAAAATTATAAAAAAATAAATTTGTTAAAATGGATAAATTAATTAAATTCAGAACAATTGATTTATCCCTCCATGGACATACTCAATACGACGTTTTTATCTCTGGGATTAGCTGTTGATGCTTTTGCTGTTTCTCTAAGTAGTGGTTTTGTTATTCAACATATTAAATTTAATAAAGCTTTAAAAATAGCTTTGTTTTTTGGTGTCTTTCAAGGGATAATGCCCTTAATTGGTTGGTTGACGGGGCTTACTTTCCGTGAATTATTATCTAATATTGATCATTGGATTGCCTTTATCTTACTCGCAGGTATTGGGGGCAAAATGCTTTATGAAGCGATTCAAATTGAAGAAGACGAGAAAAGGTTTAATCCCCTCGATAATTATACCTTATTAGCTTTAGCGATCGCTACCAGTATTGATGCCTTAGCCGCAGGAATAGGACTGGCAATTCTTAATTCTTCTATTATCGCTGCTTGTACTTTCATTGCTTTCATTACATTTTTTTTATCTTTTATGGGGGTCTTTCTTGGACATAAATTTGGCAGTGTTTTTAATCAAAAAATAGAAATTTTTGGAGGCATAACATTAGTTATAATTGGCACTAAAATTTTAATTGAAGGTTTAATTATTTAAGTTGAAGAACAAGATTTTCATGATGACGTAGCAAAGATAGATTGATCATCAGCAAATGCTTTAAATTCAAGGGCATTTCCACTAGGATCAAGAAAAAACATCGTTGCTTGTTCTCCTATTTCCCCTTTAAATCTAATATAAGGTTTAATGACAAAATTAATTTGATGTTGTTTTAACTTATCAGCTAACCTTTGCCATTGTTCCATCTCTAAAATAACTCCCCAATGTTGAACCGGAACCTTTTTCCCATCAACTAAATTAACCGGAACTTCTCCAGAACCCCCAGAACAAAGATGGGCTGTAATTTGATGGCCAAATAAATTAAAATCAATCCAATGATCTGAAGTTCTTCCTACTGTACAACCTAGAATATTCTCATAAAAATGTCTAGTTTCCACTAAATCACTTACCGGAAAAGCAACATGAAAAGGTCTGATAGTCATAGCAAAATATTAAACGTAACAAATAAAAGTTCGTAGTTGGGGCTTTAGCCCTATTTGATTAAAATAAAAATTGATATTTCCCGCAACTTCTATATTAGCCATGTTTAGACAACCTCAACGCATTGAACCCCAACCTGGACAAGAATCTGTCTGGGACTATCCCCGTCCCCCCCGTTTAGAACCCTGTTCCAAACGCATTCAAATCATCTTTAATCAGATTACCTTAGTTGACAGCCGAAAGACCTATCGATTATTAGAAACCAGTCATCCACCTACCTACTATATTCCCCCCGAAGACATCAAAATAGAATATTTACACCCCACCAATAAACAATCTTATTGTGAATGGAAAGGGGAAGCTAATTATTACACCATTATAGTTGAAGATAAACAGGTAATTAATGGTGCTTGGTATTATCCTAATCCCACCCCAGACTTTGCCGCTATTAAAAATTATCTGGCTTTCTATCCTAGTCAAATGGATGAATGCTATGTTGACGGGGAAAAAGTCACTTCCCAACCTGGAGACTTCTATGGCGGTTGGATCACTTCAGATATTGTCGGTCCTTTTAAAGGCGGGGTTGGTAGTTGGGGATGGTAGGGTGTCGGGTTTGGGGAAAAATTAGGATTTTACTGAACCAGCCAAAATTCCCCGTACAAAATAGCGTTGTAGGGCGAAAAAGACCATTAACGGCACAGTCATACTGATAAATGCCCCTGCGGTCAGTAAATACCAATCTTGACCCCGAGAACCCACCAGATTACTCAGTTGAATGGTAACTGGGGCAACATCAGCCGTTCCCCCAAGATAAACTAACGCAATTAGTAAATCATTCCAAACCCAAAGGAATTGAAACACCGCAAAAGAAGCGATCGCGGGCATAGATAAGGGAACAATTAGCTTAGTGAAAATTTTGAGATGGGATGCCCCATCTACCTTAGCTGCTTCTATCAAATCTTTCGGTAATGCCCCAATATAGTTGCGTAATAAATAAACACCGAGGGGCAAACCATAACCGGTATGGGCTAACCAAACCCCTAAAAATGTGTTAGACAACCCTAAATCTCGATACATCCGCAAAATAGGAATGAGAGTCGTTTGTAGGGGAACCACTAATAAACAGACCACAATGATAAATAACAATTGCCGTCCAGGGAATTCCATCCAAGCAAAAGCGTAAGCAGCAAAAGTAGCGATCGCAATGGGAATTATGGTCGCGGGAATGGAAATGGTTAAACTGTTTAAAAAAGCCTGTCCCATCCCCTGAGATTGAATTACGTCGATGTAATTTCCCAGGTGATATTGAGTCAATTCAAAGGGATGTTGAAACACTGTCCACCATCCAGTTTCTAACATAGCATCTCGTCGCCGAAAGGAACTAATTAACAGTCCTGCCGTGGGTAATGTCCAAATAAAAGCAATGATTAAAATAGCGATATGAATGGGGGTTTTCTGCCAAAATTCTGAGTTTTTTTGCCGGTTTTTTCCCATTATCTCATCCTCTCTTGTTCTCTAAAACGGCGAATATTACTAATCATGACGGGAATAATTAATAGTAATAAAATAACAGCGATCGCACTTCCTCGCCCAAAATTACGGAAGTTAAACATTTCTTTAATCATGCGACTAGCGATTACTTCTGTTCCTTGATTTCCTCCTGTCATGACAAAGACAATATCAAACACTTTCAACACTAAAATAATTACCGTTGTACTCACGACTAAAATTGTCGAACGAATCATGGGAATAGTGATCCGCCAAAAAATTTGCCAACTATTTGCCCCATCTATTTTTGCCGCTTCAATGATATCATCGGGAATGCCTTTAACGGCGGCCGATAAAATCACCATACAAAAGCCCGTATAAAGCCAAATCATAATAGCAATTAGGGCAAAATTATTCACCGAACGCTGTACTAACCAGCCGACAGGTTCAAAACCTAAATTGACTATAATTGCATTGAGTAAACCGATTTGATTGTCTTCTAAGGGTTTGTAAGCGTAAATGAATTTCCAGATCACACTTGCCCCCACAAAAGAGATGGCCATCGGCAAGAAAATCAGGGATTTAGCAACAGGTTCATAAGGAACTTTATCGACTAAAACAGCAATAATCAACCCCAAACTTACACTAACCCCAGTTACTAACACCAGCCATAATAAATTATTACGAAAGGCGATTAACATAGATGGGTTGGTGAAGGCAAAAACATAGTTTTTTAAGCCAACAAAATTTTGGGAACGCTCATCAAAAAAGCTCAGATAAATTGTCTGAATTGTTGGAAAAATCAAATAAGCAGATAAAACCGCCATCGCCGGGGCAATATAAACCCACGGTAACAAGTGACGATTCCAAGGTTTAGGCAGGGCATTAATGCCGTAATTAGCTAAATAAAATAGCCCAATCACTCCACCACACCCGAAGGCGATCGCTAAGATTACATTTAAAATTCGATAAAAAATTTCCATTTTTGAGTTTTAAGTAAATGATAGGACTAAAGTCCTCACTACGAACTTGGAAAAGATGAACAACACTTAATCTTGACAACAGTAAAAAAATTAATCTGGCCAACTATCGTCAATATTTTGTAGGACGACATCAACATCGGTTCCCCCGATATAATTGGCTATTCCTGACCAAAATGTCCCTGTTCCTACAGCACCAGGCATCATATCAGATCCATCAAAGCGAATTACCTCTGCATTCGTTAAAATTTCTGCCTGTTGTTTCATCAATTTATCTGGATAAAGATCAAGGGCAATATTCTTTCGGGGAGAAATATGTCCCCCTAAACCCACTGCAATTTCGTGGGGGACTTTACTCGCAAGATATTCCATTAACTGACGTGCTTCGGGAGTGTCATTAAACATAGTAAACAGATCCCCACCAACCAGAATCGGTAAACCTTGGTTTGGGTTAATAGGAGGTAAGGGAAAAATAGCCACATCTTCTGCGGTATTAATGTCTTGGGGAAGAAAAGAGGCGATAAAGGTAGCTTGACGGTGGAGATAACAATCAGGATCATTCCCAAATAACCCTTGAATCGAATCGCCAAAGGGGATACTAAGAACGCCCACAATGCCCCCATAAACGTAGTCTTTGTTGCGGGCAATTTTACCAAAGGTTTCAAAGGCATTTTTCACCGAATCATCGGTAAAGGGAATTTGGTGGGTAATCCATTGATCATAGGTTTCTCCCCCTACGGTTCGTAGCATGATATCTTCCACCCAGTCGGTTCCCACCCATCCGGTGGCATTTCCGCTTTCGATCCCAATACACCACGGGGTTTGGCCTTGCGCTACGATGCGATCGCTTAAGGCGATCATTTCCTCCCAAGTTTTGGGAACTTCGTAGCCGTTTTTCTCAAAGGCTTTTGGGTTATACCAGACTAAACTTTTGACCGACGTACGATACCAAATGCCATAAGGTTGACCGTCAACACTCCCTAAATCGAGCCAAATCTCACGATAAGCGTCTTGTAATTCTTCCGGGGTCATAAACTCCGTTAGGGGAATCAATTTTCCTTCCCTGGCAAAATCTGCCATCAACCCTGGTTGAGGAAACATGGCGATGTCTGGCGGGTTTCCTGAATCAACTCGAATGGGTAAGGTGGTAGCAAAGGTGTCTGTCCCTTCATAAACCACTTCAATGCCCGTTTCTTCGGTAAAGGGGGCTAAGGCTTGTTCTAGTTTTTCTTGTTGTTCCCCAATAATTACACCGAGGATAGTCACTTGTTTTTCGTTGGTTGGATTATTATTGGTAGATTCATTGGATGTTTCGGGGGGCTGACAACCCACTAATAGAGACAAACTAATCAATAGAGTAGAAAATAGACGAAGTTTAGAGAGTTTTTTCAAATTTTTCATCAAACACAACTTGAATGGTTTGCTGGTTTTGATCAAACAGATAAATCCGTTGGCTATCAAATAATAAATCAAGGGGTTCCCCTCGCCTGACCTTAGTACGAGGATCAAGACGGGCAACAAATTCTACACCGTCTTGGGTTTCAAGATACACCACCAGTTCACTCCCCATCATTTCAATGAGATTAACCACTGCTCGAATTTTGAACCCTTTAATGTTTGGGGGAAGGTATTGGGGATGATAAATATTTTCAGGACGAATGCCAAGAGTGACCGGATGATCCCCTGTATCAACGAGAAACTGAGGCAGATATTGTTTGAGATCAATTAATTCCTTTCCCCATTTTAAATAGGGTTTTCCTTCCTCTTCGATCCTTTCTACGGCGAAAAAATTCATCGCTGGACTGCCAATAAATCCCGCGACAAACATATTCGTTGGATTGTTGTACAAATTGCTTGGGGTGTCTGCTTGTTGCAAAATGCCATCCTTCATCACCGCAATGCGATCGCCCATGGTCATTGCTTCTACTTGGTCGTGGGTAACATAAATAAAGGTAGTTTTCAGACTAGCGTGAAGTTTACTAATCTCTTTCCTCGCTTGTACCCGCAATTTTGCATCTAAATTAGATAAGGGTTCATCCATCAAAAATACGGCGGGTTCTCGGACAATTGCCCTTCCGACTGCTACCCGTTGCCGTTGACCCCCTGATAATTCTTTGGGTTTACGATGGAGTAATTTTTCAATTCCTAACTGTTGAGTGGCACTGTGGACACGCTGTTTAATTTCTGTCTGAGATTTTCCTTGCAGTTGTAAACTAAACGCCATATTATCGTAGACACTCATGTGAGGATAAAGGGCGTAAGATTGAAACACCATCGCAATATCTCGATCTTTGGGGGACAATTCGTTTACTCGGCGATCGCCAATACAAATTTGTCCTTGGGTAATCGATTCTAATCCCGCTAATAGCCTTAAAGACGTAGTTTTTCCACACCCTGACGGCCCCACAAAGACCAGAAATTCACCATCTTTGATATCCAGATTCAAATTATTAACAGCGACATAATTTCCAAATCGTTTTGTCACTTGTTCAAAAGTTACATTAGCCATAGACAATTAGTTGCTCAGAAGGACTTTTAACTACTGGTTATCGACTCTTTGAACGGTCTACATCTTTATCTAAACCGTTGATTTTAGCCTCTCAATTTAGCACATCAAACGCCGACATTATAACTCGAATCTTGAATCTAATGGGTTATAAACTCAACTAATCTGCTTCGCACTCCATTAGCTTTTCCTTGGCTTTGCATCTCATAATTCTGGGAAACGCTATAATCATTCAAAGGCATTTGTTAAAAAAAAGAAAAATGGAAGCATTCACCGAAAGTGTGCCTATGTCGCTTTCTATTCCTAAAGGATTCAGGGTAACTCCAGAACAATTCGAGCAACTAGCAAACATCGAACAACTTGCTCGATTAGAGTTAAGTAAGACTGGAGAATTAATTGTCATGAGTCCCACTGGTGGAGAAGCTGGAGAAAAAAACTTTAATTTATATATCGACCTGGGAATTTGGAATCGTCAGACGAGATTAGGAAAAGCTTTTGATTCTTCTACCGTGTTTATTTTACCTAATGGTGCTAGAAGAAGTCCCGATGTCAGTTGGATTAGACTAGAACGTTGGGATAGTTTAACCTCTCAAGAAAAACGAGGTTTTCCTCCTCTAGTTCCTGATTTTGTGATCGAGTTAGTTAGTCCTAGCGATTTGACGAACCAGCGATATGAAGACTTACAGGCAAAGATGCAAGAGTATTTAGATAACGGAGTGCAACTAGGTTGGTTAATCGAACCATTAGCCAAAACAGTCGAAATATATCGATTTGGGCAACAAGTAGAGATTTTAAATAATCCTCAAACTTTATCAGGGCAAGATGTCTTACCTGGATTTATTTTAGATTTAAGGGAGATTTTCTAAATACACAACAGCTTATAATGAAGTAAGAGACGTAACAAAACTTTACGGGGTTGGTCATGAAGCGCATTGTTGTGATTACTGGTTTTGAATCTTTCAACACAGACTTATACCGTCAAGCGGCACAATTAGCCACTTCTCATTGTCAAGAATTAGTGGTAGAAGTTTTTAGCGATCGCTCTTTAAATACTGACCCCGAAACTATCGAAAATGCTCTGAAAAATGCTGATGTTTTCTTTGCTAGTTTAATCTTTGACTATGACCAAGTCATTTGGTTACGAGAACGCACACAAAATATTCCGATTCGCCTCGTTTTTGAGTCAGCTTTAGAGTTAATGAGTTTGACCCAATTAGGTAAGTTTGTGATTGGGGATAAACCCAAAGGAATGCCCAAACCTATTAAATTTATCCTCAGTAAGTTTTCTAGTGGTAAAGAAGAAGATAAACTAGCAGGGTATTTAAGTTTCTTGAAAACAGGTCCAAAACTTCTTAAATTTATTCCTGCTAAAAAAGTCCAAGATTTACGCAACTGGTTAATTATTTATGGCTATTGGAACGCAGGGGGAACAGAAAATTTTGCTGCCATGTGTTGGACAATTGCCCAAAAATATTTAGGATTAGAGGTCGGAGAAATTCCAGAACCTATCGAGATCCCAAATATGGGGTTACTCCACCCTGAATATGAGGGTTATTTTACCTCCCCACAAGACTATTTAAACTGGTATAAAACTACTCATTTTTATAATAAATCTTTACCCTTAGTGGGAATTCTTTTATATCGTAAGCACGTTATTACGAAACAACCTTATATTGCTCAATTAGTTCGATATTTTGAAGCAGAAGGATTAATTCCTGTTCCTATTTTCATTAATGGCGTGGAAGGTCATGTCGTCGTTAGAGATTGGTTGACAACTACCTACGAAACCCAACAAAGACATTTAGGAAATATTGAAATTAAATCGTTGTCTAAAGAAGCAATTGAAGTGGATAGCATTGTTTCTACCATTGGCTTTCCTTTAGTGGGAGGACCTGCGGGTTCAATGGAAGCAGGAAGACAAGTAGAGGTTGCCAAACGAATTTTAACGGCTAAAAATATCCCTTATCTAATTGCTGCACCTTTATTAATTCAAGATATTTATTCTTGGACAAGACAAGGAATTGGCGGTTTGCAAAGTGTGGTTTTATATTCACTTCCTGAATTAGATGGGGCAATTGATACCGTTGCTTTAGGGGGATTAGTCGGTAACGATATTTATTTAATTCCTGAGAGGGTAAAACGTTTAACAGGTAGGGTTAAAAGTTGGATTAAATTAAGACAAACTCCTCCTAAAAATAGAAAAATTGCAGTGATTTTGTATGGTTTTCCCCCAGGATACGGCGCAACCGGAACAGCAGCTTTATTAAATGTTCCTCGCAGTTTATTAAAATTTCTTCAAGAGTTAGAAAATAAAGGATATACAGTAGGAGATTTGCCAGAAGATGGAGAAGCTTTGATTAATCAGGTAAGAGAAGCAGACGAAGCTATTATCTCTCCTAAAGAAACAGAACAACATCATAACGGGGGGGCAACTGTTAATGTTAGAAAACTGGAAAAATGGTTAGGGTATTTGTTAACCACTCGTATTGAAAAGCAATGGAAATCATTAACAGAAACTGGAATTAAAACCTATGGAGATGAGTTTCAAATTGGGGGAATTAAATTAGGAAATATTTGGATCGGTGTGCAACCTCCTTTAGGAATTTCTGGTGATCCGATGCGGTTAATGTTTGAAAAAGATTTAACTCCCCATCCCCAATATGTTGCTTTTTACAAATGGCTACAAAATGAGTTTAAAGCCGATGCTGTGGTTCATTTTGGAATGCACGGAACCGTAGAATGGTTACCAGGTTCGCCATTAGGAAATACAGGGTATTCTTGGTCAGATATTTTGTTAGGAGATATCCCAAATTTATATATTTATGCAGCGAATAATCCTTCAGAATCTATCTTAGCTAAACGTCGGGGATACGGGGTTTTAATTTCCCATAATGTTCCTCCATACGGACGCGCAGGGTTGTATAAAGAGTTGATGGCGTTACGGGATTTAATCGCAGAATATCGAGAAGATCCCGTTAAAAATGAGGTGTTAAAAGAAGGCATTTGTCAAAAGATTGTTGATGCTGGTTTAGGCTCTGATTGTAAATTTGAAGAAGGGGAAAAATTAGGGATTGAGTTTACAGTTGAAAATGCTCGTTTGTTCAGTAAACACGCCTTAAATGATTACTTTCTCAAGGTTTATGAATACTTACAGGTGGTTGAACAAAGACTATTTTCTTCAGGGTTACATACCTTAGGAGAAGTTCCCAATGAGGAACAATTAGACTCTTATTTAGAAGCGTATTTTGGTGATAGGTTATTAGAAAAAGAAAGACGAGCGATCGCCTCAGAATCTCCTGAGTTACAATATGTTTTAGAATCGGCTAATGGACGTTCAGAAACTATCCAAGAAGCCATAAATATTCGAGAATTACTCAAACAAACCCCAGAAGAATTAACTAACTTATTACGGGGGTTAAATGGGGAATATATTCCCCCTGCCCCTGGAGGAGATTTACTCAGGGATGGCACAGGAGTATTACCCACAGGACGCAATATTCATGCCTTAGATCCCTATCGAATGCCCTCTCCGGCTGCCTATGAAAGAGGTCGAGAAATTGCCAAGAAAACCATCCAACAAAATGTAGAAGAACAAGGAAAATATCCGGAAACCATTGCCGTGTTACTTTGGGGGTTAGATGCAATTAAAACCAAAGGGGAATCATTAGGAATTCTCTTAGAATTAGTGGGGGCCGAACCTATCAAAGAAGGGACAGGACGAGTAGTCCGTTATGAGTTAAAACCCTTAGAAGAACTAGAACACCCTCGCATTGATGTTTTAGCTAATTTATCAGGAATTTTTCGAGATACCTTTGTCAATATTATTGAACTATTAGACGATTTATTTCAACGGGCGGCCGAAGCAGATGAACCCGAAGACAAAAACTTTATCCGTAAGCATTATTTACAATTAAAAACTCAAGGAATTGATAATGCTTCCGCGCGATTATTTTCTAATCCTGCAGGAGATTTTGGATCTTTAGTTAATGATCAAGTAGTCGATGGAAATTGGGACTCGAAAGACGAATTAGCCAATACTTGGGAAAAACGAAATGTCTTTAGTTATGGACGGAAAGATAAGGGACAAGCGCGTCCAGAAGTGTTGAATCAATTATTAAAAACCAGCGATCGCATTGTTCAAGAAATTGACTCAGTCGAATACGGTTTAACGGATATTCAAGAATACTATGGTAATACGGGAGGACTTAAATTAGCCGCAGAAAAACAAAGTGGAAAAAAAGTCACAGCTAGTTTCGTCGAAAGCTTTTCTCAAGATACCAACCCCCGTAAATTAGAAGACTTATTACGGTTAGAATATCGCACCAAATTATTAAATCCCAAATGGGCAAATTCCATGGCTAACCAAGGGTCCGGCGGTGCTTATGAAATATCCCAAAGAATGACTGCTTTAATCGGATGGGGAGGAACCACAGATTTCACTGATAGTTGGGTTTATGATCAAGCTGCACAAACCTATGCGTTAGACCCAGAAATGGCTGAAAAACTACGCCAAGCCAACCCTGAAGCATTCCGTAATATTGTCGGACGAATGATCGAAGCCAATGGTCGCGGTTTTTGGGATGCAGATGAAGATACCTTAGAAAAATTAAGGGGTTTATATGAGTTAACTGATGAAGAATTAGAAGGTGTTACAATCTAATTTTTTTATTGGGAATTAAGTTATATAGTATTTGAATTGATAAGGATAAAACGATTTTGAGTTTTTACTTGAAACCTCCGATTTTATTATGTGGACTCCTCTTCATGCTAGATTACATATTACCTTACGAAAACGTCAGCTATTACCGAAAAAAAAGCCTATTCTAATTGCGGTTTCGGGGGGACAAGATTCCTTATGTTTACTTAAACTTTTACTTGATTTACAATCAAAATGGGAGTGGAAAATTGCGATCGCCCATTGTGATCATGGGTGGAAATATGATACTGGAATCGCTGATCACGTTCAACAAATAGCCCAAAATTGGCAAATTTCCTTTTATCTAAAAAGTGCTTTCCACTTAGAAGAAACCGAAGCAGCCGCTAGAAAATGGCGATATCAAGCATTAATAGAAATTGCTCAAGAAAATAACATCACAACCATTGTGACAGGACATACCCAAAGCGATCGCGCTGAAACCTTACTTTATAATCTCATTCGCGGTGCAGGAAGTGACGGACTCAGTGCCTTAACTTGGCAACGTTTTCTAACCGATAATATTACTTTAGTTCGTCCTTTATTAACCATTAATCGTTCCGAAACCTTGGAGTTTTGTCAACAGTTTAATTTACCCATTTGGGAAGATGTAGGTAACAAAAATTTAGACTATGCTCGCAACCGTATTCGACAAGAATTAATTCCTTATATAAAAACCAACTTTAATCCTCAAGTTGAAACAACTTTAGCCCAAACTGCTGAGATAATCAAGGATGAAACTGAATATTTAGAAAGCTGTGCTAAAAAAATTTTAGAAAAGGCAATTAATGAAGATGGAAATCAATTAAATCGCCTAGTTTTACGATCAATTCCTCTTGCATTACAACGGCGAGTTATGCGCCAATTTCTCTTACAAAATATTCCTAAAAATCCTAATTTTGAGCAAATAGAATCCTTAACAAATTTAATTACTGCTCCCAGGCGATCGCGGATTGCTTCTCTTCCTGGTAATCTAATCGCAGAAGTTCAAGAAGATTGGATTATTATTAAGGAAAATAGAGTAAGTTTGTAGTTGGGTATTTAGCCCTAAAACCTTAGTCTAAAAAAAGACTAGCATGAGTTTAATGTTGCTAGTCTCTTTATAGATTAATACCGTGAATGACTGAAGCTTGATTTATCCCAACGGATGAAACAAGAGATCGGGATAGAAACGATTAAACTCAATCAATAAACCTGCGGTAAAGGTCAACAATGCCATAATCAAGACAGGGGCAGTAGAAAGGAATTTTGTCAAATCTTCCATGAATAGTTCTCCTAACAATTAGGTACGGATCAACAAGTACAATGAATCGTTAATTAACGAGGGGAAACAGGAATTTCACTGTCTTTCGCAGTTAATTTTCCTGAAGTTAACTCGCCAAAAGCAGCGACAGGCCAAGCGAAACCTGTTAGCATTTTACTGATAGCTAGAGGGACATCAATAATGATTTCCTTCATTTCAGCATTCTTTTCATCCCGAATGGCAATTAAATAAGCTCGGCCAACCCAGCCAATCCAACCGGCAATATAGAGGAAGAGAATACCAGGAATGGTAAAATCGCCCATGTGACTCCAACGACCATCAGTAATTAGACGGGGGTAGCCTTCCGGTCCACAGAGAGCTTCTGCATAACGCTCAGCGCGTTTTTGACCTGACTGGGGATCATTGGTGGTGTTGCGGAAATTTTTAGCTTTTTGTTGGTAAGCCGCCGACTCACTACAAGGAGTCAGGTGAGATAAAGCATCTGCTGAAGCAGAAGGCGCAAAATTGAACCAGAGGGTTGCTATTAAAATTAAAGCCAGCAATCGTTTCATAAGATAATGTTTCCTTTTGTTACAAAAGACTAAGTTTTTTGTACACGAGATGAAAGGATCAGTTGTACATCGAAGACATCTTACTCTGACAGGTTAGTCGAGTAAAGTAAAAAGAATAAAAAGTAGTCTTTCGTATCAAATTAGCAGAGAATGGCGACAGTATTAGCAATTGAAACAAGTTGTGACGAAACCGCCGTCGCAATTGTAAATAATCGTAACGTTTGTAGTAGTGTAGTGGCTTCACAAATCCCTCTACATCAAACCTATGGCGGAATTGTTCCTGAAGTGGCCTCCCGTGAACACCTAATAACCATTAATCCTTGTATTGAACAAGCGTTAGCCCAATCTCAACTTAATTGGGAGGATATTGATGGGGTAGCGGCTACAGTCGCCCCAGGTTTAGTGGGAGCGTTAATGGTGGGAACAACGGCAGCTAAAACCTTAGCGATTGTTCATCAAAAACCGTTTGTTGGGGTTCATCACCTTGAAGGTCATATTTATGCCACTTACTTAAGTGAATCTACTTGGGAACCCCCGTTTTTATGTTTGTTGGTATCGGGGGGGCATACTAGCTTAATTCGGGTTGAAGATTGTGGGGTCTATGAACAATTGGGCGCAACCCGTGATGATGCCGCCGGAGAAGCGTTTGATAAAGTCGCACGGTTGTTAAATTTAGGCTATCCAGGAGGTCCTGTGATTGATCGCTTGGCTAAAACTGGTAATCCCCAGGCGTTTCCCTTGCCAGAGGGACGGGTTTCTTTGCCAGCAGGGGGCTATCATCCTTATGATTCTAGTTTTAGTGGCTTAAAAACAGCAGTATTACGGTTAGTTCAAAAGTTAGAGAAAGAGGATAAAAACTCTTTTCCTGTGGCTGATATAGCAGCAAGTTTTCAGGAAACCGTAGCGCGATCGCTTAGAAAAAAAACCATTGCCTGTGCGTTAGATTATGGTCTTAATTCTATTGCTGTTGGGGGAGGGGTTGCGGCAAATAGTGAACTGAGAAAACAATTACAAAAAGCAGGAAAGCAACACAATCTGAAAATTCATTTTCCTCCCCTCAAATTGTGTACAGATAATGCAGCAATGATTGGTTGTGCTGCCGCCGATCACCTTAACCGAGGACATATCTCTTCTCTAACCTTAAATGTGACTTCTCGATTGTCTGTGACCGAAGTAATGCAGCTTTATCAAAAAAGTAACTGATTGGACACAATTAAAGTTAAAGATAAGGCAAAAGGCAAGAAGAGGAATTTAAGGAAATCCGCAAGTCAACTCCCCCAAAAGAGGGGTGTTATTGTAACGGGAATCACTACCCTTGATTAAGTGTTGAGTGATGAAATTCAGCAATTGTACTGAGCCATCACATGATACCGTCGGGTAAATTCTAAGAAGAGAGCAAGGTTTTTTTAAACAAGCCTTAATCTTAAATCAAAAGTATCTACATTACAAAGTTAGCAAACTTAATTGTAAGGAGCAAAAATGAGCCAAATATTAGTCGTCGATGATATGAAATCTGAATTAGATCTCATTAGCCAATATATTACCGAAGCTGGCTATACTGTCGTCACCGCAAAAGATGGAAAAGAAGCATTAGAAATAGTAGCAAAAAGTAAGCCTGATGCCATCGTGACAGACTGGATGATGCCAGAAATGGGGGGTTTGGATCTTTGTCGAAAACTCAAAAAAAATCCAGAAACAGCCAATATTCCTGTCGTTGCCTGTACTGCTAAAGATCGAGACGTTGATCGTATGTGGGCAACTAAGCAAGGTGTCAAGGTTTATGTTGTAAAACCTTGTACTTCCGAAGATATCCTCAATGCCATCAAAACAGCAATGCTATAGATCGATGTCAATCACACCTTCTTCACGCTCTCGACTACAAGAACTCCTCCCCGAACTATTTCAATCACCTAAGTTGCAAGGCGATCCCTATCTTCGGTGTGAGTTAATACCAGAGGTAAGCGTATTATTGTCGATGGAATATGTTCAGGAATCTTTGTTGGTTCCTGGAGAAAAGATAACACCCCTTCCAAATATGTCGCCATTTGTTCTGGGTCTGATGAACTCCCGCGATCGCGTTTTTTGTGTGCTTAACTTGGCTGATCTTTTAGGTTTATCATCCCCTTCAACATCTGCAAGAGAGTATCACATGATCGTTCTTCGCGTCTCCGAGTTGATGTCCCAACAATCTACCTCGGAGCAAAAACTACTATTGGGAATGGTTTTTCATCAGATTCAAGGGGTTACTAGGGCGATGTCCGAGCAAATGCGATCGCCCCAAGGTAATTTCCCCTCCAGTCTGACTCCTTATCTAGGAGGAGAAGTGATCTCGAAAGGACAGCACCTACCCGTCTTAGATCTAGCCAAAATTGTTAACCACGCTTTTTAAACGTAACTACGACAAACAAGAATTATGACTACTCACAAAAATTTCCTAAATTCCGCCCCAGAAGTTTCTTCTGAGCAGGATAAGGATTTAACCTCTCAATTAATAAATTCTACTAAGGATAGTAGGGATAGAACGAAGTGGGGGGGAACCCTGCGTCGTCGATTATTGATGACTGTTTTACCCACAACCCTAGTTCCACTGGTGGTTGCCAGTGCGATCGAGATTAATATCACCCATAATCGAGCAGAGGAACAAAGATTAGATCGGGTTAAGCAATTGGCTGTTCTTAGTAGGGAGATAACCAATAAATTTTTTAAAGATACCTTGAAGACTAGCTATCAGCTTGCAGCTAATCCATTGGTAATTGAGGCAGTAGAATCTGGCACTCAGCAAGTTCAATCCCAAGGATTACTAAGTAAAAATATTGAACAAGTAGAACAACAATTTGCCAGTACCAAATTACTTGAACGGAACAAAACCCTGAATGATTATCTCAAAGCAACGGCGAAGATTCAAGACTTGGCTGAGATTATTGTAACTGAGGATAATGGATTTAATGTCGCTTATAGTTCTCCTACCTCTGACTTTGTGCAGAGTGATGAACAATGGTGGCAAATTGGGCGCACAGAGGGACAAAAGGTATTGGAATCAACCTTAGATAAATCAACCAATATAGAGGTTGTTGAAACGGTAAATTCCCTTCAAAATCCTAATACGGGTAAAGTCTTTGGGGTTGCTAAAGTAAGTGTCTCAACCAAAGCATTAGATAAGATTCTAGCTGAATCGGTTGGGGTTAAACTTTCCGATTCTGAAATATTGCAAATCATTGATGGAAAAGCAGGTAGCGTATTAGATACTGTAACAAATCAAAGAAACAGTGAATCTAAAACCATTATTGGTGGTGAATCCGTAGCAGAAGCTGCCAAAATTTTTACTCAGGCTCTATCAACGGGTAATCTTCAAAATGGGCTATCAAGATTGCAAGAAGTCAAGGGGATCTCTAATGTTGAGTTACAAGAATCCGAAGACCAAACAGATGTAAAAATTCTAAGCTTTGAGAGTCAGGGAAAATACTTTAAAGTCACAAGCATTCCTGAAACAAGCTTTCTAGCAGTAATGTCGATTGACAAAGCAGAAATTGCTGAAGCAGGAACTGATCTGATGGTTATTTTTGCCTTAACTGCTTCTATCTTGGGGCTTTTAGCGACGGGGGTTATTGTATTATTAGCGCGAAACCTTTCTAAACCCTTAACCAACTTAGCCGATAAAGCTCAACAGGTAGCGGCAGGAGATCTTGACGTTCAAGCTCAATTAGAAGGAACAGAGGAAACGGTAATCTTAGGGGATAACTTCAACAAGCTCGTCCAACAGGTAAAGGTTTTAATTCAAGCACAAGAAGCAATTGCAGACGAACAGCGACAACAAAAAGAAAGTCTCGAACAAGGACTTTATCAACTATTAGATGAACTACAAGATGCCTTGGACGGGGATCTCACCGTTCGGGCAAGTTTGACCTCTATGGAAATGAGTACGGTTGCTGACTTATTCAACGCCATCATTGATAGCCTCAGCGATATTGCTTTTCAGGTGAAACAGTCCAGCACTCAGGTTAGTTCTTCCTTGGAAGAAAACGAAAAATCTATTCAACGCTTGGCCACACAAGCAATTCAGGAAACCGAAGAAACCCGCAAAACCCTAGCCTCAGTTGAACAAATATCTCACTCCATCGAGGAAGTATCCGCCAACGCAAACCAAGCAGCCACCCTCGCTGATAATGCTTATCAAGAAACCCAAGCAGGAGCCAAGGCAATGGGTGAAACGGTAAACAGTATTGTTAGTTTGCGGACAACAATTGGTGAGACAGCTAAACAGATGAAACGTTTAGGAGAATCTTCCCAAAAGATTTCTCAGGTTGTATCTTTGATTGAAGAAATCGCCTTAAAGACCAACTTACTTGCCATTAACGCCAGTGTTGAAGCCAGTCGTGCCGGTGAGCAAGGACAAGGGTTCACCGTTGTAGCTGAACAAGTAGGGGCATTAGCAGAACAATCTGCTACAGCCACTAAAGAAATTGCCAAAATTGTTGCAGCAATTCAAACAGAAACCCAAGAAGTGACCCAAGCGATGGAAGTTGGGACTTCTCAGGTAATTGAAAGTACCCACTTGGTAGAATCCACCAAACAAAGTCTAGGAAAAGTATTAGAACGCTCTCGCAGCATTAACGAACTGATGAAACTCATTTCTCAATCTACGGTTTCCCAGACTGAGACATCCCAAGTTGTGAAACAGTTGATGGAACAAATCGCTGAACAATCTGAGCAACGATTGACATCCTCTGAGCAAATAGCCCAGTCTATGCAAGCAACCGCTCAAGTTGCTAAACAACTAGAGTCTGCGGTAGAGCAGTTTAAAGTTAACGAGGAGTAGAGGGAGAGGGGGGAGCAGAGACCAGGGAGCAGGGAGCAGGGAGCAGGGAGAAAAAAGATTTATAGCATTTTTTTTCCATTTTATATAACGATTGGTTCCTACTTGAGTGCGACATAATCATCCCTCCGAACCCCGAACCCTGACGAAATTTTATTAATATATTTTTAAGAACGATGGATCAAGAACAACAAGTTAGGATTAATTTTCTCGATGAAATCGAGGAGTGCTTCGATACTATTGAATCGGTGCTTCTGGGTTTATCCTCTAAGATTGCCGATCGCCAGCAACTTGATCGCGCACTTAGATCCGCTCACTCCGTCAAAGGTGGAGCAGCAATGATGGGATTTATGCCTCTCAGTCGTGTTGCCCATCGTCTAGAAGACTTCTTTAAAATTCTGTGGGTTCGTTATCATGGCACTCAAATCAACACGAACGTAGAAACCTTACTACTGCAAGGAGTGGATAGTTTACGTCACATTAGTGACTTACATCGTCAGGGAATAGAAATTGAAGATTCCTGGTTGCGTAATCATGTCAATCCGATTTTCTCCAAGTTGCAACAACACTTAGGAGAGCTTCAAGAGGAAGACGAAAATACCTTATTAACTCAGACTGAAGATGCTGATCCCGCACTGCTCATGTTTGAGGAAGGAGTAGAAACGATCCTAGATGAATTCGAGGAAAAGTTAGGTCAGCTTACTCCATCCGAGTTACCCGAAGCGTTGATTATAGTATCACAACAACTGATTCCTTTTGGTCAAATCGCTAATCTAGAGCCTTTTATCCAACTGTGTAAGTCAATTGAGCAACAAGTTACCATCGCTAGAGTCGAAACCTTAGACAGTCTAACGCAACAAGCATTGAACCTTTGGCGGCGTTCCCATGCGTTGGTGGTGCGGGGAAACCTGGACAAACTGCCTGGTCAATTAGAAGAATTTGCTGACTCAGATATGGCTAACGGGGCTTCTAATCCCGATATGAGCAAACTAGAATGGGCAAGTGAGGAACCGTCTGACCTAGATAATTCCCTTGCCTTAGAACTCTTGGAGGAAAAAGGATTTGCCAATGCCAATTTTAACGAAATTTCTGACCTAGAATTTGAACCTGACTTGGATTTGCTAGGAGACATATCCTTAGAGAGTGAAGACTTCGCCGAGTTACAGAATGCATTTTCTGAGGAGATCTCGGCGATACAGTTAGACGATCACCCAACACTCACTCCCGAACCGATCACCACAAAAGTTCCCAACGCTTCACCCATCCCTAGTCAAACCCCTAAGCAAACAGGAAAAATGGTTCGGGTTCCAGTTGACCAACTCCATCAATTCACTACCCTTTTTGGGAAGTTAATTCTTGAACGTAATAGTGTCAATCTCAACTTAGAACAACTGAAAAACTTTGTGACACTGATGCGTCAACGGATGAATCAGTTAGAACAATCTAATACCCAGTTAAGGAAATGGTATGATCGGGCTTCTCTTGAAGGTATACCCCTAGGGGAAAGACAACAGGTAATAGTAAATTCGGTTTATGAAGTAGATGGTAATCAAGAGCAGGGAGAAAAAGGTTACTCTACTTTCAAAAATGAATTTGATGTCCTAGAAATGGATCGTTATAGCGATCTTCACCTGATTTCACAGGATCAAATGGAAACCATTGTTCAGCTACTCGAAGTTAATGCAGATATCGAGCTTGGTTTACAGGAAATGACCAAAGGGATTCAAGAACTCAGTCAAACGACGCGATCGCTACGGGGAAATGTGACTCGAACCCAAATGCTTCCCTTTGCTGATGTGGTTAAACCCTTTCCTCGATTAGTTAGGGATTTAAGTCTTCAGTTTGACAAACAAGTTAACCTCAAAATTGAGGGGACAACAACTTTACTTGACCGCGCCATTATAGAAACCCTAAATGCTCCCCTGATGCACCTCATCCGTAATGCTTTCGATCATGGGATTGAAAATGCTGCTACTCGTATGGCGGTTGGAAAATCTCCAGAGGGAACTATTACTCTAAACGCTGTTAACCGAGGAACCCAAACAATTATTACCGTCGCCGATGATGGAGGAGGCATTCCCCTTGATAAAATCCGCGATCGCCTACGAACAATGGGGATTAACGATGAACAGGTTAAGCAGATGTCCGACTCAGAAATCCTTGATTATATTTTCCACCCTGGATTTACTACCACTGATCAGGTAACAGAACTCTCTGGGCGAGGCGTTGGCATGGATGTAGTTCGGACTAACCTGCAAGAAATTCGGGGAGATATTCGGGTAGAAACCCAAGCAGGTCGAGGAACAACCTTTAGCCTTACTGTTCCCTTCACCTTATCCATTTTACGGATTATGTTACTAGAACGAGCAGGGATTATGTTTGCTGTCCCAGTGGACAGTGTTCGAGAAATCTTGAGTTTGCAAGGACAGGATAATTCATTTGTTGAAGATTTAGATCGATTGACTTTCCAAGAACAGATTATCCCCCTGGTTCGCCTCGAAGAGAGTCTAAAATTCAATCGCCCCTGTAAACCCTTTGAAATGTCTGGCAATCCAGTGATTAACAAACCTACTGCCCTAATTGTCGGAGACCGAACCAGCATTGGGGGCATCCACATTGATCGCTTCTGGGGTGAACAAGAAGTTACCATTCGTCCTATTGATAGCCCTCTTCCTTTACCGATGGGTTTTATTAGTTCAATCGTTCTAGGAGACGGTCGTGTTCTTCCTTTAGTCGATCCGGTGCAAATTCTACAAGGATGTTTAGAACAGACTTACTCTCAAGATAAGGCTAATCTTATCCCTGCAGACCAAAATAGTAAGGGAACGGTTGCTCAAGAGACAGTGAACACTATTTTAGTTGTCGATGACTCCATCAATGTCCGTCGCTACGTAACATTAACTTTAGAAAAAGCGGGCTATCAAGTTGAACAAGCCAAGGATGGACGAGAAGCTGTGGATAAGCTTTTTGGAGGACTTTCTGTACAAGCCGTTATCTGTGATATTGAAATGCCTCGACTCGATGGCTATGGCGTTCTTGAAGAAGTCAAAGGGAAACCACAGTTCCAGTCTCTCCCCATTGCTATGCTAACCTCTCGTAGTAACGAGAAGCACCGTAAATTAGCAATGAACTTGGGGGCTTCGGCTTACTTTTCTAAACCCTACAATCATGAGGAATTATTGCAAACCATATCCAATTTAATTTTGAGTTCTTCAGAATCTTAATGTTAACCATAAAATAAATGTGGAATCATAAATCTCTTTAATTGAATATTTCTTTTGTAAATTTAGTCCTGATACTTAACACCATGAGCCAAAATTTTCAACCTATTCAAATAATTAGAAATATATCTGATACTTCAAAAACTGGTCATCTTGAGATCACCGCCAATTCAGTCACTTGGAAACTTTACCTAATTAAAGGAAAGCTGCAATATGCCTATCACTCTTTACAGTCTTTAGATACCCTCAAATATTATTTATCACGTCTCAATCATGGGATGGTCGCTAAAATGACCGTCATGCTCAATCAAAAGACCATAGATAATCAGGAATTTAGCCCATCTTTTATCACCCAGTTAGTTGCTCAAAATAATCTAACCTCTAGTGAAAAAACTATCTTAATAAAAGCATTAACCCAAGATGCTTTTGAGTCTTTTCTCTGGCTGACTGATGCAGAATATCACTGGAAATCAACCGATTCTTTTCAATTTTTCAACGGTTTAACTACTATCGAGGATAATCTCCTAGAAATTTCTCCTTTACTTAAATCATTACAAATTAGGTTAGAAGCATGGCAAACCCTTAGCCCCATCATTACTTCCCCTTACCAACGTATTGTCTGTGTTAATCCTTCCTTGCTGCGACAACCTGTTCCTTCTGGAAAGCTTTCCCCTGCCATATTAGAGAAAATGATCAAGTTAATGCAAGGGGCAACAATTCGTCAGATGGGGCTTTTCTTAAAGCAGGAAGACTTGAAAGTTGCTCAGTTATTATTCCCCTATGTTAAACATAAAATTCTACGATTACATTTACCTAAATCTCCCCTAGATACCCTTCCCAAAATTCCCCAATTACCATTAAACTTTGAGCAAAGTTCCGCCAAAGTTAACTTGCCAACTCAAACCCAATCTCTGAAAACGATTGAATCACAGAAAACTAAAGTTCGCTCCCTTGCAGATGATGTTTATTTGACAACTGAGATTAAACCAATTGTTCAACTTCAATCTAAACCAAAAATTGATAAGCGGAAGATTTATAAGATTGTCTGTATTGATGATAGTGCGGCAATGCTGGACATGATTAAATCTTACCTAGGAAGTGAAAAATATCAAGTATTCATGGTAGAAAATCCCATGTCATCCCTGACTCATCTGTTTCAGATAAAACCTGATTTAATCTTAATGGATTTTTCTATGCCTGGAATTAATGGCAATCGGCTTTCCCAAATACTTAAAAGAAGTCCTGCTTTTAAAAATACCCCAATCATTATGATTAGTGGCAATAGTAATATGTTCAATCAAGAAAATATTCAAGACTTTGGTGTAATAGATTATTTACCTAAACCTTTTACCCAAAAAACGTTACTGGCTATGGTAGAAAAGCATCTGGTTTAAGAGACTATTTGTCAAGTAAGTTTAAGCCAACTGTCGGGTGTATTAGCGTAGCGTAATACGCAAAAAAACCATTTTGGTGCGTTACGGGAGAAAAAAATTGCATTAAAGTAGCATTAAAGTAGGGTGGGTTAGACGGCTATAATGTTGATTCCAACAAGAATATAACAATCCTTCGTAACCCACCATTTTACTTAAACAATTCAATACTCGATTGACACGACTAATTTGGTGCATTAGGATTTTGTTTTGTTAGGTTTCTTTCCTTAACCCAACCTACATCTATTTCATTATGTTAGCTCTGTTAGTCCACTACTTAATGTTTTGTTTATAAACAGTTTTTAAATGGATTAGAGCCTATTCTTTATAATTCTATTTCTCCTAACTTTTTTGCTTCGTTGAGAGATATTTAGTCCCATTCTTCTAGTTGAGTTAGCCAATGGCGAATTAATGAACTTAACTGGGTACGACGATTTTCAAAACTAGCTGCTATCCAAATGAACATTAATCCCAAAATTAATCCTATAATCCATTTGAGTAAAGCATAAGTTAAACTCAAAATAATTAATTGATAAAAAGCATTAATTAAAAAGGTAATTGTTCCCACAAAAAGAAAGGCTCTTATTTGAAGAGATAATCCCATAAATATTAAACTCATGCTTAAAAAAGCTGGGATAATACCTGTTTTATTGTAGAGAAATAACGAGAAAAAACTAATAATTCCCGTTCCTAATAAACGAAGATAATGACGTAATCTTTTACCTTCTATTGTTTGACAATAGGGATCAATCCAAACAACACTTATAATTGAACCTCCTAACAAACAAACATAAGCAAATAGTGGTGTGTTTAATTTCTCGAACCAATAGACGATAACCCAATTTCCTAAAATAAGACTTAGATAAAATAAACGAGGTCTTTGCCAGAATTTTCCTAATAAACCATAACATATCGTAGCAACAAATAAAGTAATTCCATTTCCTGTTGTTCCTACCCCAATTAAGGGTAAAGTTATTGCTAAAACTTTCCAAGGTCGAGGCGGCCAACCCCATTGATGCCAAGGAAGTCCAGCTATTACTAAAGATAATAAAGAAATAATACTCCCTATCCATATTTCTAAGACAGTAGAAAATACTGTATTAGTGGGTATGGTTGAAGCAGCATAAAAACTGATACCTCCACCTTCTAGTATTCCTAAATAAATCCAAGTTTCTGCTTGTAATTTATGGGTATGATAACGACCTTGAATAATGGCATAATGAGTTAAAAATAGTCCTGTTCCCAACCCTGTTATTTGGCTAAAGCTGACAGGATAAAAGACAGCAGTTATCAAGAAAATACTACCCAAAAACCAATGAAAATGGGCAACGGTTTGTAATTGTTTCGTTGACAGATGAAGATAACGGGTTAACCAACCTGATAAGAAACGATAAACATACATTATGCTGGTAGCAAGGGCAGCCATCGCTAATAATTGATCCCCTATTGGCCAAGTCCTTACTTGATAAAATAATAATTCATAAGCCGATAAAGATAACCCCGCGATCGCTAAATAAATTAAAGGTTGAAACCTATCTGTTCGTCTTCCTACACCAATAATAATTAAGACCAGTCCTAGAGAAATCAACCCCGTCCAATTACTAAAATAATTCCATCGTAATGCTGTCCCTAACCCTCCATAAAGTAGGGGGAGAATATGCCAACTACTGAGTAATTGAGTTTTTCCAGTTCGACGATACCACCATTCCCCTAATAGTTGGGTGAGGAGTCCTAGGATAATATTAGCAATAGCTAGGGCAATAAAAGATTGCCCCGTTAAAGCGATTATTTCAATAGTTAATAATTCTAAACTCCATCCTAGTCCGTAGATCGTCCAATTGGTCGGACGTTGCCAACTGCGATAAATAACGGTTCCTAGTAGTAAAGTTGAAGCAGCGATCGCCTCTAAAGAAGGAGAGATAAATTCACCATAAACTGCCCAAGAATGAAAGCTTAAAGACCATAAAAGTAAGCTACAGAGAATAAACCCCCAACCATCACTAGCTTTAGCATAATTAATTCTAATTGTCTGATTTACAGTCACTTTCTCTGTGACAAGAAACCAATGACGTAAGATCCAAAGAGTCGTGGTAAAAACACTTGTAACCAATAACCAAGAAGACGGCGATCGTACAGCAAACCCTAACCGTCCATCCCACAGACAGATAGTTGCCAACCCTAACCCAAACCCAATAGTAATAACCGCAGCAGTTAGAGTTTTTCGTTGTTGAGTTTGAAAGATCATTAACCCAGTGGCGATCGCTAGTCCTAACCAACGCCACGCAACAACTTGCCACAAAGGAATTTGAACCGCCAACAATATCAATACGCTATACCAATAGCTAAAAAGCCGAAAACTATTACTTTCTCCCCCTCTCTTGGGCTGAGTGACAGTCGAAGCCCCTCTCCTTCTCTTCAAAAAAGGTTGCCAACTACGATAAACACTTCCCCCCATCATTAAAGCAGAAATAGGAAATATTCCTGATAGTGAAGCATTAATTAAAGAATAACTGATTAATCCCACAATAGTTAAACTAGAGAGAGTATAACTCCATTTATCAGCTACTTGACCATAGAGAGATAATAATTGACTATTGCGATGGTGTAACCAGTGACGAAGTAACCAAAGCAGACAAGTAGCGATCGCCCAAGATAATAACCATTGTGATAAAGATAATTGAAAATTTTCTAGGATAACTCCGAGGACTGATAACCCAAAACCGACTGTAAGGGTTGCTGATAGCCAATGACGGAGATAAAAAGTATTAACTACCATTAAAACGGTAGTAGATATTAGTCCAAGTAACCGAGTTTCAGGAAACCCTAGGGTAAGTCCTTGCATTAAGATTAAGGCAACTACACTTAAACTACCTGATAATTTTTGTCTAGGAATGGTTTTTAAGGCTGTTATCGTCAAAAATTTTTCGTTTAACGGCTTTTCCTCTTGATGATATTCTTGACTAGAATTATTTTTGATAGCAATTATGGCGATTACTGTTAAAGTCAAAGGCGCAAGAAACCAGACAAAATTCCAAAAAGGAGAAATTTCAGGTAATTTTACCCAAGGGGTATTTACCCATAACAACCCATAGGATAATCCCCCTAATACTAACGTTAGTCCCCAAGCACTTGGCCACAATAATCTCAAAATAGAATTACTTTGAGGATCGCTAAGAGCAAATATCCCTTCTAAAGCCATTAAAACCAGGAAAATAGTTGCCCAAATTCCCACATTTAATCTGGGAAATAACCAATTAACCCAAGATATCAAGGTTAATAAACTCCCGATGTGAGTGATAGTTCCTAACCAAGTTTCAGAAGACGGGGCAATTTTTTTTTGAATTTGGGTGAGTTTACCTAGGGTAAGAGTTGAAGCAGCTAAATTAAGAGTTCTCAGAGAAGGACTGACTAAACTGAGGATAGTTAAAGTCGTTCCTAAGAGTAAGGCAATGTTACGGGTTAACTTAGCGAGTTTTGGTTTATCTAACCCTAAAAACCAATATATAAGGACAATAATTAACGTTAAATAGGGAAATAGTCCCAAACTAAGTAACGCCCAACCATTTCCCTGGGTTTCTGTAATTTGAATAGCCCATTGGGTAATTTCCCCTAACGGTAATACTCGGAATAATAACCAATGTAACTGTAGTCCAATAGTTAGAATTAATAATAAATCTTTTCTTTGCCAACTTTGACCGAGGTTTCGGGTTAACCAGACAATAGCCAATAAACTAACGGCGATCGCTTGTAAGGGAGTAAATATTACTGAAAGTAACCAACCAAGAAATAACCCACTTCCCCCAACTCGTTGCCAAAGTTGACTATTAGCCGAAGTATTCCAACCCATTAACCAGCTACAGATACCGACTGCAAGCCCTAGTTGAAAAATATCGATTTGAGTGATAAAAATAGCTCGAATTAATAAAATAAGCAAAGCATAGCTAATAATAGCATCGGTGAGGCTAAAGGGGAATTTTGCTTTGTCTTTATCAATAGAAGTTTGAGGGGATAACGGCTGTTGATCTCTATTCTGTTTCTTCTGAAGCTGAAGGATAACTGCGGTTCCCACCACTCCTAAATAAGTCATTCCTAGGGGAATAAAAGGAAAACTCCAACCTAAATGGATATAACTTAAACCCAAATGATTGAATAGAGATAAAAAGCGATGACGAGAATTATTTTTACTTTTAAATACCTGAGTCGTTAGTGTGGTTAAGGACAACATTGCTATTCCCGTGACTAACCAACCCAGAGGAGTTTTCCATAAAGCAAAACTATCGAGGGCGACAAAATTGATCGGAACTAACGATAGGGTCACAACACGCAATGCTTGGGTCGTCAAGCGTAAATTCGGTTTGTGAGAAGTCCACCAACTAGCCCCCCCGAACCCCAAAGTGTATACCCATAAAATGCCATATTGGGCGATCGCTGGGAATTTTTCCCACTGACTGGCGGCTAATACTCCCGAAGAGATCACCACCATGAAGACTCCCAATAATAACAGCCAGATCACGCTTAATTCTGCCATCAACCCTTGTAACATTTGGGCAATTTTAGGGAGAGAACGTTGGCGTTGCCGGGGTTTTACTTTAACCTTAGAACGCTGTTGTCTAGTTTTTCGAGAGACTTTGGGAGTAGCAACAGGGGTTAGGGTAGAGGTTAAATGCTGACCACACAGTTGTTTAACTTGAATATCTGATAAAAGGTTTAAGTGTAACCATTGTTCTAACCCTTCTAAAATAGATGGGTGGTTAATATCGACTCTGATCCCTAACCTGAGTTGGGAGTAAGATAGTAACCCTTGATCTAGCCAACTTTGCAACCCAGAAATTAAGCCATCAATAGTTACATTATTGGTTGCTTTAACCTCAAGATTAAGGTTAACTTGTGATTGATTAGTTGTTATAGTTAAATTAATAGGAGTGTCAAAGGTTAAAGATAGTTCTCGCCACTGTTTAAGTCCTTGTAATAAATTAGACAACGACGTTAGGTTAACCAGTTTAATTGTGATCAGTTTTGTGGGGCGATCGCTTGGAGATGAAATTTTTCCCATTTTAAAACATAAAAGTTCGTAGTTGGAGCTTTAGCTTTTACAAAAACCAGAATTTCAAGTCCTAAAGAACTTAGAGCAGCATTAAGAATGTAGAATTAAGAATGCAGCATTAAAACCCATATAGAACTTGAGTTTTAGGGATTTAAGTTATCTTAATCTTAAGGCGTGGTGCTAGAGGACGAACTTCTATGAATGGAGTGAATAGAGCTAAATCACTGTATATATTTTTGTAACAATTTTTCCAATCTCGCTACTGAAAGACGGGGAGAAGGACGAGGAATCATTTTTTCAGTTTCACCTATTTTTTGATATAAAACAGGGACTTCATATTGATAAGCTTCAAACCAGTCCTCACGGGTAGTAATATCTCGAATTTCTAAGTCAAGGTTTAAGGTTTCAATCTGTTCTAATTTTTCTTGAAGTCCTTCGCATAAATGACAGCCAGGTTTGCTATAAAGAATTAATTGCATAGCACTAGAATGAAAGCAGTTTTTCTTGATTACTTGCTAAATTCTCAGGATTTTGGTTGAGAAGTAACCCTTATTAGACTACCTCAAAATTAATCATTTATGCTAGTATGTAAATGAGCCTCAAATAAATCGTCCTTGATTATAGGGAAACGTGGCAACGTCAACCAAGCAAGACAAGGCCAAACCAGGCTCTAGGAAGAGACAACTATAGAATAGGAAAAGAGAAAAAATAAAGAGGCGGTTAAACCTAATGAATTGGTTTAGGAGGAAACCTTGAGCAATTTAATAACAGAGAAGATGACGGGCTAAGTCAGAGATAGACAAAGCCCGTCATTATTAGTTGAGAATCGAGTTATATTATGTTATTTATCCCCCTCTAAGCTGCTATTAAATTAAAGATAGTTTATAAATTCGAGAAATCCTCTAGAATTAGCTCCTCTATCTTCCCAGAATCATAGTTTAATGTTCCTGGTGAAACAATAATTTTCGGCTGATCGTGGTTTTGTGGTTCTTTATTTTTTTCAAGACGGTTAAGGAAAAATTCAAGGGTTGTTTTGGTAAGAAAGCCATTCAAAACAGCTATCTCTCCAAATCGTAAACCCATCCTTTTTTGTTTAGTCAGAATTTGCTGAATTTGCTCTTTATCTAGGAGAATAGTATGTACTGTAGAACCCTAATTTTTAGGACTCTTAATTTCTTGGAAATGATAAATATCAACAACTACATCAAAACCAAAGCCATAAGATTCAAAGCTTGACAAAACTTAGCCTGTTGAATAATAATGGTAGTTTGTGTGAACTTTAGCTTTTTTATAAACTCTTGGCTAACGTAATTGTTATCGGCGCACAGTGGGGCGACGAAGGAAAAGGAAAAATTACAGATTTATTGAGCCGTTCAGCTGATGTGGTCGTGCGTCCCCAAGGGGGAGTTAACGCAGGCCACACCATTGTTGTTCAGGGGCAAACCTTCAAACTCCACTTAATACCATCAGGGATTCTTTACCCTAATACAGAGTGTATCATCGGTTCAGGAACCGTAATCGATCCCAAAGTTTTACTCGAAGAATTAGGGCAACTCCGCGCCCTAGAGGTGTCAACCGAAAATCTCTTTATCTCCCAAACCGCTCACGTCACTATGCCCTATCATCGCCTATTTGATAAGGCATCTGAGGAAAGACGGGGGAAGCATAAACTAGGAACAACTGGACGGGGAATTGGACCGACTTACGCAGATAAGTCAGAACGAACAGGGATTAGAGTTATTGATTTAATGAACCCTGATGGCTTACAGGAAAAATTAGAATGGACGATCAATTATAAAAATGTCATTTTAGAAAAACTGTATAACCTATCCCCCCTTGATCCCCAAACTGTCATTAAGGAATACTTAGAGTATGCAGAACAATTGCGACCTCACGTGGTGGATAGCTCTCTAAAAATTGCTGAAGCTATCCAAAAACGCAAAAATATACTGTTTGAAGGAGCTCAAGGAACCCTACTAGATCTCGATCACGGAACCTATCCCTACGTTACTTCCTCTAATCCCATTGCGGGAGGAGCCTGTGTCGGTTCAGGGGTAGGACCGACGGTGATTGATCGGGTCATTGGAGTCGCCAAAGCCTATACAACCCGTGTGGGAGAAGGACCGTTTCCGACAGAATTACACGGAGAAGTGGGCGCATTATTAGGCGATCGCGGAGCAGAATTTGGAACCACCACCGGTCGTCGTCGCCGTTGCGGTTGGTTCGATGGGGTGATTGGCCGCTATGCAGTACGGATAAATGGTTTAGACTGTTTAGCAATTACCAAACTTGATGTCCTCGATGAATTAGAGGAGATTAAAGTCTGTGTCGCTTATGAACTCGATGGGCAAACCTGTCACCATCTTCCTAGTAACGCTAGAGAATTTGCTAAGTGTCAGCCCATTTATGAAACCTTACCAGGATGGCAAGAATCAACCAGTGATTGTCGGACTCTCGATGATCTTCCCCAGGCTGCTTTAAACTATCTCAAGTTCTTAGCAGAATTAATGGAAACTCCCATTGCGATCGTTTCTTTGGGAGCAAGTCGGGATCAAACAATTATCGTCGAAGATCCCATTCATGGACCCAAACGGGCGTTACTTGATGCCAATGGCGATCCGGTTAGCCCAACTTCTGATTAACTGATAAACCATTTTTTTAGGGAGTAATTATCTATGTCTCTTACTATTGAGTGTCAAACAAGACCTGAAGACCGTAAACCCAATGCCCTACGTCGTGAGGGATTTATTCCTGCCGCATTATACGGCCATGATGGCGCAAATTCTGTTTCCCTAGCAGTTAATGCTAAAGAGGCTGTTACCCTCTTGAGAAACGCTAAGGTTAATGAAACAGTTATTGAAGTTAAGATCCCTGACCTACCATGGACAGGCAATGCTTTAATTAGAGAAGTACAATCCCATCCTTGGAAAAGAACAGTTTTACATCTGAGTTTTTTCCATGTGGCTAATGCTGAGGCAGCAGGCTAATAGGTTAAATTAGTCATGTAAATATGGGGTGTAGTCTGTTATTTTTGCTACCCCCCACACTTCAGAAAAGTAGTGAAAATATGAATCTTATCAACAGTTTATTTAGTGAGAAAAAAGACGAGACAATTTCAGCTTTTCTCCCATTAGTTGTTACTTATTCTTAGGCTTTTCTAAGTTTACGCTTGAATCCTGCTCCAAAGACTAAGGCGGTTCCAACACCTAATATGGTTAAAGGTTCAGGTACAGGTTTTTTTAAGCTAATTTTTTTTAATGAAAGGGGTTTAGCTACAAATTCATCGGCAGCAAAAGAACCTCCTAAAAAAGAGAAGGCAAAACCTCCTGCATACAAATTTTCTCCCGTTAAAATTGGGTTCCCTGTTTCTAATATAGGATCTGTAACAGTAGCAAATACTTCATCATCAAAAAAACCATTGACTGTTTTAGCCTCTGCTTTTTCTACAAGAGCATTATATGGAGCTCCCTTTTCTGAAACACCATTAATTGATATTGTCGAACTCTCAGTCAAGTCTTTTTCTTCACTAGCAATACTTAGATCTACATCAAAACCAGAATCTTTGACTCCACCAGATCCATCAGTATAAAAGGTATAAGCTCCTGTAAGAACAACTGTTCCTAATCCTAGGGTTTCAAAAAGTTCACTACTCAAGTCTGTACTAAAAACAGCATCTCCAAGTTGACTAGATATTTGTTCTAATACTTGTTCTGCTAAGAATTCTGCACCAGCTTGTTTTAATGCGCTTCTACCAATAATGTTACCTAGAGTAGCAGCTTGAGCATTTACAATAGATGTTACAAATAGAAATGTAATGCCAGATAAACCCAGAAATCCTTTTGAAATTTGTTTCATTGGTTATATGATTTAGTTTTTTTCAAATGTGATGCTTAAATTACATTGATTTGATGTATTAGCGTCTATATTTTAGATTTTTTTAATATTTACCTATATATAGTAAGAAATTGCTATAAGAATAGTGAAAGACGATATGTCGATATCTATTGAGGATTTTGTGTCAAGATATTATTGAATAACTGATTTTACTTATTATTCTTATTCGTGTCTATGAAATTCCCCACTACCCCTATCTATCCCGTCCTTTGGCAGAAAGATAAGGTATTACTCATTGATCAAACCAGTTTACCTAACGAATATGCCTTAGTAGAAATTACCCGTTATGAAGATATGGCTAAAGCCATTAAAACCATGATTGTAAGAGGTGCGCCAGCGATCGGCGTTGCAGCCGCCTATGGGATGTATTTAGGGGCAAGGGAGATTAAAACTGACCAAAAGACAGAATTTTTCAAAAAACTAGCAACCGTAGCCGAGGAATTACGACAAACTCGCCCCACTGCGGTTAATCTGTTTTGGGCAATTTCTCGGATGCTAAAAACTGCCTATGAAAGTGTAGGAACGTTAGAAGAAATCAAACAAATTCTATTAACAACAGCCCAAGAAATTCAAGCAGAAGACCTAGAAACTTGTGAGAAAATTGGTCAACATGGCTTAGAAGTTTTGCCGAGTAGCCCCGAAAAGTTAACCCTCCTAACTCACTGTAATGCTGGGGCTTTAGCAACCGCCGGCTATGGGACGGCTTTGGGGGTAATTCGTTCAGCTTGGACTGGGGGAAGACTAGAAAGAGTCTACGCCGATGAAACTCGGCCTCGTCTCCAAGGGGCTAAATTAACGGCTTGGGAGTGTGTACAAGAAGGCATTCCGATAACGGTTATTAGTGATAATATGGCAGCCCATTGCATGAAACTCGGAAAAATTGATGCAGTGGTGGTGGGGGCTGATAGAATTGCCGCTAATGGGGATACTGCTAATAAAATTGGAACTTATGCCCTGGCAGTAGTCGCTAAAATGCACAATGTTCCTTTTTTTGTTGCCGCCCCTTTATCTACGATTGATTTTGAGTTAGAAAATGGGGAGCAAATTCCGATTGAGGAACGTCATCCATCGGAAATTTATCAAGTAGGAGAAACCCAGCTTTGTCCTGATGGTGTTGATTATTATAATCCCGCTTTTGATGTTACTCCAGCCTCTTTAATTAATGCCATTATTACAGAAAAAGGAGCGATTAAACCCACTGAACTTTTGACTCTTAAAAATCCTTCAGGCGTTAATTAGCAAGGGTTAGTTCTCTTGATTCGGCTTCACAAATCGGCTGGCTCATAAATTTCTATCTGGCACTGACATCAGATTTCCACTAGCGGTGAGCTAAAAATGTGAAACAATAGTTAAAGAACTGATGAAGTTCCCGACAACCAATTATCAAAGGAATCTCCATGTCTAGTGTAACGGATGCCCATACTACTCAAACTCCTCAAGAGTTAATGGAAAATAATCAAGAATCAACCGAAACCTCTTCCATCAAAACAACTTTTACTGTTCAAGAAATACAAGAATTACTTCCCCATCGCTATCCTTTTGCTTTGGTTGATCGCATTATTGATTATGTGCCTGGCGAAAAAGCAGTTGGGATTAAAAATGTAACCATTAATGAGCAGTTTTTTACGGGACATATTCCTGCTCGTCCTATTATGCCAGGGGTATTAATTGTTGAGTCTATGGCTCAAGTTGGTGGGGTTGTTTTAACCTTACTTCCTGGGATGAAAGGTGAATTTTTTGCGTTTGCTGGAATTGATAAAGTGCGCTTCCGTCTTCCGGTGGTTCCTGGGGATCAATTAATTATGACGGTGGAATTATTGACGTTTAAACGAAATCGTATTGCTAAAATGAAAGGAGAGGGTGTCGTAGATGGAAAAGTTGTTGTACAGGGAGAAATGTTATTTTCAAGAATTGATTAAAGAGTTAAATGTTTAGCAGCAACTTAGCAGTATTCAAGTAAACAAAAATACCAGTTATATCTACAATTGTGGTGATAAATGGGGCAGACATTAAAGCAGGATCTAAGCCAAAAAACGTAAAAATAAAAGGCAAAGCTGCCCCTGTTGCTGCAGCCAGGGTACTAATAATTAACAAACTAATACCAACAGTTACTCCAACTTCAGCTTGTCCTAACAATAAAAAGACTAAAACAATCACTAAAATTCCTAGGACAATACCCAAAATTCCCCCAGTCATCAATTCCCGCCAAACGACAAAAGCAGGTTTCTTATCATTTAATTCGTAGGTACTCAATCCCCGAATGACAACGGTTGAAGATTGCGCCCCAACATTTCCCCCTGTATCCACTAACAAAGGGGTGAAAAAGGCGAACGCTACTACTGCATCTAAAACCGCTTCATAACGACTCATAACCAAGACAGTAGCGGAGTTGGTAACTAATAAAATTAATAGCCAAGGAATCCGTTTTTTGGTGACTCCCCATAAACTACTTTTAAAGTAGTCATCTCCTTCGGATTGTACTGCAGCCATTCTATAGATATCTTCCGTGGCTTCTTGCTCTAAAATATCAATAACATCATCAACAGTGACGACCCCTAAAAGAGTTTCACCCCGATCTACAATAGGTAACGCTAATAGGTCATAACGTTGAATTAATCTAGCGACTTCTTCTTGATCTGTATCAGTGTAGGCATAAACGATATCCGTTGCCATAATATCTCCTAATTGTTGGTCAGGAGAGACTAAAATTAAATCTCTTAAAGAAATAATTCCTAATAATTGATTCAATTCACCAGTTATATAAATATAATAATTAACTTCGGATTCTTTGGCTAATTGACGAATTTCTCTTTGCGCTTCTTGGGCTGTTAATGTTTGAGGAAGTTGAAGATATTCAGGGGTCATAATACGCCCTGCGGTATCTTTGGGATAACCCAGTAACAATGAAGTAACTTGGCGTTCATCCGTGGTTAATTCTCGAATAAGTCGTCGCACGAATCTAGAGGGTAATTCATCAAATAATTTAACCCGATCATCGGGAGACATATCATTAACAATAGAAATAGCTTCTTGGTCATTAAATTTCTTAATTAACGATTGTTGTACTTCAGGATCAAGGTATTCATAAACATTGATCGCCTCTGCTTTTTTGAGTAAGCGAAAAGCCAGGAGTTGTAGGGTTTCTGGTAAGTCAGCGATCGCTTCAGCGATATCCACTGGAGGAACGGGTAATAATAAAGACTTTGCTCCTTCATAATTATTTTGTTCTAATAGTAACTGAAGTTGACGACAGACGACCTCTCTGAGTTCACTTCTTGATTTATCAATAACCGTTTCTGCTATATTCATTATTGGTCACCTTTTTACTAAAACAACTTGATTATATATTAAAGTCCTAAAAATAACTTGGCTAAATTAAGATAAATAAAAATTCCTAAAATGTCAACAATTGTAGTAATAAAAGGAGCAGACATTAAGGCAGGATCTAAGCCAAAATAGTTGAAAACATAGGGCAATGTAGCCCCTGTTGTTGCCGCTATCATTGTAATTGCTAATAAACTCATTCCTACGGTCAAACCAACTTCTTGATGACCCAAAAAAAGAAAAATACCAATAATAACTAAGCTTCCTAAAATCATTCCCAATAAACCACCACTCATCAATTCACGAATAATAATACTAATCGGTTTTTTATCTCGTAATGCCTCTGTACTTATCCCACGAATAACAACCGTCGAAGATTGCGCCCCCACATTTCCTCCAGCACCTATTAGTAAAGGAGTAAAAAAGGCTAAAGCAACGACTTCATCTAGTACCGCTTCATACTGACTCAAAAGTATTACGGTTATTGAATTCGTAACTAATAGCAATAGTAACCAAGGAAATCTTTTTTTTGCTACTTCAAATAATCCTACTTGGAAGTAGTTATCTCCCTGGGATTCGACGGCTCCCATTTTATAAATATCTTCAGTTGCTTCCTCTTGCAAAATATCAATAACATCGTCAACAGTAATCACCCCTAAAAGATTTTCATCTTTATCAACAATAGGTAACGCTAATAAATCGTAACGTTGAATTAATCTAGCGACTTCTTCTTGATCAGTATTGGTATCGGTATAAATGACATCCTGTGTCATAATTTCCCCCAACGTTTGCTCAGGTTCAGCAATAATTAGATCTTTGAGGGATAAAATCCCAATGAGGTGTTTAGTAGAATCGGTGACATAAATATAATAATTAACTTCGGATTTATAGGCTAATGTTCTCAGTTTTTCTTGGGCTTGAGTTGCCGTTAAATGTTCTTTAAGAGCAATATATTCAGGTGTCATAAGTCGCCCGGCTGTATCAGCTTGGTAACCTAATAGAAGAGAGGTTACTTCCCGTTCTTCTGGGGCAATTTGGGCGATTAATCTTCTGACTAATTTAGGGGGTAATTCATCAAATAACCTTGCTCGATCATCGGGAGACATATCATTAACAATGGCAATTGCTTCTTGATCATGGAATTCTTCAATTAGTGACTGTTGTACTGTCGGCTCAAGATATTCATAAACATCGATTGCTTCTGATTTTTTTAGAAGACGAAAAGCGATTACCTGTAGGGTTTTTGGCAAGTCTTCAATTGCTTCAGCAATATCTACCGGTTGAACAGGAACAAGGAGAGTTTTCACTCCTTCATAATTTTTTTGTTCCAGCAGAAGTTGGAGTTGGGTGCGAACTAATTCTCTGAGTTCACTACGAGAACCAATAAAAGTAGTAGTATCAGTATTCTTCATTATCAATACTCCTTTATCCCTTGACCAAGTAAGATCTAGGTTGATTGTAGGGGCTAGAAACACTTTTGTCTATAAAAAACTTAATTTTCTTCTTTAAAAGAACTTATTCTAACTTTTTATCTTACTTTAAATAATTCTTAAATCTTAAGATTTTACAATTAATTTCCGTTAGTTAACCCTATAATATGTTAAGTTTAGATAAAGAATTTAATGTGTGAAAAAAGGAAATTTATGAAAAACGTATTAAGATTTTTGGTAATTTACTTAATTAGCTTTTTAGTAATCATTAATTTTCCTTTTACTAATTCTCAAGCCCAGACTTTACCAGGTAATAAAATTGATGGTTTTCCTGTTACCTTAAATAGTCAAACTCTATTTTTGATTCAAGCAAAAACAGGCTCTTTTTCTCCAGAAGAAAGAGCAGAAACGATTACCAATAGGCTTAATAAGTTTGCTGAAAATAATTCTTTTTCATTAGATTCTTTAGAGATTGAGGCTCCTAGTTCAACTAATACATATAATATTGTATCAGACAATAAAATTCTCATTACCATCACAGAAGAAGACGCTAAAGCAGCTCGTAAAACACAACAAGAGTTAGCCGATAAATATTTACAAAAAGTAAAAAAGTCTGTTACTCAATATCGCCATGAAAGAACCTTAAAAGCCCGAATATTAGCTGCTATTTACACCGTGATCGCCACTATTTCTATTTGGTTAATTATTAAAATTATTAATTGGTTTTTTCCTCAATCATATCGTGCTATTAATCAGTTACAAGAGACTTATATCCCAGGGATAAGATTTCAAAATATAGAATTCCTTTCTTCTCAAAAAGTAGCTAATAGTTTAATTAGCTTCCTTAAATTTATCCGAGTAATTTGTTATTTAGCTATTCTTTATATTTATATTCCTTTGGTTTTGAGTTTTTTTCCCTTGACGAGAGGATTAAGTCATAAATTATTCCAGTATTTATTGTCAGCAATTAAATTAACTTGGGTTGCTTTTATTAGTTATATTCCTAACCTTTTTATTATTTCTCTAATTATCCTTATTACTTACTATATTCTACGTTTTATAAAATTTATTTTTACAGAAATAGATCGAGGAAATATTTCTTTTCCAGGTTTCTATCGGGAATGGGCTATTCCGACGTATAATATTAGTCTGTTTTTAATTATTGCTCTAGCTTTAGTCTTTGCTTTTCCTTATTTACCAGGGTCAAATTCTCCAGCTTTTCGAGGGGTTTCTGTTTTTCTAGGAATACTTTTTTCCTTGGGTTCCACCTCTGCGGTGGCTAATACAGTGGGAGGAATTATTCTGATTTATACACGATCGTTTCAAATCGGCGATCGCGTTCAAATTGGCGATATTATTGGAGATGTTGAAGAAAAAACAATTCTAGTTACTCGCATCCGTACCCCTAAAAATGTTCTGGTTACTTTGCCTAACTCTACCGTACTCAATAGCAATGTTATTAATTATAGTGCCTCAGAACGAGATACCGGGATTCCGCTAATTTTAAACACCACAATTACCTTAGGATATGATGTTCCTTGGCGTACAGTTTACCAAGTTTTACTCGATGCTGCTTTAGCCACTGAACACATCTTACAACAGCCAGCACCCTTTGTTTTACAAACCAGTTTAGACGATTTTTATGTCAGCTATGAATTAAATGTTTATACGGATAAAACCCTACAATTACCTTTTGTTTATTCTGAACTGCATGAACACATTCAAGATAAATGTAATGAAGCGGGAATTGAAATCTTATCACCTCATTATGGCGCCATGAGAGATGGTAATCAAACCACGATTCCTGAAAATTATTTATCCCCTGATTATCAAGCCCCAGGATTTCGTCTTAATCCTTTAAAGAACTTCTGGAATTCTTGATCTGAGTAACTTAGGTAAAACCTATTATCTTTATCTCAATTCTTCTTAATTATGGTATGATTGAAGGCTAGGGAGAAACAAAAATTTTCCCCAAAGGCAAAAAACAATCCCCTCATTGTCGTGAGTTAGGCTAAACTTTTTGACCAGACTTAGTAATAAATTAAGCATGAAACATACCCTATCTGTTTTAGTTGAAGACGAAGCCGGCGTATTGACTCGAATTGCCGGTTTGTTTGCTCGTCGTGGCTTTAATATTGAAAGTCTAGCTGTCGGTCCTGCTGAGACGGTGGGAGTATCCCGTATCACCATGGTTGTTCCTGGAGATGATGATAGTATTGAGCAATTGACAAAACAACTCTACAAGCTCATTAATGTCCTCAAAGTTAATGATATTACTCAAACTCCCTGTGTTGAAAGGGAATTGATGTTGCTTAAAGTCAATACCGTCGCCTCCAACCGTGCTGAAGTGATTGAATTAGCCCAGGTCTTTCGGGCTAGAATTGTTGATATTTCTGAAGATACCGTGACCATTGAAGTCGTAGGCGATCCTGGTAAAATGGTCGCTATCGTACAAATGTTGAACAAATTTGGTATCAAAGAAGTGGCGCGTACCGGAAAAATTTCCCTAGTACGAGAATCTGGGGTTAACACAGAATACCTTAAATCCCTTGAAGCCAAACTTCAAAGTTTTTCTTGATAAAATGATTGAAGTAAATTGTCTAATTGTTCGGCTCGACAGCAGTCAATCAAAGCATAGAAAGCTTCTAACAATTTTGCCCCGCTATCCCCGTGCATGGGACTTAACCCCCAAACGTCATTAACCCAGTCTTCGGGATCGGTATCTTCAAAAATTAAACGTTCTAAAAGTTGTTTGGCTTCGGTCTTAGAAATTGTCATCTTGGCTCAAAGTTAGTTAGTAAATATCATCTCTTATTAAGATATTAGGATGATTCTAACTGATATTGTTTCAGGTCATTAAGAGAAAGGATTTCTAATGCCCTAGCATGGGTTGCGTCTAAGATAACTGGAGGAGCAACCCCAGCCTCTAAAGCCTCTTGCCAACGGGAAGCACATAAACACCAGCGATCGCCTGGTTTTAACCCAGGAAAATTATACTGAGGAAAGGGAGTGCTAAGATCGTTCCCTTGAGATTTGGTAAACTCCAGAAAAGCCGCAGTCATTTGGGCGCAAACAACGTGAACCCCGTAATCTTGACCCCCTGTCCGACAATATCCATCGCGGTAATATCCTGTTATGGGGGCAGTACAACATAGTGTTAATTGAGTTCCTAAGACGTTTTTAGCCTCTGTCACCTTAATCCTTCCTTTTTGACCTATTATTTTAATCAAAACTATAACCATATCATAATAACATTGACACAGATAAATTAAACTTAACTCTGATTAGTTTAATTAATAGTTATCATTTATCAGAAGAGAGCCAAATACTGTTATCTATCAACTATTGTTGTCTTATTTTTTTCAAATAAGGATAAAATATTGAGGACTTTTATTAGAATAACGATGAACTCTCCAACCATTTCACCATCTCTTCTGAGTCCTTTTAACCTAGGAGATCTTGTATTAAAGAATCGAGTTGTGATGGCTCCCATGACTCGTTCTAGAGCAGGAGAAAAAGGGTTAGCAAATTCTCTAATGGCTGAGTATTACACTCAACGATGTGAGGCTGGTTTAATTATTACTGAAGCAACTTTAATCTCTCAACAGGGCAAAGGATGGCTTCATGTTCCTAACATTTATTCAGAGCAACACGCTGAAGCTTGGAAACAAGTAACCGACGCAGTACATCAACAAGAAACCCCCATTTTCATACAACTTTGGCACTGTGGACGAGCTTCTCATAGTAGTTTTCAAAAAAATGGTAAACTTCCTGTGGCTCCTTCAGCCATTAAGCTTAATGGTGACTATATTCATACTCCTAATGGCAAGGAACCCTACGAAACCCCCCGCGCCTTAGAAATCGAAGAAATAGCTACTATTGTAGAAGATTATCGTCAGGCGGCATTATTGGCTAAAATTGCAGGATTTGATGGGTTGGAAATTCATGCTGCAAATGGCTATTTAATTGATGAATTTTTGCAATCAAAAACCAATCACCGCAATGATAAATATGGAGGAAGTTTAGAAAATCGCTATCGATTTCTTCAAGAAATTATTGAGTCAATTTTAACGGTTTGGCCGGCTAATCGGGTGGGGGTTCGCTTGTCTCCGAACGGGGTCTATAATGATATGGGATCTCCAGATTATCGAGAAACATTTCTCTATGTTGCTAAACAGTTGAATCGCTATAAATTAGCTTATCTTCATTTACTTGATGGGTTAGCTTTTGGTTTTCATCAGCTAGGAGAACCTATGAATTTAAGGGAGTTTAGAGACGTATTTGATAGTCCCTTAATGGGAAATTGTGGTTATACCCAAAAAACAGCAGAAGAAGCTATTCAAAAGGGAAATGCTGACTTAATTGCTTTTGGAAGACCCTTCATTAGTAATCCTGATTTAGTCGAACGCTTTGCCAATGGTTGGCCTTTAAATGCTGACTCGGATGTGAAAGACTGGTATTCTTTTACAAAAGAAGGTTATCTTGATTTTCCGACTTATCAAGAAACTCTCTCTAAGTAAGCTTACTTAACAATTGTGTTTGTTTTCTGACAACTAATGAGTAGGGATAGAGATGTTTTTTATCTCTACTCTGATTTTGAATTATAGCAGTACAAAAAAAGGTTAGGACATTAGCAAAAGCTGAAATACTATCATAATCTACTTTGGACTTTTGCCTTTGGACTTTTGCCTTCCGCTTAGCGGGATAGATACCTATACAAATCAATTATATGTAACAGTTAGTCTTACGATCTTGTCGATTTTTTCTTCTTTTTCTAAAATATAACCCTGATCACTAAAATTGTCTTGCTATATTATTAAGAGTCATTACAATTCAGGGAGTTAGACTTGCCTGAAGTTGAGGGTTTTCCTGTATGATTTTTAATTAGATTGTTAGTTGCTTGTTGAAAGCTCAGTCTTGACTTCTCAAACATTACGGCGCTATGGTATCATCAACTGAAATTCTTTCTCTCACCGAATTAGACTATTTACCTTATCTTAATGACCAGGGACTCCTATCAGAAGAGTTTCAAAAAGCAATTGGGGTCTACGCTATTTTCGATAAAAACAAAACCCTGAATTTTGTCAACTATTCTCGTGATATTTATTTGAGTTTAAAACAGCATTTAGTCCGTAAGCCCGAGAGTTGTTACTGGCTAAAGATAAAAATAATTTCTCGTCCAAGTCGAACTATTTTAGAAAGTATAAAACAAGCTTGGATTACAGAAAATGGAGAAATACCAATAGGAAATAGTCAAGAAAAAGAGCAATGGACGCAAGCAATAAATGTAAAAATATTAATGACTAAAGAAGAAAAAGAAGTTTATGAACAGGGAGATGAATTGTCTAAAACAAAAACCTTAAAAAAAATTTCTAGACGAATTGAAGCTAACCTACAAGAGGCGTTAAAAAATAGAGGAAGCAACGTGGAAATTCGGTTTAATCCTAAACTCAAAGAACAGGGTTTATTAAACCTAAAATAACAGTCAATAGTCAACAGATAGATAATTAGATAATTAATCTATGGGTCAAAGACCATTGACTACTATCGGAGAACTGACCCTAGGTTCCAAAATTAAGCGAATATTGTTAAATTAAAAATAGACATTAACAATTACTCCGAGGAGAAAGCGATTATGACTTGGCGTGGGTCTACAGACATTAAGGATCGTATTTTTGGGACTTTAGTCTATTGTTTTGCCATCTTCGATGCCATATTTTTTAGTTCGTTTTTAGTAAACCAATTTCCTATTTTTGGTTTCTTATTACTACCAGGGTTCCCAATTGCAGTAGTGTACGGATTTTTAGCCCAATTCTTTGGTATGTTTGGCAGTTTTCTGGTTTTTATGCTCCTATTCTTGGGAGTAGTTCGCAATGATAGAGTTAGCCATTTTATTCGCTACAATACCATGCAGACTATTCTGATTGGGATTTTACTATCACTGATTCAACTGATTATGCAATGGGTTTTAATCCCTGCTTTTGGGAATGGCGGTTTACTCATGGAAACTCTGTATAACGTTGTTTTCCTCGGTTCAATTGCCGCTTCCTACTATTCTATCATTCAATCAGCCCTGGGACGTTACGCTGAAATTCCTACAATTTCTGAGGCGGCATATTCCCAGGTTCGTTACTAGCAGTTTGAGAAGCAAACGCAGCCATTATCGGATTTTCTAAACTCCCAATTCCCTCAATTTCAACCCGAACCTTATCCCCTACTTCAACTGGACCGACCCCCTCTGGGGTTCCTGTTAAAACCACATCTCCTGGCAATAAGGTCATAATATGGGAGATGTAGGAAACCACCGCTTGGGGTGAAAAAACCAAATCGTGAATTAACGCTGATTGTCGAGGCTCAGGATCATTATTAATAAATGTCTGTATTTTAGCCCCTGCACTTAATTCTCTCACAATCCACGGTCCTAGAGGACAAAAGCTATCAAAGCCTTTAGCTCGTGTCCATTGATTATCTTTTTTTTGTAAATCACGGGCAGTGACATCATTAGCAATGGTATATCCCCAAATTTTGGTACGAGCTTGTTGAGGAGAACAGTTTTTAGTAATCTCACCTATCACTAGGGCTAATTCTCCCTCATAGTCAACCCGTTGGGACTGAGGAGGATAATAAATAGGCTGACTATCGGCGGTGAGGGTAGAGGGAGGCTTAAGAAATAATAAAGGTTCCTCCGGAACTACATTGCCGAGTTCGGCAGCATGAGCGCGGTAATTCCTCCCTACCGCTATGATTTTGGAAGGAAAACAAGGAGCTAATAAACGACAATCATCAGCTTCTAAAATGTCATCAGTGGGTTGTCCACCGTGCCAGGGAGCAGCATTGAAAACTGTCACTGTGCGATTAAGGTTGAGGGAACCGTAGTAGATTGTTCCTTGAGCCGTTGTGACTCTAACATAGCGTTGCGCCATAACAGTAAGCAGTCAGTAAGGATGGAGTTAAACCGATGAGGCTAAAACATATACTAGCGTTAAGTGCCTTAATGGTAGTATGATTTTATTCTGTTGAAAAGATTGCCCTTGCTTCTGATGTTTTAGGAACGACAGAAGCCCTTTTGTCCATAAGGAGATTACAGTTTATGAGTTCAAGTTACGAAATGTTATACATTCTGCGCCCCAGTTTATCAGAAGAGCAGGTGCAGCAAGAAGTCAGTAAATATGGAGATTTTTTAAGAGAATATAATGTAACGGATCTCCAGATAAAAATTTGGGGTAAACGGCGGCTTGCTTACCCAATTCAACGATATTTTGACGGAATTTATGTACAAATGAATTACGAAGCTGATGGAACCCAAGTCGCTCCCCTAGAACGGGCGATGCGCTTGAGTGACGAAGTAATTCGCTATCTAACGATTAAAGTGAAAAAAGCTGCGTCAGAAGAACCAGAGGCAGAAGTTGAAGGGCAAGAAGAAGAAGCTAACGAGCCTGTTGCCGTTGAAAGTGAATAACTTAAGGGAGTTCCTAAAAAATAAACTCCGTAGATGGCGTTGCATCGTTGTGGGATGATGATTAAATTTCCATAGAACAAAACTACTGATATCAAAGGAAAAATTATTGCACTCAAATCAAAATCATCCCTTGATTGTGCAACGCCCCGTAGATTAGGGTAGGGAGTAGAAGAAACTAAACCGTGCAACGTCCTATTCCTCCCTGCCCGGCATTCGTTAAAAGGATCAATCTAATCCAAATGTTTAAGGGGAAGCGGTGCCCATCTCCAAAACCTTATGTTAAACTAAAGATACCTATAAATTCGTTTATAACGTAGTTTGTCATCCTCAAAAGTGAGACAACTGGCGCAGTTTGTGAAGTGAATTTGTTGCTAGTTCGGCAAGCCTCAAGAAAACAAAATTGAACATATCAACAGGAGTCGTCTGTCTGATGGACTATTTAGAAAAAGTTCTCGAAAAGCTCAAAGAATGGGCACAAAAGCTAATTGAGACCTTACTCGGTCCCCAAGCTGAGCCTGAAGCTGAGCTAATTCCCATCCCTGTCAACGACCCACAGCGCCGCCGATAGGCACAGTTAGTCTTAAAGTGTATTCTCAAGCTTTTAGGCAACTTAATATTTTAGTTCTCCACGGTCCTAACTTAAATTTGTTGGGAAAGCGTGAACCTCTCATCTACGGCTCTGTAACATTGGATAGTATCAACCGCCTTCTGACGGAGGAGGCGGATATTATAGGTATTCGTATAGAATGTCTGCAATCAAACCACGAAGGGGTTTTGATAGATGCTATCCATGATTCTTGTGATAAATATCAAGGAATTATGATTAATGCCGGAGCCTATACCCACACCAGTATTGCTATTAGAGATGCCTTGTCTGCTGTGAAAGTTCCCACCGTTGAAGTTCACCTCAGTAATATCTATCAACGGGAACCCTTTCGTCATCATTCTTATATTGCTGCTGTTGCGATCGGACAGATTAGTGGGTTTGGCGCGCAAAGTTATAAACTAGGGTTACACGCTTTAGTTGATCATCTCAGGAATGAGCGTTAAAAAATTTGGTAGTGATTCCCATGTAGTGAAAGAATCTTGAGTAGTTCATCTGCATTAGCCAAAAGATAAAAAGACTGAAGAGAAGTTCAATTCAGTTATAATGTGTTTATATCCAATCAAAACTTGCCTTCTTATCCTTTTTTATTAATGTCGAATTTATTGAATACTCTTTTCTTTTTGCTTATAGCATTACCTTTGAAGAAGTCTGAAGATTCTTGTCCTAACTGTGGGTCAAAGCGGTTTACAAAAAATGGGAGTATTCATAACAAAAAGCCTAAACATGGTTGTCAAGATTGTGGTCATCAGTTTGTCAAAAACTCAACTAAAATATGGGTGAATCAGCAACAAAAAGACCTAATTGACAAGTTGCTTCGATTCGAGAATTTCTTTAAGAGGAATTGCCAGAGTTGTCGAAGTTTTATGGCAATGGCTACAAAACTATGTTAATAATAAATTTTAGCAAGTCCCCCGTCAAGCAAACGTTTCAGACAAGCCTAAAGGTAAATTGACTATTAAATGTGATGAATTATGGTCATTTGTTGACAGCAGAAATAAGAAATATTGGGTGTGGCTTGCTATTGATAGAAAAACCCGAGAAATTGTTGGCTGTTATATAGGCGATCGCTAAGGGTGAATCAGCAAAAAAACTCTGGGCTTCATTACCACCAGTTTATCGACAATGTGCAGTAGCTTATACAGATTTCTGGGAAGCTTACAATACGGTTATTCCTACTCAACGACATCGACCTGTTTATAAAGATAGTGGTGAAACTAATCATATTGAACGGTATAATAATACCCTCCGTCAAAGAATCTCTCGGTTAGTGCGAGAAACTTTATCCTTCTCGAAAAAAGTGGAAAATCATATCGGAGCCATTTGGTATTTTATCCACCATTATAATGCTCAGGTTGCTAACAGTTTGTAAAATTTCCACTACATGGGAATCAGTACCGTATCTGTTTTCATTTAACTAGGTGGGCTAAAATACAGGTAAGTTCCTAGTAAGCCATGAAGGGCTTAAAATTTTGGGGTATAAGGGTTCAAGCCTCCACGACAAACTTGTCTGTTTTTCATTTAATTATGCCTACTTAGTTAACTATAATTATGGCATCCATACACCTTCTGAACGAATAAGTGTTTTAATTGGAGTAGAGAAACGCTTTAGACCCAGGAAACTATTGACCTTGAGTGAGAATGCGACCACAATACAATCCAATTCTCGCCATGAGTTGCGGCAATTAGTTCGCAGCCAATTACAGCTATTATTAGAACAAAAAAATTTAGAAGGAGCCAAAGCTCTCTTAGTTCCTGTACAATCGGTTGATATTGCTGATGCCATTGAAGGGTTGCCTCAGTCAATGCAACTCATCGCTTTTCGCCTATTACTTAAGGGAGAAGCTATTGAAGTCTATGAACATCTAGATTCAAGCGTGCAACAATCCCTAATTGAGCAATTTAAGCAGCAGGAAGTCAGGGAAGTGGTAGATAAAATGTCTCCTGATGATCGGGCGCGACTGTTTGACGAGTTACCTGCTAAGGTAGTTCGCCGTTTACTTGAACAACTCAGCCCTGAAGAACGTCAGTTTACTGCTTTGCTTCTAGGATATGAGGAACATACCGCCGGTCGTATCATGACCCCTGAGTATATCTCCCTCAAAGAAAGTTCAACAGTGGCTCAAACCTTAGACAAAATTCGACGTTTGGCCAAAAAGTCTGAAGTTATTTATTATCTCTACGTTACTGATGCTTTTCGCCATCTAACTGGTATTGTCTCCCTACGAGAGTTGGTGTTATCTTCCCCTGAAACCCCACTAGGGGAAATTATGACCCGTGATATTGTTTGGGTTAATACCCAAGATGATCAAGAAGATGTAGCCCGTATGATTCAACGTTATGATCTCTTAGCGGTTCCTGTGGTTGACCGTGAACAGCGACTGGTGGGGGTCGTCACCGTAGATGATGTCATTGATATTTTGCAAGAAGAAGCTACCGAAGATATCTATGCTTTAGGAGGGGTGCAATCTGATCGCGATAGCTATTTTCAAATGAATTTAATCACTGTCGCCCGTAAACGAGTGGTTTGGCTGTTAGTTTTATTGTTGACCAATACGGCTACCACCACGATTATTAAATCCCACGTGACTCTATTAGAGCAAATGGCTATTTTAACCGCTTTTATTCCTTTATTAACCGGAACTGGCGGCAATGTAGGGGCGCAATCTTCTACGGTCGTTATTCGAGGCTTAAATACCGAAGATCTTCACGATCTTGGGGCAGGACAGGTGGTTTGGCGTGAACTGATGGCCGGCGCATTATTAGGAGTAATTTTGGGAACTTTAGCGACGGTTTGGGCGTATTTATTACAGGGGAATTGGTTCGTTTCCCTGTCCGTAGGGATTAGTTTAGTGGCGATCGCGGTTTTAGCGTCAGTAGCGGGGTCATCTTTACCTTTTCTCTTTCGTTCTCTTGGACTTGATCCCGCCTTGATGTCAGCCCCTTTTATTACAACGGCGGTGGATGTGGTAGGCGTATTGATTTATTTTATGATTGCCCGACTGATTTTAGGCATTTAAGGTTATGTTTTTCAAACAATTTCACTGGCTTGAAGTTGCTGAATTTTTAGCCTTGGGAGGGGCGGTTATCTGTCTGTTTACAGCCATGGCTACCCAAGATCTTCGGTTACTGTTAGTCTTTCTTACCTTGGGGTTAATCTTGAATAGTTTAAATGGACTTCGCTGGCGGTATATTAGCCAAAAGCGAGTCACAAAAATGATTAAACAAGTAAAAGAGCAAATTAGCCAAGAAATTAAAAAAATTGAAGTTCAAGTCCCAGTGTCACCCCCTCCACCCCCCTCAGAAGGCACAGAAGGACGGGTGATCGCTCGTCTCAAAGAAAACCTCGTCAGTATTGAGCAATCCCTTAATAGTGTGGTTCAATACCTCAATACCCAAGTTCTCCCCGAACGGATCGAACAACTTGAAAAATCTTATATTCAATTAAGCCAAGAATTAAAGGCGATCACTCGACAAATACACGAACCCTCCCAAGATCTCCCCCCAACGCCAGAGTCTGAAATATCGCCTTTGGGTCCGTATAGTGCTTCCGGGTTAAATTTCTCTCAAGTAACAACCCAATTGCCCATTGTTGCGCCGACTTCCTTTGTTTCCCAAAGTCCTTCTATTCCAGTTTGGAACCGCCGTTATCAGTTAATCGGCCATGATGATGCAGTGAGTTCAATAGCAATTAGTCCCGATGGAAAATGGCTAATTAGTGGGAGTTGGGATCAAACCTTACGAAGTTGGAAATTAGCGACAGGAGAGGCTAAGAGTCAGATAGTAGCCCATTCTCAAGGGTTATTAGCGGTTGTGTTTGCTCCCCTCGAAGGCTCTTCATCTCGTTATCATATCGTCACGGGGAGTTTTGATCACACCATTAAATTATGGGTGGGGGATCATGTCGATCAAGAGTCTATAACTCTGTGTTTACAAGCTACCTTAACTCAACATACTGGTTCAGTTCAATCTTTGGCAATCTCCTCTGACCCGTTTTTGTTGATCAGTGGCAGTTATGATCAGACAGTGAAGCAATGGCAACTTTGGGGCGGTGAACTCCAATGTAGTTCCTATGATCCGTTAGGGGCTATTTATGCGATCGCGGTTTATGCCCCAGAAGGATTAATCGCTAGTGCTGGCGGGGATGGACGAGTTAACCTCTGGAAATTGAAAACGGGTGAACAAATCGGCTTTTTAGCGGGTAATGTTTCTTCAGTGGAGTCTTTAGCCTTTAGTCCCGATGGTCAAACCCTAGGGGCTGGTTGTGTTGATGGTACGATTAAATTGTGGCAACTCGATGTCAGTCGTTTTAGCACAGGCCGACCTTTAGAACCCGTTCGGACGTTGAATGCTCACAGTGGTCAAGTTAAAGCGTTGGTTTTTAGTGAGCAAGAACAAATTCTATTTAGTGGCGGAACTGATGGTTATCTGAGAATTTGGCATCCTAATCGTCGTGAAGCGATCGGGTTTTTAACAATCAGTGATGAGGATGATTCTCGCCATAGTGCTATTTTATCTTTGGCTTTAAGTTCTGATGGTCAAACGTTGATTGCTGGAGGGGCTGATGGAATAATTCAAGTATGGAACAAAGTTAGTTAATATCTTCTCTGCTAACTTGATCATCCCCAAAAAATAATTTTCGTTCACAGATTTAGCGTTCTTCATAATTGTTGAAGTCCTACTATTAGAACTCTATAAATTTTTTAGGCTAACAATGGGAAAAAAGATCATGTTTTCCAGAACACAAAACTGACCTAATTTATGAACATTTATCACAAAGAATACCTAATATTATCTATTTGTGGAATATCATTGATGGCGTTAGAGGATTTTTCACAAAGACTCTTCCTGGTAAATCGTATTATTTAGGTTGTCTAATCCAGCAACTATAAATCAGGGTTTTGGCAGTATTAGTTGAGGGGTCTGAAGAATACTAACTTATCAAGAAAGAATATATCGGTAAAGACTTATGGCATTTATTTACGGAACATTAGGAAATGATAACCTAAATGGTACTAACTCCCCAGATTATATTTATGGTTACGCAGGTAACGACACCATTAGCGGTCGTGACGGTAATGACCGTATTTATGGTGATAGTGACAATGACAGTATTTATGGGGGCAGTGGCAATGATACTCTGTTCGGTGGTACTGACAGTGACCGTGTTTATGGTGACAATGGCAATGACTATCTCTATGGGGGCAGTGGCAATGACTATCTCTATGGGGGCAGTGGCAATGACAGTATTGATGGTGACAGCGGCAATGACTGGATTGATGGGGGTTGGGGTCTTGATGCCATGGATGGTGGCTTAGGATTTGATACCCTAGATGTGCGTTTCTTTAATGGTGCTTATGTCTTAAATATGGTCACTGGGGTGACCAACTTTACGGGAGAAACAGCCACTAATTTTGAGCGAGTGTACACCGGTGGTGGCAATGACAGTATCACTGGTACTGCTGGCAATGACTATATTTATACCGGCTCAGGAAATGACACTATTCGCGGTGGTGATGGGAACGATGTCCTCTCTGGTCAGGGTGACAATGACCGTATTTATGGTGATAATGGCAATGATTCTCTGTATGGTAATAATGGCAATGATTCCCTGTATGGCGGGAATAACAATGATTATCTTTCTGGTAGCAGTGGTAACGACCGACTCTATGGTCAGAGTGGCAATGACCGTATTTACGGTAGTAGCGGCGATGACTGGATTGATGGGGGTTGGGGCGTTGACACCATGGATGGTGGTTCAGGAGGATTTGACACCCTAGATGTGCGTTTCTTTAATGGTGCTTATGTCTTAAATATGGTCACTGGGGTGACCAACTTTACGGGAGAAACAGCCACTAATTTTGAACGAGTGTATACCGGTGGAGGAAATGACAGTATCACTGGGACTGCTGGCAATGACCAGATTTGGACTGGTTTAGGAGATGATACCATTCGCGGCGGTGATGGTAATGATCGACTCTATGGTCAAGGTGACAATGACCGTATTTATGGTAATAATGGCAACGACTATCTGTACGGTAGCAGTGGCAATGACTATCTTTATGGGGGAAATAACAACGACTACCTCTCTGGTAGCAGTGGCAATGACCGACTTTATGGTGGTAATGGCCACGACACTATGTATGGTGGTAATAACAATGATTCTCTGTACGGTAGTAGTGGCAATGACCGAATGTATGGTCAGGGTGGCAACGACTACCTGTCTGGTAGTAGTGGCAATGATATCCTAGTTGGGGGTAGTGGAGACGACACTCTTGTTGGTGGTTCAGGTACAGACATAATGACTAATGGTAATGGCGATGATATTTATCGTTTCTTTAGCGTTAATGACAGTAATTCTGGTCTTACTCGTGATATATTGGCTGACTTTAACAAAGGCTTTGATCGTATTGATCTATCATTCATAGATTCTCACCTAGGTACAGCTGGTAATCAAGCGTTTAATTTCATCGGTACCAGTGCTTTCAATGGTTTTGGTAGTGGACAAGTTCGCTATTTCCAATCAGGTGGGAATACTATTGTTCAAGTAGATCGGCAAAATGATGGTAATTTCATTGCTGAAATGGAACTCCAATTAACTGGTACAATCAACCTCGCAGCTAGTGATTTTATTCTTTAAAGTTCTAAAATAATGAAAAAAAATCAAGGAAAGGATAGCAAATGACTGTTCTTTCCTTCTGTTTTCCGTAGTTAAGTACCAAGGCAAAATTATACCAAATCCGTGTTACAAAGTTTGAGGACTTCTGTAGAGAAAAGCCCTAAAAACTGGTCAATTCATTAAAATTCATTTTCTATAAAAAAATAAGGTGGGCATTACCCACCCGACAAGATTAAACTGTTACATCAGCCCGTTTAAATGCCTCATCAAGAACTTCCGATAAAGTAGGATGAGTATGAACATTAAATGCTAAATGTTGTACTGACTGACGTTGGGCGATCGCGTTTGCTGCTTCTTGAATTAAGTCTGACGCATGAATACCAATAATATGTACTCCCAATACTTCCCCCGTATCCTGACGATAAACCACTTTAGCAATACCATCGGTTTCTCCTTCTGCTAAGGCTTTAGAATTGCCCTTAAAATAGGTTTTGACAGACCCTACCGTAAACCCTTCTTCTTCCCCTAATTCCCTGGCTGCAGGTTCAGTTAACCCCACATAACTAATCTCAGGATGGGTGAATGCTGCTGCTGGAATGCTGCGATAATCAATGGTTTTATCTCGTCCACAGATATTTTCTACCGCAATTACCCCTTGTCCTGAAGCTGCATGGGCTAACATCATCTTACCCGTTGCATCTCCCACAGCCCACAAATGAGGAACCGGTTCGCCATCTCGTAGGACTTCTAAGTGATCATTAACGGGAATAAACCCTCGTTGGGTTTCAATGCCAATATTTTCTAACCCTAAATTTTTAGTAGCAGGAATACGTCCTGTCGCTACTAGACAAGCATCTACTTCTAGGATATTTATGACTTCTTTTGTCTTGGCATCTGTTAATTCAATCGTAACAGGAGAACCGGGGACAACTTTAGTAGCAAACACTCCCGAATAGGTTTCAATATCACGGGGTTTAATTAATACCCGTTCAGCAATTTTTGAGATATCTGGATCAAACCCTGGCATGAGATTATCTAATGCTTCGATCATGGTTACTTCGCATCCCAATGCTGTATAAATATCCGAAAATTCTAACCCAATGTAACCACTACCAATAATGGCTATCCACTGAGGTAAGGTTTCTAATTTAACGGCTTCGTCACTGGTAAAGACGGTTTTATGATCAATTTCAATACCACGGGGGACAAAAGGAACTGATCCTGGACACAGGATAATGTCTTTAGCTGTGATAACTTTTTCTCCGTTATCGGTTAGAACACTTACCTTTTGTGTATCGATAACTTTTCCCCATCCGCGAATAGTATCAACCTTGAGACGTTTTAAACTATTGGTAAGATCACTCCGAATTTTATTGACTAAATTCGTCGCATGATCAGCGATCGCGTCTCGTTGAAAAGCCACTTCCCCCACTTGAATTCCTAAACTATTGAGGTGGTAAGTATCTTGTAATTCTCTTACCCTTCCTGATGCAGCGAGGAGGGCTTTAGAAGGGATACACCCTCGGTTAACACAGGTTCCTCCCATGTCTTTTGCTTCAATGATGGCGGTTTTGAGTCCACAATTAACGGCATGAATGGCTGCCCCATGACCTCCGACTCCTGCGCCAATAATGACTAAATCATAATCAAACTGATCACTCATTGATGTTCCCCTTAAAATACTATTAATTTTTAGTCTAGGATAGTTTGGAAGGGAATGATCACAAAGATAATTATCTAACCCTTGGAAACAATTTTAGGAAGTTATAGAGGTTTGATTAGAGTCTATGGTACTTTTCGATAATTTACCTGATATGTTTTATTTAGGATTTTACCATCCTCAATATATTTATCATGAAGAATATTTTGATGAAAATTGTAATTTCAATGAATACAGTCAGACAATCTTAGAACTTAAAAATCAAGATTCAGATGCCATTGAATACTTTTTAGAACAAATAGGAAATTTGATTGACAATGACAACATTATACTTACAGTCGTTCCTTCCCATTCATCCTCTCCTTCATCTTCTGGAATTTGTGATTTAGCTAAAAGATTGACTAGACTAAAAAGTAGTTTGATTGATGGTACTCATCTTATCCAAAGAGTTAAAAGCATTGACAAACAATCTTGTTCTACAAACGAACGTACACAACAATTACATTTGGACTCTATAAAAATTAATAATCAATCTCTAATGACAGGAAAAAAATTTATTTTGATGGATGATGTTTTAACTACTGGAAACTCCGTTAAAGCTTGTAAAAGTCTATTGACAAAAGCTGGAGCAAAACAAGTTAAAATTATTGTTTTAGGCAAAACTATTAGAAATATTGAAGAGGCTCATCTAGCGATTGAAAACGAATATAAAGCAGATATTCTACGATTAGATTATGAATGTGAGATGGAAGATGAACGACTTAAACAAGAGACTCTCAAGAGATTATCGGTTTTAGAAGGAGAGTATCACTTATCACTTTTAACCTCAGAGAATGATGAGAATTATTATATAGATCAAGAATATCAAATCCAAAAGCAAGGTATTAGAGCAGAAAAAGAAAATGAATCTTTAAGAATTGAAGAACATTTCTATATAGAAAAAGCTTTTTGTGGAAAATGGGCTAATGAAGCACATCAAGTTATCGAAGGAAATCTATGCTTTAGTCCAAATAATCACTATTATTCCTTGTTTCTTGATTAGTAAAACTATTTCCATTTATCTAATTTAGAATAACTAGTAATTAGACTTAAAATTAAATTCTAACCCTCAATATTTTACCTAATTTATATAATTAATACAAAAAATCAAAAATTTGTGCTATTGTAGATACAATTAGGATAACTATAACTTTTTGGCAAAGCTTTCTTGTGCTACAACTCCTCTACACTCTGATTCAGACTATACAACCGATCTTGGTTCCTCTGTGTTTTATCATCGCTTGGTCTTTCGTGTTAATGCTAGGTTGGACTATGTGGGGTGCTATCCGAGATACGACCAAAAACGCGAAAACAATGCACCAAATCCCCTGTAATAGCTGTCAATATTTTACTAACGATCATCGTCTCAAATGTCCCGTAAATCCTTTAAGTGCCAGTACGGAACAAGCTATTAACTGTATTGATTATCGTTCAGTTTCAAGCTATTAATTGATGAAAATTGGAATTATTGGACTGGGTTTAATTGGCGGGTCATTAGGGTTAGATCTACGCGATCGCGGCTATACTGTCCTAGGGGTTTCCCGTCGAGAAAGTACCTGTCAACGAGCTATAGAACGGGGAGTCGTGGATGAAGCGAGTATCGATTTAAGCTTATTAAGGAGTGCAGACATCATTTTTATTTGTACTCCCATTGGATTAATTATTCCCACCTTAGAACAATTAATTCCTCATTTAAAAGCAGAAACAATTGTCACTGACGTGGGTTCAGTTAAAACCTCAATTGTCGAACAAGGTTCTATATTATGGGGGAAATTTATTGGGGGACATCCAATGGCTGGAACCGCAGAACAGGGAATAGATGCAGCCCAAAAAAAATTATTTAACAATGCTCCCTATGTTATTACACCAACCCAAAATACTCTTTCTAAAGACATTGAAATACTTGAAAATATAGCAAAGGAATTAGGTTCAAAAGTTTATAATTGTACCCCAGAAAATCATGATCGTGCTGTTGCTTGGATTTCTCATTTACCGGTTATGATTAGTGCTAGTTTAATTAGTGCTTGTTTAGGTGAAAAAGATGAGTTAGTTTTAGAATTAGCCGAAAATTTAGCCAGTTCAGGATTTAGGGATACCAGTCGAGTTGGCGGAGGAAACCCTGAATTAGGAGTAATGATGGCTGAATATAATCAAAAGTCTTTATTGCGATCGCTGTCAGGATATCGTCAACAATTAGACCAAATTATTGATTTAGTCAAACAAAAAAATTGGCAAAGGTTAGAGGAAATTTTGGAAGAAAATAAGAAAAAAAGAAGCAACTTTTTATAAAAAATAAATTTAGCATAAAGACGAGATTAAGTAACCCCATAGTTAGTATATCGACGTTTATTAGGGAGGTTGTCAACCAGCAATAATATCCTCTCGTGGTACACCCATATTAACTAATTCTTAGGCGAAGTTTTGATCGGTTAAATTCCGCTGAAGCCAAATTTTTCCATCTTTAAGCTTAAAGTGTATAATACATCGGTGAAGACGATTGAATTTTTGCCAACCAACATTGATCCATTGATAATGATCTCTTTGGGGATCAAAAATTAGTTGAACTTCTATGTCATTATTAGGGAGATTGTCTTTAGCATAATGAGCCAATAAATTTTGAATATATTCTCGATACTAAGTTACTTTATCCATTTTAAAATTGCCTCATTAATAGGAGCATAAAAAATAAACAAAATCTGATATTGTTTGAATGCAGCTTAGTAAACTTCAATTGAAAAAAAGTTTGATAAGCATCTATTGGAATAGCTAAATATTGGGCATTAATTATAATGATAGCTCTCGATCCGATTAATCATTATGGTATTTTACCAAGATTGATCGAGCGAAGGAGTTCAAAAAAAAATCGGAGATCTTTCAAAGAAACCTGTACAGTAGATCAAAGTGATTTTTGCCGATACCATAGCTGACATAAAGATTTGGATGAGTATACTAACTTCAACATTATCTCTACCTAACTTAGTTTCTAACCTACCTTTGTTAGCCACAGCAAGCGAGGGCGAGGCTGATAGCGCGTTAGTTTTAGCCAGTGTCCTTTTGAGTTTAGTGGTTATTTATTTTGCCAGTAAACTCGGCGGAGAAATCTGTTTTCGGATCAATCTTCCCCCCGTATTAGGGGAACTTGTCGGGGGTGTCGCGGTTGGAGTTTCAGCCCTAGGATTATTAGTCTTTCCAGAAGGAGGGGCAACCGCCGGTGACTCAGCCCTCATGCAATTTTTACAACTAACTGCAGATTTAACCCCCGAAGGCATACAAGCCATATTTTCAGCCCAAGGAGAAGTCATTTCCGTCTTGTCAGAATTAGGGGTCATTATTCTCCTGTTTGAAATTGGCTTAGAATCGGATTTAAAAGAATTAATTCGTGTTGGACCCCAAGCAGCGATCGTTGCCATTGTCGGGGTTGTTACCCCTTTTATTCTGGGGACATTGGGTTTAGTTTATTTATTTAACGTTCCCGTGATTCCTTCTGTATTTGCAGGGGCTGCTTTAACCGCTACCAGTATTGGAATTACCGCCAAAGTGTTGGCCGAAATTGGTCGCTTAAGTTCCTCAGAAGGACAAATTATTATTGGGGCGGCCGTTTTAGACGATATCTTAGGAATTATTGTTCTAGCGGTTGTGGGTAGTTTAGTCAAAACCGGTGAAATTCAAGTAGTCAATATCGTTTACCTAATCATTAGTGCTGCGGCCTTTTTAATTGGGGCGATTTTGATTGGCCGATTGTTAAGTCCTCTTTACGTCAAATTAATTGATGAGATGAAGACCAGAGGACAGCTTCTATTGGTTTCTTTAAGTTTTGCCTTTGTCTTATCTTACATTGCCCAAGTGATTCAATTAGAAGGGATTCTTGGTTCGTTTGCCGCCGGTTTAATCCTGGCAGAAACTGAAAAACGCAAAGAACTTGAAGAGCAAATTGTTGCCGTCTCTGATATTTTTGTGCCGATTTTCTTTGTCTGTGTGGGGGCAAAAACGGATTTAAGTGTATTAAATCCCGCTATTCCCAGTAACCGAGAAGGATTAATCATCGCCGCTTTCCTCATTGCTGTGGCGATTATTGGTAAAGTAGTGACTGGATTTACCATTTTTGGGCAACCTAACCTCAATAAACTCGCCATTGGCGTTGGCATGATTCCACGAGGTGAAGTGGGGTTAGTATTTGCCGGAGTGGGGGCAGCAAGTGGGTCTTTAACCCAATCTACGGAAGCTGCCATTATTATGATGGTCATTTTAACAACCTTCATTGCTCCCCCTTGGTTACGAATTGTCTTTCAAGAACCCGTTCCCACCCCCCCAGAACAAGAACCTAGTTCCTAACCAAAACTATCAATATCTCTTGACATAGACTCAGGGTTCATTGAAACTCAGACCAAGTTTTTTTCGTCTTGTGGGGTTGAAGAACCAGCCCTTAATAACGAACGATAGTCCTTTTGATTACTAATGAGATAAGCTAAAGCGTGAATATTGAGGGCGGGGAAATTTTCCTTAACCTCATTTCCCAAATATAGCAATTTGCGTTGTCGTACAATTGACAAATTTAGACTAGATAAAATTGCTAAAACCTTTGTTTCATAGGCTGTTTAATTTTATGGTTGCCATTTGCGTTTTCTATTCGCCTAATGTTAACTTTCAACCTCAAGGAAAGAATCGCTATGATCTCTTAAACCTGTCTAAAAGCCACCATTCTCTACAGGAGCAATCATTGTGAGATTTTACTGGCTACTATTGAGTGTCTTAAGTACATTACTGATAGCCCTCCCCGCACAAGCAGGAAGGCTTTTGTATTGGCGTTTTGAGTCAAACGACAATCGCTTAATTTTTACGACTGACTCTCGGGTTCAACCTCGGGCCCAATTAATTCCTAATCCCACTCGTATTGTTCTTGACTTACCTGGCGTTACTTTAGGGCGACCTAGTGTCGATCAAATAATAGGGGGAACCATTAAAAGTGTTCGTGTCGGACAGTTTAACGCCCAAACGACTCGCTTGGTTATTGAACTAGCCCCAGGATATACGGTCGATCCTCAAAAAGTTGTCGTTAAAGGGATTTCCCCTACTCAGTGGACTGTAGACCTGCCTACGCCCCAACGGATTGCTCGCCCATCAACAAGCCCCTCCTTACCCCCTCCGAAACCTTCACCGAGTCCCGCGCCTTTGCGACCCCTTCCTACCCCTTCTGCCCAGCGTTCTAATGATTTTCAAGTGACCCGCAGTGGTCTGTTTATTAACCTCGAACGCAATGGGAACAATAACCAGATTCGAGTTAACCGTAGCGAAGATCAAAAAACAATTGAGTTTACGTTGCCAGGGGCATCCCTTCCTCAGTCGTTGATCAACCAAACTCTGCCTGTTAATGAATATGGGGTCGGTGAGATTCGATTTGAGCAACCCCAAACCTCACCCCCAGAAGCTCGCCTGATAATGCAGGTGTCTGAAGAGAGTCCTAACTGGCAAGGCTATTATTCAAGATTAGGAGGATTGGTTCTTTTGCCAAAAGGAGGGATCTCTAAAGTAAGGGATTTAACTCCCCCTGAACCTTCGGCCAATAATAATCCTAGTAATTCGGTTTCTCAAAACCAACTACCGACTATTTCTCTCATTCAACTGATTAACAACAATACTCAACTGTTGATTCAGTCTGATAAACCGATTCAGGGTAGTGGGAATCTTGATCGACGGACAGGCGTTTACACAATTCGCATTCCCAATGCCCAACTGGCTGAACCGATAACAGGCCCCCAATTAGGCAGGAATAGCCCAATCTACGAGTTAAAAGTTCGCCAAATTAACCCTGAATCGGTGGAAATTTTGGTTAAACCATCTCTAGGAATTCGCTTTGGTCGCCTTAGTCAACCGAATCAACAAGTCTTGGCTTTAGATGTTCGTTCTCTGCGAACCTCTACTGTTACTCCTAATCCCAATCCTAGACCCATTAACGTTCCTCCTCCGTCTAATACCTCCTTACCTCCGATTACTTCTAATCCTCCCAGTACTTCTTCTGTGTCTCCCAGAGGTCGGGTACTGGTAATCATTGACCCTGGTCATGGAGGGAAAGATCCGGGGGCGGTTGGACTAGGAGGATTACAGGAAAAAAATGTTATCCTTCCTATTTCCTTGGATGTCTCCCGTTTGTTGCAACAGCGAGGAGTTCAAGTTAAGTTAACCCGTAATGCTGACTATTTTGTGAGTCTTCGGGGAAGGACAGATCTGGCTAATCGGTCAGGGGCTGATATTTTTGTGAGTATCCATGCTAATGCAGTTGGAGGGGGTCGCTCCCACGTTAATGGGATGGAAGTTTTTTATTATGGACATCGGGATTTATCAGAAGCGATTCACCGTAGTATTATCCGTAGTATTAATGTAGGCGATCGCGGGGTGAAAAGGGGGCGGTTTTATGTCCTACGGAAGTCTAGGATGCCTGCTACCTTGGTGGAAGTTGGCTTTGTGACAGGGACTGAAGATAATCGCAGATTGAGCGATCCAGCCTATCGTCGTCAAATGGCTCAGGCGATCGCCCAAGGAATTTTGGATTACATCCAACAGAAAAGACTTTAAAATATATTTATTTTTTTAAATATATTTACTTCTTTAGAGATTCTGTGTTTCAATTATCAACAACTTAAGTGTGGTGTGTTAAATCTTTTATGAGCAACGTTCAAAACAGTCCCATTGGTGTTTTCGATAGTGGTGTGGGGGGACTGACTGTTTTACGAGAACTCTACCGACAGTTACCCCAAGAATCAATTCTCTATTTTGCTGATACGGCGCGTTTACCTTATGGAAATCGTTCTGAGGCGGAAATTTTACAATTTGTTAGAGAAATTCTGACCTGGATGACCCACCAAAATGTCAAGATGGTTATCATGGCCTGTAATACGAGTTCCGCTTTGGCCTTGGAAACGGTTCGCAGGGAGTTTAATTTTCCGATTTTAGGGGTAATTCTTCCTGGAGCAAGGGCAGCCGTTAAACAAGGTCAACGTATAGGTGTTATTTCCACCCCTGCTACTGCTAAAAGTAATGCTTACCGCCAAGCGATTCAAGAAATTAACCCTAACGCTCACGTATGGCAGGTTGGGTGTTCTGAATTTGTCCCTCTCATTGAACAAAATCGTCTCTACGACCCTTATACTAAACAGGTTGCTCGTCGATATTTGAGTCCGTTACTCGCTCGTCAAATTGATACATTGATCTATGGTTGTACTCATTATCGCCATCTAGCCCCCATTTTCCAGGAGATACTTCCCTCAACTATCAATCTCATCGATCCTGCTAGTTTTGTGGTGCAAGCTGCTGAAAAAGAGTTAAAATTAATGGGGTTATACAACAACAAGACTACCAAACCGACTTGCTTTTGCGTCAGTGGTTCTCCCCAAACCTTTTCGCGACTCTCCCAACAATGGTTAGGTTATTGTCCCTCAGTTGAATCAGTTTCTCTTCAGAGTGTCTCAACAATAGGCTATTCTCGGATTGGAGAAGAACTTGAAATTCTAGAATAAAAAAGGATTAGCTTATGGTGGGATTCTTAAGTCCATAACTAATCCTTAAAAAATAATTACATTGTTTTCAAGTTAATTTTTACTATTCGAGAAACCAACGATTATCAACGATCTTAGAAGATTTGCTTATCCTAAATCACGGCGAGGTGGAAACATCCATTTTCCGGTACGCTTAGCAAGGATCAGTAATCCGTAAATCATTAGTAAGTAGAGGGCGGCGAGAAGCAGAGTAATCACAGGCATTTTTCCTTATCAGTCTATCAGTGTTAAGGTGGACATAAAGTAAAGTTAATCAAGTAAGTAGTTACCTCAAACTGCTTAAAGATTCAGAATTTCAAGCATACTGAGTCTTCAAGAAATAGCAGAATGAAAACAAGTGTTTTCCCTTCCCTGCTTTAAGGATACTCGTTTTAGATAGCGAACAAGATAGAAATTAGCGTCAGATAAACTTAAGCTAGTCCTCTCCGATTGCTGAACGCTCCTAAGTCGAGCAATTCTAAATTGATGCGCCTAAGCAGCTAACTAGATATAACTAAATAGTTAGCCCAATTAATCTAAGGCATCTCGTTGAAGCAAATACTGCCGAGAAGTTAGTAATTGAGAAGACGGGAAATTCTTAAAACCCTTACTACTAAGTTAACATAAGAAATAAGGTTGTGACAGTTTTTTTGGGGATTTCACTGAATTAGGTTGGGTATTTAGTCAAAAAAGTAGACAATTTCGTTTCCTTGTCTGGAAAGGTTAGCTTAAAATAAATATAAGGATATGTAAACTTTCGTAACTGATGTGCCAGGTTTGGCTAACCAATGATATCAACCACTTCTTTTTTCGCTCCTGTTGACCACGATTTACGCCTCTTAACCGATAACCTTAAACGGTTGGTTGGAGCTCGCCATCCTATCTTAGGGGCTGCAGCCGAACATCTATTTGATGCTGGTGGAAAACGAATTCGCCCGGCGATCGTCCTCTTAGTTTCACGGGCTACCATGTTGGATCTCGATCTTACTCCCCGTCACCGCCGATTAGCAGAAATTACAGAGATGATTCATACTGCCAGTCTGGTTCATGATGACGTGGTCGATGAAGCAGAATTACGACGCAATGTTCCGACTGTGAACAGTTTATTTGACAATCGTATTGCTGTCTTGGCAGGAGATTTTTTGTTTGCCCAGTCTTCTTGGTATTTAGCTAATTTAGATAACTTAGAAGTAGTTAAACTATTATCTGAGGTCATCCGCGATTTTGCCGAGGGAGAAATCTTACAAGGAATTAATCGCTTTGATACCAGCTTAACGATGGAAGCTTATCTAGAAAAAAGTTACTATAAAACCGCGTCATTAATCGCCAATAGTGCCAAAGCAGCGGCCGTTTTAAGTGAGACTTCAGCTGACGTTAAAGAACATCTGTATGCTTACGGACGTAACTTAGGATTAGCGTTCCAAATTGTGGATGATATCCTAGATTTTACAAGTCCGACAGAAGTATTAGGGAAACCGGCAGGTTCTGATTTAATTAGTGGTAATATTACTGCGCCGGCTTTATTTGCTATGGAGGAAGATCCCTACTTAGAAACATTAATTGAAAGAGAATTCAGTGAAGAGGGAGACATAGAAAAAGCCTTGTCTCTCATAAATCAAAGCAAGGGAATTGAGCGATCGCGCGAATTGGCATCCCATCATGGGAATGTAGCGTTTAAACATCTTGAGTGTCTTAAACCTTCTGCCTCTTCTCAGGTTTTAAAAGATTTGGTGGATTATGTTTTGAGTCGGCTTTACTAAACGTCGAAAAATTAAATTAGTTTTGTTTGAATAGTGATTAACAAGGAAACCATCCTCTGAGGCAAGTTTCCTAGTCAAAGGTGTAAGCCATGGCGCTATCCCAGCATTAGTCTACAGCCTCGTAGTCACTAGCAACGGTTTCATCATTCTCGAAAATATCAGAGCTTATTGTTGTGTAGTTAGTATCAAAAGTTTGATGATCACTCGCCACGGTTTCACCGTCATCAAAATTGTCGGAAATAGTTCCTATTGGCGGTGATGTTTGAGGATCTGGGATTGGCTCAAAAACCCCTGTTCCCGTAAACGTACGGCTCGTCGTTTGGGAATCTCCTTGTTGATAGATGAAAGTTCCAATTTCTAGAATAACTTGCCGAAATTCTTCGAGATAAGATTTTAATTGTTCAAGACTAATGCCAGAATCATGCAAGAACGCTTCAAGTTGTTCTTTCTTCTGCTTACTTTGGAATTTCAGATCATCAGGAATTAAATTACCATTTTCTTCAAGGGTTGTTTTATAGGTGTAAAAGAGGCTATCAGCTTGATTTTTTATTTCAATTATCTGTATCCGACGGCAATCATATTCAGCGTATTGTCGAGCTTCTTCCTGCATTCTTTCAATTTCGTTGGACTTTAAGCCTCCTGTGTGACTAATCATAATACTTTGTTCTTTCCCCGTTCCCTGATCTTGAGCAGAAACTTTCAGGATGCCATTAACGTCGATTTCAAAGCTGACTTCAATTTGGGGGATACCTCTAGGAGCAGGAGGAATTCCAGCTAGAAGACATTTTCCTAAGCTCCGATTATCCTTAGCCATTGCCCGTTCCCCCTGAAGAACATGAATTTCTACCGAGGTTTGTCCATCAGAGGCAGTAGAAAAAACTTGAGATTTGCTACTAGGAATGGTTGTATTACGTTCAATAATCTTGGTAAAGACTTCCCCAAGGGTTTCGATCCCCAAAGACAACGGAGTAACATCTAATAAAAGCACATCTTCGACTTCTCCTCCCAAAACGCCCCCTTGGATGGCGGCTCCTAGGGCAACAGCTTCATCAGGGTTAATAGAGCGATCTACTTGACTTTTAGGAAAAACCTGTTGAATAACTTTATGAATAGCAGGCATCCGAGTCGATCCTCCCACCAAAATGACACGCTCAATGAGAGTTGGGTCTAGCCCACAGTCTTTCAGAGCTTGATTGAGGGGTTCTTGGGTTGATTCGGTAAGGGTTTTAGTCAAATCTTCAAAAAGGGCGCGAGTCAGTTCTGTTTCGAGGTGTTTCGGTCCATTTTCATCAGAGGTAATGAAGGGAAGATTAATGGACGTACTAATCATGTTAGACAGTTCAATTTTGGCTTTTTCGGCGGCTTCTCGCAATCGTTGAACGGCCATCTTATCCTGGCTCAAATCAATCTTTTCGGTGGATTTGAAGTTTTTTTCCATCCATTCGACAATAGCATTATCGAAGTCATCTCCCCCTAAATGATTGTTTCCTGCGGTGGCTTTAACTTCAAATACCCCATTCCCCAACTGTAAGATAGAAACGTCAAAGGTTCCGCCGCCTAGATCAAATACCAAGATATACTGTTCTTCATTTTGTTTATCTAACCCGTAAGCTAGGGCAGCAGCTGTTGGTTCATTAATGATCCGAAGAACATCTAGTCCCGCAATGGTTCCTGCATCTTTTGTCGCTTGACGCTGAGCATCGGTAAAATAAGCAGGAACGGTAATCACGGCCTCGGTAACAGGTTCTCCTAAATAGCTTTCCGCATCCGCCTTTAATTTTTGCAGCACCATGGCTGAAATTTCTTGAGGAGTATAATCGTCTCCACGAATATCTACGTTAACCGTATCTTCACGACCTTTAACACAATTATAGGGAACTCGCGATCGCTCTTGTTGGGTTTCGTCCCATCTTCTCCCAATAAATCGCTTTATGCTATAGACTGTATTCTCAGCATTAGTGACGGCTTGTCTTTTAGCCAACTGGCCAACCAAACGCTGTTTCCCTTTACCAAAACCAACGATACTGGGGGTGGTACGCCCCCCTTCTGCATTGGGGATAACTATGGGTTTCCCTCCTTCAAGGACAGCGACACAACTATTGGTCGTCCCTAGGTCGATCCCAATAACTTTTCCCATAGTATTCTCGTAATAGTTCTCTTCTTTAGTCAGGCGTGGGTAGGGAATTAGCTAGGATTTTTGGACATTACTAGCATTAGTTTTCCCGATATTCTTATATTACCCACTTACCTTGGGATATTCTCCAAGAAAGCCTCAGTTATTTTACTGAAGAATCATCTTCGGGGGCTGAATCAGACTCCGAAGAATCCTCCGAAGTTTCTTCTTTAGGAGCTGCCACTTTAACCATGGCGTGTCGTAACACCTGTTCTCCGAGAAGATAACCTCTCACGAGTTGTTCGAGAACCGTTCCTTCGGGGTATTCGTTGGTACATTCGCGCAACATGGCTTCATGGTACAAAGGATCAAATGGCTCTCCTTCAGGACGCATGGGAGCAACCCCTAACCGTTTAAGGCTCTCAACGAGATTTTTATAAACCCCTTGGTAACTTTTGTGAATCGCTAACTCTCCATCATTAGCGGGTTGAATTTGGCTCCTTGCCCGTTCAAAATTATCAACCACTGACAACAATTCGCCAATTGTCCGACATTTAACCTGAGTTTCTAGTTCTTTTTTTTCTTTTTCCGTTCGTTTACGAAAATTATCAAATTCTGCGGCTAAGGTAATGTAACGTTTTTTCAAAACCTCAGATTGCTGATTTTCTTGGGTTAGTTTTTCTTGTAACCCTGTCACTTCTTCAGTTAACGTGGCTATGATTTGCTCAGGGGCTGGTTCTGGTGGGATTGATTCGGGTTCAGCTGTCACGGGTTCAGCTGCGACTGATTCTGGGTTAGAAGTGTCGGCGGTTGTTGATTCTGGTTGATTTGTTGCTCCAGTTTGCTCCTCTACAGAGGTATTATCAACATTTTCTGATACATTAGGACTTTCTACGGTTTTTTCTAGCTGCTGTTGCTCGTTAGTCATAGTAGGTTCTTTAAACTTTCAAGAGAGAATTGGACTCAATGGTCTCTTGTCTTGAGGTCTTGGGTTTTTTTTCAGATATCTCTTTACCAGTATAAGGGACTGCTCGTAACATTTTGAGAAGAAACAAAGCAAGGGTAAACTCAAAAGGTAGAACCTTTTGACAGATTGGTTAATGAGTAATCATCGCGTAATCGAGACGACCCAGGCTCCTATGCCTGTTGGTCCTTATAATCAAGCGATCGCCGTAGCTAGGGGTCAATTACTATTTGTCGCCGGACAAATTCCCCTCAATCCTGAAACAGGAGAGATTGTGGGAATTGGGAATATTGTCCAACAGACTCAACAAGTGATGGCTAATATTGAGGCAATTTTAAGAGCAGCCGCAGCCAATTGGAATCATGTTGTTAAAACAACGGTCTTTCTCAGTGACTTAGGCAATTTTGATCAGATGAATCAAGTTTATGCTCAATATTTTGACGAGGCTATGGCTCCGGCTCGCGCTTGTGTGGAGGTTTCCCGTTTACCGAAAGATGTTTTGGTAGAAATTGAATGTATTGCCGTTATTGACTGAAATTTTCTCAGAGGATAACTGGTAATAGCTCTAGAACTTGACTGAAAATAACCATGTCTAGAGCTAATTTTTAATAACTCAAATCTAGAACTTATTGAGATTGCTCAAACAAAGTTTCGAGGTAAACACGAGCGCAGGCGCGATAATGTGTCGTTGATTGAGGGGTATCATCCCTATGATTTTGTAAAAGGAACAAGGATAAAGCAGAGGCAAAAACCCGATCAAGATCCCAATTAGGATTGATCTCTAGATAATTTTTCAGAGATTCGTGCAACTCTTCGGGAATTTCAGCAAAAATACTGACAGATGTATTCATAAAAGACCTCAATTGACAACAAAAAATCCCCCACCAGCTGGGATTGCTCTGAAAACTTAGCCAGCTTGAGGTAAGAGGTTTAATGTGGATACTATTTTGCTCAACAAAAGACTGGCTTGTCAATGCGACGAAATATTACAGCAAGCTTTAGTTAAAATTAATCTTTACGAAAGAATAAGCCTTTAACCCCAATTTTTTTTACATAGCTTTACAAAACCTGAAGGGTTGGACTTGGGTTAAGAATATCCCCCACAATCTTCGCAACTATTGATGTTGTCGTGATGACTTGTGGAAAAGTCTGGGTAAATTGTGGAAAACGTTGAAAAGTGTTGTGGAAAGTATGGGGAATGGTTGGGGGAAATTTGAGGTCTAAAATAAGAATTACAAATTTTTTAGGGAGTCTCAAGGGTTATTCTTGGGGGATTCCGTGTAAGATAAAGCTTTAAGACAAAACGTTTGTGAGTGATAGTCATGGCAGCTAAAATGAAGAAAGGCGCGCTTGTTCGTGCGGTTCCCGAAAAACTGGAAAATAGTTTGGAAGCGCAAGCGAGTGATTCACGCTTTCCTCCCTACATTTTTGAAAGTAAGGGTGAAATCGTTGATATGAATGATGAATATGCCCTTGTTAGATTCTATGTCCCTACCCCGAATGTTTGGTTGCGTATCGATCAACTAGAACTAGCCGATTAAGGCTCATTTCTTGGAAAAATGAATGATTTTCTCTCGTGCCAATCTCTTCGCGTTTCCATCATTGGTGCAGGCAACGTCGGAAGAACCTTAGCCCAACGTATTGTCGAAAAAAATTTAGCGGATGTTGTCTTACTCGACATTGTTGAAGGTTTGCCCCAAGGAATTGCCCTCGATTTAATGGCAGCCCAAAGTCTTGAGTTACATGATAGCCAGGTCACTGGGACTAATAACTATGAGGAGACAGCCGACTCTGACGTTGTCGTGATTACTGCTGGCCGCGCTCGTACCCCTGGGTTAAGCAGAGATGATTTACGGCAAATTAATGCCAAAATTGTGGTTAATACCGCTAAAGAAGCGATTAAATATTCTCCTAATGCGGTGTTTCTAGTCATTACCAATCCCTTAGATGTAATGACCTATTTAGTTTGGAAAGCAACAGGTCTTCCTTCTCATCAAGTTATGGGAATGGCCGGAGTCCTTGACTCTTCGAGGTTACAGAGTTTTATTGCTATGGAATTGGGCATCTGTACTGCCAACATTACCGCATTGGTTTTGGGCGGACATGGAGATTTAATGTTACCCTTACCTCGATATTGTACGGTCAATGGAGTTCCTATTACTGAATTGTTAGATCGGACAACGATTAATCGTTTAGTAGAACGCACCCGTAATGGAGGTGGAGAAGTCGTTAAATTATTGCAGACTGGGGGAGCCTATTATGCTCCTGCTTCTTCGGCCTGTTTAATGGTAGAAACTATCCTAAGGGATCAGTCTCGGTTACTGCCGGCTGCTGCTTATTTATCAGGAGAATATGGATTAACTGATTTATACCTTGGGGTTCCTTGTTTATTGGGATGTCGCGGGGTTAAACAAATTATCGAAGTTACTTTAACTGAACAAGAGAAAGAAGCACTGCTTATTTCAGCCGATTCTGTCCGTAAAAATGTTAGCTTAGCGTTAGAAAACCTGGGAATGGTTTAAGTGTTGGAAATGGATAAATTATATAATTAGGAGTGCATCTAGGGTATGGGAATCCCAACACCGCTAACCCTTCAAAATTCATACGATACAGACTATCAGTATTGGTTAGAAACAACCATAGAACAATTACGCGCTGGTCAGTTTTCTGCCCTTGACTTAGATAACTTGATTGAAGAGTTAGAAAGTATGGGTAAAACTGATTTACGTACAGCCAATAGTTTAATTAAGCAAATCATACTCGATAAACTCCCCAATATTCAGGTAAGAAAACATTGGCAAAAAGAAATTAATAACATTAAAGATCAGTGGGAAGACTTACTCTCTTCATCTCTCAAAGCAAAAATTGATTTAGAGAAAATTTACCAGAGAGCGAAACAGGATCTTCTGATGGACTATACCATCGAATTACCTAAACAGTGTCCTTATTCTCTTGATGATTTATTGAACAGAAATGTTGAGCGCAGTCCCCATCTAAAATTTTTAATTTAGATGGGGTTAGCGAAACCAATAAATAAAAAGCGAAGCACCTTATTTTTCGGGTTGTTCTTGGTTCTGTACATATTCAATA
>NEED01000007.1 GCA_002110465.1 unicellular cyanobacterium SU2 | reverse complement strand
GTCGGGGGCGTGTCGCTCTCAACCGCGCATTTACTAATGTACCCAATCTCCCCAGTAATGTCAACCCTTTTTTAAAACTTTTTTTTGACTTTCCTTGAATGTCCCTTCAGTAAAGGGTTTGAGAGTTCAAACATCTATTAGCTTTTGCTTAACTTGAGCTTTGTCTGTTTGTTAAATATCATTATCGCTCTTATAGTATTTAGCTGCTTGAGTTTAGTAAGCTAGTTATATGGAGTCCTAGAAGGCCTATTATGGGTAACACACCTAAAGAATTATGTTCACTACAGTGAAAAGTCTAGTCGAGGATGGTCAAAATCTTGTCGAATCACCGCCATCTATAGAATTACCAACCGAAAAACCCACTCATTCAGAAGAGATTACTCCTTTTTTATAGAAACTATCTAAAAAACCAGTCATTGGAGTTACTATGTCAATGATGACATCAAATTCTAATCCTAATTCTTCCAAGGTTAATAGTAAGTCTCAGATGAATGAGGTTTCTTCTGTTGATAGACCAAAGAATTCTGAAAACTTGTCAAAGAAGGAATCATCAGCAAAAGATGATGGATTATCTTCTGTTGAAGTCTCAGAAGGCCATTCTATAGACTTGCCTGAACCAGATGCTGACAACATTACTGTTTTAAGCAATAAGCTTCCAAATACACCCATTCTACCGTGGAATCGCTATGATTCTCCTTGGGAGCCTTCTGAAAATTCATCAGAAATAACTGTTAATTCTGATTCTGAAAAAGAAGAATCAGAATGACTGAGGAACGAAGAAGCTAATAAACTAACAAGAAAGTCAGCAGTGAAGAAAGATCAAACGAGCAATACTGAAGAAGAATAAATTTGGAAAGATTAAGGAGATGACGAAGCCCTAAAAACTGTATTATTCTAAGTCGGTAGATTAAAATAGATCGTTTGTCAAATACATCTATCTACACTTATGTCTCCTGAGCCAAAAGCTACTATCATTAGTAAACCTCCGATCAGTCCTATATTTTTTAAAAACGCATTAATATCTTCAGGTAGGTTTCCATGAAAAATTATGGTCGTTGGAATTAAAAATCCAATAAGTAGTAAAGCCCCTATTTTTGATTTATAACCTAATAAGATTGACAATCCTCCAAACAAGAGGACAAGAATTGTTACAATCAAGAGAATTCCAGTTAAGGGAAGTCCTTTAGATGCCATATAAGCCTGAGTTGATGCTGGATCTAAAATTTTACTCACAGCAGCTTTAATGAAAATAATTGATAACAATATTCTAGCTATTAAAGGAATATATTTTTGAGTGGTAGTTTGTGTTTTCATTTTTTATGATTGGTTCAAAATTAGAAAAAAACAAAATATTCTAAGTTAAAAGTTATTTCTATGAATCATTAGGTTGAAGTATTTTAATTTTGACAATGAATTCTTAGGTTCACGATTGTAGTGCTACGGAAATACAAGAACACAATTGTCTATTCCCTATTTATTATCCACCGTTTTCATGGGCGAAACTATAGTCCTAAATTTAAAGACTTATTTCTATCGCTCTTGGTTCCTCCAGTTTTTCACAGCTTGCTTTAATGATAATGATAGCCAAGAATCATATTGAGGATAAATAGGAAGACGAGGGACTAAATACCATTCTTGGGATTGCATAAATTTAACTAATCTTTGGAGAATTGGGTGAGAATAATCTGGATTAACTTCATCTTTAGGACCAATTCCCCCTAAATCTCTAGCTCCGGCTTCTAAACAATTCACTAAACACGAAGATTCTAAGATTAAATTAGGAGGAATTTGTAAGGTGATACTCTTGGGTAGGATGTTTCGTGCTTGTGCTACTATTTTTGGCAGTTGAGATAAGTTAAATGAAGAGGTAACAAAACTTTGTTGATGTCCCAGAGAGTGAGGTTGTAAGATAACTTCTTGAATGTGACCCCATTGATCATGAATTTTAGCAATCGCTTCTAAAGTTTCCCACCAATCATCAGGTGTTTCTCCAATTCCTAATAATAAACCTGTCGTAAAAGGAATTTTTAATTTCCCTGCCCATTCTAGCTGTTGTAAACGCAATTTAGGAACTTTACTAGGAGCATGGTGATGAACAGTCTCTAATAACTTAGGAGTGATTTGTTCTAACATTAACCCCATCGATACATTAACAGATTTGAGGGTTTCCATCTCAGTAAAACTTAATAGTCCAGCGTTAGTATGAGGTAAAAATCCTAGAGATAAAGCGAGTTCACACAGATCATAAATTCGCTGTAACCAAGCTTGCCTTCTTGGGGACTGGGGATGAACTTCTCCACTGAGAATCAGAATTTCACAAATATTTTGACCGTGAAGAGAGTGTAGAATTTTCTTGGCTTGAGAAATTGTTAGCCAAGAGTCTTGGCCTGGATCAACCCTGAAATTGCAATAGGTACAACGGTTAAAACATTCATAGGTAGGAACAAGGGTATAAGCAGGACTATAGGTAACAAAACGAGACATGGGATAGGTTGACTTTAAAGTTCTTAAATCTATTGTCTTTTTAGTTTAAAAGTTTATTGATAGTCAATGATCATTGCGTTGATGGACGAGGGTAAACTAAAAATAGTGATTTCTTTTTTTCTCCAAAGAGACAAAAATTCTCGAGAATACAGATTATTTCTAATTATCCCCTGAGTATTTCACCATCGCGCTTGAGTTTTTATGGAAAACATTCCCTCACAACAGCTCTCATTTTTTGAACAATTCCAACAAAAGATGGCATCAATGCCGTTACCACCGACGGAAGAATCCATTGTCTTGCGAATTTTAGTCCAAGGGTTAGTCATTATAGGTATTATTGCCACCGATATAGCTGCTCAAACCCAGATGAGTTTATGGGCAATTCCCTTAAGTATTGCCGGAGCAACCTGGAGTTGGTATCGGCGCAAATATCGCAATATTATTATTAAGTTTTTTCTTGCCATTGGAATGCTAGGGGTACTCTTTGTATTTTTACTTAATTTGGCTCAAAGTTTAAACGATAGTCGTTTAGCATTAGCGGAATTATTAGTACAACTTCAAGTACTTCATAGTTTTGACTTACCTCGACGCAAAGATTTAGGCTACTCAATGGTAATTGGACTAATCTTGTTAGGGGTAGCTGGGACAGTCTCTCAAACCTTAACTTTTGCTCCCTGGCTGTTACTCTTTTTAGCCTTAGCTCTTCCTACCTTAGTGCTAGATTACCGTTCTCGTTTAGGCTTAAAAGCAATTGATATCAATTCATTATGGAAATTTCGCTCATCTAAGGCTGATCTTAGCCAGTCATCATTATCTTTTTCTTACCTATCCTTAAACCGTCTATCAATGATTTTGGGGATCACCCTTGTTTTAGGGTTAACTATTTTTATGGTTATGCCTCGTTTTCCAGGGTATCAATTACAAACCTTTCCTGTGAGTAGCCCCTTGGATGCGGATAGTCAACGCTTCAATAATGAGAACCGCGATATTGTTAATCCGGGTTATAGCCAAGAAGAACAAGAAAATAGCTCAAATAATCAGGGTACTCGAAGAAGTCCTAGATCTGGAGCAGGACAGGTAGATCCCACCTACTATTATGGTTTTAACACTAAAATTAATCAAAATCTGCGAGGGGAAATGAAACCGCAGGTTGTTCTCAGGGTACGTTCTCAAGCCCCTGGGTTTTGGCAGGCTTTATCTTTTGATCGTTATACAGGTCAAGGTTGGGAAATTTCAGGAGACAAGAATTTACAAACCCTAAGACGAGATCCTTGGTCTTATAAGTTTTATTTATCACCGCTTTCAACTTTTATGAAGACGAAGCGAGTCATTCAAAGTTATACGGCGGTTTCTGATTTGCCTAATGTTATTCCTTCTTTATATGCGCCTAAACAATTATATTTTCCAGCACGAGAATTAGGTCAAGATCCCCAAGGAAATTTGCGATCGCCTGTAGGATTAATTGAAGGTTTAACTTATACCATTATCTCTGAAGTCCCTTACCGCGACCGCACGATTTTAAGAAAAACATCTCAGGATTATTCTGACAAAATCAAAGAAAAATACCTACAAATTCCGCCAAAAATTGCTAATAAAGTTAAGGAAAAAACTCAAGAAATTCTAGCAACTTCTCCTAAACCGTTAACATCTGTTTATGAAACGTCTTTATTTTTAGCTCAAGCACTAAAACAACGCTATCGAGTTCAAGCAGAGCTTCCCTTTTTTAAAGAGAATGAAGACTTAGTGGAAGCTTTTTTGTTTAAGTATGAAGGAGGATATCGAGATCACTTTTCCACGACGTTAACGATTATGTTACGCTCGATTGGAATTCCTGCTCGTTTAACGGTTGGATTTGCACCAGGAAAGTTTAATCCCTTTACAGGCTTTTATATTATTCGGAATACCGATGCCTATGGTTTAACAGAAGTTTATTTTCCCCAGGCAGGTTGGTACAGTTTTGATCCTATTCCTGGTCATGATTTGATTCCTCCTTCGTTTGAGGAAAATCAAACTTTTGGTGTGTTAAAACAATTTTGGAATTGGATGGCGGGTTGGTTGCCATCTCCAGTAACTAGCTTTTTTAGTATTTTATGGGTTAAAGGAATCGGAGGATTTTTTAGTTTATTGGCTGGGCTATGGAAGTTTATTTCAGGGAGTTTAATTGGGGTTTTCGCTGGCTTATTATTGGCAGTGGTTTTAGGGTTTCTAGGTTGGTTAGGTTGGGGACAACTAGGAAGTTTAGGAGAACGTCGCCGTTTAGCTAAATTGCCACCAATGGCGCGATTATATCAACAAATGTTAGGGGTTTTGAAAACGAAAGGATATCCCAAACATCCAGCCCAAACTCCGTTAGAATATGTTCAAGTTTCCCGTGAAACTCAGGGATTAGAACAGGTAGAAATTATTGAGGAAATTTCCCAAGCTTATGTCCGATGGCGATATGGAGAACAAACCCAAAATTTAGAGTATTTGAAACAGCAGTTTAAATTGTTGGAAAAAAGTTTAAAAAGAGATAATAAATCTTAATTTATGTAAGAATTGACAGTTGCTAATACCTATATTCAATCCTAGAAAAATTTTTAGCCAATTTTGATTTTAATATTGCCAAAGTAGTCATTAAAGGTTGGATTGAAACTAATTGAATAAGATGTTTTTATCGTTTAAATTGTAATCTTTAATTTGATGGATATTACTTACCCTATAGAGGCACTAAGATTGAGATTGTGGCGGATTGAATTGGTAAATTCCCAATTAAAGATACAAAACGTAACACAACCTCTGGGGTTCAAGATTTCAATGAGATCCCCCATTCTGATAGACTTTTGACTGAGGTTTATAGACCGCCAGGGAAAACCGAATCAGCAGTTGGGAGGAAAAAATCCGTGGAAAGTACACTAGGCTTAGAAATTATCGAAGTTGTTGAACAAGCAGCGATCGCCTCATCGAAATGGATGGGGAAAGGTGAAAAAAACACCGCCGATCAAGTTGCCGTCGAAGCGATGCGCGAACGCATGAACAAAATTCATATGCGGGGTAAAATCGTTATCGGAGAAGGGGAACGGGATGAAGCCCCCATGCTCTACATCGGGGAAGAAGTGGGGATCTGTACCCGCGAAGATGCTAAAGCATTCTGTAACCCAGAGGAACTCGTAGAAATTGACATCGCTGTTGATCCTTGTGAAGGAACCAACTTAGTTGCCTACGGACAAAATGGTTCTATGGCGGTTCTTGCTATTTCTGAAAAAGGTGGGTTATTTGCTGCTCCTGACTTCTACATGAAGAAATTAGCCGCTCCCCCCGCAGCTAAAGGTCATGTAGACTTAAGTAAGTCTGCTACTGATAACCTCAATATCTTGAGTGAATGCTTAGAGCGTACTGTTGAGGAATTAGTCGTTGTCGTGATGGATCGCCCTCGCCACAAAGAATTAATTCAAGAAATTCGCCAAAGTGGAGCGCGGGTACGTTTGATCAGTGATGGAGACGTTTCTGCGGCTATTTCCTGTGCTTTTGAAGGAACCAATATCCATGCTTTGATGGGAATTGGGGCTGCGCCTGAAGGAGTCATCTCTGCGGCAGCAATGCGTTGTCTAGACGGTCATTTCCAAGGACAGTTGATTTACGATCCTGAAGTAGTTAAAACAGGTCTTATTGGAGAAAGTAAAGAAGGAAACCTGGCACGACTCAAAGAAATGGGAATCAATGATCCTGATCGCATTTACAATGCCAATGAGTTAGCTTGTGGTGAAACTGTCCTGTTTGCTGCTTGCGGAATCACCCCAGGAACCTTAATGGAAGGAGTTCGTTTCTTTCATGGAGGAGCAAGGACTCAAAGTTTAGTCATTTCTAGCCAGTCCAAGACAGCCCGTTTTGTCGATACGGTTCATTTGTTTGACAAACCTAAGTCCATTCATCTTCACTAGATAACCTCAGTTGAGATTAGAGTGTGAGGAGTGGGAGATTGTGGGAGCGGACGATTGTAGATTCCATTGCTTTTAGGAATAGCGTCCGTATCGGAGTCGGGAATAGTAACGCTTTATAAGTAAAAATTCTGGCGACTCCCGATTCCCAAGTCCCTCGTTCGTGTTTTAAATTTTATAAAGTTTATTTCAAAAATGTTAGTTACGCAGGCTAATTCGATATAAATTGCGAAAATTAACAATAGCAGATCTTAAATTCTTAAATTTTCAATTACTTGACAGTCCAAGATCAAAACCTTGTAGGAGAACGTATGAATATTGCCGTTGTGGGACTGAGCCATAAAACAGCCCCTGTCGAAATCCGCGAAAAATTAAGTATTCAAGAAGCCAAACTTGAAGAGTCCCTCACTCATTTACGAGGCTACCCCCACATCGAAGAAGTAGCGATTATCAGTACCTGCAACCGTTTGGAAATTTATGCAGTCGTTAGTGACACTGAAAAAGGGGTAGTAGAAATTACCCAGTTCCTCTCCGAACTAGGTCATTTATCTTTAAATTATCTGCGACGCTATCTATTCATTTTGCTCCATCAAGATGCAGTTCGTCATCTTCTGCGAGTTTCTGCAGGATTAGAAAGTCTAGTTTTAGGAGAAGGACAAATATTGGCTCAGGTGAAAACCACCCATAAATTAGCCCAGAAATACAAAGGACTCGGAAGACTACTTGATCGCCTCTTTAAACAAGCGATAACTGCCGGAAAACGAGTGCGGAGCGAAACCAATATCGGCACAGGAGCAGTCTCTATCAGTTCGGCTGCTGTAGAATTAGCCCAAAGCAAAGCTCAAGATTTTGCGAATCGTCGGGTGAGTATCATTGGGGCTGGAAAAATGGCTCGTTTGTTGGTACAACATCTATTAGCGAAAGGGGCAACCGATATTACGATTGTTAATCGTTCCCAACGACGCGCTCAAGAATTAGCCAACAAATTTCCTCAAGCATCTTTGACCCTACAGCCCCTGACAGAGATGATGCAGGTCGTAACTACCTCTCATATTGTTTTTACCAGTACGGGAGCAACTGAACCGATTTTGTACAGGGAAAACCTCACCACAGCTTTAAGTCCTAATCATTGCTTAATGCTATTTGATATTTCTGTTCCGCGTAATGTCGCTGCTGATGTTCAAGGAATAGAGATGATTGAGTCTTATAATGTGGATGATTTAAAAGCTGTAGTAGCCCAAAATCATGCAAGCCGTCGTCAAATGGCACAAGAAGCTGAAGGACTCCTAGAAGAAGAGGTTGAAGCTTTTGAGTTATGGTGGCGTTCTTTAGAAACCGTTCCTACCATTAGTTCTCTGCGCACTAAAGTTGAAGGAATTCGAGAACAAGAATTAGAAAAAGCTCTATCTCGTTTAGGAACTGAATTTGCTGAGAAGCATCAAGAAGTCATTGAAGCTCTAACACGAGGAATTGTTAATAAAATTCTCCACGAACCAATGGTACAATTACGAGCGCAACAGGATATTGAAGCAAGAAAGCGTTGTCTCCAATCTTTACAAATGTTGTTCGATCTAGAAATAGAAGAACAATTTAGTTAAAGATTAGCATTAATGACTTTTATGAGAGGCGTTTTTAAATTTAGAAACGCCTCTCTATATTATTTAACTAACTCAAAAAATAAAAGATATGAATCAAGCCATAAAAAAAGCATTTTTAGACACAGAAGATGGACAGATTTTTTATAGAATAGGGGGAAAGGGAAAACCTCTTGTTTTACTTCATATGGTTCCTCGCAGTAGTGATGAATTTAAAGAATTAATGGCAATTTTAGCCTCCAAGTATCGTGTTATTGCTATGGACTTAATGGGGTTAGGAAACTCAGATAAACCCCCTAGAGAATATTCAGTCAAAGATTATGCCAAAACCGTTATTTTATTGTTAGATGAATTAGGTATCGAAAAATGTAGTATTTTGGGGAGTTTAACAGGGGGTTATATCGGTGGCGAGGTTGCTGTATCTTATAGCGATCGCGTCAATAAGTTAATTCTTTGTAATGTTCATGGATTTGACCAAGAAGAAGCCGATATTATTACTAATAAATATAGCCAAGGGTTTACTCTTAAAAAAGATGGTTCCCACCTCTTAGAAAGATGGTCAGCGCGAGTTGATTATGTTGGGACAGCGGAATTAAATCACCGTTGTGTTCTCGATGAGTTAAAAAGTTTTGAGGGTAGTGTCTATCCTAGAGTTGCTGTTGGGAAATACTGTGTTTTAGCCCAAGAAAAGTTTAAGTTAATTAAATGCCCTACTTTAGTATGTAACGGAACCAAAGCTTTAGAACCTTTAGAAAAATATGGTTTGGCAAAATCAGAAAATCAAACTTGGTTATCAAAAGTAATTTCCCAGAGTGAAATCTTGGCAATTGAAGGAGGAACCCTCTGGATGATGAATCAGAAAGCTGAAGAAATTGCTAATATAATTATTTATTTCTTAGATAAATAGAAAACAAACAATTAGAATAATTGATAATTAATACAACAATAATACCTTGATGGATAAAGAAACGATTTTAGAACCCTTACCCCTCAATCAAAGATCATAAAAATACAAGGGTATTCTACACGATGCTATCTTTGGTTCTGTTGCCAGAGGAGAATTTAGAAAAGACCGTAAGATTGATATTCTAATGGAAATTAATCCCAATGGCTCAAGGGATATTTATAATTATACAAATCTTAGATGATTTATTGGCAATTTATTTCTTATTCTGACAGATGTTGTCAATGGTGTAGCCTTGAAGGAAGGGATCAGTTTCTGACCTTGAACAAATTGTTAAAATTGAGTTGACCTTTTTAAGACAAAAAAAGAATAAAAAAAGCGAATCAATACGCTTTAAAATAGAACGTGGGAAACCATTAAATAATATTTATGGATTATCGAGAAGCAGGGGTAGACATACAAGAAGGACGATCCTTTGTCGAAAAAATTCGTCAAGGAGTCGAGAGCACCTATCGCCGAGAAGTCTTAGGGGGACTTGGCAGTTTTGGGGGTTATTTCGAGTTACCTCAAGGCTATCAGAACCCCGTTCTCGTCTCTGGAACCGACGGGGTAGGAACCAAACTCAAAATAGCCCAAGCATTAAACCAACATCAGACCATTGGTATTGACTTAGTCGCCATGTGTGTCAACGATGTCTTAACCTGCGGGGCTGAACCTTTATTTTTTCTAGACTATTTAGCCACCGGGAAACTTAACCCCCAACAACTTAGTGATGTTGTTCAAGGAATAGTTGAAGGGTGTCGTTTGAGTGGTTGTGCTTTATTAGGAGGCGAAACCGCCGAAATGCCTGGATTTTATCAAGTCGGAGAATACGATGTAGCCGGGTTTTGTGTGGGAATAGTCGAAAAAAGTAAGATTCTTGATGGTTCTCAAGTTAATATTGGGGATGTGGCTATTGGACTGGCTAGCAGTGGTGTACACAGTAACGGCTTCAGTCTAATTCGTAAAATTGTAGAAGTAAATGGTCTTGATTGGAGCGATCGCCCTGATCTACTTCAAGGTCAAACCCTAGGAGAAGTCCTCTTAACGCCCACGCAACTCTACGTTAAACCTATCCTCAACGCCTTAAACTCAGGAATGGATATCCATGCCATGGCTCATATTACAGGAGGAGGACTACCAGAAAATCTCCCTCGCTGCCTCAGTAAAGAGCAATCTGTAGTAATTAACTCCAAAAATTGGAATATATTGCCTATTTTTAACTGGATTTCCCAAACAGGTCAGATTGACCAGCCAAATTTACTAGAAACGTTTAACATGGGGATTGGGTTTGTGGTTATCGTGCCATCCCAACAGGCTCAATCAACCCTCAGTTGGTTTGAAACCCAAGGTATCTCAGCATATCAGATCGGTCAAGTAATAGAAGGCACTCGAAAAGTTATCTTTGAGTCCTAAAAAGTCAACCCCAACTTCACTAATTTTAATATTACCCCCTAGTTTAGTTTGCTTCATCTCATTTAAGGCTCATAACTGAGAGATGATTCAGTATGTCTACGGAAACCAACGTTAAAATTACGTCAATTTAGGTGTTCCTTCTTACAACTTTTCTTACCAATACGAGGGATTATATAGGTAGTGAGATAGATTGTGAGACATTATCTTTCTTCAACTTTTCTTCTGAATACTTAGCATCAAGATTCGTTATGATGACAATGCTAGTAAATATCGAAAATTTTCTGGGTGGTTATTAGTGAACAATTCCATTTCACATACGTCAATTAAGACTATCTAAATAACGCTGATTAAGTTTAGGATTGACTTATGCCTAGTTCTTAACTTAACCAACTCCCTAAAAATAAGGACATAATTAACCCACAAGTCCATGTAGTTAAACAACAAAAAACTTCGTTAAGTGAGATGTAAAAATCATGAGTGTAACTGATTATACTATCAAGCACTTTGTTATTCATAGTTTGGTGGGAAATATTCCTGAGAGTCGTTCAATTTTTCCCCAATTTTCTCTCAAGATTTTATTACCTGATGCCTTAAAACCTTTACGGAACTGGCTTAACAAAAAAGAAATTCATGATCCCCAGGTAGCCCATCGCGTTTGTCGTCTGATTCCTTCCCAGTGTCCCTTTGCCCGTGATATAAAACTATTTGGGCGGGTGATTGTCAGTATTCCTCCATTATGTAAGCTTAATCCCCTTTATGAAGAATTAATGACCTTAAGATTTCGCGCTCTTTGCTACTTAGCTGATGAATGGGGCGAGGATATTAGCCAATATTGTTAAAAGTGGTGGAATTATGCCTGACTCCTCACACACCACAATTTAGAACCACAAAAGTAATACTTATGTATTGATTTTAGGACGAAATGGTGTAAGATTGTAAAGTAAGTAAATTGTCTTCATCAATCACCTTTTATGGCTATTATCGCCCTCAAAGCTTGGTATATCGAACAATATGAACCTATTCGGGAAGTAATTAAACGCCCTCCTGACATTCGACTAAACCGAAATAGCTTACTGAAATCGGGATTGCGAACAGACTTTTTAGATGACAAACAAGCGGTTGAAGGGTCTATATGGTTTCAAAGATACCTAGATGGAGATAGAGTCGAATTTTACATCGAAGGGAGTGGCGGGTATGTCATTTCTAATCTCGATTTGATTTCCCAAGAGATTTATTTTAGTAAATACGATATTGCGGCTACCTTAGAACCAATTATTTTTTTTAGTCATCAAACTGAGTATCCTAGTGCTAGTGATACGATCAAGACTGCATTAGAAGAAGCTCTAGAAAATTATAACCAGCGATCGCGGTTTCCTTTAACCTTAGAAATTGCCCCCCGTCCTGAAGAAGGAACCTTGCGCCTCAGTGACAGTCAACTACGTCAACTGCGGAAAAGTCTGATATTTGTAGCTGATACCACCCCAATTATGGCCATCCAACAGCAGCAAAAATCACCCTTACTACTGAGTTCTAATGTCTGTACAGAATTAGGCTATGCGATCGCAAGTAAACGTACTGGACAAATTTTATTAATTCATCAAGAACGACCTGACTTGAATCGAAAGTGGCCCTTTGATTTACCCGAACATCAACAACTTGGGTTTAACACCGCTACAGAATTAAACCAGACATTACTGCCAGTCCTAGAAGCTTTATTGCAACGCTTCAATTTAACACCTTAGTCATTCATAATAGGTTCAAGGAATAAAAACTAATTGCTATGCCAAGAAAACCCGACGAATACGCGATTCATCTTTTCCTTTCAAGTGGACATCGAGAAGAGGTGCGTTTTAATAAAATTCAAGAATTTCAAAAATGGTATAGTGGAGAACTGGTCCCTAAATTCGATTCTGATGAATTCATGAATGTTCCTATCAAAAACATTCAAGGGGAATACATGGTCGTTCGTCCTTCAAGTATTATGGCTATTCGTGTAGAACCTGTGTTTTTTGGAAGTGTGGAACGAGCATAAAGGACTCCCATTAAAAAAAACTCTACGGATTTTTTACCGACGATGGGAAGGCAAAGATTGGGAAACATGGGGATTGATTTGGGTTAAATGCCAATCGGGGCGTAGATTACGGGCATCTCGTAGATAGGAATGATACATTTCTACTTGAGGTTTGGGGGTGTTAAGGTGAATTAAAACCCGAATACACCTTTGTAAGCTTCCTTCTACGTGCATTTGTTGTACATCAAGCAAGGGAACATTATCCCAGTGGGGACGTTGGCGGGCGATCGCGGCTGGAAAAATTGCGTCGAGATCTTTTGTCGTAGTAAAGGTAGCACTAACAATGTCTTCGGGATTAAGTTGGTTGCGGGTTTCGATCGCCTCAAGTAATTCTGTTACTGCGTCTTTGATCGCTTCTTTCGTGTTGTCTGATGCTGTGGTTGCCCCTCGAATGCCCCGCACTTTCCAATTCACGCTTTAATCCCTCCGACAACTGATGCTTAATGTTAGGGTTTAGGGTCGATATAACCATAATGGTTGACCGTTAGTAGCTAACTCAAATTTTACCCAATCTATTGCTGATCCTAACCCCGATTTACTTTGATTTCGAGATAAAATTCGGTTCCATAGGGGTTTGGGTTCTTCAATGGTGTAGCATTGTGCTTGATCGGGATTGAGTCCTGCTAGTTCTGCTGCCCAGCGACGGGCATCTTCTTCAGTTCCTAGACGATCAACTACCCCTAATTCTAAGGCCTGTTGTCCAGTAAAAATACGTCCATCAGCAAAACTTTTAACTTTCTCTACGTCTAAGTTACGACCTTGAGCAACAGTGTTGACAAATTGTTGATAACTTACATCAATCATTTCTTGAAGAATAGTCTGTTCTTCTGAGGTTAATTCCCGATCAAAAGAGAGTATATCTTTATAAGGACCTGATTTAATTACTTTAAAAGAAACTCCTACTTTATCGAGTAACCGTTCAAGGTTATTCCCCCGCAAAATTACGCCAATGCTTCCGGTAATGGTTCCTGGGTTAGCTACAATATACTCTGCTCCTACCCCGATATAAACGCCACCAGACGCAGAAATATTACCAAAACTCGCTACAACTTTCACGTTTTTTCGTAATTGTTTTAAGGCTTCATAAATCTCTTGAGAATCTGCCACTGTTCCCCCTGGGGAATCAATTCTTAGGAGTACAGCCGGAAATTTTTTTTCTTTGACGGTTTTTAGGGCTTTCAGAACAGTTTGACGAGTGTCTGAGGCAATAGCACCATTAATTTCAATACGAGCAATTTGTTTAGTTGGTCTGGGTTTAAATGGCCAAATCATAAGCAGATTTCAATGATTAGATAAAGATTATTTATCGAGCCTCCTATTATAGCATTTTTAATCAATGCTTTCGATTAAACCACTACTTTCAACTGTTCTAAACTAGGATCGCTACAGCCAGTAATACTTGCTCCTAAAGCCAATACTGTTTCTACATATTCTAAGGCTTGCTTCCTAATTTCTTCTCCTGGCATTAAGACAGGAATTCCTGGAGGATAAGGACAAATTAATTCTCCACTAATTCTCCCAATACTATGGTTAAAATCAACCATTTCTGTCACGGCAAAAAAAGCCTCGCGGGGGGAGAGGGGGGGATGGGGAGAGGGGGGGATGGGGAGAAGGGGGGATGGGTGATGGCTTCGACTGTCGCTCAGCCCAAGGGGGTGATGGGGAGAATAATAAGAGTTACTTAGGGTTTGGAATGCTGTTATTAGTTGAATGATATCATCTGTCGTATTACCAATGGAAATAATAAAGGCTAAATGGCGTAACATGGGTAATTCTGAGGTTACTCCTAATTGTTCATGAAGAATCTCATCTACTTCAAAGCCGCTTAATCCCAAGGCTGTAATATTGATTGTTAATCGGGTAATATCTAAGTAATGAAATCCAGGAATAGGCTTAGCTAAATTTAAAATAGATAACCCCTCTATTTGACTTAATTTATTTCTAGCAATTTTCGCTAATTCGATAGTTTTCTCTAATAATTCTTCTCCCTGTAATGCCATTGGTTGTCTTGCCCCATCCAAAGAAGCTAATAATAAATAACTGGGACTGGTGGACTGAATTAATTGTAAGGCATGACTAATTCTTTGAGGTTCAATGCGGTTTCCTTGAAGATGTAACATGGAAGCTTGGGTCATAGCTCCTAAAACCTTATGGGTCGATTGTACGGTTAAATCAGCCCCGACCGATAAAGCAGAAGGAGGTAAGTCTCGATGGAAGGTGAAATGACCCCCATGGGCTTCGTCAACCAATAAAGGAATTCCGTAGCGATGGGTTAAATCTGCGATCGCTCTTATATCCCCACAAATACCGTGATAGGTTGGATAAACGACCATAACTGCTTTAACATCAGAATTTTCCTTTAATGCGCTTTCTAGGGTTTCTGAAGTAATGCTATAGGCAAGATCCCAAAGGGGATCATATTCAGGATTAATAAAAATTGGAACTGCCCCTGAAAGAATCAACCCGGCGATCGCTGATTGATGAATATTACGGGGTAATATAATCTTATCCCCTGGGTTACAAATGGCTAAAATAGCCGCGATAATACCACAAGTTGAGCCATTGACTAAAAACCAGCTTTGATCAGCCCCAAATGCTTCTGCTGCTAATTCTTGGGCTTTCTGAATAACGCCTGATGGGGCAAAAAGATTATCTAATTCGGGTAACTCTGGTAAGTCAGCCGTAAATACGGTTTTTCCTAATAGAGTCTCTAAAGGTTGGGATATTCCTTGTCCTTTTTTATGACCAGGTGCATAGAAAGCTGCATTGTTTTGGTTTATTGAGGTTATTAATGCTTCAATTAGGGGGATTTTAGCTTGAGAATTTAAGAAGTTATCTGAGGGTAATTTCATTAAAAATTAAAACAAGTTAGGTAAGCTAAATTAATTGTATGTTTGTAATAAGCCCTAAAGGGCTTTTCAGTTTTATACAAGGGCTAAAGCCCTCACTACGAACCTTTAAAATTTTGATATTAAGTCAAAAAAACGACTCCTGAGCGAGCAAAAAGTCGTAGAAAAAAGATTTTAAGTTGCGGGTTTACTTAATTTTGGCTTTTCCTAGCTTACCCTTGAATCCTGCTCCAAAAGCTACTGCTGTTCCTACTCCCAATATGGTTAGGGGTTCAGGAATAGGTTCAGTTGCATTTTGGACTTGAGTGGTAACAAACTGACCAAACGTTTCATGAACAATAGCTGAGGGGTGAATTCCATCATAAAAGAAAAATTCCGAAGGATTAGAACAGACGCTTGCCAAATCTACACAGGGATCTGTAACATTAGTAATTCCGAAATTTTCTGGGAAGTCAAGAACAGACAACAAATACTCGAAGGAGTTAATTTCAATCAAATTGAGTGTTGGATCATTACGAAAACTGCTTAATGCCTGATCTAATAGGGTATTAAATTCAATACTGACAGCAGTAGAAGCCTGATCTAATCCGACTGGTCCCCTAGTTGCCGCCGGAGCCTTCCCTAAGTCTGCCGCATTAATAACAACAATATTCTTCGCCCCTCCATTGTTAAGTGTTTCAATACTAGCGACGATATCAGCAACAGATTGGGTAAGGCTTGTCGTTGCCCCAGCGTCATCACCAGTTTGCTTGATCAAAGAAGCATCAAGAATATTATTGCCTCCTCCCCAGATAGCATACAAAGCATCATTAGGAATATTGCCTCCGACGGCTGATTGCAATACGGCAATCTGGTCTTTTACACTAGGAACACCAGGAATCGATCCTTCTGCTCCAGTTCTAGCCCCCCCAATGGCAAAATTAGTCCCTCCTCCAAAGGAAGGAAACGCAGTTAACCCCAGATTATCAGCGAGGTATTCCACCCAAACAGGTCCATTGGTTAAGCGACCATTTTCGTAAGCGAGTGTGGGTCTTAACCCACCAAAAGGCACAGGTTGAAAATGAGGGGCTGTCAAAATTGAAATGTTGCCGGTATCAGTGAGACTATCACCAAAAACAAAAAGATCACTAAAATCTTCTGCTGAAGCACTAATCGGTACAGTTGATAAGGCAACACTTAGAGATAGAATAGAAAGAGTTTTTCTAGACATGATTGGGTTTTTAAAGAAATTTCTTCCCATTTTAAACTTTTTTGTCCTAATACAAGCCAAATTATAGATAAATTTTACGAGTTACAGCGATCATAGTAACCGTCACCATTCAAACGCTTCCCATTTCTTCATAAGTAGGTAGATCCACAAAAATGAGTAATGTGTTGTAGTAAGTTCCTCTAATGGGACTTTAGCTAGAAACTAAACTCAACATTTCGCTAATATAGCTAGGATAGGCGTTTTAGGTTGATAGCGATTGTACTTGTTCCCATGAGAGAAACAATTTCAACAGCGATGCCTCCTTGCTTCGATAGATGGTGTAAACGTTTTGATGATATTTTCA
>NEED01000006.1 GCA_002110465.1 unicellular cyanobacterium SU2 | reverse complement strand
GGCGTTTGAGGAGTATCTGTGACAAAAACCACGCTAAGGCTGAAACCCTCTCAGGGCAAAGATTTTAGACCCTAACTTTTGGCTCCTAGTTGAGTGTACCAGTTAAACCTTAGTCTATTTGGTACAGAAATTTATAACGAGATTTCAATGGTTTCGGGGGTCTAAATCTCAGAGGGTTTAATTGGTACAGTTCTTAGCGTAACTTTCTGCACGGTTGCTACTCGCACCCCTAGTTTAAGAGTTGCAGAAGCAAATAGTAGAGTGTTTTGGCTTAAAGCAGTCCATCCAATAACTCAGTCATATCCTTTTGGGCATTTAAGCGGTTGTCATCGTAAATCATCAAAGTATTGAGGTTAGCATGACGGCTAAGTTTCTGAACCCGTCTCACATCCCCATTAGTCTTATCTAGTGCCGTAGTGATCGCCGAATGCCTAATCCGATGGGGACTCATCAGCTTCTTAATCCCCGCCGATTCACATCGTTTCTTGACAATGTTGTAGATAGAATTTGTGTGGAGACGATGGCCAACATACCCTAACTTATGAGCCACAAACAAAGGGTCATCAGGATCAACATTCCCCCTCAACTCTAAATAAGCTGATATAGCCATAACAGTCCCCTGACCTAAAGAAACCGTCTCAGCTTCAGTCCCTCTCCCTTTACCGAATATTCGTAAGGTCATCCCATCAGGGTCAAAGTCTTTAATATTAGCCTTACTAACTTCCCCCCGCCGTAGGGCATTAGACCACAACAAAACCAGTAAGGCATAATCTCTCACCCCAATAATTGATGACCGGTCAACCCCATTAAGAACAGTCTTAAACCTGTCGATATCAATGCCTGATGTGTCGCGGTATTGAGTCATCTTTTCACTTTTAACCGTTTCTAGGGTAAACTCACAGTGGCCACAGCTATAGGCATGACTCACTAAACTTTTAATAGCTGCCAGCCGTCGGTTAATCGTTGACGGGGTTAGTTCCTTAGTTATCATTTGACCTTTGTAGCGGGTAAGTAATTCATGAGCCGTGTGGCGATCGCCCCCCATGAACTTTCCTAAAGTTAAGCCGTCATGGTGGTCAAGAAAATTAACAATATCTTTTCGGTAAACCCGTTGAGTATTTTTACTCCGTTTGGTGGCTAACCAGTCGTTAAGAACTTGTTCCCAATCAGTTGTAGGGGTTAGTGGGGTTAGGTGGGATATCTTGGGATTAATCGATACAGGCTTACTCATTTTAGGACAGGAATATTAAGTGAAGGGGTGAAAAGATCCATTATCAACAGTTGTTTTGTCTAAGTTTAGGGTGACGTGGTGGCCACCCTGATTAAATGATTAATGAGTGATGTTGGGAAGAACCCGAAACAGCAAGGTTAACAAGGCGGTGGACACAGCCACGACAATGGGAATAACTAGAGACTTAACCCCTTTCAGGTCTGATACTTCTGTAACTAAGGTATTTTGAACGGTTTTGATGTTTTTAACGTCTTCTTTGAGGTTTCTGACTTCTGTTTCAATCGTTGCCAGCTTCACCTCAATGGTGGTCAGCTTCTCTAACTTCTGATTGACTTCTTTAATATCCTGCTTAAGTTCTTTGAGAACGTCCGCTATGGAATAGGTAACTGTACCTTGTTCACTCATGGGTTAAACTCCTAATTAGTAATTGTTGTTGATGTCCCCTAGCTTTCCTCTAGGGGACTGACTTTATTATCTACCGATGCCACATTACGTCACTCAGTTTTGCCGTGGCAATCTTTAACATGGCGATTGCTTCCTGGGCATTGGCTATTTCTTTCTCGTAAGTTTCCTTGTTACCCCGCAGCTTCCCTGTATCCAGGCTGATAAGGTAGTCTTCAAGGTCGTCCTCGAAAATCTTAACAATCAGATTGAGGGCGTACTGCTTCTCAAAGTGTTCGATCTTGTATGGGTCGGTCATTGGTCGTTATCCTTAAATTAGAGTTTTGTTTTTGGTAGGCAGTTTAGGGACTTACCCAGGTCACGGGGTTCTAGGCTGTCTATATTATTAATATATACACTTGTAGACACTTTGTATAGATTTTATCTATATTACTTATATATACTTACTGTATAGACTAATAAGTTATTTATATAGACACTTAATCTAGATAGCGTCTATAATATAGAAGTAAGTATAGACAGAAATATAGATGAGTGATTCAACACTAGCCACATTCCGAATTGACAAGAAAACTTGGGACGACTTCAAGCAATTAGCTAAAGATAGGGGAAGTAATGCCAGCAGTGAGATTACGCGCTTTATTTTGGGGTCTTTAGGTCGTCTAGACGTTAATCTAGAAGAGGTAGAGACAAACGATATAGACACCTATCTAGAAAATAATCTAGACAAGTATCTAGAAGAGAATATAGACAAGTATCTAGAAGGTCGTATAGATAACAGTACAGACAATAATATAGACGAACGTATAGAAGCTTATCTAGATACCAATCTAGACAGATATATAGATAAGCATATATACAAATATCTAGAAGGCAGTATAGACACTAATCTAGACGAGGTTCTAGTCCGCCTGGGAAAGCTTGAAAAAAGGCTAGACAGCGCAACCGTGACACGATCTGAGACAGAAGCCACTACCCTAGATGTGACCTCACAACCAGAGCCAGAAAAGTCAGAACCCCCTGAACAATTGCCATCAGAGGATGCTCTAGAAGACACTTCAAACGAGACTCAGGTATCAGAAGTCGTTCATCAGACAGAACCCCTAAAAACGCCTATTTCTAAAGATGCCTTAGATACCCCTAGGGGGGATATTCCCAAAACTGGCAATAGACAAGAGCTTGAAGAGAGAAGGGTTGAGACTAAGCTCCCACAAAGCTTTGAAGAACTCAAAAAAGGACTGAAGGCTAATCAGCTAGAAGAAAGACTCCGTAAGGGACGCTCTTGGGTTAGTAAAAATAAAGACAGGGAAGATTTTCTCGAAAGAACCCGAAAGTCTGACCCCGACAAGCTTGGGTGGCGTTGGGAATTAAAACAAGGAAAACCCGTCTACTTTCCTGTTTGGTAGAAAATGATAGTCTGAGAGAAAAACCCATGTCGTTAGAAGCCAAAATCACTAAGCTTGAAGCCCTTTTAACTCAAGTCCCAAAAGGAACCCCCACCTATGCCACGATCTCACAACAGCTATCAGAACTCCTCAAAGAACGGGATAAAGTTACTGAGCAAAAACCATCAGATGAAAAGCCTAACGAACGTCCCGTTAATGACTCCATTTTTCAGGCAATTGGCGTAATCCAGGGTGCGATCGCCACTGAAACCGTTCTCAATGATGAAGGGGAAGAAAAGCAACTCTATTCGGTGGTGGTTCAGGGGAAGAAATACCGATTAAGAATATTAGGATACAAGTTTAAATACTTCATCAAACAGGCTCAAAACAACCCTGATAAGCAATTATATTTCTTGGTTTATCCTTACCTTCAATTTATCCCTAAGAAGCAACCAGAGCTTAGGTTTCAGGTAGTTAGCTGGCAAGATTCACCCTATGAAAACTTCAAAGTAAACGAGTTTACTGTTAGGGGGATTTGGCAATTTATCCCACAGTATCGCCGTCCATTAATTAGTGTCCAACGGAATTGGATGGACAAAAAATCTAGGAATGAACTGTTAGAAAAAGGTCAAGATTTTAAAGCCGTTCATGTTCCTGTTCTGTGGAAGGATGCCCCTGTACCGCCTTTCAGGTTTAACCCTAGGGCTGATAAACAGGGCGATCGCTTCTTTGTCGAGTTCAAAGCCAAGTTTATTCCTAAGCTTGATACTTTTGGCTTTAGTGAAATGTTAGCCGAACCAACGACCGTCTTCCCTCGATACCTACTGCCAAAAGCCAAGATGGAGAAGTTAAAGGAGAAGCGGAAAGCTAGAGAGAAAAAGTAGCCAAACCAAAGTTACTTAAAAAGAATTAAAAACTAGCATTTCTAAGCTTTTTGTAAGGTCGAAATTGAGTTGGCTTCACAGTTGCTTTTTTGGTGGAGTTGCCACCCTAACCTCACCCTGGAATTTTTTCGACTGACCAGAGTGAGAAACTTTTTCTCGTTAGAGCTAAGGGAATCAAAATCGAATTGTTCTTTAAGTTTTTCTAGTTAAAACTAAAGTCTTAAAAGGCAATTCAACTAGGATTTAAATTGCTCGATATTTCCTTGAAAACTGGCCTCAAAGCCTCTTTTTCTTCTGAAGTTAATTCGTTCCAAGCTTCTTGGTAGTGGATTTTGTCGAAGCTACAGAACCGAACTGCCTCTAGAGCCTCACACTGTTCTTCACGAGGAATTGTCAAAACCTGCCTGAAAGCCTCAAGGATTCCCTCGGCTAAAGTTTGTTGTTGGTTCAGTTCGGTACCATTATTTTCCTCTCGATTTTCAGTGTCTTGTACTACTTTTTTTAAGTCAACACTTTCATCAGACCCTCTCTCCCCCTCTGTCTTGGGTAAGTGTTGACTTAAATTAGAATTCTCTAAAACCTGGATAGGTTCAGGGTTTTGCGAATTCAACACTTCTAGGGAATTTTGGGGGTGTTGACTAACTGTTGAATTACTGTTGACTAAGTGTTGACTAACCTCTATTTCTGATTCTATAAAGGTTTCAGAAGATTTAACACTTTCGGAAAGAGACACAGTAGGGGGGGGAGAGTCCCCTGTTGAATCAGGGAGAGATTCTGTAACATGGTTGTTTTTTGTAGTACACTTTGGGAGGGCATAAACCCACCGCCGCTTGTTAACTGTAGATCTCCGTTTAGTAATTAATTGACGATCTTCGAGTCGATCAAGAATGGTGTAGAGCGATCGCCCGACATTCAAGTAAGAATCGATTTCTTTAAATTCAAGTCCTTTGGGGGAGAATTTTTTGAGTAGGTCTAGCACCCTTTCCCCATGAGTCCGTTTCTCACCATTTTCATCTCCAAACTCTCCTAGGAAGTCAAAGATACCGTGAGCAGCCCAAGTGTCCTTGGGATTAATTTCTAGAGATAAGGTGACAGCTTCACCCTCCCGTGGCTTAATCTTTAACCAACGTTGAGGACAGTTGTCGTCATCGGGCTTGGCAGCAACTAACTGAGCAATGCCCCATGTGGCAGCCACAATTCGAGCCGAACCTGCTACTTTAGCTAGTCCTTGAGCGTCCTTATTCTTGTTCTCATGGTGAATCAAAATTCCCGAAGCCTGATACCGCCCTATTACTTCCTTGAGACGATAGATACCCTTGGCGTACTCAGCATCATTCTCTGAGACTCCTAGGTCGCGGCTGATAGATGTTAACGAGTCAATTATTACCAATTGGGGTTTAAAGTCTTCTAACTCGGCTTCTAGTTCTGTTAACTTGGACAAGTCCAGATGGGTCATGATTCTTAAGTTTTCGTTCGCATTGGGCAGCAGGTCAAATCCCCTGGCCTTTAGCCGTCGTTTTGTCGAGTTAGGGGACTCATCAGAGCTAATCAGTAATACTTTACCTGTGACTCCAGGGACTTCACCGATGCAGCGATCGCCGCTTAAGACCGAATAAGCGATGTCGGTCGTTAACAGAGTTTTACCTGTCTTGGCTTGTGCAGCTAACAGAATTGTTTCACCCACAGGCAGTAAACCAGGAATCACCCATGTCAATCCTTCAGTTCCCAATTCTAAGAATTCATCAAAACTGAAGACGGTCTTTTTAGGAGTGGAGTGCTGCTTTTCTAACGTTTCACACAGTAAATTGAATTCTTTCTCTTTGATCCGATAGGTTGAACAAATATTGCCCTTGATTACAGTCTTGTTGAAGATGTCAGAGGTAGCCAGGTAAGCCTGGATATCGAGTTTGAGGCGTTCATGGGGAGGAAGGTCTGCATAATCACTGCTAGGGTTCTTTTTAGTGTCGCTGTGTTCCCCATTGGGCATCTCATAGTATTCTTCTTGAAGGTCCAGCCACTCTGGTAAGTACCCTGCGGCTAAACTCGCTTCAAGATATTCTGCTAATTCCCGTCCTATTTCTTCAGATGTTAACCCCTGTTTTTCCATGTTTGTCACCCAATCAACAATATCCCCCGTCTCAGGAATCTTATCCCAAATCGTTGATAGATCAAAAATGGTGTAATCAACCTCGGCTTCAGAGCAGAGCTTGACAGCTTTATTAACCTTATCCCGTCCGGCTTTATCGTGGTCGGGTAAGAAGATTAGGGTGATTCCTAAGTCTTTGATGATGGTGATCGCTTGCTTGACTTCTTCTTGAACCCAACCACCCTGGAAAGTGATTGCAGGAAATCCAAGACCCCATAAGGCATCCACACACTTCTCGCCTTCAGCCACCAAGAGATATTTGGTTTCTGTGGCTAAAGCATCGTCTAAGCGATATGCTGGCCAAACTTTTCCGTCTTTTCTTTTTTTCCCGTTGGTGTAGGGGAAGACGGACTTATCCTTGTCCTTTCCTGGTGGGATAATGCGATCGCCCTCATTGTTGTAGTATTCAGTCCGTCTGACTTCTTGAGTATCGGAATAGGAATAAAGATAGTTTAGGTCGTACCCGTAAGCTGTATTGACTTTGTGAGGTATTGGTAGGGGCGTAGGACTGACAAGTTCTATCTTGAAGTTTTCGTCTGTTACAGGTGCGTTAATCTTTGGCTTAGCAGCTTTCCTTTCTGGGATAGTCTTGGAGCGTTGCCCTCGGCAATTCCCACTGGACTTTCCATGTTCTCGTAAATACTGCTTTGTCCACTCCGACGCATCTAAACTCGACAACTTCACCAGATAACCAATAGCGCGGTCTGTTGCATCGGTGTCCTTCGCGGCCTTCCAATTACTTCTAAAACTCGACTCCTTAAATTTTTCTGACCCTTGACTCCACTTTCGGGCTTTATCCTCACTTAAATCTAGTGATTTTAGTGCAGAAAGAATTTGAAACCACTGATCGTAACAGCAATCAGCCGTAATTAAGTCAAGGCAAGCGATCGCTTTATCCTGTGTTAATTCTAATTCGTCTATGTTAGAATGATTCTGAGATAAGAAAAATTGTTGCATTGTATTGCCTCCTGAAATTAGCTTAATCAGGAGGTTTTGGAGTTTATATCCGCTTGATAGATAGATCTTTCTCTTTTTCGTGGCTGCTTAATTTTTCCAAAAAAAGAGGAACGTAGTAAACTTAAGCTAATAATAAAATTCTTTGTTTTTGTTTTTAGGGGTTATTGGTAACCACCTTATTAGTTTAAGTTGTGTCTATGCCCGTCTATTTAGTTAGCGGTTCAAATACCAAAACCTCCTAAATTTTTTTCTCTATCGTAACTCTTTTCTTACAAAAAAAAGATTTTTTGCAGATGCTAAATGATATTATATAGCATCTTTTTTAGTACAATAACTAACCAATACTAAAACCCGTGTCACCTGAACAGATGGGGGAGACCGCCTTCACTCAGTCCATAAAGATAAGCGTTAATGATCTAAAGTCTCTCTATCTTCCTCGACTTTTTTGGTAAAAACTACCATTAATAAATTGCCTTGCATTATGACACTGGGAATGTCCATAGTTAGGTAGGGAATCTTGACAATGCCCAAAAAAGAAGACCCCAAAAACAATAGAACAAACAAGGTCTAACCCCCTCCCTACAAGGGTTAAGACGTGGAACAATTATACCCCTTTGTATGTTTAAAGTGGGACACTAACTCAAAACCGCTTATCTTCTCCATGAGCGGTGCAGCCGCACTCGCGAAGCGAGACCGCAATATAATTTTTCTTCCAAAATCAAAATCCTTTATTTATAAGGGTTTCAACACCATAAATTTCCTTACCGACCAAAATTTCTCCGTTGCTATACAAAGGCGTGGAATGACTTCTTTTGAAGCTATTTTTTCAGTAGAAGACAAAACTGTTGAAAACCTTATACAGCAGTGGCTTCAGTCATTTTTCTCAAAATACTTATACCACAAGAGTTCGAGGCTGATCAGATTTCTAAAACTAGATTTTTTGTCCTGTACTGGAGATCGTGCTGAGATACACTACTTAATGCTATCTAGTGTAGGCTAAGAGGTCCCGTTGCTAGTAGTGCTATCGCAGTTGTTTCGTTCGTCCTCGTCCCTGCGGCGAACTAGTTGGTCTATTTTGAACAAGATCATCTAAAGTAAAGTATCAAAAGCTCTAAAGTGTTCAAAATAGACATTCAACTCCCCACCCCCCTAACCCCCCGCGTGGGGGAACCATATCCATATCTGGATCGTACTTCGTGTTTTGTTTCGTTTTTTTCGTCCACGAGGCAGTTTAGCATACCCAGTCGTTAACAACGTCTATCGCAGTGAAACGAATGATAGACAAACGTATGAAATCACCAAAAACCTACTCACCTTCGGGGACTAGAATCCGTTCTGAGGTTAAGGGCAATGAGGAAATTATTAAGCTATGGTTGCATGGCTTGTCTCCTCATACTCAAGAAATCTACTCAAGAATCGCCAACGAGTTAATAACAGCGATTGATAAGCCTCTACAATGGCTAACCCTAGAAGATGCCCAAACGTTTGCTGATTATCTTGAGTCTAAAGGGTTAGCTAAGTCAAGTCAGAGAACCTATCTCAGCGCGGTTAAAAGTCTTCTTAGCTTTGCCTCAAAGACAGGGTTGAGTCCTTAATTTTTTGGAGTGAGATAGGTATTCTAATTAGAAAGTCTTTTCTATGGTCTCTAGAAAGCTTATTAAGATGGGTTAATTTGAGTTTTGGTACTCATCATCGTTTAACCAATTTTACAAGCTTGAGAGGGCAAAAACACTTCAAATCTGTCCTTTGATCACCTTTATGGTAAAAACACTGAGAAGTTTCAAATAAACAATCTACTAAATTACGTGAAATCTACTAAATAAAAAATTCTTCTTTTGTTTCTTCGAGATTAAATCAAAAAGGTATAAAAATCGGTAGGGTCGGTGGTAGTGGGGCGCGTCCGCGCCAGGGGGTGGGAGGACGCACGGCGAGGCAAAACAGCAGTATAGATTTACTAATTTAGAAGGGCGATCTCTTAATCGGTATTCGGAAAATAGCAAAGTATCTCAACAAGCTATTAAATGCCCTGCAACGAACAATTGTGCTTAAATAACTTCTAGAGCATAATTTGAAGTTTCATTGATATCCTGTTACATTTTATCTATAAATACCGCCATACAAAGATTATGGAATGAATAACGATTACAAAGGAAGGGGCGGAAAAAGATAATATAGTTAGACGTTAACAATGTATCAGAAATGGTGTTTTCAAAGGAATGCTACACGCATAACCTAAAAAAATGATAATGATTATCATTTTAATTACCTGATGATGATTATCATCTTAATTGCTTGATAATCAACTTAATCTTTGTTACATGACTCAATCCTCTCTCCTGCCCAAACTCCTCCCCAATTTTTTAAAGTCATTAGAGGTAAAAATTCAGATGAAAACGCCTATAATGTCGCTTTTGCTGTTAACTGTACCCCTTGTCTCCGCTCAAGCAGCTTCGTTTACCTTGACGGATAATAACAGTGAAGTCAGGGTGGATGATAGAAACGGAATCACCGTTTGGTTTGTGGATGGAAGTCCTGATAATGTGTTTCTTTCCAATTATTACTATCGAATTGGACCAACAGGAAACGAATCTCCCTTTTTTGACGGATTGGGAACACCAACGGTGACTCAACAAACAGGCAATCAACTGGAATTGACTTATACAGGGACAGAGCTACAAGCTGTAGTGAACTATGAGTTATTAGGAGGAGATTTAGGAAGTAGCCGCTCTTTTATTGATAAATCTGTTACTTTAACTAATCTTTCCCAGCAAAATCTAGATTTTCACCTTTTTGACTACAGTGATTTTGATATTAAGTTTAACCAACTCGATCAGAGAGATCAGTCCATCGCTTTAGATTTTGGGACAATTGTTCAAAATAGCGCGACAAAACCCCTATCAATTCTTACCCAAGTCAGTCCCACATCATCTCACTATGAAATTGCTGATTTTCTGACGCTTTACAATAAGTTTTTTATTGATCAAGATGGTGCAACAACGTTACCCGATAATCCCCCTCTGAATGTTCCTTTTCCGATTCCTCCGAGTGATAATGCCTTCGCTTTTCAATGGGATTTTAACCTAAATACAGGAGAATCTGTGACTTTCAATAGTCAGTTTGACTATGCTCCTGTTCCTGAACCATTAACCATTCTAGGAGCAGGAACAGCGATCGCCTTGGGAGCAGGCTTCAAACGTAAATTAGGAAAAGTTAAGAAGAAATAGAACTTTTTGGGTGGACACCGAATCACCCTTTCCAAATTTGTCCAGGTGAACAGAATAAATCACCGCCTAGTCACGGGAGAATGAATCATGGAAATTAGAACTGCTCGAATATTCATAGTTACACTGTTTTGCGGAATGACCTCTGCAGTTTGCTTTGATGCTGAGGCATACGCTGGTGTCCTCTATGCGACGAGCTATGAAGCACCAGACTACTCAGTGGGTGCGCTCAGCGGGCAAGAAGGTTGGCTTAACAGTTTTGATATTGACCCTGTGGTCACGTCGGGTCTCGCACGCACTGGCTCCCAATCGCTGGAGGTACGTCAAGCTGCAGGTGAAAATCCCTTTGGACTGACATTTCGAGCCGAGCCTTATTCGACATCTGCTCCGATGGTGTCAGTGGGGCACTCAATTTATCTTGACGGGACGGACGGATGGACTTCCCCTTCCACATTCCTTTCCCCAATGGCCTTAATTGGTGAGAATGGCTTCGTTTCACAACTCGCCGTCCGCGATGGTAATCGCGTAGAATTTGGGGGCGAAGTGGCGGATATTGAGACCGACAGGTGGATTGACCTTAAGTTGGTTCTGGACTTCCAAACACAAACCTCGAATGCTTTCGTAGACGGCACCTTCATCGGTTCCGAAGCTTTTGCTAATTCTGCTACGGAGCTAGTGCAAGTTGAGATTTTTCACATTTTTGATAACACAACATTTAACTCGCCGGGTCCCTCCAGTTCCTTTTTTGTTGACGACCTTTCGATCAAATCTGTACCAGAACCATTAACGATTTTAGGAGTAGGAACAGCAATTGCTTTGGGAACAGGCTTCAAACGTAAATTAGGAAAAGTTAAGAATAAATAGAACTTTTTGGGTGGCCACTGCCTCACCCGTTCCAAATTTGTCTAGGTCAACAGAATAAAGATTTGATTCAACGAGGAGCAATTTTTGATGATTTATTAGGAGATAGATCATCAACAAAAATTCTGAGATAAATTGATTAAACGAAAGTCTCTTCTCGTCTAATTTATCCTGAAACGAGCTTTATTTACTCAAACAAAAAGTGCATAAATCTTCTGAGTCATTTCTAGAGGTTAAGTAGAAGAGCTTTGACTAACTTAACTTAATTACTGCTCTAAACAAGGTGTGTAGGGGTTAGAGAAGTTATAACAACTTCGTGTAATGTTCTTCATTTCAACTTAACTTAACCCTCATTTAAGGACTTTAAGACAATGCAAAAAGTAGCTTTAATTCTCGCAATGGCTATCATTCCCCTTACTTCAACTCCTGCATCTGCTCAAATTGGTGAGATTTTGGAAGGAATGGGAAAAGTGATTAACGGAATCGAAAAATTAGAAGACAATTCAGGCACTCCAGGTGGTGAGGGAGAATTTGAGTCAAATTCAAGTGCTGAAGGTGGTGGCAATCCTCAAGGCGGTGGTTATCCTCAAAATGTTAACTATCCTCAAGGCGGTGGTTATCCTCAAAATGTTAACTATCCTCAAGGCGGTGGCTACCCTCAAGGCGGTGGTTATCCTCAAAATGTTAACTATCCTCAAGGCGGTGGTTATCCTCAAAATGTTAACTATCCTCAAGGCGGTGGCTACCCTCAAGGCGGTGGCTATCGTCCCCAATATCAAGGTTATTCTCAAGGAACTTCCACCACATATCCACCAAGACAAAGGAATGTTCTCAACAGTCTTCCGCGCTTGTAGATGTAGTATAACAAGATTACGTTTTTGAAGAAAAGAAGCGATCGCCCTTTGAGAACAAAGATAAGTATAAATGCTTAATATATTCAGCTGATTGTTGATTTTGCGATCGCCAACAAGACTAATTCACTGAGTATAAACACTTAGCAATTTTCTTATTTTGTACTACTTTTTGTGTTACAAAATAAAGTGCGGAAAGTGGGATCTAAAAGAGAAACATGAGGGTTCCGTCGCAAAAAGTTTTAAAAAGTACAATTATCCTATGCCAATCTAACTTTTTAAGCGGCAATTCTGAAGAGAGATTCAACAAATTCTTTTGCAGACATACTATCCCCTTTCCTAATATTTTCAACCTGTCCTTTTGAGATCATATGCATCGTTAGTTGGTTTGAGATAGTGGCGAGTTCTTTTTTCTATTTCTGGTGAATAAGTAAGAACCCATCGTCCAATGGTTGAATGGTCAACTTTCAACCCTCTCTCTAACATCATTTCCTCTAAGTTCCGGTAACTCAAGGGATATTTAAGATACCAACGGACGTTGAGTAAAATGATTTCACTTTTGAAATGTCGCCATTTAAAAGGATTCTGGGAATTCATGAGGAAGGCAAAGTTGATGAGCATTCTTACTTAATTATATTCATTACCCAATGTTCTTCTCAAGAAAAAGTAATTTCGGGTTCCGTCGCAAAAAATATGAGCCTCCAGGCGGTCTGGTATAATCTCATTGAGAATACTCATCAACTTTGTTATACGTGCCTTCCCAGCACTTTAATTCCTTCTGAAAGCTACCTATTTTGAAAAAGTAACTTAATCAAATCTTGTTAAGTTATTTAGTCTTCTTTGAGACATATCGGCTCAATTTACAGTAATATACTTTTTATAACTTATTAATTATTGCTATATTATGTACGTCGTTACAAATAGAAATTTACAACCAGATCAGCCACCAGAACAACGATTTGGGAAGAAGTTTAACGAAGTCGATCCTAGCGAACTAAGATTAGCTGAAGTAGATCTAGTAGATGGTTCGTGGCAGCTAGAAATATTAGATGACACAAAGACTTACGAAGGACGAGAGATGCCGGCTAGTGAAATGGCATTTCTGGAAACCCAAAAGCGAATGTGTCAAAATTCATCAAACTGTCTTATCTTCTGTCATGGCTACAATACTGATTTTGAAGGAGCATTAGAATCTGCTTTTAATATTCAAGATACTTATCAGGATTTAGAAGTAATTTTATTTAGTTGGCCCTCAGATGGAGATGGAGTACCAACTTATAGAAGTGATAAAAGAGAAGCTTCTCAATCAGTTTATGCTTTGGATCGTTTTTTCGAAAAACTCGATTACTATTTAAAGAAATATAGAGATAGACGTTGTGGTCAAAAGATTAGCTTGGCTATGTACAGTATGGGAGTATATTTACTTGAACATTTGCTAAAATCTCCTATTTATGAAGGAGAAACTCTATTCTTTGATAATATTATTATGATGTCAGGTGATGCCAATAATCAAAATCATGCAGATTGGGTAGACCGTATTAAGTGTCGCAATCGTTTATTCATCACTATTAATGAAGATGACTTTGCACTGGGATTTTCCGAATTAAAAGGAGGCAAAGAGCAAGAAGCTCGTTTGGGGAATACAGCTCGTAATCTTAATTCCAATAATGCTACTTATTTGGATTTTACCGACGCTCAATCTGTCAATAATGCCCATAATTATTTTTCTAAGAAAGAACCATTGAAAAATCCATTGGTCAAGGAAACTTTTCAAATTGCTTTTAGCGGTGGCAGGGCAGAAAGAGGATTGAACTTCGATGCGGGAATAGGAGCTTACAAAGTAACCTAAAGTCTTAATTAAAAGAGACTGTAAAATATTTTGTGTCAAAATTTCTCCGTTGCTATACAAACACCTAATACAAAGTTCCAAATTCAAATAGAAAGCTAAGAAAAAGATTAAAAAAAAATCTTTCATGAAAAAGTTAGCTTATCTTATATTTGTAGAATTTTTCTAGATTTGAATGAATAATTTTTTGTTACCAGGAATAATTAGTCTAACTGCTATAGCTTCTCCTCTTGTCAGCTTGGGAGTTCCCAGTATAGCTGCTACTTTAGAAGGCACTTTTGATTGGCAAACAACTAATCAGCCTACAACTTCTTTGGGTAATACAATTTTCACATTTGACGATAATAATGTTGACCAAGGAACAATAGTATTCAATGTAATAGCAGGTGTTGGAAGTGGGGTATTATTTCCATTTGGTATTGATAGTGTTTCTTTTACACAAGATTCTTCTCTAGAGGTTTTAACATTTTCTGATAGTGATGGTAATAATGGTATTCTCAATTTTATTAATGATTCTGGAGCTATCGACTTTAATAATGAAGTCTCTGAAATAGCCATAAGCAATCTTGAAATTTCTGTTGTTCCAGAACCTCTAACTATTTTAGGAGCAGGAACAGCTCTAGCTTTTGGAACAACTTTTAAACGTAAATTAGGCAAAGCTAAGAATAGATAGAATTGAAAAACAACCCTATCTTTTTAATCTTCCTTACTTATGTGGTGTACAGCCGACATACGTGCAAAATAGGACACGATGTTAACCAATGTAAAGATAGGGGCTTACTTCCAGCCCCTTTAAACTCTTGAAACGGTTCCGTCGCAAAAAATTTCAAAGAGTACAATTTTAGTAAATTCATTTTAGTTCCTTTATTGGGCTAAACCTAAAAATAAGGCAGTTGTTCAAGAAAAGTATTCTTTTTTTGAGCATACAGTTGATGATCTATCTAGGATGATATGAGAGCAAATACTTGCTGAAAGTCATCAAACGTAAATTAGGCAAAGCTAAAAGAACATAGAATGAAAAAACAACCCTATATTTTCAATCCCCCCCATTTATGGGAAGTATTTTGAGTATTTAGTCACCAATTCTTGAAAAAAAGAGTTTTCATTCCCATTTGCCCTTAAAGGGGTTTGAACGTGCGCTCTACAGAAGAAAAGCCAGTAAAAATTATGGCTTCTGAAAGCCCCCTAAAATCCCCTGTGGCAAACGTTAATCTTTAAATGAACTCTACATCATAATTTACTTTTCTATTGATATGCTGTTACACTTTATCTATAAGTTTTATTTGGTAAGGGTTTTGGGGTGAACAAGAATTATAAAGGAAGAGGAGGGAAGAGAGAAGGGGTAGGCGTTTTAACTTTGAATTCACTAGAAGTGATTGCTTTGGTAGTGATTCCCATGTAGTGAAAGAATTTTGGGTAGTTTATTTGTATTAACTAATAACGTAATTTTTTGATTTTTTAACCGATGTAGCTAATTTACGTTTAAATCCTGTCCCAAAAGCTAGGGCTGTTCCTACTCCTAAAATAGTAAGAGGTTCAGGAACTGCTTCAGCTGTCCAAATACCTTGAATCGTTGTATCAGTGTCTTCCTGACCGTCTATATCGAAAGATGGGTCATAAAAATAACTGCCATCGTCACCCGCATCATAAATATTGAAAGTTCCATTTCCATTAATTCTGAATTCCTCGCCAGTTACCAAATTTTCCTCGAAAATCCAAGATGGAATATCTCTCAATCCATCATTACCATAGCGGTTACGAATCACAGTAATCTCTCTAATCTCTAAACTTTCGTCATTACTATTGATTGGTGAAAAAATTTCATTTTCATTAGGATCAAAAAGAAGAATTGTACCGAAACGATCTCCAGAAACCCATGATTCTTTATATCTTCTGTCTATAATTGTTCCAAAAATATCTATATTTATATTTGTGATAATTCGATAATCCTCACTAGAATCAATATAAACTCTGTCACCTGGATAACTAGGAACTGCGCCTGAGCTATAATAGCCGCTGTAACTACCCTCATCTTCAAGATAGAAAGTTCCTTCAAAAGGCTCTGAAGTATATTCAAAAAACCCTGAACCTATTTCTTCTAAATTACCATCGGATGATCTTCTATCCTCAAAAAATGTTAACAATCCTTTATTGACCTCTTCAAAAGTATTGGCTGCAGCAGTACCAGCTTCAACTATATTTCCAGCAATAACCGAACAAAATAAATAGATTATTGAACCTTGGGCTATTTTTGACACAAAGCTTTTCATTATTTTTTCTTACAAAAATTTTTATTCTAGACTATCTAGACTAAGACAATAACTTAAAAATCTGACTCTAAGCTATTTTCATTATTTTTTCTTTGTAATTGGCGTACAGCCGACATACGTGCAAAATAGGACACGATGTTAACCAATGTAAAGATAAGGGCTGGAAATAAGCCCCTTAAAACTCTTGAAACTGCCTTAATGACTAATTCGTAGAGTATTTTAGATAAATTGCTATGCGAGAAACAAATTACAAGTCAACAAATAGAAAATTTAATATCGACTATTAAAGACTGGGAAGACCGAATAGAAGCAGAAGATCCAACTTCTCCTAGATGGTGGTTTGCTCGACAAATGATTAGTGACTTTAAATCCGCTTTAGAAGAATAAATTTACTTGTAATTTTCTACTGGTGATAGTGGTTCCCGGTTCTAATAGTGCTTCGCGGTTGTTACGTTCATCCTCGTCCCTGCGGTGAACTAATTGTCTATTTTGGGGAATCAATATTAAAATAAACCCGAAAAATCCTAGAAGCCCAAAATAGCCGTTAACCTCCCCACCCCCCTAGCCCCCCGAGTGGGGGAACCATAGCCCATACTTACGTTTGACTGTACTTTCTATATAGTGCTGCGCGGTTTTTTTCGTTTTTTTTGCCAGCGAGGTATCTTAGCACACCAGTCGCTTCACCGTGGTGCTACGTTTGTTTACGTTGGTCTGTTATCCGCTACGCTACAACAGACGATTGGTTGGTGGTAGATTTTATTGTTTATCTATCATCCGTTTCACTGCGATAGATGTTGTTCGCTTGGTTAGTGTGCTTTTTTTTAATCTTGGGGCAAAAAAAACTAGCGGCTCGTTCCTCGCACTCATATTTAAGGGCAAGGAGGGGGGTAAGGGTAGACTGTCTTTTCTAGTTTTCAACTTTAGTAGGATTCCTACTTTATGCTTTTGGCTTTAGTAGGATTCGGCGTTTGAGGAGTATCTGTGACAAAAACCACGCTAAGGCTGAAACCCTCTCAGGGCAAAGATTTTAGACCCTAACTTTTGGCTCCTAGTTGAGTGTACCAGTTAAACCTTAGTCTATTTGGTACAG
>NEED01000005.1 GCA_002110465.1 unicellular cyanobacterium SU2 | reverse complement strand
AGATCGTTGGCATTCTTGTGATTGTGGTGCATCAATGCCAAGAGATATTAATTCGGGGATATTAATTAAAAAAGTGGGGTTGGGCGTTCGCCTCACTATAAAACGCAAATCTTCTAATAATAAGAAGAGAAGAAGCCAGGGTTCTGTTGCCTAAGCAACGAACGACTGGAGTACGTCACTAGATAGAGAGTCCTGTAGACGTAGTGATGTTATGGTTGATCGGCTAAAAACTTTCCAGATGTCCCTGAAACCCTTATAGTGAGAGGTAATCCCCAGTCTAATCTTTTAAGCACCGTGAAGAAAATCTCTATTCTTGGTTCCACTGGCTCTATTGGCACACAAACTCTTGATATCGTCAATCAATATCCTGACAAATTTCAAGTTGTAGGGTTAGCAACCCGCAATAACGGCGAACTCTTAGCCCAACAAATTAGACAGTTTAAGCCTGAAATTGTAGCTATTTGCAACGAAAATCAATTAGAGACTCTAAAAGAATCTATTGCATCCCTAGACTATTCTCCTATCCTCCTCGCTGGAGAAGCAGGGGTAGCAGAGGTAGCTCGTTATGGAGACTCAGAAAGTGTAGTAACCGGAATTGTGGGTTGTGCGGGTTTATTACCCACCATCGCCGCTATTGAAGCGGGGAAAGATATCGCTTTGGCTAACAAAGAAACCTTGATCGCAGGAGGACCAGTAGTTCTCCCCTTAGTAGAACAATATGGGGTAAAACTGCTTCCTGCTGACTCGGAACATTCGGCCATTTTTCAATGTTTGCAAGGGGTTCCGGTCGGAGGACTACGCCGCATTATTTTAACCGCTTCTGGGGGGGCTTTTCGAGATTGGCCAGTGGAACAATTGCCGTTTGTCACGGTTGAAGATGCTATTAAACATCCTAATTGGTCTATGGGACGCAAGATTACAGTAGACTCTGCTACCTTGATGAATAAAGGGTTAGAAGTCATTGAAGCTCATTATTTATTTGGGTTAGATTATGATGATATTGATATTGTTATTCATCCCCAAAGTATTATTCATTCATTGATTGAGTTACAAGATACCTCGGTGTTAGCTCAGTTGGGATGGCCTGATATGCGTCTTCCTTTGCTGTATGCTCTGTCCTGGCCTGAACGGATTTATACTGATTGGGAGCAGTTAGATTTAGTTAAAGCTGGTAGCCTGACTTTCCGAGAACCCGATCATCATAAATATCCTTGTATGCAATTAGCTTATGCAGCCGGCAGATCAGGAGGGGCAATGCCTGCGGTTTTAAATGCAGCCAATGAGCAAGCAGTGGCCTTGTTTTTAGAAGAAAAAATTGCCTTTCTTGATATTCCTAAGTTAATTGAAATGGCTTGCGATCGCTTTACTAACCAGAATACTTCAACCCCAAGTTTAGATGATATTTTAGAGGCTGATCGATGGGCTAGACAAACAGTCGTTAAAGCTTCCCAAGAAATCACTAAAGGGAATAAAGTCATGTCCCTTAAATAAAGTATGATAAATGTGAACTACCCAACGCTGATCGGTATAGGTACAGCGCGGGGCTTCCCCCAGGGAGAGCTAAATTCTAAATTCTATGAAACGCAGTCTCTGAGGGCATTATCGGGGGTTGCATCAGGATAAAAGGTGCGTATCCCATCAGAACGCCTGACAAATACAGCACTAAAGTTGTTACCATCATCTTCGACCTTAAGCAAACAAGCTTGACTATTAGATTGATTGGTAGGATTATCATGGAAAGCTTTCGTCACAAGGGTTAAGATATCTTCAGCAGAAAGTGTATAGCCATATCCTTTAATATTTGATTGTGCTTCTCCGCCATCAACCTTCATGATTACTCCTATGGTGTAAATTTCTCCAGGTTCAACCTCTTCTCGACGGGAATTATTCGGTAAACGACCGGCTAACTCTGCTTCTTGCAATTGTAAGTAACGACCCGTAAAGTGGAAACCGCCAATATTTCCTCCTCTGACGGGTTCCCCACAGAAGATATGTTCAAACCCTACCCCTGATGCAAACCAAGCATCGGTTAAATCTTCGAGAAAATCTTCATCGCTTAGGGGAATGGGACGATTTCCATAGACTTGACCCTCAGTTGATTGACGAATGCGCGATAGAATATCACGATGGTCATTCATTACGTTGATAAAATCGAGACGACTAACTTTATCTCCTGGTTGACCACAAATCCTTGTAATATCTTGATCAAATTGATTAAGAAGAGGAGGAGGAGGAGTCATATCTGCCGGTCCGCCGATGGGGCCAGTTTCAGGATTAGTTAAGTTATCAAAGAAGGGAAGCAAAACCATTTGATCATCATTAATTATCCCTTCATCATCAATCACTATTGCGTCTGCATAACGACCACAGGTTAAATCTATCCACTTTCTCTCCCCATTAACCAGAATAAAGGCATGAGTTCCTCCCCGTCTTCTATTTTCTCCCAATGCGGTGTAGGTTTCATTCGGGTTAACAGGGATAGGATTTGTCCCTCGACGAATTGAAGTGGTGGCATTGCAATTACGGCTGATAATAAACTGTCTTGAGGGTTCAAAAAAGGCTTGGGCTAAAGCTGTTTTCGGGGGTAAAACTACAAAGGACAAGCAACTAAACACAATAATTGTGATTATCAAAACAATTAAACTTCGGTTACTTTTCATCGGACTTGTTTCTCTCTTCTAAAATCAGAAATTATCACAGTTAGCCTATCAGATCTTCGCCGACAAATGTTGGATTTTAAGATATTTTTAGTGATTTAACAATAAATCTTTAAGACCTGTGTATCATTAACCTTTTCCTAACCTTCGTTTAAAATAATCTATGACTTAACAAATAACTAAACAATATTCCAAGAATCCCCTCTGCTATGAGGCAATAAATTAAAGGTAACAAAACTTTTTGAATGACTAATCCTTCTCTTCCTACTAACCCAACTGTAGCGCACACAGAAACGACATTATTAACAGAAAACATACTGCCTGAAGATGACCCCCCTGCTTGTAAAGCAACGACGAGACTTTCTCTAATTTCGGTTTGTTGCGCTACCCCAAATTGAAATAGAGAAAACATCATATTACTAACGGTGGTACTGCCAGCAATAAATGTTCCCACTGCCCCAATTAACGGAGCAAACAGCCCCCAAATTCCTCCTACTAAATTAGATACTCCCATCGCTAACGTCAAGGGCATACTAGCTAAATTGAGGGCATTAATTTCTGAATTAACAAACACCGTCGCTAAGGGAACTGCACAAAGTGTTGCAACCATTGCTCCTCTTAGGGTCAAAATTGTACGCTGAAGGGAATTTTTAATTCGTTGTTTGCCCATATAGTGAAGTCCATAGGTCATAAAAACGACTAAAATAAAAATTGTTGCAGGAAGATAAAGAGGCTTAACCGTTGATGTAATCGAAGTTCCCAAAATATTCTTCCATTGCCATTCAACAGATAGCAATATTTTTTGAATAGGTAAAAATGGTAACCGAGAAATAATTAATAAACTTCCTACTAAAATATAAGGAATCCAAGCTTTTGTTAAGCCAATGGGATTAGTTCTTGGTTTAATGTTGGGATTAATAGGAGTTCCCCAGGAATCTTGCCATTGATTTTGGGGAGGAAAATCCCAAGGTTGTCGTGGACGAAACCAACCTTTATTTAAGGTAAATGTGATGACTATTAAACTCACTAATCCTCCTAATAATGAGGGAAATTCTGGTCCTAAAAATAGGGCAGTTACAACAAAAGGAACAAAAAAAGAAACTCCTGCCAATAAAGCTAACGGCCAAAGTTCTAATCCTTCACGCCAAGAAGAATTTTCTCCAAAAAATCGAGTTAACATCATCACCATAATTAACGGCATGAGAATTCCGACTAAGCCATGAGTAATTGCGGTTTGTTGGGCGATTTGCCCTAAATAATCATTAAAATTTAAGCCGAGTTTTTCTAAGTGTTCATTAACAACAGGTAAATCATTTAATCCCAATCCTGTGGCAACTCCTAACAACAAAGGGGTTCCTACTGCCCCAAAACAAGACGGTATGCCTTGGGCGGGTAAGGCAACTAATACGGCAGCCATGGGGGGAAACCCTAACGCTACTAACAAAGGCGCACCAATAGCCGCCGGCGTTCCAAAACCTGCCGCTCCTTCGAGAAATGAGCCAAAACACCACGCAATAAGAATGGCTTGAATGCGGCGATCTATCGACAATTGTAGTAATCCTTGACAAATCCTGGGTAAAGCCCCTGATTCTACTAGGGTATTTAATAATAAAACTGCTCCGAATAAAATATAAAGAATTTGGCAAGCCGTAATAGCCCCGTCAATGGTGGCTGCCATGATTTGGGATGGGGGAACTCGCCAGATTAATGCAGCATTGAAAGCGGTGACGAGATAGACCAATGGCATGGCTTTTTGTGCTGGCCATCTTCGAATGACGAGAAATACAAAGACGCATATTAAAGGAATTAGAGCAACAATTGTATAAACAAACAGTTTCATGAGAGTCTTTTAGATTTCTCGATGGCCAAAAATTATCTTACCCATTAAAGATAATAACGATCACGAAAAATTTCAACTCTCAGCCCTACTTTGTTAACCCTAAAATTTACCAGCTAATTAGGACAATAATCAAGCTTTAAAAAAATACTTCTGACTTGATAATTTGCGCTTCTGACTTCATTAAAATTCGCGGAAGTCGATGTTTAAAGCCACACAAAATTTCCCAGGAAATGGTTCCTAATTCCTTTGCCCAGTCATCTGCTGTAATTTCGTCTTTTCCTTCTTTACCAATTAAAGTTACTATTTCTCCTACTTGAAGATCTTCAATAGCACTAACATCTAACATTAATTGATCCATGGTAATTGCCCCAATTTGACGCACCCGTTGACCTCGGAGTAAAACTTCTAAACGGTTAGATAAATTACGAGGAACACCATCGGCATAACCAATTCCCACCACTGCTAATTTTATCGAGCGATCGCTGACAAATTGATACCCATAACTGACCCCGGTTCCTGAGGGAATGGTCTTAATTTGAGTGACCTTTGCTTTGACCTGTAATACAGGTTTTAATCTTGCTTTAGAACGCAGATGAGGGGCAGGATATAATCCATACAAAGCTAATCCAACCCGAACTAAATCATAGTGTAATTTCGGGTTAATTAAGGTGGCTGCTGAATTCGCTAAATGTAAAGGGGGTAATGTCCTCAAACAAGTTTTTAATTGGGCGATCGCCTCCTCAAACCGTTGGTGTTGTTGTTCCATTACCGTGGTATCAGGTTCATCTGCTGTCGCCAGATGAGAATACAAACTAGCAATGTTGAGATAGGGTAATTGCTGAACTAATCTGAAAAATTCCTGAGCTTGATGCCAAGGAGTCCCTAAACGAGACATTCCTGTATCCAGTTGAAGATGGACGGGTAACGACTTTTCTAACTGAGTGAGGGTCTCACAAAAGAGTAACGCTTGTTGGGGGTTACAGAGGGTCGGTTGTAATTGCCAATGAGCGATCGCAGCGATTTCTTCTGGGGTATTGATTGCTCCCAAAATCAAGATCGGGGCTGTAATTCCCGCTTCTCTTAATTCAATCCCTTCTCCTAAGGTGGCTATGGCTAAACTATTGGCCCCTGCTTGTAAGGCGATTTGGGCTACTTTTATCGCACCGTGACCGTAAGCATCTGCTTTGACCACTGCCATTAACGCGGTTTGGGGGGATAATAATCCTTTAATTTCTTTGACGTTATGAGTTAATGCCTCTGCATTGATTTCTACCCAGGCGCGTTGGCGGATAATTTCTGATAAATGGTAATTGTAGCGATTTTTTGGACTAACTCTACTAGCTAACTCTTGACTTAACATAACCCCTCACTCCTAACACACACACCCCATCCCTCAACCGATTAGCTTTTCTATTAAAGCTGTATCTAGATTTAGAGATATGCTTAATGTAACAAAAGTTCCCTAAAAGTCAAGCCGCCATTCATTATAATTAATAGTTATATTTTTTTCTCATTCATTCATTTATTTTGATTTATTAGCCTTTGTTACATAACATTATGTACAAGAAATATTCTCAATAAGGCACGAGATTGCCCCCTTTGAAGGGGATATGATATTATAAAAATCTACAGTACGTCTGTCTAAAACTCCGATGTAGTTATCTAAAACTTAGAATTTACGTTGAACTCAAGATGAATTATTGAGGGATCATTGTATCTTCAAGACTGTCCCAATTAACTATTTTGAGCAGATGTACTATAAAAAATATTAAGTTATTTGAAGGAATTTGACGAAATTTCTAAAATGTGCTTATAGAAATCTTCTGATGATGAAAGGATATAATCACCATTTGAAGCCGTGTTATCACTTATTTTCAGAAACGAGAACAATACGATAGCGAGCTTGATTCGCAATAACTTTATTCATCGCTTCATTCACTTGACTTAAGGGCATGGTTTCAATCATCGGTTTAATTTGGTTAAGGGCTGCAAAATCTAACATTTCCTGCATAAATCTTCGTCCGCCAACCACACTACCAACAACAGATTTCTGACCAAAGATTAAAGGAATCAGAGGAATATTAATGCTAGAAACAGGAATGCCTAAAAAACATAAAACCCCATTATTTCCTAACAAACTAAAAGTTAAATCCCAATCTAATTCTGCAGAAGATGTACAAATGAGTAAATCAAGAGAACCTTTAACCTCTTCGAGTGTTTCAGAGGTTCCCCAACGATGAAAATGATGGGCGCCAAATTCATAAGCTTCTGTTTCTTTATCAGAAGAAGAGGAAAAAGCAGTTACTTGTGCCCCCATAGCCCTAGCAAATTTAATAGCTAAATGACCTAAGCCACCAATCCCCACAATACCTACTTTCATCGCAGGATATTTAATATAGGTGCGTAAAGGAGTATAAACGGTAATACCGGCACATAATAGAGGAGCGGCACTAGCAGAATCCAAAGCATCAGGAATCTTGTAGGCGAAATCAGCACAAGCGCGCATCCGATTGGCAAAGCCTCCATGATTACCGACAATTAATCCCGTATAGCCTTGACGACAAATATTTTCCTCTCCTTGTAAGCAATGGTAACAAACCCGACACGAATCACGAATCCAACCAAATCCCACGCGATCGCCTTTTTTAAAAGAAGTTACCTGACTACCTACATCGGTCACAATTCCCACCACTTCATGGCCAGCGACTAAGGGAAATTGACTTACTCCCCAGTCATCATCTCTCATATGAATATCGGTGTGGCATAGACCATTATGGGTAATTTTAAGTTCAAGATCGCGATCGCCTAAAGGGGTTGGTTCATACTCCCATAATTGTAATTTTTCTTTAGGATGCAAAGCAGCCATTGCTTTAAATTGGGTTGAGGTTGCCATTTTTATTCTCCTAATAGTAGACATTTTTTGAAAAAATTGGCTCTACAATGAGCAGAAAATTGCCCTAAATTCTATCAAGTCGTTCTATTTTAGTTTTAGAAAAACATTAAACCAACGTGAACACCAGACCCCTGAAATAGGGGTAATCAAGAATCATTTCTCATGGCTAGATTTATGTAAACTGATTGTATTATATAGATGCTCGCTATTTCAAAAAACAAAATAAAATTTAACCCAAACTTAAAGAGAAAAACGCTTTAAGATGAGATCAATTGACTTAATACTACTTGATGTAATCAAACGTAGTCGATAAAGAATGTAGACTGATGGACGCGATCGCTACTGTCAATGAACTGGTAGGATTGTTGTAGTTACTCTTCATTCTATGATTTGCACGATAGACCTATGGCAACTGCAACCTTACTTCCTAACGCACCAGACATTTCAGGGGATGACTACTGTATTTTTGGCTTAGCAACTTGTTATCTTAAAGAAGATGGGGAATTTTTTGAAGTGCAAGTGATCGAACCCATTCCTTCTGCTGCTCTAGAAGCGATTCTTAAAGGGATTCCCACCTCTTATCAATTAGCCTGTGCCAAATCTGTGGGAGAAGTGATCGAAGGTGAAACATTACGCAAACCCTCAGAGTTTCCTGATGAAGCACAATTTTGTGATAATTTTGCTGAACGAGTGGCAGCTACTGTCCGAACCTATAAGACTCGAACCGAAGCTAAATCTCATATTCCCCTAGGAACTTTACGGGATGATTTGAATTATTCCTTAGAAAGAAAGCGGGTTCTTAACGCGGTTAATGTGGTGCGGACAGAAGATAATGTCAAACAACATTCCCATACTCATCAAGTTCTTTAAAGTGACCTGAGTGCGACATAAGACAATTGGTAGACAACTTGCATTAGTCAGTAGTCTCAAACCCTTACCCACTTAAGCCTAACACCAAACTCAAGTTTAAGTGGATAAGGTGGACATTGATTGCCCACCCTACCAAAGACCACATAACTTTCCTTGACACTACTATTTCCATTGAGTTCTCACGATCTGCCCCGTTAACTCTTTTATTTATTAGGCAGAACATTTAGGATATGGACGTATTTTTTCAGTAGCTCAAAGAGACTTTAATTCCTATCGTTGGAAACAAAATTATTCGTTTGAGAATCTACTCATCAAATAATCTAGTTAAACTCATTAAAACAAAATTATTTATTTGATAGGAAAAATCACAAGAATGAATCTGAAAATTTTTAAGCCCCATCCAGTGGGAATAATGATAATAATTAGCTCATTAATTTTATTTATTTGTAGTAGTTTAAGACATATTTTATTTAAATCGACTGCTTATGATTTAGCTATTTTTGATAATGGAATTTATCTTATCAGTCAAGGACAAACGCCTTTTGTTTCTTTGCGAGGTATACATATATTAGGAGATCATGCGGCATTTATTCTCTATTTAATTGCTGGATTATATAAAATTTATCCCAGTGTTTATTGGTTGTTTGGGTTGCAAGCGATCGCCCTTTCTTTGGGGGCGTTACCTGTGTGGCAATTGGCAATACAAGCCAACTTAAAACCTAATTTAGCGACAGCGATCGCCTCGGCCTATCTTCTTTATCCTCTTATTTTCAACCTAAATTTATTTGATTTTCATCCAGAAGTATTAACCTTGTCTGCTTTTTTCTGGGCGGTATTAGCTGCTAGAAATAATAATATTTGGGGTTTTAGTTTGGCACTAATTTTCATTTTAAGTTGTCGCGATGCTTTATCATTAACCATGGCAGCAATGGGAGTTTGGTTAATTATTGGAGAGAAAAAAATAAAGCTTGGTCTGATTTCTTTAATAGTAGGAATTTTCTGGTTTATTTTAGCCACTAAAGTCATTATTCCTCAATTTAGCGGAGAACAAGTAGCCGCAGTTGCTAGATATGGGTTTTTAGGAGAATCATTACCAGAGATTATTTTAAATCTTTTCCTAAAACCAGGAATTGTTATTAGTCACCTATTTACTTTAAATAATTTAGAATATTTGCTATTACTTTTATCTCCTCTTATTTGGGGATTATTTCCTCAATATTTTTCTCCCTTAATTGGAGCATTTCCTATTTTATTTTTAAATTTACTAACAGAAAATAAAGAACAAAAAGATTTATTACATCAATATTCTCTGCCAATTTTACCCTTTTTAATTCTAGTAGTCATTGCAACGTTAGCGGCTGGAAAAGGATGGCTAAGACGACCTAAACATATTATTTTATGGTCATTAGTTGCTTTTTTTGCTTTAGGGAAAGTCGGGTATTTTACCTCTCGTTATCTTGAGTCTGTCGATACATGGTCGGCGACCAGAGAAGCGTTGACCCAAGTCAGTAAAAAAGGTAATGTGTTAACATCAGCTAATATTGCTCCCCATGTTACTCATCGGACTATAGTTGAATTAGCAATTGATGGTTCAGAAGGAATTAATCTCCAGCAATTTAATGATATTTTATTAAATAAGCGTCATCCAGGGTGGAATAGTTCACCAGAATTAGTGGATACTTTGATAGGACGTATTCAACAAATTCCTGATTTTCAATTAACTTATGACAAGGAAGGGGTTTATTTATTTCAAAAACCTCAATAATATTCTCAGAAATTTTTTCCCATAATTAAACAATTTCGCCGCTCAGCAATACGAATATACTGTAAATCATCCATTAATTTGTTCATCAAAAAAAGTCCCCGCTCTCTTTCTTTTTCTAGAGGATTAACCGTGCTATTTTCAATTTCTGCTAATTTTTTATGTAAATCAAAAGGGAGTCCCACATCCCAGATTTTAATTTCCATACAATTAGGAAAAAAATAAATTTCTATAATAATTGGAACAACAGGAGGTAAATCCCGATGAGCATAGCGAACAGTATTAGTAAAACCCTCGGCTAAAGCTAATTTACATTCCCATAAAGTTCTCTGAGGTAAATGCTTTTTAGCGATTTCTTCAGACCAGCATAAGACTTCTTCTAAAGCTTCAAGTTCGGTTTTCACTTGCAAGCGAAAGCGATTGGTTGATGATTGACTTGTCACTTCTTTTTGCTTAAAAAGCACCACTATTTTTGTCAAATAAAATCAACACCGTTCTGATAATAAGTTTTAGATCATACCAGTGACTCCAGTTTTCTTGGTAACGTAAATCTAATTTAATGACATCTTCAAAATTTTTCACTTGCGATCGCCCATAAACTTGCCATTCTCCTGTCATGCCTGGTTTCACATTCAACCGTTGCCACTGGGGAACCTCATAACATTCCACTTCATCCGGAGTTGGTGGTCGAGTTCCCACTAAACTCATATCCCCTTTAAGAACACTCCAAAACTGAGGTAATTCATCTAAGCTGGTGCGTCTTAAAAACTTTCCTACTTTGGTAATACGTGGATCATTGGTATTCTTAAAAATCGCCCCCGATGCCTGATTAGCAATTTTGTGTTTTTGGGCTTCTGCATCCACACACATCGACCGAAACTTCACCATTTTAAAGCTTCTCCCCATCCATCCACAACGGGTTTGCTTAAAAAAGATCGGCCCTGGACTATCTCGTTTAATGGCGATGGCAATGGGGATTAATAATACCCCCGTAATGCCTAACCCGACAATACTGCCCACAATATCCACAGACCGTTTAATCCAAGAACGAACAGAAGGATGGGTTTCGGGAGGTTGTTCCTTGTTAGCAGAAGTCGTCGTTTGTTGATTGGTGTTTAGGGTTAGGGTGATGGGAAACACTTCATCAAGTCCTGTCATCGACAAAACCGCCATGACAGGGGGCTGTACATTGTACAAAATTACTTGAACATCAGAGCTTTTGGCGGCTTTAAAATTATGAACTAATGCACCTACCCCACTACTGTCCATAAACTGAGTTTGACTAAAATCAAGGGTAAGTTTTTGGGGGAGAGACCCAGCATTAAGCCACTGATGGCAAACTTCTTTAAACTTAACAGCCTCTAAAACCGTCAGGCGCGGCGGCATTTTCATTACAGAGGCGTTGTTAATCAGAACAATGGGAAATTTGGCTTCTGGCATCTGGGTAGTCATAATATTTTTAAGAACAAAAGTCAGAAGTTAAGACACTAAGAATTTTACCCCCTTAATGAATTCAAGTGTTAGATAGTTAGAAGAATTCTTTATTCTTTTGCTCAAACTTTGACAGAAGTTATACACAATACCAAGTTTTGAAAAACGATAGTAATTCAGGGTTAACCCTTCAATTATTGACCGTCTTTAGTTAAATGCGAGGCCGTTGACCTGGATTTTGCTGCATTTTAGCTTTAGCTTTAGCAGCACTTTTTCTCAAGGCTTGGAGACGGGTTTCATATTGTTTCCGTTGGCGACGGTTTGGGGTTTGTTCAATCAACGTTTTAAAAGCACTGCCAAGACTTTTATAGGCATTAGGGAGAGAATAACCAAAGCGGGTAGCTAGGGTAATGGCTTTTTCATCTGCCTCAAGGGATTCTTTGATTTTGCGGTCTCCGTTATTTTTTTGCCAAAGTCGATAGCCAGAAATTCCACATAAAGCTAAGGCTAACAAAAGTAATAGACCATCTTGTACCCAGAGTTCCCCGACAGCCCCTCCTAAACCAATAGCGAGGGCTGCCATTTCCCATCCTTCTCTGGGAATTGTATCATTTTGGATGCGGGCGACTTCATGCCAAAAGAGTAGGTTACGCTGATCAATGGAGAGGTTTTCCCATTTAGCTAGGTCTACTTGAATTTCTACTTCATCTTTTCCCAGTTCTTCACAGCGAAGCAGAGGGGGATTAATTTCCGTACTCCCTTCGACCATTACCCAACTTTGTAACTCTGGGGGTAATAATGTTTTGAGTCGTCGAAGTTCACTCATTTCCGCTCTGGCAGATGAAGCTACGTAGGATGTCATAGGGTTATTGATGTTAACTAACTATACTATTATCAAGAATCTTATCTTTGATTGTAGCGGCTCCTAAAAATCGAGTTCGCTTCTTTTATCATAATCTGAGTTTTGATTTAACTGAAGCCTATCAATACGGTAACTATTGTTTCATGATTGATAACTCACTGTGTTGGCTAGAAGTATTTAGACGAATCGTCCCCCATTGTTGGACAAAAATAAAGGCTGCTACGGCAATTAAAAAATAACCAAATCCTTTTTGGAGTTGCTTGGCGTGAATATATTGGGATAAATAAGCCCCTAAAAAGGTTCCGCAACCTGCTACTAGGGTAAATGAACCCATTAAACCCCAATCTAGGGGAACTTTACCAACATATCCTAAAAATCCGGCTACTGCATTTAGGGCAATAATCACCAAAGAAGTTCCTATGGCCTCTTTAATCGGGGTATTTCCTAATAAAACTAAGGCCGGAACAATGGCAAATCCCCCCCCAACTCCAACTAATCCCGTTAAAATTCCAATTCCTAAGCCTTCTGAGACCATCCAAAGCAAACCGGTTGGAGACATCGGAGGAGTATAGACTTTAAACTTTAGGTCTTTTTTCGCAATAGGTGGGGACGAGGGGGAATTTTTCAAAATCATCAAAATCGCTGCTAGAAACATCAATGTTGCAAATAGCAGCAGTTGCATGGTTCCTGTAATCAACGGAAGGTTAGCTAATTTTGCCCCAAGAAATGCCCCTAACATGGTAGCCGACCCAAATAAGAAAACTTTTTTGAGATTGACGTTTCCTTGATACCAGTGGGGAATTGCGCCAATGAGACTAACGGTTCCCACAATCACTAGGGTCATGGCGATCGCACTTTTTGGGGTAATTCCCATAACATAAACTAAAATTGGCAGAGCGAGAACTGACCCTCCTCCTCCGAGTAGCCCTAGACTAACCCCAATACAACCGGCTAACAGATGTCCGAGAATTTGTATCAACATAATCAATGGTCCTATTTCAGACGTTGGTTATAAGGAAGTTTCATTAATAAATTTGCCATTAATTGCTTGAGAGTACATGAATCAATTGTTTTGATGTTTTGATTTTGGGATGTTGTCATCATAGTTTTCCATTTTTATTTGTCAATTTTAATCAATTTTTCTTAGTTGTCTCAGGACTTTTGAATAATGTCCTCCCATTCTTTCAGCAGAAAATAAGGAATTCTGATGGTGACTGATTTTTTCCCTTTTGTTGGTAATTCGAGTAACCAAAAATTATTACTTTCTAACTGATCCACTAAAGGACTAAAATCATACTGGCCGACATTAGGAGCAAGAGACTGAGATTCTTTAACAAATACATCAGGTGCATTTAAAATTAAATCGGGACGAATAATAATTATTAAGTCTTGAGGATGCTCAAATTCAATTAAATCAGGAAATCCCACTAATCTAAGATTAATTTGGGTGGAATGGTCTTTTTCTATTCGCTTAAAAAACACCACTTGCCAGGGGTTTCCATCTCTATCTTTCCAACTTTGTAAGGATTTATAGAGTATCTGTCCGGGAGATTCTTCGACTCGTTTAATCGCCGCGATCGCAGGAAAATTAAAAGACAATATTAGTCCATAACATAAGAGCAATACAATTAATATTTTTGTGATTATTTTAGATATTTTATTCATTGATAATTCCCCTAACCAATTAACTTTTAATATCTAATTTAATAGTCGAAATGTTACCACAATTTTTATTGGCAGGAACCGCTTCCATCATCTTTTTTGGATTGGGTAAATTAAGATTATTCATAAAGGTAATAAAGCTAGTTTTATCTCGTCCTACAAAGCGAGAGTTCCATTGTTTTTCTTCCCCAATTGTCGAAACCGTGTAGCCTCGATAATCGTGGCCAGGATAAACTAAGGTATTATCAGGTAAGGTAAACAGTCGTTGGGTTACTGAATCATATAGAGTCCCAGCATCTCCACTCTGAAAGTCGGTTCGTCCACATCCCCGAATAAATAAGGCATCTCCTGTCAATAAGTGGCTTTTGTTGACTAAGTAAGCGAAATGAGTATCGGTGTGGCCTGGAGTGGCGATCGCTTCGATGATAATTTCTCCTAATTTCAAGGGTTCTTGGTCTTTCAAAAATCGGTCAGCACAGACTATTTGAGCTTTTTCAGGAACAATTCCTAAACATCCCGTTATTTCTCTAAGTTTTCCCGTTCCTGTGATGTGATCAGCGTGAATATGAGTTTCTAAACAGTATTTTAAGGTTAATCCCAGTTCTCCTAATAGTTGGCGATCGCGTTCGATTTGTTCTAATACTGGATCAACTAACAATGCTTCTTTTGTGGTGGGATCAGCAATCAGATAGGTATAGGTTGACGATTCCCTATCAAACAGTTGACGAAATAACATGATTGGCTAAAGGGATTAGATTATCAATATTTTTTATGTATGTAATTATACAACTATTTAGTCATAAAAGGGAAACAAATTAAATTACAGCACTACTCATTAAGATTAGGTCAACTCGAGCATTGAGTGAAGCTGAACGGTTAAATCCCTTCAATTAACTCATGACAAAGCGTTTATTCTAAATTTTGCTATTTACCAAAAATATTCGGTACAAAAACCAATTTAGATCATGATTACTTTCATCAAAGTTTATTGATTGTCTAATTTTGGCAGTTGAAGATTATAATTACGATTAATTTGAGGTAACTTTGTTCCAAGAATTGTCATTAACATCATCATGTAAGAAATTAATGACATCCATAATAGATGATTATTTTGCCAGTACCAACCCAAGCCAGCAAGGGGTAAAAATCCCAAAACAAATGCCAATAAAACCCCATCTCGTAGAGAAGAGACTTCCTTTAAACCGATCAAATATCCCTCCAACATAAACGTTGTTGAAGTTAACGTTAAAAGAGGAAATAACCACCCAATATATTGGGCTACTGATTCATTAATTTCAGTATGATTAGTTAACAATCCAAACACCGTTTCTGGGAACAAAATAGGCACAGTAGAAAAACCAGAAGAAATCACCAAGCTGGTGATAATAGATACTATCAATAAAGGCATCATCTCTTCGGTCATTCCCTTTCCTTTAAAGTTTCCAGTAAGGGTTTGAGTCGTCATCCCTACCCCTTGAATTGTAAACTGACTCAACAGGGCAATTTGCAATAATAATCCATTAGCAGCTAAAACAGTTGTGCCAAACAAAGCACTTAAATTAGTAAAAATAGAATAGACAGAAATCAACACTAAAAACCTAATAAAAATATTTCCTTTTAAGGCAATAATTTCCTGAAGTGCTTGAAAGTCTAATGTTTTTTGAAGCGTCGTTCTGAACATATCCCATCGAATCGTTAATATCATACCAATGATGGCAACAAACAGAGCTAAATATTGACTAATGGCCGTCGCCCAACCAGCCCCCATACTACCCCATCCCCATCGAGAAATCATAAAATAGTCTAACAACACATTAGAACCATTACCTACTAGAGATAAAAGTAAGATATAACCTTTCATTTCCCGCCCGAGAAACCAACCAATAAAAACAAAATTTAACAAGACGGCAGGAGTCCCCCAAATACGAGCATTAAAATAGTCTATTCCTGATAGTTCAATTTCAGGAGAACCAGACAATAGCATAAAGCCAAACTTCTCGATAGGAACTTGTAAAATTAGAATAAAAAAGGCAATAATAACCGTAATTAATCCACTGCGTAATACAGCAAGAATTATTCCTTGATCATCCTCATTGCCTACTGCTTGGGCGGTAATTGCATTAGTTCCAGAACGCAGAAACTTTAAAATTCGATAAAGATAGTCAAAAAGAATACTTCCTAAAATAACCCCAGCTAAATAACGAATATCTTCTAAATGACCTAAAAAAGCCGTATCACACAATCCTGCCAAAGGAACCATCATATTAGCGAGGATACTAACAGTAGCAAGGCGATAAAAACGAAATAAAAAGTTTTTATACTTAGGCGGAATCAAAAAAGTCATAGATAAACAGTTTCAGTGTCATTTAATCTATCAGCTAATATAACAATCCTCTCAAGAATAATCAGAGAAAATTTTAGAAAGAACCTCACCTTTTTCTAAGTAGTTGGTCAAAATCAATGCCGGTTTGTCTTTAGTCCTTGCAGCACTTAAAATTCTTGTGTCACCCATGGATAATTGATAACCACTCTAAAGAAAACGCCAATAAGATTGAGATTAATCAAATTGACAGAAGATTTGTGATTAATAACCGATCAGTTTTATAATAATAGGCTGTCATTACTAAATAAATTGAGCCACAGACATAGAGGAAACCATGGCCAAGCGCGTTCAAATCGTATTGAATCAGTCTATCAATAAACTAGGGAAAACAGGAGATCTCGTAGAAGTTGCCCCAGGATATGCTCGAAATTATCTAATTCCTCAAGGATTAGGGGTTGTTGCAACATCAGGCATTCTCAGACAAGTCGAACAACGTAAAGAAAAAGAAAGACAACGCTTATTAGCTGAAAAACAAGCAGCAGAATCCCGTAAAACAGCCCTAGCAACCATTGGACGCTTCACCATCCGCAAACAAGTTGGGGAAGGAGAAGCCATTTTCGGGACAGTGACGACTCAAGAAGTGGCCGAGGCAATTCAAGCAGCTACCAATCAAGAAGTAGACCGTCGTGGGATTACTTTGCCCGAAATTAGCCAAACAGGATTTTACAAGGCGACGGTTAAACTACACCCGGAAGTCACCGCAGAAATTGAAATTCAAGTAGCCCCTTTGTAGTATCTCAACTAGGGAAGCAAAATTAATTGTATGTTTGTAGTAAATTCTAAAGAACTTATCCGATAGAAGTTCTCAATAAATAATTTTGCCCTAGTCTATAAAAGACCGGACAGAGGATGGGTTGGGAACTGTGATCAATAAACAAGTGTCCCCCTAACCCATCATTGAGTTCTTTGCGAATCTAAAGCAACAACCTCATCAAGACGACTGATATCAATTTGATAATGACCCCTTTGGGAACGAGAAAAAATATCTACGAAGCGCATATTCCAGGAAATTTCCCCACTAGAATAAGAATGGCGGGCATGGATAGTTTGGGAAAAGGTTTCATCAAGTCCTGTGAGGGCAACCCAAATTTCCCCTTCGACTCGTTGAAGAGACTCTCGAGATTCTCCGTAAAGGGGACTGGTTTGATCAATGGGGTGCATAACTTGCCAACTAAGTCCAAAAATAGGTGTTTGCGATCGCAATAGGTTCAAATCATAAAACCGACGTAAGTGGTATCCTTCAGAAGTAACTTCATCTCTGACTAAACTGACGCGAACTTGAGCCTCTAAAATTTGATTTTGTCGTCGATTTGCTGCCCGAAACATCAAAGTCGGAACCCCATTAAAAGGACAAACCACCGCCACCTGACTAAACAAAACTCGTGCGGTTGGTCGAGAGAAACGAGCAAACATTAGTCCTGTTAAAATAGCCACTAATAATAATCCCACCCAAACTTCCCAGGTGACTAACAATTGGGCGTAAAGGGTTTCAGGATACATTGACCCGTAACCTACCGTAGATAAGGTTTGAATACTAAAGAAAAAAGCATCCTTAAAAGACCCTGGTTGAGCATTAGCAATACCATTCCCTGTGGTTAAATAGGCACAAGCAAACAGAATATTAATACCTAGATAAAATACACTAATTAATAGTAAAAACTTAGGCCAAGAGATAGCCAATAACCAATGATATAAATCACTTCTAGCAGGGTGAAGTAAATCAATACGTTGTGACGGTTGCAAGGGTCTAGTAACTTTGCGTGAAGGTTTCCCGTTGAAAAAATAGGGGTCTTGACGGAACGAGAATTTTCTGGATTTTCGTTTTCTCATACATCAATAGATCTTGTTTTGCCTTTTTCCTGATTACACTAAATGTTATGTTAAACAGAAGTTTACAGAGCAAGGATAGGGGGGAATTGTGGGGAAAGGTTAAAGAAAATTATCTTTAACTATAGCAGTTCTCCTTGAGATAACCGACGGTGATTCCCGATCGACCTCCCCAATTCGATACAATATTGTCAGTGAGACCCAATCACGGTAAACTCTCGAAGAAATATAAAGACTCAAGACGTAATTGGAGTAGGTGGAGACAAACAGAGGCATGGGAAAAGTAGTCGGCATTGACCTAGGGACAACAAACTCTGTGGTAGCCGTCATGGAAGGCGGAAAGCCAGTCGTAATCGCCAATTCAGAAGGGATGCGGACAACCCCTTCAGTGGTTGGTTTTAATAAAGATGGAGAATTAGTTGTCGGACAATTGGCCAGGCGACAAGCCGTCCTCAATCCCCAAAATACCTTTTATGGGGTAAAACGATTTATGGGTCGTCGCTATGCTGAACTCAAACCCGAATCAAAACAAGTTCCCTACACCATCCGTCGAGACGAAAACGATAACATAAAAATTCGTTGTCCGCGCCTGAAAAAAGAATTTGCCCCCGAAGAAGTATCAGCAATGATTTTGCGGAAATTGGCTGAGGAAGCCGAAAGATACCTAGGGGAACCAGTTACAGGGGCCGTTATTACTGTTCCCGCTTATTTTAACGACTCCCAACGCCAAGCAACCAAAGATGCAGGACGTATTGCGGGGTTAGAAGTTCACCGCATCCTCAACGAACCGACCGCCGCCTCCTTAGCCTATGGGTTAGATCAACAGCGATCGCAAAAAATCTTGGTCTTTGACCTCGGAGGAGGAACCTTTGATGTCTCCGTCCTAGAAGTGGGGGATGGAATCCTGGAAGTGAGAGCAACCAGTGGCGATACTCAGTTAGGAGGAAATGACTTCGATAAACGCATTGTAGACTGGTTGGCTGAAAAATTCCTCGAACAAGAAGGGGTAGACCTTCGTAAGCACGATAGACAAGCCCTGCAACGGCTCACAGAAGCCGCAGAAAAAGCCAAAATTGAACTCTCAGGAGTCAGTGTTACTGACATCAACCTACCCTTTATAACCGCTACCGAAGATGGACCTAAACACATCGAAACCCGTCTGAGTCGCCCCGAATTTGAAGATCTTTGCGGAGATCTAGTCAGTCGTCTGCGCCGTCCCATTAAACGCGCCCTCAAAGATGCTGGGTTAACCCCCATTCAAATTGATGAAGTCGTATTAGTAGGAGGGGCAACCCGAATGCCGATGATTAAAGGGTTAGTCCGCAGTTTTATTGATAAAGAACCCAACGAAAACGTTAACCCCGATGAAGTGGTAGCAGTGGGGGCGGCCATTCAATCAGGGATTTTGGGGGGACAAGTCAAAGATATTTTACTGCTAGATGTTACCCCCCTATCGTTAGGGTTAGAAACTATCGGCGGAGTCACTAAAAAATTAATTCCCCGTAACACGACAATTCCCGTCAGACGTTCGGATACCTTTTCCACAGGAGAAAATAACCAAACTATGGTAGAAATTCATGTGGTTCAAGGAGAACGGGAAATGGCCAATGATAATAAATCTCTAGGACGGTTCAAATTAACCGGCATTCCACCAGCCCCGAGGGGAATTCCCCAAATTCAAGTCGCTTTCGATATCGATGCCAATGGGATCTTACAGGTGATGGCCCGCGATCGCACCACCGGACGGGAACAAACCATTACGGTTCAAGGTGCCTCAACCCTCACAGATGCAGAAGTTAATCGGATGATCCAAGAAGCCGCCCAATTTGCTGAAGGCGATCGCCAAAGACGGGAACAAGTAGAAAAACGTAACCGAGCCAAAGCGTTAACAGATCAAGCCTTACGGCGACTTAAGGAAGTTACCCTTGACTTTGGAACCCAATTTACCAGTTCCTATCGTCGTCAAATAGAATCCCTCAATGCAGACATTTTAGATAGTCTTGAGAAAGATGATGAACGTCGCCTCGATCGCGCTCAAGCCGATCTACAAGATGTACTTTACGAACTTAACCGCGAAGTCCGTCTACAATACGATGATGAGGAAGATGAGGGCTTTTTTGACTCGATTCGTAAAACCTTAACCGGAGAACCAGAAGACGATCTTCCCTATACCCCCCGTCGTCGAACTGTCTATCGAGATGATTATCCCCCCAGTGACTATGGCTCCCCCCGTTATGATGATCCTCGTGATTATCGATCACCTCGCTACGATGATTATGATGATTACGATGATTGGGGAATCAATCGCTCCTATCGTTCGCCAGGGAATCGTCAGCCATCTCCATCAGATAGAAGATATCCTAAAGTTGAATCTGAAAGATACTATAGCCGCGATAAGTCCCGTCGTATTCCAGCTGAAAATGATTGGGATGAAGAAGACGATGATTGGTTCTAAATTAGTGAATAGTGAATAGTTAATAGTTAATAAGTTATTCGCTACTGAATTATTTCCTTTAAATTACTGTTTACTGTCTACTAATAACCGTTTCCTGATTATATGCAGCAAGTCCGTAACTATTATGCCATTCTAGGAGTTCCTAAAAATGCCACCAGCGAGGAGGTAAAAAAGTCTTTTCGGAAATTAGCCCGACAATACCATCCCGATGTTAATCCAGGAGACAAGACGGCTGAAGAGAAGTTTAAAGATATTAATGAAGCCTATAATATTTTGTGCGATCAAACCAAACGCGCTGAATACGATTTACGACTCTTTGGTAAAGGAAAACGTCGTCCTCCTCAAAGGCGGGATACCATTCCTCGCAACGGAAATGGTAGCACTAGCAATTATCGTCAAGATTACGATTTCTGGAAATTTAAGGATTTTAGCCCAGGAAGTACCAAACGGGCTAAAGTGGTTAACCCCTCTCGGCCAGGACGACGGGATGTAGAAGCGAAGTTAAATTTACCCTTAGAAAAAGCTTATCGGGGAGGACGCGAACGCATTCGCCTTGAAGATGGGCGATCGCTAGAAGTGGAAATGCCCCCAGGAATGATAGATGGCCAAAAAATTCGCCTCAAAGGACAGGGATTAGAAGGAGGGGATCTCTATCTGAAAATTACGTTAGCCGGTCATCCCTTTTTTGAATTACAAGGAACAGATATTTTTTGTCGGATTCCAGTTACTCCCAGTGAAGCAATTTTAGGAGAAGCGATCGAAATTCCGACGATTGATGGGTTAGTTAAAATGAAGGTTCCTAAAGGAGTGCGAGGGGGTCAACGCTTACGGTTAGCTAATAAGGGTTATCCTGATGGCAATGGCAGTCGAGGAGATCAGTTAGTAGAAATTCAGATCGCTATTCCTTTAGAAATTAGTGAAGAAGAGTTGGAACTCTACCAAAAAATTCGGGAGAAAGAAACGTTTAATCCTCGGCAAAATTGACTCTAACCTCTAGGGAAAAAAAGACGGGACTTGACCCCCTGATTTTCTGGTCAGCTATTTAGCACAACGAAATCCTACTAAAATTTGACGAACCCAAGGATGATACCAATTTCGGAAACTGTTACGCAACCCCCAAGGACGAGTCGCCCAACTTCCTCCCCGTAATACTCGATGCTGATCATCAAAATAAGTTTGGGAATACCCTGAATAAGGATAGGATTTAAACCCTTGATAAGTGCGAAACCAAGAGGCTGTCCATTCCCAGACATTTCCTAACATATCGTAACATCCATAGGGACTACAATTAGACTGATAAGTATTAACTGGCGTTGTATGGCCAACCATACCATCAAAGTTACAAACTTGTCCGTTAGGAGTAGTATTTCCCCAAGGATAAGACTGTTTTTGTTGGGTGAAAATGTCCCAACTTGCGGCTTTTTCCCATTCTGCTTCGGTAGGAAGTCGTTTACTCATAAAGTTAGCATAGGCTTCTGCTTCATAATAACTAACACCACAGACAGGATGATTATCCCAGTCTGAAGAATCAACCCAATATAAAGGAGTAGAAACGGGATTTTTTTGCAACCATTGCCATCCTTCTGCTGACCAAAACTGATGTTTTTGATAGCCTTCAGATTCCATGAATTCTCGATATTGTAAACAAGTAACAGGATAAATATCTAGAGAATAAGACCCTAAATAAATTTGATGGGATGGTCTTTCATTATCCTGGGATTCAAGATGATTACTTCCCATTTCAAAAACTCCAGCAGGAATTTCTACCATTGTTTGGTCTAGGGTTTTTGTTGAAGGTGAATCAGAAGAAAAATTTAATTTAGGGTAAAATCCATTTTCCCATCTTTGCAAAAGTTGTAACACAAAAATAATTGTTTCATTATGTTGACTTTCGTGTTGAAGCAACCAATACCAAAGACGTTCTTGCTTTTCCAGAGGAGCCTTTTCTAGATAGGCAAATACTTGCGTGCGAATTGTATCAAGATAATCAAAAATAATCTCTATACTAGGTAAATTTTGTCGTTCAAATTTAGGTAAACCACTGGCATTAAAAAGACGATTATATTGGGTAAACTGGGTAGATAAACCTGCACATTTTTCTAAAATCCAATAAGCTTCAGTATAGGCAATATGGCCTAAATGCCAACCAATAGGGCTAAAATCAGGGTGGGCTTGTTGACAAAAAAGTTCATCCGTTATATTAGTAAATAACTCGAGGGTTTTTTGACGACATTCCCCCATTGCCTGAAAAATTTCTTGTCTACGAGATAGGTGTGATATTGACTTCAAAGTCTTCTCCTAAACTAATAATGCTGTGGTCTGGACAACGTTTCCAGTTTCCCTCAAATAAGGGTTCAGAAGCAAGCATTACACTATCGGGATAATTGGGATCATCTCTTAACCAATAGAGACTAGGAATAGGGGAACGACTAGCATAGCGAGAAGCCACTAATTGTTGACCATCACTAATAATAATATTGGCTGAAAAGTAAATATGATAAACCTTAGAGAGTTCAATTAAGGTGATTAATGCTTGGTGTAATGCGGTGAATAAAGAAATACCAGGGGATGCCTGTAGTTGGGTTAAAATTAAGCCAAAAATATGTTCAGAGTCTGTTGTTCCATTGATGAGTTGATAAACTTCATCGCTAAATTGATTCCGCAAAGGACGATAGAGAGTTTGCCGAAAATTATGAATAAATCCGTTATGAATAAATAATAATTTCTCTTGACTAAAGGGTTGACAATTGCTTAAATCTACAGCTAAGGGAGGTGTGGCACTACGAACATATCCTAAAACACAACCTGATTCTACATAGCGACTTAAATGAGGTAAATTAATATCACTCCAAATCGGTAAAGTATTTTTATAAGTGTAGGGATTATCTGTTTTTTCTTGATGATACCAACCTATCCCAAACCCGTCTACATTCATCAATCCTGCGGTCATTTCACGGGGTTGATAACTTTGCACAATGAGAGAATGTTTTGGTTTATATAGTAACTGATTAAGTTGGATGGGTTTACCTAAATAACCTAATAAACGGCACATAAAATTTGGCTTAAAATGGAAATTGTTTTGAGTGATAATCTATAGCTGACTATAACCCATGATGTTACGACCTGAACAACGGACTAAACTTGATCCAACCAATGATACTGATTTTTATACCTTTCCCCGTTTTGTTACTCATGTCGATGAAGGGTTTATTGATCAACTAACTAACCTGTATCGAGAATGTCTGCAACCTCAAACCCGTATTCTGGACTTGATGAGTAGTTGGGTATCCCATCTTCCCGATGACCTGGAATTTGCCCATGTGGAGGGTCATGGGATGAACGAAGAAGAATTAGCGAAAAATACTCGTTTGGATCATTATTTTAGTCAAAATCTTAATGAAAATCCTAAATTGCCTTTAGATGATAAGAGTTTTGATGCGGTTTTAATTGCTGTCTCGGTACAGTATTTACAATATCCTGAAGCGGTTTTTAGTGAAATTCAACGTATTCTTACCCCTGGAGGCGTGGTTATCGTTAGTTTTTCTAACCGAATGTTTTACCAAAAGGCGATCGCCGCTTGGCGTGAAGGAACTGAACTGAGTCGGGTTCAATTAGTGAAAGGTTATTTTCAATCAGTTTCAGGGTTTCGTCAACCTAAAGTCATTTCCCGTTCGTCTTCGATCCCTAGTTTTTTGCAAATGTTAGGGGTAATGGGGGCTGATCCTTTTTATGCTGTTATGGCAACTAAACAAAAAATTTGACCTATCCCTCTTACGGAGTAACGACCGCGTTAAAAGTAAGGCTTTTTGTAATCATTTTTTGTATCTTTTATCAATGCGAAACTTCTAAGGTTATATTTATGAAATACCAGAAAAAGTCCCCAACTATACAATTAAACTTCTGACTTGATGTAGAGATGTTCCATGCAATATCTCTACAGATCAAAATTAATCCCTTCATAAATATCTTTGATAATCAAAGAAACTTCGACAGATTCTAGGTTGATTTCTCGTTCATCTCCTCGATATTCTTGTAATAACCATTGTCCTTCACCTGTTTTTTGATAATGTTCAATAAAATATTCTGACTGGCTAACTAATAAATATTCTTGAAATTCTTTGATAGAACGATAGTAAAGAAATTTATCACCTCTATCGTAGCTTTCAGTAGATTTGGAAAGCACTTCCCCAATTAAACAAGGATTCATGACTTCATCGGTGCGATTATCATTGAAGACGGGTTGATCAGCAATAACCATAACGTCGGGATAAGTTCCTTTTCGATATTGAGGAATCCACAAACGCAAATCACTGGTAAATACTTCATAAGGTTTTTGCGTAAATGCGAGATCTAAAATGCGGACAAGGTTACGAACAATGCGATTATGGTTGATAGTCCCTCCGCTCATTGGGATAATCTTTCCATCATGGTATTCACTGCGAAACTCTTCTGTTTCCTCGAGTGCGCGGTATTCATCTAAAGTATAAGTTTGTAATTGGGGTTGAACAACCATGAGTATTCCCTATTCACAGAAATCTTGAACAACTCATAGGGAGTCAATAGCATGAAAACCCTATAAGTTGTTAACTTAATTCTTTAACTCACCACAGAGGGTTGGGGAGTCTTGAAAAAGGCCTGTAAAATTTGTTCAGCAATTTGAGGACTGGTTAACCCTAAATCTGCTTTAGATTGATCGGGGGTAGCATGATCAACGAGGCGATCGCTCACGCCAAATCGTTTTAGGGGAACTAAAATGTTGTTATCTAACAACGCTTCAGCAACTGCAGAACCAAATCCACCCATGAGACAGCCTTCTTCTAAGGTAGCTACTTTACCAATACGTTGAGCAAGGGGAAAGATTAATTCCGTATCCAAAGGTTTGACAAAACGAGCATTCACCACCGTTGCTTCAATACCATGTTCGCCAAGAATTTCCGCCGCTTGTAGGGCTGTATTCACCATGGAACCATAACCCAGGAGTAAGACATCATCTCCACTGCGAAGAATTTCTCCTTTACCGATGGGCAACGGTTCCCATCCTTCCTCCATCAAAGGAACCCCAATCCCGCTACCACGAGGATAACGCATGGCGATCGGTCCATCGGTGTAATTGACACCTGTTACTACCATTCGTTGTAATTCGGCCTCATCTTTGGGAGCCATAATGGTTAGGTTAGGAATACACCGTAAATAGGCAATATCGTACATTCCTTGGTGAGTCGGTCCATCTGCGCCCACAATTCCTGCGCGATCAAGACAGAAGAAAACAGGAAGGTTTTGAATGCAGACATCATGGAGAACTTGGTCGTAAGCTCGTTGTAAAAATGTCGAGTAAATGGCTGCAACAGGACGCATTCCTTCACAAGCTAAACCAGCAGCTAGAGTAACGGCGTGTTGTTCTGCGATACCTACATCAATATATTGTTTGGGGAGTTTAGCATAAAGTTTATCTAATCCTGTCCCCGTAGCCATGGCGGCGGTAATCCCAATAATTTTAGGATTGTTTTCAGCCAAGGTGGTCAGGGTATGGGCGAAGACTTTGGAGTAACTGGGGGGTTTAGGTTTATTGGAAGGGTGAGCTTTTCCGGTAGCTAAATTAAAGGGACTTTGAGCATGGTAGCCAACTTGGTCTTTTTCAGCGAGGTCATAGCCTTTCCCTTTAACGGTAGCAACATGAACGAGGACTGGTCCGGATACTTTATGGGCTTGTTTGAAGGTGCTAATTAATTCTTCTAGGTTGTGGCCGTCAATAGGACCAAAGTATTTAAAGCCCAATTCTTCAATAACTGCTCCCACTTTAGGAACTGCTAAACGTTTCATCCCTTCTTTCACCCTTTCCATTTCGGGGGTAAAGGATTCTCCAAAGAAGGGTAAATGCTTAAATTGTTCTTCGAGGTTGTCTGAAAGAAATTGAACGGGATCACTCAGACGCACTTTGTTGAGGTAGCGAGAAATGGCTCCCACGTTAGGGGAAATGGACATTTCATTGTCATTAAGGACAACCATGAGGTTTGTGTTGGGTAAATGTCCAGCATGGTTAATGGCTTCTAAGGCCATTCCTCCAGTTAACGCCCCATCTCCGATCACCGCTACCACTTTGTAATCTTCCTCCTGGGCATCCCTCGCTAATGCCATCCCCAAGGCAGCAGAAATGCTTGTAGAGGCGTGTCCAGCCCCAAAATGATCGAATTTGCTTTCGCAGCGTTTTAGGTATCCTGCAATGCCGTCTTTTTGCCGTAGGGTGTGGAAACGATTATAACGTCCGGTTAACATTTTATGGGGATAGGCTTGGTGTCCCACATCCCACGTAACTTTATCCCGATCTAAGTCTAGGGTTTGATAAAGGGCGACGGTGAGTTCTACTACTCCTAACCCCGGGCCTAAATGTCCTCCACTTGCGGCGATGGTTTGTAAGTGCTTTTCTCGTATTTGACGAGCAACATCCTCTAATTGTCGGATCGATAAACCGTGCAACTGGTTGGGATGAGTAATGTCACTTATATGCATATTGTCTGTTTCTCTACCATTTTAATTAACGCGCTATATCACACTGTAATTGATTTTCTGACCTTCGTTTATCATTTCCTCATTACTCGTTACAGAAATTATGGCTATTAATCATTTATTATCCCCATACATATTTTCGATAAAGTTATTAATTATTTCCACCATTCCTTCAGAATAAGGTTCTAAAATAGTTACACAGACTTGAAGATTAGCTAAAGCTTCAATAAATTCCTCTGAGTTGGCTTCAGATGAATCAAGGATTTTGATAGCATCTATGCCTTTTGCTAATTGATGTTTATAGTCAGCCAAAAATATTTTTAGTCTTTCACTAGATTTTTGATTAGTAGATATCATAACGACGTTCAAATTCACTTGTTTAGCAAGATTTTTATGCTTCTTAGACTAATGGATGTCATACAATATCATTATCAATATTGTTCATTTCTCTTAAAGTATCCCTAGTTAAACTATTTCGTTTCTCGACTTCAAAATCAATTGTCAAGGGACAGATTTGAGGTTCGGGTAAGTTCTCTCCATAAATTTTTGCTTCAATATTAAAGGTTGTTGTTTCAAGGGAACCGATATAAAAACAGTCAGTAAAAACTGTAGATTTTGGATTTATATCTCCAATCTTAATTTTTAATTTCCAATAATTATTATCTAATTTTTCTATAATAATTTATTCTGTTTTAATCAGCCCAGTTAATTGAGTTAAAAGTCTTGTAGAATCACCAAAATGTATATTAGGTTTTTCAGGTAATTGATCCGAATTTTTTACAAAAATACAACTCACCGAAATAGAATAATCATCTTTACCCATTTCATAAATATTATCTGGTGTAGCAACTTTTGTAGAACTTCGTAATCGATAATAAACCACTTCTTTTTTAACTTTTCCATAATCTCTTTTAGCATAGATTGGACGTTGCTGCTTAGAAATAGTAAACAGTCCTATTTTTTCACCTTCTATCAAATGAACTGTATAAGAAAACATTACATTTCGATTCGTTTTGCTATTGATAAATTGTAATCAAATCAGTTATTGAGTTACTTTCCATAAAAAACCAAAAATTAGTTGGAATTGGATGAGATAGAAATTGCTAACTTTAATTATAGATAATTTTTTTAAAATCCATCCTCAACAGTTTGACTGTCTTCACTGACAATTAATTGTACTGTTGCCACACGGCTCTCCCGACAGCTTGTAGAAAGTGTATAATCAATTATAAGGTCTAGTCTGGTGGGTTAAGGCACGAATTACAACTTATTCGTCTCTCCTCAAAATCAAACCCTTGCCTAATCCATCCTACAAAGTATAATATTTTTTTATGACTATCAATTTAGTCCGCGAAGGCGGGCTTGTTTTTTGTCTAATGAGGCTTTTGTTTTTTATTAGTTGTTAGTTGAGATTTTTTGCCAAAATAATTAAGCATACAATAAAATCCAGATTATTCTATACTTACTAGAAGTAGTGAGTTAAAAAAATCAAATCTATTCAATGTCAGAACAAAAAAAAGTCATTGTTGTCGGTGCAGGTTGGGCAGGACTAGGGGCAACTTATCACCTAGCAAAACAAGGTTATGATGTTACTTTACTCGAAGCATCTCCCTATCCTGGGGGGTTAGTTGCAGGATGGAAAACTCCCGAAGGAAAATCAATAGAAGGGGGAATACATGGCTTTTGGTATCCCTATTCTAATATCTTTAGTTTAGTCAAAGAATTAAATCTAAATCCCTTTACCCCTTTTACTCGTTCCTCTCAATATTCCCCCGCAGGATTAGAAGTTGAATCTCCTATTTTTCAAGAAGAACCCAAATTACCAACCCCATTAGGAACCTTTATTTATACTAAATTTAAACGCTTACCTTTAATTGATAGACTCTCAGCGTTACCCCTACTTTATAGTTTAATTGATTTCGATAATTCTGATGAAGCTTGGCGACGGTATGATAAAGTAACTGCCAGGGAATTATTTAAACAATTTGGGGTATCAGCAAGACTCTATAAAGATGCTTTTGAACCCATGCTATTAGTGGGATTATTTGCCCCTGGTGAACAATGTAGTGCGGCAGCTACTTTAGGAATGTTATATTACTTTATCCTAGCCCATCAACCCGATTTTGATGTGGTTTGGTGTCGAGGAACCGTCGGGGAAATGATCTTTAAACCTTGGGTAGAAAAAATTGAAACCCTAGGCGGAAAAGTCTTAACCAATAAACGGGTAACAGATATACTTTTAGATGAGACAGGAAAAGCAAACGGCGTGATTTGTGGGGAAGAAATCTTTGAAGGAGATGCCGTAATTTTAGGGGTTAGTGTCAGTGGCATCAAAAAGATTGTTGAACACAGCAAAGTATTGAATAACTATGCTGAATTTGGCAACTTATCCAACTTAGGAGGAATCGATGTTTTAGCCACTCGGTTATGGTTTGATAAAAAAGTCAACATTCCCTTACCCTCTAATGCGTGTTTTGGGTTTGATGAAACCACAGGATGGACATTTTTTGATCTCAATACTCTTCACGATGAATATGCAGCAGAAACAGGAAGTGTCATCGAAGTAGACTTTTACCACGCTAATCAATTATTAGGGATGACTGATGAGCAAGTTGTTCAAAAAGTTCACAAAGATTTAACAACTTGTCTTCCTGAATTGGGGGATGCTCAGGTTATCGATCATAGTATAATTCGAGTACGTCAAGGGGTGACTCATTTTGCCCCAGGTAGCTATCAATATCTTTTACCCGCAACCTCTGCTATTCCAAACCTTTATTTAAGCGGAGATTGGATCATTACCCGTCACGGTTCCTGGTCCCAGGAGAAAGCTTATGTTACAGGACTAGAAGCTGCTAATTTAGTAATTAAACAGTTACAGCAAGGAAATGCTGCTACAATTATTCCTATTGAACCGGATGAACCCCATATCCAGGTGGCTAGGGAAATTAACCGAAATTTACGTCAATCTTTAAATGAATTTTTACCTGATTTTTGGTTATCCTAGTCAACGTAAGCTATTCTAAGCTAAATCATGAGTTTTAACGAGAAGAGGGAGCAAGTTTTACTGTTTGTCTTCTAATAGATAGACTGGCAAAATATAGATCCAAGTTTGTAGTTGGTTATAAACAGACTTTAAGTCCTTGTTGGATCAATTGATAATTGTTTATTGTTGAAGTAAAGGTTGAGGTTCACTTTCGATGAAGCAAGACTTAGTTCGATTATAATCTTACGTTGAAAAGGACTAAAGCCCTAACTACCAACTTTTATGTTTTATGGCTAGTTATTTTATAGATATGGTTTTCAGGTAAAATAGCATATTGACGAGTAATTTAATAAGGAATAGGTTTATATGTTCGGTAAACAACCCAAAGATCCTAAATCATCAGAAACCCCTGATATCCCTGAGATGATGTTTCCTTCTCAGTCACCCCTAGAAGATACAGCAAATCAAGAAATAGAAATGGCTGAAATGACTAAAATAGAAGAGGTTGAACAGCCAGAAGTTGTGAAAATTGTTGAGAAAATTAGCGGAATAGTTTCTCCTTACTTTATTGTAATTGTAGGTTTATCGCTTTATGATGAAAACTTTTTTCTAGGATTGGTATTAATTGTCATTGGAATATTTTCCTTATTAAAAATTTCGTGGTCTGATATTTTTGAGTTTTTTCTCGAAGTTAAAAATATTTTTAGTTCAAACGATGAACTCTAATCTGTCAGTAACCAAGGGAAAGTTATCCTGAGTAATCCTATGTCAGGGTCTTAACAGTAATCTTAACGATCGCTTAAACTAAATATAATTAAAACAATATGATTAACAGAATCTGTCGATGCCTAGTAAGAAAATCCACGTAAGGGAATATACTGTCAGAGCCCACGAACGAGAAATTCATACCCGTGTATTCAAGTTAGTGTGTTCATTTTGCCATGAAAGTTGCGAACGTCAGACTTACGCCACAAACTGTCCAAAATACGGGAATCAATGTGGAGGTGTTACCAAGAAGTGTAAACGATTCGCCCAAGAACAGAAGAAGTAAAATATGATGAAACCACCGTCACCGCCAGCAGAAGCGCAGGAATATTTGTCACAATTAAAACATTATTATCGTCAACTTGTGGAATATCATCAGCAAGCTGCCATGGTAGCCGCGCAGCATTTGAGTCATATCGAGGCGTTACTATCGAATGAACTATCATTCCCGGAAGTGGTAGAGACTCGCTCCTGGCTGCTCAATGAATCTTCAAAACCAGTCTCTTATGAAGAGCCAGAGGATAAAAATCCGGGGGACAACGATCAACCGATGAATATTTCTTTACCGTCCCTCAAAGCCTTACTAGAAGCTGAACAAGGAAAAATATTACATATTGATTACATCGTGCGTCGTTTTGACAGACCCAATCAAGACTTATCTCAACTTAAATCCATAATAGAGCAACAGCTAGAAATAGGAGCAAAGCTTGAGATGTGGACATCGGTTCCTGATGCACCTGAGTGTTGGACATTAAGTTTACTTGATATCCCTGGCTTAGTTCCTAATAAAAAAGAGACATCTTATACTGATGAAATTTCCTTAGATGCTTTACCAACCAAAAAAGTAGCTAACTTGTTATCGGCACCAGTGAGTTTTGTCTTAAGTGCCAGAATAAAATACGAAGAACATTTTACAAAAGGGGTTGATTATTTTCAGAACAGCCAAAAAAGTTACTATTGGTCATCAACAGGGATTGATAAATTAAAGAAAATTAGGGAGAATCTCCTAAAAAAATGATTGAATTCTTGATAAATGAGGAATAATTTCCTGCTAGTTCCTGCATTGGTCAAGATCCCAGAGAACCCGAAATCCTATTTGGTTAAGGGGATTTGCCTGAGGATGGTAAGAATAACGATAGGCACAACCACAATAGGTGGCATCGTAATCCCAAGAACCGCCTCGTAAAACTCGATAGTTGAGGGGATTGTCACTGAACCACACCTTCTGTGATGTAGGAGACTGCCAATAATTTGGATGCCAATGATCAGCGCACCATTCCCAGACGTTTCCATGAAGATCGTATAATCCAAAAGCATTGGGGGGAAATTGGCCAACAGGGGTAGTTTCTTGTCGATATTCTCCTACTGCTTCCTGGCCATAGGTGCGTTTAGCCATATAATTAGCTAGATTTTCGGTTAATGTAGGACCGAAATAAAATGCAGTCGTTGTACCAGCACGACAGGCATATTCCCACTGAGACTCACTCGGAAGTCGGTAACGTCGTTGGCTATATTGGGAGAGGCGATCGCAAAATTCCACAGCATCCTCCCAAGAAATCCGTTCTACCGGGCGCTTATTTCCTTTAAAACAAGAAGGATCTCGGTCAAGATCTCGTTTGATTTTAGGAAACCCCGCTACAATGCACCATTGGGCTTGAGTGATAGGAAATTTAGACAAAAAGAAATCCTTAAGAGTTACTGTGTGTTGAGGTCTTTCACAGTCTCGACCCCTCGGATCAGTTGGGGATGATCCCATTAGAAAATTTCCCCCAGGAATTTTGACCAAATCTAATCCGAGTTCATTTCCTAAGTTTTCCCTAAAATATTCAGCTTGACCAGGATTTTTTTCGGTGATTTCTCCCTTATTATCAACCTTAATTACTTCAAAGGTAAATTTTTGGAGGGGAGGTGGAGAAACAGGAGTTGAGGAGAGAGGGATAACATTGGGGTTACGAGAGATTGAGGGGGATGAGGTAGACGAAGATTCTAAGATTGAAATTCGCTTTTCTAGTTCCTTGAGTTTAAGATCAATCGGTTGAGGTTGAGTCTCTTCACCCTCTAGATATTTTGCCAAAGCATTAGCAATAACTTTTGATTTAGAGGTATCAAGAGAGTTAGCATGAGTAAGAAGTTTCTCATACAAATGGGGCGAAATTCTCACACTAACCTGAACATTACGCATAATAGTGAGGGGGAATCGGTTTCTTTAACTAATCGTACTGGTTTTATCGTTAGTTTAAAAGACTAAGTTGGGTAACTATAACAAATTTTTCCAACACTTCGTTTGGTAGAGGGTAATTAGGGCGAAATTTATGAACTGCTAGAGATAGGTTTCTACTTCTCTCAATTTTCTCCAAAAAGTTTTGAACATTGGGTATTTATTGATAAAATTGCTGAAACTTTTATCCCCCAAATTCATTTAAGTTTTCTAGTTCCTATGACTAAACCTAAACGTAAACCATTAGAATTAATCGTTTTTTTTGCCCTTAGTAGTGGATTAAGCCTCATTTTCAATGCCAATGTAGCCGCCCAATCAACTTCTATAGAGGTTACTGATGCTCCTGTTTTCCAATTTAACTGGTTTCAGGCTATCGTACTGGGAATGGTACAGGGGTTGACAGAATTTTTGCCCATCAGTAGTACAGCCCATTTAAAAGTTGTTCCCGTGGCTTTAGGATGGGGTGATCCGGGGGTATCTTTTACAGCAGTCATTCAATTGGGAAGTATTGCGGCTGTCTTGTGGTATTTTTGGTCAGATTTAACGGAAATTACCGGAGGAATGGTAAAAGCCATCCGAACCTCAGATTATAAATCTCATGATTTTCGACTGGCGGTGGGTATTGCGTTGGGAACTTTACCTATTGTCTTTTTTGGGTTGTTATTGAAATTATTGGTTCCTGATTTAGATAGTTCCCCGTTACGCAGTGTGGGGGCGATCGCGATCGCTTCTATCGTTATGGCTTTATTGTTAGCTTTATCAGAAAAATTAGGAACCCATAAACGAGATTTTGGACAATTAACATTACAAGATGGGGTATTAATGGGATTTGCTCAATCATTAGCTTTAATTCCAGGGGTTTCTCGTTCAGGTTCTACTATAACGGCAGGATTATTTATGAATTTGGAACGGGCAACGGCGGCACGATTTTCTTTTTTATTAGGAATTCCGGCAATTACTTTAGCAGGATTGGTGGAATTTAAAGAGGTTTTAGCCGTAGGATTTTCTGGTGATGTTTTGTTCCCTGTTATGATTGGGGTGATCTCCTCTGCGGTTTTTTCTTATTTAGCGATCGCCTGGTTAATTCGCTATTTACAAAGCCAAGATACCTGGATTTTTGTTTGGTATCGTTTAGGATTTGGCGTACTAATTTTAGGCTCACTTTTGTTGAATTTTAATTAAATTAAGCTAAAACATAATAAATTTCCCCTCCTGACTATTTGTTAAAGGTGGGGCTTTTTTTATCCCTATAACCTATAATTTTATCCCTATAATCTACATCTTAAGATAGAGAAGATAGAGATATCTCATTTTTAGACATAAAACTATATGTTTGTTACAGTTTGTGATAAAGTTATGCAAGAGTATACACATAAGTTAGTCAAAGTAAATCATCAGTTGGAATAAAAGTTTAAATTTATGGCAGAAACTTATATAAATGTTCCATCTATTTCTATCATTATCCCCGTTTACAGGGGGGGTAAGTCCTTCAGTTATTGCCTAGCAAGCTTAGAAAATAGTTTACTATCCCCTGCTGAAGTTATCGTGATCGTCGATGGCGATGATCCTGAATCTTATCAAGTTGCTCAAGAATATGGAGCAAAAGTATTACAGCTAAAAGCTAACCGAGGTCCGGCAACAGCGAGAAATATAGGGGCTGAAGCTGCCAAAGGTGATATTATTTTTTTTATTGATGCTGATGTCACAATTTATCCTGATACTCTAGAAAAGATTGCTACTGTTTTTCAAAATGATCATCAACTGGCGGCCTTAATTGGGTCTTATGACGATCAACCAGGGGCATCTAATTTCTTATCTCAGTATAAAAATTTATTTCATCATTATAATCATCAAATCGGGTCTGAAGAAGCGTCAACATTTTGGGGAGCTTGTGGAGGGATTAGACGAGATATTTTTCTAAACATGGGAGGATTTGATGAAAGTTATCGCCGCCCTTGTATTGAAGATATCGAGTTAGGTTATCGTCTTAAAGCGAAAGGATATCGTATTCGTTTGTGTAAAAACATTTATGTCAAACATCTCAAGCATTGGACTCCCTATTCTTTGTTAAGGGCAGATTTCTTTTATCGGGCTTTACCTTGGACAGAATTGATTCACCGCGATCGTAATTTTGTTAATGATTTAAACCTGCAATGGTCTAGTCGTCTGAGTGTTATTTGTATTTATTCACTATTGATGGCTATCTTAGGAAGCATTTGGTTCCCTCCCCTTCTCTGGTTAGGAGGATTACTGATAGTAGGCTTGATTGTTCTTAATTGGCCAGTTTATCAGTTCTTTCTGAAAAAACGGGGTTTACTTTTTACCTTAAAAACTTTACCTTGGCACTGGTTTTATTACTTTTATAGTGGTTTAGCTTTTGTCATTGGTACAGCTAAGTATCGCCTAAAAGGAAATCGTCCGACTTTATCTCCTTCAGCTTAACTTCAAATTTTCAACAAATTCATTTAGCCGAAAAACTAAATCATGCAAGCAACTACTATCAATCATTCTTACTCTCATCATAAAGATAATTTTCCCTTAACCGTAGTTATTGGTGGTGGTCCTGCTGGATTAACAGCAGCCTATAAATTAGCCAAACATGGAGTACATTCAGTCATCTTAGAAAAAGGCGATCGCGTGGGAGGAATTTCTCGTACCGAAACCTACAAAGACTATCGCTTTGATATTGGCGGACACCGCTTTTTTACCAAAGTTCCCCAAGTACAACATCTTTGGTATGAAGTATTAGGCGATGACTTTATTAAAGTTCCTCGTCTGTCTAGAATTTATTACAAAGGTAAATTTTTTAGTTATCCTTTAGAACCTTTTAATGCTTTAAGTAATTTAGGTATTTTACATAGTTTATTGATTTTCTATAGCTATTTGAAGGTAAAAGTCAAACCCTTACCTGTAGAAGAAAATTTTGAACAATGGGTGACAAACCGTTTTGGAGAACGTTTATATAAAACTTTCTTTAAAAGTTATACCGAAAAAGTTTGGGGTATTTCCTGCACCCAAATTCGTGCGGATTGGGCAGCACAGAGAATCAAAGGTTTATCTCTTAAAAAAGCAGTAATTAATGCAGTTTTTGGCAGCAATAATACCAAAACCTTGATTAAAGAATTTGATTACCCTATCTTAGGACCAGGAATGATGTGGGAAAGATTTCAAGAGAAATTAAACGCCCAAGGATCTCCAGTCCATTTAAACACCGAAGTTATTAAGGTAAAGCGAGAAGGCAAGCGTATTACTCAAATTATTGCTAAACAAGGCGATAAAACTTTTTCCATTGAAGGGGAGCAGTTTATTAACACAATGCCTATTACAGCATTAATGCACCGTTTAGATCCCTTACCCCCAGAAAGCGTGCTTAAGGCAGCCCGTAGCTTAAAATATCGAGATTTCCTAATTGTTCCGATCGTAGTTAATCAAAAAGATTTATTCCCTGATAACTGGATTTATATTCACAGTCCCGAATTCAAAGTAGGAAGAATTCAGAACTTTAAAAACTGGAGTCCTGTGATGGTTCCTGATACTAATAAAACTTGCTTAGGGATGGAATATTTCTGTAGTCAAGGAGATGACTTATGGGAGATGGACAATGAAGATTTAATTAAACTAGCCAGTGAAGAAATTGTTAATTTAGGCTTAGTTGATGACATCCGTAAAGTGGAAGATGGTACAGTGATTCGTCAACAGAAAGCCTATCCTGTTTACGACGGTGAATATAAGCAACACTTAAAGGTTCTAGAAGATTATATAAGTACCTTTGAAAATTTACAAACAGTCGGACGTAATGGAATGCACCGTTATAACAACCAAGACCATTCTATGTTATCGGCACTATTAGCAGCTGAAAATATTATGGGAGCAAACCATAATTTGTGGACAGTTAATACGGAACGTTCCTATCATGAAGATTTTGTCACTGAAGACAAGAAAAAATCTGGGGTTTCTCCTTCTATAAAATCAGCTAAGGGGAGCGTGTCAGTTTTGCGGGTGGGGTTTTAGTTAGCGGGCATTGTCCTACAACTAAGTAATAACTATCGAGTGCCTGTAAAACTAGATTTTGGGGAAATAAGGTAAAATAAAAGTAAATTACCTCTAATTTTTACCATGACACCTGAAAACGAGAAAGCCTTAAGTGAACATATTGCTGCCATCGCCAAAATTCTCTATGAAGATACACCACCATCAGAGTTAAATTCATTAGAAAGCATTGAAACTGTTGTCAGAGAAAAGCTTCTTACCCATGTTAATCCCCAAATAGGATTTCTTGGTGCGCGTTCCCTTGCGCCGTGAGACGACGCGGGGTCGCACCGCTTTTTTTATCAAAGAAGTCACAAAAACAATTGCTGGAAAACTCAGAACCCTAAAAAGTTGTCTAGGAAATTTACCAATTACCAGTAAACAGGCAGAAATCTTAGAGGTAAAACCATCAACCCAAATCAGTCCTTATCTAGAAAAATGTTGTCTGGTAATTAGTGCCAATGTTTCCTATAAAAATGCCGAAAAAGATGTGAAAACTTTGACCGGAATGTATGTACCCGCCAAGACACAACAAAGGTTAGTTCATCGACACAAATTTGAATTACCGACTGTTAAAGGTTCCGTTGAAGAATTAAGTGTAGATGGGGGAAAAATTCGTTTAATAACCCCCAAAGGCGAAAAATGTCTTTGGAGAGATTATAAAGGAATTCGTCTTCATGAACAAGTTACACAAGCTTTTTTTCAAGAAAATGAGAAGTTAGTTAATTGGACTAATTCTCAACCGTTAAATAATCCACTTACTTGTTTAGGGGATGGCCATGATGGAGTCTGGAATGTTATCAGTAAAATCAGCACCTCAAACCAACGCAGAGAAATATTAGATTGGTATCATTTAAAGGAAAATATCTATAGAATAGGAGGCTCTAACAAGCGTCTAAAAAAAGTTGAGTCTCTTCTCTGGAAGGGAAAAGTCAGTAAAACCTTAGAGTTATTGGCAGGATTAGAGAAAGCAGAGAATTTTTGTAAATATCTTATCAAGCATAAATCCCGAATTGTGAACTATAAAGAATACTCAGATCTTCATATTTGTTCTATCGGTTCTGGGGCAGTAGAATCAGCCGTCAAACAGATTGATAGAAGAACAAAAATTAGTGGAGCGCAGTGGAAAATAGAAAATGTACCTCAAGTCTTAGCACACAGATGTGCTTATCTCAATGACCAAATTGTATGATAATCTGGAATAGGTTAGCGGACTGATCAACCCAACTTTATTAGTAATAAATTTTTCAATAATGGCGAGATTTCGGAAATCCCCAAAATCGGGGGATTTAGCTTATCGACTTGAATCAATCAAAGCTTTGTATAAGAGCATCTCTCAAGAAATAGAAAACCAATCAGAAACAGGGGAAATTGCCCAAGCTGGTTGTTGGATAGTTATATATCAAGCCAGAGGAACTGGGGGGACTTATTGGTATTATAAATGGCAATCCCATGACCCGATTTTTGTAACTAAAGAGGAAAAACCATCTTGTCATAAATATATAGGAAAGGCAGGAAGTCCAGCTTTTATGAAAGCTGTGGATATGGTGATGCGTCGAACTAAAATTGAAGGTTTACAGCAATCACTTTATACGGTTGAACTTGCCCTATCAGATTTAGTTGAAGAAGCAACTAGGGAAAAAGAAAGTTAAGATTTAGTTGTAGGACATTGCCCGCTAACTAAGCCAGCCCCTCGCAAAACTGACACGCTCCCCGCAAAACAGGCTAAAGGTAAATATATTGCTTTTTTTTACCTCAAATAATATGATAGTTCCAACGCAAGCGTTTCTAGAAATTGGGGGCTTTAATGAAGAATTTAGGACTTCTGAAGATCGAGAACTCTGTGACCGATGGATTCATTCTGGAAAAACGATGATTTATGCTCCTGAAATAATTATTTATCATGCTCATCCGATGACTTTAAATCAGTTTTGGAAACAGCATTTTACTGATGGACAAGGAGCTTTTAGATTTCATAATATACGAGCAAAAAAAGGTTGGGGAAATTTTCAAATTGAGGGCAATTATTATCTTCGTTTATTGTTATATCCTTTTAAAAATGGTCAAAGTAAGCAGGGAATATCCTTAACCTTTGCTCTCTTAATCTCTCAGATTGCTAATGCAGTTGGATTCTTTTGGGAAATGGGGAAAACTCCCAGACAAGAAAATGTTTCAAATTCTAAATTAACTTAATATAAATGCAAGAGTCAACCACAATATAACTTACAGTTAAAATCTTGCTATTTAACTTAACTTTTAAATAGGCTATTATATGATTTACTTTTTATTAGTTTGGCTTCTATTAACAATGGCTAGTTATCTCTTAGGAACATTCATCCTAAAAAGCCATTTTTCTCAAAGCTTGAAGCGCATGGGAGATCGAGTAATTCTTGCTCTTTGGTTGGGAGTAATTATTCTAGCCAATCTTTTTCTAGTTATTTCTCTAATTCTTCCTCTTTCTTTCGGCGTAGGAATTGTTATTATTATTGGTTGCATTTTTTTGTGTCTTCTTTCATCAACTATACGTCAAGAAATTATACTTTTAAAGTCAAGATTATCTCTAAATTACTTAATAATAATTTTCATACTTACTTGGTTAGTTGCTCTATTTACAACAAAGCAGGTAACTTGGATCGAATCAGGTTGGTATCACTATTCAGCTATGCGCTGGTTGTCTGAATTCGGAGTTGTTCAGGGGATTGTTTTAACCCTTAAAAATTTAGGAATCACTTCATCTTGGTTTGCTTTAATTGCACCTTTTAATGGGCAAATTGTAGAGTTTCGAGCAGGTGCTGTAATCAACAGTTTTATTTTTTTAGTTACTTTAGTTCATTTATCTCTAAGTGTATGGCGAGGACTCAGAGGCAAAGCTTATTTATGTGATTGGTTTGCCATTAGTTTTAGTTGTTTGTTTTTAATATATCTGGCTGTATCTCAAGAAATGCAGCTAATTTTGATCTCCTTATCTCCTGACTTGCCCATTGCTTTATTAATTGGTATGACAGCATGGGCTATCTTGGTAGACAGAGATCAAGATCTTATGATATCGAAAGAATCAATATTTAAGCAAAATCTCTCTTTTGTTCCCTTTTTATTGGGAACCGGAGCAGTCACCATTAAATTATCAGCAGCACCTTTATTATTAATTACAGGACTTTTCTATGTATGGCAGGAGAAAAAATCTATTGGACGACTAACCGGCGGCATTCTTGTCATTGGTCTTTTAATACTTCCAATATTATTAGTCGGAATAAAAACATCTGGCTGTCCCCTTTATCCTTCTTCTTTATTCTGTCTTGATGTTCCCTGGTCTTTAGCTCTAGAAGACACTCAAGAATTCGCCTCAAAAACTAGCAGTTTAGAAACTTGGTTTGGAGAACCCCCAGTAGGACAAAATTCTCGGTTATGGTTCATAACTAAATGGGTCACTTCTCGTTCTCTAAATCTGGTAATGATGGTTCTTGCTTTACTTAGCTTGGTCTCTTTTATCTGGCTGTTCCAGATGTTACGTAAACGTTCTCCCCAAGGACAAATTTGGGTATCAGCGTTAGGTTTATTAGGAATCATTTTTATTTTTCTTCAAGGGCCATTAATTCGCTTTGGGTTGGGTTATTTGCTAATATTACCAGCTTTATCATTAGCTACATTTTTAGAAAGAAAATTAATCTTAAAAAATAAATTTTTAACAAGATTAGAAGGAGTTCAAAATACACGGAAAGTGCAGGTGTTTTTTTTATTACTTTTAGGGGCTTTAATCTCCATAGGTTTAACCAGTTCTAATCTTCTTCTCCCTTCTCCTCTAGCTTCTAAAACTTTTATTCAAAAACAAGTCAATGATGTTATCTACTTTAGTCCCTTAGATGGTGCATGTTGGGCTTCTGCTTTACCTTGTAGTAGGTCTATCAACCAGGTTCGACTGAGAAATCCTGACCTTGGAATTCAAGGGGGTTTTGAGAGAACTCACGAATAACTTTTTATTATTGTGTGTTTAAGCTCAGAAACCATCTGAGTTTTAAGGTTGATAAAAGTCACAATCAATTAATGCTAAAAAAAAATAAAATTATCATGTTTGCCAAGATATTTTAGTATATTGGAAAAGATTATTCTTAAATAAAAACAATTATTGTTTGTCGCACCTAGATTTTAACTATGCATAAAATTCCTGTCACGGTTATCACTGGCTTTCTCGGAGCGGGTAAAACAACGTTAGTTCGTCATCTCTTACAAAATAATCAACAACGACGTATTGCTGTTTTGGTGAACGAATTTGGGGAAGTAGGAATAGATGGGGAACTGTTGCGCGACTGTCAGATTTGCGATGAAGATGAAAACCCAAACAATAATATCGTTGAATTAACCAATGGCTGTTTATGTTGCACCGTCCAAGAGGAATTTTTCCCCACGATGCAGCAATTATTAGAAAGACGTGACGGCATTGACTGTATGCTGATTGAAACCTCTGGGTTAGTATTACCCAAACCTTTAGTTCAAGCCTTCCGGTGGCCAGAAATTCGCAACGGTGCTACCGTTGATGGGGTGGTAACGGTGGTGGATACCCAAGCTTTAGTGTCAGGAACCCTAGTAGGAGATTTACCCGCCTTAGAAGCCCAGCGACAGGCTGATCCTAACCTAGAACATGAAACCCCCATCGAGGAATTATTTGAAGATCAGTTGGCCTGTGCAGATTTGGTGTTGCTGACTAAAACCGATTTAATTGAACCGTCTCAACTTAATCAAGTTAAAGCGTGGTTAACCCAAGAATTGCGACCAGGGGTCAAAGTGGTTGCTTGTGATAACGGGAAAATTAATCCTGATGTTTTATTGGGGTTTAATGCCGCCGTTGAGGATAATTTAGAAAGTCGTCCTAGTCATCACGATCAAGAAGAAGACCACGATCATGATGATGATATTAATTCGGTTCAAGTGATTTTAGATCAGGGGTTTGAGCCAAAAAGCTTGGTCAACCAACTTCAAAAAATAGTAGAAACCACTGAAATTTATCGGATCAAAGGGTTTGTGAATGTTCCTTCTAAACCCATGCGGTTAGTGTTACAAGGGGTCGGCGATCGCTTTGATACCTTTTATGATCGTCCCTGGAAACCTGATGAACCCCGTCAAACTCGATTAGTGTTTATTGGTCGTGAGTTAACTTTAGAAGAGATTCAGGCTCAACTGACCTAGAAATGCGAAAACCCCCATTTTTTAATGGGAGTTTGTTTAATCAGGTATTTTTTATCTGTCGTCAGAGAAATTCTAGGGGCGTTCTAGTTTCCGTTACCAACAAAGGCTAAGGTTAAGCTGTCGCTCACTAAGAAGTGATCTAAGTGATAAGCCCGTTCTTCTGTTTTGAGCAGAATCTGTTCATAAAGATAACGAGTCGCTCTATCACCTAAGCTTTCGGCTTGGGCAGCCTGTTTACGGAGTAACTTGATGATTTCTTGTTCTGCCCCTAAATCATGTTCTACCATCTCGCGGCAACCATAAGCCCCATCGGCTTCAGGTTCAAAGCAACACAATTCAGCTAACTTACTGAAACTAGCGGCAGGGATGCCTCCGAGTCCATTTAACCGTTCAGCGAGATCGTGAACGTGACCACGAACATCATCATAGCTTTCGTTAAAAAATTCGTGTAAGGAATAGAATTCTGAACCTTCTACAACAAAATGATGCTTTTCATATTGTAGGTATAGCCCTTGAAAACTAGCTATTACCATGTTTAATCCTTCACAAACAGGGATGGTAACGCTCTTGTCGAGTAAGACAGAGTTTTCTCCCACTTCTCCAAAAGCACGCACTAAACCTTGGACAGTTGCCATGTTTGTTTTCCCCTTTTTTTATTAAACCGTACATATCTAAAATACCTCATATTAGCAACAGTTTATCGACACCCTAAAGAATATCCCAAAAAATTTAAGGTTCGGGCAAAAGCCGACAAACTTAGGCTTTATCTGATTGTGACCCCCTTTGACACTAAGTTATTTTCTTGACATACTTGAGAATAATTAGCATCTGTTTGATATACTATGTAAAGAAATAATGACAATTATATGCATTTACCAGTATCGATGAATTTAGCTAACCTTCCTTTAGAACCTAGCCAAGTCGTAGAAGTTGATTGGGGCGATCGCTGGATTGTGTATCATCGTCTTCAGGATTTACAGATTCCCTGTCATTGCTGCACGAATCAACCTTTACAAGTCCAACTGACGAGTCCTACGGCCGTCATTCAGCTTTGGAGTGTAGTTAAACAATACTCAGCCTCCCGTCGAGAATTAATCGACTGGTTAACGAATTGTTGGCATCACGAATAGACTTAAATTATCAATTACTTTATCAATAGATAAAAAACTATGTCAAAATCTCTCACAGTTTCTCCCTTCCGTCTGATCGGTCAATTAGAAAGTTTTGTCATGAAAGACGGTGACAAAATTAAATATCTGCGGATTAGTGTCGCATCAAGGGAATTTTGGATTAAAATTCCTAAAAAATTACGTCAATCTTTAAATCCCAACCTTGCCCCTGGGGTTTGGCTAGAAGTAGAAGGAACCAGGGAGACTAAAGGAAAAATGGGAACCTTTAAGCTGAAAGCAGCAACAGTAAAGGAAATAACCCAACCTCAAGACCCCTGTGTCATGATTTTGCCTGAAAAGACTACCAAAAAGCGGATTTTGGTTTGTCAAAAATCTAGTTGTTGGAAACGAGGAGGAAAAACCTTATGTCAAGAAATGGAGACAAAACTTAGCGATCGCGGTTTAGGGGAACAGGTTGAAATTAAGTTAACCGGATGTCTTAAACAGTGTAAAAAAGGGCCTAATGTCGTGGTTTTACCCGATAAAACTCAATATAATCAGGTTAGTTTGGGACAAGTCGATAAGTTACTCGAGAAACACTTTACTTAAGTTGTGAAAATTCCCAAACTTGCTGTTTTAACTTCTCCAAAACTTTTGCAGCAGCTTGTTGTATTGGAGGAGTTAATTCTAATCCTAACCCCAAATTTTGTGCCTCAATTAAGTAGACAATTACCTGTTGAGGAAAATCATCTTTAAAAATTTTTCGTCCGGCTGCTAAGGCATTATCCCAGCGAAAGTCGTGCAAATTATAACTAGGTTCTGGCAAAGTTTCTAACTCCTCTCCAGGCACTTCAAAAATAGTTCCTGGTTCAGAATTAGTCGAACACGCATCAATAATGATTAATTTTTGACTCCCTCTAGCTTGGAACATAACTTCCATGCCAGCCGTTCCACAGTCATAGATACGAATATTAGAAGCAGGATGTTCACGGAAAAATTCCTGAAGGTTTTGGGCAATAATAACTCCCACCGCATCATCAGATCGATTTAGATTACCACAGCCAATAATAGTCAGCATAAAAAGTATAATCGCCTTCTTTTGTGGGAAAAACACCAATAATTAGGACGCGATCGCCACTGAGTTTGAGGGATCTTGTTCTTGATATAATTCGGTTAAGATATCTTCTAAATCATCGGTTAGCTTTTCAGAACTACTTTTCATCCGTTTTGAATCATATTTTGCCACCTCGATGGGTTTGCCAATGGTGACAGTAACATCTGTTCCCCAACTCGGATAAGGTTGAGTATACCGAACCCCAACGGGAAGAATTTTAATTTGAGATCCTGGTTTTTCAGATTCTACTTCTAAGGCAATACGGGCAACCCCTCGCTTAAGAGGATGAACTTCATTGTCCCGAAAAATGCCCCCTTCTGGAAAAATTACTAGCATTTCTTCTTCTTTGAGTAGGGCAACGCTATGTTCTAAACTACTCAACCCTGGACGCTTAACATCAATGGGAAATCCGCCTAAATGGTGAATAAACCAGCCTTGAATTCCTGTCATTTCAGTTGATGTCACCATAAACCGTAAATCTCGACCACTAACGAGTCTTCCCACAGCTTTAGGGACAATTAAAGCATCCCATCGAGAACGATGGGTTGGGGCAACAATGACTGGCCCTGTGGTGGGAATATTTTCTCGACCTGTTACGGTGATTCGACCAAAGAATAACGGCAAGACGAACCGACACCCTAGGGGATACACCAACCGAACTAACCAGGGATTAATGGATGATTCAAAGGACTTACTAGATGAAGTAGATGAATTCATAAATCAGGGAAAACGCAACTGAAAAAAGACTAAAAAACGATTTTATATAACCATAGTTTATTCTAGCTTCACTTTAATCTGCTTTCTGAATTTACGTCTCTCAACCTGGGGACAGTTGGCCGACTGTCATGGGGGAAGTTTTGGTAAATCGAAAACTTGTATCAAATGGGAAAAAGAATGCCATAGCAGAATTTAGAATCAAGAATGCAGAATTTAGAATGAATAACTTTGAATCTATTTTAAGAAGACGAGATTAATCTGACTTAGGTTAATTTTTCTTAATTAATAATCCTAATCCTGCCCCCGAAACTTCTGCTAAAATACTAATTAGTCGAAATATGGTCAGAGAACTCAGAACCACTCCGATGGGAAAGTTTTCTGTTTTTAGCAATGCGATGAGGGTGGCTTCAAATATCCCCATTCCCCCAGGTGCGCCAGGAATTACTAATCCCAGTAACCAGGCAAAACTAAAAGCACTTAATAATAAAGGAATTTGAACGATTGATACTGGCGTAAACGCGATCCAAACACAGATAAAACCTATTCCTCTCAATATAACAAATACTAATTCACCTAGTAAAATCAGACTAGGATAACTTTCTAGAACCAATACGTTTTCCTGTAAATTTTGCTTAGACTTGTTCAAAAAATAAATCAATTTATTTAAAATAATTGGATGGATTCCTAATAAAACTGTTATTAAAATCAATATTTGTACAATCAATATCCAAGGATTAGAAGCGGTTTCAATTAGTCCAATAAAATTACTAGCTAAAGCAATTAATAAAGCTGATGCTGCCATTAACAATGGTTCTAAGAAAACGATAAAACTAGCAACACGAAGAGAACCTCCTTGTTGGCAAATTCCTGAGATACGACCGTAAAAATGTCCTACATTTCCAGGTATATATTTGGCAATATTAGTAACTAAATAAATTTTCAATCCCCATTTATTGGTTGTAGGTTGTTTAAATACTTTGAGTATCCTCACCCAAATCAGTGCAGACCAAATATGGGCAGAAAAAGTAATAAAAAAAGCTAAAATCAAATAAAGAAAACTTTTATTGTCAAGGGTTATTATTCTAATACTTTGCCAGTTATTTTGAAAAATATTTATAACAAAAATCAAAGAGAGTCCAAAAATAAACCATTTGCAATAAGGTTTAATTAAAGAAATCATTTGTTTCATAGAGTATTGTTGTTAGGAGTTTTAAAGATTTTAATTAAAAAAGTAATTAATCTGAATTATTTATGATTTCTAGATTTTGTTGTGTTTTTGATACCAAATATTCAAAACCATTTGCTGAATAACTCGTAATGGTTGATTCAATTGTCTAGCTAAAGTGGCACAATCTTCATATTCCGGCTGAACATTAAGAATCGTTTTTTCCTTCCCTATTTCTTGAGTCGCAACCTTAATTTTAACAATGCCATACTCAGTCTTCACTCCTTCAATTTCTCGGTTTAATATAGAACGATTTTGAATTAAACAACGGATTCCTAACGTGGTGGTTTCTTGAAAAATAATCCTCTCACAATCTCCTATTTTATCGGGTGGGCAAATGACAGTTAATAAAATCCCTGGGCGAGACTTTTTCATCCCGATAGCCTGAGTAAATACATCTACTGCCCCGACAGCAAATAAAGCGTCAAAAACATAACCAATTACTTGAGGATTAAGATCATCAATTTGAGTTTCTAACACGGCAACTTTTTCTAAGTAACCAAGATTATTCTCCTGAGTAGATTCTCCAATCCATAATCTTAAAACATTAGGAATTGCCAACTCCTGCGAACCTGCCCCTAGACCAACTTTTTGTAATTTCATTGGAGGAGGAGGACCAAAATTTGAGACTAAACTAACCGTAATCGCTGCGCCTGTTGGGGTTACTAATTCCTTGTCAATGTTATTGCTATAGACTGGAACTTGACGGGACTCCCATAATTTAATTACCGCCGGAACAGGGACAGGTAAACGTCCGTGGGCTGCCCAAACTGTTCCCCCACCAGTCGGCATAGCAGAACAGCATAACTCATCAATCCCTAACCAATCTAACCCTAAACAAGTCCCCACAATGTCTACAATGGCATCTGTAGCCCCTACCTCATGAAAGTGTACCTTATCTGGTTCTATGCCATGTACAGCCCCTTCTGCTACGGCTAATTGACGAAATACCTGAAGACTCCATTGAGTTGCCTGGGATGGTAAATTTGCCTGTTTAATCATTGATTCAATTTCGGGTAAATGACGGGCGTGATGATCATGGTTATGATGATGGTGATCTGTTGACTGATGATCCTTCAATAGGTCAACATAAACTTTAGTCGCTAATTGTCCTTGACGCTGAACCTGTTCTTTCCACAAATGATATTCTTCTTCAATCCCTAACCCCTGAAGTTTTTCGATTAGGTATTCTATGGGAACACCGCTATCAACTAATGCGCCTAAACACATATCGCCAGCAATTCCCGTTGGACAGTCTAAATAGGCTATTTTTTTCATAAAATTAACTGGTTGTTTAGTAGAGGAAAGAATGATTTCTGGATATTATTTTAACAAGGAACAGTTACAGGCTACTGCATCCTAAGAATAACTGATTTAATATAAATTACTAACTTGATTTTATCCCAAGATTTTAACATGGCTAAGCTATATACTCTTCATCCTGACAATCCCCAAGTTCGTACAATTGAGGAAATTGTTAAAGACTTAAAAAAAGGGGCTATCATGCTGTATCCTACCGATACAGTCTATGCAATTGGTTGTGATCTTAATAATAAATCGGCTGTAGAACGGGTTAGACAATTAAAGCAATTATCTAATGATAAACCCTTGACATTTTTGTGTTCTTCGTTATCTAATATTGCTGATTATGCCGTTGTTTCTGATGAAGCCTATCGAGTGATGAAGCGGGTTATTCCAGGTCCTTATACTTTTTTGCTTCCAGGAACAAAATTAGTACCTAAGGTAGTGATGAGTCCCAAACGAAAAACCACAGGAATTCGGGTTCCTGACCATAACATTTGTCAGATAATTTTAGAAAGTTTGGGTAATCCGATTGTATCGAGTTCTGCCCATTTACCAGATGAAGAGGGAGAGTTTCCTACCCTTGGATTAGAAAAAGCGAAACTTTTTGATGACTTAGAGAGTCAAGTTGATTTAATTATTGATAATGGATTAGAACCAGGATTTGAAGTATCTACCATTTTAGACATGACTTCCGATGAACCTGTTGTTATTCGACAAGGGTTGGGCTGGGATGAGTTACAAAATTGGATTACCTTAACAGTTTAAGTTGATTACCTATTATTTATTTTAAGGAGATTTTAAACATGAAAGTTATTCCGACAGAAATTCCTGATGTTATGATTATTGAACCTCGTATTTTTGGAGATGATCGAGGATTTTTCTACGAGAGTTTTAATCAAAAAAAATTCACTGAAGAAACCGGAGTAGAAAGAAATTTTGTTCAAGATAATCATTCAAAATCTCTCAAAAATGTCCTGCGGGGTTTGCATTATCAAATCCAACAACCTCAAGGAAAATTAGTACGGGCTGTGGTGGGAGAAGTCTTGGATGTGGCGGTTGATATTCGTAAAAGTTCTCCGACTTTTGGACAATGGGTAAGCTGTATTCTCAGTGCAGAAAATAAGCGAATGTTTTGGGTTCCTGAAGGATTTGCCCACGGGTTTGTTGTCTTATCAGATGAGGCTGAGTTTTTATATAAAACTACTAATTATTATGCCCCACAATACGAAAGAAGTATTCTTTGGAATGACCCTAATATTGGGATTGACTGGCAATTAACGGGGGAACCCATGCTATCAAAAAAAGATCAGGCAGGAGTTCTTTTAAAAGAAGCAGAAGTCTTTAGTTAGTTGATACTTGATAGTTAATGGCTAAAAGATTCAGTTAAAGATTTTGTAGAGGCCAACAAGTGTAGACCTCTACTTTAGTGATGGGAATAAGAAATCAGACCTAAGCTAACCGATTATGAAGATGTTTCTTCGAGGCTTTCTAATAGGGCTTTGATACGGGGAGTAGAGAAGAAGACTTTAGTATCTTGCAATAATTTAGTCCCCCAGAGATTATGCTCGAGAAATTGTAGTTCTCCGTAACGACTATCTAATTTCAGGGCAGTTTCCCCTAGTTTAATCCCTTCTTCTGTTTTACCTTGAGTATATAGGGCAACCGCTACGGCTAATTTAGGTTCTGCTTGTTCAGGATCAATGGTTAAGGCTTTTTGCCAATCTTGAACTGCCCCGTTCATGTCCCCTTGTTCATATTTAATTAAACCAATATTATTAACGGCAGGCCAAAAATTTTTCTCTTGGGCGATCGCTTTCTTATAAACAGCGATCGCGTCGGTCATTTTATTCAACTTTAAGTAGGAATTCCCTAAATCAAATAGGGCTGCAGGAGTATTCGGTTTAAGTTTTAATCCTTCTTCTAATTCCGTGGCTGCCGCTTGATACTTTCCTTGTTGAAAATAGGCATTTCCTAGGGTAAATTTAATTCCTGCTTCTTCAGGGGCAATCGATAACGCTTTCTGTAAGGCCTCAATTGCTTCCCCTACCTCTTCTTCTTGAAGATATAACGTTCCTAAAATAAACCAAGGTTGATATTGATTAGGGGCGAGTTGAGTAGCTAGTTTAGCCCTCGATAAAGCTAACTGGTATTGTTGAAAGCGCACCAATTGCACCGCATCTTCAGCTAATTCTAAGCCCTGTTGTTCCAATTGTTCTGTGTTTAATTGGGGAGTGTAGGGCAAAAGGGCTTGTCCCATCACGGGGGTCGTTAGGGTCCAAAACCCTGTACAAGCTAATAGGGAAAGCAGCAAATTACGTTTAGGCACGGTACTCTTTTTAAAGTCTCTCAAAATGGCTAGTTAGTTCTATCACTTTAGTATTGTAGTCTGTCTCGTTCCAATTTGGTTGGAGGATGCTGCTGAAAGTGTTGGGAGTCTGGGAAAAATTGAAGAGATGGAGACAATTTTTGTTAAGTTTAAGCTTAAACAATATTCCTGTCATTTACTCGTGTTCCTTAGATATACTTAACATAATGACAGCCGTTTACGACTTTACTAAAAATAGAACAAATTCTCCATTTTCAATTTTAATTTTGGATTGATTTAGGATACTTTTATAATGTCTAATGCCCTTACCCTCAAGTCAGAACATCGATGCTTTGGTGGAACCGTTGCTTATTACACCCATCAGTCTCAATGTTGTAATCATTCGATGAATTTTGCTGTTTATGTTCCCCCTCAAGCAAAAACGAAACCAGTTCCCATTTTATATTATTTGTCGGGATTAACCTGTACGGAAGAAAATTTTACGGTTAAAGCAGGAGCGCACCAGTTCGCTGCTAAGTATGGCATTATGCTAGTAATTCCTGATACAAGTCCCCGTAATACAGAGATTGCAGCAGAAGATGATACTTGGGACTTAGGAAGTGGAGCAGGATTTTATGTTGATGCAACTGTTGAACCGTGGAAAAACCACTATCAAATGTATAGTTATCTTGTCACAGAATTACCTGAACTAATTCAAAATAATTTCAATGTAAATGTTGATAGAACTAGCATTTTTGGTCATTCTATGGGGGGTCATGGTGCGTTGATTTGTGCCTTAAAAAATCCCCAAAAATATGTCTCCGTTTCGGCGTTTGCTCCTATTACATCACCGATTCATTGTCCTTGGGGAGAAAAATCATTTACAGCTTATTTAGGCGATGATAAAAGTAATTGGCATCACTATGATGCTAGGGAATTAGTGAAAAAAACTCAGCTTAAATATCCGATTTTAATTGATCAGGGATTAGCTGATCCTTTTTATCACCAGAAACAATTATTACCTGAAAAATTTAAAGAAGTTTGTGAATATGTGGGACAATCTTTGATTCTAAGATTTCATGAAGGATATGACCACAGTTATTTTATGATCGCTAGTTTTATGGAAGATCATATAAGTTATCATGCTATGTATTTAAACAGTTAATCTGACTTAAGTAGGGTGAAAATTACCTACCTGATTCTGTTCGACTAAATTTTCCAGTAAGTCAGCCCTTGTCCATCCAAGACACTCCGCAGCAATTCCCAAAGCTTGCCAAGTTCTATCGGTGAGCGTCTTCTTCTTATACTTCGTTTTGAAACACGCTTAGATTACTTTCGCCAACAGTATCTTAAGGCGTTTTACTTATTCTTTGGAAAATCCTAAATAGGTACTGACGGATACTAAGAGAATAGCGACTGCTATATAAATTGCATCTATTGTCGTTGTGAGTTGTAAGATAATAATTTTTTTGAATAAGCTAACAATTAAAGCCATAATAATCACTTGAAGTAACTTTTTTTTCAATTCTTCTAAAGAGTTAATTGTCAATGGGCTTTTTATGGTTTTATCGCCACTAATATTAATTTTGGAAATAAATAGTTCATAAATTCCAAAACTAAAAATCAAGAGAATAATACCAATCAAATAATAATCAATACCACCAACTACACTAGAAACAACGAGAGCTAAATCCTCATTTTGAGGATCTTGAAAAAGGTTAGAATTGGGAAGAATACTCATCATAATTTCAATCGTTCCCAAAATAAAAAAGTTTACGGCACTGATTAAGCTAAATAAGACTGGAATCAAGGTAAAAAAACGAAAATTCCAGAGGATTAGTTCGAGGATACGTTGGAATTTTTTGAAATAATTCATGTTGTCTCTAAATTGCACATATAATGGCCAAATGAGTAGGAGAGGGGAAAAAACAAATGGACATAGTCATATCAGATTACCAAATCAATGGACAATAGAGAGTACAGGGGAGGTGTTGGTTCGCATCAGTGTTTGAAATTGAGCAAACAATAGCTTTAATTCATCAGAAAATTAAATTTCAGCAACAGAATAGCGGTTCCGTCCCTGTTGTTTCGCTGTATAAAGAGCTTTATCAGCTAGATTAATTAAGTCAGCAGGTGAACTTGCCGATCTAGGGATAATACTAGCAATTCCTACACTAATCGAGACAAGCTCACTAACTTTTGATTCTTTGTGGGGAATTGCTAAGGTGTAAATAGCGTGTTGGATATTTTCTACAACGATAATTGCTCCTTGCTGATCTGTATTTGGTAGGATTACGACAAATTCTTCCCCACCATAACGAGCAACGAAATCAACAGAACGATTCAGGATTTTCTTTACAGTTTGGGCAATTTGCTTTAAACAATCATCCCCCGCTTGATGACCATAGCAGTCATTATATAATTTGAAATAATCTACATCAAATAAAATGATGGATAAAGTTTGCTTTTCCCTTTTAGCACGTTTCCATTCTTTAATGAGATTTTGATCGAAAGTCTGACGATTATAAACTCCTGTCAATCCGTCAATAGTTGCTCGACGATCGAGTTCTAATTCTTTCTTTTTTCTTTCGGTAATATCTCTAACAGTAAGGGAAAATCCATCAGCTAATTTCATGGCACTAAGATGATACCATTGTGTCTTTTGTTGACACTGATAACTAAAATCTTTGTCTAACGAGACTCCTGTTTCTACAATGTCGACAAATAAGGTAAATAAATTCAAATCAAGTTGTTGAAAAAAATTTTTCAATATTAATTGTCCGCTTAAATCTTCTGGTTCTTGATGAAACAGTTCTGCTAGAATGGGATTAATTACTAAGCAACGAAAATCTTCTATTTTTCCGCTCTTTGAATTTCTAACCGATTCAAAAGCAGCAATTCCATCAAGGGAATTAGTTAAAACACTGGAAATCAAGGCTCTTGATTGATATAGGATGGCTTGAGCTTCTTTCCTTAATTTAATTTCTTTTTCGAGTATTTTTTGTTTCTTGATTAATAGTTCTTTATCTTGCTGTAAGAGTTTTTGTTGCTTTTTAATGGTTAACTGACTGTTAATTCTCGCCAAAACTTCTTCTTCCTGAAAAGGTTTAGTAATATAGTCAATTCCTCCTACATCAAAGGCTTTTACTTTATCAAAGACTTCACTCAGGGCACTAATAAAAATGATAGGAACATCTTTAGTTTTCTCATCTGATTTTAAGCGTTGACAAACTTCATACCCATCCATATCTGGCATTTTTATATCCAATAATATCAAATCAGGAGGTTCTATTTGTACTGCTTCGATTGCACTTTCTCCATCCACAGTCTTTCTAACTTTATAATTTTTACCTTTTAACATGGTTGTCAAAACTTTTAAATTAGGAAGTTGGTCATCAACAATTAAAATAGTTTCTGAAGTCATTGTATTTCCCTTGGGAGATGATTTAGACTGAATAAGATTAGAGATTTTAGTTGAGTCTTATTTCAATTAGGAGATATAAATTTGAGTAAAAGAAATAGAAAAAAAAATCTATAAATTATTCAAGATTAATAGAGGATATTGATTTAAGAATTTGTTTGATTTTTTTAATTTGAAAAGTATCAACTAAACCAGTTAATTGATCAGCTAATAAAGAATGGCTTTCAGGAATTTCCTCAATCAACTCTAAAATCAAGTCATCATCTAAAATTTGACTGCCATAATACAATCTATCTAACCATTCTTGAGGCATTATCATTAAATCATCTGGGGTTAAATTTAGTGATCTTTTTTCAATTTTATCTTCTTCTTCATATACATATTCAACCCCTAAGTGTTTAGCAATTACTTCAAAAATAATTGATTCTCGAAATGGCTTTCGGATGAAATCATCACATCCGGCGGATAAAACAATAGCTTTTTCCTCTTCTAAAACGCTAGCCGTTAAAGCAACAATAGCTGGAGCATTTCCTTTTGTGAAACTTCTAATATGTTGAGTGGCTTGATACCCATCCATAATTGGCATTCTCATGTCCATAAATATCAAATGAGGTTGCCATGCTTCCCATTTTTTGATGGCTTCTTGCCCATTACCCGCTTCTTGCACTTCAAAACCTACTGGTTGTAAAAGTTTAATTAATAGTAAACGATTGGCGGGACGATCATCGACAATCAAAATTTTATAACGAGGTTGTCCAGGTTGTAAAGCAATCACATGGCGAACAATGGGTTTAGTTTCGATAGCGTCAGCATTAACCTTAGTAATTTTAATATTAAAACTAAAAGTTGTGCCTACTCCTACCTCACTTGTTACCGTAATATCTCCTCCCATTAACTGAACAAATTTACGACTAATTGGTAGTCCTAAACCTGTCCCTTCGCTACTTTTTTTACCACTTTCTGTTTGTGCAAATGCTTCAAATAATTTATCTAATTCTTCGCCTTCTATGCCAACGCCTGTATCTTGAACTGTTATATTTACATAGTCATCATTTGTCAGGGATTTTAAGTCGTTGTTTAAGTTACTGTCTTTGATGTCTGAATGTTGGTTTCTTACTTGTACAAAAACTCCACCTTCTGACGTAAATTTAATCGCATTATTAATTAAATTAATTAAAATTTGACGCAGTTTCGTTTCATCAGTATTAATATATTGAGGAACATCTTGCTCGTGATTAATTTCTAATTCTAATCCTTTGTTGTTTGCTTTGAGATGTAACAAGTCTTCTACTTCCTGCAAACAGGAATAAAGGTCAAAATCATGAGGATTTAGCGTCATTTTGCCGGCTTCGATTTTCGCCAAATCTAAAATATTATTAATTAAGGTTAATAAGTAATCGCCACTGCGACCAATAATATTAATATTTTCTTTTTCTTCTTGAGACAAAGTAGGGGAACGTCTCATAATTTGAGAAAAACCTAAAATGGCATTTAAAGGAGTTCTTAATTCGTGACTCATGTTGGCGATAAAATAACTTTTTGCCTCATTGGCAACTTCTGCTTTCTCTTTAGCAATCTCCAATTCTTCTGTTTGTCGCTTAACCTCTTGTTCTAATTCCTGATAATAATCAGCTAAAATTTTCTCAGCCCTTTTGCGTTCAGTAATATCTTGAAAAGTAACGAGTGCATATTGTATATCTCCGGCTTCACTGTAGATAGGAGTCCCCCAACTCTCGATGGGAATAATGCAATCTTCTTGACGAATTTCAAGATCATCAACCTTGGTTAATTCTCCCTTTAATGCTTTATTTATGGGTAATTTATCATCAGGGTAAAGTTCATCAGTTCCAGCCATATAGTTCTGATAAACTTCGGCTATTTCCTCCCTTGTTGTTTCAGGGTTGATCCCCTGACCTAATAGTTTTTTAGCTAGTTGATTAGCATAGTAAGGATGGCCATTACTGTCAACAACACCAATACCCATGGGAACTGCTTCTAAAAACTGTTTTAGCTGTTGTTCACTCTCAGTAACTTTGGCATAAAGTCGGGCATTACTAAGAGCGATCGCCGCTTGTCCACTGAGTAACTGTAAGAACTCAATACGCTCCCTCGTAAAAGCTCCCACAGTGATTTTATTTTCTAAATAAACAATGCCAACGAGTTGAGCTTGATTAAGTAGAGGATAACATAGGATAGAGAGTTGTTTTGACGATTGAATATAGGGATCTTGACTAAAGTTTTTTGATAAACTGGCATCATCAAGAACTACACTTTCATGGGTACGTTCTACATAATAAAGAACCGTCTCTGGCAATATTTGGTAGAGAGGTATATCTGGTGAAAGAATGGTGTTCTTCTCACTGCTGTAAATGGCGATTGATAAATTGGCTAATTCTTCTGATTTGTTAACATTTGGCAAGAATAAACAACCTGTTTGTGCGCCTGCATTTTCAATGATAATTGTCATTAATTTTTGCAGAAGGTTTTCTAAGTTAATTTCCCCAGAAATCGCTTGAGATGCTTTAAAGACAGTAGTTAAATCGAGATTTTTCCCATGATTTTCAGTCGTCAGTACATTAGAACTAAGTTGTTTAGATTGGCTTTGATTTGTTCGCCTAATAAAATGCTGTGGATATTCTTCTTCTAACTGTTTAACTTTGGCTATTGCTCCCCAACGGATATAACAATGATGGGAATTATTGAGGTACAAATGACCAATTTCTTCCCTTCCATGGGCTAAATAAAATTCGGCTGCTCGTTCATAAGCCACAGCTTCTTCATGGATAAACTCATATTTTTTTGCACCTTGAATTGCTTTTTCGTATAGGTCTTGAGCTAGCCAATTTTCTTCTAATATTCGCGCTTTTTCCGCTTCTACTAAATCATATTTATGTTGAAAATTTTCTGGACAATGCTCAGCCCAATTTTTCATATTTTGTTGATTAAATGAGACTTTTTCTAGAGCCTTTTTAGATTGATTTCGTTCAGAAAAGTTAGCCTGACCTAACAACGCCAGAGAATAGTAAAAGTTGTGTTGTCCCATCACCAAATAGGCAGCAGAGCTTTCAGCATTTTGGTCGGCTTCAATTGCACTCTTGACAGCTTGCTGATAATCTTTGAAAAAGTAGTAAGAAATGGTTTTAGCCAGATAAGCACTAAACAATAACCATTCAGCTTTTTCTTGAGTCCATAGAGCTAGTGTTTTGTCTTCTTCTTCTTGAGAATTACCAACAACGAGGCAGTAGTTATATTGATATCCATTAAGTAAGTTAACCACAATTTTACTACAGTTTTTCATGTAAGAGACTGTGTAAGATTGCTTGAGTTTAATGGTCAAATTGATATATTTCTCATAAGTCTGACTCATTGGTTCAAGGGGGAAGCCTGAAAACAATGAAAATAAGCAATAAGCTGACGCATTATAAGATGCGTGTTCGATATCTCCGGTATCGAGTCCAACGTTAAGTGCTGTCTGCAACATTGGGATGATATTACTGTCATGAATTGACTCTTTCCAAGGTTGAATAAATCCGGCACTATAATGTAAAACGAGAGATTTTAAATCTTGGATATCAAATTTTTCCAAAAACCTCAAGGAAAGTTTACCAAACTGATATCCAAAATCAATATCTTTCATCATTCCACATAACAGTTTTCCCATAAAAATATAGACACCAGCAGCTTCAGGTGGATTTCCAGAGGTAACACAAAGCTTCACGGCTGTTAAAGTAATCACACAATATAAAGAAGCATTAGTAATAAAGGCTGGTGCAGTGACAGCGAGTAAAATTCTGATAGCTGAGAGTTTATAGGGATCTGTCATCTCTGACAAATGGAATAAATTCTCAATCGGGTTATCTTTTAGGAGGAATTTTAACGATTGATATTCTTCCTCAACCTTCTGTTGGCTAGGATGTTGAGGGATATCAATTTTTAGTTTTTTGAGAGTCAAGAGGGCAACCTCTATCGCTGACTGAAATTGGAATTTAGCGATATGGGATTGAATTTTCAATTCATACACTTTGACTTGAGCAAGAAATTCTTGAGCTTTTTCCAGAACGATAGATGACAGGATTTCAGCTTGCTCAAACTCAGTATTGATGTATTGTACTTCTATGGTTTCTAAATAGATATCGATCGTCAAATTATACTGACATTCCCAACTATCTGATGATAGAAGGTCTAGGGCTAATTCTAAATACTGAAGAGCCGATAGGTAAGCACTTGACTTCTTGGCTTTTCTCGCTGCGATTAAATTCAATTGAGCGAGATTATCTCGTTCTAATTGAGTTGAAAGTAAATCCGCTCCAACATTCAGTTGATTAACAATATCAAATATATTTTCTTCTAACCGTTCGGGGAGAGTATTCTTTAGAAGCAGTTGACCAATTTTGAGATGAACTTCTTGTTTTAGCTTTTCTTGAATTAGACTATATGCTGCTTGCTGAACGCGATCATGTAAAAATTTGTAGGAAATGTCTGTAGAAGACTCCGAAAAAATTTTGGAGATATCATTGACCAAGTCTTCTTGATTCCAAACTAGAGGCACTTTATAATTATTATCTAAAGGAATTATCAAGCCTTCATTGAGGGCTGACTGTAGTTCTTTCGCCGTTTCTATGGGAGATTTATTATTGACGAGAGAAAGCATTTCTAAATCAAAATAGTTTCCAATACAAGCAGCCAACTTGAGAATTTGTTGAGTTGTTTGCTCTAATTTTTCAATTTTCTTGACCATCAAATCAACAACATTATCGGTGATAGACATTTTTTCAATTTTCTCTATATCCCATTGCCAACAACCATTAGATTGTGTTACTGAGCTTGTTGAAGTAAGGGGATAGAAACCGTGTTGATTCTCGTCTGGATTAAAACTCGTTTGAGTTCGATTAAATACTAATAATTTTTCTTGATATAAAGAATAAAGCAGTTGAGTCAAGAAAAAAGGATTCCCGTCAGTTTTTCGAGCAACTAACTTAGCTAAAGGTTGGACAATGTTGCTTGAACAATTGAGGGTATCAGCAATTAATTGATTAATGTGGCTGATATCTAAAGGATCAAGGGAAATTTCTGATACTGAAACTTTTGCTTGCTTAATTTTCTCTAAGGTCTGATTAAGGGGATGGGTAGGACTAACTTCATTATCTCGATAAGCACCAATCAAGAGAAAATATTGATTATCAGGATCTAACATTAATTGTTCAATGAGGTGCAAAGAGGGTAAATCGGCCCATTGTAAATCATCAATAAAGATCACCAAAGGATGTTCTTTTTTACAAAAAATCCTGAGAAATCTTCTGAAAAATAAGTTAAATCGGTTTTGACTTTCTGTTCCTCCTAATTGTTGGATAAGTGGCTGTTGACCAATGATTTTTTCAAGTTCAGGGATGATCTCAATAATAATTTGACCATTACTACCTAAAACGGCTAAAATTTTCTGAACCCAAGCCTGTAGAATTATTTCGGGTTCACTTAACAACTTATGGATTAATTCTCGAAAAGCCTGAACAATAGCAGCATAAGGAATGTCTCGATTGAATTGGTCAAATTTTCCCTTAACAAATTGCCCTCGTTGTCGTACTATTGGTTTGTGAATTTCATTAACTAAAGCTGATTTTCCCACCCCTGAATATCCCGAAATCAAGAGCATTTGAGTTGTTCCTTGACTGACCTCATCAAAGATTGTTAAAAGTTTACTGACTTCGAGTTCTCGACCATATAGTTTGTGAGGAATTTGAAACTTCTCAGCAACATCCTGAGTGGCTAAAGGAAACGAAGTAATTTCTCCTAAAGAATTTAATTGATTAAGGCAAATTTCTAAATCCGCTTTAATTCCCCACGCACTTTGATATCTTTCCTCTGGGGTTTTAGCTAACAATTTTCCAATGATATTAGACACTGCTAGCGGAAGATCAGGGATTAAGTGATTAATGGGTGGAGGTTGTTTAGCAAGATGACAATGGATTAACTCCATTGGGTCTGTGGTTTCAAAAGGAAGTTTCCTCGTTAAAAGTTCATAAAAGGTAATGCCAAGGGAATAAAAATCACTACGATAATCTATCCCTCGATTCATTCTTCCGGTTTGTTCTGGAGAAATATAAGCTAACGTTCCTTCTAATTGATGAGGAGAACAAACCGTGATTATCTCTTTGTATAAACGGGTAGCTAGACCAAAATCGATAATTTTAATTTGTTCTGTTTCTGGATTATAAATAATATTATTTGGGTTAATATCTTTGTGAATAATATTCGCACTATGAATAGCGGCTAATCCCTCAACTATATTAATAGCAATGGTAAGAAAGTCAAATAAACTGAATGGACTTTGGGATATTAATAATTTTAAAGAATGTCCACCAAAGTCTTCTAAAAGCATGACTAAACTATTCTTATATCGCCTTAAGTCATAGACTTTGATAATATTATCTACATTGAAACAGCGAGTAATTTCATATTCCTGTTGATAACAGGTTAGTTCTGAAGGAGTAGGATAGTTTTCTTTGAGAATTTTTAGAACAATAGGTTGATTATCTGTCTTATTCCTAGCCCGATAAACTAATGAATTAGAACTTTCATAGATTTGAGTGATAATCTGGTAGTCATCTATGTTATTCATAAATCTTTTATTATAGCGTTAAGGTTTATTTTTAGTTTAATCCATAGAAACGGGCAGGATTATCCCAAAGTATCTTTTTCACTGTTCCGCTAGGTAATCGTTGGTGGAGGATTTTATAGATATCAAGAAACTCTGGTTCATCTTGGTCAATTTTCCAATGAACATGGGGATAGTCAGAACCAAAAAGCAAGTTATCTGCACCAATATCCTCAATTATTCGCTCAAGGTAAGGCTCAGAAGGCTCAAGCACAATAAAGCATTGGCGACGAAAATACTCTGAGGGTTTCATCTTGACAGTATCCTTTACCTCCCAATAATGGCACTCATATTCCTCATCTAACCGCCATAGCCAGTATAATAGCCAGCCACAGCCTGATTCTAGAAATCCCACTCTGAGGTTTGGGTGACGCTCCAACACTCCACCTTCAATCAAGGCGAGCATAGCCATCATCTGCTCCATGGGATGAGAACAAGCGCGTAGGGCAAAACGGGTGTTAAATCGGTCTGCTCCAGCACTTGGCAAACGACTATGAGTGCCTTCATGTATCCCCACTGCGATCTCTAACTTCTCACACTCTTTCCAAAAAGGCTCGTAAGCTGGGTCACTCAGCAATCGCTTCTTAACAGGATTAGGACGCAAACACACAGATTTCCAACCAATTTTAGCGATTTGATGGAGTTGGGCTACCATTTCTTCGGGAGCATGACGATTGACAATCCCTATTCCTTGAAGTTTTTGGGGATCATAGCTACAAAAGTCTTTTAACCATTGGTTGTAAGCACGGGTAAATGCTCCGGCCACTTGGGGGGTCATGGTGTCAACTGATTGTATGGCCAGTCCTAGGGTCGGATAAATAAATGAAACATCAATCCCCATTTGGTTCATGGTCATCAGATGAAGCTCCGGCGTAAAACCGTCGAGTCCCATCATTGGGTGAGCTTGCTGTATCTGTTTAGTCCAATGGGCGACAATTTCTTTGTCTGCTTTATAATAAATTGCTTCCCCTTGAATTTTCATATCAGGTGAGGGGGCAAAGCTTCTATAAGCAGGTTCTAAATATTCTTGCCACATATCAAGGGGTTCAAAGACATGAGCGTCAGCATCAATAATTTGATAGTTTTTAACCATGATCCGATTCATTGATTAATGGTTTAAAGAGAGGAATAGGCAAACTGATTACATCCACATCGTCCACGGGTTGAGTTGATCTTCAGCTAATGGAGTTTGTAACCAATTGTTTTTGAGGGGAATATCATAAAGTCGTCCTGGTCCTAACCGCCGCCACCAGTGGCGCATTCCTGGAACAATCGTCTTAACCACCTTCAGTCCGATATCAGGGCGAGTCTGATCCAAGACGAGCATTTCCATACCGTTTTGCTCCGCGATTTGCTGACAACGCCTGACATCTTCTAACAAATCGTCACTCCAATCTTGAAGATAATCACCAGATACTTTGGAAGTGACTCTGGGATCTGGAACGAGATAGGGCTGATTCTCTAAGGTAGCGGTTGTCCACCATTTTATGGCTAGGGGATCGCCAAATGGAGGATATTGAGTCCTACCATCCGCTTTAGCGGATAAAACATTAGGAAGAATTTGGTTAAGTTCGGTTAAAGCCCTGCCAATAGCAAGTTTTGCGTCAAAATGGCTACCGAAGCCTAGGGTAATATCTTTTACATCTGACTCTATTCTACAAGTGATGGCAGCAAATACTGGAATATTGAGATCATTCGTGAGATCCAGCACCCAAAGTTGACGGTCAAGAGAACGGTAATATGCCGTCAGGTTTTGAAAATAGGGATCGTCAAAACTCTCTAAATCTACTTTGGGTCTAGGGAGGCGATTGTACCACCATAAGGCGACACAATCACGCTCGACTAATTCCATAAATCCTTGCAGAATGGCCTCTTCTAAGGTGTTTCCAGCAGCACAGCCATTAGAGTCCGCCCAACAATCGGGATTTTGGGGTTTGGGATACCCATAATAGCAGTAAGCGGTTGGTAAATACTTAAACATTTGATGGGTAAGAGACCAAACAGGTGTCCATTCAATTTCTCTTTCCTCATCAAAGGGATCTGGAACCCGTTGAAACCAACTAGAAACACTAGCATTCCATTGGAGACGGTTCTCATATTGAGCTTGGCTGAAATTCATACAGGTATTGGGATGAATTGCTTTATCTCCCATCTGTTGATAGCTGGCGGTTTGTCTAATTTCGTCACCAGAGAAAACCCCAGAATATCTTTCAATGGCTTCACACAAACCGCTTACCTTTGCTTGCTGCTCCATTCTGCCTTTGCCAGCACTTCTACCTGCTAGATTTTGACGTAAGCTCTGGAGATTATCGAACATGGTGGCAAAATGATGCTTTGCCCTGTAGGTATGACTTAGACTATTATCCAGTTGCTCAACTTTCCTTAATTCTCGAACAACTCCCGTAATCGGGCTAATATGATGTTGATATTTCCTTAGGGTTTCTTTCGGTGAACAATTTCGGTGTCCTCCATCGGCAATAAACGTTTTTTGACGATGTCCAAGAATAATTGGTAGAGGTTTCCTGTTAACCTGCTTGAAGATTGTGCCACAACTTGGACATTGGGGACGCTTAACCAAGATGTGATTTTGAGTGGTTAGAGTAAGATGATCGTGAACGACTAGCCTCCCCTCTAAACCCTTATTTTCGCCCTGGACAATCCATTTAAAGACTTCGGTAGCTACCATTCCTAGGGTACTTTCTAACGTAGAGGGCAAGAAACCAAGGGGACGTAAGGGTGAACCATCTTTGTTTTTATTGATTGCTTCTGTAATTGGGCTATTATTCCTTAATCGCTGAGCTAGGCACTGCCAACAACCTGTTTTTCTCGGATAAAATATTGGTCCTATCCAAACAATTGTTCCCACTGGTTTGACTAGCATCCAGGGGGTTGAGCGTAGTAAGGCTTTTTGATTAAAGTCATTCAAACCGTCTCGCAAATAGCTATCAGTTAAAACGATTTCTAAGTCTGGTTCTAACTCGGCTTCTTCTGATACTTTAATTTGCAAAGATTTTAAAGCATCATAGAATTGCCCAATAGGCATATTCACTCCCAAAAAATTAACTTTTACCCTTGTGGCTTGTAGTCGAGAGTAAGCTTGTCTTGAATCGATGTTTAAATGCTCACAGAAGATGGCGAAGTGATCGGGTAAGGGTTTTTGGTTTTCAATAATATAGCCCTTCCTTTCCATCAACATCAAAGCATAAAAAATCTCAGTCGCTGATATTCCAGGCAGTAAGTCAACAATCTCGTCAGTGGTATGATGACCGTCGAGCAACGGCATCAAAAATTGATAGATAGACTCGCTAAGGATAATGGAATCTCTCTCGGAAAGTAGAAATACAGCTTCTGAACCTGTACTGTACCAGTGGAAACAATCTTTTAACTTTGGCTGATTCAACATCTCATTCAGTAAAATTGACACTTCCTCAGCCAAGAAAAAACCAAGGGTGAACTCCAGTCTGACAGAAGAAAGCTATGAAAGGGAAATGCTGCACTTGATAAGGAAGCAGGGAAGAAAAGAGAGAGTTTTGTCTGGCTTTCCCTACCTCTCTCAATCAAGGTTTTTTGATGAAAGTACCACACACCCTAGTTCACTTGCTTCACTGGAATTTCAAGGGAATCACTTCCCCTAAATATTAGCAGCTAAAAGGTATCCAGACATTTTCTGGATAATAGGGGCTAACATTAGGATTTTCAGCTACCCAATGCTGTAATTCCTCAGAACTTACGTCTGTCTCTGGAGGTCGTGGAGGATAGGGGATATACATTTCAACTGGCATTTCAGGTTCATCGGGGAGAATCCAGTAACCTTGATAATTATGGGTTGGAGGCGAACCTGGAGGGCTACTGGCACGCCCCCATTTAGAGTAAGGTTCCTTGTCTATGACCACCTTAAGAGGTTCATCTTTAGAAATCAAACCGTCATCTTCTAAAAGTTTCCGAATATCTTGTTCAGTCAGTTCAGTGCCATCTAGCCACGTCTTGGCAATAAGCTGGGAAATTTGCTTATTTGGCTTGTCAAACGTTTCGGCAATATCTGATCTAAAAAGGTGTGTAGCTCTAGGATGTATCAATCCTATACCACCGTGACGTAACTTCCTGACGCAATCTGAGAGTCTACTCATAAGTTTAATGGGGTCGTCTTTAAAAACTGGGTTAACAATAATGAGAAGATTTTTGTTCATCTGTTCAGCATTTAGATTACTTATTCTGATAACAACTAACTAGTGCGAAAGTTAGGGACAATAAATATTTTAGAGTTTTCGCACCATTGACAATATGTCGTTAAAATGCTGAATAGTTAACTTCACTTCAATAGCTATGAGCCAATTGACTCACCCTACTTTTAACCTACTTTAAGTAAGTTTTTTTGTAAACAGGAAAAATCCTATTAAACACTGTACCAATTAAACCGTTATGAAATGAGAAGGTTGAACCATGTCCTTAACAATAAATAATTATCGATACAAGGGGTGACTCACTAAGCAGCTTCATTCATTAAATTAGCCTCATCCCGGTTTAACCATCGCTCAAAGATTTCGCCCCGTTGATCTCGGTTCACATTACACCCTTTATAGCTCCTCACCTGTTTACCTTTCCGTCGTTCCCGTCGGTCTATGATCAGCTTTAAACCTAATTTATCAAGGAATCGAGGTTACAGAAATTTCATGATCGTAAGTTTAATTTTAAACATTAAAACATCTAAACATCTAAATGTTCATTTAAGCTAAAATAAGATCATTCTTTCATCGGTAGTGATAAATATGTAGTGATAGCAAAAATTAATTGATGTAAAAATACTTATTTTTTTACTTATTTACGATTTTTACTAATTGGTTATATGATAAATTAAGCTAGGAATTTGGTGATCGTTCGCTTCCTATTCAAGGAGAAACTAAATACCTCATTCTCCAACAAATTTCTTCAAAAAATGGTATCATTGGAAGAAGTTAGAATTTCTTATTTCTTTAAATAAACTATCGTGAATTCTCTCTTAACTTATCCTAGGTGTGGTTCTCATTGTATTGTCAAAAATGGAAGCATTCATAATAAAAAGCAAAAATATAAATGTAAGGAATGTCAAAGGATTGCAGATTGCCGATTGTAGATTGTACCCACGACTGAAGTACGTGGGCTTGGGAGGGTTGATTGTAGATTTAAGACGGGCGGCTTAAAGGTCGGAAATAATTCCGACCCCGCGCCCTCATTTATTGTTGATCGAGGTCAAACCATCCTAACTTAACTTAAAGCGCAATTGCTTAGTATTTGTGGAATAACGGTAAAGTCAAAATTATAGTCATTTCAATTAAAAGTGAGACACCTGCTGCTTGTAATAATAGTCTTCATAGCTCAATTTTTGTATCATTCTTATTTGAAATGACTATAAAAGTTTAAATACTCAACTTAGTGCTGTTGCAGGTTTTAGTGCTGCGTTAATTAAATTTGCTGGTGACTTACCAGATCGAGATACTATTTTGAATAGTACACTGCCATGTAATAGTTGTTCAATCTTCAAAATATTAAGTTTACTTCTATTATCTGCTTCAACTCTTATCAGTCTCAATGGACTGCTACCAAAAGATGGAGGCGAAGACAATATTATTTCACCAAAGGAACAGTTTGAAAAATGTATTAATCTAGATCAAGATGAGTATAGATTACTATTTATTAATCAGTATGATCAAAATATTGAAACCTTAAATAATTTAAGAATTTGGAAAGCAAAACGACTTTTGTTGTCGGGAAGAACTTTTGTGGCTGCGGCTATTGTATCAGCTTTAAACCTAATACTATCAACAGGTCTTAAATAATAATTGATTAACTTTCCTAAATCTAGTATCAAACTATCGCATTTACCTTGAAGCCCAATTGCTCAGGATTTATGGAATAACAGTGAAGTTGAACGGTGTTATTTTTGGGTTTTCTTCGGTCAACCTAACCTACAAGACCGGCTGTCACGAACTCACAAGAATGGATAGATTGAAGTAAATTCCCCATAGCACTTCAAAAGGCACTCCCACAATAAATCTAAAGTCAACTTTGCTAATGCTGAACGCAAGCAAAACTTAAGATGCTTCAATAACACTATTCCTCAATCAGTTCAACATCTGCATCCATGTCTTGGACGGCAGGACGATATCCTTTAAATTTGTAGATGCGTTTGACAACTCTTTTCCCTCCTCCAGAAGCACCAACTGTAACCCCTTTTTCATCACCCTTTAATCCCAAAGCACCCTCTCCAGAGGTATCGTAATACTCTTCAATTTCTACTTCTTCGGCATTATCAATTCTGCGTGCTATGGCCAACTCTTGTTCTATTCGTGCCTGCTCTTTGAGAACACGAGCTTCAATTTCTTGTCTCAAAGCGAGTTCCTCAAGTTGACTTGTACTTGAAGAAGAGTTCTCAGCTTCAGCAGTAAACCTATTTACAGTTGCTTCAATGGCCTTACTGATTAGGTAACCAGCTGGATTCAGGGTGATTAAAGCAATTTCCTGTTTGTTAGTCATATTTATCAATCAAACCAATGTATATCTACTTTTTAGAAGTGGAAGATATCTTTAACTACGCGTCTTGTGAGTTCCCAAGATCATGCCAGTAAAGACATTGACAAATCAACTCTATCTCGCTTTTTAGGATGATGGCTAACTTATAGTTGTACCGCAGGTGGGGGATAATATCCAATATAGAATGATATTACCGCAAATCACGGATGATTTTAATACCTTCAATATTAGTTTGAATAAAGATTATATTAAACTTAATCTTCCTCAAAACCTGGCCATAAAAGCTTTAACGCCATCAATGCAAATCCAATAGCAGCCAATGCTTTTAAGACTTTTGTGGGTAAAATTTGAGCAACTCCACCCCCAGCAATAACCCCTAAAAAACTGGCTAAAATCAAGGCTGTAATTGAACCAAAGAAAACCCCACGAGGAGACTTAGAACTTCCTCCCAATGCAATAGCAGCGAGTTGACTTTTATCCCCAATCTCAGCTAAAAATACTGTAATAAAACTCAATCCAAATAGTTGCCAATCCATAATAGTGAATAGTTGATAGTGAATAGTTAACTAATTACATCACCGATGAGTAAACCCGTAATTACAAGTAAGAGTAAAGCGACGGATAAATCTAGAGTTTTAGGAGATAAACGACGGGCAAGCCAATACCCTATTAATACCCCTAATAAACTTGTTGTAATTAAAGCGATCGCTGAACCAGCAAAAACCACCCAAGGAGATTGAGATTCAGCACTAATTAATAAGGTTGCTAATTGGGTTTTATCCCCCATTTCTGCAAAAAATATCGTTACAAAAGTAGAACTAAAAACAGGCCAAAAACACCACGATCGCTCAACTATGGGTTCGGTTTGCTCATTGTTTAATTCTTCACTAGAAGACATAACAGGTGAATTAGAATCGCTTTCAGTAAATTTTACAGTCATGGAGTTAGATAAATTGTGGATCTGTTCTTTTCTTTGTATCAAAAATTTGCCCCTACGGAACCATCCTATAAGTTACCAATTTATTCTCCCCCTCTCCCACTCTCCCCTTGGGCTGAGCGATAGTCGAAGCCCTCCCCCACTTCCCTATTATAATGCTCCATTTCGGTGCTATTTTCCCCGTGAACCCCTGCGATTTGTTGCTGACAACATTCGATGGCAAAATTATTAAACTCTGCCCTCTCAACCCCATACATCTGCTCAAATGTCTGTGGTGTCACCCGACAAAAACGGGGACGTTGTTCATAAATACGACATTTACGAGTGTCATGATCAAAGTTTATGCACCATCCCCCCTCCCCAACTAAACTTAGATAGTGGTCAAGTTCTTCTGGGGTGAGATAATCAGCTAAGTCAGGGCGATCGCTTGGATCGAGATTACAACAAGCTCCACATCCTGTCACACATTGCCAAGTTGCCATACTTTAAAGATCTTTCCCCCGCTTTTGTAATAAAACTTTATGTATTTTTGTGTCGTTACTGAAAAAGACTGAAGCCTTCCCAGGTATTATAGACTATGGTTTTTTTGATCTTTACCCCCCAAACTTACCTTATTACAGGAACTGTTCAGGAGAAAACATGGAATTATTAGCAGCCCTAAATCTAGAACCTATTTTTCAATTAACCTTTGTTAGCCTAATTATGATCGCAGGTCCGGTGGTCATCTTTTTGCTGGCGTTTCGCGGTGGCGATCTCTAGAAGTTAGTGAATAGTGAATAGTGAATAGTTGATAGTGAATAGTTGACTTTCTCTATTATCTATTCCCTATTTCCCCTTCTCTCCTAGCTACAATAACCCATAAGTTCTGTGGGTTCCCATTCCAAGGTATCCCCAATGGTAGAACCGTTGTGATAGGCGGCGAGGATAATTTCACAGGTTTTACCCCAAGCAATAACCCCCGTATGATCGAGGGCGATCGCCCCTAAGTCTCGTTGATTAGTTTTGGACTCTTCCATCGATTTTTTCATGGCATCGGGTAAATTAACCCCATCACTCACCCGAATGACAATTCTGGCGGCTAAGCATTCATTAACGATATCTTCTCCTACTCCTGTACAACTTACCCCACCATAGGGGTTAGCATAGTTTCCCGCCGGCATGGCTGAGTCACTTACCCGTCCTATTCTTTCGAGTCCTTTACCCCCTGTAGAGGTTCCTGCGGCGATGTTTCCCTGACTATCTAAGGCAACAACCCCAATGGTTCCTCGTCCTGCTTCTGGAGAGGGTTGGGCAATTAATCGCCCCATTTTGCTTTGAAAGTTGCCTTTCCATTCTTCTATCCATTCTAAGGCACGAAATTCTGTGAGGGGGTCATAAATGGGAATGTTGAGTTCTCTGGCTAATTCAGCTGAACCGAGGTCGGAAAGGATGCGATCGCTTTGAGTTTGCAAGAATTTGGCTAATTCAATCGGGTTTTTAACGCGAGAGATGTTGATCACCCCACTAAAGGTTTGCTTGATCCCATCCATTAAAGACGCACTCATGCGAACCTGTCCATCAGACTGCAATACTGATCCGGTTCCAGCATTGAAACGGGGTTCATCTTCAAGGCGTTGACAACCTAAAACCACAGCGTCTACTGCACTTCCCCCATTGTTGAGTAGTTGATAGACTTCCCTAACGATATCATGAAGGGACTGACGAACGCTTTCTAACCCCCCTTTGTCTGCTAGGGAACTCGCGCCGCCATGAATAATTAATTTAGGTTGTACTGTGGTCATAATGAAGTCAGAATGAAGTCAGAAGTTAAAATTACTATTTAGCCTGGGAACGATGCCGACGACAACGTTCAGAGCAATACTTTACATCATCCCAACATTTGGCCCACTTTTTGCGCCAGGTAAAAGAAAGTCCACAAACGGGACAAGTTTTCTTCGGTAAGTCAGATTTTAAACGTTGACGTGCCATAAGTTTCCAATAAGTTAGTAGACAACCATAAATAATTGTTTGTAGTAAGCCATTTTGGGCTTGAAAGGTTAGTATGATAAGGGCTAAAGCTCTGACTACGAACTTTTGCCAATTTTAATTTAACCTATACAAATCTTAATTGAATTATAGTTAATACAATCAACTACCACTATATCAACTGATTACTTATTACTTAATTACTTATTATGCTGCCACGACTAACCCCTCAAAATAATCTCCATCAAGGAATTGCTAATTTTTTAGAAACCCTAAAAACAACTCAATTTCAGGGAGAAATTCGTGGTGATTTTGCTAGTCGTTTAATCAGTTCTACTGATAATAGCATTTACCAAATTTTGCCCCAAGCGGTGGTTTTTCCGAAAACCTCAGAAGATATACAAGAAATTTTTAAATTAGCTCATCAACCTTCTTTTAATTCTATCACCTTTTCTCCCAGAGGAGGAGGCACAGGAACTAATGGTCAATCCCTTTCTCCTGGGATTATTATTGATTGTTCTAAATACATGAATGCGATTTTAGAAGTTAATTTATCTGAAGGATGGGTTAGGGTTCAACCCGGGGTGATTTTAGATCAATTAAATCAATTTTTACAAAACCAAAATGTTTTTTTTGCTCCCTCTCTTTCTCCGAGTAATCGGGCTACTATTGGCGGGATGATTAATACGGATGCAGCAGGTAAAGGATCACGCATTTATGGACGAACCAGTGACCATATTTTAGAATTAACTTGGGTTTTATCTGATGGTAATATTGGAATTTCTTCTAAGATAAATAAAGACACTTTAACCCAATTCAAACAACAGTCAAAACGAATAGGGAACATTTATAAACAAATTGATAATATTGTTAGTAAAAGACAGGATTTGATTGAGGAAACATTCCCCAAAATGACTCGCTTTATGACGGGATATAATTTGGCAAAAGTTTATGATCAAGCTCAAAATAGTTTTGATATTAATCGAATCTTATCAGGGTCAGAAGGAACTTTAGCTGTTATCACAGAAGCCAAATTGAAGTTAACACAAATTCCCCAAGTAACTCAATTATTAGTGCTTCATTATTCTTGTTTTAATGATGCGCTTAAAGATGCTGAATATTTATTGCAATTTAACCCGTCTGCTATTGAAACCATTGACGATAAAATTTTAGACTTAGCTAAAACTGATTCTATTTATCTTGAAGTCAAAGAGTTTATTCGTGATGCTAAAGCGATTAATTTAGTAGAATTTATTGGTGATACTAGGGAAGAAACACAAGCTAGAATTAAATCTATTCTTAGCCAATTACCATTAGCAAAAATTTCAAATCCTAAAGCAGTTGATTATTATTTTACTGAAGATGAAACTGAAATAGACCAATTATGGAAATTACGAAAAAAGGGAGTTGGGTTATTAGCTAATATGTCAGGCAATCGCCAACCCATTGCTTTTATAGAAGATACGGCGGTTCCTCCGTCTCACCTGGCTAGTTACACCGAAGAATTACAACAATTATTATCTAAATATAACCTTAATTATGCTATGTTTGGCCATGTGGATGTAGGCTGTCTCCATGTTCGTCCTGCTTTGGATATGAAGTCCCCTAATGATGAAAAGTTAATTAGAGAATTGTCAGATCAAGTGGTTAACTTAGTCCGTAAATATGGTGGGGTAATGTGGGGAGAACATGGGAAAGGGTTTCGGAGTGAATATACTCCTCTATTTTTTGGGGAAGCGTTATACCAAGACTTGCGTAAAATTAAAGCAGCGTTTGATCCGGATAATAAATTAAACCCTGGAAAAATTGTAACTCCCTATGGAAGTTCAGAGCAGATATTTCCCTTAGAGTCTCCTTTACGAGGACAGTTTGATCGTCAAGTTTCAGTGCATTTAAGATCTCAATATCAAGCAGCTTTTCGTTGCAATGGAAATGGTGCTTGTTTTAATTTTAACCCCGATGATCTCATCTGTCCTTCTGCAAAAGAAACCCGCGATCGCATCCATTCCCCTAAAGGACGTGCTATGTTATTAAAGGAATGGTTATTGTTAAAGTCTCAAGCAAATGTTAACCCGTCAGATCTATTTTTACAGGAGTTAATTGATATTCCCGTTAAACTTTGGAATACTATGGGTAAATGGTGGGGCGTTCAGGACTATTCCCATGAAGTTTATGAGGCTATGCAAGGATGTTTATCTTGTAAAGCTTGTGTGAGTCAATGCCCTATTCATGTGGATATTCCTGCGATGAAATCTCAGTTTCTACAGGAGTATCATAGCCGTTATTTTCGATCATTGAGAGACTATTTAGTTGCTCACATTGAAACCTTCGCTTACTGGCAGGTACAATTTCCCAATCTAGTTAATACTATCATGTCTTGGGAGGTTATGCAATGGCTAATTAAACAAACTATTGGTATAGTTAACCCTCCTGAAGTTAGTATTAATACCTTAAAACAAGGATTGAAAATCCGGCAAGTACCAGAGTTTAATTTAGAAAAATTATCGACTTTAACTGCACTAGAAAAGTCCAATAGCGTCATTTTACTGCAAGATGCCTTCACGAGTTTTTATGAAGCAAACTTAGTGCTAGATACTTATGATTTGTTAACTAAATTGGGATACAGTGTTTATGTAGCTCCCTTTTTTGTCAATGGAAAACTATGGCATCTTAAGGGATTTTTAGGGAAATTTGAAACCATCGCTCAGAAAAATATTAGTTATTTAAAAAAACTAGCAGCAGTAGATATTCCTTTAGTGGGAATAGAACCAAGTATTGTTCTAACTTACCGAGATGAATATAGCACAATTGCCGATGGAAAAGCTATTGTTGAAAAAGTACAATTACTTCAAGAATTTATTATGTCTCACAATAAAGAATTACCTCAATTATCTTCTAATAAAACCTATTATTTGTTAGGACATTGTAGTGAAAAATCTATTGTTTTAAATTCCCAAAAACAATGGCAACAAATCTTTAAAAAAATGGGAATCACTTTAACTTTGGTATCAACAGGATGTTGTGGGATGGCTGGAATTTACGGACATGAAAAAGAACATTATCATTACTCCCAAGGAATTTATCAAAGTAGTTGGGAAAGACATCTTCCGATTAAACCACAGAAAAGACCTTATTTTTTAGTAACAGGTTATTCCTGTCGATCTCAAGTTAAGCGGTTTTCAGGATGGTTACCTCAACATCCAATACAAGGGTTACTAGCCAATTTTCAGGAATTAAAATAATACAAAACTTTATTTAAAGAAAATTGGTATTATCGGATAATATAGAATTATAAAAATCAATTGATTGATTAAAATTGAGTAAAAAGGATAATGTAATAATGAGACAACTAACAGTCCCTTCAGAATTAGAGGAAATAATTGAAGCTGTTATTGACTTTTATCAAGACTCTGTCGCTCATCTAGAGCCATCAATTGTTTTTGGAGAACTGAGAAATAACATAATCAATTGGGTTTCAAAAACTCAACAAAAAATAGAAGAAAAAGAGTATCAAAAAACGGGACTAACCTTACAGCAGAGAACCGCTTATGATGCAATGATTAAATTTATAGAAGGAAATGAAGCATTCTTTAGATTGAATGGCTATGCAGGGACAGGTAAAAGTTTCTTAATGATTAAAATAATACAATGGTTAAAAGAAAGAGAATTAAAATATGCTGTGGCTGCTCCTACCAATAAAGCAGCTAAAAATCTTGTGAAAATGGGACAAAATCAGGGAGTAGATATTAAAGCAACCACCGTAGCAAAACTACTAAAACTTCAACCAGTGATTGATATTAATACAGGAAAACAAGAATTTGAAGTTAACCAAGAAAGAGAACTAGAATTAACCGATTATGATGTGATAATTCTTGATGAATACTCAATGTTAAACAAAGAGAATTTCAAAGATTTACAACAGGCAATTTATGGATCAGATACCCAAATTATTTTTGTTGGAGATAATGCACAGCTGCCACCAGTTAAAGAAAAAGAACCCATTGTAGCCAAACATCCAGATATCAAAGAAAGTGCCAACTTAACCCAAGTAGTTCGGTATGAAGGTGAGATAGGAAAAGTAGCAGAAGCGATCAGACGTGATCCACGATGGAACCGACAAACTTATCCTTTTTCTAGTTCACAAGATGGTACAATTATTAAATTAAACTTAGAACATTGGTTGTCATTAGCCATTCAACATTTTGAAGACGAAGCATGGTTAATTGATCCTGATTATGTCAGAATAATTGCCTGGAGAAACAAAACAGTAGAAAAGTATAATGAAGTGATTAGGAAAGCTTTATATGGAGAAGAAGTAGAACAAATAGTAGTAGGTGATCGCTTGATAGCGAAAAAACCAGTGTTTAGGAAATCACCAGGAAAAAAAAGCAAAAAGAAAACTATAATTTTCAATAATTCAGAAGAATGCAAAGTAATAGAAGACCCAAAGTTAGACTATAATTCTCAGTACAAATGGGAATTTTATCAGGTGAAGGTTAGAACAGAAGAAAAAACGATGATTGAGTTAAGAATACTAACAAAAGAATCAGAAAATAAAAGACAAGAAGAACTAAAACGACTAGCAAAGCGAGCGATGGAAGATGTTAACTATAGTGAAAGAAAAAAACGATGGGCAATTTACTATGAGTTAGAATCATTATTTGATAATATGGCTTATGCTTATGCGTTAACTTGTCATAAAGCACAAGGGAGTTCAATTGATAATGTATTTTTAGCCCTTAGTGATATGAACCATTGTACCGATAAACAGAAGATGCTTTATACGGGGTTGACTAGAGCAAAAAAATGTTGTTATGTGGCTTAATTTGTGGGAAGTTGAGGTAAAATTATAAAAAAATATCCCCTTAACTAGCTTTGTAAAAAGAGGATTAAAATGCTTAAACTGATCCCGTTCGCTATACTGGTTGTTTATTTAGCTGGTATCTGGAAATTTATCAAAGGCTATAACTGCACTAACTTTAGTCGTCAGTTACCTACCAAATTAATGTTAAGTCTATTATGGCCAGTTTTAGTTATTGTGAATGGTTCCTATCGTCAGAATTTTCAAAAAGCGTTAAAAGGACGAGATTAAATATTGTTATTTATTAATTATTTAATCATTTAGTGTGAAGAAAATCTGGTTGATCGGGGGAACAGGAGAGAGTGCAACTATTGCTGAGTCCATTGCTTTTCATCAGCTAACCTGTCTAGTCACTGTAACCACAGAAAATGCTAAAACTCTCTATCCCATTAGTCCGTATTTAACGATACAAAAAGGGGCGTTAAGTGGCGATCAAATTAGAGGATTATGTCAACAAGAAAATATAATCGCTATTGTAGATGCGTCTCATCCTTATGCGGTGCAAATTTCCCAACAGGCGATCGCCGTTTCTCAAGAATATCAGATCCCCTATCTACGCTATGAAAGGTCTTCTCTTCCCCCCTCTCCTGGGATCATTACCCTGAATAATTTTGACACCTTGATTAACGGGGATTATCTTCAAGGAGAAAGAGTTTTGTTGACTGTTGGGTATAAAGCATTACCCTTGTTTAAACTTTGGCAAAACCGCACTGTTTTGTTTGCCCGTGTTCTTCCTAGGATACAATCACTAGAAGTTGCCCTAAAAGCAGGTTTTAGCGGCGATCGTCTAATTGCCTTACGGCCTCCTATTAGTCGAGAATTAGAACAAGCATTATGGCAACAATGGAATATCACTTTAGTGATCACCAAAGCATCAGGAAAACAGGGAGGAGAGGAGATAAAAAGGTTAGTAGCTACCGAATTAGGAGTTAAACTAATAGTTATTGATCGGCCTCTAGTTAACTATCCTCAACAAACAGACCAATTATCCGATATCATAAAATTTTGTTGTCAATACATTTAGGAGTTATCCATGTCTGAACTCTTAACCCCGACCATTAGCGATCGCATTTGTAAACACATGAATGAGGATCATCAAGATGCTATTGTTCTCTATGCTAAAGTATTTGGAAATATTCCTGATGCAGAAACTGCCCAAATGACCAGAATTGATCAAGAAGGAATGAATTTATCAGTCAAAGTTAAGGAAGAAACGATTCCAGTTAGGGTCACTTTTGACCACTTCCTTAAAGATGCAGAAGATGCTCACCATACCTTAATTGATATGGTAAAAAAAGCCCGTTCGTCCTAGATCTATTAAATCTCATCATGATGAGATTCGAGGTTTTCTAGGATTAGACAATAGGGAATAGAGCCAAAGCCAAGGTTTGCCCCACTTGTTGCTGAGAAATGCTATAAAAAATTCTCAATGAAAAACACAAAAGTTCGTAGTTAGGGCTTTAGCCTTATAAGGGAACCGACTACAAACTTACATTTATTTTTACCCACCTACTTAGGTTCCTACTGTCTATGATTTGACTATACTTTTACGCTCTATTTTGGTTGGCTTCGCGGTGAGCGTCTCAGCCGAACGGTAGCAATACCTGTCAAGACAACTTGAGTCAGTGAACCAAGAATCCCCCGAATTTTATTCGTGGGAAGTGTCAATAACTATAAAAAGATATTAAATAGACACAAGAGGAGTTAGGGTAAACCGCTAAAATAACGGTAGAACATCCCAGAGTAAGCAAATGCAGTCGTAAGATCAGGCTGTATTTCGAGTTAAAACTAATTTGCTGACAAAAACGCTACATCAAACCTAAAATTCCTCACCAGGAGCAACCTTAATGGATTTAACAACAACCTATATGGGATTAACCCTCAAATCTCCCCTCGTGGTGGGGTCATGCGCCCCTTTAACCGAAGAGATCGATAACCTGAAACGCATGGCAGAAATGGGTGCGGCTGCCGTGGTTTTACACTCTTTTTTCGAGGAACAATTACGACAAGAACGCCTAGAATTACACCATCATCTTACCTATGGAACTGAAAGCTTTGCCGAAGCGTTAACCTATTTTCCTGAACCCGAAATTTTTCATGTAGGTTCTCAAGAATATCTTAACCATATCCGCCAAGCCAAAGAAATGGTTGACATTCCCATTATTGCTAGTCTCAATGGATCTAACCTAGGGGGATGGTTAGATTATGCCCAACAAATTCAACAGGCGGGGGCTGATGCTCTAGAATTAAATATCTATTATGTTCCCACTGATCTAGACATTTCAGGGGGAGAAATCGAACAGAATTACCTCGATATTTTGCGAAATGTGAAAGCAGAAATTAACATTCCCGTTGCTATTAAAGTAAGTCCTTATTTCAGTAATATGGCAAATATGGCCAAACGATTGGCCGAAGCAGGGGCTGACGGACTGGTATTATTTAATCGCTTCTATCAACCGGATATTGACCTAGAAAACCTCGAAGTCTACCCAAATGTTTTGTTAAGTACCCCTCAAGCTATGCGCCTTCCCATGCGGTGGATCGCCATTCTCTATGGTCGCATTGATGCTGACTTAGCAGCAACCAGTGGCATTCATAACACGGCAGATGTGCTAAAAATGGTGATGGCTGGGGCGAAAATTACTCAAGTAGTCAGTTGCTTACTCCGTCATGGAATTGAATACCTCAGCACTCTAGAAGAAGGAATCTATCGTTGGATGGAAGACAACGAATATCAATCCATCAAACAAATGCAAGGAAGTCTCAGTCAACTCCATTGTCCCGATCCGACAGCTTTTGAACGAGCGCAATACATGAAAGCATTACAAACCTATGCCCCTGTGTGGCGAGCGCGTTAGTAGTTAATAGTTATTAGTTGATAGTGAGATATGGGTAAAAAACGGATCGGAATTCTCACCAGTGGCGGGGACTGTCCAGGGTTAAATGCCGTTATTCGGGCGGTGGTTAAAGCCTCTCAACTAAAAGGATGGGTTGTCTATGGCATTCCCTATGGTACCGATGGTTTTATGGATTTAGCTAAGGGGAAATATCAACCCCAAGATTTAGTCTTAACGGGCAACAGTTATGATTTACCTGGAATGCTTAAGGGGTTGGATTTTTTACAATTTCTCAGTGGCAGTGTTTTGGGATCGTTGAGTAAAGGACACCCAGAAGAGGCACAAAATAAAGCGGCTATCCTTAAAGGCTATGAAATGTTGGGATTAGAAGCTTTAATTATTGTGGGAGGGGATGGGAGTCTCGATATTATCTGCGATTTAGCCCAAGAGGGAAATTGGAATATTGTCGCTATTCCGAAGACCATCGATAATGATGTTCCTTTCACCGAATCATCAGTTGGGTTTACCACAGCCGTTGAGATTGTTACCCAAGGATTATACGATTTAACCTTTACTGCCGCCAGTCATGAACGGGTGATGTTAGTGCAAGTAATGGGACGAGATGCTGGTCATTTAGCCCTTCATGCGGGAATTGCAGGGGGTGCTGATATTATTCTAATTCCTGAATTAACCCCTTATTTAACGTTAGATACCATTCAGGGCTGTTGTTATCAATTAGCCCATATTCGCTCCTCTGGCCGTCAATTTGCCCTGGTTGTGATTGCTGAAGGGGTCAAAAACCAACAGCAACAAAAAGAAAAGTATATTGGAGATTATTTAGCCCAACAGATTAAGGAACAAACTAAGCTACTGTGTGAGAAAAAAGAAGGGGTCTTTTGCGATCCTATCGATGTTGATCTGCGAGTAACCGTTTTAGGACATTTGCAGCGTAGTCATACCCCAGTGGCTTTGGATCGTTTGTTAGCAACAGTTTTTGGCATCAAAGCAGTGGAATTAATCGAGGAAAACCGCTACGGTCGCATCGTGATTTGGCGCGAAGGACAAGTTCACAGCGCGCCACTAAGTTCGATTATTAAGATCCTCAAGCAATGTCATCATGAGAAGCGTTGCACCTATCCCGTTGACCCCCACGGGTTCATGGTGAAAACAGCGCGATCACTAGGCATTTACCTGGGTGAAGGGCGATCGCTTCTCTAAAGTCTGACTAAAATATGCCTATCTTCTCAAATTAATGATCAAAAAACTTGATCTAATGTCACACTTTGATTTATCATTGATGATTGTGACCCCATTTTGGAGAGGTGGCCGAGCGGTTGAAGGCGCAGCACTGGAAATGCTGTTTAGGGGTAACTCTAACGAGGGTTCGAATCCCTCCCTCTCCGTTAAGACATCGAAAAAACAAAAGCTAAGTTAGATTAGGGTTTGTCTACGTCAATCTATTAGGGCAAATTTTTTCAGATTTTGAGCTAGTTGATTAATTATATTTTGATCATCGTCTTCTAATGATTTCCAGCCCGAAATTATAACTTTTTTTCCAGATTGCAGTAACAAGCAAATTTTATAGTAAGTACAAGAAAAGCCCAAAATTTTAGCTGTTTTTAATTGATTGACGTTAATTGATTTGATGTCAGAATTTTTCCATTTTCTCGAATATAATTTGTAACCTAAAATTGATTTCCTTTGTTGTATTAAATATTGTTTTTCTTTGTCTAGAGTTAAATAAAATTCATGCCATATAAAAACAATGAAAACAAACATTAATATTATTGACCACCGCAACAATAAAATAATCGAAATCCAGAAATAAATAAATAATTGGACTCCATTAATTATATAATTATCCCAAAATAATATTTCAAAAAAATCTAAGTTCTTATTTTTAACAAAATCATTAATTGTATTGACTTTATTTGTAGTATCAAAATAGCTTGAGTTATAGTCATTTCAATTAAAAGTGAGACACCTGCTGCTTGTAATAATAGTCTTCATAGCTCAATTTTTGTATCATTCTTATTTGAAATGACTATAATAGTAACCTTACCTTTATCCGTAATCAAATAAGAATAGTATATATCACTAGAAACTATTTTAATATCTGCTCCTTTTAGACTTATATTTTTAGTATATTTTGATTGGAATAATTTAGAATAAATTAAGTCGCAATTTATTTGTGTATTGAAAATGCGATCGCACTCCATCTTTTTTAAGTTTTCTTGTAACAAAAAATCTTTGGAGAGAAAAGTTGGTAATTCAAAAAAATAAGTGACAGATATTAATAAGATCCATAAACACACAACTAGGGCAATACTTGGCCAGATATTATAACTTCTAAAGCAAAACCTTTGACTATATTTAAACCTAAGATGAGTAGTATTTTGCTCAAGGATTTTCATCAGAGAAATTTTTCTAGCTTAACTAATGAACGAAATTGTCAAGGTGGGCAATGCCCACCCGAAAATCCCTAATTAAGAGAGTAAATCAAGTAATAACAGTGGGTTTATCCCGTCCAGTAAATTCCTTAATTTTAGCGATTTCATCAGCCAATTTAATTAAAGGTTCTAAGGCTTTTTGAGTATCAATATCATGTTGACTAGCATCCGGTTCATAACTTTCGATATAAACCCGTAAGGTTGCGCCTTTTGTTCCCGTTCCTGATAACCGAAAAACAATACGAGAACCATCCGTAAACCCAATACGAATACCTTGTTTTTGACTGACGCTACCATCAACCGGATCAGTGTAAGAAAAGTCATCACTATAGGCAACTTCATAGTGACCATATTGCTTTCCTTTCATATCTCCCGCCATAGATCGTAGTCGATCCATTAATTCATTAGCGGGTTCTGATTTAACTTCTTCATAGTCATGACGGGAATAATAATTTCGTCCGTATTCCTTCCAATGTTCACGGACAATTGCCTCAACAGACTCACCCCGAACAGCTAAAATATTAAGCCAGAAAAGTACCGCCCATAGACCATCTTTTTCCCGAATATGGTTTGATCCGGTTCCGAAACTTTCCTCCCCACAAAGGGTTGCTTTCCCGGCATCTAATAAGTTACCAAAAAATTTCCAACCGGTGGGAGTTTCATAACAGTCAATACCTAATTTTTCTGCCACTCGATCCACGGCTGCACTGGTAGGCATGGAACGGGCAACCCCGGCGAGGCCGTCTTGGTATCCAGGGATTAATTTAGCATTAGCAGTCAATACCGCCAAACTATCACTAGGAGTCACAAAAAACTTGCGTCCTAAAATCATATTGCGATCGCCGTCTCCATCAGAAGCCGCCCCAAGGTCGGGGGCATTTTCTCCAAAAAGAATCTCTACTAAATCATGGGCATAAACTAAATTAGGATCAGGATGGCCACCCCCAAAGTCTTCTAGGGGCGTTCCATTTTGTACGGTTCCTTCTGGGGCTCCTAAATGTTTCTCAAACAAAGCATGGGCATAGGGTCCAGTCACGGCATGGAGGGAGTCCATACACATCCTGAAGTTGCCTGAACTCAACAGGGCTTTAATTTTATCAAAATCAAACAATGTCTGCATTAATTCGACGTATGGGGCAACGGAGTCTATGACTTCTACCTCCATTGTTCCCAATTTGAAAGAACCAGGGCGATCGAGGTTGATGTCTGCGGTATCAAATATTTTGTATTCCCTAATGGTTTTGGTGCGTTCAAAAATAGCACTGGTAATTTTTTCAGGTGCCGGTCCACCATTGGTTACATTGTATTTAATCCCAAAGTCGCCGTTAGGACCTCCAGGGTTGTGACTGGCTGAAAGGATAATCCCTCCGAGGGCGTTATATTTGCGAATGACAGTTGAGGCCGCAGGGGTAGAAAAAATCCCATTACATCCCACTAAAATGCGTCCCACGTCGTTAGCAGCAGCCATTTTGAGAATAACTTGGATGGCTTCACGGTTGTAGTAGCGACCATCTCCTCCGACAACCAGAGTTTGTCCTAGGAGTCCGTCGAGGGAGTCAAAGATAGACTGGACAAAGTTTTCTAAATAATGGGGTTGTTGAAAGACGGGAACCGCTTTCCGTAGTCCAGAGGTTCCTGGTTTTTGGTCCGTAAACGGGGTAGTCGCAACGGTACGAATAGTCATTTTAACCTACCTTTAATCTTTATGGTATGAGCCTTTAACTTTGATAAGATGTGCAGACTTGGCTTTATTCTATAGTGAATAGGCAATGCAACGATCTTTATGTTAGTTAGATGCTTACTTTTTCAGTGATCCTAATTGTTCTAGGTTAAAATCAGGTTCGTGACTTATTGTCTTGGTTGATAACTATTTTGATTAAAACAGGCGATCACTAAACTTTAATAATTCCCTAAAGATAAAAAAGATGCTATTTTAACTTGCCTTTTAGCTTATTGTTTAAACCTAGTTTGTAATGGCTGACAATGATCATCACCGAGTCGCTGTGCCATCTCAATTAACATATATCAATTGTGTCCAAATTTTGTCTATTCTATCTCAATTAAAGAACCCTAGGCCTTTATAATTTAATGAAAATGGTAGTTTCTATGTCTAAATCTTCCTCACCTTCTCTAATCATTCCCCAGCTAATTATCGGGTTAGGAAATCCCGAAGCCAAATATGATAAAACTCGTCACAATATTGGGTTTGAAGCCTTAGATGCTTTAGCCCAAGCCTGGCAATTGTCCTTTACAGAAAATCGCCGTTTTCAAGGTCTCTTTACAGAAGGAATGGCTAGAGGAAATAAGAAAGTTTACTTACTTAAACCGCTCACGTATATGAATCGTTCCGGTCAGTCGGTTCGCGCTGTGAGTAATTGGTATAAACTAACTCCCACGTCTATACTGGTGATTTATGATGATATGGATTTACCGGTGGGACGAATACGAATGCGACTGGGAGGATCAGCCGGAGGACACAATGGCATGAAATCGATTATCTCTCACTTAGGTAGCCAAGATTTTCCTCGATTACGCATTGGAATTGGTAAGTCTCATCCCTCTAAAGAAACGATTTCCCACGTTTTAGGAAAGTTTGCCCCCGATGAAAAAGAGGTTATGGAGAATGTCTTACCCTTAGTAGTGGGTGCGTTGGAAATAAGTCTCAAAGAAGGGGTTGAAAAAGCCATGAGTCTTTATAATAGCCGCACAGCTATTAAGTAAGGTATAATAAAGTGTTGTAGTTTAGCAAAAATAGACGAGGTTTATCTGTTGCAGGAGTCATTAGAATTAGAGTCAAGATTTCTTTTAAAAGTGCTTTGGTTGGATGCCAATGTAGCAATTACAGTAGATCAGGTAGTAGGAAAAGGAACAAGTCCCCTAACAGCCTATTTCTTTTGGCCAAGGAACGATGCTTGGCAACAGTTAAAAGATGAATTAGAAGCCAAACATTGGATTTCCGAAACTGAACGCATTGAAATTCTCAACCAAGCGACAGAGGTCATTAATTATTGGCAAGATCTTCGTAACCAAGGTAAACGGATTTCCATGGCTGATGCCCAAGGGAAGTTTCCAGAAGTCGTCTTCAGTGGCAGTAATTAGGCTGAAGATTAATACTCAAAAATGAGGGCTGAGTCCTTGACCCGTTGCCCTCACTTAATTTTTGGTTGGAACCCAATAGTTAAGCCAGTCCACCTGCTGCTTGAAGACGGGCCCTAGCTCGTTTATAAGCTTGAGATGCTTTGATTTGCTCTCGACGATCATCTCCTTTATTAGCTTGCTCTAAACGGGATTGAGCTTCACTAAATCCTGCTTGTGCTTCCTCTTTGCTGATATCATCACCAACTTCTGCCGCATTAACCAGGACTTTGAGAACATCCTGTTCAACTTCAGCAAAGCCACCCATAACTACTAAGTTTTTCCAGTCTTTATCGGGCCGAACTCGCATAACTCCAATGTCGAGGGCAGTTAATAAGGGAGCATGACCAGATAAAATTCCCAACTGTCCAGACGTACTTGGTAAGATGACTTCTTCTACAGCGTCATCCCAAACTGTTTTGTCTGGGGTAATTACACGAACTTGTAACGTCATATCAGTTATTCGGTATTAGTTATTAGTTATTATTTATCAGTCAACAGAGACTCAGAAGGTATTTCCCTAAGCAACTGTTGACTGACGACAAATCGAAGGAAGTTAGCCTTTTTGCAGTTTTTCAGCTTTGGCTTTAGCTTCGTCGATATTTCCGACTAGATAAAATGCCTGTTCAGGTAAATCATCTAATTCTCCATTGAGAATCATTTGGAACCCTTTGATGGTTTCTTCGAGGCTGACATACTTCCCAGGCGAACCAGTGAAGACTTCAGCTACAAAGAAAGGCTGGGACAAGAAACGCTCAATTTTACGGGCGCGGTCTACAGTCCGACGATCATCTTCAGATAATTCGTCTAATCCCAAAATGGCGATGATGTCTTGTAATTCCTTGTAACGCTGTAGGGTGGATTGTACCGCACGGGCTGTGTCGTAGTGTTCTTCCCCTACAATAGCAGGCTGTAACATAGTGCTGGTGGAATCTAGGGGATCAACCGCAGGATAAATCCCTTTAGACGCTAAAGCACGGGATAACACGGTGGTTCCATCCAAGTGAGCAAAGGTCGTAGCAGGGGCGGGATCAGTTAAGTCATCCGCAGGAACGTAAACGGCTTGAACAGAGGTAATGGAGCCTTCTTTGGTGGAGGTAATCCGTTCTTGTAGATCTCCCACGTCAGTGCCTAAAGTAGGCTGATATCCCACAGCAGAGGGCATCCGTCCTAATAACGCAGACACTTCAGAACCGGCTTGAACAAATCGGAAGATATTATCGACAAACAGCAGTACGTCCTGTTTGTTGACATCACGGAAATATTCTGCCATGGTCAAACCCGATAAGCCAACCCGCATTCTAGCCCCTGGGGGTTCGTTCATCTGACCGTAAACGAGAGCAATTTTTGATTCTTCAGGATTATCAGGGTTAATAACCTTAGATTCAATCATTTCATTGTAGAGGTCATTTCCTTCACGGGTACGTTCCCCTACACCGGCAAAAACGGAGACTCCCCCGTGATTGATAGCGATGTTGTTGATTAATTCCATCATAATGACGGTTTTACCCACACCTGCACCACCAAACAGACCGATTTTACCCCCTTGACGATAGGGAGTTAGGAGGTCAATCACCTTAATGCCCGTTTCAAAAACTTTAGGTTTGGTTTCTAATTCAGTTAATTTAGGCGCAGGACGGTGAATAGGAGAAGTTTCACTCATATCCACGTCACCTTTTTCGTCCACAGGCTTTCCTAGGACGTTAAAGATGCGACCAAGGGTAACTTTACCGACAGGAACGCTAATGGGCGCACCAGTGTCAACAATTTCCATTCCGCGAACCAATCCGTCTGTCCCACTCATAGCAACAGCGCGGACTTGGTTGTCTCCTAATAATTGCTGCACTTCACAGGTAACGGACACAGTTTCCCCCGTAGGGTTTGTGCCTTCAATAGTGAGGGCGTTATAAATTCGAGGTAATTTGCCACTGGGAAATTCGGCATCAACAACCGGGCCAATGACCTGAGTAATTTTACCAACGTTGGTTTGTTCTGTTACGGCTACCATGCTTATTTATCTATTTAAGGGGTTAGCTTAGAGTTTGGCTAAGGGAGAACCTACTCTCATTAATCTTTTTTCGCCACCCTATAGAGTACCACTTCTAGGTAACAGGGGGAATAGACTTGTTGCACAAGTAAGGCAAAAGGTAAAAAGCAAAAGACAAAAGGCAAAAGCTCAAAAGCAGGAATTTTGAGGATTTTTATTAAACAATTTTAAGTATAAACAGAAGAATATAAGGATTATTTGGATAATCTAAGCTTTTTCCCTCTAAACACATTTTCTAGTCTATTGGCTCGAAAATGTAAGAGGAATATGTCATTGAAATTAAAGTATTTTAAATCATAGTTTCGTCAACATCAAAATGAGTCAATAATTTTATTGGGCTACTTAAGTATTAAGCAACAGAAAATGAGTTTAATGTAGCGACAACTTTTACCCCAAATTCATCTTCAAAAACCAGTTTATTATAGTCTAAGTTCCACAACTCTAAGGCACAATCATCATTAGGATCAGTGGGAGCTAAGTGTAAATGGAGCTTTTTGTATTCCTCGTCATACTTACATTCAACGGTTTTAATGGCTCCTATTTGTCGGCGATCAAGGGCAACGGCTAAGCGTAAAATCGCACTGAGTTGTTTAACCATTTTTCGGTAAGTATCGGGTAATTTACTATAGGGCTCATGTTTTTTCTTGGGGGTACTTTTACGATGATAACGGGCAAGATTAGCAATGGTTTCTAATTCGAGTTCTGTAAACCCTAATAATTCTGCATTGCGAATTAAATAATAAGAGTGTTTGTGATGAGCCGAATGACTAATATATAAGCCACAATTGTGTAAAATGGTTGCTGCCCAAAGTAACTCCCATTCTTCTGTTCCCCAGTCGTGAAGAATACCCGTTAGTTGCTCAAACAAACTTTTGGAAAATTGCGCTACTCGTTCACTATATTCTGTATCAACTTGATACTTACGAGCAATTTTATAGACACTTCGCTGACGAACTTCTCCTTGATATCGTAATCGACTTTCAATTAACCCGTGGGCTAACATCCAATCAACAATCATCCCTTCCCGTAACGCCCGTTCACAGATAGTAATATTTTCTAGCCCTAACATGGACATGGCTTCCATTAAAATTACCCCACCTGCCACGATAATTTCTGCTCGTTTATCGGACATCCCTGGAACTTTTAACCGTTCTTCATAGGTGATTGAGGCAAATTTCTTAACTAAATCTTTAACCTCTTTGCGGCTCATTTGATAACCTTGGAGAGGACTGGGAATTTCCCCTAACTTTTGTAACGCATGGATAGTCACTAAGGTTTCAATGGTTCCTGAGGTTCCTACCAGTTGAGGCTGTTCGTTTTCACCCAGTTTACGACGTAATTCATCAATAGGACGCTCAAGCATTCCCCGCGCATAAGCCCGTAAATAGGCAAATTCTGTCTCACTGATAGGATCAGTTGTTACAAACTCTTCCGTAAGACGCACCGCACCCACTTTGGTACTACTCAGAAAACGGGCTTCATGGGTATCAGCTAGAATGATTTCGGTCGATCCTCCGCCAATATCAATAATCACATGGGAGTGTTCTTGAAAATCCATCCCCGACAGCACTCCTAAATAGATGCGACGGGCTTCTTCATAACCAGAAATTAGGTTGATTTGAATACCGACTTCTGACGCAACTCGTTGGATAAACTCTTGTCCATTAGGGGCTTCCCTGGTAGCGCTGGTGGCAGTGGCGACGAGATGATCTACTTTGAGACTGGTGGCTAAGTCTTTGCATCGTTGCAGAGAAGCGATCGCCCGTTTGATAGCTTCTTCGGTAAGTCTTCCCGTTTTGGGTTCTTGTTCTCCGAGTCGGACTGTATCTTTTTCTCGGTTCATAATAGTAAAAGCGGGCAAGGTTTTGTCAATTTCTACGATTACCATGTGGATGGAGTTAGTGCCGATATCGATGGCTGCTAACAAACAAGTATTACCGTGATCGTCACCGGTGGGGTTATCGTTAGGAGATGCTATCATAGACTCAATTCCTCAATTCTTCTATAGGATAAGGCTTTTGAGGAATTTATTAAACAATTTTTCTTAAATTGATCAAGATCGAGTAGAATAAATAGCTTTCAACATTTGTGATCGCTATGTCGGAGAGTTTGTTAGAAATTATGGCCTACCTTTGATATTAAAAATCATCGTAATCTCAACAAAATAAAATGGAAACTCTTGCTAAATTACCTGCCGAAACTTATATGATATTGCATCCCATGAGTTGGGAAACCTTTAGAAGGATGACTGAGGAATTAAGTCAAAATTCTAGCAAAAGACTGGCTTATAATGAGGAATATTTACAGATTATGAGTCCTTTAATGGAACATGAAAATAATAATTGGTTTCTTGCTCGTCTAGTCTTTATTATGGCTGAAGAATGGGACTTAAATATTAAAAGTGTCGGCTCTCTGACGCTAAAAAGAGATGATCTTCAAAAAGGTGTTGAACCAGATGCCTGTTTTTATCTCCAAAATGAATTATCAGTTAGAAATAAGCAACATATTGATTTAAACACAGGAGATCTTCCCCCAGATTTAGTCATTGAGGTTGATATTACCAGTGGTTCCTTGGATAAGTTCCCAATTTATGGAGGGTTAGGCGTACCAGAAATATGGCGATATGATGGAGAAACTTTACAGGTTTATGGATTGAATAGGCAGTACAAAATTTATGATGAAATAAAGAAAAGTTTGGCTTTTCCTCTGTTAGATATTTCTCTAATTCCTCAATGGTTAGAACAACGGTTAATTGTTGGAGAAACAGCTGCATTAAAGCAGTTTAGACAATGGATAAGAGAACAAAATAAAAGCTAAGTTTTATTCTTATTACAAGAACTCTTAATTAATTTTATTAACTTTGTTGAGTTTTTCTTGTATATCTTGTTTTGATTAAACTTTTTTAAACCTTTTCTAAAAGTTTTATATAATAGGGATGAACTGTTTTTTCTCTAGTTTTCCTTCTTCTTTAAGTCTTGCGATCGCTTTCAATATTAGTTCTATAGTGGATCGCCAAAGAAAAAAGCTATTTTAATTAGATATATTCCCTCATGTTTACCCACCCTAAAGAACTTAAATCTTTGCCAAAGCAAGACCATAGCATTTTTAGTTAATTCATGTTAACTTTTTTCACAGAGAAATTGCAACGAATTTAGTTTAATTTATTCATGGTTACTTCCCCCCAATCAACCCCTGAACCTACTTGGTTAACCATTATTCGACTTTTACGCTGGGATAAACCTGCTGGACGGCTGATTTTAATGATTCCTGCGTTATGGGCAGTGATTTTAGCATCTAAAGGAACGCCTCCCTTACCATTAGTGGGGGTAATTATTTTAGGAACTTTAGCCACCAGTGCCGCCGGTTGTGTTATCAATGATTTGTGGGACAGAGATATTGATCCCCAAGTAGAAAGGACTAAAACCCGTCCCTTAGCCGAAAAGTCTTTATCGGTAAAAGTGGGTATTGTTATTGCTTTTATCGCCCTAGGATGTGCGGCAGGGTTAGCTTTTTATCTCAATTACCTAAGTTTTTGGCTCTGTGTCGCTGCGGTTCCAGTGATTGTTTGTTATCCTTTGGCTAAACGGGTTTTTCCTATTCCCCAATTAGTTTTGTCCCTAGCGTGGGGATTTGCCGTTTTGATTAGTTGGACAGCAGTAACGGCTAAATTAGAACTTTCAACTTGGATCTTGTGGGGAGCAACGGTATTTTGGACATTAGGATTTGATACAGTTTATGCTATGTCAGATCGCGAAGATGATCAGAAAATTGGAGTTAATTCGAGTGCCTTATTTTTTGGTTCCTATGCGGCTGATGCTGTCGGAATATTTTTTGCAATAACGGTTGGGTTATTATCCTATTTAGGAATAGTTTTAGAGCTTAATATCGGGTTTTGGATTACTTTGATGATTGCCTTGGTAGGTTGGATAGTTCAATATTTTCGCCTCCGTTCTACAAATATTCCTAAATCTAGTTATGGAGAAATTTTTCGTCAGAATGTAATACTAGGTTTTGTTTTATTAGTAGGGATGATATTTCGTTAAAAAAACAAAACATCAACGTTTTTCCCTAAGTTTCTTAATAATCAAAAAACTTTTTGGTTAATTTTGCCAAGTTCCCTGTTCTTCTAATAGTAGTGTGTCTTCGTGATAAACGAGAAGTAAGCCATCATTTCTGACTACATAACGATAATTTCCATTGCGAAATTCATAACCTAAAAATCGACAGGGAGTAATTCCATCTGCACAAGTTGTATGAAGGGTTTTCCCAACTAATTTTATGGAGTCTCCTGTCCTTACATTAATTCCTTCATAAAAGACCTTATCACAAGTTACTGCTCCTTCAAGACAATTAGATCTAATATAAATTTTAAAGTTCTTAGTTTTTAAAATTTCAGTTTTTACTGTATTCTTAATTTCAACCACCGATTCATAAGTAGCATTGCCTCTAGTACCACCAACAATAATTTTATAATCTCCATTTAATGGTAAAATGACACTGGCATTAGTTACTTTTTGTTTAAGGGTTATATTATTAGGGATAACTAAATTAAACACGGCATTATCTTCAAGAGAGGTTAGAAAAATATTCATTTTTTGTGAAGCTTTAGCCCCTAACAAAAAAATATCCCTAGTTCCTCTAACCACAGAATTTTTAATAGTTTTTGAAGTACCACCCCTGTCAAATTGGATTCGTTTTGGTGGGTTACTTTGTGCTATAAATGTCATTCGTGTAATAGCAGTTTCTTGTCTAGTTCTATCATAAGGTTCTGTATTTTGGCAATCATTACAACTTTCTTTGTGATAAGATAAGCCGATCCTTTTGTGTAAAAAAATTTTTGGCTGTTGGCAAATTTCAAATAGGGCGTAAACACCTGAATATTTTTGTCCGTTATCATCTACTAAATCTAGATAATAAGCAAGATCTCCTTGGTTTATCTCTGTGACTCTAGCAATAGTAGGTAATTGCGAATTTTGTGCTGGGATCACTAGAGGGTGAGTAATAAAATCAAGAGTTAGATGGGTAAAAATTGAGATAGGCAAGCCTAAGCTAGACAAAGGGCATTTTGTTCGCCAACTGATCATTTTTTAACCGACATACTCTTTTCCACAAAAATCTCTTGAGCTTCCCTTCTTAACTATACAAACTTGCTACATATTCCCCATAACCGTTATAAGGTAAGGTTTCTTTTATGTCCCACGATAACCCTGGCCCTTTACTAATAAACTTCTCAGTGGCTTGAGACCAACGAGGATGGGGTTTATTGGGGTTAACATTGGCTTCAAAACTGTACTCATTCGGTACTAAGGTATTCCAATAGGTGGCCGGTTTTTGGTCAATAAATTCGATTTTTACAATGGATTTTGCTCCTTTGAATCCATACTTCCAAGGAATTACCATTCGTAGGGGTGCGCCATGTTGTTTAGGGAGATCATGACCATAAAGTCCAACGGCAAAAAAGGCTAATTCATTGGCCATTTCTTCGATTCGTAGTCCTTCTTGATAAGGCCAAGGTAAAGAACCCAGATGAAAGGTGGGGCCTGGAATAACATCAGGGTCATAAAAAGAGGTAAAGCGAACAAATTTGGCTGAAGAAGTGGGTTCAACCGCATTAATTAAAGCTTTCATGGGAAATCCCACCCATGGCAAAACCATTGACCAAGCTTCAACGCAACGGAAACGATACACCCTCTCTTCTAAAGGAAATTTGGTTTTAAGATCCTCAATATCATAGGTTTTGGGATTTTTCACTAATCCACTGACCTCCACCTTCCAAGGGTCGGTCGGTAATTTTTGAGCTTTTAACCAAATATTTTTGGTTCCTCCAAATTCGTAGAAGTTATTATATTGTCCGGCTAATATTTCTTCAGTAATGGGACGGTCAACCTTAGCAAAGGCTGGATTTTTGGTAATTCCTGTTAGTTTAGGACGTTGAAGACTGCTTTCTAATGCTGTTTGAGAGGATGATTTTTGGCAACTGGTTAAAGGAAGTAAACTAGCTCCAATTCCTGCGCCAATAAAAGTTTTGAGAAAGCGACGACGCTTAAAATAAATGTCAGGGGGAGTAATCTGATTTTCAGAGACTTCCCAATGGGGGGGAATTTTAATTAAAGTCATTTTTTTTATAGCAAACTGGGGATGAATACCGTTAGCTCCTCTGAATCATCAGAGTTTTTTTCAACTTTGGCTATTATATTGGCTATTATATTAGTTTTTTATCTAAATTCGCAAAAAAACTACCATTAAACTTGAAAAAATTAACGGGAATACTAATTAAAGTATTTGTTAATCTACACAATTTAAGTTAGTCAATAGTTCAGGTTAAGTTACTCAGCTACCCCTACCAGATAAGGTAAGATTGAGTAAAGACTGAGTGAGAAACCCCCGCAATCGGGATTAAGATACTCTCAAGCCTTTAGAAAATCAGGTTTTAGAATTAAAAGCGGGTGGGGGGAATCGAACCCCCATCATTAGCTTGGAAGGCTAAGGTTTTACCACTAAACTACACCCGCAGTTTGCTTATAAGTTTTTTACTCACTCTAGCTAGGCTAACATGACTTTTAAATACTTGTCAAGGCCTTGGTAAAATTTTTTTCCAGACCTTGAAAAACAAGCTGTCACTAAGCCACGTTGATGGCATCGGATAAGGGTTCCCAACGAAAATAGCGTTCTCCGCCCATTTCCACAATAACCTTAATACGAGGTTCAATCGAAGGTAAATTAACGAGATATTCTAATTCGGTTTGGGAAAGCACATATCCTTCTAAAATCCATAACACCAACCCCTTAGAATTGGTTGGTAGGGTTTCTAATTGATAGGCCGCAATGGGAGGAACAAAATAAATAGGGCCTACGGCTGCATCTTGACCAATATTCTTTTTACCCAAATGAGGAGGACGAACCCCATGAATGCCCATCAAATAGGCACTAACGTCTCCAAGTCCCCTTGCTGTCAAAGAAAGACTATTGTAGCCATTGGTTCGTAAACGCCGTTGATAACGCCCTTCAAATCCCCCTTCTAGCGGTGCGTATACCGCCAATGCGCCTGAGGTTTCTAAAGCGCGGACTAATCCTTTTCCAGTTTCTAAAGCGCGGAGCAATCCTTTTCCGATGGTTAGCAGTGCCATTGCAATCCTACAAAAAATTCCTTTATTGATTATAGGGGAATCTTTGCCGTCGAGAGAAAGATTGAAACGTTAACTTTGACATTTAGAGAGTTTTGCTAAAGATACTTAAAACCACTCGCCCTAATAGATGATAATGTCCTAAGCAATTTAATCCTACTTGTTGACCAAACTTTTCCCTTTGTTGTGGATTATAAAAACGAATTCCCCCTGGAGAAAAGGGAATAGAATTCACCGGACCTAAGATAGAATCAACCAGATAAAATTGTCCTTGAGGATGCAAAACGCGACTAACTTCTGCAAATACTTCTTGAGGGTTAGGATAATGGAGAAAGCTAATGGTATTAAACACTGCATCAAATTGATGATCAGCAAACGGGAGAGATTGTGCATTCCCCCGACAGTAAATTAGACGAGGATGATATTGATTATTTTGGCGAGCTTGTTTTAACATTACAGGGGACAAATCTAAGCCAATCCCTTGTAAATCTGGAAATTTCGCCGCCAGACGACCTAAAAGCTGACCTGTCCCGCAACCTAAATCAAGGACTTGAGACGGATGGGGTAGATTGACACAAGATAGTAACCGTTGATGGATGGCCTGATAAAAAATGGTGGTCAGTAAGCAATCATAGTTAGGAGCCCAACGGTCAAAAAAAGTTTGTTTTTGACTTAATACGTTTGTCTTCATGGGGTCATTAAAAAAATTAATAGTTAAGTTAATTATTAACTTCGGCCATTTCAATTACCCTTTCTTCAATATCTTTAACTAAAAAATTCAGGGGTTTATTGCGACGGATTTTATATTTTAAACGTCTTGATTGAACTCGCATTAAAATATCTTCTAAACATTCATGGTCAAAACAGACATGGCGTTGACGGTTTTTATGGCCATAACTAGCCCCAGCAATAATATGTAATTGGGTATTTTTTTTCAGTTGATACCAAAGTCCGTCAGAATTTCTGAAAGCTGTGGTTGTTGTTGGGCTAGGAGTTGTAGGCATATATAAAGAATCAAATCCGTCTGTCCCTAACGTTTGTTCATAATTGTAATAGTAATGTAAAGGGACTTCAGCGACGGGTAATTCTAATAAGCCTTCATAGAATTGTCGGGCTATTTCCAAATCACAAACCATAATGGTGTAAACTTTAGGTGCGCTGGTGAGAAACATCCACATAGCTAAACCATAAGCCCCTAGTAACATCACCATAATACCTTGGGTTGAAAAAATACTATCGATGGGCAAAAATGCTGCTAAATAAGGGGTAAATACGGAGAAATGGGTTACAAAAGCCATAGAAAATAATTAATAAATATACTCGAATCTTTATCTTTATTAAGCAACGCAACAAAAGGGTTAAGTGTCAAGGAGGTTGACTCAAGATCATCTATTCAACTATAGCAATATTCGGAGAGCCTTACAGCTTGAGGTCTTTCAACACTATTCTATTCGGCACCAAAAAAATTAGCCGGAGTGCTCCGGCATCAATGATAGTCTATCTGTGGGCAAAGTTAACTAATCTTAGGGGACGCGGGAAAGGTCACGATAGGGAGAGTCACTCTTGATTTGAATCAGGGTAATGAGGATGAATTTGTTCGACTTCAGGGCATTCATCAGCAATGGAGAGTTCAGAATTAAACCTTGAAACAGAAGCTAGTTTATGGCTGATAGCACCAATGCTTTCTAGTCGAACCATTTCCTCCCAGGAGCTAATTTCGTCATCTTCTTCGGTTTCATAACGAATAGTTACTAAATCTCCTTCTAGAGAAACAATGGTCGCCCCTTCAATCCAGCGTTGTTGATCCCGCAAGAAAAGACAGACTTCACGACCCTCTGTACAGATTTGATAAATCTTGCGATGTAGCATAGGTCTCTCCTTAGCAGGTAACTCGTCCTAATTTTAATAATTTTACCTTAAAAATAACATACCTACTGAGAAAAGACGGGCAAGAGTTCGCCAAAGTTATCGTCAAAGATTTCAATAGATATGAAGACCATTGCAGATGCTCTAATTCCTTATAAACTGACCACATTCGGAAATTCTTAGGTCGTGGTTGGTTAATTGTCTCGATCTATTATTATATTTAACCTTGTTTGTCGATATTTTCATATAAACCTTACATAGCACTATGAAAACTGTTGTTCAATTAAGAGCGGCTAAAATTCCTGTCATTGGTTTCATTGCGGTTCATTATTGGTATGTTGTCATTAGAGGAAACCAACAAGACCGATGGGAGATTTGGCAAAAGGCATCCTTATCGAGAGATAGCTGGGGACACTTACACCAAAATTTGATGTCTCCTAATTCTGGTGTCGGTAATGGAATGAGTTGGGTTGAAACCTCATGGAGAGGAAATTTAGGGGATAAATTAGCACAAACCATTGAAAATAGTCCCCTTACTTATCCTTACAATCACTGTTATCGATACTTTCCTGGTCCCAATAGCAATACTTATGTACAGTGGATTTTAAACCAAGCCAACTGTAATTATCGTTTGAGTATTAAAGCGATTGGGAAATACTATTAATCATATTTTCTCCTTTCAAAAAATCAATAAATTGTCTGGCTGTCCTTCCTGAACGTCCATTGTGACGGGTAGCCCATTGTTTGGCCTTAAATTCTAAGTCTTCTTGAGGTAGATTAAGTCCTATTTGTTGAGCTAAATGATTTACAATTGTCAAGTATTTTTCTTGATTAGCTGGTTCAAAGGTGAGGGTTAACCCAAAGCGATCGCTAAAGGATAATTTTTCGTGTAGGGTATCCCAAGCATGGATTTCATCAGACTCACTCAGTTGGGGGCGATCGCCAAAAAACTCTCTAATTAAATGTCTTCTGTTAGAAGTAGCATAAACCACAACATTTTGCGGTCTAGCTGTCATACTTCCTTCTAAAACAACCTTTAAAGATTTAAAATCATCATCATCTTCTTCAAAGGATAAATCATCAACAAAAATAATAAATTTTTGGGATATGTTTCTAAGTTTATCGACAATTAAAGGTAAGGCATTTAAGTTAGATTTATCAACTTCTACCAACCGTAATCCTTTGTCATAATACTGATTTAATAACCCTTTAATCAAAGAAGACTTGCCTGAACCTCGACTTCCATATAATAAGACATTAAGGGCTGAGTAACCAGCTAGTAAAATTTCTGTATTTTTGATTAGGGTTTCTTTTTGATTCTCATAACCAATAATTTCGGTTAATTTAATTGGATCAGGGTTCGGAATTCCTGTTAATTGATTTTTCCAACGTAAAGCTTTATATTGAGCAAAAATACCTGTTCCTTGTTGGCGATAATAATTAGCCAAGTCTTCTATTGTATCTTCCCACTTATTAGATTGATGCAAAAAAGTATTATCAATATTTTCTAATTCCCAAACTAAAGGAATATAATCTATTGATGTAGAATTTTTTACCCACTTAGCAATTTTTTTAGTAGTACAGTTATAAATTATCTGTAAAATTGTTAGATCGTGTTTGACTGCTTTAATCAGAGACTTAGGTAATTCTTCAAAAGGGATAAATTGAGCTTGCTGACTAAAAGGATTCTCATTTGACAAAATTTCACTAATTAAGTAATCTTGCCAACTTTTTCTCTGGTTTGCTATCGTCTTAAACCAATCTCCATAAGCATTTAAACACTCTAAACTTACGGTATTTTTGTCACCATAGTAAAGGGAATCTAAAAGAGAGATAAAAGTTTGACCAACCTCGGTTTCAAAAACCGATTGATACAGCAAGAGAGATGATATTTGGGGATAAAGAAAATACTTAAACTGAGTTGGTTGATTCATAGAATTAATTTTAAGATTGTTACCACAGGCATCACAAAAATATCAAAATATTTTTTACCCTGTAATAATCTAAGCAACATCAATTGTTGGTTTGTTGTCCGTTTTTTAAGACTTGATGTTATGGAGGCTAAAGCCTCTCCTACAAACTTTGAAAAAATGGAGGGGAAATAATTTGTTAGTAGGACTTGAAAAATTCCCCTCTAGGATACTCCTATTATATTAATCTCTTTCTGTTCTAATCCATTGGGTTTGGGGACGCAATAGAAATGCAAAATATAAAGGTATTTTCCACAATACATATAAAGGAATTGCTAATAAGGCTAAAGCAGGAATTTCTTTCCGTCCAAATTTAGCCCAACCACTTAAAATTCCAGTAATTAACAAAGTACCAGCTATCGTTAATATTATCAACGGTAGCCAAGAAAGACCGAAAAGTCCTGCTAGTAACATTATTATCATTCCTCCTATCCATAACATTACTAATAAAGATAAAGGAGGAACGCTAAGTTCTAAAGCTAAGGCAAATAAATCAAACCGTTTCTGAGATATTGCCCCTTGAATTAACCGAGGAACTTGAGTTAAAAGGGTTTGAAGATGACCATGTTCCCAACGAGTTCTTTGGGTTTTTGCAGCAGATGTTTGTTCAGGAAGAGCCCCTGTTACTTGAGCCGTAGGACAAAATAGGGGAGAATATCCTGCTAAGGCTAAATCAATGCCTAACTGCATATCTTCAACAATATTACCACTGGCTAAAGATACTTTTTGAAGGACAGACCAAGGGAAGGCCATTCCTGTCCCTCCTAATAAACAAGGAAGTCCTAAACGAGATAACCCTGTAAAGCGCACCTTATTTTTAACTAAGAATGCTAGGGCTGAAATAGTATCTTTAGGACTAGGGTTAGGGGGTTTTTCTAATAAATAAAGGGCTTGTATTGGTTTCCCCGTTATTGATACTTTTTGGGCTAACTTTTGGATTGTTTCTGGTTCTAAATAACAATCTGCATCGACCAAAATAACGATGTCAGGAGGATAATTCTTGAGAAAATTTAATCCGTAGTCAAGAGCATAACCTTTCCCTCGCTTTTCGTTATCTTGTCGTTCAATTACCGTTACCCCATACTGACGAGAGACTTCTGCTGTTTTGTCAGTACAATTATCGGCAATAACAACAATTTTATCAGGTTGGTTAACTTGATTTAAGATAGATTTAAGAGTATTTTCGATTCCTCTTTCTTCATTATGAGCAGGAATTAAAACCTTTAAGCTAGGCTGCTCTTTAAGTTCTATATCTGAATTTTTAGAGATTGGAAACAGAGCAGAAAAACATTCTATAAATAGAACAGTACAAGGAATCAAAAGGATAAAAGCAATGACTAATAAGAAGGCTTCTAATAGGATATTCATAGGGAAGAAGGAGATAGATGAACAGATTCAAATAATTGACTTAACTTTTGTGCTTCGTGAGTGACATTATGTTCTTGTGCCACTCGTTTAGCCCCCATTTTTCCCATCTCTTCTAACCGAGAGATTGGAGTGTCTAAGACTGTTTTCATCGCTACGACTAAAGCATCTACGGAGCCGGCAGGAACTAACCATCCTGACTCATTAGGAACAACCAATTCAGGAATTCCTGCTACATAGGTACTAATCACTGGACGACCTAATGCTAAGCTTTCCATAATCACAACCGGTAATCCTTCAGCAAAACTTGGTAAAACCATGACCTGCGATGCCAAAATATATTGTTGTACTTGTGCTTGAGTTGCCCAGCCAGTAATTTCCACAATATCTTCTAATTGATAGCGTTTGATGGCTTCTTCAATAGGAGATCGTAAGTCGCCATCTCCTACTAAAACTAACTTAAAGTCTTCCCCTTGAGCCGCTAATTTACTCACTGCTTCAATCAACAACAATTGACCTTTTTGTTCACATAAACGACCGACACAAACAAAACTAGGTTTCTCAGGAATGGGTTGCCAAGGGAAGTCAAAAAATGATTGATCAAGTCCACAATGAATAATCTTTAGCTTTTGCCAATTAGCAAACTCAGACCAGCGATAAAGTTGACTTTTTCCATAGGAACTAATAGCCACCACAAACGCCGCTTGTTTAATTTTCTCAGGTAAGGAGATCCCCTGAACTTTATCGAATTCTTCAGGTCCATGAACTGTGAAGCTATAGGATGCACCGCCTAAAATATAATTTAATAAAACCACCGTCGTTGAATTAGTCCCAAAATGGGCATGAAAGTGGGAAATATTTAAGTTAGAAAACTTGTCTATTAAAACACAGGCTTCAGCAAGATAAGCTAAATTTCGCAAGATTCCTCGATCTGAATTCCAACCCATTTTAAAGGTTAGTTTTAAGGCAGTTAACCAGCGTTTGGGTCGAGTTAAAGCAACTTTAATAAAGCTACTCAGCAATCCGATAACGCCAACGTTTAAAATAACCTCTGTTTTTTCTAATTCTTGTTGATCTAATTCATCAACAACCTTACCAACACAAGACTGTAAAGAAAACCGAGTAATGGGAATTCCCAGAGCTTCAAGGGCTAGAATTTCTCGCCGAATAAAACTATGGCTAACAGTGGGATATTGATTGACTAAATAAGCAATTTTCATGCTAGGAGACATTTAAACTAACCTGGTTTATGGTTTTTATCTGGTTGTCTTTGCTCTAGAATACAATAACCTTCCCCCAAAAGATAGTTTAGAGGTAAAAATAAATCAATGCCCGTTTATCTTATTTGTCCAGGGATACATGATACACAATTAACAGATAGTTTTCTCGATGAATTCATCAAACAACCCCTTGATTTGAGCCATTTATTAGTATTTCCGACGGAACAATATCCAGCTTATTCTGGGTTTCATATTTTGCAGTTTTTGCAACAACAGTATCAGCATGATTTTTCATCTGAGTTGATTATTATTAGTTTTAGTGCCGGGGTTGTGGGGGCGATCGGGGCAGCTTGGGGATGGCAGTTAGGAGGAGGAAAGGTTAAAAGATTGATCGCTTGTGATGGTTGGGGAGTGCTTTTAGGAGGAGATTTCCCCATTCATCGAGTGAGTCATGATCAGTTTACCCATTGGAGTTCAGGGTTTTTAGGAAAAGGGAACGAAAGCTTTTATGCTGATCCTGCCGTCGAACATTTGGGGTTATGGCGATCGCCCCACAAGGTTACGGGTTGGAGGGTTCAGACAACAGTTAATCAAGAAGAGGTTCGGTATTATTGTTCATTCATGGACTTTCTCACTTATCTATTAATTCAGTAAATCTATCAATCTAACTTTGTGATGAAGATCATAGTAGAAGCCATATTTTAATCACACTCATCATTTTTACTTAGGCTATGATTATTATTAATAGACTAACTATAACTATTTTTATGGCTAAAGTATCTCATGCCAATCTACAGCCTAATCCTTTTATCACCTATCGTGATCCTCAAACCGGGTTGTGGAAAGTTCTTAAGTCAGCTTCAGCTAACCTTAACAATTCTCCTAATGAATATGAGCTACAAGATTCTAAATCGGTCTAAACAACCTGATAATTATCTTGTTTTTGATCTTTTCCAAATCATTTTAAATTAATCTTTTTTGCGCTCCTTATATCAATAAATTCTTTTCCCACTCTCTTTCTTTTATAGTCCCTAATTGTCTCTATTTAAAGCTTTTATTACTGCTTGTTGGCTAACATTCCGATAAACTTGTTGTAAGTATTGTTGGGTAACTTGTGCTTCTTCATAAGATAAAGGAATTCTTCCTAAAATATCTAAGACAGTATTACTATCTGATGGCGGAACAATAACAATCAAAGAAGAATCTAAAGGTTCATTATACTGCCAAAATTCAGAGAGATTGAATCGTCCTGATTCTTGAGTTTTCTGATTACTTAAATTATCTTTTTTTTCTATCAACTCTTTATTTTCTGTTAGTTCATTTCCCTTTTCTTCATTAAGTTTCTGAAGACGCAATTGACGTAAAGCTTCTATAATTTGATCCTTATCCCGTCCTCTTAATTGAAAAATAATAAAGGGATCTTCACTAAAACGATCAGCTAATTGATAATAAACTGCACCAATATGTTTACAGGGATTAGCTTTATCTGGACAACTACAACGGGCTTTAATATCTGATAAGGTGAAAGGAAATACACTAAGTCCATTCTTAATAAAAACTTCCTCTATATTTTCTGGCATTTCTCCTGCTAATAATTGGGCTGAAAAAATTGCTTTTTGGGATAAAGTTTCAATTATATAGTCCCAATCTTCATCAGTAAAAGGGACTAAAGAAAGAGAAACTTGATAAGGTTCCGCTTCGCTACCTTGAACTTTGGCTAATACCTGAGCATCTTTAAACTCAATACTCAAAATATTTCCCTCTCTTGCATAGATTCTCGCTCGTTCTAAGCGTTTTTTAAATCGATAGGAATCTAGTAGTTGTAACCAACGTTCTACCCACCATTCTTGTTGAGAAAAAGCTGTCTCTTGATTTGAAAAATTAGCGTTAGCCATAGTTATTTTTAGATTAATTTTCGAGGGATTTAGGTAAATTTTTAGCTTTGTAAAATGTTTCTAAACTCTCTTGATCTCCTACATATCGCCAGTGCCAGGGTTCATAACTAATCCCTTGGGGATTATCAGGCGGAAAGGATAACTCAAAACTGTACTTAGCAGCATTATTTTTGAGCCAGTTAAAAGCGGCTGTTTTCTCGAAATTAGGACTAAGATTAGTAGCCGGGGCTTTACCATCCCCAATATCAATTGCATATCCCGTATGGTGTTCACTATAATTAGGTGGCGCACTCACTTCGGCACGTTGACTAGGATTTTGATTTCTTTGTCGTTGAATTTCAAAAAATAAGTAATTTTGTTCAGAAACAGTACGAAAACCCGAAATAGGAGTTAAAATAATTCCCTGAGATCGAGCAGCCCTTTGCATTTCTATAAATTGATCAGCCGCATTATGGCGTAGTTTTATGCGTCCATCAGAGGTAATCGCTTTTAATTCCGATACAGGGGCTTGTTTATATTCTAAATGTCCCAGAAGATTTTCTATCGGCTCAGGGGTAGGACTAGAAACTGGAATCGGTGTTGGGGTAGGAGAGGGTTTAACAGAAGTTACTGAAGAGGAGGATGTCTTTGATGGGGAAGACACTGGACGCATTAAGAAAGCTCCCCCTAACATTAAGATCATCCCTATACCGAGGATACCTCCCATCAACAATCCTGGTGTTGACTGTAACTTAGTTTGGCTGGTAGAAGTTTCTCTTAAAGCCTCTGGAATATCATCCATATCATTATCGAGTGATTAATCGTTCATTGAATATTGTTGACGTAATATTGTTTTTTGTCCACTCTCTATCATCATGTCAAGATTCTAAGGATTTTTAATTCGGTGTAACATCATAATAACGGTTAACTTTAATTGTCCCGACTAATGATGAAAGATTCATTGATTGATATGGAGCAATATGTCAAACAAACGGCAACACTAATCAATTTACCCATCAGCCCAGACTATTTACCTGGGGTAGTCGATAATTTAAGTAGAATTAGGGAAATTGCTGAGTTAGTAACAGAATTAGAATTACCAGAAACCATTGAAGCTGCCCCGATTTTTAAACCATGAATATTTTTGATTATGATGCTATTTCTCTAGCTAATGCCATTAAATCTGGTGAAATAACTGCTACGGAAACCATCACCCAATTCTTAACAAATATTGAACAACAAAACCCGACGTTAAATTGTTTTACGACGATTCTAACCGACCAATCTTTATCGCAAGCGAAAGAAATTGATGAGCAAATTGCTCAAGGACAGAATCCAGGAGTTTTAGCGGGAGTTCCTTTTGCGGTTAAAAACTTATTTGACATTGCTGGGGTTACTACCTTGGCTGGCTCAAAGATCAATGCAGAAAATCCACCAGCAACCCAAGACGCAACGGCTATTACTAACTTAAGAAAAGCAGGAGCAATTTTAATTGGGGCGTTGAATATGGATGAATATGCCTATGGTTTTGTAACAGAGAATAGTCATTATGGAGCTACCCCTAACCCCCATGATTTAACCCGTATTGCGGGGGGATCTTCAGGAGGATCAGCAGCATCCGTTGCCGCAAAATTAGTTCCTATTACTTTAGGCTCAGATACTAATGGATCAATTAGGGTTCCTGCTGCTTTGTGTGGAGTTTTTGGTTTAAAACCAACTTATGGAAGATTATCACGAGCAGGGACAGTATTATTTTCGAGTAGCTTAGATCATATTGGAGTTTTTGCCAATTCTGTTCGAGATATTACTGTTGTATTTGATAGTTTACAAGGGAAAGATGAGAGAGATCCAGTCTGTACTGATCTTGCCCCAGAGTTGTGTCAGGAAATATTAGAAACGGGAATTGATGACTTAAGAATTGCTATGGCAGGGGGCTATTTTCAGCAAGGGGCTGAACCAGAAGCCTTGGACGTTGTTGAAGAAATTGCTAATATTTTAGGGACAAAAAAAACGGTTACATTTTCTGAAGCTGAACGAGCTAGAGCAGCCGCTTATGTTATTACTGCTTCGGAAGGCTCTAACTTACATTTGGATAAATTGCGATCGCGTCCTCAAGAGTTTGATCCAGCTACCCGCGATCGCTTTCTAGCAGGGGCGTTAATTCCGGCTTCTTGGTATGTTCAAGCACAACGTTTTCGTCGCTGGTATCGCGATCAAGTACGGACATTGTTTAAAGAGGTTGATGTCATTATTGCGCCTACAACTCCTTGTGTTGCCCCACCATTAGGACAAGAAACTATGATTATTGAGGGGGAAGAAATCCTAATTCGTCCCAATTTAGGGCGATTTACTCAACCCTTATCTTTTATTGGATTACCGGTAGTATCATTTCCGATTTTACAGACTCATCAGTTACCTTTGGGAGTTCAACTCATCGCTGCACCTTACCAAGAGTCTTCGATTTTACGACTTGCTCAATTTTTGCAACAAAAGCTTTACTAAAATAGAACTTAGCTAATGGGAGAATAGCACGATGAGCCAAGGGGTAAAAACAGATAATTATGAAAAAGATTACTATCAATGGACTATAGATCAAGCTCAAGCTTTGAGAGAGCGAAATTTAGAGAAATTAGACTGGGAAAACATCATTGATGAGATTGAATCCTTGGGACGTAGTGACTATAGTGCTGTGTCGAGTCTTCTCATGAGACAGATCGAGCATCGTCTCAAGATCGACTATACCCCTTTAGAGGAGTGTTATAAAAAATGGCAAGTTGAGATAAAAGCTTTTAAGATCGGGATAAAACGCAAGATTTCACCCAGTATGAAGCCTAAGCTTGAAAAAGACTTAGAAGAAATCTATCAAGATGCTGTTAGTTTAGTTGCCCTAGAATACGGTATTAATTTACCTGAAAAATGTCCCTATCCTCTTGAGGATTTACTCCCTTAAATGAAGTCAGAAGTTTTATCATTTTGTAGGGTAGGCAAGCGTTAAGCGATATATGTTTACTCAAGATAAATATCGTATTTGCCCACCCTACGGTTTTAAGGTTTTATTTATAAACAGTCTCTTAGAGGATATAAAGAGGAGAATATAACACATCTAAAAAATTAGCTATGTATTGGTTAACTAATTGAGGTTGTTCTTGTTGTACCCAATGGCTACAATTAGGGATATATTTAATGGTTAAGTTTGTAACATAGTCCTCGGTGCCGTAAGTAAGTTCTTTTCCTAAAGCGGTGTCATTTTCTCCCCAAATCATTAAGGTGGGAACGTCTAATTTTTTCCAAGATGTTTGTTGGTTCAACAGTTGTCTAAAGACACTCCGATAGTAATTGATGGCAGCAGTAAGCGCACCTGGTTTCGCAGCCGCTTCTTTATACGCTTGTATGTCTGTGGTAGAGAATGCAGATTTATCAATTGCCATCTTGGTAAATGCTGACGCGATCGCTTGATAATCATTGCGCTGAAACAATAACTCTGGTAAATAAGGGAGTTGAAAAAAGAAAATATACCAACTTTTCATCAACTGTTGGGGGGTGAATAATCCTTGAACAAATTTAGCAGGATGAGGAATATTCAGTACAATTAATTTATCAAGCATTTCGGGATATTTATGAGCAAAATGCCAAGCGAGTGCGCCTCCCCAATCATGCCCCACTAGGATACATTTTTCATAACCTAAACCCGTAATTATCCCTCTTATATCTTGGATTAATTCGGTAATTGAATAAGACTTGATTCCTTGAGGTTTGTCACTATTGTTGTACCCTCTTAAGTCAGGAGCAACTACTCGATAATGTTTCGAGAATGCTGTTATTTGATGCCGCCAGGAATACCAAAATTCAGGAAATCCGTGTAACATTAACATCAAATGCCCTTCTCCTTGAGCAACATAATGGAGTTGGAGACCGTTGGTTTGGATGTAATTATAATGCCAATTGGTCTGACATGAAACCATATATTTTTTTTACTTCATTCTATTATCCTTCAAAGTTCTGATTTAGCTGTTCAGTAACTTGATAACTATAAGAACTAAAAGTCGGAAAAACTATCATAGCAATAGGGGAATAAAATATTTCATTATCCCCTATATTTTAGATGATTACTCAACAGCAACCCCATCTTGACGGGCTGCATGACGAACCGCCCCCGCAACCGCTTGAGAAACTCTTTCATCAAACACTGAGGGGATAATATGTTCACGATTAAGCTGGCTAGTATTGACCAAAGAGGCGATCGCCCGTGCTGCTTCTAAATACATATGTTCGGTAATGGTTTTGGCGTGACAATCTAAAGCTCCCCGAAAGATGCCAGGAAAGGCTAACACATTGTTAATTTGATTGGGATAATCACTCCGTCCGGTAGCCATCACTGCCACATCATCCTTAACCAGTTCGGGTTGAATTTCTGGGATGGGGTTCGCCATGGCAAACACAATAGGATCACTAGCCATTGATTTGACCATTTCTGGTGTCACCACCCCTGGCGCACTTACTCCCAAGAATACATCAGCCCCTTGCATGGCATCGACTAAAGAGCCACTGGCATTAACCGCAAATTCCTGTTTTTGAGGGTTTAAATCGGTGCGGGAATGGGAAACCAGTCCTTTAGAATCACATAACCAAATGGTCGTAGCTCCAGCACTGCGTAATAAAGCGGCGATCGCTATCCCGGCAGCCCCCGCCCCATTAATCACAATTCGCACCGTTTCTAGGGACTTCTGGACGAGTTTCAGGGCATTAATTAAAGCCGCTAGACTGACGATCGCGGTTCCGTGTTGATCATCGTGAAAGACTGGGATGTCTAATTCTTGTCGGAGTCGCTGTTCAATTTCAAAGCAGCGAGGGGCAGCAATATCTTCTAAGTTAACGCCCCCAAACACCGGAGCAATCCGTTTAACAGTTTCAATTATTTCTTCGGTATCCTGAGTGGCTAAACAAATAGGGAAAGCATCAATATCGGCAAATTCTTTAAATAACATGGCTTTCCCTTCCATCACAGGGAGAGCAGCTTCTGGACCTAAATTTCCTAACCCTAGGACAGCACTCCCATCGGTGACGACGGCCACGGTATTGTGTTTGATAGTTAGATTAAACACTTGAGAGCGATCGCGAGCAATGGCTTGACAGATACGTCCAACTCCTGGCGTATAAGCCATGGCCAACTCAGCTTGAGATTTGAGGGGAATACGACTGGTAACGGTAATTTTTCCTTTGCGGTGGAGATCAAAGGTGCGATCAGAGACTTTGAGGATCTTAACGTTGGGAATTTCCCGAACCGCCGCCACAATTTTCTCGGCGTGTTCTTCACTCGACGCATCTACCGTAATTTCTCTCTGGGTGATTTCGCGGGTATGTTCAATCAAAGAAATTTGCCCAAAACTTCCTCCTGCTCCGGCGATCGCCTGGGTAACATTAGCGAGAGTTCCTGAAATGTTGGGGAGTTCAATGGTTAAAGAAAGGCTATAACTGGAATTAGGATTGAGATTTGCCATGTTAGAAGAGTTAGGAGTTAGGGATTAGGGGGTGAGCTTGGGGGTTAAAGTATAGACGGGGTGTAGGGTGTAGGGCGAGTGGAAAAATGTTATGACCAAAGATTAATGATAGAGTTGGGAAAGATATATAAACTTATTTTTTGTTCTTTTTTTCTGTAAATCAGTGAACAGTCCCAACATCAAAAAGGGATAACTGCTCACTGAATCACTAAAAACGGTTTAGAGTTGCTTAACTTCAGCCACTAGCTGAGATACCATATCTTGTGCGCTACCAAAGAGCATCATGGTTTTGTCGTCGTAGAATAGTTGATTATCTACCCCAGCAAATCCAGTGCTAAGACCTCGCTTAATGACGATGGTGTGATGGGCTTTATCTACTTCTAGGATAGGCATTCCAAAAATAGGACTTCCTTGATCACTTCTGGCCGCAGGGTTAACCACATCATTAGCACCAATCACTAAAGCGACATCAGTGGTGTCAAATTCAGGGTTAATGTCTTCCATGTCATGAAGTTGATTGTAGGGAACATTGGCTTCGGCTAACAAGACATTCATGTGACCTGGCATTCTACCCGCAACAGGGTGAATAGCGTATTTAACTTCTACACCCATTTTTTCGAGTTGATTTGCCAATTCTCGAACCGTATGTTGTGCTTGCGCCACTGCCATTCCATAACCAGGAACAATGACCACAGAACGAGCGTACCCTAACATCATTGCCCCTTCTTCAGGATCAATCGAGTGAACCGTCTTATCAGTAGCCTCTCCAGAACCTCCACCCGTAGCGGTGCTTGCTCCACCAAATGCCCCAAAGAGAACGCTTAAGAGAGAGCGGTTCATGGCTTTACACATGATTTCCGTTAATATAATCCCTGATGCTCCCACTAATGCCCCAGCAACGATGAGCATATTGTTCATTAGGATAAATCCAGCAGCACTAGCCGCTAATCCAGAGAAGGAGTTTAAGAGGGAGATAACAACAGGCATATCGCCACCGCCGATGGGGAGGACAAAGAGAACCCCAAAGACGAGGGAAACAGCCACTAATGCCAAGAAAATAGCGGTGTTGGTGGGATCGATAAAGAGGTAAACACTACCGACAATAAAGCTGAGGAACAGCAGAATATTGAACGGCTGTTGTAAGGGAAAGGTAACAGGAGAACCACTGACTAACCCTTGTAATTTTCCAAAGGCCAGTAAACTTCCGGTCAGGGTAATACCGCCAATGAACACTCCTAAAATAGCGACTAAGGTAGCATCAAAGGGAATTTTTTCCCCTGCTTCTAATAACCGCCAAAATTCTCCAACGGCAACTAAGGCACTGGCTGCACCCCCTAATCCGTTGAAAATACCTACCATTTGGGGCATGGCTGTCATAGCAACTTTTTGGGCGGTAATGCTTCCAATGAGGGAGCCAATAACAATGCCGACTAAAATCATTTCATAGTTAACCACCGACTGATTAATGAGGGTGGCTACAATCGCTAGGAGCATCCCGACTGAGGCAATAATATTACCCCGACGGGCAGTTGCAGGGGAACCAAGTTGCTTTAACCCCACAATAAAGAGGGCGGCGGCGGTTAAATAGGTTAATTCAATGCCAGTGGTCAATCCTGACAGAATATCGTTACATAAGGTATCGTTCATGGTTATCTATGCTCCCTTCTTCTTAAACATCTGCAACATACGGTCAGTCACTAAGAAGCCGCCCACAACGTTGATGGTGGCTAGAACAACAGCAATTAAGCCTAAAATGACGGTAAGATTCCACTCTTTCGGGCCAGCAATTAATAACGCCCCAACAACGGCAATACCAGAAATGGCATTTGCTCCCGACATCAGGGGTGTGTGAAGCGTAGGGGGAACTTTATTAATTACCTCAAACCCTACAAATGAGGCTAGAACGAATACCACTAAACCAATTAACAGTCCAGTTGTCATCAATAATTTCACTCCTAAGTTTAGGATTACAAGCAGATCTCGATATAGGGGGAAAGGCTTTTCACGCCTACATTCTTTGATGATGGCTTTACGCTTTCACCAAACGGGATAGGGCTTCTTTTACCTTGGGATGACGCAGTTGTCCTTCGTGAGTGACACACGCTCCATCGATGATGTCATCCTCGAAATTAAGCTGCATTTCTCCGTCTTTAACCAAGTATTTGACCAAGGTTAGGAGGTTCTTGGCATAAACTTGGCTGGCATCAACCGGAAGACTAGAAGGTAAGTTCAACGGACCAATCACGTGAACGCCGTTGTAACAGACATCTTTGCCAGGTTCAGTACAAGCACAGTTACCGCCGCGATCAGCCGCAATATCGACGATCACAGAACCGATTTTCATTTCTGCGACCATTTCTTCGGTAACGATAACGGGAGCGCGTCGTCCTTGAACTTGGGCAGTGGTGATCACGACATCAGACTTTTTAACGTGTTCGGTTAATACCTGACGGATCAGTTCTTGGGTATTTTGGGTGACTTCTTTGGCATAGCCACCAGCTGTAGTTGCGTCTTCCTGGATGGGAATTTCGACGAATTTAGCCCCGACACTTTGTACTTCTTCTTTGACGGTGGGACGAATATCAAATGCTTCTACCACAGCCCCTAAACGACGCGCAGTGGCGATCGCTTGTAACCCAGCAACTCCGGCTCCAATGACTAACACTTTGGCGGGGGGAATGGTTCCAGCTGCTGTTGTCATCATGGGAAAGAGTCGGGGGAGAGATGCCGCAGCAATTAGCGCAGATTTATAACCGGCAATATTGGCTTGAGAGGAAAGAGCATCCATACTTTGAGCGCGACTGGTGCGGGGGATCAACTCCATACTAAAGGCTGTGATTCGACGCTGCGCCAATTCTTGGATTTTTTCAGGGTTGCCGAGAGGATCAAGAAAACTGATCACTGTCGCTCCTGATTTGAGCCAGTCCATTTCCATTTTTCCATGCTGTTCCCCTGGAGGAGCAACTTTGAGGAGGATATCGGCTTCTCCCCACAATTGTTCTGGAGAACTAATGATCTGCGCTCCGGCTGCTGCGTAGTCAGAATCAGTGAAATGGGCTCCGAGTCCTGCTCCTGACTGAACCAATACCTCAAACCCTAACTTGATAAAGCGGGCCACGGTATCGGGAACTAGGGCTACTCTCAATTCTCCTAGTTCACTTTCCTTCGGAACAGCAATTTTGATCATGCTTAACCTTCCTTCTATGTGTTATGGGTTAAAAATAGCGTTGCTAGTATTTTGCGGGTTATCTGTTGGTTAAGGGCAAACCTTAAACTCTTCTTCGCCTTTGAGGACTTTTGCCTCTGCTTAGTTGTAGTTGGCGATCGCAGATCTAGGTTATTCCTCTTCCTGTTGCCTCTCTAGCAATCTGGATTTTTTTGAGAAACTACATACAATAGTGTTGAGAACTAACAAATTCTCTCCCCTAATTCGGTATCAAAACTTTATTTTCTTTTTCTGGGCAGTTTTCATCATAAAGTCTATTTTGTTGTTCCTTTGACAAAATTCATTTTCTTTTAATTGTTGACCCTTCATTTTAATTTTTTTTCTTTTTGTAACTATCTGTTACCTTTTAACTTTCATTAATTTAATTAATCATTGAAATATAGAAAACTTTGTCATCGTTTCAAAACATTGAAGATGATCAAGCCAAAACCCTAAAGATAATCTTAATGTAGGGTAATTTTTCTCGAATAAAAGATTATGATTTTATCTATAGAAGTTGCTCCTGGAATAGAGGTTAGTGGTTCTATCACTAAAGAATCTGCTGAAAAATTAGGGTTGGCTTCAGGAAAAGAAGCTTATGCAGTGATTAAAGCGACTAATGTTATGTTTGCAGTTGACTAATCAACGATAATAATGCTTGAAAATTTTTAAGTTGAAAAAGGGAACAGGTTTAACACCTTAGTACCTTTGGCTAGTTAAAAATTAATGTAAAATGAATTTTGTTGTGGAGTGTCATAACCTATAAATGCATGAATAAAATACAAAGAAGACAATTTATAGCCTTAAGTTTATTGACCGCTTTTCTAACAGCCTGTACAGGTTCTAATTCAGCCCGTCAAGATGAGCAACAGATAACCTTAACGGTTTCAGTGGCATCAAGTGTACAAGATGCAATGAAAGACATAAAATCCCTTTACAAAGAACAAAAACCTAATATTAGTATTGACTATAATTTTGGGTCTTCTGGTTCTTTACAGCAACAAATTGAACAGGGGGCGCCGGCCGACGTTTTTCTATCTGCGGCTCCTAAACAAATGAATGCCCTACAACAAAAAGATCTTTTATTAACAGAAACCCGTCAAGATTTACTAAAAAACCAAGTTGTTTTAGTGGTTCCTAAAGATGCTGAAATCACTGCAACTTTTGATAGTTTAAATAATGCTGAATTTAAAAAAGTTGCGTTGGGTGATCCTGCAAGTGTTCCTGCTGGACAGTATGGAAAGGAAGTTTTAACTTCTTTAAAAGTGTACGATAAAGTTAATTCTAAATTAGTTTTTGGCAAAAATGTTCGTCAGGTTTTATTCTACGTGGAAACGGGCAATGCTGATGCGGGTTTAGTTTACGGAACTGATGCTAAAGTTTCTGATAAAGTTAAAGTTGTAGCTACTGCCCCTGAAAATTCTCATTCTCCGATTATTTATCCTGTTTCTGTGATTAAAAGTAGTAAACATCCTGAAAAAGCAAAACAGTTTACCGAATTTCTGTTTAGTGATGAAGCTAAAGAAACCTTTGAAAATTATGGATTTAGTTTAGTAAAAGATTAATCTTATACTAAGGGCTATTTAGACAGTTCCTTATAGTCTTTTGTGGGGAGGAGTTAACAGGAAACGAACACCAAGCATCCCGATGGAAAAAATCATGGATGACGTTCCTAGTATTTCAGTTGTTGATCAGCTAACCCCCATAGCTTTGGTGTAGTTTAACCATATGAGTCGGATTATGTTAGGCTTAAAGTCCAAAGCCTGTCACCAGCTTTTAAGGTTTTAAATAAATTTACAGTTTTATGATCAATGCCTGTTTTTAGCTCCAAAACTACCGATTATTCAGCATCTTCTCAAGTATCTTGGAAAATTAAGCTTCTCTATGACGGTGAGTGTCCTTTATGTATGAGAGAAGTTCGCTTTCTTCAAAAGCGCGATGGAGGAAGAGGTCTGGTATCCTTTGTGGATATTGCTGATGAAAATTATTCTCCAGCCGATAACGCTGGAATTGACTATGAGACTGCTATGGGACGCATACACGGTATTTTAGCTGATGGGACCCTTGTGAAGGATCTAGAAGTATTTCGTCGAGTGTATGAAATCTTAGGAATGGGATGGGTTTACGCTTTGACTAAATTACCCATTTTGGGAGCGATCGCCACTTGGTTATACCGTATTTGGGCTAAGTTACGCCTTCCTCTTACAGGACGACCTAATTTAGAAACAATTATGGCTCAACGTCAGCAGAATTCAGAAAATAGTTCCTCACATAGATGTCGCCTTTAAAAAATTTTTGATCAACAAAAAAAGTGAATCTAAATATTCTAGTGACCTAATAATTTATCTCGTAAATGTTTAATGCGATCTCGATATTTAGCGGCTTCTTCAAATTCTAATTGTTTCGCAGCTTCTTTCATTTGCATTTCTAATTGTTGAATTAATTCTGGTACTTTTTCCAAAGGTAATTCATCAGATTGTTGATAAACTTCTTCGATTTGTTGAGCGTTTAAACGCCGAGAAATATCTAGAAATGATAAAATTGCGTTACTATCTCTTTTAGCAATAGGTTGAGGAGTAATGCCATTAATTTTGTTATAAGCCATCTGAATCCCTCGCCGTCTTTCAGTTTTTTCTATGGCTTTTATCATACTTTTAGTCAAATTATCAGCATACAAAATAGCCTGACCATTAATATGACGTGCCGCCCGCCCAATGGTTTGAATTAAAGACCGTTCAGCCCGTAAAAATCCTTCCTTATCTGCATCTAAAATAGCCACTAAAGAGACCTCTGGTAAATCCAATCCTTCCCGTAATAAATTCACCCCAATTAAAACATCAAACTCTCCTTTTCTTAGGGCTTGTAAGATTTCAATTCGTTCAATAGACTTGATTTCTGAATGAAGGTATTGGACTAAAATTCCTCGGTCTTTAAAATAGTCAGTTAAATCCTCAGCCATCCGTTTAGTTAAAGTAGTTATCAATACTCTTTCTTTCCGGTTAACACGGTCTTTTATTTCCCCTAATAAATCATCAACTTGTCCTTCGGTTGGACGCACAAAAATTTCAGGATCTAATACTCCCGTTGGTCGAATAATTTGCTCAGCGATTCTATCTTCTGATTGCTCAATTTCCCAATCTCCAGGGGTTGCTGAAACAAAAATACATTGATTCACTTTAGCCCAAAATTCTTCTGATTTTAAAGGTCGATTATCCGCCGCACTTGGAAGACGAAAACCATGCTCAATTAACACTTGTTTACGAGAACGATCGCCGTTATACATTCCCCGCAGTTGAGGGACTGTAACATGAGATTCATCGACTACTAACAGCCAATCTTTCGGAAAATAATCAATTAAACATTCAGGGGGTTCTCCCGCATTTCTTCCGGCTAAATAACGGGAATAGTTTTCAACTCCATTACAATATCCTACCTCTTGTAATAAATCTAAATCATAGCGAGTTCGTTGACTAATACGTTGCGCTTCTAGTAACTTTCCAGACTTTTCTAATGCTTCAACCCGTTGTTCTAATTCTGCTTTTATTTGTTGACAAGCAGATTCAATTTGTTCATCAGGAGTAACGAAGTGACGGGCGGGATAAATATTAATATTTTTCAAACTTTGTAGAATGTCTCCTGTGACCGGATCAAGATAGCGAATCGCCTCAATTTCATCCCCAAAAAATTCAACCCGAATTACCCGATCTTCATAAGCTGGAACAATTTCTAAAACATCTCCTTTAACCCGAAACCTTCCCCGTTGTAAATCGAGATCATTACGAGAATATTGTATGACTACTAAATCCCTTAATAATTGACGTTGATCAACTTCCTTTCCTACCTCTAAAGGAACCGATGCTTTGAGATATTCTGAAGGCATTCCTAAGCCATAAATACAACTAATAGAAGCTACCACAATCACATCTTTCCGCTCAAATAAAGAACGGGTCGCTGAGTGACGCAACATATCAATTTCATCATTAATAGAAGAACTTTTTTCAATATAAGTATCACTGACGGGAATATAGGCCTCTGGTTGATAGTAATCGTAATAACTAATGAAATATTCCACGGCATTCTCAGGGAAAAATTGCCGTAATTCATTGCACAATTGAGCCGCCAATGTTTTATTATGGGCTAAGACCAGAGTTGGTTTACCAATCTGTTCAATGACCGCAGCAATTGAAAAGGTTTTTCCTGTTCCTGTGGCTCCCAATAAGGTTTGAAAGCGGTTTTGATTTTGTACTGAAGTGACTAATTGGGCGATCGCCTGGGGTTGATCTCCTTTAGGTTCAAAAGGGGCGTTGAGACGGAAAGGACTAACATTCATATTGCAAGGGAACGATATTATAGAATATAAACACTATTACAGACTCTTATAACAATTTGAGGGGGGGAGCTATACCCTAATATAATAGATGCGATAATAGAGGCGATTCTTAAAAGAAAATTAAAGTAGAATTTCTCTGACTTAAATTCTCAATTACCCACTTTGTGGCACTAAAACTAAGGAGATTAAAAGTATGGCTACCGAAAAAGTAGAAACTAACGGAACCCAAACCAAAGAGCCAGCAAAAGCGGCGACAGCAACCAAAACCACCACTAGGAACCAAAAAGCTCAACAAGAGCAATCCACCAGTGCCTTATCAGTTAAGGAAAAGACTATTCGCGGTTCTCACGGCTTACAATTGATTGTAGAAGAAGGCCACCTTCCTGGAAATCGTCCTATTGAAGCGAGTCACTTGAACGTTGTGGCCACTTACGGTGCGGTAGGAGGTAACCGCCCCGTGGTAGCTAGTGGTATGGATGTTACAGGAACTTTGACTATTTCTGGTCAACGCCCTATTATGGCCAGTCATTTACAAGTAAGTGAAACCTATGCAGTGATGGGAAATCGTCCTGTCGCTTCTAACGAAATTGATGATCCTGCTATGTTAATGGGCTTTCTTGATTAATTATTCCCTATTTAAGGGTAAAAATCCTCAGTCACCTTGATCGTGTCTGGGGATTTTTCAGGGTTTAAACAAGGATTCGGGTTAATCTAGGGACAGTATAAAGTATCTTTTGTCTTTCGCCCGGTGATAGGGTTAGTTCCTGTAGCGATCGCACACAATTCTTTTTCCGTCTTAGGACTTAATAAAACATCGGTAAAATCTGCCCCATCAATAATCGCCCCATTAAACAAAGTATTGGTGGCAAATGCGCCTTCTAACAAAGCATTGGTAAAATTAGCATGGGTTAAGCGGGCTACCTCTAAATCCGCATATCGGAGATCCGCCCCTTCAAAATTCGCTGAGTCTAAATTCGCCGAAAAAAATCGCACACCTTGTAAATTGGCGTTACTAAAATTACTCCCGCGTAAATTAGCATGATCAAAGAGGGCATCCCGTAAATCTTGACCAGAAAAGTCCTTTTCAACTAAATTCCCTCGATTATAATCTACCGCCAAAGCTGGGAAATTAGGAGTAACCCAGCAAAGCGTCACAATAAAAGTTAACAACAAAGTGAATACGGATAATAATCTTCGATACTTAGAATAAATCACACTCATAGTCCCCATAATTTTCGGTAACATTTTTACAGATTGCCTTGTAATATTCCACCTTACTATTATTTTATGACTTCAATTGGTCAACTCGGAGAACAGTTTGTCGCCCAGTGGTTAACCACCCGAGGTTGGATAATTTTACAGCAACGGTGGCGATGTCGTTGGGGAGAAATTGATTTAATTGCCAAGCCAAAGAAAGAGAATTTTATTAGTTTTGTGGAAGTGAAAACCCGTAGTAGTGGTAATTGGGATGATGATGGTATTTTAGCGGTTACACCCCAAAAACAGGTTAAATTAAGTCAAGCGGCAGCTTATTTTTTGGCTGACTATCCCCATTTAGCTGAGGTTCCCTGTCGTTTTGATGTGGTGTTGGTTCATTATCAAAAATCTCAGGAAATAAAGAGGACAAAAATTGAAACTGCGATAACTCTTGGGCAACCGATACAATGGCAAGGCTATCAATTTACTTTGATTGAGTATATCGAGGCTGCCTTTGATTAATTAGCATTAGGATATTTACGGTTAAATATTTTTTTGTATTATAAACTAGGAGAACCAAAGTTAATTAATAATCCAATGGGAAAATCATAAGCAACAACATAATTTTTAGCTTGGGCTAAATGGGCATTTTCTAAAGTTATGACAGCTTTTAATTCTACAATTACTTTATCTTCTACCACAAAATCTGCTCTTCTTTTTCCTACATGAATTCCTTCATAAAAGATATCTTGAGATACTTCTCTAAATATACAATATTCGGAACCATCGAGTCACCCCATCCTGATAATCCTATCATCCTAAAAATCCTGATCCTGATGATGGGATGTTGTTTCCCAACTAGAAACTTCAAAATAACTTAATAATGAATAATGAATGATCAATTTATCGCTAAATTAGGGAATATTAAAGGAGTCCATTGTTGGAGAGTTTCCAATAATAAATAATAAATTTTATAGACATCAAATATCTTGAAGAAAGCGATCCTATCATACTTAGATAAAAATGTATCTCATACAGAAGAAGGGTTAAATAAACTTGTCTCTCAATGTGATGAACTTGTTTGGAATATAGCTACTTATGTTTATAGACAAAGTGGACATCAAGTTGATTTTTCTCTAATTCGTGACATTATTAATAGTCGAATTGAACCTTTAAAACAACATATTGCTTATAAAAATTCTGAAAAAGCTAGAAGATTAGCTAAACAAGAAAGAATAAAACAAGATATAGAAGCTAAAATAAAGCAAGAAGAACAAGAAGCTAAAAGATTAGCTGAGGTAGCTTATGTCACTGAAGTTAAAAGACAATTAAAAGAGTTTGGTAAAGAAGAAAGTGCATTGGAAATATTTTTACAAATTCGAGATATCGTCAGTGAAGTATTAGATCTTGAATTAGGTTCAAAATTGTACAATAGGTAAACTCTTAGATGAAATTTATACAATTCTTGAACAAGAAGAAACTTAGTATATATTTATAAGCTTTATGAATCATAAAAAGTTAAAATTTGCTAGTCAAATATTAATTTGATATTCAAAAATATTTCTCTTAATATCAACGTTTATACCTTGCAAACCTTTGTAAAGACAGATTACAATGAACCTTTAAAGCCGTCTATATAGCAAACCCTTATTTAACCGAATATGCCTAACCTCGATATTACAACAAACCTTCAATTAACCGCTAGTAACCCCTCAGAAAATATTGAAAACATCCTTGCGCCTAGAGATTCCTTTGTTAACCGACACATTGGACCTAATAACGAAGAGATAGAGCAAATGCTCAAGGTATTAGGCTTTTCTACCCTAGATCAACTCATTGATGCTACTGTCCCCCAAAGTATACGCTTGAGTCAACCGCTAAAATTGCCCGAACCTCAAAGCGAATACGGTGCATTAGCCCAATTAAAGTCAATTGCTTCTAAAAATAAGATTTATCGCTCCTATATTGGGATGGGCTACTATGACTGTATTACCCCTCCTGTTATTCAACGGAATATATTAGAAAATCCAGGTTGGTACACCGCTTATACCCCCTATCAAGCCGAAATAGCCCAAGGAAGACTCGAAGCCTTGCTTAACTTCCAAACCATGATAGTAGAACTCACGGGACTTGAAATTGCTAACGCATCCTTACTTGATGAAGGAACCGCCGCAGCCGAAGCCATGAGTCTGAGTTACGGTGCATGTAAGAATAAAGAAGCCAATGCTTTTTTTGTCTCTAGTCACTGTCATCCTCAAACCATTGAAGTCATTAGAACAAGAGCAAATCCTCTAGATATTGAAGTTATTGTAGGAGATCATCGCTTCTTTGAATTTGAAAAGCCAATTTTTGGGGCATTACTCCAATATCCCGCTACTGATGGCGTGATTCACGACTACCGTAGTTTTATTGAGAAAGTCCATGAAAGAAAAGGATTAGTCACCGTTGCGGCTGATCCCTTAAGTTTAGCCCTGTTAACCCCCCCTGGTGAATTTGGCGCAGATATCGCCGTAGGAAGCACCCAACGCTTTGGTGTGCCTTTAGGATACGGAGGACCTCATGCCGCTTATTTTGCCACGCGAGAATCCTATAAACGTCAAATCCCAGGACGGATAGTCGGCGTGTCTAAGGATGCCCAAGGCAAACCAGCCTTACGGTTAGCCTTACAAACCAGAGAACAACATATCCGTCGAGAAAAAGCTACCAGCAATATTTGTACCGCCCAAGTGTTACTGGCAGTAATTGCATCCATGTATGGGGTATATCATGGACAAGAAGGGATTAAAAATATTGCCCAACGCATCCATCAATTAACGGTGATTTTAGCCGCAGGGTTGAAACGCCTCAACTATAGTATCGATGATGAACCCTTCTTTGATACTATTCGCGTCGGGGTGGGAAATGCCAGTGCCTCGGCTGTCATAAAAGCTGCTCAAAGTCGTAAAATTAATTTAAGGTTAGTCGATGAAGGTGGGGTAGGCATCAGCTTAGATGAAACCACCACTGTACAAGATATTATTGATTTATGGCAGATTTTTGCAGCAAAAGATGAATTGCCCTTTACTGTCACAGACATTGCTGAAACCGTTAACTTTAATCTTCCCGCCTTCTGTCAGCGTACCACAAACTATTTAACTGACCCTGTATTCAACCGTTATCATTCCGAAAGCGAATTATTACGCTATCTACATCAACTAGAGGCCAAAGATTTAGCCTTGAATACATCCATGATTCCCTTGGGGTCATGTACCATGAAGTTGAATGCGGCTGCAGAAATGTTCCCCGTCACTTGGCCAGAATTCGGTAAAATTCATCCTTTCGCCCCTCTATCCCAAACAGAAGGCTATCAAATTTTATTTGAACAGTTAGAAACTTGGTTAGGAGAAATTACAGGGTTCGACGGCATTTCCTTACAGCCCAATGCAGGTTCCCAAGGGGAATACGCCGGACTACAAGTCATCCGTCAGTATCATCACAGTCGAGGGGAAGGACAACGCAATATTTGTTTAATTCCTGAGTCGGCCCATGGAACCAACCCTGCTAGTGCGGTTATGTGTGGCATGAAAGTGGTTGCGGTAAAATGCGATAAAGATGGCAATATCGATATTGCAGACTTAGACAAAAAAGCCCAAAAACACGCTAAAAACTTAGGGGCGTTGATGGTAACGTACCCGTCCACTCACGGGGTCTTTGAAACAGAAATTATCGAAATTTGCGAAATTGTTCACCGTAACGGCGGCCAAGTCTATATGGATGGGGCAAATATGAACGCCCAAGTGGGATTATGTCGTCCAGCAGACTTTGGGGCTGATGTTTGTCACCTCAACTTACACAAAACCTTCTGTATCCCCCATGGGGGCGGTGGCCCTGGGATGGGGCCTATTGGAGTTAAATCCCATTTAGTACCGTTTTTACCCAGTGTTGCCCTTGAACCCTATACGAACCCCTTTGATAACAATGGTAAGCCCAAAGACTCCATTGGGGCAATTTCGGCGGCTCCTTGGGGCAGTGCCAGCATTTTAGTCATTTCTTGGATGTATATCGCCATGATGGGGACTCCAGGGTTAACGGACGCAACCAAGGTGGCTATCCTCAACGCTAACTATATGGCTGAACGTCTTAAAGATTACTATCCTATCTTGTTTAAAGGGGCTTCCGGTTGTGTCGCTCACGAATGTATCATTGATTTACGTCCCCTAAAACGACGTGCAGGGGTGGAAGTGGATGATATTGCTAAGCGGTTAATGGACTTTGGTTTCCACGCCCCTACGGTGTCTTGGCCTGTTATTGGGACGATGATGATAGAACCTACCGAAAGCGAAGACAAAGCTGAATTAGACCGTTTTTGTGAGGCCATGATTGCTATTTATAAAGAAGCAGAAGCCATCGAAAATGAGGCGATTGACCCTGAAAATAATCCCCTGAAAAAGGCTCCCCATACTGCCCAGATGGTAATTTGTGGTGAGTGGAACCGGCCTTATTCCCGTGAACAAGGGGCTTATCCTGCACCTTGGACAAAAGAATCTAAATTCTGGCCAGTTGTCGGGCGTATTGATAATGCTTATGGGGACAGAAATTTAGTCTGTTCTTGTGAGGGAATGGACGCTTATCAGGCATAAATTTAAAGTTAGGGTGGGCATTGCCCACCTTAGACAATTTTGGTCAACAAAACATTAAGGAGTATGTTTTAGGCTAACTACAGTTTTTTGAGATAGGCTACTTGATAGTTGATAGTTAATAGTTGATATTCATTATTGACTATAACCCTACGACTATCTTAGAATTTGATTAATAAACAGTTTCTGATACAATTTTTTTACTCTCTATCTATTATAGATTAAATGTTTAATAATTTGTCTTGTTCTTTTATTCAGAATCATGCAAAATATCAGTTCAAAAAATTTACCTATCCCTAGTTTTTTTGACAAGAAAAAAGTCAAAGAATTTTGGCGTGTTCCTTATCTAAAAAGAGCTTCCCAAGGGGAAAATTGGGCTAAAGATTATGATATCAAACCGTCAGAAGAAGATACATCTCGTGTTTGTCTTTTATTAATTGATGTTCAAAATACTTTTTGTCTTCCTGAATTTGAATTATTTGTTGCTGGGCGATCGCAAACAGGTGCCATCGATGATAATATCCGTTTGTGTGAGTTTATTTACCGTAACTTAGGAAAAATTACTAACATAGCAGCAACCCTAGATACCCACAGGGCAATGCAAATTTTTCATCCTATTTTTTGGATTAATGATCAAGGAAATCATCCCACTCCAGGGAGTACAATTATTAGTGTTGAAGATGTACAAAATGGAATTTGGAAAATTAACCCAAAAGTAGTTTTTAATTTTAATAAAAAGCATTATTCAGAGCTTGAAAAATATGCAATACATTATGTTAAAAAATTAGAAGAGCAAGGAAAGTTTCCTTTAACAGTTTGGCCTTATCATTCTATGTTAGGAGGAATTGGTCATGCTTTAGTTTCATCGATAGAAGAGTCCCTATTTTTCCATAATATTGTTCGCCACAGTCAGACTCATTTTGAAATTAAAGGAGAACATCCTTTAACAGAAAATTATTCTGTGTTAAGTCCTGAGATTTTAGAAGACCCTCATGGTCAACCAATAGCAGAAAAAAATACAATTTTCCTAAAAAAGTTACTAAAATTTGATAAACTTATTATTACCGGACAAGCAAAAAGTCATTGCGTAGCTTGGACAATTGCTGATTTATTGTCAGAGATTTCAGCAGAAGATCCTAGCTTAGCTCGTAAGATTTATTTATTAGAAGATTGTACCTCGGCCGTTGTTGTTCCTGGGGTCGTTGATTTTACCGATCAAGCAAATGAAGCTTTTGACCGTTTTGCTAATGCTGGCATGAATATTGTTAAGTCAACGGATAATTTTCTCTAAATTAAGTAATAAACCTTAAACAATAGATAGACAAGACAAAGGATGGGAAATTATAGTTTAAAATTGAATAGGGTTAGTCCAAAATATAAATAGCTTATTGCATAAATGACACAAAAACGACACATAAACATTCGTTTTGTCCATAAAAATGCCAATCTCAGAATTTTTAGTCGTCAAATTAGAAGACCAAACAGTAATCTTTAGATTCACTATTGGTAGGATGCTACACAATCAGTGTTAAGATAACCCATACTTCTAAAGTGTCAAATAAAGTCACCCAATTACCAACAGAAAGGAGACAAGAGTGGTTAGCACAGCATCATTCACAACCACCAAATCAGAAGAAATTTTTGCCACAGCCCAAAAACTAATGCCTGGTGGAGTTAGTTCCCCAGTGCGGGCTTTTAAATCCGTTGGTGGACAGCCTATTGTTTTTGATCGCGTTAAAGGAGCCTATATTTGGGATGTCGATGATAACCAATACATCGATTATGTAGGAACCTGGGGACCTGCTATCTGTGGCCATGCTCATCCGGAAGTCATTACAGCACTCCATGAAGCCTTAGAAAAAGGAACCAGTTTTGGCGCACCTTCCCTTAAAGAAAATATTTTAGCGGAAATGGTCATTGAAGCGGTTCCTAGCATCGAGATGGTTCGGTTTGTTAATTCAGGGACAGAAGCTTGTATGTCTGTCCTACGCTTAATGCGGGCTTTTACTGGACGCGATAAGATCATCAAATTTGAAGGATGTTATCACGGCCATGCTGATATGTTCTTAGTCAAAGCAGGGTCAGGAGTTGCTACATTGGGTTTACCTGACTCCCCAGGCGTTCCTAAAACAACCACTAGGGATACTTTGACTGCCCCTTACAACGACTTAGAAGCTGTTAAAGCCCTCTTTATGGAAAACCCTGATCAGATTGCAGGAGTTATTCTAGAACCAGTTGTAGGTAATTCTGGTTTTGTTACCCCAGATGCAGGATTTTTAGAAGGTTTGCGGGAACTGACTAAAGAATACGGAGCTTTGCTAGTCTTTGATGAAGTTATGACTGGTTTTCGCTTAGCTTACGGTGGGGCGCAAGAGAAATTTGGGGTTACTCCTGATTTAACGACGCTAGGCAAAGTTATTGGCGGCGGTTTGCCTGTGGGGGCTTATGGGGGACGAAAAGATATTATGGCAATGGTTGCACCAGCAGGTCCAATGTATCAAGCAGGAACCCTTTCGGGAAATCCTTTGGCGATGACCGCGGGGATTAAAACTCTTGAATTGCTCCAAAAACCAGGAACCTATGACTATTTAAACCAAATTACTCAAAAACTGAGTGATGGTTTGATCAAAGTTGCTCAAGACGCAGGTCACGCTGTTTGTGGGGGTCATATTGGAGCAATGTTTGGACTCTTTTTTACTGCCGGTCCAGTTCGTAGCTATGATGATGCGAAACAGTCTGATTTGACTAAATTTAGCAATTTTCACAGAGGAATGCTTGAAGAGGGTATTTATCTAGCTCCTTCTCAATTTGAAGCGGGTTTTACGTCCTTAGCTCATACGGATGAAGATATTGCTAAAACCTTAGAGGCAGCCAGCAAGGTTTGCTCAAGTTTGTAAGTTTAGTTAGACAGTCAATAATTTATGAGAAGTTGGATACTCCCCACGAATACAATTCGGGGAGTTCTTCCTTCATAGACCTATTTTTGTTTCGGAATAACTATCACTCTGGTACAACAGATGGAGAAGGTGACTTCTTAATTGATTTTAAGATCAAAAAGCAGTTATGTAGGAATATACTAGAGACCAGAACCAAAAACAATAACTTAACGAACTAGATTCAAATTCTTTTCCGATAACTGCTGATTGTGCAACTTTAATTTCGAGTTTTCCAATCTAAGGCGTTCTATTTCCCCTAATAGAGTAATATCATTTTCAACAGACTGTTGATTGGAGGAGTGAGAATTAGTAACGAATTGAGAGTCAGTTGCTATCTTTGTTACTTGACTCACTCTAGACTCAGATCTTTCTAGAGTAAAGGTTTCAAGATTAATTAAGTTTTCTAAGGCTCCCTCATCAGAGATAACGCCTGCTAATTTGGCTCGTTGAAAGTTACTATGAGCAATTTTGGCGGCACTTAAGTCAACATTGGACAAGTTAGCGTTTTGGAGGTTTACCCCTTCTAAGTTAGCCCCATTCAAATAGGAATTACTTAAATCTGCTCCTTCTAGATTAGCCCCTTGAAGATTAACATCAATTAAGTAACAATCAATCAGATAGGAACCTTCTAGATTAACTTGACTCAAATCAGCTTTACTTAAATCAGCTTGGGTCAGAAAAGCCCCACTTAAATCTGCATTTCTCAGTATTGCCTTGAGTAAAATGGCAGAGGTAAGATCACTATGATGGAGGTGAGCCTTACCAAGGAAAGCATCAGTTAAATTAGCTTTGTAGAGATTAGCCCCTTTAAGGTTAGCTCTTTCGAGGTTAGCGTTCTTGAGATTTATCTGACTAAGATCTGCCCCTTGGAGATCAGGGATAATGTTTATGTTATTTTCTCGCCATTGGTTCCAAACCTGTACACTGCGCTTGAGAAGATCAACGTGGTTCTGGTTAGCCATCTATTAAATATTCCTTTACTTTCTGTTACATAACTTTACATAAAAGCAAGTATACCTACTAACTCAACAAAATAGATGTGATTTCGATCACTTAACTCAAGACATTATCTAATGATTTGTATGACAACCATTGTTTTTTGTCTATAATAATTACCAGTGATTGCCATAAACTCTTTGATTTTTTCGTTAAGACGGGGTTAAATACTGATAGTGAGCAAAAAAAATTCTTTAATTCGTCTGTCTCAATCTCATTTGAATTTATTAGAAATATGTCCACCTCAGTTCCAACGTCTTTATTTGGAAGATCTTGGATCTCCCCTGAGTCCCCAACAACAAGAAAAGCTATCTTGGGGCAGTCAATTTCACCAGCTCATACAGCAACAGGAGTTAGGCTTATCAGTTGAGTCTATCGTTAGGGAAGATCAGCAGTTACACACTTCATTAAACGCTTTAATTGATGCTGTTCCTAGTCTAAACAACCCACCCCCCAACAGTTGGAAAGAAGCCGAGCATTGTCGTAATTTAGATTTTCAAGGATATTTATTGACGGTTATATATGATTTATTAATCGCTGAACCAGAAAAGGCAGAAATTTTAGATTGGAAAACCTATCTCCAACCAGAAAACCCTCAAAAATTAGCTCATCATTGGCAAACTCGACTTTATCTATATATTTTAGCGGAAACCTCTGATTATTTACCCGAACAAATTTCGATGACCTATTGGTTCGTTAAGCTGCCGACGAAACCTCAATCCTTAACTTTTTCTTATGACAAAAAGAAACATCAACAGAATCATCAAGATTTGAACAGGTTATTAAGTCAACTCAAGAATTGGTTAAACGACTATAATCGGGAAAATACTAACTTTCCCCATGTCCCTAACTGTCAACAAAGTTGTCCGTATTATAAGTTGTTAGAATCTCAAAACAATGCCAGTACACAATCTAAACAAAGACAAAAAGATTGGCTATTAATCATTGACGAAATAGAAGAAGTTTCTCTATAATTTGTCGCTATTGGTTGTATCTACTTAGGAAGTGTTAAGATCACAGACGATTGTTTCCAGATAGGTTATAAGGAGGATTATCACCCCTATAACTAACAATTATGACCTATAGCATTAGAATTGCTGATATCCCTTCTAGCGAACGTCCTCGTGAACGGTTACTTTCTTTTGGGGCAAAATATCTAGCTACGGCTGAACTATTAGCAATTCTGTTAGCCACCGGACAAGGGAAAGGCAAACTCTCTGCAGTAGGACTTGGACACTATATTCTTCAAGAATTGAGTCAACATCGACGGGAACCTCTAGATGTACTGAGGGATGTGAGTCCTCAAGAATTGATGGCTATTGAAGGAATAGGGCCAGCCAAAGCCACAACCATTTTAGCGGCGATCGAATTAGGAAAACGAGCATTTCAGGTGCGTCCCCTCGAAAGGGTGGTCATTGATAGTCCTGATACGGCTGCGGCGGCTTTGAGTCATGATTTAATGTGGCAAAGTCAAGAACGATTTGCGGTAGTTTTTTTAGATGTGAAAAACCGTCTGATTGGGACTAAAGTGATTACCATTGGCACCGCAACAGAAACCTTAGTTCATCCACGAGAGATTTTTCGAGAAACCATTAGACAGGGCGCAACTCGTTTAATTGTTGCCCATAATCACCCGTCAGGTAATTTAGAACCGTCTCAAGAAGATCTTGATTTAACTGAACAATTACTTGAAGGGGCGAACTATTTAGATATTCCTTTGTTAGATCATTTAATTTTAGGAGAAGGAAATCATCAAAGCTTACGTCGAACCACAGATTTATGGGAATCCTATCCCCAGCATGACTAACAATTGAGTAAAAATTCCTCGATCGCCATCGCAACGCCATCTTGTTCTACAGTCGGAGCAACCCATTGAGCCATCTTCTGCACTGCTGTAGGTGCATTTCCCATGGCTACCCCCAACCCCACATACTCTAACATTTCAGCATCATTAAAATTATCCCCAATGGCCATCACTTGACTGGCCTCCAATCCTAATAATTCCTCAGCCAAAAAACGAGTAGCATAACCTTTACTTGCTTGGGGATGGGTAGCCTCAAAATAAATCTCGGTAGACTGGGTTAAATACAATTGATCGCGGGGGTAAACTTGTTGTAACTCTTTGAGAAGTTTATCCATTAACTGGGGTTGGCCAATAGCCAAAACTTTGGTTGTGGGTAAATTGAGAATATCCCGTAAATCTCCAACAACCACGGGTTCAATTCCTGATCGCTGTTGATAGGCTTGGGTACGAGGGGTGACATCTTGCACATACAGGCGATCATCAATGTAACAATGAATCTCAATTTCTTGGTTCCATCGGGGTTGCTCAAAATAGTCTAACAATTCTAGTGCGATTGCTCCAGATACAGGAAAATGTTGATGATGGGTTCCTGTTATGGGACATTGAACCCAAGCCCCATTGTAGGCAATAATCGGTAATTGGGAACCAATCGCCTGATGAAAACGTAAGGCAGAATGGTACATCCGACCTGTGGCTAAAGCGACTTGAATCCCGTTAGCTTGAATTTTAGCGATCGCTTGTTTGACCGGTGCAGTGACCTCATTCGATTCACCGGCGATCGTCCCATCAATATCGAGCATCAGTAAGCGAATATTCACAACCTATCCCCAGTTAAAATCTTGCTACTTCGGTAAAAACCAATATGATGGGTTTCATTGTAGCGCGTCAGTCCATTCTGAAGGCAAACCAAACCGCCCACAAGACGATGGACATAAATAACAATGTCCCGACGGTAATGGCGAAGGTATGAAAAGTATCAGAATCAATAAGGGTCATCTTGAAAAGCTTATGGGTGATTTTGGGTCAGAGAATCCAAAAGGGCATCTAAAGCTATTTGTAGATACCTTGCTATTGCTTTATGATACCTCTTGTCTTGAGTATCTTTCTTAAGTTACTTATTTTCTCTAGCTTTGATCTATTTTTCTAATTTGTTATTAACACTTTTAGATAATGGCCAGACATTTCAAGAGGGTTTTTACTCGAACCTACGAAGCAAATCAATCAGACAGAGTAAATTATTCTAAAATTTCTAAGGAAACCGCACCATAACCTAAAATATAGGGTCTGCAATCAGTCTCTTGATCAGAGCATAATGTTCCAAAAAAAACGCCACATAGCAATCAAAATCAAAAATTTTATCACTATACCAGCAGTGTACGACAATTCCATCAAAATCCTTAATTATTTAAGTTTCAATACAACTCTCGATCCCCATAGGAAAGTGAATGGTTGATGGGTCTGATCGGTGTAATTCGAGACTTTGACTAACCTCAAAACCCAGTAACTCACTCCGTTTCTGCAAGTTTTCATAGTTTGCGATACAACTATTCAGAGGATCTAAGATGAAGACTTATCCCGACAAACAATATTGGTTCTAGCATAAAATTTTAGACTTAAATAGAGAAAAGATAAATAACGGTCATTATAGACCGTTTCGCCCCAATGTTAAACCTCTTTGCATTTGCGCTCACATTCGTAAGGGACAGAGGTTTTTAGTATTAGGGAATAGGGAAAAGATAAAGATCAACTTTTTTTTGTTTCCCATCAGAATCTTTTTCTCAATCAAATACTGTAAATTTTGAGCAAGCATTAAATTAACAAGATTTCTATTCCATCAGTCTATGATGATCATAAGCAGAAGTTGTCATAAAATTCCTCAAGCTAACCAGCAGACAACGATATACTAGGCAATGGTGTTAGAAAAAATTGTGACAAAATAGTCAGTACAAGCAGATCATTCAGATACGTCAAGTATCAATCAACCGACCTAAACCTACAACTTGTATCAATCAAGATGAACACAGGAATCGACCTACAAGGCAGTTTTATTCAATCTCTCAAACAATTGGGACTTCCCGATGGGGTAGCCAAAGCCCTCTGGATTCCCTTACCCTCATTTTTAATGATTATTGGAGCCACCGTTGGAGTATTGGTGGTCGTGTGGTTAGAACGGAAAATCTCAGCCGCAGCCCAACAACGTATCGGCCCTGAATATGCAGGTCCTCTAGGGGTTCTCCAACCCGTAGCTGACGGCATCAAATTAGTATTTAAAGAAGATGTTGTCCCCGCTAAGGCAGACCCTTGGTTATTCACCCTGGGCCCGGTGTTGGTAGTGCTTCCGGTGTTCGTTTCTTACCTTATTGTTCCGTTTGGTCAAAATTTAGTCATTACTGACCTGAATATTGGGATATTTTTGTGGATTGCCCTAGCGAGTATTGCCCCCATTGGATTACTCATGGCTGGGTATGCTTCCAACAATAAATATTCTCTTATCGGAGGACTAAGGGCTGCAGCGCAATCAATTAGTTATGAAATTCCCCTAGCCTTATCTGTTCTGGCTATTGCGATGATGTCTAACAGTCTTAGCACCATTGATATTGTTGAACAACAGTCAGGATATGGTATTTTAGGCTGGAATATTTGGCGGCAACCCTTAGGTTTTATTATCTTTTGGATTGCGGCTTTAGCTGAATGTGAACGACTTCCTTTTGATCTTCCTGAAGCAGAAGAAGAAATCGTCGCTGGATATCAAACCGAATATTCTGGAATGAAGTTTGGTTTATTTTATGTCGGGTCTTACGTTAACTTAGTGTTGTCAGCCCTAGTTTTTGCCATCCTTTATTTAGGGGGTTGGGAATTTCCTATTCCTCTTGATAAGTTAGCAGGTTGGATTGGGGTTAGCGAGACAAGTTCTTGGTTACAGGTACTGACCGCTTCCTTGGGAATCACGATGACGGTACTCAAAGCCTATTTCTTGATTTTCCTCGCTGTTTTGATGCGGTGGACTGTCCCCAGGGTTCGTATTGACCAATTGTTAGATTTGGGTTGGAAATTTTTACTTCCTGTCTCTCTAGTCAATCTTTTATTGACCGCAGCCCTAAAACTTGCTTTTCCTGTCGCTTTTGGCGGCTAACTTCTTTTTGTTGTTACGACTCACCAATTAATCGTCATGTTCAACCTACTCAAACAAGTCAGCGATTACGCTAAAGGTAGTATTGAGGCCGCTAAATACATCGGTCAAGGGTTGTCTGTCACCTTCGACCATATGCGTCGTCGTCCAGTTACGGTACAATACCCCTACGAAAAACTCATTCCTTCAGAAAGATTTCGAGGCAGAATTCACTTTGAATTTGATAAGTGTATTTCTTGTGAAGTCTGCGTAAGAGTTTGTCCTATTAATCTTCCTGTCGTAGATTGGGAATTTAACAAAGACGTTAAAAAGAAAGAACTCAAACATTATAGTATTGATTTTGGGGTTTGTATTTTTTGCGGGAATTGTGTTGAATACTGTCCCACCAATTGCCTCTCTATGACCGAAGAATACGAACTGGCCGCCTATGATCGTCATGAACTCAATTATGATAATGTTGCTCTAGGACGATTACCCTATAAAGTAACTCAAGACTCCATGGTAACTCCCTTAAGAGAGTTGGGATATTTACCTAAAGGGGTGCTTGACCCCCATGATTTACCACCAGGAAGTCAACGGTCAGGGAAGCGTCCTGAAGAAATTATCAAAGAGAGCGAGTAAGACAGTAGATAGTCTATAGTTAATAGTGCAACAAACCCATTATTAACTATTAACTATTAAGTAGAAAAAGGAGTATTAACAGTAGTGAATTTAGCAGAAGGTGTTCAAATTGTTTCCTTTGCTATTTTATCAGCAATGGTTATTGGGGCAGCTCTAGGGGTTGTTTTGTTATCAAATATTGTTTACTCTGCCTTTTTATTGGGTGGAGTTTTTATCAGTATTTCTGGGATTTATGTTTTGTTGAATGCCGATTTTGTAGCAGCAGCCCAAGTATTAGTATATGTTGGGGCAGTCAATGTTTTGATTCTGTTTGCCATTATGTTAGTTAACAAGCGAGAAGACTTTTATTCTGTCCCCAGACGTTGGATACGAAAAGGGGCAACTGCTTTAGTCTGTGGGGGACTTTTTGTATTATTAGCAACTATGATTTTTGTGACTCCTTGGTCAATTGCTACCCCATCTGCTCAGATAATTGATAATACAATTGTTGAAATTGGTAAACATTTCTTTAGTGATTTCCTGCTACCTTTTGAGTTAGCATCAGTATTACTCTTGATGGCTATGGTAGGAGCAATTATTCTAGCCCGTCGTGACTTAATTCCTGATACGGTAGCATCTCAACAAGAAATTGAGACAGCGTTAGAATTGCCAGAACGTCTTAGCGAATTAGAAGCGCGGGAATTGGCCTCATCAAAAGGAAGTAAACAGTAATCAGTAACTCAGTAAAGAAAAGTTATGCAACTACAATTAGAATTTTGCTTGCTATTAGCGGCTGCCCTATTTTGTATTGGAATTTATGGGTTAGTCACCAGTCGCAATGCTGTTAGAGTGTTAATGTCCATTGAATTATTACTTAATGCAGTTAATTTGAATCTAATGGGATTTTCAAACTTCCTTGATCCAGTGGGAATTAAGGGTCAAGTTTTTACTGTATTCGTAATTACTGTGGCAGCAGCAGAAGCAGCCGTTGGCTTAGCCATTGTTTTGGCTATTTATCGCAATCGCAACACCATTGATATGGAACAGTTTAATCTACTGAAATGGTAAAATAGTTCCCCATTTCATCTGATAATTTCCCGAATCGGATTAATTTTTCCGTCGGGAATTTTTTTTGTTTTTGGTTCGTTTTGGAGATTTTGTCTGAGATCGTTTGATCGCTGATCCAAGATAATCGCTGATGACGTGAGTCATAGCCCCTAACTCTAGTCCGATCCCCAAGGCGATCGCCTCTTGAAGATATTGAGTGGTCATTAATTGTATGACCTTGTGGCTAAACCGTTGCCAATTCCAATCAAACCCCCAAATTAATTGGGCGATCGCTACCCCAATCATAGCCATTGGCGTGAAAATAATCAGAACATATAAAAGACGAAAAATTGTGCCAATGAGAAACCCGTGAGAAAAGATAGAACGATGTTTCAAAAGCGATCGATAGGGAAGCCACATCCCTCGAAAAATTCCCCATCGTTTATATTGAACCGAGTGAATGTCAAGATCTGGCCCGAACATTAACCCACTAAACAGATAAGACACCGCGATTAGTAACGTTAATTTTCCATTCCTGCTCAAAAAATAGGATAAACCCACCAGAGGGGATAAACCCCAGAATGTAATCCGATCATGGGTACGGCCAGAAGGCATAAAAAAAATCCCTTATGATTGCTCAATCGTCAAAAAATATGTTATACTGAATAGGGATGACTTAGGGCGATTAGCTCAGCGGTAGAGCTCCTGCCTTACAAGCAGGCTGCCACTGGTTCAAATCCAGTATCGCCCATTTAACCTAGAACCTAATGATACAAAGGTTTGGGAATACCTTTGTATCATTAGGGTTTAATTGAAGTGGAGAATAGGGGAGTCGAACCCCTGACCTCTGCGGTGCGATCGCAGCACTCTACCAGCTGAGCTAATTCCCCGTAAGGTGTCACAGCCCATTATACTAACACTTAATGCTTGTCTTTGTTGTCTTCTGTAATTGTTTATTAGCAATTCTTAATTGTTATCTCGCTTTCCGCCTTTGGAAAATTTACAGGTTCTTGGTTAAAGTGACTAAAACATTAACCAAGGTTGAGGGGCGCACTCACTACATTTTAAAGCGAGTTCCTGTGGGGATTATCAATAGGCAACTTCAAACGTATCAACTCAGACAACGCTACCAAGAATTGACTCGGAAACTTCAACAACTCCAAAAAATTGTACGGTTGGTCAATTTAGGATTTCGACTGTGGCGACGATTTAGCTAATTGATTATTCCTCGTCTAGTTATGGTTTATGATGTTTATAAGCCAAAAATAGAGGAAATCATCATGAGTGATCTTAAACAACAAAAATGTGAAGCTTGTAGTGCTGATGCTCCCTCTGTTAGTCCCCAAGAAATTGAACAATTAAAGCCTCAGATTCCTGATTGGAATATTGTTGAAAAAGAAGGGCAGTTACAATTAGAGAAACTTTATAACTTCCCCGATTTCCAAACAGCGATCGCCTTTACCAATGCTGTAGGGGATCTTGCTGAAGCAGAAGGACACCACCCAGCGTTACTGACGGAGTGGGGAAAGGTAACTGTATCATGGTGGACTCATGCCATTGCGGGATTACATAAGAATGATTTTATAATGGCAGCGAAGACTGATGAAATCAGGGAAAAAATTGGCAATTAGTGGACTGTTTTCTTGAATATTAAACCGCTACTATTGGCTCAGCAGTAGTAGCGGAAGTAGAGATATAGTCATTTCAAATAAGAATGATACAAAAATTGAGCTATGAAGACTATTATTACAAGCAGCAGGTGTCTCACTTTTAATTGAAATGACTATAACTTTATTCTGCCGCCGCACCAGTAGGACTAACCTTATCAATTACTTCAGTCGTTCCATCGTCTTTAACCGTCCAAACATCATAACTTCCTATCACATCCCCATTTTCGTCAATATCAACATTACCACTGGCTCCTTGATAGTTAATCTCTTCTCCATTGCGAACTAAGTCCATTGCTTCGCACGGATCAGTGACTTCTACTCCAGGGGCATTAGCCACCTCCCGAATTTTACTTTGAATGCCCTCTCCTGTATTCGCATCGGCGGCTTCTGCTGCCAACATCAGAAGAACTGTTGCATCCCAACTATGGGGAACAAAGGCGGTAACATCTTTACCAGTTTTATCCTTCCATTTAGTCGTAAACCCTGCTAAGGCTTCACCATCAGCCCCAGGAACCGTTCCCAATGCGCCTGTTAAAATTGACTTTCCATCGGGAGTTCGGCCAACTTGCTTGACAAAATCTTCTGAATAAACGCCATCCGTTAACAATACCGTTACCCCTTCGGTTAACCCTTGCTTATAAGCAGCTTGTAATAAAACAGTTCCCGTCTCTGCATAGAGAACTGCAGCCACAGCATCGGGTTGGTTAGCAAACGAAGCTGCCGCTTCACTATCGAGGGTTGCTGCTTTAGGATCATAGCGAACAGGTTTATCTTTATCAGTAATTTTTCCCCCTTCTTTTTCAAAAGCGGAGACAAATTCCCGTTCAAACCCAACCCCATAGTCATTATTAATAACCACAGTCCCAACCTTTTGAAACCCTTTTTTACTAGCTAAAGCCGCTAACGCCTGAGCCTGATAAGTGTCAGGAGGGGCAGTTCTAGCCCAGTAACCTTTGAAATCACCGTTTTTCGCCTGTTCAGTAAAGACGGGGCTGGTACTTCCTGGGGAAACCAACATCACATTATTTTTAGTAGCAATAGTCACGGCTGCACTTGAGACACTACTAGCAAATGCCCCAACGACCCCTGCCACTTTATCCACCTCTGCTAATTTGGTCATGGCTGATGCCCCAGCCGAGGGATCAGTTTGGCTATCTTCCGTAACAAGAATCACAGGTTGATCATTAACCCCACCACAAGCATTAACTTCATCGATGGCTAATTTCACTGCTTCAGGCATATTCTGACCAATGGAAGATAAATCCCCTGTTACGGGTAATAAAGCTCCTAATTTTAAGCCATCCCCCGAAGCGGAAGAGCTACCACTAGAAGCAGATGAATTCGTTCCTTGTTTTTGTTCTCCACCACAACCAACCAAGAGGCTAGTGCTAAGGGTAAGAGTCAAAGCTAAGGCTAAAGGAGATTTTGAAGGATTTTTTCTCACAAAATTAGTCATAGATTGATCATTCCTCGCTCAAAATATTTTTCTGAGAGTTTGACCTTAGATTCTAGCTGAATCTTTAACAAAATTGTGAAAGAGTATTTGCAGCGAGTTGAAGAGATTACTGCGCTCCAATAGTTGAGACGGAGAGGGAGGGATTCGAACCCTCGATGGGTGTTAACCCATAACTCCTTAGCAGGGAGCCGCTTTCAACCACTCAGCCACCTCTCCAAGGCACAGTTAAGTATCATAGCATATTTTATCTGACTAACCCAAAATTTTTTTACCTCAACTATTTTTGAGAATATTTTTATGAACTATTGCAACATCTTGTCTGAGAAAAGCAGTCCAACCTTTAAGATTAAGAACTTAATATCGCTTATTATGGAGAAAATTTGTTGATGTATTCCACTTTGTTGTTAGCGGCCACCTCTGCTATGCCTACCACTATTCAATGGAGTCCCAAAGTCGCTATTGTCATGATTGCTTGTAATATTGTGGCGATCGCTTTTGGTAAATTCACTATTGCTAAGCCCAGCGAAGGACCCGAATTACCCGCCTCTTTCATGTTTGGCGGAATGGGATTGGGTGCTTTATTGGGAACTACCAGTTTTGGTCATCTTATTGGAGTTGGCGTGATTCTTGGCCTTGCTAACGCCGGGGTCCTTTAATTTCGACTTCTTATTTGACTTGCGAAAAACGAGACAATAAGCAATGGTTCATAGGCAAGAGGAAGACTGTATAGATTTCCTTTTGCCTATTTATTACTTTATTAATTGATTTAATACTATTAAAAGAGTTATGCAAACAATAGCAGATTATATGTGTGCTTTTTGTGGAGAAATTAATACTACTTTTGTTGATTTAAGTGGAGGGAATTCCCAAACTTATATCGAAGATTGTCAAGTTTGCTGTCGTCCGAATCGTCTGTATTTGACTGTAGATGAAGAAAGTTTAGAATTGACGATTAATACTGATTATGAGGAATGATTTAAAATTCCGTCTAATATTTAATTTGTTATAATTTGATTGACGCTTAATGCAAAGAATACTTTTAATCCAACTTTAACGATGGAATCTTCTACGATTGATTCTTATTCTCCGAATTCATCAAAAACCTGGACTTGGCGAGGGTTTCCTATCTGTTATCAAACCCATGGGACAACCGGTCCTGCGGTAATCTTAGTGCATGGTTTTGGGGCTTCCTGGGGGCATTGGCGTAAAAACTTACCGATTTTAGGAGAAACTTGTCGTTGTTATGCCATCGATTTAATTGGATTTGGAGGTTCGGCCAAACCTACCCCAGGAACAGGAGCTAACTATACCTTTGAAACTTGGGGGCAACAGGTAGCCGATTTTTGTCGAGAAGTGGTAGGAACGCCCGCATTTTTAGTGGGTAACTCCATCGGTTGTGTCGTCGTTATGCAAGCAGCTGTAGATGCTTCTGAGTGGGTTTTAGGGGTTGCAGCCTTAAATTGTTCCTTAAGATTATTGCATGATCGCAAGCGGAGTCAATTACCTTGGTATCGACGTTTTGGGGCTTCTTTTGCTACAAAAATTTTAACCAATAAAACCATTGGTTCTCTGTTTTTTAAGCAAATCGCTAACCCAAAAACTGTCCGTAGAATCCTCTTACAAGCTTACTGTTCTCCCGAAGAAGTTAACGATGAACTAATAGAAATTATCTTAAAGCCTGCCAGCGATAAAGGAGCCTTAGATGTATTTTTAGCCTTTACTCGTTATTCTCAAGGACCTCTCCCAGAGGATTTATTGCCCATTTTACCTTGTCCTACGATTATTTTGTGGGGAACTGAAGATCCTTGGGAACCTATTGAATTGTCACAGGAATGGGCGAATTTCTCTACAGTAGAAAAATTTATTCGCCTTGAAGGGGTTGGTCATTGTCCCCAAGATGAAGCCCCTGAATTAGTTAATTCAATTTTAAAAGACTGGATTTTAAGTAAAACGTCATCTTTACCGGACAATCAAGATATTCAAGCCTAACTGTCTATATCAGGGGGTATAAACATTTGGTAAACGAGAAAGGGCATAACTCAGAAGTAAACGCTCTTCAATGTTATATTTAGGACTAGGACAGGGTTCAATTCCTTCTAACCAACTTTTTGGACAAGCCCCGCCGCAAACCGGTAGCATAGAACAAGTTGAACAAGAATATTTTCCTTGACGGACATCCTGATTAAAATTTCCTAAACGCTCTCTTTGACCTGGCATTGGTAAACCTGAAAGATGAGCGATCGCGTACTCATTAGGAGTCCCATAAGTGGGAACATAAGACACTTCTGAACAGTTAAAAACGTTACCATAAGCATCAATTAACTCAGCATGGGGTTGAACAGCCATACAAACAATGGGATTGCGATTTGGCAATAGTTTTGGGTTGAAACCAAGCTCAATCATTTCACTAAACCACTGAATTTCCCAAGCAGCAAATTCTTCTTTAGAAAGGGAACGAGTATGAGCATCATTCCCCCAAGAATGAATCGGTGCTACATAAAAATGAATCCGATCTTGTATGCCTTCGTCTGCTAACTGTTGCAGAAGTAGAGAGACAGATTCATAATTTTCACCATCTACATTACAACGAATATTTACTTGAACATCTAAATCTTGACGGCACACTAAGGCTTTTACATTAGCAAAAATTTTATCAAAGCTAGGTAGACCGCTTTTTTGAATTCGCCGCTTGTCGTGGTATTCTGCTGTTCCATCTAGGGTAATTTCAATACTGTCAATACTTAAATCTTTGACCAGTTCAGTGGCAATTTTATCCGTTAAAGCTAACCCATTGGTAACAATTTTGGCATTGTAGCTACAACCATAACTTGCTGCCATAGATTGTAATTTGGGAGTTAAGCTTCTCATGACAGATAATCCCACTAAGGGTTCTGCCCCAAACCAACCAATGGTTAAACTTCTAAATTTCTGTGTTTCTAATTGACGACGAGCGCGTTCAAGAAATCGCTGTTGATTTTCTTCAGTCATTAATTTGTTTGTATGCTCTTGTCCACAGTAGTGACAGCCTAACTGACAAAACGCAGTGGGTTGAACAACTAAATAGAGATTATCATCTTGATAGCGGATGGTTTCATTACGGGCAATAATTGTTTCTAGTTCATTTTCATTGCTAGGCACAAGAATTTCAATGGTGATCAGATCGTCGATAATATCTGGATGGATAGAAGCAATCTCCCCGATTCCTAATAATTTCCAAGTATAATCATCAATAATGCGAATTGTAGCTGTACGGGTTGAAAAAATAACTCGTTTATAACGTTGGTTCAATTCATCGAAAAAACAGGGGGAAACACGATGATAGTGCGAAAGTTTTAAGTCCATAGTTTTTCTCATATTGTTTGGATCAATTATCGAATAATGGCTTTTTTGTAGAGACATTTTCTGAAACATCTCCACAAAAAGTATTAGGTAATCAATTAACGTAAGGTTCGGAAATTTGTTTCACGAAATTGAGCTTGTGTTCCGTTCAAGCGAGAATCAGAAGGCGTTGTTAATTGACCATTACGAAAAGGTTTTTTGGAGCAAATGTTATTTGTTGAACCGCCACCATCACAAGCTCTTGTGCCAAGTTGATTAGAAAGATCAGGCTTTTCTAAGGTTGGAGATGATTGGGACTCAGTTTGTTGTAATGAAGAAGATTCAAGGTTAAGATTAGCTCGGTTTAGAATACCGTTATAAGAAGATGTGGGTTCAGCATTTACAGATGGTGTTAAAGCAGCAACACTCGTCATCGCAAAAACGCCAAGCATTAATTTGATTTTGTTAGTAGCCATTGTGAGATTCTCCTTAGTGTGAGTTAAGTTTTGAGTTGAATTTGAGGGTTAACCCTTTCATTGACTCGATAGATTTGAACGACAACTTTTAATTGTTATCTTGACTATATGGGGTGATTAGAGGTGATGTCAGTCCCAAAATATCGGTAAATTGATGAATTTAGTAATTATGTTGATAGAAATAAAGTCGAATTAAGTAGTAATGAGTAGATTGTTAATCGTTTGATCTTCTTGACTTCCTGTAGGAAAATGTAATGTTTTCCATGGTGTTCAAAAGAATTAATTTATACTACAATTGTGTTACCTTATTTCATATTTTTATTGGAGATAAATATTATGGGAACTATTCCAAGAATGTCAACAACTGAGATGGAAGTTACCAGTATTCGCTTAGAACGAACTTTAAAGGAAAAGCTGAAGGAATTAGCTGGAAATCAAGGTTATCAAGCGTTGATCAGAGATATTCTCTGGAATTATGTACAACAAAAGTCAGGAACTTATCGACCTAAATTTTCTAAAGCTGATATTCGAGCTACTATTGAAGCTACTGCGAGGAAAGATCAAAGCTGTGTTCTTACGGGTAAATTAATTGCAGAGCATGAACTAATGTTGTTGGGATTGACCATTCACGGTGATTTAGTGCCTTTAAGTCACGATAGTTTGGTTAGTCACTAATAATAGTTAGGGACAAGATAGAATTTCTTGTGTTCTCTGATGAACAAATTTTTTCAGACTTCTGATCGTGTTCAGTTGTACTTAAGGTTATTTTGTCAGTTATTCTAGGAATTAATGAGAGTTTCGAGTTACCCAGACGCAGGTTAACATTAGCTAATCGCCGAGAAGCCCCGTGCTGTATTAAAAATCAGCATCGGGATGATAGGCGGTCAATTGAGGGGTTCGATGCCACGAAAATTGACAAACAAGCCAGCCAAAAGTAAAATAGGATGAGTCTAGTCGACACCTGGAAACAGGCTAATAAATTAAAGGGCGAACCCCATCGCTCTAGCCAGTGGAGATCGCGTCCCTAGATTGCCCCAGACAATCAACAATGCTAAGAAGCTGGAAACGGGTAGAAAAATTTTTCTGGATAAAAACTCGATACATTGCAGCCGATGGATAGTCGGTGGTGCTGACTGTGGAGGTATCTGGAAGGGGATATGTAAATGGCAACATTTGTGTATCTAGAAAAGACCGATGAAACAGTAACGTCCTATCGTGAGGTAGGGAAGCCCGCGCTGTACCGCTTACGGTCAGCGTCGGGAGGAGTGTCACGAACTCTTGTATTTCGTCTCTACTTGTATTACGTTTGTCACTTAAATTGCCTAAAAATTGATCTCACTTCTGGGGGTCTTGTAAAAAAGTAACAATATATACTAAAAAATCTGTTATTTTTCGCAAATTATTAATAATTATTTTTAATAAAAAACGAAAGAATGGGGGTTTTCAACTATGTAGTATCAGACAAAAATTTTTTGTGGTAACATAAGTAAGATACCAATATTGTATCTAAATGTAGTTGTTATAAGTCAGTCTGCTAGGCGATCGCCTTGATTCTTTTAAAATTGTAGTTAGTCAAATACGGCAACACTCTCTGATGATAAAGAGTTAATTCTGATAGTAAAAGGGTTGGAGAGCGATCCTTTAAGATGTTTAGCGATTAATTATCAATGATAAAGTATTAAAAAAGTTAATTATGAAAACTCAACTCAATCAACAACAGAATACCATAACTAATCTTTATGAGCAAGATTATCATCTCTGGTTAAAAATCACTGCCAAATTGTTAAAAAATCGTCAACTTGAGAAACTAGACTACGATAATTTGATTGAAGAAATAGAAGCAATGGGGAGAAGTGAAAAACGTGCTATTGAAAGCAATTTAATTGTTTTACTGATGCACTTGCTCAAATATCAATACCAACCTGAAAAACAGACCAATAGTTGGCGTTATACGATTAGAGAACATAGAAGAAGAATTATCAGAAGTTTAGAAGATAGTCTCAGTTTGAAGAAATATTTAACCGATGTTTTTGAATCTTGCTATGATTATGCTCGTAAAGAAGCAGCAGATGAAACAGGTTTATCTCTCGACATTTTCCCGCTCAAAAATCCTTTTTCTGTAAAAGAAACCTTAAGTTTTGAGTTTTTACCTGACGTAAAGTCATGAATTTTAGTATAAATAATTTAATTTCAATTCAAGTATTTTTTATAAGTTTAAAGAAAATTATTATCAGACCTAGAAAAATCAGCATCTACAATTACTAAAACTTCGTCATCTTCATCTTTGTCAATAATCTCTATTGCATTAATAGCATTTTTTTACCATAAGAAATAAAAAATTTACAATTATTGTTGTCTACTAAATTCTCATAATTTCTCAATATTATTATCCTTCTAACTTCTAATTTATGACCATATAAGGTGGGCATTGCCCACCCTACAAGATTATTTAGTGATAGGTTGTTTATCCTTTTCTTGGGCTAAGAATTTTTCCAATTCCGTCAACGCATCCGCATCCACTTTGGTTTGCATAGGACAGAATTTAGGACCACACATTGAACAAAATTCTGCCGTTTTGTAGATATCTGCGGGTAAAGTTTCGTCGTGGTATTCCTTAGCGCGATCGGGATCTAATGATAATTCAAACTGACGATTCCAGTCAAAATTATAACGAGCTTTGGAGAGTTCATCATCTCGATCTCTTGCCCCTGGACGATGACGGGCAATATCGGCCGCATGAGCCGCAATTTTATAGGCAATTAACCCATTACGCACATCCTCAGCATCAGGTAAACCTAAATGCTCTTTCGGAGTAACATAACATAACATTGCCGTCCCGTACCAACCAGCCATCGCAGCCCCAATCGCGGAGGTAATATGGTCATATCCTGGGGCAATATCTGTCACTAATGGTCCCAAAACATAGAAAGGTGCTTCACTACACTCTTCCATTTGTTTTTTAACATTAAACTCAATTTGATCCATGGGAACATGGCCTGGACCTTCTACCATGACTTGGACATCATGTTCCCAAGCACGACGGGTTAATTGCCCCAAGGTTTTCAACTCAGCTAATTGTGCTTCATCAGACGCATCGTGAGTGCAGCCAGGGCGTAACGAATCCCCTAAACTAAAAGAAACATCGTATTTTTTAAAGATCTCAATAATATGGTCAAAATGAGTATAAAGGGGATTTTGCTTATGGTGGTGTAGCATCCACTTAGCAATAATTCCCCCACCACGAGAGACAATTCCGGTTAGACGACTTCTCACCAAGGGAAGATATTCAATTAATAACCCTGCATGAATCGTCATATAGTCCACACCCTGTTGAGCGTGTTTTTCGATAATGTGGAGGAAATCATCAGGGGTGAGGTTTTCAATATTTCCGTGAACGCTTTCCACTGCTTGGTAAATGGGGACAGTCCCGATGGGAACCGAAGATGCTTTAATAATTGCGGTACGGATGGTATCTAAGTCTCCTCCCCCTGTGGATAAGTCCATGACCGTATCTGCACCGTATTTCACCGCGAGGTTAAGTTTAGCTACCTCTTCATCTAGGTTAGAGGAGTTAGGAGATGCGCCAATATTAGCATTAACCTTACATTTAGAAGCAATACCAATACACATTGGTTCGAGGTTGGGGTGATTAATATTAGCGGGAATAATCATCCGTCCCCTTGCCACTTCCTCTCGAATTAATTCAGGGGGCAGATTTTCTCGCTTGGCCACATAGTCCATTTCCTCGGTAATCATGCCTTGACGAGCATAGTGCATTTGGGATACATTGCTCTGGTCACGACGCTTAGCAACCCATTGTGATCTCATAACTTGTTTGATACCTCAATAAACAGCTTCCCTACGCTGGTATTACCCAGTCTCAGGTTCTAAGAGTCTTTCTCAGCCTGGTTCAATCAGACACCCCTAGCTATAAGTGTTTATTTTAACACTGATGGGAAGCGATCGCGGTGGAAGAAGTAGTAATTCAGTGATCTTCGATTCGGACAATATTTTCCAAGTATTTTATAATTTCTGTGAGTTACATGGGTAAGTCTTATTATTAATCAAGGCTATTATTCTTTTAATTCTTATTCAATCAATACTCTCTTTTGAAATACGACCAGACAATTCAATGATATCTACCAACAATCAACAAAAATCATTTCTTATTATTGGTGGTGGTATAACTGGGTTAATGGCAGGAACCATTTTACAACGCCACGGAATTAACGTTACTATTTTAGATAAAGGACGAGGGATTGGCGGACGTTTAGCTACCCGTCGTATCCGTCAGCCATCTTCTGGTCAAGGAATTTTTGATTATGGGGCGCAATTTTTTACCGTCAGTGACCCAACATTTCAACTCTGGGTTGATCAATGGGTACAACAAGGAATCATTACACCCTGGTCAAACCAATTAACTGAAACCGGGACAATTTGTTATCGGGGTTGTGACAGTAATCGTAGCATTGCTCAGTATTTAGCCCAAAACTTAGAAATCCACACCCAAACACGAGTGACTAAGATTGTCTGGGATGGTTCTCAGTGGAGGGTAGAAACAGAACAAGAGAAACTTTTTTATGGAACTCGTTTGATCTTAACGCCTCCTGTCCCCCAATCATTAGCCTTACTCGAAGACTCAGCGATCGCTATCCCCTCGCTTTTAAAGCATCGTCTGGCACAGGTGAGTTATCATCCTTGTCTCAGTGTTTTAGCCTTGCTTGATCATAAAAGCTTAATTCCTGAACCAGGAGGACTACGGCTTAAGGATGCTTCTCTAGCTTGGATTGCGTCTAATTATCAAAAAGGAATTTCCCCCGAAGGCTTTGCGATTACCCTACACTCTACCCCCGAATTTAGCCAAGCTTATTGGGACGTTGATAATGAGGTGGTGGTCGAAAAATTATTGAAGATAGCCTCTCCCTGGTTAAACGCCTCCGTCATTGACTATCAAGTCCATCGATGGCGTTACAGTCATCCAAAAACCGTTTATGGAGACCTTTATCTAGTATTGGAAGAACCTGGATTATTGATTATGGCTGGGGATGGATTTTCAACCACTAAGGCTCAAGATATTTCCCTAAATCTAGAAAAATCTATGTTATCAGCCTTAGCAGCTAGTCATTATTGTCTGAATCTAGAAGCAAATACTTTATAAAACGTCTCTCGCCCTTGGGACTTTAGCCTCGTTAAAAAATGATCATTTATTCATTCATCATACTTCTAACCTCATTTTGAGTTGATAAAAATTATTAGTTCTCAATTAATCAACAACAAGTTTTAATAATTTCTAAAAAAAATATCATAAACTATTACAATAAATTACGTTACCCTAGAGAAAGATCAAAAAACTGTCTCTTAAGACAGATGAGCCTCTAAAATAATAGGAAAATTGTTTATAAAATATAGACTTAAGGATATTTTTATTGATTGAGATTCCCGAATTAGGTTAAAACTGAACAAGTAACACAAAGACATTGACAACCAACTTGTGAGGATTAACTTCAGATGACAGAAAAAATGTTTCCATCGTTATAGATAAATGCAGTTTATTTTGACAGTGTAAGTTTAAATGACCTCAGATAAGACAAAGCCCCAACAATTTTCTTTAACAACGCCTCTGTATTATGTGAATGATGTACCTCACATGGGGAGTGCGTATACGACGATGGTGGCTGATGTCATAGCAAGGTTTAAAAGACTGAAAGGATTATCGGTACTATCTATTACCGGAACCGACGAACATGGACAAAAAATCCAACGAACGGCGGTAGAAAAAGGACTAGATCCTCAAGAACACTGCGATCGCATTGTGGCAAGTTTTGAAGACCTTTGGCAAAAACTTAACATTCAATATGACAGGTTTAGTCGAACCACAGACCAACGTCATGAAGTAATAGTTAAAGAGTTTTTTCAACGAGTTTACGACAATGGCGACATTTATCTAGCCCAACAACAGGGATGGTATTGTGTTGCTTGCGAGGAATTCAAAGAAAAACGGGAATTATTAGAAGATGGATGTTGTCCATTACACCCTAATAAAAAAGCTGAATGGCGTGACGAAGAAAACTATTTCTTCCGGTTGTCTAAATATCAAGAAGCTCTCGAAACTCTGTATCAAGAACATCGTGAGTTTATTGAACCCGAAAGTCGCCGTAACGAAATCTTGAATTTTGTCAGTCAGGGATTGCAAGATTTCTCAATCTCCCGTGTCAACATTGATTGGGGGTTTCCCATTCCGGTTGATCCCAATCATACCATTTATGTTTGGTTTGATGCCCTTTTAGGGTATGTCACCGCTTTGCTTGATGGAGATCAAGAACCCACCCTAGAAAATGCCCTATCTCAATGGTGGCCGATTAATCTTCACCTAATTGGTAAAGACATTTTGAGATTTCATGCTGTCTATTGGCCAGCGATGTTAATGTCGGCAAAATTGCCCTTACCTAGACAAATTTTCGGTCACGGATTTCTGACAAAAGATGGTCAGAAAATGGGTAAAAGTTTAGGAAACACCCTGAATCCCTTTGATTTAGTAGACCGTTATGGCTCCGATGCTGTGCGTTACTATTTTCTCAAAGAAATTGAATGTGGGCGAGATGGAGACTTTAATGAAACCCGTTTTGTTAATGTTCTCAATGCGGATTTAGCCAATGATTTAGGGAACTTACTCAATCGAACGCTAGGGATGACCAAGAAATACTGTCAAGGAGTAATTCCGCAAGTGACAGAGTTTCCCCCAGACCATCCCTTAAAAACCATTGGAAAAAACCTAGAAGAGCGAGTAACCAAAGCTTATGAAACCCTAAGATTTGATAACGGGTGCGAGGAAATTTTTAATTTAATTCGGGCAAGTAATAAGTTTATTGATGAACAAGCACCCTGGCGTTTATTCAAAGAAAAAAAACAAGGTGAAGTCGAAGCCATTTTAGCGGCTGTGTTAGAATCAGTGCGCCTAAGTGCTTATTTACTGTCTCCAATTATTCCCAATTTAAGTAATAATATCTACCAACAATTGGGATTATCTGTTGATTTTAATGATGGCGATCGCGTCCATCAAACTGCTCCCTTTATTCAACATAGTCAGTGGGGAAAAATTAAAGTTAATCATATTTTAGCGAAACCCCAACCAATTTTTGCTAGGCTTGACCTTCCCGAGGAAGAATCTACCTAAATCTGGCTCAACTGGTGATGGGGAGACCTAATTATCGTCCCACTATCTAATAACACGAGTCCTATGAAATACAAGCCAGAAATAACAAATCCATTTCATAAACCATCCCTTCTCCATAATCAACCAGGAATAAAACAAATGTTTGAAGAATTTGAAGACGATTCCATATTCACCCCAGAACAGATATTAGAAAATCGTGGACGAGTCGCTATTTTTATTGATGGCTCTAATTTATTTTATGCGGCTTTACAATTAGGGATCGAAATTGACTATACAAAATTACTGTATCGTCTGACAGGGGGATCACGATTACTGAGGGCGTTCTTTTACACCGGCGTTGACCGCACCAACGAAAAACAACAGGGATTTTTGTTGTGGATGCGTCGTAATGGTTACCGGGTGATCGCCAAAGATCTGGTTCAACTCCCCGACGGTTCAAAAAAAGCTAACTTAGACGTAGAAATTGCCGTTGATCTCATGGCTTTAGTCGGAGCCTACGATACCGCCGTCATTGTTAGTGGGGACGGAGACTTAGCCTATGCAGCCGATTCTGTAAGCTACAGAGGATCGCGCATCGAAGTGGTTAGCTTACGTTCAATGACCAGCGATAGCCTAATTAATGTTGCGGATCGCTATATTGATCTAGATCAAATCAAAGAAGACATCCAAAAAACCCCTAAAGCCAATATGCCCTATAGTAGTTTTTCAGGAGTGGGGATGCTAGATAGCAATAAACCAAGATAAAGTAGGGAGGTTAGACTCAGATCACCTCAACCAAATGAATCCATCAAATCTTATTAAGAAACAGCATCTTCCGCCTAATTTGGTCTTAACAGTCGGGATGCTGTTTCTAGCATCAGCTATCACCGCCTGTCAAGGAAACAGCGAATCTCAAAATAATTCTAATAACTCAACCCAAGAAGTAGGCAACACAGAAAGTCGATTAATCCTCAATAATGCGACATTAGAACAATCTAATGCTCAAGGGGAAATCTTATGGAAAATTCAAGTAGATGAGGCCGCCTACAGTCCTGACCGAAAAAAAGCCCAATTAACAGCAGTCAAAGGCAATATTTTTGAAAAAGGTCAAATTGTTCTCAAGATCAAAGCTGATCAAGGAGAAATTTATCGAGATGGACAAGAAATTTATCTCAAACAAAATGTGGTTGCTGTTGATCCTCGTAATAATGCGGTCATGGAAAGTGACGAAGTAGAATGGCGACCCCAAGAATCTGTTCTTATGGTAAGAAAAAACCTGCGAGGGTCCCATCCTCAACTCAAAGCTTCGGCCAAAGAAGGAAAATACTACGCCAACAAGCAGGAATTTGAATTGACGGGGAACATTATTGCCACTTCAAACAAGCCTCAGATGCAACTGAAGACCGAACATCTCCTTTGGAAAATTCCCCAACAAAAAGTAATTGGCGATCGCTTACTTAACATGATTCGTTTCCAAGATAAAACCATCACCGATAAATTAGTGGCTAACCGCGCCGAAGTTCACCTCAACACCAAACGGGTTATTGTTCAAGAAAATATTGAATTCAAATCGATTAAACCTCCCGTACAAGTAGCCACCAACGAGATTATTTGGAAATATCAAGACCGTCAAGTGACCTCAAGCAAACCCGTTACATTGATTCACTATGAACAAGGCGTAACCATTACTGGAAATCAAGCCGAAGTTGATTTAACCAATAATATTGCTTATCTTCGGGGTGGCGTTCAAGGCAATAGCACCGCTAATGCTGCTAAGCTTTATTCCAACGATCTGACCTGGAATATTAACACTCAGATTATCGAAGCCCTAGGGAATGTTATTTACGAACAAACTAATCCTGACTTTAATTTAACGGGGGAAAAAGCTGTAGGAACTATAAACGATAACAAAATAGTGGTTAGTGGCAATGGTCAAGATCGAGTTGTGACCGAAATTTTTCCTGAATAAGGTAGATAATTTAAACCATTTTGTAGAGAAATTATTACCGATGAGTATAACGACCTCTGCTATGAATCCTTGTATTTTATTAGTTCAACTTGATGAATTCTTTAATCAACGAGCAAAAACCGATTTAGAAGACGTTGGTTACACCCCAGTGATTGTATCGGATGCTCGTCAAGCCTTGCTCGAAGTTAAGAAACATCAACCAGCTATGATCGTCATTGATCGTCATCGCTCAAAAAAAGCCGGATTAACCCTATGTCGTCAGTTAAGAAAAGCTCAAAATCGAGTGTTAATTATTATGGTACTTGACCAAGAAAGTGTTGAGGAAAGGGTGGCTTGTTTAGAAGCAGGAGCCGATGATTATGTCTTAAAAGCTTATCATACAGAAAATCTACTTAAATTAGTCCGCTTTTATTTAAGCCCCACCGAAACCGTTACTGAACAACTTCAATTTGACTATTTAACCTTAGATCTCAACAGTCGCCAACTTTTTGTTAATGAAAAAGCCATTGATTTGACAATGAAAGAATTTGAACTCCTCAAATATCTCATGTCCCATCCCAAAGAAGTGTTAACACGAGAGAAAATTTTAGAAAATGTTTGGGGGTACGATTTTCAAGGAGAATCTAATGTGATTGAAGTTTATATTCGTTATTTACGCTTAAAAATAGAAAGTGAAGGACAAAAACGATTAATTTATACTGTACGCGGTGTTGGTTATGTTTTACGAGAAGGATAGTAACTTGAAAGATGGTGTCCGACTACAAATTGACTATGAAATTATCAATTTCCTTAACCTTAACTGTTCTGGTTAGTATTTTAGCCTTGGGGTGTTCTTTTCCTGTACGAACTCAATCTAAGTTTCCTAAAGTTGAGAAGACACCGCAAATAATTGCCCAAACCCAAGGTCAAACCCTTCCTATTGAAGCCACAGCAATGATTAATGAACAAGTGATTGAATTAGAAGTGGCTAAAACGCCTGAACAACAAAGCATGGGATTGATGTATCGGGAATCTTTAGCAGATAATCGAGGAATGCTCTTTGTTTTTGAGCCACCAAGACCGGTAAGATTTTGGATGAAGAATGTCAGCCTTTCCTTGGATATGATTTTTTTACATAATGGAGAAGTCAAACAGATAGTTGCTAATGTTCCCCCTTGTCAAGAAGATCCTTGTCCTACCTACGGACCGAATTTGAATACAGAGATCGACATGGTAATTGAATTACGAGGCGGACGCGCGGCACAACTAGGAATAAAATTAGGCGATCGCATTCCGATTGAGTTTATAAAACTATAGTCAAATAACCCTATCGACAGGATCAGGGACGAAAAATGTAGACTTTTTTGGGTGTTTAAGGTTAAGTCAATTAAAGTTTTACAACTTTCTGAGATCTTTTACATTATTTTTCACCAAACTATTTATACTATTAAATCGACACTACTTAACATAAAGTGATCTATTTTGTGTTCGACTCCTGACTTTCATTGGTCAGGGTTGGCTTCATTAACCCTATCTAGTGACAGAGAATTTGCTGTTAGGTGATAACGATGCCCTAACTATGTTATGTATCAATGTTCAGGAATCGATCACACTCAATGGTGAAGTTAATACTCAATTAAGCTTTACCAGTTATCGAACATAATCATTCTTAGCCAGCAATAGACTGTTTAGAGTCAAGGATGAAACCTAGCCATAAAATCAAAAAAATTATGCCAAATACTACTTATGAGCAATTACTACGCTTTTTGAATGAAGAATTAGCCCTTTCTTACGATTCCATTGCGATCGCCCAACGGTCAGTAGAACAAACCCAAGGTCCTCTACCCATGTTACTCTGGCAGTATGGTTTAATTAATCTCAAAGAATTAGAGCAAATTTATGACTGGCTCGAACAAGCATGAATTTTGTTTGAGGAGTGTTAGCAAACCGCAATAATGCAAAAATCACGAGAACAAGCTTTTTCTAGAAAACTAAAACTAGGATAGAATGCCTTGGTAACTTCTGAGTGCAACTATGTTTCAACCCCAAGAATTACGCATTGGTTGGCTTTATCCCACCTTAATGAGTACCTACGGCGATCGCGGTAACGTCATCTGTCTTCAACGTCGTTGTCAATGGCGCGGTTTTGATGTGACCGTTGTCCCCCTCACTCAACAAACAGATGCTTCTACTTTTAAACAAGTTGACGTTATTGTCGGGGGTGGGGCGCAAGATCGTCAACAAGAAATCGTGATGCGAGATTTACAAGGGGCTAAGGCTGAGGCTCTTAGGGATAAAATTGAAGGAGGAACTCCTGGAGTGTTTACCTGTGGGTCTCCTCAACTTTTAGGTCATTACTACGAACCTGCTCTAGGACAGCGCATTGAAGGGTTAGGGTTACTTGATTTAGTCAGTAAACATCCTGGACCAAATGTATCCCGCTGCATTGGTAATGTGGTCTTTGAAATTACTCCTTCTCCCTTAGCAGAAGCGTTAAAAAAACTATTAGGGAAACCGCCTATTGTCATTGGGTTTGAAAATCATGGGGGACGGACTTATTTAGGCAATGTGCAACCCCTAGGAAAGGTGATTAAAGGGTATGGAAATAATGGGGAAGATGGTTATGAAGGGGCGTTTTATCGTCATGCGATCGCTACCTATTCCCACGGACCTTTGTTACCTAAAAATCCTTTTATTGCTGACTGGCTAATTCAAATAGCTTTACAAGAAAAATATCAAACTGAAGTTACCTTAAAAACCCTTGATGATTCTCTTGCAGAACAAGCTAGGGAAGCCATGTTAAAGCGTCTTGAAGTTTCTTATATATAAGAATAACATTGAATCATGGAATATCTATTAAGGTTTCAAATACTAACGACTTTATTGCTTGCCTCTGGAATCTACTGCTCCCTTTCGACTCGGATATTGGCTCAATCAGTAGATAATCCTAAATCTTCTCCAACCCCAGAATTAAGAACAACCGATGAACTCTTAAACCAAACCTGTAATTTCTTAAAAGAGCAACAATCTTTTACCGTTGAGATTGATATTAATTATGATAATTTAATTAATTCTGGGGAAAAAGTTCAATATAGTGCTTATCAAAAAGTTTGGGTAGATAAACCTAATAAATTGCGCTCAGATTATGTTGGAGATGAACGCCATACCCAATTTTATTACGATGGGAAATCATTTACTTTATTTAGCCCCGATCTTAATCTTTATGGAACTAAAATTGCCCCTTCAAATTTTGATGAAGTCGTTAATGTAATTGATGAAAAATATGGGATTACTATTCCCCTTTCTAATCTATTTATTAGTGATCCTTGTAAGGCGATCAATAATAATATTCAACAATCTTTGTTTATTGGTACAAATTTAGTTAATCGAGTTGAAAGCTATCATATTTTATTAACAACAACGGATAAATATTTTCAACTTTGGATCAGTAAAGCGGAAAAACCAGTATTATTAAAAGCTATTATTACCTATAAAAATCTTCCTGGTTCTCCCCAATATACTGCGCTTTTTTCTCAATGGGATTTTAATTCTTCAATCACTTCTGATACATTTACTTTTATTCCGCCTGAAAAAGCATCTAAAATTGAGTTTTTACCCCCTCAAAATATCATTGATTATTCTGAGCAATAAAATTCATTTAAGGAAAAGAATTTAGAACAATGAATACTATTTATCGTCAATCTTTAATGACTTTTCTGACTATCCTATTATGTTTTAGTTTATTTCCCCTAGAATTAGCCTCTGCTCAACGAGGTAGACGAGGAGGTGGTGGTGCTAGAAGGGGTGGCAATTTTCGTAGTAATGGTGCTTCCCCACGGGTGAATAGAAATGTTAATCTACAAAATCGAGGTAATTTTAGTCGTCCTCAATCAATAGATCGTTCTCCAAGACAAGAAAACCGACAAATTAATCAACAAAACCGTCAAACTAATCTTGATCAAAGACAACAAAATCGTCAAACTAATCTCGATCAAAGACAACAAAATCGTCAAACTAATCTCGATCAAAGACAACAAAATCGTCAAACCAACTTAGAAAACCGACAAACTAATCTTGATCAAAGACAACAAAACCGTCAAGATTCTATTAGAGAAAATCAACAAAACCGCCAGAATTTTATCGACGATAATTACTATGGAGGTCGTTGGTATGGTGGGGGTTGGTATGGTAGAGGTTATTATACCCCTCCTGGCTGGGGGGCATGGGCTGCTACAGTCGGTCTAGCAACGGGTTTAGCTATTGGTGCAACCGTTAATTCTCCTCCCCCGTATTACGATACGGTTTATGTAGGAAGCACGAGTTATATCTACTCAGATGGGGTCTTCATGCAACCTAACAACGGTTCTTATGTCATTATCGCTCCTCCCACGGGAGCAGTGGTTACTTATCTCCCAGAAGGATGCACCCAAACTCAGGTTAATAATGATATTTACTACAATTGCAGCAATATTTATTATCAGCCATTCTATCAGAATGGAACAACCGTTTATAAAGTTGTTCAATTATAATTTTATAATTCTCGAAAAATGTCAAGTTCGACCTTAAAAAAGATAGCTATTTTTTGAATTTGAGTTTGACTAAAACTTATGGTTCCTTCAAGCTAAACTAATGCTGAGTTTAAATCCATTATTTGTCTCTTTCTTAACCTAAGAAGTCAAGAAAATTACTGATTAATGTTTTTTCAAAGTTCTTATTACCCCGTGTCCTAGTGGATGTCAGTCACGTGGAATTAAATACCACGATTTTAGGGCAACCCCTATCAATGCCTATTTTAATTGCTCCGATGGCCTTTCAATGTCTTTGTCATGCTGATGGGGAAATGGCTACAGCTAAAGCGGTGTCAGACTTAGGAACAGTGATGGTGTTGAGTACCCTGTCTACTACCCGTTTAGAGGATGTGGCTGCGGCGCAAACCCAGAATTTACGATGGTTTCAATTGTATATTCACAAAGATAGAGGGTTAACCAAGGCGTTAGTAGAAAGGGCCCAAGCAGCTGGTTTTAGTGCCTTGTGTGTTACGGTAGATGCACCCATGATGGGGCGAAGCGGATATACGTCGTCAATTTACCTTACCCCCACCCCTACAACTAGCTAATTTAGTAACAATCGCTGATTTAAGTATTCCCCAAACTAAGGGAGAATCAGGCTTATTCGCTTATTTTCAACAACAAATTGATCCGAGTATTACCTGGAAAGAGTTGGAATGGTTGCGATCGCTGACTCAACTTCCGATTGTTCTTAAAGGAATTCTCAGACCTGATGATGCTCAATTAACTGAGGATTTTAGGTTTTAGTTTCCTGTGGGAGCTTTTCAAGGAGAAAATCAAGGTAAAGTTAAGGCCAAAGAATTTTTTTCCTATGTTACAGAAAAAGTTTTGACAGAAGGATTATTAGTCACCATTGTCCAAATAACCAGTAATGACAATACAGTGGTGTTTGAAATAAAATCTTAAGGGAAAATGTTTGGTCATCCCTATGAAAATCAAGGAGCTATTTCTTTGGATATTCGAGGAGATAAAGTGTGTGGTTATCGGGAATATTTAGGGGTTTTATACCAAATTAAATCTTAAATATTAAATCGATTATTTTCTTTATATTAGTTTACAGAATTCGTTTAATCTTAGACATTAGTTTAAGTTTAGTAAAGAAATATCCCTAATTGAAACCTCACTTGTTAAAGTAAAAGATGAAGCTAATAAGCTTCCCTGGCAGATTAAGCAGCCACGTACATATCAGTAAAAGAAGAGGTATAAAAAAGCTGTTTACCCAAACGTCTGTCTCGTTATCGACTAACAACACCCAATCCGAAAAGGTAAAGTTCCTCAACTGAATGCTTAGGGAGTTAACCCAATACCCCTAGAAAAAAATAATGAATTTCTAAGGTGGTTGGGAGTCTCTGTATAAGATCAAATTAAAGGAGGAGTGCAACCCTAGAGTAGGAGTTGGGTGTTGTTGTTAAGACAAATAATTACCCGTGACTAGAACTGAATGTCTGAGAGCAACCGACCCTCATCAAAATTTTTTCTTGCTAAACAAAAAGCTTTACTAGAACTCATCCAAACCATTCAGAAATGTGAAGAATTAGCCAATATTTTTCAAATTACCCTCACAGAAATTCAGAAGATCTTAGAAATTGAAGGGGGAGGGATTTACCAATTTGGCCTGGATTTAGAAGAAAATAAAGGGAAATTTAGAGCAATTGAAGGGCGATCGCTAACCTCATTTGGAGAAAGCCAATTAGGGGAAGTCTATTATCACTACCGTCAACCAGATGGCGTTTGGCGAATTGATCATCTTAATCAGGTGGAAATAAATGAAAAATACGGTTACTTTCTAGAAAACATAGAATGTCAAAGTTTAATCGCCGTTCCTATCGAGCAAAAGGATCAGTTATGGGGATTATTAATCACGTATCAACCAACCTATCCCCGTCAGTGGCAAGAAGAAGAGATTCTATGGCTACAACAGATCGCCGTTTATTTAGGAATTGCAATCCAACAAGCTGATATGCAAAATCAACAGAAACAACAGTCAGAACGCTTAGCCCAAGCAGTTGACGGCGTAGTGAAAAGACAACAAACAACAGCGAAAATTATCGATAAAATTCGGCGATCGCTCGATATCGATACCATTTTTACTATCACTACCCAAGAAACCCGACAACTCCTAAACGCAGATCGAGTGGTCATTTATCGCTTTAACCCCGACTGGAGTGGAACCTTTGTCAAAGATGCAGTCGCAGAAGGCTGGACATCCCTAGTAGAAAAACAATGGCAACACCCTAATCAGGGGGAAGAACCTCCACAATGCCAAGTGCGACTATTGTGCAACTCCCAACTCACCGACACCTACTTACAAGCCATTGAAGGGAAGATTTTTAACCCCCAAAACCTAGTGCGCGTCTGTAATGATATTCATCAAGCTGGTTTTTCCCCTTGCTATGTAGAGATCTTAGAAAGCTATGAAGCCAAAGCTTATATCATTGTTGCTATCTATCAAAATAATTCCCTGTGGGGGTTGTTAGCTGCTTACCAAAATGCTAGTCCCCGTCAGTGGCAAGACAGCGAAATCAATTTTTTAGTACAAGTTGGGGTCAATCTAGGAATCGCCATCGAACAAGCTCAATTACTCAAAAAAACCAGAGAAAGCGAAGAAAAACTGCAAACCTCCCTAGCCATTGCCCTCCATCAGCAAAAAGAAACCCTAGCCAAAACCGGCGAAAGAGAGCGATCGCTATCCACTGTTATTGATAAAATTCGCTGTACCCTAGACATAAATACTATTTTTCAAACCGCCGCTACAGAAGTCCAGAAACTCTTAAACGTTGAACATATAGCCATCTATCAATTTAAAGACCATCAAGGAGGTCAATTTATCTTTGAATCCGATCCTGGAACATTTCCCAGTGTCATCGGACAGTATTGGCCTGAAAATATCCTCTCAGCAACCAAACGAGAAAAATTACGACAAAATCGCCCTTGTGTGATTCACGACATTAGCCAAGAAAAACAAGAGAAAAATCTTCATGTTAAGCCCCTAGAAAAACTAGGCGTAGCATCTATCGTTATGGTTCCTCTGTTTGAAGGAGAAAAGTTTTGGGGACTGCTGATGGCTTTTGAACACAGCCATCCTCGACCTTGGCCAGACAGAGAAGTACAATTATTACAGCAGATCGCCCATCATCTGAGTATTGCCCTACAACAAACCCATTATCTTCAGACCATCGAAGATTATGCCAGAGAACAAGCGATCGCCGTTCAACAACAAAAAGCCCTCTCCCAAGTCATTGATAAAATTCGCCGTACCTTAGACATCAATAGCATTTTCCAAACAACAGCCACCGAAGTTCGCCATCTCCTACAAGTTGATCGGGTGGCGGTCTTCCAATTTGAGCCTCACAGTCAATGGACTAGAGGAGAAATTATTGCTGAAGATGTTTCCCCCCAATTTAGCCCCGCCTTAGCATCTCAAGTAGAAGATCACTGTTTTGGAGAAAACCACGCCCATTACTATCAACAAGGATTTATCCTAGCTCATGATGACATCTACCAAGCAGGACTAATAGACTGTCATATTGATCTTTTATCGAGGTTTCAAGTCAAAGCTAATCTAGTCTCTCCCTTATTTATAGGGGAAAAACTTTGGGGGTTACTGTGTATTCATCAATGTTCAGGTCCTCGTCATTGGAAAAATTCCGATAAAGAATTTGTGGCGACCATTGCGACACACCTGGGAATAGGCATACAACAAGCTAAATTACTTCAAAAAACCCAAAAACGCTCCCTTGCCCTCCAAGAAGCCCTCAAAAAAGTTGAACAACAAAAAGAATATCTACTTCAAGTAGCTGTCCAAGAAAGAGCATTAGCTAGAGGGATTGAGCGTATTCGACGAAGCTTAGATATAGAAACGATTTTTCAAAGTACCACCCAAGAAGTACGGCGAATGCTTCGATGCGATCGCGTGGTAATTTATCGCTTTAACCCTGACTGGAGTGGACATTTTCTCGATGAGTCCCTAGGGGGAGGATGGAAACCCCTAACAGAAGAATCCGCCAAACTTCCTATCTGGAATGACACTTATCTCCAAGAACATCAAGGAGGACGTTATCAACACCATGATACTTTGGCAGTAAATGATATTCATAACGCTAATTTAACGCCCTGTCACGTTGAGATCTTGGCTCAATTTCAAGTCAAAGCCTTTGTTGTCGTTCCTGTTTTTGTGGGAGAAAAACTCTGGGGACTGTTGGCTACCTATCAAAATTCTGCCTCCCGTGATTGGGAAAAGCGAGAAATCGATCTTCTTCAACAAGTCGGAAATCAATTAGGGGTGGCGATTAATCAAAGCCAATTATTAACCCAAACCCAACAACAATCCGAAAGTCTAAACAATACGGTCGCTGACTTGAATGCTATCGTAGATAATCTGGGGGATGGCCTGTTAGTAGTTGACATATATGGCAAAATTACCCGTTCTAATCCGACCTTTCTCTCGATGTTTAACCTCAGTGACTCCCCTAATGGAAAGCCTCTAACAGATATACTTCCCTTAAGATTGGGCGATCTGATTGAACAAACAGAACAACATCAACACAAAGTAGCAATCGCAGACCTAAAACTTCCTCAAAAAAGGAGTGGTCAAGCTTTAGCTAGGAGTATTATTAGAAGAACCTCGCGACAAGATAATGAACAGTGTTTAGGAGCAGTTATTTTGATTCGGGATGTCACCGCAGAACGAGAAATTGAACAGATGAAAAATGATTTCTTGGCAACGGTTTCCCATGAATTACGCACCCCTCTCACCTCGGTTTTGGGATTTGCTTCTCTGATTCGTGATAAGCTTGAAGATGTTATTTTTCCCCAAATACTCATCAACACAGGGAAAGGGTCTGGTGAGGACGATCGCCGTTATCAAAAAGCTATCAAGCAAGTAACTAATAACCTCGATATTATTCTCTCTGAATCAGAACGTCTGACCAATTTGATTAATGATGTTCTTGATATTGCCAAAATGGAAGCTGGAAAAATGGCATGGACAATGGAGGCTATTTGTCCCGTCGATGTTCTAGAACAGGCGATCGCCGCTACTTCTTCTTTATTGCAACAAAAAGGATTAGTGTTGATCCGAGACTTTCCCTCAGATTTACCGTTGATTATGGGGGATAACAATAGTCTGGTTCAAGTGGTAATTAATTTATTGTCCAATGCCGTTAAGTTTACCGAAAAAGGGTCAGTCACCTGCCAAGCAAAAGTAAATCATAACTATTTGTTGATCGCTATCACTGATACAGGAAGAGGAATTCCTTATCATGAACAAAAGAAGTTGTTTCATCCTTTTCAACAAGTAGGCAATATCCTGACTAATAAACCTCAAGGGACTGGCCTTGGTCTATCAATTTGCAAGCAAATTGTTGAAAACCACGGAGGTAAGATCTGGGTTAAAAGCCAACTTGGTCAAGGAACTGACTTTTTCTTTACCGTTCCTCTAGCTGAAATTGTTAAATTTTGACAACCTTGTTATTTTAACTTTCTTATCTAAATTCGGTTTAATTAAACGTACAATATAAAAGTTTATAGTAAGGGCTTTAGCCATCATTATAATAAGCTTTCAATCCTTAACCGAAAGCTATAGGAGAAGGTAGAATTCAGAATGCGGAATTTAGAATGAACAACCTTTTCGTGAGTGAGTTTGAGGGATTTTAATTGTCCTAACCTGAATGCATAGTGCTATAAAACAACAATGAAAAAAATCTTAATTGCTGATGATCAACCTCATATACTCATCCTAATGCAGCAGACTCTCGAACCTCTCGAAGACAATTATGATGTAGTTTTATTAACAGCTAAGGATGGAATGCAAGCCTTCGATCTTATTCAAAAAGAAAAACCTGATTTAGTCTTTCTCGATATAATGATGCCTTACATGAGTGGACTCGAAGTTTGCCAAAAAGTTAAACAAAGCTTAGAAATAAAAGATACATATATCATTCTATTAACGGCAAGAGGACAAGAATTTGATCGCCAAAATGGTATTAATGTCGGTGCTGATTTATACATAACTAAACCTTTTCGGCCTAAAGCAATTTTAGCTAAAGCACAAGAATTATTAGGTTTGATCGAGTATAATTAAAATAATGGCCTATTTGATCTTTTAATGATTGGCGTCCAATTTAGAAAGCTTTTAGCACAAGTCAGTATACAACTTCTGATTGAAAATCTGGCTGATAGCTTAAAAACGACTATTTTTGTGAGTGATCTCCAAGGAAATATTCTCTGGGGTAGATTTAGTTCAGATTTATCCTGCCAATATCCTGTTACTATCAATGCAGACATTATTGGCTGGATTCACGGTGACACCAAAGCGCAAATCATCGCTCAAACATTAAGTTATATTGCTTATCAAGAATTTGAAAAAAAAACTATAGCCATTGAGACATTAGAAAAATATGAAGAGATAAATTTTCTATATGAAATTTCAGCCAAAATGTCAAGAGCATTGACCATTGAAGATATTATTGAAGTTGTTATTGAAGAAACCCAAAAGCTGATAGAGGTGTCAGATATTTCTTTTATGCTAATTGATCCCAAAGGGGAATTAGAAATATTCTATAAGCATGACGAGCAAATCATCAAAACCATAGGAACAATTAGTAGTATTTATGGTCATGTCTTGCGCTCAGGTAAAGCAGAAATATTTAATGATGTCCTCAAAGATCCACGTTACATTGAAGAAGACTCTGCCATACGATCTTTAATTTGCGCCCCCTTAAAAATTTCTAATGAAACGATTGGTGTCATTAAGGTTAGTCACATTGAACCCAATAGTTACAATACTGAAGACTTAAAACTATTTACCGCTCTAACATCCCAAGCAGCAGCAGCTATTAAAACAGCCCAATATTATGAGGAGCTAAAAAAATATTCTCACGTTTTAGAACAAAAAGTAGCAGAAAGAACCTTAGAATTAAAAAATGCAAATTGTAAACTAAAGTATTTAGTCACAGTCGATGAGCTAACCCAAATCAATAATAGACGTTCTTTTAATGAATATTTAGAACGAGAATGGCGCAGATCAACTAGACAGAGATGTCCTTTATCACTCATTTTATGTGATGTCGATTATTTTAAACTTTTCAACGATTATTATCATCATCAAGCAGGAGATGAGTGTTTGCTAAAAATTGCTCAAACTATCAAAAAATTAGTGAACCGTCCTGCTGATTTAGCCGCCCGTTTTGGAGGAGAAGAATTTGCCATTATTTTATCGAATACTAATGAGCTAGGAGCAGAGCGAGTGGCACAAAAGATTTGTCAAGGGATAGAAGATTTAAAAATTCCCCACACCCGTTCTCGATGTAGTTCTTACGTCACTGTTAGTTTAGGAATAGCAACCACTGTTCCTACCTCTAACGTTACACCAAAAACCTTAATTGAAGCAGCTGATAATGCGCTCTATGATGCCAAACAAAAGGGAAGAAATTGCTACTCAATAGAAACATTTCGACCTAAGCAACTATAGGAGAATGTAGAATTTGGAATGCAGAATTTAGAATGAACAACCTTGTCATGAGTGAGTTTGAAAAATTTAAGCTATCGACACAAAAAAATAACCTTGTGGCAAAAATTAATCGGTTTCGCTAACGTTCCCTACCAGTCTTACCGTTAAGCCTCACAAAAATTGGGAGTCCTGTTCTTACTTTGAAAGATAGAGATTTTTCTCACAAACAAAAGACAATCTTGTCCTAGCTTGTGATAGGATCTTGTTTAATCCATTAAAAATAAAGAGTTAGAAAGGTAAATAGAGATATGGACGCTGCCTTACTGTTAGCAAAATTACCAGAAGCTTACCAAATTTTTGATCCCTTAGTGGATGTTCTCCCTGTGATCCCTCTTTTCTTTTTGGCACTTGCCTTTGTCTGGCAGGCGGCTGTGGGATTCAAATAAATTTCTGGGTGGAACCAAAATTGCGGCTAGGGGACATCTATTTAAGGTGTCCCTGATTTTTTTTGAGCAACGTTATGTCAGCGATCGCTAAGATAAAAATAAAGATAAAAATTAAGAGAATATAATTATGTCTTCTGCTATTGAGCCTTTGATGAAAAAACTTGAAAATCTAGATAATGGGAATCTGGTCGAAAGTGCCAAATATCGAGAAGAAGCCCAAAATATTCTGGCAAATCCTACTATTGCCTTAAAAATAAGAATGGCGATCGCCGATCTTTTAATACAAGCTAATCAACAATTGATGTTGAAAACCGTTGTTGGTGATGAAAGCTATTAATCAATGATGTGAAGTAAAAAAGCGATCGCCGATGTCCTTGCTATGGCTGTTATTAATTTTGATGGGGTCATTGATCTCTGGATGTAGTCATCCCTTATTAACAACTCCCCAAATGCCTAGCGGTGGGATCAATAGTCAGTCCCCTGATGAGTATCCCACCTACAGCAGTGATGGACGATATTTAGCATTCGCTTCTGATCGCAATGGACATCGAGATATCTATCTTTATGATTTACAGCAACGTCGTCTAGTTTCCCTTCCTAATCTTAATCGAAGAGATTCGAGCCAAGATCAACCCGCTTTGAGTGCTGATGGACGCTATATTGCCTATATATCAACAGAACGGGGAAAAACTGATGTGATGGTCTATGATCGTTTACGTCAACGCGCTGATCTCCTCAGTGCTAATATTCGAGGTTCGGTGAAACAACCAACCATTAGTGGGGATGGAAGTAAAGTTGCTTTTCAAACCAGTCAGCGAGGTCAGTGGAATATTGCTATTGTTGAGCGTAAGGTTGATTGAAAAGATTATCAAGGTAACGTTTCTGTTTTAGTTAATGACGAAAGGTATTCCTTACCTTAAGATAGGGAGAATATTGGTGAGGAAAACAAGGTAACATGAGTAAGTTAGCAATCCATTCAAGTCAATTAGAAACATTAGAAAATTCATTAAAAGAGGCGTTAAAAAAGACTAACCTATTATCTATCTCGTTACAAGTCGATTGTAGTTTATCAGAAGATACATTAATTATTACTCTATCGGAGACTGAGGCTAACCCTTATGATCCCCAAACAATTTTACAGGTCTTAAAATATACTATCAAACGGCAAACTTCTTTTGAAAATTATCCAATACAAGTTTATTTCTCAGATCATAAAACCTTATATAACCTTCAAGAGATGGTTACTATTCCCTTAAATGAATTAAAAGGGACTTCTTTAAATGTACCTAAACTCTTAGAATTATTTTCAACAAAAAGTCGAGCAACTTTTGAAACTTTAGACGTAAAAACAATTAGTAAAAATCATAATATAGCAACTCCCAAAAACTTAAAGTTTTTCTTTCTAATAACAGGAATTAGTGTTAGTGTAATTATTGGTGGAATTTATACATTAACCCGTCCTTGTGTTATTGATAAATGTCAGATAATTAAGGAAGTAAAACAACAGGTTGATAAAAGTATTATTGTCTTAGATAAATCACCATCGGAATCAGATATTTTGAATATTAAACAAGCATTAAAAGAATCAATTAATCGATTGCAATCGATTCCCTGGTGGTCTTCCTATTATTCAGAGGCTAAAAAACAAAAACAAAACTATCAGCAAGACTTAAAACATTTATCAATTTTAATATCTTTTGAAAATATCCAAAATCAAGTAAATTCTTTAATTAAAAACAACTCTAGCTCTTTATTTGAAAGAAAAGCTGCACAGGAAACTTTATCTCAAAGTCTACTAGATTTAGAAACAATTTCTGATTCTAGTATATTCTCTGATTGGGGAGCGAAGCAAGTAGAAAAAAATCAAATATTAATGAATCGTTTACAACAAAAGTTGGCGAATGAAGATAAAGCTAAAATAAGTTTAAATTTAGCTAGAAAAGCTGCGAAAATTGCCGAAAAAAGAGAAAACAAAGCTAAAAATTTATCTGATTTAGAATTAATTATTTCAACTTGGAAAACAGCCGTTAAAAGATTACAAGAAATTTCCCCAGAAACGACTCTATACAAACCGTCAAGACAATTACTTAAAACTTATTTGGCTAAAATAAATCAGGTAGAAAACCGAAAAAATCAAGAAGAATTAGCCGTCAAAATTTATGAACAAGCCAAAAAACAAGCAAAACTAGGAGAAGAAGCTGCATCAAAAAATCAATGGTCTCAGTCTGTTACTTACTGGACACAAGCCATTAATTATATTAAGCAAGTTCCTCAAAATACTTTTCAATTTAGTCAATCACAGCCATTAATTAGCTCTTACACCTTATCACTTAATAAAGCAAAATCTCAATTGAAACAGGCTATTGAATTAGAAAATATTCGTCGTGATTTGAAGGAAATTTGTACTGATTCTAATCAAGTTTGTATTTATACAATTGATGGAAGTATTATCAAAATAAAACTGAATTCTGATTATATAGAAAAGGTTTGGAATACCGCTTTACAAGCCAAAGTACACGGAGATCTACAGACCCAAACTCAACTACTACACCACCTGTCTAGTTTTGAACACCGTTTACAAGGTATTAGCGATCGCAGCGGAAAAACCATCGAAGTGTACAATGCCCAGAGAAATTTGATGGCTGTGTATCAAAAAAGACAGTAAATCAACCCCTCTAGATTTAGATTATCTATAGTATTGGGCTATACCTTGATCCATTCTTACGGTATAATGCTCAAGTTAAGTTAAGAAATAATAAGCAACTGTCGTTAATTAAACACATAGATGACTAATCAAACCCTTACTCGTTCGTCTTTACCAAAGCATGAAACCTCTATTCATTCCTCAACCCAACAGCGATCGCGCACCAAGATAGAGCCAAACCATGTAAGACAAGTGAGGACATCCTATCAAGCCATACAGCAACTGAAATATTTACATCTACAAGCTGAAATTGATGTTCTTCTGCAAGAGTTACAAACGATGAAACAAAGGAACTATACAGACAATTAGGTTCAAGGAAAAAGGCGATCAAGGCGATCGCCTTTGGCTATCTTTTATCAGTTAAACTTATCGATTAAACTGCTGCTAGTTCGGGTTCAGGACGCTTGCTGTTACGAATTCCTTCAATAGCTTCACTATAACTAGGGGCTTTAAAGACGGCTGATCCGGCAACAATAGCGTTAGCACCGGCTTCTAATACTTGCCACGTATTACCAGGTTTTAACCCTCCATCCACTTCAATCCAAGGATCAAGTCCGCGTTCATCACACATCTGACGAAGTTTGCTAATTTTGCTAACCACTTCAGGAATAAAGCTTTGACCGCCAAATCCTGGGTTAACACTCATAATCAGTACCAAGTCACACAGTTCTAGAACATACTCAATTAATTCTAGGGGAGTGGAGGGGTTAAGAACAACACCCGCTTTTTTCCCTAATTCTCGAATTTGTCCTAGGGTGCGGTGTAGGTGAGGGGAAGCGTTGTGTTCCGCATGAACAGAAATAATATCAGCACCGGCTTTAGCAAAGTCAGCGACGTATTTTTCAGGTTCAACAATCATTAAGTGAACGTCTAAAGGTTTTTGCGTGTAGGGACGAATCGCCTTAACGATTAAAGGACCAATGGTGATATTAGGAACAAAACGACCGTCCATAACATCAACATGAATCCAATCGGCTCCTGCTTTGTCTACAGCTTGGATTTCTTCTCCTAAACGGCTAAAATCAGCCGACAAAATAGAAGGGGCTATTACAGTGGATTTAGTAGATTGGCTCATAATTTGGGAGTGTTCTCCGATGGCTCGATTGTGATATCAATATTAACAAAGTCTTTAGAATTTCCCTAATCATAATCTCTGATTGGACTAAAATCGTGAAATCTGCTCATGGGTTTGATGGAGAATCAAATCGATCAGATATCTTATTAATTAGCCAGTTGAGGATCGCTCCTAAAAACAAAATGGCGATCGCTGGATTAAATAGGGGTTGCCATAGTTTGTACCATAAATCGAACCCTAGGGGAACACCGATTGAACGTCCAACTACTGCGACGGCTAACCAGACAAACCCCAAAATTACCAGAAATACATCAGCTACTAAAAAGCGATTTAACCAAATAAGAATCCTTTGTTTCATTGTTCTGCTTATTTTTTGTCTATCTCTTAAACTATCATGTATTTTTATTTAGTCATATAACTTAACAGTAAAATAAGCACTAAAGATTTAAAGAATTATGGACGGCCATCACTAGAAATTTACAAGAATTTTGGGTTAAGCTTTAACTAAAAAGATATTATTTTTCTTAAACAAGATGATTTGTCTTGATAATGTTGGGGTTGTTTATAAAGATGGGACGGTTGCTTTACGAGACATTTCTCTTCAATTTAGCCAGGGAGAATTTACGGTACTTTTAGGAGCTTCTGGAGCAGGAAAGTCAACACTTTTACGCTGTATTAATTATCTTTGTTGCCCTACCAGTGGTCGAATTATTGTTCAGGGATTAGGTGATTTACGTCATCCTAAAATTTTAAGAAAACACCGTCAAAGAACAGGAATGATTTTTCAAAAACACCACTTAATCTCCCGACAAACTGCCCTCCAAAATGTTTTAGTTGGGCGTTTAGGATATTACTCTACCGTAAGAAGCTTATTTCCCCTCCCTAAAGTTGATCAATACCTTGCTTTAAATTGTTTAGAAAGAGTTGGGTTACTAGATAAAGCCTTAACCCCTGTTAAACAGCTTAGCGGGGGTCAACAACAACGAGTCGGCATTGCCCGCGCTTTAGCCCAACAACCTCAGTTTCTGTTAGCTGATGAACCCGTCGCTAGTTTAGATTTAGCCACTTCACACCAAATATTATCTAATCTACGCCAAATTTGTCAAGAAGATAAGCTCGGCGTTTTAGTTAGTTTACATCAAATAGAGTTAGCCTTAGGTTATGGCGATCGCATTATTGGATTAGCCAATGGAAGCATTGTCTTTGATCGTAATCCTTCAGAAATAAAAAATCAGCAACTCGAAGCAATTTATCACAATTAATCTCCCCGTAAGACAGCATAATGGCAGTGAAGTTATGATTAACATATAATAAAGATCTTGGTAATTATTTTTCAATAAAACAATGAGTAAAACACTTTCCTTTGAAAAAAAATTAATCCCTGTTATTTTTCTAGTTTTATTAAGTCTTATCAGTTGTGATAATCCAGATACTAAAATATCGAATTTGGAAAATAGAGAAACACAAACAAATGCAAAAAGCAACCCTAAAAAATTAGTAGTTGCTTTATTACCAGATGAATCAGTAGCAACGGTCATCCAGAATCATAAAGGACTAGAAAATTATTTAGAAAAGCAACTTAATAAAGAGATTGAATTATTTGTCAGTACAGATTATTCTTCTATGATCGAAGCTGTTAGTAAAGGACGCGTAGATCTAGCATATTTTGGTCCATTATCTTATGTTTTAGCCAAAACAAAGAGTAATATTGAAGCGTTTGCCGCGCTAGAAAAAAATGGTGAGACAACCTATAAAGCTGTCGTGATTGGCAACTCAAAAGAGGGAATTGATTCTTATGAAAAAATCAAAGGAAAAACCATGGCTTATGGAGATCAAGCGTCCACCTCTAGTCACTTAATTCCTAAGTCAATGTTGGTCAAAAAAGGATTAAAAGCAAGGAAAGACTACGAAGAAGTATTTTTAGGTTTTCATGATGCGGTTGCCGTAGCGGTTGCTAATGGAAAAGCTCAAGCGGGAGGGTTAAGTAAGCACATTTTTAACGCCTTAATTGAAAAGGGAACCATTAATAAAAATCAAGTCATTTTAATCGAGGAATCTCAACCATTTCCCCAATATCCTTGGACAATGCGTTCTGATTTAGATCCTCAGCTTAAACAAAAAATTAAACAAGCATTTTTTACTTTAGACGATGAAACAGTTTTAAAACCATTTAATGCAGAAGGATTTCAATCAATTGAAGATAAAGATTATAATGTTGTTAGAGATTTGGGACAAGTTCTTAATCTAAACTTTTCTCAGTTAAATTAAGTTTGTTTATAATTTTAGTCATTAAAAATGATATAAAAACCCCAAATACTTAATTAATTTTTAAAGTATAAAATCTAAAATAAATGAAAATAAACAAAGAAAAACTTAATAGATTTATATATATAAGAAAACGTAATTTGTATAGCTCAGCAGGCAAAATATTAAGCTTATTGGGGATTTTTTTTATGAGTTTAATAGTAGTTGGTTTATTTGATGTAAAACGCTTATATGAGGGAATTCCAGACTTAATTGAAATAATGGGAGAGATGTTACCCCCAGATTTTAGTCGCGCTTCCGAGTGGATTAAACCATTAATTGATACTGTCGCTATGAGTATTGCTGGGACAGGGATAGCCGTTGTCTTTTCTTTTCCCATTGCTTTAGGGGCAGCCCGTAATACGACTCCCCATCCTTTCATATATTTTATATCACGAATACTTTTAAATATTGCTAGAGCAATTCCTGAATTACTGATGGGAATTATTTTTGTTGTAGCCGTTGGATTTGGCGCACTGCCTGGGGTATTAGCATTAGGATTTCATTCGATTGGCATGGTAGGAAAATTTTTTGCTGAATCTATCGAACATACAGATAAAGCTCCTATTGAAGCGGCAAAATCAGCAGGAGCAAATCATTTACAAATTATTTTTCATAGTATTTTTCCCCAAGTCTTACCGCAAATAGCTGATGTAATTTTTTATCGTTGGGAGTATAATTTTCGCGCTTCTATGGTATTAGGAGCAGTGGGGGCAGGAGGGATCGGATTTGAAATCATTGGGGCATTAAGGTTGCTCAAATATGAAGAAGTTTCTGCCCTTTTATTAATTGTCTTAATGATGGTAACATTAGTAGATAGTTTAGGTAACTATTTACGTCAGCAATTTATTGAGTAAGTTGTTTAAAGGAATATAGCGTTTCTCCTAACAAGTGAGGAACACTTCAGCTTATTAATCTTGCCTTTTGCCTCTGGCCTACTATTAAAATTTACTGTCCCATTTTAGTTACTTCTAAATTAAAATTTAACTTAAAACTAGATATTGTGGCCACGAAGGAGAGACAATTAAGCATGAAATTACGTTACGCAACATTAATAACTCTTAGTGTTATTATTTCCATGATAGATGAACCGTTAATCGTAGCCCAAACTGTCCCTAAGCCAATTCAGACAAACCTCCTCAGAAGCCATCATTTATCGGGTGAGTTTTCTCAAACCTTAACTCGTGAGAACGCCCAAAATAAACAAAAAGAACTTGCAGTCACTCCATCAACTGATTTACCTCTGCTAACAGGGCAAGTCTGGCAACTTGAGCAAATACAGTATAGTGATGATACTCGTTTAGTTCCTGGTAAGTCCGAAAACTACACCATTGAGTTTCTTGAAAATGGACAACTTGCCATTCGAGCCGACTGCAACCGAGTCAGAGGAAGTTACACGAACAATAGTGAAAAAGTTTTATCTATAGAATTAGGCGCATCGACACGGGCTGCCTGCCCACCAGGATCATTGGAAAATCGGTATCTTCAAGGACTCAACGAAGCAGTTATTTACTTTTTTAAAGATGGTCATTTATATCTAGATTTGAAAGCCGATACAGGTACGATAAAGTTTTCTGTGGCTAACCCAACAACCCTGACAGGAACAATTTGGCAGTTACAACAAATTGAACACAATAACGGAACCCTTTTAGTCCCTGGTTCTCCCAAAAAGTATACGATTGAGTTTCTTGAAAATGGACAACTTGCCATTCGAGCCGACTGCAACCGAGTAACGGGAAAATACACTCAAGATAATAATAGTCTATCGATAGAATTGGGGGCATCGACATTAGCGGCTTGCTTCCCTTTTTCTCTGGAAAATGAATATCTTCAAGCTCTCAAAAATGCAGCTATCTACTCTTTTAAAGATGGTCAACTCCATATTAATTTAGGAACAGATGCTGGGATGATAAAATTTGCACCAGCGAGTTCGGAGTCTTGATGGAGGATTGACTTCTTAGCCAAGATTGTGACACAAAGAGGCTGATAAAGTTAGAGAAATTATTTTATACAGATTAAATGAAATTATCACTACCAATGACCCTAATTTGAGACAAAACAGGACTAAAATTAAAAAGTATCATAAAGAGAATCACGGTTAGTGAGCGTGTCAAAAATCAAACGGTTAAAAAAATTGATAGTATTACCTGAACAAGATTACAGCAAATTAAACAAAATCTAGTTAACTGGATTTTAACGTAGTAAGCTATGACCTCAAAACCCCCATCTCCTCCTAAACATCCCCTAAGTCAACTGGTTACCCAAGCAGTCCAACAGCTTGGTCAAGGAAAATTAAGTCCCGAGACTCTCAAAAAAGGGGCAAAAGTTCCTGAATTATGGGTACACGATGGAGAAAATGATCGCCCTCAAGTCTACTCGTTAATTGGCGATCGCTATATTTTGGGGCGTAGTTCTAGATCTTGTGATATCGTCATTTCCAATGGTGTTGTCAGTCAAGTTCACTGTTCCCTCCACCGTGATAAAAACAACCCCCATCGCTTCATCCTTAAAGACGAACATTCTACTAACGGAGTTTACTACAACAGACGACGCATTAAAAATCTTTCCCTACGTCACGGGGATGTAATTACCTTAGGACCTCCAGAATTAGCCAAAACTGCTAATTTAACTTACCATAACCCTCCTCCTGTCTGGCGTAGACTGATTTCCTACACCCTTTATGGAACTGTTGGACTATTGACCCTAGTTAGCGCTGCGATCATCTGGGAAAGTCGGAAATATGATGTAACTCCCCTCCCATCAGGAGTTAGTGGTCCGGTGGTCGTCTATGCAAGGGATGGTAAAACTCCTCTGAACCCCATTAGCCAAAATACCCATCAAGAAATTGACCGTTTACGGGACTTTTCCCCCTATTTACCCAAAGCCCTCATTGCTTCAGAAGATAGTCGCTTCTATTGGCATTTTGGGGTCGATCCTTACGGAATTGTTCGTGCGTTAGTTATCAACTCAAAAGATCAAGGCATTCGTCAGGGGGCGAGTACCTTAACTCAACAATTAGCCCGCAGCCTCTTTGCTGAAGTGGGATGGGAAAATACAGCCGGTCGTAAGTTACGGGAAATGATTGTCGCCTTAAAATTAGAGGCTGTCTATAGTAAAGATAAAATCTTAAAAACCTATCTCAATCAAGTGTATCTAGGGGGCGGTCTTTATGGCTTTGAAGATGCAGCCCAATTCTATTTTGAAAAATCAGCCAGAGAGTTAACGATTGCCGAAGCCGCTACCCTAGTGGCAATGTTACCCGCCCCAAATCTTTATAACCCTGTTCAGGACTACGATACCTCCGTTCAATTAAGAAACCGCGTCATCACTCGAATGGTAGACTTAGGAATGATCAAACCCGCAGAAGCTGATCGAGCGCGGCGATCGCGGATAGAAATTAGTCCTAAAGCTAGAAAGACCCTATCAAATTTAATTGCCCCTTATTTTTATAGTCACGTTTTTCAAGAATTACGAACCCTTTTAGGGAGTGCGGTCGCTAAAGAAGGCAATTTTATTGTAGAAACGGGATTAGACCTGAATTTACAATCTAAAGCTGAAAAAGGACTCCGAGATCACGTTAAAAATACTGGCTCAACCTACCGGTTTTCCCAAGGAGCAATTGTTACCTTAGATACTCGTACAGGGGAAATTTTAGCCTTAGTGGGGGGAGTAGACTATAAGCAAAGTCAATTTAACCGCGCTACTCAAGCTAAACGCCAACCAGGGTCTACTTTTAAAGTGTTTGCTTATGCTGCAGCCATAGAAAAAGGAATTTCCCCCCATAAAATTTACTCTTGTAGTGGCGTTCGTTGGATGGGACAAAGATACAAACCCTGTGAACGCAGTAGTGGGGATGTAGATATGTATCGAGCAATGGCTCAGTCAGAAAACGCGATCGCCTTGAGAGTCGCCCAGGATGCAGGGTTAAATCGAGTGATTGAGATGGCACAACGGTTAGGCATAGAATCAGAATTAACGCGATCACCTGGGTTAATTTTAGGACAAAGTGAAGTCACCGTCTTAGAAATGGCTGGGGCTTACGGTACTTTTGCCAACCAAGGAATGTGGAACCGTCCCCATGCTATTCGCCGCATCCTTGATGGAGGAGACTGTTCCGATATCAATAATTGGCAAACCTGTCGAGTCGTTTATGATTCTAATCAGGATAAAGCCCATAGAAAAAGAGTAATTTCCCCCCAATTAGCCCAAACCATGACTAATTTATTACAAGGGGTCGTGCAACAAGGAACCGGAGGAGCAGCTAGTATTGGACGGAGAGAAGCAGGAAAAACAGGAACCACTGATAAAGGGGTCGATCTTTGGTTTATGGGATATGTTCCCAATCAGAATGTGGTAACAGGAGTATGGTTAGGTAATGATGATAATTCCCCAACCACGGGTAGTAGTAGCCAAGCAGCGGTCTTGTGGGGAAACTATATGGGTAGTGATACAAATATAACGAACCATAGTGATATCAATTAACTACATATCATAGTTAGTCAAAGTATAGAGTTATTATTTGTTATTTGTTAAAATAAAATGGGCGAATTAAGCCATTTTATCTATATTGAAAACTAATTGAAATTAAAAGGCTTTCAACCCTCGTAGGCCTCGGAGATCTCTGGTGTTGTTATAGAAAAGGTAAGTGCAACCTCTGTAATCAACATTTTAGCCCTGAAGATGTTGTAGAAATAGACCACATTATCCCCAAGTCAAAAGGCGGAAAGGATGAATGGAAAAATCTACAACTTCTACATCGTCACTGCCATGATATCAAAACAAGACATGATGGGAGTAACGAGAAATGTGTTGATACTGGGGGGGCGACTTGTCGCCTATAATCCATACCTGGTCTAACTTCTGCAAGTTGCGCTTGAAAAAGATAGAAGTAGTGATCGCCAATGAACTAAACGAGATAATGGGGTTTTTAGCGAAAATGATTGCAAGTTTTCCCAAAAATAGCTTGTGAAAAAGGACTATCTTTGTAAACCATACATGGCTCAAACCCTGATTGTATAATGCTTTAAAACCTCAGTGTCGCCCCCCCAGGTGTTGATAATAACATGGTAATCCCAGAAAATTACAGATGGATTGATGATGTATTGGTAGTTCCCATGTAAAGGGACTGATTAACGAGAGCCGTATGAGGTGAAAGTCTCACGTACGGTTCGGACTGGGAGGGGAAGGAGGTGACTCCTTTCTCGACCCCTAATATAGAAACAAACAAAAAGAGGGAACCTTAATCTAGGTCACCTCTTTTATGCTGAAAACTAATCCTGGCATCGAACTATTGTCCCAGTGGGCTACCCCACAAGTATCTTGGCCGCTGCCGCGTTTCACAAGCG
>NEED01000004.1 GCA_002110465.1 unicellular cyanobacterium SU2 | reverse complement strand
CGAAGCAAGGAGGCATCGCTGTTGAAATTGTTTCTCTCATGGGAACAAGTACAATCGCTATCAACCTAAAACGCCTATCCTAGCTATATTAGCGCAATGTTGAGTTTAGTTTCTAGCTAAAGTCCCATTAAAGCAGATATAACCACCGCCATATTCTTGTTTACCCTTGATAACAGTAGGTTGACCACAATCAGGACAAATTAACTCAGCTTTTCTGTAACGGTATTTCTTCTCATAACTGTTACAGCTTCCATCCCCTTGACCTACTAATTCATTCTCACAATAAAGACTACATTGATAATGATAATAAAAGACAGGTTTTTCAAAATCAATGATTGAATTAATAAAGGAAAATGTCGGTCTTAGACTTAGAAGTCTGCAAAGTTTTTCTGCCCCTGGTTTAAGTAGAGTTGGCTTCCCATTTGTCCCAGGAATAACCCCATAATCGGTTCCTTCTTGCATTTGCCCCTTAACAAATTCAGTCATTATTTGATAATGGGTTTTGGTGATTTCAAGAGCTTCTGCTTTCTCAAGTCTGATGATTTCAGTCATTGTCAATTACTCTCCTTACCAGTCACCAGTGATCAGTCACCAGTCACCAGTCACCAGTCACCAGTCACCAGTCACCAGTCACCAGTTATTGATTTAGTTTTTAGTTCTGTTGGTTGATTTAAGAATTGAGTAAAGAATTTTAGCAATTTCTTCCGCATCTTTATAAATACTTAAAAAGGCTTTTTCTTCTAAGTATCCTGTGTCTTTAAGTAATGACAACCAATATTTAGTTTCTTGACATTCTTTATAAGAAATGGATACTTTAGCACTAAAATCTGCTTTGGAAATAGCACTATTGGCTTCTGCTAAATTCGCTCCAATTGAAGTACCAGAACGAAGCAACTGTTTACTTAAAACAAACTCTTTATGTTGTTTGACTAAGTATTTGTAGGCTTTAACTATTCTGATAGCGAATTGGTAAGCTTTATTGTAAGCAATACTATGTTGACTCATGATTTTTTCTCCTTAGCTGGTGACTGGTGACTGATTACTGTACTCTGCATACTGATAAGCTTGTGCTACTTCTTGAAGATTAATATTTGCTTTCCTCAAAAGATAGTTAATAGCATCATTGATTGAATCAAAGTTAATCCCATTAATAGCTGTTTTAGTCCAGGCTTCAAGTCCGTTAAAATTACTAATTAAAATCTTTCCTACCTCTTCAGGTTCAGGATAGTATTCTTCCCCGTTAAACTTTCTTACCCAAGCATATAAACGATGTTCAATTGATTTCTTACTCTCATATTTTCGAGTGAAGCAACCTGTGGGTAAATTCTTATCGTTAATTATTATTTCATCGGGGACAATTTTTTCTCTCATTAATTGATATTTGCATTTATTTTTCTGTCCCGTTCTGACTCGATAATACCAATCTTTACAAGAACAATAAGTATTATTTACAGAATAAGTTTTCCCTGTCTCTAAATTGGTAACGTGATTGTAACTTGGATGCCATTCATATCCCTGGAAAGAAGACTTTTTAAGAAAGGTTGCCCGTTTTTTACCCAATTTATCCTCATAATAAACCCAAGGTGTTAACCCTTTACCTAAAAGCTTAAATTTTAGGATTTTAGTTGCTACTTTTTTAAGAATAGTTAAGGCGGCAATTTTGATGGTTTCAGTAATTTTCAGCATAGTTCACTATTAATTGTTATTAATCCAAGGTTGGTATTGACCCCCCAAGAGTGGGGGCATTAAGTTATTTAGATAATTGACTAGGTTGACATTGCATTGCTTTTGCTCCATCTACTATTTGAAAATTAGGAATGTTGAGAGCAATAGCTTGATTTTTAGCTTCTGATTTATTCTCAAAAAGAGGAACCCAGTGGGTATTACCATTCCAATTTCCAATGACTCGATTATCCTTATCTAAAAGTGCAGCGATACTTCATAATTACCTCAATGCAATGGTTGTTAAGTTCCCCTAATTAAGGAGGGCGCGACACCAGAACTATTTCCGGTGCTTGAGTCGCCCGTGGGGGAGATTAGTTACTTAAAATTCGTCGTCTTTACCAACGGGAAAAATTCCGATTAATTTATAATCTTTGAATTCATCCCCTAAATAGGTTTTTAATTCTTGGTAAGCGTCATATTCTGTTTTTCCTTCAAGTCCTACAGTTATACTCCAAGGGATGCCCTCTTCGTCTGTTTCAACGGTTATTAATTCTGCGTAAAATTCTCTCCGTTTAAATAGTTCTTGTTCAACTAATTCGGCTAGTTTTTCTCGGTTCATTCCCTTAACTTTGATCTCACATTCAAAGTCTTTCAAATACTTAGGGTTTCTGACTTCACACCATTGGCAACCATACAAATTATTGAAGGTGTGCATCGTACCTTTGGCTTCTTCTCTTGAACAACCTAAATAAACCATGAACGCTGGTTTGTCTTCGGTTGCATTGCCCCATTTCTGCTTATTATGGATATCCTCACAGATGACAATATTTTCACTAAGTTGAGTAACAATAAAGCTACCATGTGGGGAAGTTTTGATGATTTGATTTGTTACCATGATTTCCTCAATTACTTTTTTGTGTAGCGATTAAGGGAGGTTTTATCCTCCCTAGTAGGCTTAGATTTCTGCTTCTAGAGCTTCTAATTTATTCAGGATTTCCTTAGATTTTCCTGCTAAATTAATCGGTAATCGAGGTTCGATAAGTTCCTTTAAATTCGCCTGAAGACAATATATTTCTTGTTCTTCTTTGAAAGTAAGAGAGGGGTCTGAGATTGATTCAAGGATTAACAATGCTGCTTGTAGTTGTTTCTGTGTTGCTTGTGTCATGATAGATAAAGAAGAAATTTGTGAAGCCACCTCTAGGGGTGGTTGTTTTGTTTCTGTCATTATTATAGCGTGTATACACGCTATAGTTAAGCAATTTATGAAATATTTTTCTATGTGTACGTGCTATATTTAAAAGGTGATATCAAGGAGAATGATGGGAAACCAAGCAAGTGGCCGGCCTGGGGGCAATCCAGATTTAGAGGCTTATCAGTTTGAAAAAAAGTATGATTGGGATGAACCTTGTACCGCTTCTTTATCCCTCCGAATTCCTCCCAATATTAAAGAAAAATTAAAAACCCTTCCTAATTGGCAAGAAAGAGTAAGGAAAGCGATCGCGGCTGAATTAGAGAAGGAAGAGGATATATAGATTTTCTAGTGGGAAAATTACCCCAAGGAGGGGAGAACAAAAAAACTAAAACAGCGACAACTGACGGGGGACGGGCGAGGAAACCCACCACCCACCACCAACAGAAACCAAGCCCCAACCAACGGGAGCCGAAACGCCAGGGGGAAGCCAAACAACGCAACGAACCCCCAGACCCAAAGCAAACGCGAAAAACGAACAGGAACCCGCGTAGCGACCGCATAATTATCCTCACTAAAACTTAGCCGGACGTAGCGTAGCGGAGCCGGGCGGCAAGTATTACTATTTTGTAAGGGTATTACATTTTTGTATTTTAAGCCGGACGTAGTCGGGCGCACAATTTAGAGCGCGATCAAACTATTATTTTTAAGAGTTGGTGACTAAAAACCAAAAATCCCCCACATAAGCGAGGAGGATTGAAAAATAGTTTTTTTTTACCACTCTATCTCTTCTTAGCTTTACCTAATTTACGTTTGAATCCTGTTCCCAAAGCTAGGGCTGTTCCTGCACCAAGATTGGTTAGAGGTTCGGGGATTGTTTTTAATCCATATTGTAAATAGTCACGAATGTAAGCATATTAACCAAGAGATACTGACATATCAGTAGCTATATTAGGAAATACCTCAACAAATTCTTCCATAATATGCTTAAAAGTATTAGAAGATGCTCCTATCTCTGAAAAATATGAGTTTTCTAACAAATCAGACCTGAAATCCTTCTCAGGCATAATCTCACTAAAATTAGGGAGCAAAGTACCATCAAATTGAGTTTTCAGTGCTTTCTCGTTATTGAATTATTTTCTTAAGAAACCACCTTCTGTTAGTTCATCTATCTTAGGTAGCTCCGTTTCTGCAAAACCTTCAACATCAGATAAACCTTCAGCTAAGCGAGAAACTTTTCTAATAGCAAAACGTCTTGGAAATTCTGTTTTCATGATTTTACTGTTTTTTGTGGGTTATGAATGTAAATTGAAAGATAGATATTTAATGTCCTTCAATGAGTTGCAAAAAGCTGTATTTTGTCTACTGTTGGGAATGTTGCAACGTTTGAAGGCTCTCTCTCATCTGTTGCTTTTGTTCTGGAGTCAGAATAGTATTAAGCTGAGATCGCATTGTCTGCAAAATATTTCTCATTTGCCGACGCTGCCGCAAGGAGAGATCCAGTCCCATAACAGCAGAACGTACACCATTACCCTCAGAAACAGCTTCGTTTAACTGAGCTTGTTGTTGGGGTGTGAGTAATTCTTTTAACTGAGACTGAGTTTGTGCGCTTAGAGCCTCAACTTGGGTTTGTTGTGAAGGCGTAAGCTGAATCTTAGCTAAAGTTGGAGATAAGTTAAATTCGGTTTGTGCCATTAAAGGAGACATTAGGGTTGAGAGTATCACTATCACTCCCACTCCTCCTGCTAGTCTTGAAATCCACTGTATTTTCATGGTTTCCTGCTCCTTACTGTCGTTCGTTGCCTTGGACATCTCCAAGATACGAGAGATCAATGATGAAGCAATAGAGTCAAAAGTCACCTTTAACCCATGACAAAAGTCATAAGCTTTTTCTAGTATCTGTCGGTTAAGTTGTTAACAGGCTCCAGGAACGCAATAGATGATTGCGAGGGTCTAATTCTGAGGTTTCCTCAGAATGTAAGAGATTATTGTCCATTGTCCATTCATCCAGTCTGTTTGATGCTACTTCCTAAATTTATCCAACCCAACAACCATCCCTTTTCTTTATCGTTGTATGTCGAATGGGCGTTGCTAGGGTTTGCTCTTAGCAACGAGTTTATTCCGGCTCCAGTCCCTACTGAGCAAAGACACTATATAATCACCATTTCATCTATCTTGCTTTTCAGCATCTTAGGACTTAGGTTACCAACACAGCCCCTCAGCCTCAAACTCACCCATGAGGCGTTACAAATTAGCTTAGTTTGGTTTGCTGCTAGTTTCAGTATTTTTAAATTGCGACTGCTTGTACTGCTTCTTATTGTAATAATTCTACGCACTTGTCTCGTCTTTCGATGGCAGGGTCGTTTAGTAGTAGCAATCATCTCTTTTCTCAGCTTCAATTTTATGGCAAAAATACAATTAGATATATTCAGCCGTCAATTCCCCCCAACTTTGGCAGAGAAACTTATACCCAAGATCACACTTGTTCGTCTAAATCTCAGTTTTCTGTTCTTTTTACTGCTGGTGTTTTTGCTGTGGCTAATCAATGCTTTACTAAGGGAACGACAACAACATTTGCAGTTACGAGTTGCAAACGAAAAACTCTTGGAGTTCGCTACCCAAATTGAAGAACTGGCCATGGCTAAAGAACGGACTCGCATTGCTCAGGAGATTCATGATGCTCTTGGCCATGCCTTGACTGGACTGAATATTCAACTGGAATCTGCTTTAAAGTTATGGGAGATTGACCATCAGGAGTCTAGAAAATTAGTTAGTCAGGCCAAGACAATGGGTTCAATGGCCTTACAAGAAGCCCGTGAAGCTGTGACAACCTTGCGAGAAGTCCCACTTGGCCAAGAGCAGGATTTATTAACCACGATCTCTCCTTTACTCCAACAGTTTGAACAGATGACGGGTATTATTCCCCGTGTGATTAATAATTCTCCACCACTACCTACTGCTCTAAGCTTGATTATCTATCGCATCTTGCAAGAAGCCCTCACGAATATTTGTAAGCACGCGAAGGCTGATCAGGTCGAGATTGCAATTAATATCAAAGCAGAAAACCTGCCTTTTCAAAAGTCAAATAAGCATTACCTAAAGCTCACTGTAAGAGATAATGGTGTTGGTTTTCATCCAGAAAATAACACCACAGGATTTGGCCTACAAGGCATACAAGAACGGGCGATGGCTTCAGGTGGAAAAGCCAAGTGGCAAAGCACCCCAGGCAACGGTTGTATAGTGCAGGTTTGTTTACCTTTACCGATGGAGGTATCAGTATGATTTCTGTTTTGTTGGTGGATGATCAAGCTATCTTAAGACAAGGATTACAGGCTCTTCTCAACATAGAGGCAGACTTAGAGATTGTGGGGCAAGCCAGCAATGGAGAAGAAGCACTTAAGCAGATTAAGCTTTCTTTTGAAACATCAACTCCTGTAAATGTAGTTTTAATGGATCTACGGATGCCCATAATGGATGGAGTTGCTGCCACCCGTGCAATTTCACGCCAATATCCTGATGTTAAAGTATTGGTGTTAACAACCTTTAATGATGACCAGCTAGTACAGCAAGCTATTCAAGCAGGGGCGGTTGGATATTTGCTCAAAGATACACCGAGCGAGGAAGTAGCACAAGCAATTCGCTCGATTCATCGGGGTTATGTGCAGTTTGGACCTGGGATCTTTGAGAAAATGAAGTCTCAAGTAACTGCTACTCCAAAACCCATGCTACCCTCTGGTTTTAATGAGCTAACCCCACGAGAACGGGAAGTATTAACTTTGATTGGCAAAGGGGCTAGTAATCGCGAAATTGCTCAAATATTATTTCTCTCAGAAGGAACTGTCAAAAACTATGTCACAAATATCCTCAGTCGTCTCAACCTTCGCGATCGCACTCAGGCAGCCCTTCTAGTGGTTTCTGAACTTTTCAATGATGTTCTTTAATCATGACTTTCGTCATGGCTCAAAGGTGACTTTTTACTCTGTTGTTTCATTGTCGATGGCTGATACCTTGGAAATATCTAATGAAATCATGGAATTAATGAATAATGATGAACTCTTCCATCTTTGTCCCTGCTGAGCAAATTTTAAAGATATTAAATTGTGTTAGCACACAATTAGGGTTAAATGTACCGCCAATTGTCGTAACTAACTATCTGAGATCTCTTCCCCCTGAAAGCTTTGGCCATGCTTGGGTAAAACATCTTGACGAGTGCAACTTACAACCATTACAAGGGGCTAGACGTATGCAACTTCACGATGGCATTCACGTACTCACCGGTTATAATACTGAGCCTTTAGGAGAAGCAGAAGTTCAATGTTTTCTTTTAGGAGCAAAATTTCGCCCAATACATATTGTTATTCTCTGTCTTATTTTATTAAGAGTTGAACGATTGCGTTCTCGTCAAATAATTACCATAACTCGTTCTGAGGTAAGACAATGCCTGATTGCTGCTTATCATCGGGGCAAAAATTCCAACTTTGATCCAGATAACTGGCAACCAGAAATACTCTGGGAAATGCCGTTGCAAGATGTACAGTTACTGCTTATGGGGTATAGCCATCGTGTAACTAAAGATTAAAAGAAAAGCGAGGACAAAGCCCCGCCAAAGAAACTAGAGAGAAACAGGAACAGAAACAGACCAGCCGAACTCAGACCGCCGCACAACGACAGAGCGACCACAACGGCCAGCCCAACGACCAGCAAAAGCCGAAGCCCCAGAGAACGAAGCAAACGAAGCGACCAAAACCCAACCAGAGAAGGAACGGGAAGAAGAACGAAGCCGCCAAGCGCAACAACCAGAGCCAACAGCAGAACCAGCAACAAAACGAGAAGGCAAACAAGAAACAGCCACGGGACAAACCCCCAAACGCACAACAGGGTTATTAACACCGCTTTCTTCCTTCTTGAATAACTGTTATTAATTGACGTTCGCCCCTGCCTAAAGGCTAGGGGATTCTTCATTCAACGAGTTTCCGTTGGCCAGCAGGATTTCTCCAACCAACCAAGAGGGAATCTCTCCTAAAGCTTGAGATTTGGTGCGCCCCACCATACTTAATCCCTTTTGCAAGATGTTTAACGCCGCGTTTCTATCTCGACAATCGGTATATCCACAATGGGAACAAACATGAGTTCGAGTTGATAGAGACTTCTGCACTTTTTTACCACAATTAGAGCAATTTTGACTGGTATTGTGAGGAGATACAGCTACAGTTATTTTGCCGTATTTGTCTCCAAAATACTCCAGCCATTGTCTAAAAGTAGTCCATCCTGCATCTGTTATCGACTTAGCTAAACGACGATTTTTAACCATGCCTTTCACGTTTAAGTCTTCATAGGCTACTAAGTCGTTAGACTTGATTAGGCGGAGTGCCACTCTCTTGACAAACTCTGTTCGCTGCCTACTTACTCTTAAATGTTTACGGGCATAACGTTGTCTTGCTTTGTGATAATTCCGGGATTTTTTAACACCTTTACGGTATTTTTTAGATTTCTTACGGTTAAGACGATTTAATTGTTTTTCTGATTTTCTATAATATTGAGGACAATCAGTTTTATTGCCCTGACTATCTACTAAGAAAAACTTTAAACCGACATCGATACCAGTGGTTTGTTGAGATGGACTTAAAGGTTGAACTGTATTCCTAGGGTCTAATTTAATGCAGAATTGAACATAGTAGCCATCCGCACGTTTGAGAATTCTAACTCGTTTGATTTCTTCAGATTGATAATAATTAATATCTCTAGAACCAATCAACTTTAACCCACCAATTCCTTTTTTGTCTGTAAAAGTAATATGGCGTTTGTTTTCTGATAGTTTCCATCCTGAGACTTTATACTCAACCGAACGCGAGTGTTTTTTAAACTTAGGATAACCTTTTTTACCTTTAACGTTATTTTTGCAGTTATCGTAAAAACGAGTAATTGCTCTCAACGTTCTCTCAACAGCAGTTTGGCAAGCATGAGAGTTTAAATCATTAACAAACTTAAACTCTTTTCTAAGCCTAGTGTTGTATCTGAATAATTCAGTTTTGCCTACACCACGATTATCCATCCAATAACGTAAGACTTTATTGCGGACGAATTGAGTTGTCCTTATTGCTTCGTTGATGGCTTCTACCTGATGTGTTTTTGGCTTGACTTTATATTCTAGTACAAACATTTTGACACTGTGTTACCATGTATCAAATTATAGCGTACTATGCTAAAATGACAATCAATAAATATAAAGCCGTCCTCCGCTCCGCTAAAGGACGGGGCTTGAAACCCAGTTTTTCGGTCAAGGGTGGCTTTTCGGGGTTCGGGGTGTCCCCGATTAAAAAACCGCGATAGCGACGACTCAAAGCCACTTGCGTAGCCCTTGACTCTACTATAAGCGGTATAATATCAAACTCTGTGTATATTAACTAAGTACGAGTTTGACAGCCCGTTTACGGGCGCGTGCCTCGCGGCGTAGAGCAATAAAATAAACAACCGCGTAGCACGATTTAATTATTGTTCCTTTTCCTTTATTGCCAACGTTATCGTCTAATATAAATAAGTTTCTCTATAATTTTGATTGGCCATTTTCAAGGCTTCTTCATAAGTCCATCAAGGTGAATATTGCAAGTCTAAATTATTAATAAACGGGTTGAGAATTAAAGTATTAGCCGTAACTTTATTAATGACTTTAGCTATCATTTTACAACAACTTTTAAGATGTTTGACTACTTGTTTTTCAATAGACTAATCACGATCCAAAGGTTGTTTAGAAACAGGCGATCGCTTAATGTATGAGGATGATGGGGTAGTTACTCATGGGTCATCTGCGTCAATGTCGCAGATACAAAACTTAATCAATCATATTAACCATTATTAGTTATTGGCATCAAACAAGGTATTGTAAATAGGAAGAATCAATATAATCAAGATAAGTTTTTGAATCATCAACTGGACAATTTTCTTTTAAACACTTATGGGCTGCTCTGTCAGCTATTTGATTTTTTCGTCTAGGAGTCCAGCTTAGAGTGTACTTATCAAAATAAGACAATAAATTTAATACTTCGTCACAATAAGATTGATATGAACTTGACAATTTTATTTTATATTTTCCTAAGACTTGATTAATAACCATTTGACTATCGCCTTTAATTTGAAGTTTGGAAATCCCTAAGTCTTTAGCTTTTTCTAGTCCAATAATTAGCCCTGTATATTCAGCTTCATTAGACATAGAAGATTTCATAAATTTAGTAACTGTATGACGGCTGAAATCTGGCATTTCAATAACTCCAGCCGCCGCCGCTCTTCCGGGTCGTCCTAAAGAAGTGCCATCAAAAGTAAGAAGAGGAGGTTTTCCAGCCCGTGCTGCTAACCTAGCATTATTAGCAGATTGTTTTCTTCTTCTTCTTTTCTCTTTAATCGGTAACTTTTTGGTAGTATTAAAATCTAAAATTTCCTTTTGCCAGGGAATTTTCAATTGTTGAGAAAGTTGGCTCATTTTTTCATTAGCAAGAGAAGAAGAGAATGGAAAATCATCAATTAAGATTTCAACACAAGCCAGAGATTTAGCCTTTCGTCTTTTAAATAGACAAATTTGATATTGATCAGCTTTTATTCTCGTCAGAGCGATAAATTTTCTAAATTGAGCCATTGTAGTCAACGAACTTTAATTCGTCCCGATTGAGTTCCCCGATTTTGGTGTCTGAACTGTGTTCCTAAACATTTCGGGGCTTGGGGTGAGATTTTTTTGATGGGTTTATATTCTTTGAGTGTCTTATGAGTTGTCATCGCTTGGCCTCCTAATTGGGAGAGGCTACACTTTTATTATCGCAAAAATACCAGTAAAAAGGGATGAATTATTAAGACTTTGCTATATTGAAAACTTGCTTAATCCTCAATTTCCTCTACTTCCCCCGTCTCCCGATTATAACGATGAGTCGGTTGCTCTTTATCTTCTCTGTCAAGATAAAAATAAGCCCAAATAATCAAGAGAACAGCAATGACTATCAAGCCCCAATCTTGCCAGTTTTGAGGGTCAAATTCAATTCCAGAATCGATTAAGTCACGTGTGTCAAAGTCTTCCATTTAAAGAGATTCAAAATCAGCAGTAAATCCCACAAACTTGAGACAATCTTCTATGAATGTTTCAGTTTCACTAATGTCCTCAATTTTATAAGCCATAAGGCGAGTCTCGTCAGGCATTTTTTGGGAAGCTATCAATTCAGCTTGATAGTTTTCAGTCATGATTTTGAAATTAGCCCCTGATTGTTTCCAAGCATCTCCACTACAACGAATATTAACTCGCCACATATCATTTAAACTCAACCTAATTAATAATAATCACTTATCTTATCACTATTCCTCAAATAAGTAATAAGAATTAAGAGCTTTATTAGTTAAACCGAATCATCAACCCAATCACAACTAGGACTTATCTATAGCTAATTTATTTATTTCTACTAAGTAAACAACAACAACAACGAGCACAACTTTTTTACTTAGTTTAAATTTATTGTATAATGTTTCTATAACGTAGATTAACTCAACTATGTAAATGAAAGTTCAAAGGGTTCGTATCCCTAATAATGATCGCGTAACCTGGTTAGTGTTGGATGATAACTATTTATCAGTTCAACCAATTCAGAGTTATTTACAATACCTAGAAAGCATTGAAGGTTCTCCCAACACAATTCAAGCTTATGCGGGTCACTTAAAGCTGTTCTGGGAGTTTTTGAGGGATTCTAAGATTGATTGGCAAGATATCAGCTTAGAAAAGCTGGCAGATTTTATTCATTGGTTACGCAGCCCAAACCCCACAGTTATTTCAATTCAGCCTCAAGAAGCCAAACGGACTGAACGTACTGTTAACACTATTCTTTCTGCGGTTTGTAGCTTCTACAACTTCCACTATCGAATGGGAAATGTAGAAGAATTGAGAGTTTATGGTCAACAGTTTCAATCTGGAGAGCGGTCATACAAGCCTTTTCTTTACCACATTACGAAAGGTAAACCAGTCAAGAAAAGTCTTCTCAAACTAAAAGAACCTCGTAAACTACCTGAAATTCTCACCTCAGAGCAAGTCAAGCAATTAATTGCCGCTTGTAAGCGTCTCAGGGATAAATTCTTAATTTGTCTCCTCTATGAAAGTGGTATGAGAATTGGACAAGTTCTGGGGTTACGTCATGAAGATATTCGTTCGTGGGACAACGAGATTCAGATAATTCCCCGAACTGATAATGCTAATGGTGTGAGAGCTAAATCAAAAGATGCTTATATAGTTCATATTTCAAAAGACTTGATGGTCCTCTATGCTGACTACTTGATTAACGAGTATCCAGAAGATTTTGAGTCTGATTATGTATTTATCAACATCTGGGAAGGTCAAAGAGGAAGTCCATTAACTTACTCAAGTGTTGCTGCTTTATTTCGGCGCTTAGAAAAAAAGACGGGAATTAAGGCACACCCACATTTATTTCGACACACTCACGCAACAGAACTAATTCGTCAGGGTTGGGATATGGCTCAGGTTCAAAAGCGGTTAGGTCATACCAGCGTTCAAACTACCATCAATACTTATACTCATTTAACTGATAACGACCTCAAACAAGCTTATCAACAGTTTTTACAACAACGAAAGTAATCAATGGAATCACTTTACACCTATTGGTCACAATCAAAACAAGAAGATTTAGAGGCTCAACTGGTTGGATTTTGGGCAGAGGATATTTGGCAGAGAACCGAATGTCCTCTAGCTAAAGATGTTGATTGGAGAGGTAAGAATGGAGTAATTCAAGGAAAAAAAGAAATTCATTTCAATTGCTTGTCTAAGTCAATTAATACAGAAATTAAATACGTTCTCTGGCAAAGATTAGAACAGCAAGAATGGTCGCCAATTAATGTTTGGCGACATTTTCACATTCATGTCCGTTGGATTATGGAATGGATGAATGCTTACGCTCCTAATGTCAATTCTTTTATGGAAAGAAGTTTAGAAAAATGGGAGCTTTCTTTTCGCTCATACCTAGCAGAACAGGGAAAACTTACTATCAAACAAAGACAATATTTAGCCAAAGGAGAAATCCGAGTTACCCAAAAAGATGACCCCAAAATATCCACTCTCAGAGGAATTTATAGAACTTTACAGGAGGCTTACGATGACCGTCCCGAATCTGAAAAAGAAATTTGGGATTTACGAAAATTAGGCGTATCCTTGGTCAAATCCGCTAGAGACCATCATCTAAATTTTACTTTCATCTCTCAGCCTTGGTTGCGTCAAGCAACTAAATCCTATATTCGCTACTGCCTCGCTACTCAAGCAGGAGGAACTTGTCGGAATAAATTAAAGTATATAAATCAGTTTTCAGGTTTTTTAAATCAATTAACCAGAGAAATTAAGCCCAACGATATTGATCGTCCATTAATTGTTGAATATTTAAGCCATCTAGCTAAATCAGACTTTGGGGCTTCTTATAAGCAGTCTTCAATTGGGGCTTTAAAAGAATTTTTGGAACTGTGTGCCAGAGAAAAATGGGCAGAAATAAAAGACAAACGCTTAATTTATCTCAGTGACTATCCGAAGCCAAATAACCATTTACCCAAATATATCCCTCCTTACATAATCGAGCAGTTGAATCATCATCTAGATGCTTTGCCACCCTACATTATGAGGATGGTTTTAATGCTCCAAGAAACGGGGAGACGGATTAGCGAAGTTTGCTGTCTGCCTTGGGATTGTCTGAGACAAGATGCTCAGGGAGATTGGTTTTTGCTACATTATCAATTTAAGATGAAACAGCAAGAAAGTATTCCTATCAGTCAAGAATTAGCAGCAGTTATTCAGGAACAACAAGAATTTGTTATTAGCCAATGGGGTCAAGGTTTTCCTTATCTTTTTCCTACTCCCAAGCCAAGAGGAAAGGGAAATCCAATTTCCTCTAATCATTTTAATTACACCTTAAAGGAACTAGCTTATGAAAAGCATATTTGCGATGAATCTGGTCAAATTTATCAATTTCATTCTCATCAGTTTCGCCATACTGTAGGAACACAGATGATTAACAATGGTGTTCCCATACATATAGTGCAGAGATATCTGGGACATAAATCTCTAGAAATGACCTTACGCTACGCTCACATTCATGACCAGACTTTAAAAGAAGAATTTGCTAAATATCAGGGCAAGATGGTGGATATTTCTGGCAAAGTTGTTCAGCCAGATAATGTCATGGCTGAGATAGCACAAGGGTCAAATCCAAACAACATTGATGAACAATGGATGAAATACAATATATTAGCTCAGGCATTACCGAATGGTCTTTGTAGTCTGCCTGTTATTCAAGGGGCTTGTCCTTATGGTGCTAATAAATGCCTCAGTTGTACTCATTTTAAAACTGATATTAGGTATCTAGATAAACACCAATATCATTTAGAAAGAACTAGGGAAATCGTTGAATGGGCGCAACAAAATCCTGATAGTAGAAGGGCTAAAGAAATTCTGAAAGAGAATCTGCCAGTGAAAGAAAATCTTGAGAAAATTATTTCAACATTGGAGGTTAACTATGACGCATGAAAGAAATGTAAATGGTCTGCGAGAGAGTGCGAAACAGAGAAGTCAGGAAGCTTTAAAACAAACTGATGCAGCTATAAACCGTTTGGTTAAAGAAGGAAAAAAAATCACCTTTCAATCTATAGCTAAAGCGGCTGGAGTATCTGTTGCTTATCTTTACAAATATGATTCTATTAAACAACGCATTAACCAATTAAGAAAACAACAGTTTCCCATTAAAGGACTACCACCAAAACAGAAAGCATCTGATGATTCTAAAACAGCTATTATCAAGACTTTAAAAGAAAGGATTAAGAAGCTAGAAACTGAGAATAGAAGCTTACGTGACCATATCGAAGTGGCTCAGGGAATAGCTATGCAAGTTACCTCTCTGAAGCAACAAGTAGAAGTATTTAAACTAGAAAATTCACAACTCAAGGAGCAATTAGATGAACGTATCATTTCACAATCAACTAACGACTATGCCCAGCCCCCAAGTCAAAGAATATCTGTGCCTCCTGAGTGATTACTTATGAGGGTTTTGATAGATACAAATAGATTAAACAGAAAACACATTTCGTAAACATTGTTTCCAGTTTATTATCCATCTTCTTTATTAGTTCAAACTCAAGTAAATTAAATGTTGATCATTAATTCATCTAATATTTTTCCCTTAAGAACACCTGGTGGAGATCGCTTCACAGAATTTGTTGATGCTTTAATTAGAACAGAAGCATATATTCAAAGTGTGCCACTATCAGAAATGTCCACTAATTTACGCACTAACCTTGGTGATAAAGGGGTTGATACTGAAGTTCGTCAATCAATGCCAAATAGTCAAACGGGGTGGCTGAGTGTACCTACGACTTGGCAGTATAAAGGTACTGAATTCAGAAATATATCTGAGAAAGACCTGCGTGAAGAAGTTAATAAAAAATACTCAACAGAACTAATTCAAAAAGGTTATGGTTATCGTTTTTGTATTTGTGATGATTTAACTTCAACAAAGAAAAGTGACTGGGAGAAAATTCTTAATGAGGAAATTGCTAAAATCAATCCTGATGCCCCACCATCAAAAGTAATTACCGCTTCTGATTTAGCTGCATGGGCAAGTCAATATTCTGCAATCGTTGTTAGATTTTTCCAACCTCAATTGAGCAATGCGCTTGCTCTTGAAAATTGGGGAAATAATATTACAGGATTAACTTCTCAATATGTAGAAGTTAATATATGGGCTTCTGTTAAACAAAAAATTATCGAGCATATAAACTTTAATAACCGTTGCCATTCTGTTATTCTTCCCCTTGAAGGGGAAGCTGGAGTAGGGAAAACAAGACTTGTTTATGAAACTTTATCAAATCTTGAAGGGGCAAAAAACCTTGTTCTCTATACTATTGATAAAAAGGCATTAGATATAGCTTATCTATTAGAAAAACAGAGAGAGGCAAAAGTTATTTTAGTGGCTGATGAATGTTTACCTAAAACCCAAGCTGAACTTCAAAATATTCTGAATGGAGTAAAAGATAGAGTTCGGGTTATTTGTATTGATAATACTGGAGAAAGAATAGATCGATTTACACAACAGCTTTGGCTAAAAAGAATACCAGAAGAAGATGTTGATACTATTCTGACGCAAAATTTTATTACGGTTCCGGCAGATCGTCGTCGTGCGTATGTTTCTTTATCGCGTGGGTTTATTCGACTGGCCGCCGATCTCTGTAATCAAGATTCTCAAATTGCCACACAGGGCAATATTAGCTCGGTTTTGAATGATGTCAGACATTATCTCAAAAATCGTTTAAATGATGATGAAAAATTACGAATTGTCGAAGCGATTTCTCTCTTTAAAAAAGTAGGATACCGTGATGACGTTGCTCAGGAACTTGACCTTTTATGTAACATTCTAAATTTAGATAGAAGCAAAGTTTTAGAAATTGCTCAACAATTAAAAGATGTCCCTGGGTATATAGCTTTTGCAGGAAGATATCTCTACATTACCCCTGAGATTATTGCTCAAGTATCTTTTGAAGGAGCATGGAAAAGATGGGCTAGTTATGATCCATTTACTTTTTTAGATAAAATTCCTCAACCACTTTTAGAGGCTTTTCTCAATCGTGTATCTATCAGTAGTTCTGAGGAGGTACGCCGTATTGTCGGTGAGTTCTTTCAAGATTGGACTACCCAACTTCAACCGATTGATTTAAGCAATTTATCCAAAGTCGAAAAATTGAGCGTTCTCATAGAAATTAACCCTGAAGATTATTTACCACAACTCGCTCAATTAGTGGACAGAGCTACCAAAGATGAACTTTTACAAGTAACTGGAAAATACGGAGGAACAAGACGTTCATTAGTTTGGCTGACGAAAAAAATGGCTGCATTTCCTGAGTTTTTTAGCGATGCAGAATTAATTCTCTGGAAACTAGCTCTCGCTGAAACAGAATTAAATATAGCCAATAATGCTACACATATTTGGCAACAACTTTTTAGCATATTCTTATCTGGTACATCTGTCGCTTTTGCAGAAAGAATAGATTTATTAGAAACTAGGTTATTGACAGAAGACTCGGAGAAAATCAACCTAGCTTTAAAATGCCTGAATGGAGTTTTTACAACACAGAATTCACGTATAGTAGAGTCATATCTAGTTGCTGGACGGATTCCACCTAAAGATTGGCAACCACAGACTCAAGAAGAACTAAACGACTGTTTTGATAAAGCTTTCGCTCTTTTACTTAAAGCAGCAAACAGTGACATCGTGAATCTTCAAATTGGTGCGCTAAATCTAGCAATCCAGCGTTTATCTACTCTTATAGTTAATGGCTATTTAGAGCAACTAAAAGACCTTTTCTCAAAGGATAATCTACCTCAAGAAATCAAAGTCTCTTTAATTAGGGCAATAGAAGATTTTCTTGAATTCAACTCCGACGCGCCTGAAGGTGTGCAAAAATGGTTAGAAAGTCTTATCCCTAATGACTTTCAGGGAAGATTAATTCAGATTGTCGGGAAATCACCTTGGGGCTATTCTATGCGAGATCATCAAGAAGCTTGGCAACAAGAAATCAAAACTTTAGCTCAGGAACTTTGTGAAGATAGAGAACTGCTGAAAAATCAAATGTCATGGCTCGCTTCACCTCAAGCAATTGCAGTAGAAAATCTTGGGAGTGCAATGGGACAATTTGATATTGATGCAGTTTGCTTAGATACCATCATGGAGTCAGTAGCAGATACACAAGCAACAGGTCTAGCAAGAGGATATATAGTAGGATTGGTCAACAATTATCCTCAACACAATACCGTTGTTAATGAATGGATAGATAAATTTGAAGAGCAAGCACCACCCATTGCCTATGAATTATTCAGAGCGGGGGGAAATACTACTAAAGCGATAAAAAGAGCTTTAAAGCTTGTAGATAAAGGCTCTCTTTCTTTAGAATATCTCGGTGGTTTTCATCCTAGTTTACTGTCTACAGAAGATTTCTACGAAATTCTTAAAAGATTAGTAAGTTCGGCTAAAAATAAAAGTGAATCCGCTGCTGCTAATACGGCAATAAAATTTATTAGTAGTCGTTTACGAATTGATGAAAGAGAGAGCAATTACTCTATTTTAAAAGAAAGTAAGATTAAAGATTTAATCTTTGCTCTTCTTGAAGTTACTGCACAGAATAGTAGACAAGAGTCATACAAATGGGAACAAATTCTAAAAAGTGCAGCCCAATTTAACCTGGATAAAGCCGTAGAAATTGCTAGTTTGGCTCTTTTAAGTAGAAACGACCAACAAAAAATGTATGCAGAACAATTCTTGGTTAATACAGCTAAGTTTGATCCTAATTTAGTTATGGAAAAGGTAGGAAATATTATTCTTAATGATGAGTATGGATGGCATTTTGAGATAGAGAAGTATCGTTTTCTTATACAAAATATTCCACTTGATGCAATGAAACAATGGCTTATTTCAGTTGGTGTTGTAGGAGCGCGACGAATTGCTAGACACCTTTCTCTTCCTTATTTGGATGAAAATGCTCAACCTTTTGTTCCACCACTAACTGAATTTGTGCTATCTGAGTTTGAAGATGATGACGAGACATTTAGAAAGTTTTGTAATGGTTCACATGACTTCCAGATGTATAGTGGAGATATAGCATTACAGAAAAATAAAGAAGCTGAGATAGCTAAAAGTTTTCTCAATTATCCATGGCGAAGAATTAGGGAATGGGCTAGATATGAAATTAATAGTTGTCAGCAACGAGCTAAATATTGGCAGCAAAGAGATGAAGAAACAAAAATAAGATAACGTCAGGAAAGAAAACTGATTAGTTAGTTTTTGTAAGATGCCATAGCCGATTCAAGCTACGTTGTATAAAATATAAACTATGATAAAATCCTTGTTCTATCAACGTTATAGAAGTTTAACTACAGATAATAGGACAATCCCAATGAATTTTAGGGGGATTATTAAGATTAAATCTATACCCGCATTGAGGACAAACCCCAGTAAATAAAGGGTGGCTGTCAAGGATTTCTAATTGTTCTTCTGGGGTTAATCTTGATGGTCTATTCGGGATTAATTCCCCATCATAAAAAGTATACCCTTCAGGACTCCATAATTCTTGTTCTTCTTTCTTATTGGGGTCTTGTCTAAAGTCTGGACAGTTGCTTGTATTAACTCCTAAAGGATGTACTGCACAGATGAGGTGAGGGTCACGGGAGAAGAAGAGACAGCGATCGCATTGTTCAATTTTCATGATTTTGTTCAAGGATTTTCGCCAATTCAGGATTTTCCATTACCTTCCTATATAAGGCGATCGCTCTCCTTGCATGGTAACTCATCCCTCCATCAAGTTGTTTGAGCCATTCCTTATCGTCTGGGTCAATACGCACATCTAACCTAACCCCTGTCCGTTCTAAGTCTGGGGCATTGAATGAAATTAAGTTTTCTAAGGGTGGGTTTTTATTGGACATATCATCACTTAAGTCTTTCCTCTATTTTACCTGATCTTGACTTACATTCTCTGTCCGACAGTGATAAAATAGAAGTATGGGAATAAGGCGATCGCCTCTCCGACCAAGAAGCAGCGATCGCCAGTCAATTACTACAAAAGAGTAGACATGACTAAGAAAAACTATTGACAAA
>NEED01000003.1 GCA_002110465.1 unicellular cyanobacterium SU2 | reverse complement strand
GGCGTTTGAGGAGTATCTGTGACAAAAACCACGCTAAGGCTGAAACCCTCTCAGGGCAAAGATTTTAGACCCTAACTTTTGGCTCCTAGTTGAGTGTACCAGTTAAACCTTAGTCTATTTGGTACAGCCAATAAGAACGGTAGATCAAGGGTTTCAGGTTTATCATTTCAGATAGGTTTAGCTGGTACAGCGTTGCTTCGCACTCGCGGAGCGAGACCGCAAGTCCCTTAACGGTGTTTTTAGCTCACTTGCTACTCAAACCCCGTATCGTCAGGAATCGGCGGAATTGGTTGGGGATGTAGGGGGAAAGAGGGAATACATGGAAAATTGAACACGATGTAAAGTTATGTAACCAACCATGTATATACAGAATTTAACATTGCCTAGTTTGATACGAACTAGGCAATGTTTGCTATTAGAATTTTTTATCGATGAAGGCTAAGAAATGGGCTGTCAGTAAGTACATCCGAATTGTTTGCCCCTGGTTGCACGAACCCTATATTTTCGCCTACTCAGGAGACAATGAAATAGGAGTTAAACAGCTATGACCACACTTAGTACATTTATAGGTAATGGGCTTAAAATTAGAAATGATAGTTTTAGAACCGCATTTAGGACATCTAGCATAAAGTAAATATTTTAAAATCCAAATTGGGATTAAGGCTCCCATTATAAAACCTAAGAATATAAAAGAAAATATAATAATAGTACATAGATCATAATTGTCAGATTTTACAGGATCTATGTTACAAATGCCAAAATTTGTGTAAAAATAGGAATAACAATATATCCCTACAAAAGTGCCGATGAGAGGACCTATAAGAGGTGATACAGCTAATAAGATGAAGTGAAGAATAATAGGCATATCTTAATAAAGCTAAAGTCAGTTAACAGAGTATCTGGAGTTTAAGTAGCAAGTGTACAGGAACTTACGCTAAGGCTGAAAGCCTTTCTCTGTAAGTGTTTCAAAAGTCAGTTTAAAAAGAAACAAATCATGTTGCTACTCGTACCTTTAATTCCCCTGCTTTCCCTCCCTAGTTTTCCGTTTCTCAGCTAATTTTTCCATTTTTGCTTTTGGTAGCAGGTATCGAGGGAATATTGTAGTCGGTTCTGCCAATAATTCAGTAAAGCCAAACGTATCGAGCTTAGGGATAAACTTAGCTTTAAACTCAACAAAGAAGCGATCCGGCTGGCCGGAGCCTTTGGCTGCGCCTTGTTTATCAGCCCTAGGGTTGAACCTGAATGGGGGGACGGGGGAATCTTTCCATAAAACAGGAACATGAACGGCTTTGAAATCTTGACCTTTTTCTAACAGTTCATTCCTAGATTCTTTATCCATCCAATTACGTTGAACACTAATTAAAGGACGACGATATTGTGGTATAAATTGCCAAATCCCCCTAATGTTAAACTCGTTTACCTTGAAGTTTTCGTAGGGTAAATCTTGCCAGCTAACTACCTGAAATCTAAGCTCTGGTTGATTCTTAGGGATAAATTGTAAGTAAGGATAGACCAAAAAATATAATTGCTTATCAGGATTGTTTTGAACTTGTTTGATAAAGAATCTGAACCTATATCCTAATATCCTTAATCGGTATTTCTTGTCTTGAATCACAACAGAATAGAGCGTTCTTTCCTCCCCTTCTTCATTAAGAACTATATCAGTGGCGATCGCACCCTTGATAACGCCAATCGCCTGAAACATAGAATCGTTAACGGGACGTTCGTTAGGCTTTTCTTCTGATGGTTGTTTGTCAGTAGCGGCGGTAACTTTATCCCGTTCCTTGAGTAGTTCGTTAAGCTGTTGTGCGATGGTGGTATAGGTAGGGGTTCCTTTTTGTACTTGAGTTAAGAGGGCTTCAAGTTTAGTTATTTTGGCTTCTAGACTCATGGCTTTTCTTCTAGCCTATCATTTTCTACAAAACAGGAAAATAGACGGGGTCTTTGTCGTCTTCCTTTTCTCCTCGCCACCCAAAGCCATCAGGATCTTTCTTTCGCGCCCATTTTTCAAGAGTATTGCGATCTTTTTTTGTCTTCTGACTGATCGAGCTTTGAATCGTCTTTTTTCGTTTCTCGACTAATTCCTTTTCTATTAGTCCCTTAGCTAATTCCTTTTTTATTAGTCTCTCGACTAATTCCTTTTGGGACAGTCCTTCTTTTAGCAAGTCGTATTCTTTTTGACGTTCTAGAAGTTCGGGAGGTGTTGGGGGTGATTCATCATGATTTTGGTTCCACCCATCTTCTAGGGCATCCTCAGAGGACAATTGTTCATTAACTTCTGTTTTTTCGGGTTCTGTTTGAGGTTCTGATTGTGGCGGTGGCAGTTTCTCTACGGTAGTAATTGCAACACTATCTAACCTCTTCTCAAGTTCTCCCAGGCGGATCAATGCTTCCTGACTAATTTTGGATTGTGCGTTGAGGCAACGCCTGACCGCTTCTTCAACCCCTTGTCTATCAATCAAATTGTCGGGTAACAGACTAAGTACAGTATCAGGTAGTTTACTTTTTAGGTAGTCATTGATTAAGTCTTTTACTTGTGCTTTACTTGGTATCTCCCTAGGTATTTGACTAGGTAAAATTCTAGTAAGGGACTCTTGAACCATTGAGTCTATCATCTCTTGAGTTGGTAATGGACTAGGTACACTATTGGGTAACAGACTGTTGAGAGAGTCCTTGACTAACCCTTGCACCATCTCCTTACTTAGTCCGCTATCAGGTAGAGGACTGGGTATAGTATCACTTGAAAAAAAAACCTTGAGAACTTCCACGATACCAGTTCCCCAAGAGGGGTTAGTATTCCCTTCTTTATCCTTACGGGTTATTTCATGGTCTAAGCAATACTGGTCAAGCTTTGCTTTAATATCAGGGGGTAAATAGCAAGTTACGGTTTTATATCCTTCAGGAACAGCCATTACAGTTTATCCTATAAATCCTTTACCTAGTATTGTACCATAGTCTTTTATCTAGTGGTGGACTGATCAGGATAAGTAATGGATTAGTATTTTACTATCTTACAAAGTAATGTGAAAGTAGTTGACTTAGTAAAGTATAAGTCTTAGACTAGGTAATGTACCAAGTCAATTACTAAGACGGTGAAAGCTACCAACTACACACCGCCTCAACCCCAAAGAAGGAGTAAATCTATTATGGACTATCACAACCATGCACACATCATGATCGCCTTGAACCGTGCTATTGATGCCCTTGAAGAGAATCTAGAGGTATTCATGGCTAACCTTGAGAGAAAGCAAGGAAAAGCTCAAAAATATTATGAAAAGGAATACCACAAAGCTAGTGAGGCGGTAATTGCCCTCAAAGATGCCAAGGATAAAATAGGGTCAACGAGTTGGCTTAACCGATAATAAAGATGAGTCCCCTAGGGGAAAGCTAGGGGACATCAACGAACGAACATACATCTATTTAGGAGTTTAACCCATGAGTGAACCTGTAACAGTAACGTATTCAATTGAAGAAATTCTCAAGGGCATCGAGACAAAATTTGACAAGATAGACGGGAAATTGGACAAACTCAGCCATGATGCTACGGATTTAAAAGTAGGACTAGCAGAACTTAAGACAGAAGTAAACGGTATCAGCAAACGGTTAGACAATCAGGAGTTTATCACCCGTGGGGTCTTGATTGCCTTAATCGTGGCTATTTTGGGAGGACTAGCCAAGTTACTCGGACTTGTTGGGAATCCTTAATCATGTGAACAGGGTGGCGATCCCGTGGACGGGAGCCTGCGGCTGCGCGGTCACCCTAAACTTAGACAAAATAACTGTTGATAATGGCCGTTTTCACTACTTTACTTAATATCCCTGTACTAAAATGAGTAAGCCTGTATCGATTAATCCCAAGATATCCCACCTTACCCCACTAACCCCTACAACTGATTGGAAACAAGTTCTTAACGACTGGTTAGCCACCAAACGGAGTAAAAATACTCAACGGGTTTACCGAAAAGATATTGTTAATTTTCTTGACCACCATGACGGCTTAACTTTAGGAAAGTTCATGGGGGGCGATCGCTATCAGGGACATGAGTTATTGACCCGCTACAAAGGTCAAATGATAAGTAAAGAATTAACCCCGTCAACGATTAACCGACGGCTGGCAGCTATTAAGAGTTTAGTGAGTCATGCCTATCAGTGTGGCCACTGTGAGTTTACCCTAGAAACGGTTAAAAGTGAAAAGATGACTCAATACAGGGACACATCAGGCATTGATATCGACAGGTTTAAGGCTGTTCTTGATGGGGTTGACCGGTCTAACATTATTGGAATGAGGGATTATGCTTTATTGGTTTTGTTGTGGTCTAATGCCCTACGGCGGGGGGAAGTTAGTAAGGCTAATATTAAAGACTTTGACCCTGATGGGATGACCTTACGAATATTCGGTAAAGGGAGAGGGACTGAGGCTGAGACGGTTTCTTTAGGTCAGGGGACTGTTATGGCCATCTCAGCTTATTTAGAGTTGAGGGGGAATGGTAATCCTGATGACCCCCTATTCATAGCCCATAAGTTAGGGTATGTTGGCCATCGTCTTCATACCAACTCTATTTACAACATTGTCAAGAAACGATGTGAAAGTGCTGGTATTAAGAAGGTTATGAGTCCTCACCGTATCAGACATAGTGCTATCACTACGGCACTAGATAAGACAGATGGGGATGTGAGACGGGTTCAGAAACTTAGCCGTCATGCTAATCTCAATACTTTGATGATTTACGACGACAACAGGATTAATGCTCAAAAGGACATGACTGACCTTTTAGATGGGCTAATTTAATTAAAAAACCTTTGTCGGGATAAATAAGTATAAGTAGGATTTTCTGAAAAAGTTATTGACTAAATTATGCTGTCAATTGCTAATAACTTGCTGACAAAAGCATAAGTTATACTGTCGCTAAATGGCTTTTTACATAACTTTCATTAAAGTGAAATCGCCAAGTTAGTTCTCTTGTTTATGAAGTATATTCAATCTTTAAAATAGTATCGTTATAAGTACGACGACCGCCATCTTGAGTTCTAAATTCCAAAAAATTTAGGTCTACGTCTATCAAAAACGCATTACTACCACACCACTCAGGATTAGTTGGAGGTCTTCGACAATGATAAAGAAATTCAAAATCTACTTTAGAACCAGGCTCCCCTTGAACTCGACAAACCTCAAGTCCACTTTCCACAAGTCCACCACTTTGATTAAATTTTTCATATCTCATAGGTTTGTTGTTTTCTCCAACTCCAGTAAAAATTACTGTAGATAAAACCCCACCAGCTTGTACTTTCACAATAGCACGTTGACCTGCCCCTGCATTAGTAAAACCACTAATATTCATGAAGGGATTAGCTATATTGCTATTAAATCCATAGTTCATACTATAATACCTATGAAATGTAGGGCCAATCTTATCAGACACAGTTTTATTCCTTTTCTAAAGAATTCATTAGAGTAATTATCAAAAAAATCACTTTTGAGGAGGGGCGATCGCGTTCTGTCTTCACTGCAACCATCAACGCAAACATCAATGCAACCATGGGGAGATCTAAGGTAAAGATTCCCTTAACCTGTTCTTAACCTAGCCCTATTTTTAAGGGTATTTTGTGAAGTAGGGCAATCCTGGGAACACGCATGAATAAAGGATTGTAAGGGGTCAACCTTCGTTATAGTATTATAGAAGGGCGGTGGACTGATTTTTGGTGGTCAGCGACGTGCTTTTGACAGTTCCTGATCTCGTTCTATTTTTCTAGAAATTTCTCAGCATTGCAACCATAGGACTCATTGGGTGAGAGTATCCTGATTTGGGTCTAGAATGCCCTACAAAGACACAGTATTTAGAAAACTATGTTACTATCTTATCCATCGGTGTTCTTGGATTAAATTAATGAGGATCGAGAGAATCAAAAACTGCACACAGTTCAAATGTTTTTTGAGATGCTTACTGTACAATTGAGGTAATTGAATCATCTTTTTTCAATAAATATGAGTTATTGAGAACGCTGTCCCATCTTAACAGCGTTTTTTCTTCTTAATCCCCGATTATACAAAGCTTCTACCCGTCAGTGTAGTCCCTCCAGCTCCATCGCTATACAAAGGCGTTGCAGACATACACAGTGAACCCTGAGTAGGTTTTTACTTCCCAACTACCGTCAGCTTTAGGCAATGTTTTTAATGTGTCTGCGTTAGAAAAAGTATTAATGTAACTTATATTTTTGCGAGCGCAAAGAATTGAAAATAAAATCGCTGTAACTATTGCATAACAAGGATTTCAGAGGTTGGCTGCCCCATATCGCACGAACCCTATATTACCGCCTATACAAAGGCGTAACCTGAGAATTATTGATTAAGACGGCTATAAACATTTTCCATGATTAATTTTTTGACTAGGCTACCGAAAGATTGATCTTCTAGAATGCGTTCAAAGATTTCCTGATTTTGTTCCATTCGTTCAATAAGCTTGTCAACAAAAACCTCCTCAAATGCAAACTTGAAGGTATCAATTTTATTAGCTTGGGCTTGAGTTTTTAGGGTTTCATCTTCTAATAGCTCTGTTTCTATTTGCTCAAAAAATAGGCGATCTGCTTCTTCAAACTCTGTACCGAATTGGTCATTTAGTTTTTCAATAATGATGGATAAAGAAGCTTTTTCTTCTTTGGGTCGTTTGATTCCAGCTTCGGTTATGGTTTCAAGTTCTCCGGTTTCACCCTTAATTAAATCAATTGAACCTTCTTTAATTTTTTCGAGGCGATAGTATTCAAGGGCAACTTCATCAACTAATTGCAAGCTTTCGGAGAGGGTGCGTTTTGGCAATTTGGTTAGTAGTAGTTTGGCATAGGCAAAGAATTTTTCTAGTTCTATATCATGAAAAGGCATGAGTTGGGAGAGGAACGAATAAAGGTTTGTCCAGGTTCGTAGGCTTTTTTTAAATTCGTCTTGCTGATCTTCATTTTGAAGGGCTTTATATCTATCTATGGCTGGTTCTAGGAGGGCATAAAGTTTGCCTTGTGCTTTGGGAGTCATTTTGGTTTTGGGGTCAAAATAGACTTTAGCAAAAGCGTTAATTTCCGAGGTCAGATAGATTTGATATTGGTCTAGTTGTTCCTTGAGATCATAGAGATGATTCGGGTCAGGTTCTTGTGTTAGTGCTGTTGTTTCGTAGTAGGGTTGGAAGGCTTCAAAGATCGTTTCTCTGCTATTGATAAAATCTAGAACGAAGGTATCTTCTTTGCCAGGGGCGGTACGGTTTAAACGGGATAGGGTTTGTACGGCCTTGACTCCTGATAGTGGTTTATCGACATAAAGGGTATGGAGTAGGGGTTGGTCGAATCCAGTTTGGTATTTGTCAGCAACGATCAGGATTTTATATTCATCCTGTTCAAAGATTTTGGGGAGTTCTTTTTCGCCAAAGCCCGTTAATTGGCGTTCACTTACACCATCACGATAGCGATCATCGGGAAATTCTAAGTCTTTGACTTTGCCAGAGAATGCTACTAAAATTTTGATTTCGTTTTGGTAGCCTTTTTCTTTAATGTAACGATTAAATTCCTCAAAGTAGCGTTTGGCATGAAGTCGAGAGGAAGTGACTACCATCGCTTTGGCTCTACCGCCGATTTTGTGGGCAACACAGGTGCGGAAATGTTCAATGATGACTTCAGTTTTCTGGGCGAGGTTATGGGGGTGAAGGGAAACAAAACGGGCGATCTGTTTGGCTGCTTTTCTTTTATTGAGTTCGGGGTCGTCTTCTATTGCTTTGGAAAGCTTAAAATAGAGTTCATACGTAGTGTAGTTTTGTAGGACATCGAGAATAAAGCCTTCTTCAATGGCCTGGCGCATGGAGTAGAGATGGAAGGGGGAGGGTTTGCCTTGTTGGTTTTTCTGTCCGAAGATGGCTAAGGTTTTGGGTTTTGGGGTGGCAGTAAAGGCAAAAAAGGAAATATTGCCTTGTTGTCCTCGACTTTGGGCAGATTTTTGAGCGCATTCATTAACAAAATCTTCACCTGTGTAATCTTCGGTTTCTACTTCTGCTCCTGCTTCAAGGTTTCTGGCTGCTAATACTTCTTTGAGTTCTTTGGAGGATTCACCTAATACTTCTTTGAGTTTTTTGGAGGATTCACCCCCTTGGGAACTATGGGCTTCGTCAATAATAACGGCATAGTTGCGGTTGGGGAGTTCTCCCACTTTATCAACGACGTAGGGGAATTTTTGTAAGGTGGTAATGATAATATTGGCACTATTGGCGATCGCTTCGGCCAGTTGATTGGAGTCTTTATCGATTTTCTGGACAACGCCAGCTTTATGTTCAAACTGATAGATAGTGTCTTGGAGTTGGTTATCAAGGACTAAACGATCTGTAATGACGATGACGCTGTTAAATATGCGTTCATCTTGGTTGTTGTGGAGTCCTGATAAACGGTAAGCAAGCCAAGCGATAGAGTTACTTTTACCCGAACCGGCTGAATGTTGAATGAGATAGTTATGTCCTGCGCCGTTTTCTTTAGCATGGTGGGTTAGTTTACGGACAACATCGAGTTGATGAAAGCGAGGGAAAATGAGTTTTTCTTTTTTATAGGTGCGCCCTTCAAATTCGTATTCTTCGGTTTGCAGGTGAATAAATCTTCCAATGATTTCTAGCCAGCTATCTTTTGTCAAAATTTCTTGCCAAAGGTATTCGGTACGGTAGCTGTCAGGGTTAGGAGGGTTGCCTTGACCGTTTTGATAACCTTTGTTGAAGGGTAGCCAATAGGTGCGTTCTCCATCAATACGGGTGGTCATATAAACTTCTGCGTCATCGACGGCAAAATGCACTAAAGCCCGTTTTTTGAAGGTAAATAGTAATTCTCGGTTATCACGGGTGGTGTTGTATTGTTTCTTGGCGTTATTGGTATTTTGTCCGGTGAATTGGTTTTTGAGTTCAAGGGTAGCGACGGGTAAACCATTAAGGGATAAGACTAAATCAACAGATTGTCTGGGATTTTTTTGGCTATAGTGAACTTGACGGGTGACGGTAAGGCGGTTTTGATGATAGAGGGCAATGGTATCGGGATTTAAGCCGGATTCTGGTTTGAAGTAGGCAAGTTTAAACCGTACACCATAATCGGTAATGCCATTACGAATCACATCTAGAGAACCTCGTAAATCCATTTCTTTGTAAAGGCGTTGGATTAATCTGTTTTCAATGTCTTCCCCATGAATGGCAGTCAGTTTCTCCCATTGTTTGGGTTGAGTTTTTTGCAGGAAGTCTAAAACTTCTGCCTTAAATATTCCTAATTCTGCACTATATTCCTGTACATTGCCTTGGCTATAGCCCCCAGATTCAATAAGGCTTTCAATGATAGCTGTTTCAAAGGTTGTTTCGGATGTGATAGAACTCATGTTGTTGTTGCCTCTTCGATAATTTCACCCTCGATAATTTCACTCTGTTGATCGATAAATTGGCTGTAAGCTATCTGAGTCAGAATTGATTTAATGATGAATTTTTGGCGCATTGAAAGACCTTTTTTAAGTTCCCCTGAAGGATAGCATGTTAATAAGAAATTTGTATGTTTTCCGTAAGTATTTGACTCTATATTAAAAAGCTTTTTGGGGATATTTTCATCAAGGATTTCGCCAGTATCAGGGTCAATAAATTTCACTGATGGATTATTTTCTGTATTCACATCCTTACCTAAAAATGTTTTCTTTCCCCCTTCAACGGATGGCCAATAAACACCAAAGAATTCTGTTGCGCCGGGGGGATAAATTTTGGCAATTTGTACTGCACCATCAATAGTTGTACAATTTTTATCTCGAATCATACGGACTAAGACTTTAAAGGGTTCCATATCAAATCGACGAGATAAAGTTTTTCCATTCTGACTAATTTCTTCTGTTAATTTTGCTTCTGCTTGCTCTAAATTATCTCCAATCAAGGTAAAAAACATATTTTCCTGATCTACTTCATCGTGAGTAAAAGCTTTAGTGTCATGTTTATATTCTAATTTCCATAGACGAAAATCGTTTTGTTTCCAAGACCAACCACCAAATAGAAATTGAAAATCTCCTAGAACATTTTTAAAGTCGAGAGTCCCATAATCTATGATGGAGTTACAGAGATAAGTAAAAAGATTGGTTAAATAGTCTAAAACTTCTGTTAAATCAGTATTTGTATTTGATAAATGGGCATCAAATTTAATAGATGAAATCAGATTTAAAATCAGTGGATAAGTTCGCTTTGTATCTCCAGCAAAACAGATTAAACAATCATTTCTCGGCAATTCAAATAATTTAACTCCAGAATGCCATCTTTCACCCCCTGACAAACAGCTATCAGTTGCAAAGACTAATTCTTTGTCGTCACCAACTTCACGCAACCAAGCAACACACAGAGTCATTAAATAACCTCCTCTTTATCTAATTATTTCAGGTTTGGGGTTACTGGTCATCATCTGGAGATAAAGGGTGTTGGTAGACTTCGTCTAATTGGTCAAACATTTCATTAAAAAAGCTTTCTGCGGTTCTGCCCTCTCCTTCTTTCATTTGGTCGAGTCCCCGTTTAATTCTTTTGAGGGTTTCCACCAGTTCGGCTGCATTGAGTAAATTTTGATAAGATTCGGCATCTTGTACCACGAGTTCTGCTTTGCCATTAACGGTCAAAACAAGGGGATGTTTAGTGCGTTTGAGGTTTTCAACCAGTTCGCTCGTATTGCGCTTAAATTCGGTGAGGGAACGGATATCTTTGGTCAAGTCAAGCATAGTTTAGCATTGAATACGCATTTAATTCTATGCTAACTTTTACCAGAGGGTTTTTACATGGGGATAATTCAAAATCTTTTGGTCACGGGTAATCAGTGGGATGTCATACCGTCGGGCGATCGCTACCAAAATTCGGTCGGCTGGGTCTTTGTGAAATTCTCCGGGGAGATTAGCACTCTCGATGGCATCTAGAGGTGAAAGGGGTTCGATGGTTGTGCCGGGTTGTTGTTGGGCGAGTTCAAACCAATCGTTGATCGGTAAGGGAAGTTGTATTTTATTGAGGCTTTGTTTGACGGCAATTTCCCAGACTGAAATACTGGAAATGAGAATACTGTTATTGCTCTCTGCCTCTGTGATGATAGTTTGTGCTGGGATAGAAAGTTGAGCAGGGTCATGGAGTAGCCAAAGCCATGTGTGGGTATCAAGGAGAATCATTCGGCTAATGCCTCCCACAGTTCTTGCATGGGTTCATCAAAGTCATCACTAATGGTAATAGGTAAACCCCGTAGGGGATAGATTTTCTCTAATGGTTTTTGGGCTTGAGCAGTGTCTTTCTGAATGGCATTCAGCAGGGTTTGGACGAGTTGCCATTTTTCTTGGATAGGCAGTTCTAAAGCTTGGTTTTGGAGATTTTGAAAGGTCATGGCGGTAATTGATAGGTTTTTATTTTATTCTAGGAAACTAATTCGGGAACTTTGATTTTGCCTGTTACGGCTTCGCTAATTAAGGCGGTTCGATATTCTTTTTGGAGTTCAATAATTCTTTTAGTTTTAGCAATCTTGCTATCAATTCGAGCGCATTCTTTTTCTATGTAATTGACTATCTCTTTTTGTTCTTCGATGGGGGGGAGTAAAACCGGTAACTTCTTCAAAAGCTCCTGACTCAGAGATGCTCGTGTGACTAAATTCATTTCTTTAACAAAAAATAATTCACGAACACGGGATCTAAAATAATACTTAGAAAATCCTATAAATAATAATTTATCAAATGGTCTAAAACGTATTAGAAATCCTGAAAATATTGCATTTTCTATAGTTTTTAAACAGGTTGAGGCTATTCCAATTTCTTCTATGGTTTCCGATGTTCTAGTAAAAAAAATATCTCCTTGTTTTACTGAATAGCTTATCTGATCTTCATCGGTTGAATTTGCTAATCCCTGTACTTCTTGTGGTAATTCTATATTGTTATAAACATCTGTATAATTTACAAATGGATAGCCTGAGCCAAAATATTCAGCACTCTTACTAACTCCATTTTGACAAGTTCCCAGATAACGCAATCGTTTTAAATTCCAATGTTCAGGAATATCCCCAAGCCAATCAATACCACTGGACTTTAATTTAACATTAGGGTTAATACCTTTGGTAACAGCTTCATTAATAATCGCGGTTTTCTCTTCTTCGTATAGTTTAATTAGTCTTTCTTTTTGGGCAATTAGTTGATCTATTTCTGCCGTTTTCGTGTCGAGGTAGGCTGCGATCGCTTTCTGTTCTTTAAGTGGTGGAATGATAAATATCACAGCTTTGACATGATCTTTGTTTAATTTGGGCTGTGCTGATGATAAAGCTGTTATTCTAAGAGGCTCTTGTATATAAACAGAATTGGCAGCATAAAAAATATATTGATTGTCAATTTTATTCTGATTAAACTTAGCTATCATCATATTTGGGGCAAGAGATGCTGGTTGATTTATATAAGGCATTAGAAAGACTATCCCAGAATATGCCCCTACATTTGCTATCAGAAATTCACCACCAAATAAAGCAGACTTTTTGAGATAATTATAAGCATCTTCAGAAATCCAAACACCTTCATTAGAGTCTTTAATTCCTTTTCGCAAGTCAGTCAAACGAACTAATCTTGCAAAATCAGGCTCGTTTCTATACTCAACATTTTTTTTCAAATCAGCAAATGATCCATTTGCTGTATAATCTGTTAATACACTTATAATTCTTCTCCAAGAAGTAATATTCCAATGTTCAGGAATTTCACCTAACCAAGCAATTCCACTATCTTTATATTTTGTGTATCGTTCCATCATGACATACCTCCTTTAATATACTTCTTTAACTTCAGATCAAAGGTAAAAATGACTTCATTTTCTACTTCGTGATAAGCCCACAACAGACAATCTACAAAATCTAACTTTGTCTGAGCATAACAATCCAATGCCTTCATCAATAATTCCGGTTCATAGAAAAAAACTAAATCTTCTTCAATTAGTTGCCTAAAAACCTGTTGAATTGTTTGTCTTTCAACCTGATAAACCTTTTGTAAAACAAAAACAACCTCACACGCCACTTCTATTGGTAACGTTATGGCATTATTTTCAATAATCTCCGTCGCTTTTTCGGATAACTCCTCATGGTCATTGAGAATATAGCGAAGAATAACATTTGCATCAGAGATCGCCATATTTTTCCTCTACCGCATTAGACCAAGCCTCAGACTCTAGAGAAATTAACTCAGGGTTTGCATATTGTTCTAATACTCCCCTCAGACTCTTTTTCTTGCCTTGAACAATACTCTTAGTTAACACAATAATCTCTACCTCTTGTCCTGACAATTGTAAGGGTAAATCGAGTACAACCTGTCCATCTTTTACTGTCTGTTTACTGCGAATAACTCCCATAATAAACCCCCAAGTTTTTGAAATTATGCTAATCGCTTTTAACACAATTTTTTAAAAAAATTAGTTTAGAAAATTTACTGTAAAACCCTTTTTTCTAAATCTAAACTACTTTCTTCAAGAGCTAAAATATCCGCTCGAATCTCCACTAAACTCCGCAAAGGCTTAAATTCATAGAAATACTTGGTAAAGTTAATTTCATAGCCTGTTTTGGTCTTTTTCTCATCAATCCAAGCATCAGGGACATGGGGTAACACTTCTCGTTCAAAATACTCCTCAATGGTTTGGGGTACTAATTGCCCATTATCATCTTCTCGCAGGAAAGGAATATTTTCATAATCCCGTAAACTGGTATCCGGCTTCGGTTTCCTCTTACTTTTAACAATTTTTCCCTTCTCATCCCGTAACGGCTGCTCTACCGTCACTCGCCAATAACCAAAAAACTTATTGGGGAAAATTTTCACAAACTCCCCTTCCTCAAAATCCCCATAGAGCTTGGTAATAAAGCCAATTCCTTTAGTTTCGCCATTTTCGGGAATATACTTGCGCTTATTCCCCAGAGAACGGTTCATCTTCTCCCAAAAGCGATTAAAATCCCGTTTATCCTCAGCTATTAACTCCTCATCCTTAGCTCCAGTAGCATTAATCAACTGCACTTTACCCCGACGCTCAGGACTTTTATCATTACTGAGAATCCAAATATAAGTCGAAATCCCCGTGTTATAGAAAAGCTGATCTGGCAGGGCAATAATCGCTTCTAACCAGTCATTTTTCATAATCCACTGACGAATATTACTCTCACCACCTCCCGCTTGACCGGTGAATAAAGGGGAACCATTAAACACGATGCCAATGCGACTACCCCCATCCTCAGCAGGTTTCATCTTGGAGATCATGTGTTGAAGAAAAAGCAGCGAACCATCATTAATGCGTGGTAAACCAGCCCCAAACCGTCCACTATAACCCAGGTCTTCGGCTTCTTTCTTGATGGTTTTCTGGGCTTTTTTCCAGTCCACGCCAAACGGGGGATTCGAGAGCATATAATCAAACCGCTCCTCCCGTAGACCATCTATTGTAAAAGTATTACCAAACTTAATATTGGCTGGATTCTGACCTTTAATCAACATATCCGATTTACAGATAGCATAGGACTCTGAATTGATTTCCTGTCCAAATACCTCTAACTTGGCATCGGGGTTAAAGTCTTTGAGATGTTGTTCCCCTACTGATAACATTCCCCCAGTCCCACAAGCGGGATCATAGAGGGTTTTAATAATACCAGGTTGGGTTAAAGCTTGGCGATCTCTATTGAAGAGAACATTGACCATCAGCTTGATCACTTCCCTCGGTGTAAAATGTTCCCCTGCTGTCTCATTCGATTGTTCGGCAAAGCGACGGATCAAATCTTCAAATACATATCCCATATCCATTGAACTCATATCACTGAGATCAATGTCAGCAAATTTCTTGACCACCTGAAACAGAATATCCGCTTTGGGATCATCCATTCTTTCTATCTGATCACCAAAGTTGAAATATTCAAGAATTTCTCGTGCTGAAGCCGAATAACCATTAATATAATTTCTAAGGTTGGCTGCAATATTATTGGGGTCAGCAACTAACTTGGCAAAATCAAACTGACTACGATTGTGGAAGTTTTGTCCAGCTATCTTATTTAAAGTGACATCCTTCGCACTATCCGAAAGCTTTTCAACTTTTGGCAAATAAGCCAAAACTCGCTCTTTTGTCTTTGCTAGTACACAATCTAATCGCCTCAATACTGTCATTGGCAAAATCACCTTGCCATAATCGGACTGTTTATAATCACCCCTTAATAAATCTGCTACCTCCCAAATCAAATTTGCTTTGTCTTGAAATTGTGTTGTCATTAATTTTTCAGATTAAGTGTAGGCTTGCTGATTTGACTATATGGGTGATCTCTAGGATTAGATCCAGTGATAGTTAAAAAAAATATAGTCAAATAGAATATATCCTTATTTTGTCAGCATTTTGTCAGCATTTTGTCAGCGTTACTTTAATTAGTACAAAAGTTTTAATACAACAATGGCTAATTGGCGTTAGACTAACCGAAAATTTTTAGGAACGACAGTGATAGGGTTCCCAAAACTAATCGGAAAATCTTTGTGTTAGTGAAATTTTCTGGATTTCGGGATTAGTTGAGTGTACCAGTAAAACCTTGCCTAATTAAAGCATATTCTAGGCTAGAATTTGACTAAAAATTCCCTTAACCTGTTCTTAACCTAGCCTAAGTTTCGAGGTAATTTTGAAAGTAACACAAGGCTGGAAACACGCATGGTTGAGGCATCGTAAGGGTTTAAGGCTCGTTTAGATATATTAGAGGGATTTTGAACCCCTTTTTTTTGAATTAACGACGTGCTTTTGAGAGTTCGGTGATCGCGTTCAACTTTTCTGATTTCTCGTTGAGAACGACGGAACAATTTACCCTTTTTACTGCAACCATAGGACTACACCCAACACAATAGTTCCATTGCAGATATAATGCCGTGACTTTAGTTGCACGCCCGTCGCAACTTAGCCAATAATATACAAGTAGCCAAAATAGGAAAGAGGTGTTTATGGAATAAAACCTAAAATTTTGCTGATTACCGACAAATTACCGACCAATTGCCAAAGCCAAAAGCCAAATAACAACCAGAAATCACAAAACCTTAGTGTTGTGGATTGATTGATTGATTTTTATTCACATAAAACACTACCAAAAACTATAAAACTAATGTGATCTTAACTCATCCGTGGCGTTGTCGGTAATCAGCAAAGTGAAATTCCCCACAAATCACTATTCGCTGTCAACCTTCATGCTTAACAAAATATGGCACGTCGCTCAGATCCAATAAATCGCCTTGATAAACACATCATGATCCGCTTAACCCACAAGGATTTTGAGGAGTTACAAGCTTTTTCAAAGAAAACAGACCGCGCTGTCGGGAACATTGCCAGAAACATGATTCGCGCCTGTCTGAATAGTCAATCTTTGGTCTTTTCTCAAGATTCCCTCATCAAAGGGGGTGAGTCATGATTACAGATTCTCACCGCCAAGAATGGCTAGATAGTGGCGTTTCCCCTGAAATTATCGCCCTTAACGTTCGTTCCCTCGATGGGACGATGGGGGAAGATGCCCCGATTGAGCTTTTAACCCAGAATGTTGAACGAAATAAGACACGCGCGTTTAACGGACTACCTAAGAATATTGGCGATCGCTACCGCCACACTCATGCGGGGGGATGGTGGTGTAGTGGTGTTGACGTGCTTACGGGACTTCCCAGTCAATGGGGATGTTTTAAGCCCGATCACCCTTACACCTACACCGAATATAAACAAGGTTTTGACCCTGAAAATCGGGTTAAAAAGCAGAAAACAATTAAATACGAACACCCTAAAAAGACTGAGACTGAGATCTTCGCTTTAAGGATTACTGATGATATCTGGCAGAAAATAGCGGGGCGGTGTGGGGTGGCTCCTTATTGCCTTATTCCTGAAACACACCCCCTGCACACCCCCCCTATAGATAGTTATTCTTTAGTAAAGGAGGGGTGTGATCCTCATGGCTATTTTTGGCAATGGGTAATCGACAATCGTGATATCCCCATCATCATCACTGAGGGAGCCAAAAAAGCAGGGGCATTATTGACGGCGGGCTATGTGGCGATCGCGCTCCCTGGTATTTGGAACGGTCGCCGGCAACCAAAAGACGAATTAGGCAATAAATCGGGATTACCGTACTTAATTCCCCAGTTAAAGCCGTTTGCCACCAAAGGACGTGAGATTAATTTTTGTTTCGATAAAGACAGCAAACTTAAAACAAAACTTAATGTCAGACAAGCAATTGAAGCCACTGGGAAGTTATTTGGTTTTTCAGGGTGTCAAGTTAAAGTAATCGAATGGGACGCGCCGGAGAAGGGCGTTGATGATCTAATCGTATCGAGAGGTCAAGAATACTTTGAAGCGGTCTTTAACAGCCGTTTAACGTTAGCTGAGTACAAGTTAAAGAACTGCCTAGACCTGACTCCTTATATAGACTTAACGATAAACGAGCGGTACATTCCTGACTCGTTGGTGTTTCCCGAAAATACCAAACTAATTGGACTGCGATCGCCACAAGGAACGGGTAAAACTCATTACCTGGCCAAGAAGATTCAACCTTATCTAGACAAAGGCCAGCGAGTTCTAGTAATCGTGCATAGGGAGCAATTAGCCCGTGAGTTAGCCCGCCGTTTTGGGATTGATTATCGTACCGAAATTAAGGAATCAGATACCAAAGGAGTTCTAGGCTATTCTCTGTGTATTGATTCCCTACACGAAAAAGCTAACCCTAAGTTCAATCCTAGTGAATGGGAAGACTCGATCATCATCATTGACGAAATTGAACAAGTTTTGTGGCATCTTTTAGAAGGGGGAACTACAAAAAGTAAGCGGACATTAATCCTTAAAGCTTTCCGAGAATTACTCCAAACTGTAGCTTGTTCGGAACAAGGCAAAATCTTTATCGCTGATGCTGATTTGTCCCCTATTAGCATTAATTATATTGAGCAGCTAATCGGCTTTAAAATACCCAGATTTATCGTTGATAATAGCTACGTTCCTAATACTAATCGCACCCTTTATAAGTTTAGTGGAATTTGTGCGTCTGAGCTTATAAGTAGGCTAAATACTAATCTAACAAACGGCGAAAAAGCTATCATACACACTGATGGCCAAAAGCATAAAGCTAATTGGGGAACTAGAAACCTAGAGTCTTGGGTACAGCGTAATTTTCCTGACAAAAAAGTATTAAGAATTGATAGAAAATCAGTAGGGGATAAAAATCACCCTGCTTATGGCTGTATTGACAGTTTAAATCAGGTTGTCAAGGATTATGATGTAGTAATTTGTTCTCCTGTAATCGAGACAGGGGTATCAATTGACGTTGACCATTTTGACGGGGTTTATGTGATTAGTCATGGGGTTCAAACTGTTAACGGAGTGGTTCAAGAAACCGAGCGCGTAAGGTCTAATTGCCCCCGTTATGTATGGTCTAAGCAATGGTCTTTTAACCGTATTGGTAACGGTTCTAATGATATTAAAAATCTTCTAAAATCTACTCATAAGGTGGCTTCAGCTAACATCAGCTTACTTCAAAAAATGGGCATTTATGAGGGTTCTGAGCTTAGCTTTTATGAACAGAATGACGAGACTAAATACTGTTCTCCTAGCCTCATAGCTTGGGCTAAATATGCAGCAATAGAAAATAATAATAATTACAATTTTGCTGACAACTTATTTAAAAAATATGAGAGGTTAGGGTATGAAGTGCTTGACGATTCCGAAGACGAAGGGAGTTGCGTTGATATTACCGATGAAATCAAGATAATTAAGGAAGACAATTATCAAATTCACTGCCTAAAGGTTATGAACTCCCCCACCATTACCCACACTGAATATGAGCAACTAAAGGAGAAACGAGGGTTAACTGAAAGTGAAAATGATACTCTTAAAAAAGCTGAGATTCAACGGCTTTATGCTACTGATGATGTTGACCCCGAACTAATAGAGAAGCATGATGATAGGTGGTTCCCTAAAATCCAATTACACTACTATCTAACGGTAGGTAACAGCTATTTACCTAAACGAGAGAAAAAAGCACTAGAAAAGCTTAAAGAATCAGGGGACGGGGTCTTCAAGCCCGATATCAACAAAAGTTTTCTGGGGATGAAGATCTTCGCCTTACAGATATTAAAGATTGAGCAATTTTTTGACCCTGATGCTGAGTTTAGTAGTGAATCTCTTAAAAGGTGGTTTGAGAAAATAACCACCCCCGTAATGAAATTTCAGATTAAGTCTATCTTCGGGTTCGGGATAGGTGCTAGAGATTCAGCCGTAAGTGTGGCTCAACGATTTTTAGAAAAACTTGGCTTAAAGATGCCCTTTGACAGACAAGAAACGGTCAACGGAAAACGGGTTAGGGTTTATCGGGGGTGTGATGTTGACTCTGATAGTCGCTCTGAAATATTTAAGCGGTGGCTTGAGAGGGATAGCCAATCTGAGGATCAAGCTCAAATGGCAGTAGCCTAGCTGCACACCCCCCTTATATATAGTTATTGGACGTTGTGTAGAGGCGTTTGAGGAGTATCTGTGACAAAAACCACGCTAAGGCTGAAACCCTCTCAGGGCAAAGATTTTAGACCCTAACTTTTGGCTCCTAGTTGAGTGTACCAGTTAAACCTTAGTCTATTTGGTACAG
>NEED01000002.1 GCA_002110465.1 unicellular cyanobacterium SU2 | reverse complement strand
GCAATGGTGGTATTTTCTGGAGCATCCAGAAATTCCTCCTGATAATAATCTGGCTGAAAGATCCTTAAGATTAGCCATCACGAAACGAAAAGTTAGTGGCGGTTCAAGAAGCATGGAAAGATTTAAAAAAACAGCTAACTTATTAACTGTGGTGCCAACTTGTCGTCGTCAGGGACGTTCAGTTATTGATTTTTTCGAGAAGTCATTAATGGCAAAAGCTGGTCATCCGAATTATTTGTTTCCTTCGCTAATTCCTAATTCCTCGACCTGAATCCTTACGCTAGGACATAAACATTCAGTCTGTGGTGGTAATGATAGTTCACCAATAACCTCAAGCTAATACTCCTACGGTAAGTCGGGATGTGGAAGTAGTCATAGATGAATTTCAGCCCAGTTTACCCAATATTTATCCCCAATACGGAAAACCGTAGTTCCCAAGAACTATAGAGTCATTTACAATAAAATTGAGTCTCGTTTCAAAGGGGCGGGACTGCTAATTAGTGTCATTTAAAATTAAGTGAAATAACAATGGGATTTTTTGATTCTGAAGTTGTCCAACAAGAAGCAAAACAGTTATTTGAAGACTATCAATCTTTGATGCAATTGGGAGGGGAATACGGTAAGTTTGACCGTGAGGGTAAAAAAATTTTTATCGACAAAATGGAAGCTCTTATGGATCGATATAAAATTTTCATGAAACGCTTTGAACTGTCCGAAGATTTCATGGCAAAAATGACCGTTGAACAACTCAAAACCCAACTGGGACAATTTGGTATTACTCCTCAGCAAATGTTTGACCAAATGAATATGACCTTAGAGAGAATGAAATCTGAAATTGAATAATAGACAATAGGTAAATTATTTTTAGAGATTGGTAAAATTTCCCTTTTACCTATTTTTATACTTTCAATATCAAAAGGAAAAAAATGATAAGATAAGACCGTCTATCTTATCAAATTATAAAAATACCAATGTACGACTTTGCAATTATTGGTGGCGGTATTGTTGGACTGTCTACAGGAATGGCATTAGGTCAACACTATCCTAATGCTTCAATTATTGTTTTAGAAAAAGAAGCTTGTGTTGCTTGCCATCAAACCGGCCACAATAGCGGTGTTATTCACTCAGGAATCTATTATAAACCGGGAAGTTTCAAAGCAAAATTTACTCGCGCTGGAAGTCAATCTATGGTGGATTTTTGCCAGACACATGGCATTCCCCACGAAGTTTGCGGTAAAGTTATTGTTGCCACCAAAGAAAAAGAATTACCCTTGTTAGATAATCTTTATAAACGGGGTTTAGAAAACGGGTTAAAAGTCAAAAAAATTAGTTCTGAAGAAGTAAAAGAAAAAGAACCTTATGTTAATTGCATAGCTGGAATTTATGTTCCTACTTCAGGAATTGCCGATTACAAAAAAGTGAGTCAAAAATATGCTGAATTAATTGAAAATCAAGGGGGAGAAATTCGCCTCAACACAGAGGTAAAAAAAATTATTAAAACATCGGACAGCCAAGTCTTAGAAACCAATCAAGGAACAATTAAAACCAATTTTGTGATTAATTGCGCTGGATTATATAGCGATCGCGTGGCTAAATTAGGGGGAGTTAACCCCCAAGCCAAAATAGTCCCCTTTCGCGGTGAATATTACGAATTAACTCCCGAAAAACGTTATTTAGTTAAAAACCTCATTTACCCTGTGCCTAACCCTGATTTTCCCTTTTTAGGCGTTCACTTCACCCGCATGATTGATGGTAGCGTTCATGCCGGACCTAATGCGGTTTTAAGTTTGAAGCGAGAAGGATATAAAAAGACAGATTTCGACCTCAAAGATTTTGCTGAAGTTATCACTTATCCAGGTTTTTGGAAACTCTCAGCCAAACACGCGGATGAAGGAATTAAAGAAATGATTCGATCATTTAGCAAAGCTGCTTTCGTCCACAGTTTACAGCAACTCATCCCCGAAGTCACCGCCTCTGATGTTATTGTCAGTGAGGCAGGGGTTCGCGCCCAAGCCTTAAAGCCTGATGGAAAATTAGTCGATGACTTTTTAATGATTCAAGATGAACAAGCTTTGCACGTTTGTAATGCACCTTCTCCAGCGGCCACCGCTTCTTTAGAAATCGGCAAGGCAGTTATAGCAGAATGTAGAATTTAGAATGCAGAATTTAGAAAGAAAAACCTTGTCGTGAATAAGTTTGAGCGGTTCGATTCGTCCTAACCTTAATGCGTAGTGCTATATCACTAAAATTCCGTAACTTATTGATGAATATACATAGAACAACCCCATTGCATAGAATAATGGGGTATTTCTTAGATTATTTTTTTAATGCTTTGGATAATAGCCAAAGGGAAGATAAATTATATGGACTTACCCTCCCCTAGTAAAAAAATTACATGAGGATTACATAAGTCCCAACTGGGCTAAGATACCTTGTCCGGTTAGGTACTCAGTAACGACTCCAATGATGAAGCCTAGCATTGCTAGACGACCATTCCAATTTTCGGCAAAAGAGGTGAATCCGAATTTAGCGTCTTGCTTTTCCATGATTTGTGGCTCCTGTATGTGATGATTGCGTTTTAGTCAACGACTTACCTCCAATTGTAATCAAACTTTTTATTTTTTGCAACATTTATTTACATATTTTCTCTCAACCATAGATAACTTTTGAGGTGGCATCGACTAAATCCCAGTCTCAGAGTCAAATAGAAGCGATAACCCTAATGGTAAAAATTTTTCTAACATAGAGATCACGTTCCATCAGCGATCAAGAGACTTACCGAAATAACCCTTAAATTCAGTGGAGTTGTCAGGGAGTCATGCTAAGTTACCTAACAAGATGGGTGAAAAAATTGACCACCCCAAAAAACACTTCAGTCTGCTGTCGGGCAGCCAGTGGACGCAAAACAGATGCTTGTGGAGGGGAATCTGATCGGGGCTTTTAGTTAGTATCACTATCAGCTAGACAAACCTGATGAAGCAAGAATCCCACGCAGTTCTACTCGTGGGAGTGTCACTAGCTCTGTGTACGATCCGAAATGTTCAAAAGGCCCATCAATATCTTCATGCTATAAGCTAAATTAACAGAAGAACCCCATATACTATGAGCCGATTGGGACTCGATTACAGACCTAATTTATTTGCTAAACTTGCTTGATTAGACTGAACTATTATTATGCCAACGCTTGTTATCGTCGAATCCCCGACTAAAGCCCGTACCATCAGAAACTATCTACCCCAAGGGTATCGCGTCGAGGCATCCATGGGTCACGTACGGGATCTCCCTGCCTCAGCCGAGGAAGTTCCTGCATCATATAAGGAGAAAAGTTGGTCAAACTTAGGAATTAACGTCGAAAATAATTTTGAACCGCTTTATGTTGTCCCCAAAGGTAAGAAAAAAGTTGTTCAAGAACTCAAATCTGCTTTAAAAGAGGCAGACGAGTTAATTCTGGCAACAGACGAAGACCGTGAAGGAGAAAGCATCAGTTGGCATTTGTTACAGCTACTTAAACCGAAAGTTCCCATCAAGCGCATGGTCTTCCATGAAATTACGCGCGAGGCCATTCAAAAAGCGTTAAAAGATTGTCGTGATATTGATGAAAATTTAGTTCATGCCCAGGAAACAAGACGGCTTCTAGACCGTTTAGTGGGTTATACTGTCTCTCCCCTGTTGTGGAAAAAAATTGCTCGTGGTCTCTCTGCTGGACGGGTGCAATCAGTCGCGGTTCGTCTGTTGGTACAACGAGAACGGGAACGCCGCGCCTTCCAATCAGGGGGATACTGGGATCTCAAAGCGTTATTAGAAAAAGATAAGAACTCCTTTGACGCTAAATTAGTGACCCTAGGAGACAAAAAAATTGCTACTGGGAGTGATTTTGACCCCAATACCGGAAAAATTGCTCAGGGACGGGATGTCGTTCTTCTCGATGAAACCCAGGCTAATGCTCTTAAAGACCGCTTAGACGGGAAACCTTGGACCGTCAGCAATACGGAAGAAAAACCTACCACCCGTAAACCGGCTCCTCCTTTTACCACCTCCACCCTACAGCAGGAATCTAACCGAAAATTAGGAATTTCAGCGCGAGATACGATGCGGATTGCCCAAAAACTCTACGAAGAAGGGTATATCACTTATATGCGAACAGATTCTGTCCATTTGTCTGAGCAAGCCATTACGGCCGCTAGAAACTGCGTTGAACAAAAATACGGTAAAGAATACCTTAGCCCCAAACCTCGCCAATACACCACCAAAAGTAAGGGGGCGCAAGAAGCCCACGAAGCCATTCGTCCGGCAGGAAATGAGTTTCGCACTCCCCAAGAAACGGGGTTATCAGGCCATGAATTTTCCCTCTATGACTTGATTTGGAAGCGGACTGTGGCCTGTCAGATGGCCAACGCTCGTTTAACCCAAATTGCCATTAATCTAGAGGTAGAAGATGCAGGATTTAGGTCTTCAGGTAAACGAATTGATTTTCCAGGATTTTTCCGCGCCTACGTTGAAGGATCTGATGATCCCGAAGCGGCATTAGAAAACCAAGAGGTGATCCTCCCCACTCTTCAGGTAGGAGATCATCCTAATTGTCAGCAATTAGATGTATTAGGACATGAAACCCAACCCCCTGCTCGGTTTACCGAAGCATCTCTCGTCAAAACCCTTGAAAGCGAAGGGGTCGGTCGTCCGAGTACCTACGCCAGTATTATTGGGACAATTATTGATCGCGGTTATGCCCAAATGCGAAGTAAAGCCCTTGTCCCTACCTTTACTGCTTTTGCCGTGGTGAGCCTGTTAGAGCAACATTTCCATGATTTAGTGGATACAAAATTTACCTCGAAAATGGAACAAACTCTCGATGAAATTGCTACTGGAGAAGCTCAATGGATACCCTATCTTAAAGAGTTTTACCTCGGTGAAAAGGGGTTAGACAATCTGGTTCAATTGGGGATTGAAAACATAGATCCTGGGGTTGCTAAGGCGGTTAACTTAGACAATTTAGAAGCTACCGTTAAAATTGGTAAGTTTGGTCCTTATATTGAAGTGATGGAGGGGGAAGAAGTGATTACCGCTTCAATTCCTATGGATTTAACCCCCGCCGATCTCGATCCAGAACAGGTATCTACGATCCTCAAGCAGAAAATAGAAGGCCCCGAAAAATTGGGGTTACACCCTGAAACAGGAGAACCTATTTATACCCTGATTGGAAGTTATGGCCCCTACGTTCAATTAGGAGAAGTCAGCGAAGATAATAAGAAACCAAAACGCGCGTCTTTACCCAAAGGGATAAAACCCGAAGATGTCACCCTAGAAACCGCCGTTGGGTTGTTATCTCTGCCTCGTCTGTTGGGAACCCATCCTGATACGAGGGCTAAAATTAAAGCCGGGTTAGGACGTTTTGGTCCTTATATAGTCCACGACCAAGGCAAAGAGGGCAAAGATTATCGTTCCCTAAAAGCGGGGGATGATGTCTTAACGGTTAATCTAGAACGGGCGTTAGAATTATTAGCCCAACCGAAGCGAAGTAGAGGCGGCGGTCGAGGGGCTAAAAAACCGCTCCGAGAATTGGGAGTCCATCCTGACGACAAAGAACCCATCAATATTTATGATGGTCCTTATGGCCTTTATGTGAAACATGGTAAGGTTAATGCCAGTCTCCCCGAAGGGGAAAAAGTCGATACTTTAACCTTGGAAACGGCGTTAGACTTATTAGCGGCAAAAGCGGCAACTAAGAAAAAAACAACCCGTAAATCTACCAAGAGTAAAACTACAACTAAGGCTAAAACTAGCACTAAAAGCAAAAAGTCAACAGCCGACAGTAAAACGAAATCATGATTAGTTTGGGGGTCAATCACTATTGATCCCTGCTAGTATAACCGAAATTCGATGTAAAATATCTAAAACAAAAACAAGCTGAAAAAATTGTATTAATTTTATTAATGCTCATAATATTCTAAGATTTAAAGACAAAAAATCTCGGTGGAAATACACACTACATCATGACCTAAATATTATATTATTTTCTTGATCGTTAATTATGAATGGATTAGGATTAGTTCTACTGTATTTACTCTGCTAAGCTAATAACTAATAAAAGACTCAAGCCTTATTCTACAAAAACGAAGCTCACCTTCGCTGAGTAAACTAATTAGGTTGCTTAGCCAACCTTTGTTTATATTTTTTATATAGGTTGACTTTTTAGAGTTTAAGTTTATTGTACAATCAACTATCAGGGCTTAACTAGAAGAAAAGGTTCCTTGACAGAATTCCCTATAAATATTAAGAATTGATACAATACAGAGCAAAAACGCGAGGGGTTAGGTAAGAAAAGATTATGTATATTGTCCAAATTGCCTCAGAATGCGCCCCCGTTATCAAAGCGGGTGGTTTAGGGGATGTGGTTTACGGCTTGAGTCGGGAACTCGAAAATCGAGGTCACTGTGTTGAACTGATTCTTCCCATGTATGATTGTATGCGCTACGACCATATTTGGGGGCTTCATCAAGCTTATCAAGATTTGTTTGTTCCTTGGTACGGTGGAACCATTCATTGTTCCGTTTTCTGTGGCCACGTACACGGAAGACTCTGTTTCTTCATTCAACCTCACTCTGGGGATAATTTCTTCAACCGAGGATGTTATTATGGTGCGACTGATGACTATATGCGGTTTGCCTTTTTTAGTAAAGCGGCCTTAGAATTTCTGCTTAAAAGTAATAAACATCCTGATGTTATCCACTGTCATGACTGGCAAACAGGATTAGTTCCGGTGTTGTTGTTTGAAATTTATAAACACCACGGAATGTGGACACAACGGGTTTGTTACACCATTCATAACTTCAAACACCAAGGTATTGCCGGCGTTGATGCTTTGTGGGGAACTGGACTATATAACGATCTGTACTACCTCAATTATGATCGTCTACGGGATAACTTTAACGGCAGTGCCATTAACTTCATGAAAGGGGGAATTGTTTACTCCAATTATGTGAATACTGTTTCTCCTCACCATGCTTGGGAAGCCCGTTTTGGCAATGAAGGTTATGGGTTAGGACATACCCTAGAAATTCATCAGCAAAAATTTGGTGGTATTCTCAACGGACTTGATTATAATATCTGGAATCCTGAACTAGATACATATATTCCAGAGCATTACGGGCCTGAAGATTTTGAATTAAAAGCCCACAATAAAAAAGCTTTACGAGAGCGATTATTACTACGGGATGAAGATAAACCCATTATTGCTTATATTGGTCGCTTAGATGGCCAAAAAGGCGTTCATTTAGTCCACCATGCCATGTATTATGCTCTCGCAAGGGGAGCGCAATTTGTCCTCTTAGGATCAGCTACTGCCCCTGATATTAATAATTGGTTCTGGCACGAAAAACACCACTTAAATAATAATCCTGATATTCATTTAGAACTTGGGTTTAATGAAGAGTTATCCCACTTAATTTATGCAGGGGCAGATATGATGGTTGTTCCTAGTAATTACGAACCCTGTGGGTTAACTCAGATGATTTCTTTAAGATATGGAACCGTTCCTATTGTTCGCGGCGTTGGTGGTTTAATTAATACGGTGTTTGATCGAGATTATGATGAGTTTCATCGTCCTGAACAACGCAATGGTTATGTCTTCTTCCAAACTGATCCCAGTGCTTTAGAATCTGCCATGCACCGTGCTTTGGAGTTATGGTATACTGATCGCGATGGATTCTATCAACTGGCAAAACAAGGAATGGAATATGATTACTCTTGGAAAAATCCAGGAGAAAAATACCTAGAAGTTTATGACTTTATTCGTTCCTAACTTCAGTTAACATTTAAAGAGCAAAACTTTTTTTAGATAAAACAGTTAAGTTTTGGAGAGGGATTCCTATTGAATCCCTCTCTTTGATTTTTAGCTGATCAAACTATTAGGTTTGTCTTCAATTAATAGTAGGCTCAGAAGATGACTGAGGAATTTGTTGTTGTAATCTTTGCTGTTGCATCAGCTTAAACTCTTCAGCCGCTTTATTGAGATTATTACTGGTGTCTTCGGCAAAGTCACTGGCGTTACGACTCCGTTGTAAATTAGAACGGTGCATTAAATCCATTGGGTTAAAAATATTCCCAAATTCTCCGGCGGGATCTTTTTCATTATCTTGATAAATATCTTTTTCTTCCTCGACAATATTAATCGATTGGGCTACTGTCATCGGAGCAACTCCTACGACAGTTCCTACAAGAATCAGAAGACAAGATAATTTATTCAAAGGTAATTTAACAGACATAATTAAGCTCACTCCTATCTATAACCAAACTTCAAAAATTTTACATTGACATCAACTTATGCAAAACGGCGACGTAATAAAGGTTGGATGGTTACTAATATTAACGCATCAAAGCCTAATAATAGCAATAAAACCACACCAAAGCTCAGGGAAGCCCAAGGGGTTTGTAATACTAAACTACTTAAAGACCAATCCCCATTGAGATAAATATAACGGATGGGTTCAATGGCATAGGTCAAAGGGTTGAGACTCGCTACAATTTGTAACCACTTGGCCATAAATGATAAGGGAGCTAAAGCGGTACTCGCAAATAGTAGAGGTAAATTGGTTACAAAAATGACCGCAATTAATTCGATGTGGCCTGGTAGAGCAAAAGCTAGTCCTAAACTTAATCCCGTTACTCCTAGGACAATAGAAAAGACAATCAAAGCGATCGCTCCTAACCCAACTAAACTAGGTAAACCTGCCCCTAAAACCGCACTAGCTCCTACAATTACCGCTGTTTGAATCAAACTCAGGGTAATAATATAGAGGGTAGACGCGGCCACAATTGAATAACGCGAGGCTAAGGGGGCAACTAATAACCGATTTAGAAAACCAAATTCTCGGTCAAACATCACCGGTAAACCTGCATTTAATGCTCCTGAAAAGGCAGTAAAAACGATAATACCTGGAGCAAGAAATTTAGCATAATTGAGATCTTCGCCAAATAATCCTTGGGGGGCGTTGTAAAACAATGCACCAAACAAAATTAACCACATAAATGGTTGAATAATCCCAGCCATTAAGGTAGAAGGACGACGTTGCAGTTGAATAAACAAACGCTTAGTCATGGCTAAGGTTTCTTGAATAAATTCCCCAAAACTATTTCTATCTTCATCAATAGAATTGACTCGGCGTTCCTGGGGAGATAAACTAGACTCCATTTTAGAAGGGGTAACTGTTTGACTCATGGTGTTTTCCTCACTTATTACAAGATCTAAAACTTGGTGAACAAAATAACAATTTTAGAAAGTCTTTTTAGTTATTTTTGTTTTTCAATTTCCAATTTTTAGATGGATAATATTAACCCGATAATTAGGTTAACTTGATTTCATTTGTTGCTTTTTCTCAGCTTTGAGATCTCGACTACTAGCGGCGGCTAATTCAGCATCCATTAAGGTTTGACCCGTAGCGGCTAAGTAGACATCATCGAGGCTCGGACGAGATTGAGCTAAGCTAAAAATAGGTAGTCCCGATTCCATTAGTGATTGTTCTATTTTACTTAAGCAATTACTTCCGGTGGTCACTACTAGGTTAAGGGAATTTCCTTGAGAATGATTGATAATAACCTCTTCGACGAAGGGTAAAGCTTCTAGTAAGCTTTTGGCTTGTTGGGCTTCTTCTATAGGGGAAAATTCCTGAATTCGTAGGGTAACGCGATCGCCACCTACACGATCTTTTAATTGGGAAGGAGTCCCTTCTGCAATAACTTGGCCGTGATCAATAATGGCCAAGCGATCGGCTAGGGCATCAATTTCTTCGAGATAATGGCTGGTAATGAGGACTGTTGTTCCAGCTTTTTGTAGTTTTCTCAAGAATTCCCAAACAATAAAGCGACTTTCTATATCTAGTCCTACGGTTGGTTCATCTAATACTAATACCTCTGGTTTATGGAGAAGGCCGGCCGCGAGATCTAACCGTTTACGGATGCCCCCTGAATAGGTTCCGGTTTTGCGATCGGCGTAGTCTTCTAAGTCTAGCAAAGCGATTAACTCGGCGATGCGATCTTTCGCTTTACTTTGGGGAAGATGGTACAGGGCAGCTTGTAATGCTAATAATTCCCTTCCTGTTAATACTTTATCTAAAGCGACTTCTTGAGCAACATATCCTAACCGTCTACGGGCAGCTTTGGGGTGATCAAGGACAGAAATTCCACCCACTTCAATCTTGCCCCCGTCAGGTTTAGCTAAGGTACATAAACAGCGAATGGTGGTGGTTTTACCCGCCCCATTAGGACCTAACAAGCCAAAAATTTCTCCTGATTGAACTTTAAAGGAGATATTTCTAACTGCTTCGACAGTACCGTAATTTTTTGATAAAGAGTCAATGACAATAGCAGGAGTCATAACCGATTGGTGATACAAAAAACAATTTGATAATGTCCCAATTTTTCATCAGGAGAGTTTGGGTCGAATATAAATCTTAAAGATTTTTTGTCTTCTTTTATTGTATGGGAAGCTTAGGAAATTTGGTGAGTGTGAACACAGATATAGCAATCAGCAATTAGTTGTGAGAATTACATCTACTGACATCTTGTACTAGTACATAAAAACTAAATTTTAAAAGAGATTAAATGAATTCTTAAGCAGTTATAGCAACCGCCAGGTTGCTTGGGGCACCCTAGACTATTTTTTCAAGGGAATAGGGAACGGAAAAATGTCCTAACTGTTTTGGCGACTGCTATATCTCTAGGACTTGGTTCTACCAAAACTCGATCACCTGTCTTCATCAAAAATTCTTTAAGATCGGTATTTTGACTAAATTTAGCCAAATTACCTTTAATAACTATATTTGAACGGTTATTTCTCCATATTTCTTGATCAAAATTTTTAACAATTCGTCCCAATTTTTTGGCTTCACTTGGATGATTTGCCTGGATAATTTTTTGGTATATTTCTTGATCACAAAATAACAATGCTTTTTCCGACATCATATAATGTTCAGCCATTTTATAGACTATATTATTTATCTTAAAGGGGGCATCATACCACTGACTTAAACAGGATTTAGATATATTTAATTCTTTTTTATGTCCCCAGAAAAAAAGATATTTTACTCTATTCCCAGTATTCACATAATCAATTCAACAATTAAAGCATTTTTATTTCTAATATTTATTACTTCTTTCATACTTATATTTCCACAAGTATTATGATATTTTTTCAGAGTATAAAATAAATTCTATTAGTATATTTTTCAATCTTGAAAACTTTTTACAATGGCAGGTAACTGTAAATAAGGAGGATAGGTTCCTTCGGCTTTAATTCGCTTAATTTCACTGTCAGGAATAGGAAGGTTATGATAGGTTGCCACCGCTTTAACAATATCTGCGCGATCAACTACTCCTGCCACAGCACCGGCCGGAGACAGAACCGTTAAACGATTATCAGACGTTAATTCTAGTTGCTTAATTACGTCTATCAGAAGAGTTTTTTCGGAAACTGAAGGAATCTCTGTTAAAGGATGAGCAATGTCAGTTAGGATTTTTTCATCCCAGTCACTGCGTTCTAGGAACTGTAAATCTTCGATGCGAATTAAACCTCGGTAACGTCCCTCAGAGGCGGCATAGTAAGCAATAGACGCATTAAAATCCTTGATAATATATCCTTCCGTAAATTGATGGAGAGTAAGATTCCCATTAATTACCCGAAACTCATGGGTCATAGCCTCAGCAGCCACTATTTTTAGCAAACTTTCTTGTAGGGAGGTTAAGCGGTCATAATTGTCGGCATTCCGTAGAATAAACCAACCAATCAAGGCAAGCCACACAGAACTTAAGGCTCCTGTTACTAAGACCAGAAAGAGTCCGGTTGAGATTCCCAACCAACCAATTAATTTTCCACTAGCTGCGGCCCAACGCACCCCTTGTAAGCGATCGCCCGTCGCTTTCCAGACAATAGCCTTTAAAATTTGGCCGCCATCAAGCGGTAGCCCTGGAATTAAATTAAAAATCCCTAATACCAAATTAATTCGCCCAATATCCTCCATGATATACCTTAATAGCTCCCCAAGATTACCCCAATTCCTCGTTATAGAGAAGGAAACGTTCATGGTATTAATCCATTGAGTGAGACCAAAAAAGACGATAAACAAAGTCAAACTCACCAACGGACCTGCGATCGCTACCCAAAAAGCTCCCGTTGGGGTCTTTGATTCATGTTCAATCGATGCCACTCCTCCAAATAGGAACAGGGTAATAGAATTAACCTTAGTCCCTTGGGCGCGGGCTACCAAACTATGTCCTAATTCGTGGAGTAAAACTGAACCGAACAGCAAAAAAGCCATAATTAATCCAGCCAACAACCCTAAACCTGGTATATTTCCCGCTAATCCTTTATTTGTAATATCTTTAGCATTAACAAGGGTGACTAAAATTAAAATTAAAAACCAAGAGGAATCAAGATACAGAGGGATTCCTAGTAAAGAACCAATTTGCCATTTTCCTTGCATAGGTTGGTAGGGGTTAATTGCGCTAGGTTGAGTAGATCACCAAGGGGATTTTCATCCGTGGGATAGTTGTAGCAGAACGTAGAATTTAGAATGCAGATTTTAGAATAATGATGAAGAGGGGAAAGACTGAATAAAGACAAAAGCTTAATGATATGTTAGTTTTCCCACTTCTTCTCTTAAAAACTGATAATGACGATCATCATCACCATATATATATTTTAACTTTTTAGATCAGCCCCAGCCGCTTCATCGAGCAACCACCAAAGTTCACCTTGAGGATTGATTGATCTTGATGGATAAGCTATTTCATCAGCTTCAGAAGCCATAATTTGAGCTAAAGCTGGACGTTTATTTTCTCCAGCGACGATGAACATGACACAGTGAGATTGATTGATTAAAGGAATCGTAAACGTTAGGCGAGGTTGACCATCTTTGTTGCCGACAGTAATTAGGCGATCGCTGACCTTCAAGGCTTCTGTGTGGGGGAACAAGGAGGCTGTATGGCCATCATCCCCCATACCAAGTAACACTAGATCCAAAGACGGAAACTCCCCTGGACTTACTTGAAAAAACTCTCTAATGTGGGCTTCGTGGGTTTGGGCATCTAGGGCGGGATCTCCAGCCTCGGTTGGCATTGGGTGAATATTTTCTGCTGGAATAGCAACATGATTGAGCCAAGCTTGACGTGCCATGCGTTGGTTACTGTCTTGATGTTCAGGACTCACATAACGCTCATCTCCCCAGAAAATGTGGATTTTGTCCCAAGGTAAGGATTGCTTGGCCAGAGATTCATACAAAGGTTTGGGAGTGCTGCCTCCAGCGAGAGCGAGGGTACATTTCCCCCTTTGTTCAACAGCATTGGTTATTTTTTCGACTGTCAGGGACAGCGATCGCTCGATTAGAGCAGATTTATCAGACAATACTTCAATTAATTTTTTCATTAGTCTTGAATCGGGTTAGCCTACCACATTTTAAGACACGCTCACCGACGCTATGCCGAGCTATTGGCTATCTTACCTAATGGGAATTACCTACTATCATATTGACAGTAATGGTTCTCCTTGCCAATTTGCCCCTAATCTTTTAAGCTCATTGGTCAAGTTCCCAATTAGGGACAATAATTATAGGCAAATTATTAAATATCCTTAAAAGCTGATGACCAATCCCTAACGAAAATTAATCACAGATCAAACTTTATATGAGTTTTCCCGTTTGTGATTTCGTTGAGTCTTGTCAAAAAATCACCTTAAATTTTAGTAAATAATCATGAATAACTCAGGTTTCACCTCTCTTTGCCTTAAACTAATCGGTGTAGTCTTCATCCTTTCCTCTTTATTGGACTACCTTACCCTGGCTATCCCTTTAAATTGGCAAAGTTCCCAGTGGCAAATTAGCTTAGTGACTAGCATTGTGGATCGTGGCGTTGTTCCTTTGGTTGGGATAGCCTTTATTCTCGTTGGTTATTGGATCGATAGCCTAAACGCTCCAATCTCTGGGAAATTATCGAGATTCGACCTGCGAGTCCCGACCTATGTTTTAGCCACGATCTTGGGACTTGTCTTTCTATTAATGGTTCCTCTCCATCTAAATAATTTGAATCAAGCCAAAGTTGATGCTCTTGCCCAAATTAACCAGGGTGCTGGGGAAGGAGCGAACCAAATCCAAGCCTTTTTGAGCCAAATTGATCAATTATCTCAAAATCCCGAACGTCTTAACCAACAAATTCAACAGTTAAATCAAGTGGTTGAATCAGGAGAGGTTCAAGGAAGAAATCTCAACCCGCAACAGATAGAACAGTTAAGACAACAACGGAGTCAGCTCGAACAATTACGAGATTTATCCAAAAATCCGACAGAATACAAAAATCGTATTGATGAGTTAACAAAACAATTGCAAACTCAATTAATTGATCGACGCAAACAAGCTGAAACCCAAGCTAAAACCCAAGCTCTTAAGCAAAGTTTGCGAGTCGGGCTAAGCAGCCTAATGCTGGCTATTGTTTATAGTGCTGTTGGCTGGATTGGATTCAGAATGATAATGATCGGTGGCACTGTAAAAATGAGTCAACCGAAAGCACCTAAAAGCTAAAACAAGAAAATAGGGCAGTGAGGCATCGAATAAAGATTCAGTTTTCCTCATTGCTCATACACCTTTAGTCAACTGTGATACTATAGATAAGGTTAATTTCCTTCTGATAGAAGAGTTTGCGGACGTGCTTCAACGCTTCAAGCAAGATCTCAAAAACGATCTAATTGCCGGTTTATTAGTGGTGATCCCCCTGGCAACAACCATTTGGCTAACCATAACCATTGCCGCGTGGGTGATCAATCTGCTGACGCAAATTCCCAAGCAGCTTAATCCGTTTGATGGCCTTGACCCGATTTTGAGCTATTGTCTTAACTTATTAGTAGGTTTTGCTGTTCCCCTCTTGTGTATTTTGATTATTGGGTTAATGGCTCGGAATATTGCAGGTCGCTGGTTATTGGATGTAGGAGAACGGATTTTACAATCGATTCCCTTGGCTGGAGCAGTTTATAAAACCCTTCAACAGATTCTAGAAACCCTGTTTAAAGATTCTAAAAGCAAGTTTCGCCGAGTTGTCATGGTTGAATATCCTAGACAAGGGGTTTGGAGTCTTGGTTTTGTGACAGGAACCTTGAGTCCTCAACTGCAAGACCATTTGAGTGAGCAAATGCTGAGTGTCTTTATCCCAACGACCCCTAATCCCACTTCTGGATGGTATGCAATTATTCCTGAAAATGATGTGATTAACTTGCCTATTTCCATTGAGGATGCCTTTAAAGTTCTCATTTCTGGTGGTATCGTCAGTCCCCAGACCACTGCATCGGTTTCGGTTCCGTTGTCTAAATCTCGTAATCAAAAGCCAGTAGCTCTAGATAGTCCTATCATTCAAGAACCGACTCATGCGATGTCTGTAGAAGAAGAAACCTAAAAAGCTTTTGAGCGAGAGTGAGCATCGTCCGTTTTAACGGCGGGCAGTGGAGCGAAAGCAAGTTTTAACTTGCAGTCTCATTTACCTTTTTGATTTTCAATATACTTCTTAATTGTTTCAGTTGAAGCTGCTCGAGTCGTAGCGCAGAAGTAACTAGGTGTCCATAAAGTAGGAAGTTTTAATAACTCAGGAAATTCTTTTCTTAGATGATGAGAAAGTCTTCCTTTAATCCGCTTAATAATAACAGAAGGTGAAAAAGTGGGGGGACTTTCTATAAATAAGTGAATATGGTCTGGCATTATCTCTAAAGCGATATCAACAGGGGGTAAGTTTATGTACGGATGTCAACAAAATCTAATTCATGCTTCAGGCGACATTACAGCAATCCTTGAGTTTATCTGTTCAGAAGCTAACAAATTAGCTAACTGCTTTTATCTTGAGTGTGTTTATAAGCAAAACGAAGTCAAAAAAGTCAATCCCAATCTAAATGTTTTGGGAATAGATCATGGACTTGATAACTGGTTAACCTGTGTTTCTAATACAGGGAAATCGTTGATTATTAATGGGAAAAAAGTTAAGTCTCAGAACCAATGGTATAATAAACGCGTTGCTCAAATCAAAAAGGGTAAAGCTCAAGATTATTGGGATGATGAATTGTCCTTTTTGACCGAAAAGCGTAACCGGCAAATGAGGGATGATGTTAATAAAGCAGCAAGATTCATCATTAATTGGTGTCTTCAGAATGACATTTCTATTATTGTATTTGGTTGGAATCAACGTCAAAAGGACTCAATTAACATAGGGAAAAAGAACAATCAAGAATTTGTTCAGATTCCTACAGCAAAGCTTAAAAATCGTATTGCTCAATTTTGTGAAAAATACGGCATCAGATTTATTGAGACTGAGGAAAGTTACACTTCTAAAGCTTCTTTTTTAGATAATAATTTGCTACCTACTGTTGGTAAAAAACCTGACGGGTGGCAACCATCAGGAAAAAGAATTAAAAGAGGATTATATCAGGCTTCTAGCGGTCAATTGATTAATGCTGATTGTAATGGTTCAGCTAATATTATCACAAAGGTAATCACACAGCTAAAAGTTTCTTTAGCTAAGGTGAGTAGGGGAGTTTTGAGTCTCCCACAACGATATGATTTAGACAGACTTTCTCGATCTTATCGTAAGCGTTGTGAAGCGTCCATTTATAAGGGGCTGTGGGGCGAATCGCATTCGCCCCTTTATAAGCCCCGTGGCGCGTAACATCATCCGCTTAGAATCCCAGTTGCTTTAGCACTCGGAGAACTCAACAACAGCTTATATTTGATTGATACAACTAAGATGGTTCAATAATAGGTAGTTGGTGCTTCAGCCTTTCAGGGCTGACTACAAGCGTCTCTACAAACTCTGACTTCTGAGTTCATCAAACTATGTTTCTAAATCAAAAACCCCGCCGAATTTCTCGTGAGTTAGCTCTGTTAAGCTTAAGTCAAATTAAAGGAAGTTCCGAAAAACTTGAACAACAGGAGTTAAGTAATTTAGTCTTAGCTGCAATTCGTACCTTAACAACAGAAGGACAAGATATTTTAGAAACCGCCGCTGCAGAGATAACACGCAGTAATGAACGACTGTTAAAAAGTGAAACTCAGGCTGCTGATGTCCAAAGTGCCAAGGTTATGGTATCTGAAGCACTCGAACTAGCCAAAGGAGCCATCAATCGTATGGGCTATGCCATTGAACTCCCCCAAATGATTCAGCTTTCGAGTCAGTACGAAGTGCGCGAATATGCCTTAGAGTTAATTGGCACAGTTTATCGTCGCCGACTTGAAATTGACCAACACCTTGAAGCCGTTCTTGTTGATTGGCAATTAAGTCGTTTACCAAAAATTGATCGAGATATTTTAAGGATAGCAGCCGCAGAAATTCTCTTTCTCAATGTTCCTCAAAAAGTAGCGATTAATGAAGCGGTGGAAATGGCTAAGCGTTATTCTGATGATGATGGGTATCGTTTTATTAATGGGGTTTTACGACGGTTGACAGAACGTTTGAAAACAACAAATCGTTAAGATAATTTCAGATTTTAACTAGCGGTGACGAAAAAGAGCGAACACAGAGGTATAACCATGTAAAAAAGTTTGTCCTCCCACAGGGCCAATTTCTCCGTTGCAGAAAAAGCCCCCTAAAGGCAAGTTAGGGAAATAACGACGAAACAGAGCTGAATCAAAATTTGGCTGGTTATAGAGGGCTTCACCTCTGCCTAAACAGGAAAACATTAATGCACCTTGAACTTGCTTTTGTGGGTCATTAGAGGCAGTATAAGTTTTGAGCAGAAGTCCTAAATCATCGGCCGAGGTTTGAGCATCACGGAGGTGGAATTGGACTCTTTGACCTGGACGAACGCGATCGCCAATAGCGATCGCCCCGACTCGTGGATCAACCCCCACTAAATTACGAATCAAAAAATCTCCAGGTTGCAAATTTTGCTTAAATTCATCGCTGACAACCCCAATAAAGAGAGAATTTTCAGCCAATTGCCGATCATTATCATCTAAGGTTTGAATTAAGTCCCTGAGAAATTCTAAAGGAGGGCGAGTAACTTGCGCTTGAGGTTTTCCTTGTAATTGCGTCAACTCTAAAATAATATTGCGTTCCCCTTGGGTAATTTGATAGGGCTGACCAATGGGACGACATCCTTGAGCCACAATAGACTCAACCATAATCTCCCCACTCAAGGCCAATCCTACAGTTCCCTGATGATATAGCCCCAAATCTGAACTATCTGGGGTATGGTAGAACAAAGCACTTTGAACCCCCATAACCCCTGTACTGGCTAACCCTCCAACTTTTACCGAATCTGAGTAAGCAAAATCAAGTCCAGCTAACAAGTCATTAATTCCTGGGGAAAAGGGATCGGATAACAGAATAAACTGAGGTTGTTTTTGGGAAGAAACCCCAACTAATTCATGCCAAGTATCGGGAGAACTGTCTAAATCAGGTAAAGTTTCAGGGGTGAGACGGAAAGCTTGAACATTCACCCCAGGTAAACTAGCAACGGTGAGACTTAGAGCAGGTTTCCCTTCGAGTTCTATAATCTGGTTAGGATTTTTCGTCCCAATGACTCCTCCCCCACTACAGCCAATCAAAATAGGTAAGGATAACTTTTCAAGAATAAGGGGAATTAATCTAGGATAATCACTAGCATAAGCAGAAGAAATAAATAGGATACCTAAATCAGGGGAATTAGATAAGGATTGCTTAACACTATCTACCACTTCTGTAACTGCCATTTCTAAGGATGGACGGGTAGATAAGGCATTAATCCATTGCATCTGATTGGTCATAGGAAATTTACAAAGTTAAAAAACAGTAACTTATTGATGAGGTAACAAGGAGAATCAACAATTATTCATAAGCATGATCAACACACAGAAGATGGGGCTACCTGGTCTCTGAGTTGGAATCGAAAGGAACGTTTTGCCATCAAGTCAATTATTAAGATACACTTTTCTGTGGAGGATGATCACAGGCTAACTGCAATATAGATAGGAAATCTATCTATTGATGACACAAATAAATCCGTTAGGATAAACTAGATTCTCAATACCTAAAAGTTAAAGTAAAAAAAAATCAGAGGAATCATGAGTAACATTCAAGATCAAATTGAACAGGAGTTAGAAAACGCTAGAGCCGTTTGTAGCACAGAAGGCGATAGTTCCGGTGATTGTGCTGCTGCTTGGGATGCGGTTGAAGAATTGCAAGCCGAAGCTTCTCATCAAAAGCAAAAACAACCTCCCAAAACCGCTTTTGAAAACTATTGTGATGATAATCCTGACGCGGTTGAATGTCGAGTCTATGACGACTAGGGGCAAGACGTTGGTGATTGGTATTAATTGCCTGTTATCAACATTCTAATTGAGCAGCAGTGGGGATCTAATAACAGATTTTCACTGCTATTTTGATGGTGAGAAATATCTCTTGCAAAAAATTTACAGATTTTATCAGGAAACTAAAATAACATGGAAGAACTTTGGTTTCGACCTTTCGTTTGGACTGATTATCGACTAGCAGTTTTATTTACCGTTATCGTCCCTACAATTTTGATGATTTGGTCTTTAGTTCAACAAGCACAAGCCATTAGTCGTCTTCTTATTATTTATTGGCGAGTGGCTAGTTTATTGATGATTACAGTCTATTTACTGGTTCCGGCTTGGGGGGTAGATAATTCGGGTTTTGAGAATCTTTGTGGGCAAATCGGGTTTATTACTGCTTTGATCGCTCGTATGCTTATTCCGATTTCTCTTTGGTTTTGGGTTGATCTCAACGACGAAATTAAAGATTTACCTCCGAGTTTCCTGAAGTTGGTGGTTGTCTCCTGGCGTTGGGCAATGACAGTTTATTGTAGTTTAGGGGCGATCGCTAATGTTCCTTTTTTGTCCTGTGCGTTTTCCCTAGAATTACTTTCAAGTCCCTTCTGTCAAGTTTGGATCGAAGCTCCTTTGGGATACCGTTCGATTATTCATGGTGATGCTACCCAAGGGTTTATTGGCTTTTTAGGTCTGTTAGGATTATCAGTCTATGTTCTGTATTTCGGCTACTTTCTCTTAATCCGACTCGGTAAGCAAGGACGTTCAGCCCTTGAACAGTAACAGAGAGAGGGAGAGGGGCAAATTGAGAATGTAGAATACAGAATCTAGAAAAAATAATCACCGAGTAATATTGACTGATTATGTCATTTTCCAAAGCTAAACGATTAGAACTGTATACTCTCCAACGACCTCAAGAAGTCCTGCTCGTGAGGTTAGAAAATGCAGGGGAACCCGACCAAATTATGATTTTTAAAGGGTTTTCTAGTTCTTTGATGCAAGCAACAAATTTTGATCCTGATGTTCCTCTGATTTCAGAATCTGCCATCATTTTTGCGATTGATCGCCTGGTTAGCCCCTACATACCGAATAATCCTCAGTATTTACAGCAAGGACTCACTTGGGAACAAATGGAAGAAATTTTAGAAGCAATGAATATTTAATTGTCAGTAAATTCTCTAAAATGATTGTTGAAAGACTTTTAACGACTCTAGATGTTGATTTTGCTGTTGCAATTGAGCAGAGATCGAGTTACACACCAAATCACATAAAGAAAACACTAACGGATTGGCGATCGCATAAACTACATTAACCCCCTGTTGGGTTCGTGTCACAATTCCTGCTTGAGTGAGGAGTTTTAGGTGTTTAGAGACATTTGCTTGTCCTAACCCCGTGATTCCGATGATTTCAGAGACGTTTTTTTCTCCTCCTTTGAGGGCGCAAACAATCTGTAATCGACTGACTTCTGATAAAACTTTGAAAAAATCGGCAATCATCCCCAAAATTGCCGGGGATAAATTAGATATCTCAGATTCTCCTGATATTGCTATTTTTATTGCTGATTCTGAGTTAGATCCTTGAACCATATTACTATAAAGATTACTAACTGAATAATTATATTAACTTTTTGTAGTATAGCTTGATTGACGCTTAATTTGCCATATTACTAAATAGTAGTAGATTTTTTAATGAGACAACTATGAGATGGCGATCGCTAGTTTTCTAGACACAGATCGACTAAGTTGAGCTTAGATCTAATCAGCTAAGCCTACAGAACTTGTTACAATAGTTTACAAAAGCTTAATTTTAACTTAACTATCCTATTTGTCCTATGCCTCAAGCAACTATGTCCCCAGATGTTGAATCCCTAGATGTGATTACTATTGATGCACAACCGATTCACATTCCCCTAAGTCATACGGAAGATTTAGGACCAATTAGCGATACTTCCCCTGACAGTTGGCGGTATCATCCAGAAACGATTAAAGAATATTACCGTAAGCGTTTCTTTGAAGTATTGACACGGTTTATTAATATTGCTTTCAAGTTTTCCTGGTTTTTTCTAGGGCTATGGTGGGATAAATTAAGAGGAACTAACCCTAAAGATGATCGCAAGCGGGCAATTCAGTTACGGGAAATGCTAACTAAGTTAGGTCCAGCTTATATTAAAATCGGACAAGCTTTATCAACACGCCCTGATTTAGTTCCCCCAACTTATCTTGATGAACTAACTAGCTTACAAGATCAAATTCCATCATTTCCTAATGAGGTTGCCTATCGTTTTATTGAAGAGGAATTAGGAGAATCTCCTGAAACAATTTATGCTGAAATTTCCCCTAAACCATTAGCGGCAGCTTCCCTGGGACAAGTTTATAAAGGAAAATTAAAAACAGGAGAAAAAGTCGCTATTAAGGTGCAGCGTCCTGATTTAATTAGACGGATTACCTTAGATATTTATATTATGCGAAATTTGGCTGGTTGGGCGCAAAACGCATTTACGTTTATTCGCTCAGATCTAGTTTCTATTACAGACGAATTAGCAACTCGTATCTTTGAAGAAATCAACTACGTCCAAGAAGGGAAAAACGCTGAAAAATTCGCTGAATTTTATGGTCATTTACCCGAAATTTATGTTCCTAAAATTTATTGGGAATATACGGGACGGCGTGTCTTAACCATGGAATGGGTAGAAGGAACGAAACTAACCGATATTCAACAAGTTCAAGCCAAAGGAATTGATGCAACTCATCTAGTGGAAGTAGGAGTTCAGTGTTCTTTACGTCAGCTATTAGAACATGGCTTTTTCCATGCTGATCCCCATCCAGGAAACTTATTAGCAATGGATAATGGTCAATTAGCCTATCTTGATTTTGGCATGATGAGCCATATTAAACCTTATCAACGTTATGGGTTAATTGAAGCCGTTGTTCACCTGGTTAATCGTGATTTTGAATCATTGGCAAATGATTACGTTAAGCTCGATTTTCTCAAACCTGATACAGATTTATCCCCAATCATTCCCGCGTTAAGTCAAGTTTTTGGGAATGCCTTAGGAGCCAGTGTAGCTGAGTTAAACTTCAAAAGTATCACGGATCAAATGTCTGCAATGATGTATGAGTTTCCCTTCCGTGTTCCTGCCTATTATGCTTTGATTATTCGGTCAATGGTAACATTAGAAGGAATTGCTATCGGTATCGATCCTAACTTTAAAGTCCTCAGTAAAGCCTATCCGTATGTTGCTAAAAGACTTTTAACAGATCCGTCTCAGGAATTACGAACCTCTCTCAAAGATTTATTATTTAAAGATGGCAGTTTTCGATGGAATCGTTTAGAAAATTTACTGCGAAATGCTAAGGATTCTCAAGACTATGATATTGATAAGGTTCTAGATCAAGCAACAGATTTTCTCTTTTCTGAACGAGGAACATTTATTCGAGAACGTCTCATTGATGAAGTGATTAATGCGGTTGATTTATTGGGTCGTCGAACCTGGTTTAATGCCTCAGTAATAGTACGGGAACAAGTGGGGTTAGCCGTTCAAGAAACCCCGCCAGACTTAAGAGATAATAGTCAAACTACAGAACACTTAAAAAATATTTTAGAAATCCTTCAGAATACCCCAGGATTTGATCCTATGCACCTTGTTCCAGTTGTTACCAAACTCTTAGTTAAACCGGAAACTCAACAGATGGGACAACGGATTGTTGAAGGGTTAATGCAAAAGGCAGTTGCTCGTCTAATTCGTAATTTACTCCTAGAATTAGATAAGCCTCAAAATAGTTCAACCCGTGTATCTTCAACTCAGAAGTCTTTACCTGTAGCTTCGTAAAATTTGATTTCGGGAGAAGGTTACTATCTGAATCTGGTGGATTAAGAGGTAAGTCTAAATGGTAAAAGCACCATACAAATCGCTCACATTAGCAGAGTTTCTGAAATTACCAGAAATAAAACCTGCTAATCAATATATTGATGGCAAGATTATCCACAAACCATGCTGCAAGGGAAACACAGTGCAATTCAAGGCGAATTTGTCTCTTTTACCTTATCACTACTTATCTCTCTCTTACCAATAGTTTGATTCACCTCTGCACCTTGCTTAATAGCAGTTTGATAGGTATCCACTACATGATTGAGTAGAGTATCTTCCAACTGCATCAAGAATCCCCATTTTTGACCAACATGGGTGTAGGAATTACCCATACTAACGGGAGGCACAAGAGGGACGGAATCAGCTAAATTAACAATACGATAGGAATTAGGAATAAGTTGGCTATGAGCTTTGACAAACTCAGGTGAACCCACTCTCGGTCCGGCAAAGGTATATAGCTGAATTTGGTCTTTAATTTGGGGGACTTTTTGAGCAATTTCCATGGCTACTAGGGTAGCAACGGCAGCACCCAAACTATGTCCCGTAATGTAACAGGGAATTGTGTGGTCTAGTTGTTTGGCGATCGCAACAGGTTCGGGATTGAGTTTTCTGGTTAATCCTAAAAATCCTTCGTGTACCACACCATAATCTTTACCATCAGGGGCATTATACTTAACCTGTTTGGCGTTTAAATTCTGAAGCCATTCTGCCTGGGTTTGAGTCCCTCTAAATACTAAAATATTGTGTTGCTTGGAAGTAAGGGCGATGCCAGAAAATATCTGAATACGGTGTTGACGCTGTAAAATTTGTCGTACCTTATCCTGAAACGTTAGTTCTACTTCTTGAATAGTTTCATTTAGTGTTGCAGAATTATTCTCAGTTGAATCTGATGTTACCTTTTGTGTTTGAAAGTTTTTTAAATATTTTTCAATAATGTCTTGTTCTTGCTGAAAACTGGTTAGCTGAGTATAAGATTTGATGGTGTCATCATAGCTAGGTAAGACCCTAATATCTCCTTTATAACCAGGATTTTTGCGATTAGTTTTATATTGTTGAACCGATAATTTACAAAAATGTATCAGTCGTTGAGACATCTGTCGACTGTAGGGCAATACTGGGGGAGTTAAATTATTGACGGATAATAACTGACGACGTCTAGCCATTTCATCCTCCCAATCAGCTTCTGAGGCATAGGCTGCATCTATCAAACTAATTTCATCAGATAAAGAACTCCGAGCTATTTGATTTTGCTCTTGTTGCTGGCGGATGGCGTTAAGGCGCAAATGTTCTTGGGAAGCTGCGATAGCCGTTCCCGCGCCCAAACTTGTCCATAAAAAGTTGCGACGATTAAATTTCATATTAGACTCTTATTTTTAAGTATTTCTTCGAGAGTTTGCTGATCAATTCTTTTAGCACTAAGATATAGCTGATTGGCCGCCCTACCAAATAGTAAAGTTAAAGTAGCGTGACCGACAGAGGCATTAAGCACAATCATTAAAGGTATAAATATACTTAAAATAGAGAATAGACCACGAACTAAAATGGCGATCACTAATGAACTCAAAAAGCTCAAACTGAGATTAGTTATGGTAACAATTTTTTTATCTTTAAAAGTTCTCCAATGACGACTAATATGAATTGCCATTACTAAATTTAGGAGCAACAAAGTTAAGAAATTTAGGATAGAGCCAACATCGTTATTAAAACGGAATAGACCTAGTATTGCAGCAATTAGGCCATAGTCAAAGATTAATCCTTTGACAACATGATTAATCCGTAATACGGTATTGAAACCTAGAATTATAAACTCAACTTGTGTTAAACCTTGGGTTTCTATAGGTTTGTTAATTTTTGAATCTGAAAAACTGCGTTGGTTCATCAACTATAGTATTACGGGTTTAAATGGAAATTATACAATAATAAACCAAGGCTAAAACTCATACCAAATCCGCTCTGATTATCCCCCTTATACAACCTCTTGCTAGTAGGTCATGAAGGCAAGTGTAAAGGGAACGATTTCGTGGTAATCTTGAAAGAGAATTTTCACAAGATCGAGCAGATTAGTGATCGCCATCAGGCTTAAACAGATAAAAGATGATCTGAATAAATCTAAAATATTAGTAATTTCAACAGTTGTGGTTTTCATTGGTATTGTTCTTCTACTGATATTTTAAGACAAATATACAAAATCACATGAAAAAATGGAGTTGCATTCTGTGGAAAAACTGATATTATTGAAGGCTGAAATACCACAGGCAAATGAGGGAGATTCATTTTAATCATCTACATTGTCCAAATAATCGGAAGATTGGGAAGAATAGATTCACTAGAATTATAATTAATGGGTTCTGTTTCTGAATCTAAAACAGTTTCTACCCGTTGGTAAATAGCTTCTGCTTCCTCTAGAGAATTGCTAATACAGGTTAACCCTAATTTACCAAATTCTGATAAAGCTCCCATTAAATGAAATACAGTTCCCGTTTTGGTACTACTATCAAAATGTAGCCGATGTTTCGCCACAATATCCATAAAGTCATCAGGAAGTAAACCATGATATTGTTCTTTTTGTAAATTGTCTGAGGCGATGTAGTATTTTTCTTGACCTTGTTGGGTATAGAATAATCCTGTTGTTTCATCATAATTACCATTGGTTAATAATTTTAGGGTCATAAACGGATGAGTTGTTCCCCCTTTTCTGAGGTTAATTTCTATAGCTTGAATGTCCCATCCTCCCCCTTGTTCTGGTGGCTGACGAACCGTTAAAAAATCAACCCCATAGCGTTCCATAGCCCCTCTTTTTGCTAATGCTTTACCAATTTTCAACCCTAATTCTTGCAGTTTTAAACGATAGTCTTGATCGGCGGGAAAACGACACCCTAAATAAATTTGTCCATCAGGACCGCCCAGAATTTGATCATGGGTAGAAACAATACTAACCTCACCCGTAGGAGAAATATACCCTTGGACACTAGGCGATCGCTTTTCATCTCCTTCAATAAAGGCTTCAACAATTGCGCCTAATTCAGGAATACGACTAGAAAAATTACTCCAAGTTTCATCTTTTGCTTGAAAACTCAAGTTTTTTAAATTATGTTCTATTGCCTTAATTCTTTCTGTTTTACCAACTTTTTGTGGTGAAAATTTTTCAATCAAACTTAGGTTAAAGACGGCATTTCCTTCCCCTGAAAATCCTTCATTAAGTTTAATAACAATTCGTTTTAGATATGGTTTTCTTTCCCATAAATTATTGGTTTTTAAAACCAGATCATCGATAGTTTTAACGAGATTACTTCCATCAGGATGAGGGATAGAACAGTCAGCAAAAATTTCTCTACTTCCACTTTTAGATCCCCAGTAGTTTAATTGGGGACGAGAGGCAAATAGGGGAACTCCTAACCGTAAGGATAATTCTTGTTCGAGATAGGTAGCATTAAAACAAACCATATAAGATTTATCAGGACGCAAAGCGCGACGAATTCGTTCTACTAAGCGAGGACGTTCTAAAATTTTTTGGGTTAAGGGTTTAAAAGAGTTATCATAAGTGGTTAATAATAAAAGGCGATCACGAGCATGAGAAAAGGGAATTCCAGGTAATAATTGAAGATAATATTCAACAATGATCGGGGATAAAGGCTGTCCAGTTACATAAATCAACCTAGTTTTCGGATTACGAAGACGAATTAATGAAAATAATAATCTCTCCTCATAGTGAAGAAAACCGGCTACTTTTTGTCCTACCCGTTGGTCAATGCTAAAAGATGGAAGCACTAAAATATCATAACCATCTTGGTCTAAAATATCTTTTCCTTGCCAATACTTTCGTAGTTGATTTTGTAGTTGATTAAATTGTTGTACCCTTCGATCAAAGGGATAGTCTAAGGTTTGCATTATGTTATAAAAGTCTCCTTTTAGTAAGGGGTCTGCTAACGGCGATCACTGTTAATCTTCGGTCTACCAGATTTCATAATTTACTTGACTATATCCTAGCAAGATTACCTTAAGATATACGTTTTATATTTTCTACAATGAAATGAGTGGTGGCGTTGACTAGCGAATTTTAGTTTGAGATTTTTTTTCGTCCTAGTGTGAACTGTTTGTTTGACAATTAATTTCCTTGATTGTAAATTTTTAACTTCTGAATTTTCTTCTTTAATCTCGATTATTTTAGCTCCCAGACAATTAAGTCTTTGTAGGGTTTGGCTAAGGTTATTGAAAAACACAACCAGGATTTTGGTACTCTTGGCTTTCATTTTTAAACGATAAATTTCTATTACTTTTAACGAAAATTTACGGTTATCACTTCTATTCCAAGACTCAAGGTTATTTCTACTCATTAGTTCAGTTTCCTAGAAGAAATTTGATGTTATGCTCAACTTAATCTTTTTAAATTATAAAAGAAAATCCCTCACCTTAATCTTTTGAAAAATCACAATAAACAAAGATTTGTTAATTTTTTTAGCTAATGACTTTTTCTAATAGAGGAAGTCCAAAGGCTAAGATGACACTAATCCCTAATCCAATTAATGCTTTCACCCCATCATTGATAATGATTATTCCTGTATCTTTCATTGGGCGAATTTCTAATTGAGAAGAAATAGCTATTTCTCGTCCTGCTAACAGCCCAATAAATACCCAAGTTGTACTCATAGGAATTTTGCTATATTCTTTAAAAAGAAATAAAATTAATCCATAGATAAAGTCAATAATTGTAGCTGAACGAATATCATAAGTATTAGTTTTATTAGTAACAATTTGTTGAATAGTACCGCCACTTCTATAAAAGATAATAGCATGGAGAATTAACATAATAGCCAAGGCAAATATTAGCCAACTTAGGTTTAATTGTCGAGGAAGATAAGCAAAAATATTGGCTAAATCTTGAATTAGCCATTGACTCCATAAAAAAGCCGTTGAACACCATTGCAAAACTGTCCAGTAAGTTTCTTGTTTTTGATTAGATGTTTCTGAAAATTGCTTTTCTATGTTTTTGGTAATCAGAGAATAAAGTAACATTGAAACCATAAAAGCTGAGATATATCCTAAAAATGATTGAGTTAGCATACTGGTTAAATTATCAGGATTAAAAACTGTTAAAATCAAAAAAGTTGTGCTAACTGGAATTCCAAAATTAGTTAAAAATAATAGGGCAATTGGAGGAATAATATAAATCCAGGTAAAGGGATTAGGCGTAGGAAATTTTGAGAGACGACCATAGGAAATATCCCCATTATAATTAAACCATCCATAGAGAAAAACAGCCGTTAAAATCGTACAGGCAAAAATCCATAGTATCCACCAGGGTCTTTTAGCATTAGAACTCAAAAAAGTTCCCAGAGTTTGAATGGCATCATTGGCAACAATTGAATAAGCAGATAACATAAACCCAAGAAACATAAAAATGTTATTCATTAAAAATTTTTAAATACTTCTTTCAAGTTGATAATCTAGGATTGTTATATATTAACTCTAGTTTTAAATGCTACAATCTTAGTTAAGAATGTTGTTATTTTGTGTGAAGTTTAATGACCTATCGAAATCCAGTCCCAACGGTTGATATGATTATTGAACTAATGGATCAACCCCAGCGACCAATTATCTTGATTGAACGGAAAAATTCTCCCTATGGTTGGGCTTTACCTGGAGGATTTGTAGACTATGGAGAAACAGTCGAAACAGCCGCCCGACGAGAAGCACGAGAAGAGGTAAATTTAGAAATAGAACTTATTGAGCAATTTCATGTTTATTCTGATCCTAGTCGAGATCCTCGTAAACATACCTTAAGTATTGTGTTTATTGCTTCAGCTAAAGGAAAACCGACTCCCGCCGATGATGCTAAAAATTTGAGAATTTTTGATCTATGGGAACTGCCTGAAAATTTGTGTTTTGATCATGATAAAATCATTAAAGATTATCTAAACTATCGTTATTATAAATTTCGTCCCCAGTTACTTCACTAATGTTTTATTTAGGGATAGATTTTGGAACCTCTGGCGCAAGGGCAATTATTATTGATTCAGAACTAACAATTATTCAAGAAGTTAATTGTCGTTTCCAATCTGGTAAAAATGATAACCTAGCCCAACAATGGAAAAATAATCTTAATTATCTTTTATCACAACTTTCTGTGGGAATAAGACAGAAAATTAATGGTATTGCTATTAATGGAACATCTGGCACTGTCTTACTATGTGATAGTCAAGGAAATCCTATTGATGAGCCTATTTTATATAATGACAAACGAGGGATAGAAATTTTAGATAGCCTCAAAAAAATTGCTCCTCCTAACCATTTAACTTGTAGTGTCACTTCGAGCCTTGCCAAACTTTTATGGTGGTCAAAAAAGCCGTTTTTTGAAGATGCTTCTTATTTTTTACACCAAGCAGATTGGTTGGGATTTTTATTACACGGAAAATCAGGAATTAGTGACTATCATAATGCTTTAAAATTGGGGTATGACGTGGAAAGTTTATGTTATCCTGATTGGCTAAAACAGTTACCATGTAATCATCTATTTCCCAAAATTTTACCTCCAGGAACACCAGTAGCAACAGTTACATCAGCCATCTCTGAAAAGTTTAATTTACCGCAAGATTGTATAGTTTGTACAGGAACGACAGACAGTATTGCTGCCTTTTTAGCCAGTGGTGTTAAACAACCAGGAGAAGCGGTTACTTCTTTAGGATCTACTCTAGTTTTAAAACTTTTAAGTGAAACTAGAATTGAAGACTATTCTTCAGGAATTTATAGCCATCGTTTAGGCAATTTATGGTTAACAGGTGGGGCATCAAATACAGGGGGTGCTATCTTAAAACACTTTTTTGATAATGACGAATTACAACAATTAAGTAATAAAATTGATATTAATATAAAAAGCAATCTAGATTATTATCCCCTTTTAAAACCTGGGGAACGCTTCCCAATTAATAATCCGCAGTTACCTCCAAAATTAGAACCTAAACCTGATAATCAAATTGAATTTTTGCAGGGATTATTAGAAGGAATTGCTAAAATAGAAACCTTAGGCTATCAAAAATTACAGCAGTTAGGGTCAAGTCCTTTAACTCAAGTTTATACCGCCGGAGGTGGGGCTAAAAATGAGACTTGGAGAAAAATTAGAGAACGTTATTTACAAGTTCCAGTTTCCCTTTCTCGTCAGACTGAAGCTGCTTATGGAACCGCTTTATTAGCCAAAGAAAGCCAGATTAGATAAAATTGCAGTTCTCCCTATTTAATCTGCTAAACTAATAACTAATAAAAGACTAAATCCTTATTCTCCAAAAACAAAGCCCGCCTTAGCGGACTAAATTAAGAGATTACTTAGGAAACTTTTGTTTGTATAAATTAACGCTTAATATTTTAAGTCCATTATTTGTGAGAGTTTAGCATAACTGATACTGTAGCTCCAAAAGTGCTATTAACTACTAAACATTAACTATCAACTATTAACTATTAACTATGATGGAAATTACAAATCCTTGGGTCATTGCTATCGGTTTAAACTCATTTTTAATCACAATTGCTTTTATTGCCCCTAAAAAATTATTAACCATTGCGGGATATCTTCATGCTTGGATATTAGGGGTTTTAGTTTGGGGAACCCTCCGATGGCAAGGTTACACCATCGTCATGTTTTACTTCTTAGTGGGTTCAGCCGTAACCCGCATCGGAATGGCAGAAAAAGAAGCAGCCGGAATTGCTGAAAAACGCTCAGGAATGCGTGGACCAGAAAATGTTTGGGGCTCAGCATTAATAGCGACAATTTGTGCCTTGATAAGTTTATTTTCTGACTTTCATTGGCAAGAATTATTAATCTTAGGATATGTCGCTAGTTTTAGCACAAAACTATCGGATACAACTGCTTCTGAAGTAGGAAAAGCCTACGGAAAAAGCACATTTTTAATTACGACTTTAAAACCTGTGCCACGGGGAACCGAAGGAGCAGTCAGTTTAGAAGGAACCCTAGCAGGAATAGTAGCTTCGGGTATCATTGCTTTATTAGCTTGGGCAATTGGATTAATTAATTTAATAGGAGTGCTTTGGTGTATTGTTGCCGCTTTTATTGCGACTAATTTAGAAAGTTTAATTGGGGCAACATTGCAAGAGAAATTAGACTGGATGACCAATGAAGTGGTTAATATTATTAATACGTTTATTGGAGCGGTTGTTGCTATTGCTTTGGCTTGGGTTTGGACTCAGTTAATCTAATTTCCATTGTGTTTCTTTTTTTTAGCAACTTTCTAAATAGTACAAAACTATTAAAATAAGATGATGTCACCAGAAGTAACAACTGTCCATGTACCAAGAGAACATTATAGTACAACAAAAACTAGATTAGAATCTATCATAAAACATACTCAAAATGTAAAATACGAACTTCTGATACTTGACGCTGGCTCCCCGCCTGAAATTGAATTATATTTACGTTCAGTAGCTAACAATTCTCCTAATTGCAGATTAATACGTTTGGATTATATTCTGACACCAAATGAGTTACGAAATTAAGCTATAAAAGTAAAAATTTAGTTAGATATTAGATTAGGGGCAAAATTAAATGATGAGAAATCAACTGAGGAAACTAAGTAAAGGATTTTGGATTAGTTTAGGCATTAGCAGCTATATCAGTTTAATGATTACAAGTCCAGCGATCGCCCAAGAAACCATGCTAAAAACCTTAACTGTAACTGGCCAGGGAATAGAAAGAATTCCCACCACCCTAACCCAAGTCCAATTGGGGGTAGAAATTCAAGGGAAAACCGCCGCCGACGTTCAAAAAGAAGTAGCCAAACGAACTCAAACCGTCGTAGAATTATTGCGATCGCGCAATGTACAACAACTCCAAACCACAGGACTACGACTACAACCAAACTATCAATACCAAGATAATCAACGAACCTTAGTAGGTTATATTGGAACAAATACCGTAAGCTTTCGCCTAACCACCGAACAAGTGGGAGCCTTGTTAGACGAAACGGTAAAAGCAGGAGCCACCCGCATTGATGGTGTCAGTTTTATGGCCACCGAATCAGCGATCGCCCTTGCCCAAAAAGAAGCTCTCCGTGAAGCCACAGAAGACGCACAGGAACAAGCACAAGCCGTATTACAAGCCCTGAATTTGACTCCTCAAGGAATTGTTAGTATTCAGATTAATGGGGCTAATGTCCCTTCTCCTAGACCCTTGCAAGCTGAGTTACGATCAGCGAGTTCCTCCGACGTTAGTATGCCAGTAATTGGGGGAGAACAAACCGTTAAGGCTTCTGTTACCCTACAAATTAGCTACTAGCCATAAAGCCAACCGACAATCAAGGAAAGCCAAATGACAAGTTACACGACAACCGCCACCGAACCAAGACAACTATTTCGTGCTGCCTATGAAAATCGCTATACTTGGGATAAAAATTTTCCTGGGTACACAGCAGATGTAACTTATAAGCGAGGGGATGAGATTTTGACTGGCCAAGTTCGAGTCAATCAAGATCTCAGTGCTGAGGTTTTCAACATCGATGATCCCGACCTTAAAAAAGAAATACATTCCCAATTGTGGGAAATTGCGATTCATCGTGTCCGTCGCGCCTTTGAAGACACCCATGGACAAAATACTTTTAGCTATGGAAAAACTGACGACACAGGAGCGGTAGAACTTCTTCTCGGTGGTAAGTCCGAAGGGGATAGCTACAAAGTTCGCAACAATGAAGTGTGTTATGTCCACCGTCATATTCACGGCGTTGTTGTCACCATTAATACCTTTAGTAGCCATGACACAGGAGATGGCTATCTGTCCCACCGTTATGATTCTATCTATCATGATCCTAAAACGGGAGAACTTAAAGGGGGAAAAAGCACTTTTGAGGATAATTATGAAAAAGTAGGAAATTACTATATCCTCGCCAGTCGTGTTATCCAAACTGAGGAGTTAGGACAGACAACCACCAAAGAATTTAACTTTTCTAACATTAAGTTATTGTCAGCCCAATAATTGAATGTACCCCATCTATATAGAAGAAGATTATGGATGGGGAATTCATTGGCCTTACAAGGAAATTAGTGTTGATAGTTGAGTCGGTTTATAACACTGTGCATTAAAGTTAGAACAACTTCAGTTCCTCAAACTCACTCATGGCAAGGTTGTTCATTCTAAATTCTGCATTTTTAATTCTACGTTTTGCCATAGGAGGCGTAATCTTATGCAAGCCATCTATATTCCCCATTTACTCCAAGCAACTGCTAAAACTAAGACAATTCCTCTTGAGGATTTTATCCCAGGTTTAGATACGTTAACCCCCTTTCGTGGAACCATGATTGTGCGGCACGGAGGGACATTTCTAGAGATTAAGGTTCAAGGAGAAACGATTATTACATTAACTTGCGATCGCTGTTTACAGCAATACAATCATCGCATTGTTCTTGATACCTCAGAAATTATTTGGCTTGATAAGAAAGTTGATTTAGCAGACATTCCCCAAGAAAGAGAAATTGCTTGGGAAGATTTATCGGAAACCCTTTCTCCTGATGGCTATTTTGACCCTGAAACTTGGCTTTATGAACAATTATCTTTAACTATGCCCCTCAGAAAGCTTTGCGGGAAAGATTGTCAACAACCTCAGACCATTGATCACGAAAATGAGTCTCAAATTGATAGTCGTTGGGCTTCTTTACAGTCTTTGAAACAACAACTTTCGTAGCTCGTCTTAAATTCTCCTTAAAGGGGGGAATTAAATGACTTAATTCTCAAGAGATTTATGAGCAAAAAAATCAAGAAAGTAGCTCTGGTTGGTGGAACACACGGCAATGAAATGACCGGAGTTTACCTGATTAAAAAGTTTCAGAAAAATCCACAATTGATTGCACGAAATAGTTTTGATATTTTTACTTTGTTGGGCAATCCTAGAGCAATTGAGATTAGGCAACGATACGTGGAAACTGATTTAAACCGATGCTTTTCTCAACAATCTTTAGCTGACTTAAATAGTATCTTGTATGAGCAAAAATTGGCACAAGAAATTGCCAACAAAATCAAAGAAAATCAAACAGATTTGATTATTGATTTACATAGTACAACCTCTCAGATGGGACTAACAATTATTATTTCTGACGGACATCCTTTTCATTTACAATTGGCTGCCTATCTAAGCTCGATTAATCCTAGTCTAAAGATATTAAAATATAGCTCATCCCAAGAAGATTTATTATTAAGAGGGTTGACTGAATTAGGGTTCGCTATTGAAGTGGGAGCAGTTGCTCAAGGGGTTCTAGATGGAGCATTATTTCAAAAGACAGAACAATTGGTTTATCGGTTACTAGATGGGTTGGAAAAATATAATCAAGATGAGCATTTTTCTCGTAACAATTCTCTAACCCTGTATCAAGTGATAGAGAGAATTGATTATCCTCGTGACGGGGAAGAAATAATAGCAATGATTCATCCGAATTTACAGTTTAAGGATTATCAGCCACTGAATCCAGGTGAGCCTTTATTTTTGACTTTTGAGGGAGAAACATTAACTTATCAAGGAGAGATGACAGTTTATCCTGTGTTTATTAATGAAGCAGCTTATTATGAAAAAAGAGTCGCCATGTGTTTTGCTGAAAAACGAGAAATTATTGTTGAGAGTTAATAGATTAACTGAACAGAAAAGCTCATTCAATGTTTCTTCAGATAAAGCATCACCAAAGATATCAACATGGCATAAAATAGAAAGAAAGTGTTATAATACCCCCGTAGAAATTTAGAATAAAACGAAAACCATCTCTTAAATAAGCAAAAGAATCATCTCTGAAAAATATTGAGATATAGTAAGTAGAAAAGCAGAAACAAATAACAACGTAATGAGTAACAAACCAATCAACATCACTATTATAGGGGCAGGATTATGGGGATCGGCCTTAGCAACCTTAGCCAAATATAATCAACAAAATAATGTTCGCGTGTGGTCTCGTAGAAGTACCGAATCATTAGAGTCAGTAGTAGTCGATGCTGATGTGATCGTCTCTGCAGTTTCGATGAAAGGGGTTAGACCCACCATTGAAAAGATACAAACCTTTGATTTTCCGTCGGATATTATTATTGTTACGGCAACTAAAGGTCTAGATCCCAAAACAACCCATACTCCCTCCCAAATTTGGCAAGCATCTTTCCCAGACCATCCCGTTGTTGTTTTATCAGGGCCAAATCTGTCCAAAGAAATTGACCAAGGACTACCAGCTGCTACCGTATTAGCTAGTGAAAATGAACCGGCCGCCGAAAAAGTCCAAGAAATCTTTTCCTCAGATGTGTTTCGAGTTTATATCAATACTGATCCTATTGGGACAGAATTAGGAGGAACCCTTAAAAATGTGATGGCGATCGCCTCGGGGGTTTGTGATGGTCTACAATTGGGAACCAATGCCAAATCTGCCCTGTTAACCCGCGCCTTGCCAGAAATGATTAGAGTGGGAGCTTTTTTTGGGGCTTCTCCTGAAACCTTCTTTGGTCTATCAGGGTTAGGGGACTTAATGGCTACCTGTGATAGCCCTTTATCCCGTAATTATCGCGTCGGTTATGGACTCGCCCAAGGCAAAACCCTAGAACAGGTATTGATTGATTTACAAAGTACCGCAGAAGGGGTTAATACCACCCATGTGTTAGTCGATCTAGCTAATCAGCAAGAAATTGCCATCCCGATCGCCCGTCAAGTTTATCGACTCCTCAAAGGGAAAACTACCCCAGAAGAAGCTGTTCAAGCGTTAATGGAACGAGATCTAAAACCCGAATTTTGTGATTTGGAATTTCAATAAATAATTAATTGATAGTTAATGTCAAATTAAATAAAAAAAATTCATCCTATGACAGAGAAAAAAAACACCAAAAAAGTGCGCAATTTTTGGCAACTTTGGAATATGAGTTTTGGCTTTTTTGGCATCCAATATGGGTGGGCATTGCAAATGGCCAATACCACCGCAATTTATGAGTATTTGGGGGCTAACCCCGAGCAAATCCCTATTTTGTGGTTAGCTGCTCCTTTGAGTGGTTTAATTGCCCAACCGGTTATCGGTTACATGAGCGATCGGACTTGGGGTCCTCTAGGACGTAGACGACCATACTTTTTAGTAGGGGCTATTCTCAGTTCTATTGCCCTTGTTTTGATGCCTAATTCTTCTAGTCTATGGATGGCTGCGGGATTGCTTTGGATTTTGGATACTTCGGTTAATATTAGCATGGAACCCTTTCGAGCCTTTATTGTCGATTTACTTCCCCAAAAACAGCAGACCCAAGGGTTTTCAATGCAAAGTTTTTTTATTGGGGCCGGGGCCGTTATGGCTTCATTATCTCCCTGGATATTAACCCACATATTTCATGTTGATGAGGGAGGAGAAGTCGGGGTTCCTTTTTCAGTGAAATTATCTTTTTATATCGGGGCGGCAGTCTTTTTAGGAACTGTTATTTGGACAGTAGTAACTACCTCGGAAAACCCACCTAAGAATTTAGAAAAGATGCGAAATGCCCAAGAAAATAAGAGTTCTTTAGATAAAATAACCGAAATTTTTTCTTTAATTAAAGCCATGCCAACCACCATGAAACAATTAGCGGTGGTACAATTTTTTACTTGGCTAGGAATCTTTTGTGTTTTTCTTTATTTTCCCCCAGCGATCGCCCACCATATTTTTGGGGCAGTTGAAGAAAATTCACAACTATATACAGATGGCATTGAATGGGCTGGAATTTGTATTGCTGTCTACAACGGAGTGTGTTTTCTTTTCTCTTGGATGTTACCGACATTAACGGAAATAACTAACCATAAAATCACCCATTCTTTGTGTTTAATTTGTGGAGGAATCGGGTTGATTTCCTTAGGATTTGTTGATGAACCGTTATTCGTTTTATTACCAATGGTGGGCTTTGGCATTGCTTGGTCAAGTACCTTAGCCATTCCTTATTCTATATTGTCCCGAACCTTGACAGGTCAAAACATGGGGTTATATATGGGGATTTTTAATGCTTTTATTGTCCTTCCTCAAATTGTGGCTGCTTTGGGGTTAGGTTGGGTTATCAAAACATTCCTTGATAGCAACCGTTTATTGGTGGTGGTTGTAGGGGGCTTTTCTTTACTATTAGCGGCTGTATTAGTTCATTTTATTGATGAACCTGAAACCTCAGAAAAGACATCCATGCAACCCGAAGTTTTGTCTCCTTCGTGAACTGGCTAACAGATAGTGAGATAGTCGATTTCTGGCATCCTTCGGTGCAATTATCGTACCGTAGTGTAGCGAGGAATTTTCAACCTCGTTACCGTTCCTTTTTCTTAGAATATGTAATAGGCATAAGCTTGTAGTAAGCTCTTTAGAGCTTTAAATTATTATACTATTAGGGCTAAAGCCCTGACTACGAACCTTTCTATTTTGACTCTAAAATAAAAAAATTATAACTTCACATTAACTCATCATCAAAACTAAACCCAATTAAAAAGTTAAGGAAAATTAAACAAAAATAGATGTAAAGAGCGATCGCTAATCCTGACAAGGTATCATCAGATAGGATAACTTTTATAGCAAGACGCGCCATCGGTAATTACAAAGTGGGGTTAGGTAACATTGCTGAAACCTCTGTATAATAGGTTTTCTAGTTCCTTTTTGCCTTCGCGTAGCGCGCTTTTTGCTTTTGCGTAGCATCAATAGTACCTTAATCTTAATTTATCATCGTCAGTCAGTATGTTCTTTTTATTAGAAGTCGGAACAGAAGAATTACCCGCAGATTTTATTGATAGTGCGATCGCCCAATGGGAACAACGCATCCCCCCTAGTCTAGAAGAAGAATTTCTAACCCCAGAGTCCATCAACGTTTATGGGACACCTCGTCGCTTAGCAGTCCTAATGGCAGGACTCCCCGATCAACAAAGTGATCGCACCGAAACTATCAAAGGACCCCCAGCAAAAGCGGCCTTTAAAGATGGAAAACCCACTAAAGCAGCAGAAGGATTTGCCCGTAAACAGGAGGTAGACATCGCTGACCTAGAAATTCGCCCCACAGAAAAGGGAGACTTTGTATTTATCGAGAAAAAGATTAAAGGACGACCCACCCCAGAAATTTTACAAGAATTAATTCCCACCTGGATCACAAAATTAGAAGGAAGACGCTTTATGCGGTGGGGAAATGGAGACTTACGCTTTCCTCGCCCTATCCGTTGGTTAGTTACCCTGTGTGATGATCAAGTCCTCCCGTGGGAATTAGTCAATGGAGAAACCACCTTAACCAGCGATCGCCTTTCCTATGGTCATCGCATCCTTCACCCCGATGCTGTTACTATCCCCCACCCATCTAAATATCAGGAAACCTTACAAACCGCATTTGTAGAAGTCGATACCTACCACCGTCACCAAACCATTGAAAAAGAGGTGAAAACGGTCGCTAAACAGCTAAAAGGAACCCCAGATATTCCCCCTGATTTATTAACAGAAGTAACTAATTTAGTAGAATATCCCACAGCGATCGCAGGGAAATTTGATGAGGAATTTCTTGAACTTCCCACAGAAGTCATTACCACAGTTATGGTGACTCATCAGCGTTATTTTGCGGTGAAAAATTCCCAAGGGTCACTTTTGCCCAACTTTATTACTATTTCTAATGGCGATCGCGCTAAATCTGAGATTATCGCCGCAGGAAATGGACGGGTGATTCGGGCCCGTTTGGCCGATGCCCAATTTTTCTATCATGCAGACTGTAGTGAACCCCTCGAAAGTTTCCTTCCCCAACTCGAAACCGTTACCTTTCAAGAAGAATTAGGGACTATGCGGGATAAGGTTGACCGAATTATGGAGTTATCCCAACAAATTGCCCAACAATTAGAGTTAACGCAGCAACAATGTGAAGAAATTGAAAGTACCGCCATGCTGTGTAAAGCGGATCTCGTTACCCAGATGGTCTATGAATTTCCTGAATTACAAGGGGTTATGGGACAAAAATACGCTTTGGTAAGTGGAGAGTCAGAAACAGTAGCCCAAGGAATTTTTGATCATTACTTACCCCGTGGGGCTGATGATATCATGCCAAAGTCTCTAACGGGTCAAGTGGTAGGATTAGCTGATCGCCTTGATACTTTGGTCAGTATTTTTGGCTTAGGAATGATACCTACTGGATCATCTGATCCGTTTGCTTTACGAAGGGCGGCTAATGGAATAATTAATATTACCTGGGAAGCACAATTAAATATTAATTTAGCCCAATTATTAGCCCAAGGAAGTCGGGATTTTATGACAGGTCATAGTGATAAGGAACCTCCCCTAGAAGCATTACAAGACTTCTTTATTCAACGCCTTCAAACCCTCCTGCAAGATGAATTGAAAATTGATTATGATTTAGTCAATGCGGTATTAGGAGAAGATGACCCCGAATTCCGGGAAAGGGCTTTACAGGATTTATTAGATGTCCGAGATCGCGCTCAATTCTTACAGGAAATCCGCAACAATGGCCAATTAGATGCTATCTATGAAACCGTTAATCGTTCGACTCGTTTAGCTTCTCAAGGGGACTTAGAATTTCTTGAACTTGATCCGACTGAAGTAATTCGTCCTAAACTTTTTCAACAAAGTTCCGAGAGGTTATTTTATCAAGAATTAGTGGATTTATTGCCTAAAACTTTAGCGGCAAAATCTGAAAGAAATTATCAATTACTGGTAGAAGGATTAACTCAAATTGCTCCTACTGTGAGTAACTTTTTTGATGGAGAAGATAGCGTCTTAGTAATGGATAAAGATCCTAAAATTCGACAAAACCGTTTGAACCTGTTAGGAATTCTCCGAAATTATGGGAGAATAATAGCAGATTTTGGGGCAATTGTCAAGGGATAATTTTAGTTGTTCACCTCTCAAGTTAGTTAATTACTAGAGCATTTTTGATGAAGTTTTAAATAACTTTTTTGAGAATGCTCATTCATTAGTCAAGTTAAAAGACCTGCTAGTTTGTCTGCAATACCCGACTAGCATTAAGAATCGCTAATAAAGCTACTCCCATATCGGCAAAGACAGCTTCCCAGAGGGTTGCTATACCGATAGCACCCAAGCCAATAAACACCACTTTTACCCCCAAGGCAATAATAATATTTTGCCAAACAATTCCTAGGGTTCGGCGAGCAATGGCGATCGCTTCTGCTATTTTAGAAGGGGCATCGGTCATAATCACCACATCGGCGGTTTCAATAGCTGCATCGGAACCCAGTCCCCCCATAGCGATACCCACGTCAGCACGAGCAATAACCGGTGCGTCGTTGATGCCGTCCCCAACAAATGCGACTTTATGGTTGGCTGAGGTAATGATCGCCTCTAAAGCATTGACCTTATCCTCTGGTAAGAGTTCCCCTTGAACATCATCTATCCTTAGCTGTTGTGCAATAGTATGAGCGATCGCCTGACTATCTCCTGTCAGCATCACCGTTTTAATCTGCTGTTTATGCAGTCTTTGGATGGCCGAGGAGGCATCTTCTTTGAGTTCATCAGCAATTAAGATGCGTCCACTGTATTGACCATCCACCGCTAAATGAGCCACTGTTCCCTCTACGACACAGACATCGTGGGGGATTTCTTGTCGATGCAATAAGCGATCGTTTCCTACAATAACAACTTTGCCATCAACGTGAGCGCAAATTCCATGTCCGGCAATTTCTTGATAATTTTCCACTTGAGAAGCATTAATAGGTTTTCCATGAGCTTGTCGAATGGACTCGGCGACGGGATGATTGGATTGAGATTCTACCGTGGCCGCTAATTCTAATAATTGTTCTTGACTCAAACCATTATGGGTAATAATGTCGGTAACTTTAAAGTTTCCTTTCGTTAGCGTCCCTGTTTTATCAAAAACAACCGTTTTCACCTGAGTTAAGGCATCTAAAAAGGCAGAACCTTTAATCAAAATACCCCGTTTTGCTGCTCCGCCAATACCCCCAAAATAACCCAAAGGAATACTAATCACCAACCCACAAGGACAGGAAATAACTAACAAAACTAACGCCCGATAAGTCCAGGTGCTTACCGTTACATCAGTAATCAATAAAGGGGGTAACACAGCAACTGCTAGGGACAGAAAAACCACAACAGGGGTATAATAACGGGCAAAACGGGTAATAAACTTTTCGGTATCTGCTTTTTTGCTTCTAGCGTTTTCCACCAACTCTAAAATTCTGGCGATGGATGACTCCCCAAAGGGTTTAGTCACCCGAACAGTTAAACCCCCTGATTGGTTAATCATCCCTGCTAACACCCCATCTCCTGCAACCACGGTACGGGGAACTGATTCACCGGTTAAAGCAGAGGTATCGAGTTGAGAACGTCCTTCGACAATCTCACCATCAAGGGGAACTTTTTCTCCAGGCCGTACCCGAATCATGGCACCTATTTTGACCTGTTCAGGGGATACGGTTATGGTTTCCTCCCCAACAACAAGATTAGCCGTATCGGGACGCACTTCTAATAAAGCTCGAATGGAACGACGCGATCGCCCCACTGCTGAACCCTGTACCAACTCTCCCACCTGATAAAAGAGCATCACCCCCACTGCTTCGGGTAGTTCGTGAATAGCGATCGCTCCTAAAGTGGCAATGGTCATCAGAAAGTTCTCGTCAAAAATTCGACCTTGCAAAATATTCCGTCCTGCGGTTGTCAACACTCCCCAACCACAGAGTAAGTAAGCAGGAATCAAGATCAGGTATTCCACAATAGCAAACGGGGTATTGTGTAAGCGATCGTGAAAAATGAGTCCCACTAATAACAGGGGTGTGGAAATCAAGATCGGTCTTAACTCTCGCCATAACTGAAACTCACCCTTTTCATGACTGTTACCACAACAGTCATCATGAGTTTCATTGGTTGTTACCTCAGACATCACGGTGACGGAATGTTCAGCGTTACAGCAGCTTTGATGAGAATGGTGTTCAGTCATATATTTTGAATATTAGCGAGGAAAAAATAAATTATTCTAGCGTTTGATTAAATTCTCTCAAAGCAACCGATGAACCAACTTCCCAAGCGCGATTAACATATTGAGGAATAATAAAATATGGTTATCTCGGAAACGAAGACGGGGAATCGAGCGATTGCCCAATCGCTTTAAAACTTCTTCATAATCAGCTACAGTACCAGAAAACTTTAAGATTGTTCCTGCCGGAAGATCAATTTTTTCTGGAGTTATAGTCGGCAGCATTTTTTTGAGATTTGATTTTATTAATGATTTACAATTTAGGGTACCCACTCATAAAATTCAATGGTTTCTGGGGGACAATCACAGCAACTTTTACATTTTTTTCCTGACATGAGACGAATTCTTTTTTTACGAATTAATTTGTTGAGTAAAGGGCGTAACGCATCAGCTTCTATGCGAAAATGAAGGGCTAATTCGGCTAAAGAGGCTTTTTGGTATTTTTTTAAGTAAGTTTGAATGTCGGTTAAAATCATTGTTCTCAAAATATCTAAAATGGTGGGTTACGACGGATTGTAGTGTTCTTTTTGTAACCTCAATTACAATCGTCTAACCCACCCTACGGTTATTTAGGATCGCCCACTCATTTCAACTTCTGAATTTTGAGTTGCCATTTCTGGGTGCATTAAAGGTTGTTGGGTTTTGCTACCCACTGGTTTAGCTAACTTCATCATCGTTAAAGTTGCTGCTACCACCACCACAGAACCAATAATCCAACTAATAGAAAAGATAGGATGTTGTGCTAATGTTAACGCTTGATAGAACACACTGGCTACAATATAAGCTAACCCTGTGGTCCATAACGCTACAAATAACGTCCAACCAGCGTTAGTTTCTCGATAAACCGCAGCAGTGGCAGAAACACAAGGGAAATAAAGCAAGACAAACAGTAAATAGGCAAATGCGCCAACTTTACCGTTAAACCGCTTCACCATCGCCCCAAACGTACCTAACTGTACTTCCTGTTCCTCGGCCGCTGTTTCCACAGTGCTAGTATCCCCCACATTTAAACCTAACGGATCGAGCAATTGATTGGGTAAATCTGATAAATTAGCAGGAATACTGGCAAACGCTTCACCAATACCTCCCCAGAAGCTAAACCCTTCTTCTTCAACTGCGTCCGGGTTATCTTCCTTAGCTAATTGTCCATAAATAGAGTCTAAGGTTCCCACCATCGCTTCTTTGGCAAAAACCCCTGTAAAAATGCCCACCGTTGCTGGCCAGTTGTCTTGTTCGAGTCCCATCGGTGCAAAAACAGGAGTCACAGCACGACTGGTACTACTCAAAACAGATCGCTCACTGTCTTGGTTCCCAAAAGAACCGTCCATCCCGATCGAGTTTAACAGTCCTAAAATCATCACCATCAAGACAATAACTCGGCCTGCTTTCCATAAAAAGGCTTTTAACCGTTCCCAGGTGCGTATTAAAACCCCTTTCGGACGAGGTAAATGATAAGGGGGTAACTCCATGACAAAATGACTGACTTCCCCTTTCAAAATGGTATTTTTCATCACCATTCCTGTGAAAATAGCAGCAACAATACCCAATAAATAGAGTCCAAAGACAATATTTTGTCCGCCAATGGGGAAAAATGCCGCAGCAAACAACGCATAGACCGGAAGTCTCGCACCACAAGACATAAACGGGTTCATCATAATGGTCATCAGACGATCCCTGGAATTTTCTAACGTCCGTGTAGCCATAATAGCTGGCACATTACAGCCAAATCCCACTAACATAGGAACAAAGGACTTTCCTGGTAAACCCACAAACCGCATTAAACGGTCCATAACAAAGGCTGCTCTAGCCATGTAGCCAGAATCCTCTAAAATAGAGAGGAAGAGGAACATAAAGCCAATTACGGGAATAAAGGTGGCTACGGTTTGAATACCACCGCCGGCACCATCAGCTAATAAGGCAATTAACCATCCTGGTGCGCCTATTCCTTGTAATACATTGGCAAAACCGTCGACAAATATGGTTCCTGCTGCAATATCAAAGAAGTCAATAAAAGCAGCACTGACATTAATCGTAAATAGGAACATGATATACATCACCGCCAGGAAAATAGGAATTCCCAACCAACGGTTCAAAACAATCTGATCCAAGCGATCGGAAGCGGTATTACTGATTTCTCCCCTACGTTCGGTGGCCCCTTGGGTCACTTGTCGAATGAACCCATAACGACTATCCGCAATAATAATATCAATATCTTCCCCTAAAACTTGATGAATTTGACGGCGATGTTTCACCACCATATTTAATAACTCATTCCCTTGTAATTCTGGTATAACTCGATCTTCATATTGCAGAAGATTTAAAGCTGTCCAACGGGGTTCGACAATGCGGTTAGTCGTATTTTCAGTAATATAAGGAACGATTTCGGCTAAGGCATCTTCAATCACCGCAGGATAGGCAACATAACTGGGTGCTTGGTTGATATTCTTCACCATTGCCCCGATAATATGTAAGAGGTCCTGCACTCCATCTTCTCTCGCTGCGTTCATGGGGATGACATGAGATCCTAACCTTTTTCGTAATAGTTCGGCGTTGATAGAAATACCTCTATCTTTAGCTACATCCATCATATTGAGGGCAATAACCATCGGTAGCCTCATTTCCATCAGTTGGGTGGTTAAATAGAGGTTACGTTCTAAGTTGGACGCATCGACGATATTGATAACGAGATCCGCTTCTCCTGACAGCAAGTAATCTCTCGCCACCAGTTCGTCCATTCCTGTCTCGGTATCTTCCACATCCAAAGAATAAACCCCAGGTAAGTCTACCAGGGTCATTTCTTGGTCTTCATAACGAAACTTACCTTCTTTACGATCTACAGTAACGCCAGGCCAGTTTCCGGTGCGCTGGTTAGCCCCAGTCAGGGCATTAAAAAGGGTTGTTTTTCCACAATTGGGATTACCAATGAGGGCAATAATCGGTTTTAGCATTGGTCTTAATCATTAAATCCGACAAATTAGTTTTTTCGACGCATTTAGAGTTTTTCTACGACTAAAGCGTCCGCTTCTTCTTTACGAAGAGTGAGATGAAAGTCTCTAACGAGAATTTCTACAGGATCGCCTAACGGAGCAACCCGAATGATGGTAAACTCAACACCAGGGGTCATGCCCATGGATAAGAGTTTTTTCTTGTAACCCCGCAGCACTTTGTTATAGCCAACCACTCGGCCTTTTGTGCCTTCGGGCATTTCTCGTAATAAGGTTTGGGTTTCAGTGTTCATAGGTTCTCCTTTGTCAATGGGTTCATTACTGACTAGAATTTTCTGCGCCATCCCTGCACCCACCCCAATACGATTATCAAGAATGGCTACAAGCACCGATCCACTCGATTGTGCGCTGATGACTTGAACTTGGGTGCCAGGGGTGAGTCCCATCCCTAACAGTCGACTCATACCCCCATTCCCCACAAAACCCACGATCCAGACCGATTGTCCGACATGAGTTTTGGAAAGGGGATAATGCTCGTTATTGTTTAAGTTTTCTGTCATTTTCTCGTTTTCTGTTTGACTTTCGTCAGAGTCGCTGAAAAAGTCAAAACCCCATCCTTTTCTCCGACGACGGGGAGGATCGGTATTGTCATTAACTTTCCAATCCACATTTATCTCCTTCGCAATAGAATTTTGCCAAAATGATTGAATCTTAACTTATCCTTAACTTATTTTTTCGAGATAAAACTACTATTTTTTCCAATAAATAAGGAATTATTGATTTGATTCACCAACAGTCATCAACCTTTAATTGATAATAATTCTAATTAACCTTCTTCAATTCTAGAGATGTTTGTGAAGTATGGCCTCATCTTTTGAATTAAGAAAATGTTAAAAGTTATAATCTCCAGATAGTGAAGAAAAGCCAACAAGAGTAGAAATTAGGCCAAGAAAATCTTCCTATCGCAAATTTCGTAAAAAAACGTTACATTAAACAATAATGTTGTAAGTTTGGGTAGAGGAGCCTCTATGCTGGAGTTATACCAATTTGAATTGTCCCAATATTCTGAAAAGATACGACTGATTCTTGACTATAAAGGCTTAGAATACCGCAAAATAGAAGTAACTCCAGGAGTTGGACAGCTTGAACTGTTTAAACTGTCTGGCCAACGACAAGTACCCATTTTAAAGGATGGAGAAACCATTGTTGCTGATTCGACGGAAATTGCCTTTTATTTAGACCGCAAATATCCAGAAAAACCCATTATTCCCACCGATCCCGTGGCGCGGGGACAATGTTTATTAATAGAAGAATGGGCTGATGAATCTATTGGTGTTAAAGGACGCACCGCGTTAATTGGGGCGTTGAACAAAAACCCTAATTTCCGTACCTCCATTTTGCCCCAAGAGGTTCCCGATTTTGTTAAAACTTTTGTAGGAGCAGTTCCTGGGGATCTACTCACGGTTTTAGGAACAGGGTTAGGATTGGGTCCAGAGGCAGTTAAAGCCGCCCAAACAGCCCTTAAACAGGATTTAGAAGCCTTAAGCCTGATTTTACAACATCGTCCCTACTTGGTAACGGAAGAACCAACCCTCGCGGATTTTGCCGTAGCAGGATTAAGTATGATTTTGAAGTTTCCTGCAGGAGACTACCTTGATATTCCTAACCAATTAAAAGGGAAAGGAATTCCTGGGTTAGCTGATAACACCACCTATGATGCGTTTTTCTTGTGGCGCGATCGCCTTTATATGGATTACCGTAAACCCAAAATGGCAACCAGTAGAGAGGAAAGTAACCCCACACAGATCAATATAGATTAACTGAACTTAATTATAGACTTATGAAGACCTCAAAAGAAAACTTTGAAATTGTCAAATCTGACCAAGAATGGCAAGAAATTCTAACCCCAGAACAGTTTAATGTCTTACGCAAACACGGAACCGAACGTGCCGGAACCAGTCCCCTCGATAAACAATATGAGGAAGGAACCTACGTCTGTGGTGGCTGTGGACAACCCCTATTCACCTCGGACACTAAATACAATAGTGGCACAGGTTGGCCGAGTTTTTATGCTCCCATTGAAGGGGCGATCGCAACCACAATTGATCGGTCTCTATTTATGACCCGTACTGAAGTTCATTGCAGTCGCTGTGGCGGTCATTTGGGCCATGTTTTCGGGGATGGTCCTGCGCCTACCGGACAACGCTACTGTATGAATGGGGTATCTCTTAAGTTTGTTCCCAAGGAAGATAGTTAAACTACTTTAATAGTGTTTTTTTAAACAATATCGGCTGAGGAGTGGGGTGGGCAATGCCCACCTTCAATTAGTTATTTTCGACATTAGGTTGAATATTTAACTATCTCGTTCTGCTAAGTTTAACCATCTTTCAGTCGCTGTATCAATAGACTCAATTAATCTCGCTAATTCCTCTGTTAACTCTTGCATTTCAGTAAAATCAGTAGGAGGATTATCATAAAGTATTTGCTCAAGTTTTTCTTTTTTAGCTTCTAGTTCTGGAATTTTTTCTTCGAGTTCTTTATATTCATATTTTTCTTTAAAAGACAGCTTGTTAGATTGACTAGACTTATACTTTTTAGGACTGGAAACCTCCTTGTTTTGTGTCCTAGCTTCTTGTTTTTTGTTTTCTCTGTCTTCTTCTTTTTCTTGTTCTTCTTGAGCTTTTTTATAATCTAGATAAATAGAATAATTTCCTGGATACTGACGAATATTTCCTCCAGGTTCTAGGGCAAAAATAGTGCCAACAGTACGGTCAAGAAAATAGCGATCATGGGACACTACAATGACACAACCATTAAATTCCTCTAAATATTCTTCTAAAACACCTAAGGTTTGTACATCAAGATCATTGGTGGGTTCATCCAAAATCAAAACATTGGGCGCACTCATCAAGACTTGTAGCAAAAATAATCGCCGTCTCTCTCCTCCAGACAGTTTATGAATGGGTGCATATTGTTGATCCGGTGGAAATAAAAATCGCTCCAGCATTTGAGAAGCAGTAATCACACTTCCATCGGCGGTTTTAACTAATTCAGCCACATCTTTAAGATAATCAATCACCCGTTGATTTTCATTAACAATTAAATCCTCAGAATGTTGATCAAAATACCCAATATGAATCGTTGATCCAATCTCTACTGTCCCCGCATCAGGAGCAACTTGACCCATAATAATATTCATTAGAGTCGATTTTCCTGCCCCATTGGGTCCAATAATCCCCACCCGATCATCTGGACTAAAAATATAAGTAAAATCCTTAATTAAAGTGCGTTCACCGTAGGATTTACTAATCTCTTTTAGTTCAATAACTTTTTTGCCAATTCGACGACTGGCTGTGGAAATTTCTACCTTACCTTGGGCTTGTTTATATTCTTTCTCCTGCATCTCTCCGATGCGGTCAATCCTGGCTTTTTGCTTAGTACTTCTGGCTTTTGGACCTCGCTTGAGCCATTCTAATTCCCGTCGCAAGACCCCTGCTTGTTTGCGCTGACTACTCAATTCCGATACTTGGGCTTCTGCTTTTTTTTGCAGATAATAGCCATAATTGCCAGAATAACTATAAAGATCACCCCGATCAATTTCTAAGATACGATTGGTTACCCGATCTAGAAAATAGCGATCATGGGTAATCAGCAATAAAGCTCCTTGATAGCGATTCAAATAACTTTGCAACCATTCTACCGACAAAGCATCAAGATGGTTGGTCGGTTCATCCATCAGTAACACATCAGGTTCGGATAATAAAGCTGATGCTAGGGCAATACGCTTGCGATAACCCCCTGATAAATTACCAATTTTGTCCTCAAAATCCTCAATGCCCAGTTGACTTAAGATAATTTTAGCATTGGTTTCTAGCTCCCAAGCCCCCACTGCATCAATGCGTTGGGTGACAGTTGATAATTGCGCCATCAGAATTTCTGTTGCTTCTGGTTGGTGAGCTAGTTGATGGGAGAGTTGTTCATACTCCCGAACTAATGCCATTTGTTCCCCACAGTCAGCAAAGACTTGCTCTAGTACAGTGAGGTTTTCATCTAGGTCAGGTTGTTGAGGTAAATAGATAATTTTGGCTCCAGCATTGATCCAGAGGTCACCTCCATCGGCTGGCTCTAATTGAGCAATGATTTTGAGTAACGTGGACTTACCAGAGCCATTTGTCCCAATCAACCCCACTTTATCCTTTTCATTGAGGCTAAAGCTGGCATCTTTGAGAATTTCTTTGATCCCAAAGTCTTTTTTAAGCGATCGCAGGGTAAAAATGGTCATGGAAACAATGTTTTAACAGGGTTTAAATATCCCCACTCATGATTATTCTTCATCCCAAGCTTCTACTTGCAGGACTTCACTAACTGGATCTTGCATGGTAAATTCAAACTCTATCAGTTCTCCTTTCCAATAATCCCACTGATCGCCATAGAGAAGGGCTAGTTTCCATAGACTATCGTTTGGTTTAAGCACTTTGGACTCTACGAGTGAAGCGACTTTACGCTGAAACTTCACCATGGGATGGGCTACTTGTTGCGTCATAGACTCAATTAACTTGCGTTTACTAAATTGTACAAATGCTCGTTGAGCGATGCTTCTTGCGTGTGTGATTGTAAATTAACGTTGCTGTATAGATTTAGATAACAGATTCATAAAGAAGCAATCTTGATATTCTTATTTGTAACTTATCTCTTCAATTTTTGCAAGGGTTTAGGGGCTAAGGTACGGGAATTACTACCATTCTCAAGACTCATTAGCCCAAACTAGACCTAATTTTAGCGTTTCGATGCGACTAACATCGACCCAATCCCTTCATCGGTGAATATCTCTAATAATAGGGCGTGAGGGAGTCGGCCGTCAATAATGTGAGCCGCCCGTACCCCTTGAGCGAGCGATCGCACACAACAATTCACCTTGGGAATCATACCCCCTGCGACAATGCCTTGACTAATCAATTCCCTCGCCTGTTGAATATCCAATTTAGTTAACAAAGTGGAAGGATCTTTATAATCTCGGAGAATTCCTGGGGTATCAGTGAGTAAAATTAGTTTTTCTGCTCCTAAAGATGCCGCAATTTCTCCAGCGACTGTATCGGCATTAATATTATGAGCTTGTCCTTTTTCATCAGCGGCCACACTCGAAATCACCGGAATATAACCACTATTGATCAAAGCATTAACAATTCTCGTATCGACTTGATTGACTTCCCCCACAAATCCGACACCTTCTGTCCCCACGTGACGGGCTTTAATTAAGTTACCATCTTTCCCACACAGTCCAACGGCTTGGCCACCCGCTTGGTTAATGAGGGCAACTAATTCTTTATTAACCCGACCCACTAAGACCATTTCTACCACATCCATGGTAGCTGCATCTGTCACTCGTAACCCGTCTTTAAACTGGGGTTCAATCCCTAGTTTTCCTAACCAAGTATTGATTTCAGGTCCTCCGCCATGGACAACGACAGGACGAACGCCAACGCAAGCTAAAAAGACAATATCGCGGATGACTTTATCTTTGAGGGAACTGTCTTTCATCGCCGCGCCACCATATTTAACGACGACAGTCCGTCCGGCAAATTGTTGGATATAGGGGAGAGCTTCGCTAAGGACTCGTACACGAGTGGCTTCTACTTCTCCAATATACTCACTTTCGATACTCATAAATCGATCACTCGTTTTTTACTAAAGATAGCCAAGTAAATAGTTTAGGGGAAAAAGTAGCTAATCTGAAAGTATTCTCAGAGTGAACCTTAAAAATTTCGATTTTCCCAGGAAACATTATCCCTTATTTGATTCATATTTGTCTAATTTTTGACCCTTTTTGACACTAAAATAACCCCTGTCATCACCTCTTGTTCTAAAGTCAAGATGACAGCTGCAAGAATTAACAAAGATTTACTGTTATCTAACTACTCTAAAAACGCGGGACACCCAAAAAATTGTCACAAAACTCTATTATTTTCAACTCTATTTTCAACCGAAGCCTTTATAATAAAATCATCTTGGTCTATGATCTATTCTTAGTTTCAGGAACATTCTTGTTCCAACGAGAAGAATTAAAAAATAGAATCAAGTGTTAAAGATCGATTGATTTTAGGTGGTGTGAGATGTTAGAGCGTTTATTATTAGCTAGCACAGTAACGTGTTTGCTATACTTTTCTGTTCAAGTAGGTCAATCTTCGGTAAATCCAACCCGAACAAATCAGCCTCTTGGGTATATAACGGTTGAGGGTTCGCCAATATCAAACCCTCAGACAACACAGACGAATTTTATCGTATCTGAACCTGATTTATCTTAGTTACGCCGTTTACCATAATGATTGATGGGGAGAGACCCCACCAATGTAGTCTAGTTTTATGGCTAACTTTTTGGGGAATTTCTCCCTTTTTTAAGACGAAAAGCTCAGTTCTTGGGACGTATTTAAAGAATCAAAATCAGGAAGACAATTGTTATTCATGTAGTTAATGTATCGCTCCCGTTCTTGATTACATTTATGTTCATCCCAACCACAATATTGACGGAGAGTGTCCGTCAGACTTGGCAGTAAATTCATTCCATAGTGAGAGTGCATGGCTAGGGTGGTGCGGCGACGCATAATGTCTACTAAGGTGTAGGCTAACTCCTGGCGAACTGCATAAACAATTTGGGCTTTAATATCGGGAAGTTCAGGGGTAATCGGTGTGGCTAAATCTGGTTCTGAGTCAGTTAACCCTAAGATTTCTAGGGTTTTTGACCCATACATTGAGAATAAATGATTAATGGTCTGGCTAGAGATGCGATCGCGGTATTCTGTTAACACCTGTTGCACACGGGGATCACTGGGTAAAATACACCCTGGAAGGGGTTTATTCTCAGTTGGACAAGGGGGAACGGGTTTTCCTTGTCGCTTAAAGACCAAATCGACCATTTCTTCCCCGACTTGGCGATAAGTGGTCAACTTACCTCCAATAAGAGAAACCAGATTGGTTACCCCTTCTTTCGTATGATCAAAGAGGATATGTTTACGGGTAATACTTCCTGGTCTTTTCCCTTCAGCATTAGGGAGAGGGCGGACTCCTGAATAGGTAAACTTGACATCTTGGCGCGAAAGTTGAGCGTTAGGGATAATGTAGTTAGTTTCCCTCAACAAATAATCAATTTCATCGTCATCAGCCTTTAATTGGTCAGGACTTCCGGTAAACTTGTGATCGGTGGTTCCAATTAAATACATTCGGTCCCAAGGCACAATAAAGAAGGGACGGCCATCGGACTTAGCTTCTACATAAAGGCTGGTATTGGGAGCTCCAGGAAAGGGAGCAACCACAATATGGCTACCTTTGGTTCCTCCAATTTTCTTAGTTTTACCGATGGGAGCTTCTTGGTTATTTGTCATTCCTAGTTGACAAACGTGATCAACCCAAGGCCCTGCCGTATTAATCACCATAGACTTATCATGACCCTTAACGGTAAATTCCTGGTCTGTCCAAGCATCTTTACAGGTTAAGGAGGTAATTCTATTCCCTTGACGGTGTAAATGAGTTACTTTAACGTAACTGAGAACCGTTGCCCCAGCCGCTTTCGCTGAGAGAATATTTTCTAAACACAATCTTTCTGCATAGGTTACTTGACCATCATAATATTGCGCTCCTCCTGCTAACCCATCAGGATCAATAGAAGGGAAAAGTTGTTGAAATTGAGCAGGGGGTAACATCCGATGAGCAGGGAGGGTTTTGTCGGCACTCAAAATATCGTAAAGTACCATTCCTGCCCAAATTTTCCAATAGGGACGGGAACGATCGCGGTAGATAGGAATGGTTAAGAGTAACGGTCTAACCAAATGGGGGGCTGTGCGAAGGAGAATTTCTCGCTCTCTGAGGGACTCGCGCACTAGGGGAAATTCAAAGTATTCGAGGTAACGTAACCCGCCATGAATCAAACGAGTTGACCAGCTAGAGGTTCCACAGGCAAAATCCCCTTTTTCAATGAGAATCGTTTTTAATCCTCGTAAAGCAGCATCTCGCGCCACGCCAGCACCATTCACACCGCCACCGATGACGATCAGGTCGTAGGTTGTTTGTTGAATATTGTTGAAATCTCGCACGATCATTATTTCTTGTTTTTACAGTTACCAGGAGCAGGGTTACTTTCCAATAGAGACTAAAGGGGTTTTTTAAGCTTTTGAAACAGATAAAAGACTCCCCAGATTGAACTGGGTTGCCTTTCCCTCCTTAGCCTTAACTTAAAACAGGTTCTTTGTCTGATACAGTTTCGTGTTTCATGTCCTTAAAGAACTTGAAGAGGCGATCAGCCCAATAGCTGACATCGTAGGTGGTTACGGTTTCATACATTTTAGCCATCCGTTCTTTTTGTTCTTCAGGGGTCATGGCTAAGGCTTGTTCTATTGCTTCATCCATCCGATCAATCGAATAGGGATTAGTTAAAATGGCTTGCGGAAGTTCAATAGCAGCCCCAACAAACTCTGAGAGAATTAACACGCCGTCTTGGCCTTCGTGAGCGACAATATATTCTTTAGCAACCAGGTTTAATCCATCCCGTAGCGGGGTTGTCCAGCAGACATCGGCAGCGCGATAGTAGCAGAAGAGTTCTTCTAAAGACAGGGGTTGGGTAAATAACCGAATGGGAGTCCAATTAAATTTGGCATACTGTCCATTAATATTCCCAACCAGTTGCTCAATTTGCTTTTGAGCCGTTTCATATACCCGCATTCCACTGGCTGGTTGAACACAAGTCATGACAAAGTTAATCTTGCCATGAAGATCGGGACGACGTTCTAATAAACGGCCAAAGGCTTCTAATTTTTCGCTATTTCCCTTAACGTAGTCTACCCGACCTGCGGCAACTAGCAGCTTACGTCCGTGGAGTTCCTCTTTAATTTGCTCAAGTCTGGTTTGGGTTTTTGGTTTAGCTAGAACCTCTAGGATATTTTTGGGATTAGTTCCTACTGGAAAGGCATCAATATTGACAATTTGACCTTTATACAAGAGCTTTGTGGTTCGGTCAGGTTCAGCTAGAGCAATTCCCACCGAGGTCATGTGTCCAGCCACTTTTTCTGTCTTAACAATTTCCACTGGTCGTAAACTACGAGCCACGTTGACAAAGTTTTCTGAGTAGCGAGGGATGTGGAACCCGACCACATCACAGCACAGTAAACTATCTACAATAGCCTCACGCCAGGGTAGAATATTAAAGATATCTACCGAAGGGAAGGGGGTATGGTGGAAGAAAGCGATGCGAGCATTGGGCATTTTCTGGCGGATATAATAGGGAGCTAACCAGAGGTTATAGTCATGAACCCAAATTAAAGCATCATCGGCTGCTTCTTCACAGGCGGCTTCGGCAAAGAGGCGGTTAATTTCTTTGAAGTTTTCCCAGTCAGATGATTCACTGGTGAAATGGTAAGGGAAAGAGTGCAGAATTGGCCAAAACGCTTCTTTGGACGTGATATGATAAAAATGCTTAACTTGATCGGCACTGAGGGGGATACGGTAAACATTGTAGTTCCCTTCATCTTCTACGGTCACCCGTTCAGTGAAATCCTTCTTTTGTTCCTCATTGACTTGTTTCCAAGCAATCCACGTTCCTTGACTAACATCAGCAAAAAAGCTTTTTAGGGTTGGTACAATCCCGTTAGGACTTTTCTTAGGTCGGTAGTGAATCTTTCCATTTTCTACGACTTCATCATAGGGTTCGCGGTGGTATAAGATAACGAGAGATGATTTCATAATTTAGTCTTTGTTAGTTGATGTTTATTGTGGTTGTTAACTTGCTAAACTTTTAACAAATACTCGCTGAGATTTGTCTGGCTAAGGCAAGATTCAAGTTAGAATAGATGGTGCCTCCTTATATTATCGCTAGAGTTTTTTGATCTCCAGCATACATTTGGCTTAAAGCTTATCATTTGACGCTACCTCTGTCATTATAGGTTTCCTATTTGACATATTGGTTTGATTAAATTGTCTCAGTTGTCTGGCTTTTGCTGATCAGTGTGACTAAAGAGATTTACTCGTGCAATACTTTTGGAATTTATCTCTAATACAAACGCTTTTTTCAGGTTTTGTAAAGAGTCTTTGTTCTTCATCTTAAACTTTAGGGTTAACAGCAAAGTTACCACCGCCAAGTCAATGACTGATGGTCAAATTAGGGTGTACTTACTCAATAAATTTACGCAAGGAGATTCTCCTGTGAGGGGTTTTTTACCTTAATTTTGAATAAATTGGCATAAGAAGGGACTTATCCTAACTTGTTCATCTATTTTGTTTTTATGGGTTCACGTTGTGTATATTAACATAAATTCACAATATTAGGGATTGACTGCATCCCTTACCTATGATTGATCAGGGATTGAAAGTTAATAGACTGTAAAGAATTAAGAAAATTATGAAGAATTCTTCTATGATAATCCGTTAAATGGACTGGGTTTAAATTCCCTCATAGGTTTCCCCCAACAGGGGTGGTAATTAAGAAAAGTTATGGTGATTAAGAAACAATTTTCTAGTTTTCAAGAGCTACTAGCTAGTTCTAATGTTCCTGTATTAGTCGATTTCTATGCAACTTGGTGTGGCCCTTGTCAGATGATGAGTCCCATCTTAGAACAGGTAGGAACTCATCTGAGAGGTCGTCTACAAATTATCAAAATTGATAGCGATAAATATCCAGGGATAGCCTCTCAATATGGAATTCAAGCTCTCCCTACTTTAGTTTTATTCAAAAAAGGTAAGCCAGTCGAGCGCATTGAAGGAGTAGTCCAAGCGTCCCAACTGATTCAACATTTACAAATTCTCATCTAGATCTAGCAGAATGTAGAATGAACAACCTTATCGTAAATCCTAACCTTCATGCTTAGTTCTATTGTTGAGAGTTGATTTTTTGCCGTTAAATTTTAAGTGGTAGATTGACGTAAAAAGTTGAGTTTGTCCTGTTCCTCTTCACTCAATTGATCCCCTTCTCCAAGAACCGATTTATAAACTTTGATATATTCAGCCGCCGAATTATACCAACTAAAGTTTTGGGACATACATCGTTGTTGAAGTTTGTGCCAGTCTTGTTTAAAGCGGAAACCTTCCCACGCTCGTATCATACAGGTTAAAAGGTCTAAGGGTTCATAGCGGTCAAAGCAGTATCCGGTTCCTGCTTGATTAACAGGATCATAAAAGGATACCGTATCCACTAGCCCTCCTGTGCGGCGAACAATGGGAACACAACCGTAACGCATGGCTAACAATTGACTGATGCCACAAGGTTCAAAACGAGAGGGCATCAAGAATACATCTGAACCGGCATAGATTCGTCTAGAAAGGGCATCATTATAAAGCAGTTGCACCGACATCCGACCTCGGAAACGGGAAGCCAATTGCCATAATTGGGTTTCGTAATAGCGATCGCCAGTTCCTACAATGACTAATTGAGCATCGGTATAGGCCATAAAGCGATCCAAAATTTGCATAATGAGGTCAATCCCTTTTTGTTCGACTAGACGAGTGACCATTCCCATTAACAAAGCACTTTTATTAACTTCTAATCCTGTTTCTTCTTGTAGACCAATTTTATTAGCCGCCCGTTTTTCTAAGGTATCTTTGGTAAAGGTTTGATGAAGGAATTTATCAGTAGCAGGATTATAACTTTCCATATCAATCCCGTTAAGAATTCCCACCATATTTTCATGAATGTAGGAAAGCAAACCTTCTAACTTTTCGCCATATTCTGTTGTTTGAATTTGTTGGGCATAAGTGGGAGAAACGGTCGTTACTCGTCCAGCAAATTGCAACGCTGAAGCCATAACATTATCTCCTTGCATATACCAAGGACACCATGTGACTTGTTCTAAATAGCCACGCCAAGGACCTTGATAAGCGAGATTATGAATGGTAAATACCGTATTAATATCAGGAGATTGGTGCATCCAAACAGGAATCATGGCCGTATGCCAGTCATGACAATGGATTATATTCGGTTTCCAGTAATTCCAAGCAAATTCAGCCGCTCCATTGGCAAAGAGAGTAAATCGCCAAAATTCATCCTCTCCTTGATAGATACGACGAGGAGTAAAAACAGGATGGCCGAACAAATAGAGGGGAACATCACTGTCAGGGAGGGTGGTTTCATAAACAGCAAAATCTTGAAACATGGCAAACCCTTGCCAGATTGGAGTGGGGGGAATTTCTAATTTATCAGCCAGGAAGCCATAATAGGGCATAAAAACCCGTACATCGTATCCCAATTTATGTAAAACTTTCGGTAAAGCACCGACCACATCCCCCATACCTCCGGCTTTTGCGAGGGGGGCGACTTCTGCCGCAACAAATAAAATCCGCATCTTTGCTCCGTGTTTCCTGGCGTTAGCTCTGTAGTCGATTATACGGGAGTTGAACCCCCTTGACACAGTTAAATTTTGACACGATACTAATTCCTAATTATTATTTGAATTTTTGGGATTCAAAAGCTCTTTCCATTGGGGAGAAAAATTAGTCTTTTTATCAAAAACAATTCCTGTCAATTTAACATCAGTAATATTCACTTGATTGTGCAAATTTGTTCCTTGTAAGTTAGCATGGGAAAAATTACATTTTTTTAAGCTAACCAGTTGCAATGTTGCTTGTTTTAGATTAGCATAACTAAAATCACAATTATCCATTGATTTGATCTCAGAAAAAATAGTTTTTGTACAATTAGCTTGATGAAAATTACATTGATCAAATTCAACCCATTGAAATTTACAATTAGTTAAATTAGTTTTAGTAAAATTCGTTTTGGTTAAAGGTTGATCATAATTTTTAGAATAAAGTAACCAAGCATGACTTAGATTCGCATTAGTAAAGTTTGTTTCATTAAGATAGCAATCAGATATGTTGACTTTAGCTAAATTAGCATTAGTAAAATTCGTTTGACTGAGATTAACATTACTAAATTTAACTTGACTAAGAATAGTGTCTTGTAAATTATATCCTGACAAATCTAAATCGGAAAAGTTCATCCCACTTAAATCAAATCCCACTAAATCACTTTTAGGATTATAACCAACTGATTCTAATTTATTAATTAATTGTTTGAATGATGATTGAGAGTTTTGTTTTTTTATTTTTTGAATGATTTTTTTGATATTTTCTCTAATAATTTCTGAAATAGACAAAGATGAATTATTTTCTAATTGTACGTCTTTTAAAAAAGCATCGGTTAAGTCAGCATCTTTTAAGTCTGTATTGCTTAAATTCGCCCCTTGTAAATTAGTATAAGAAAATTTAGTATGAGTTAAGTTAGCACCCGTAAGATTAGCCCCTTGTAAGTTAACACCAGATAAGCTAGTACCGGATAAATCAGCATTGGTTAAATTAGCATTACTAAAGTTTGTTGATGATTTAATTGTATATAGTTTTGTCTCAGGTATTTGTATTCGTTTTGCATCAATTCTGATGTTAACTAGCTTAGCACCCGTCAAATCCGTACCAGAAAAATTAATATTATATAACTCGGCATTAGAAAAATTAATTCCTCTCAAGTTAGTATGACTCAAATCAATATCTTTTAAATAAACACCAGATAAGTCTTTATTCGCTAAATTTTCTCGACGGTTTTTATTAACAATTTCATCCACTATACGCCATTTCTCAGTGATAATGGTGTTTTTATTAATGATAATATTAATTAAGATTGACTCTTGAGGAAATTCAAAGTTAGATAAATTGCAATTACTTAAATTTGCATTTTTTAAATTAAGATAATCAAAATATTCAAAACTTTCAAGATTGAAATTACATTCATTAAAATTGCAATTAGTTAAATTAGCCCCTTCTAAATTAATATATTCAAGAAATTTAGTATTTTTAAAATTAGCGTCAGTAAAATCAGAATGATTAAAAACTACTCCTTGAAATGTGGCATTGGTAAAGTTAGCTTGGGTAAAATCTGATTCAATACATTGACTTAAATCATCCTCACATTCAAAACCCACTCCTGCATCTACATCATAACCAATATAGGCATTAGTAAAATCAGCTTTTTTCAGATTAGTGTGGCACATTACAACATGACTGAGATTGCTATTACTAAAGTTGACTTGTGTCAAATTGGCATTACTAAAGTTCGTTTCATATTGGCATGAAACCTGACTTAAATTAGCATTAATTAAATTAGCATTAATGAAATTAGTAGCTTCTAATTTACCTCTTTTAATGTTGGCATTTTCTAAGTTAGCATTTTCTAGATTAGTCCCTAATAAATTAGCATTTTCTAAGTTAGCATTTCTAAGATTCGCACCGTTAAGGTTAGCATTTTCTAAATTGGCATTACTTAAATCTTTTCCTTCTAAATTAACTCCTGGTAATTGAGCATTTTGTAAAAAATAATTTTTCAAATCTTCTAAGCTTTCAATAGTTTCATTGCTGATATTCTCTGCGTTCCATCTTTTTAAATCTCTAGCACTAAATCTTGTTTTATTATTAATTTTTGCCCCTCTTAATTTTGCTCTTTTTAATTGAGCATTGAGTAGATTGGTTCTTTCAAGATTAGCATTCTCTAAATTGGAATCACTTAGATTTGCTTGTTGTAAATCAGAATTACTTAAATTAACGTTACTTAGATCTAAATTAGCTAAATCAGTAAAAGTTAAGTCTAGATTACTTAAGTCTTTGGTGTCTAATTGATTATGATAAAATCGCCAAATGTTACGCCATTTACTATCAATTTTGGTATTTTCGTCGATCATTACTTCAGCAAAATTAATTCTTTTAAACGTAACATCTGTTAAATTAGCACCTCTTAAATCAATATCCTTCATCGAAATATCATCAAAAACTGCTTCTGTTAAATCGGCATTTTGTAAATTTACTTGGTAGAAACTTCCTTTAACTTTCTGATATCCTTTAAATTGAACTTGGATTAAACTAGCATTTTCAAAGTTAACTTGAGACAATCCGGGACAAATTTCAAAACTTGCTTGATCAAGAGTTGCATCTTTAAAATTAGCTTCTATTAAGTTATTATGGCTAAAATCAACCTTGCTTAAATTAGCCTTTTCAAAATTAACTTTCCGACAGTTTGCACCTTCTAAATTAGCATTAACTAAACTAGCATTACTTAAATTAGTTTCTCCTAATTTAGCCTTACTTAAATTAACATTATCAAGATTAACTCCTGACAAGTCAAGTCCGTTTAAATTAATCCCTTTTAAGTCTTTATTTTTGTTCCTCTCTTCTAATAAATCTTTAACAATTTGCCAAGTTTCATTGAGTTGACTAGCATCATCAAAAGATAATTTATTGAATAAACAATTTTGGTAGTTAATTTCTTTCAAATTAGCTCCATCAAATATTATTTGATTAAAGATAACTCCATTGATTTTAATGTCTTTTAGATTAGCGTTTGTAAAATCAATATCTTCTAAAGTAAGACTGCGATTATTACCTTGAAAAATAACTTTTTCTAAATTAGCATTAGTAAAATTAATTCTAGTCAGTTTTGATGAAGAGGAATAATAAAAAATAGCTTCTTTTAAATTGGAATTGATAAATGTTGTATCAGCTATCTCCTGTTCAATTCTCATCAATTGGCAATCAGCATTATTGAAATTGAGTTGCTGACTTTTGTCCCCCCATAATAATAAACTTTCTTGCAGATTACTCTGTTCAAAATTAGTGTTGTATAAGGTGCAACGTTGAATTTTTGTTTTTGCTAAATTAGCATTCTTGAAAATGGTTTTTGTTAAGTTTACATTTTCTAAATGACAATCATTTATGATAGAATCTCGACAGTTTACTTTTTGTAAATCACACGAATATAAAGAAGAATTACTTAAAACAGCTTGAGCTAGATTAGCATGATTCAGATTAACATATCTCAAGGTTGTATTTTTAAGATTAGCTTCCGTTAAGTTAGCATTTGCTAAATCAATCCAAGCTAAATGAGCACCTTGTAAATTAGCACCTGCTAAATTCAGATTTTTTAACTCATATCTTTCGTTTCTTGAGAGTTTAATGACTTGAGTTGCCTGATTGGTACTTCCCCGTTTTCTTCGTCTTCTTATAGGTGGGTTTTCATTATTATCTAAAGTATTGGGAGGACTTACAGGAGGAATTCTAATAGGACGAGAACCCTCTAAGTTAATTCCTTGTAAATTAGCACCAGAAAAATCTCTTTCTCCAGCTAAATATCTCCGTAAAAATTCTTCAGCATTCATGATTTTAGATTCAATATCGTTAATGGTACAATAAAGTTTTGAAATTAGCTCTAGCTAAAAAGATAAGGTGTTCAAAATTTTAGAAGTGACTTATTTATATTATTGACAAGTATACCATTATTAAAAATTAGTGAGGGATTTAGTAATTGATAAAAATAGAAATGAGAGATATTAAATTTCTAAAATTTTTGCTAAGACAGTTACTTCTAGCACTATACATCAAATTCTCATCTTGAGTCTGACGAGAGTTCATTCTCTGTGGGTGTAGTTCAATTTTCAGAGTCTAAAGATCAAAGAATTGCTCAAATTGACACGGAAATGTCATAGAGACGACACAATCACGTCATATCCCCACTCTATATTGATAATGTCAGCTCAAGCCATTTTCCTTAATAACTCCTCACACAGAGCTGACTTGCCCTACTCTATTTTTTGCAATCTAAAAGTTATTAAGCATCAAATTCACAATGAAAAACAATACACTAAATCTCAATTATTCTCAATCTAGCAACTCTCAATCCTCTATTTGGAAAACTCCCTTAACCTACGTTTCTTTGCTCTTATTCGGGGTAGGAGTAGGCATTGGGGGAGCTTATACCTTTAGCCAGTCTCAACTGTTAGCGGAAACCAGTGAATCTCTCAAACAATCTCAGATTATTGATTCACCAGAAGAATTAGCATTTGCCCCCACCACTGGAAATTTTGTCACGGATGTTGTTAATAAAGTAGGACCGGCTGTGGTGCGAATTGATGCCTCTCGGACTGTTAGCACGGAGGTTCCTCCAATGTTTAATGATCCCTTTTTCCGCCGCTTTTTTGGTTCCCAAATTCCTGAAATTCCCCAGGAACAAATTCAACGGGGAACAGGATCGGGATTTATATTAAGTAAGGATGGACAAATTCTTACTAATGCCCATGTTGTTGCTGGAACAAAAGAGGTAACTGTCACCTTAAAAGATGGTCGTACATTTGAAGGAAAAGTGTTAGGAACTGATCCCTTAACAGATGTGGGTGTTATTAAAATTGAAGCCAATAATTTACCCACTGTTAAACAGGGAAATTCTGATGATCTTCAGGTAGGAGAATGGGCGATCGCTATTGGTAATCCTTTAGGATTAGATAATACAGTTACCACAGGAATTATTAGTGCAACAGGACGGTTAAGTTCCCAAGTTGGAGTCGGAGATAAACGGGTTGAATTTATTCAAACGGATGCGGCAATTAACCCTGGCAATTCTGGAGGTCCTTTACTTAATGCTAATGGGCAAGTCATCGGCATGAATACCGCTATCATTCAAAATGCTCAAGGAATTGGCTTTGCTATTCCGATTAATAGAGCCGAAAAAATTGCTGAACAATTAATTGCTAATGGTAAAGTAGAACACCCATTTTTAGGAATTCAAATGGTGGAAATAACCCCTGAAATTAAAAAGAAATTAGAAGAAAGTCAAGGATTAAATTTAACCACAGATCAAGGGGTATTAATTGTTAAAGTAATGCCTAATTCTCCCGCAGAACAAGCAGGAATCAAAGCAGGAGATATTCTCCAAGGGGTTGATAGAAAACTTCTTAATAATCCTGGGGAAGTTCAACAAGCTGTGGAAAAAACTGCCGTGGGAGAAAGTTTACCGCTACAAATTGAAAGGAATGGAAAACCCCTCAATTTAAGCGTTAAGGTAGGTGTGTTACCAACTCAGTAAAGAAATCGTCAATATTTAGATAGGGTGTAGGGAATGGTTCTAGGATCATTCTCTTTTTTTTGATATTATTATCGTGGACATAGAAACTATGACTAATCATTATCCTTCTAAAAAAAACTCACTTGTTTTATTATATGAAAACCATCTTTAGTGGATTTGGCTTTTTTTCAGGGGCAACTTATCCGTTTCGGTTATTAGGAATTTTTAAGTCCCATCCTCGTCTTTTATCTTATATTATTGTTCCTATTCTCGTTAATATTGTTTTAGGCATTGTTCTCTATCTAGGCTTATTATTTTTTGGTTGGCAAATTAGTCAAGCCATTATGGAGAATTTAATTACTCGTTTAGATGCAGTTTTAGCTAATCTTCCTGGCTGGTTAGAAGGGTTAGATTATATATTGATTGGAATTATTTTTATTCTAAGATTTTTGTTGGGAATTATTTTATTGATTTTAACAGGATTTCTTTTGGTTCAATTTGGAGGAATTTTAGGTGCGCCTTGGTATGGACAACTTTCAGAAAAATTGGAGAAGTTGCGGACAGGAACAGTCGATATAGTAGACGTTGGTATTATTAGGGATATTTGGCGAGCAATACTTTTTGAATTTAAAAAGTTAGGGTTAATAATTGTGATGGCATTGCCGTTATTTTTACTTAATTTTATTCCTGTTGTAGGAACTCTGTTATCTACTATCGGAGGAGTTACGTTAACCGCGACTATCATTTGTCTTGATTTTTTTGATGCAACCTTAGAAAGACGACGGTTAAAGTTTCGTCAAAAATTAGGAATTATTGGAAAAAGTTTACCAGGAAGTGCGGGATTTGCTTTAGTTTGTTTGTTGTTAATTAGTATTCCTTTAGTGAATTTATTAACCATTCCTTTTTGTGTTGGAGGCGGTACATTATTTGTCTGCGATCGCGTTTTACCAAAAGGCTTATTACCTAGTAATAATTAACTGATAGCATTTCTCCATAAAGATCTGCTAAAAAAACCCTGTGCCAAAAAAGTATTGAATTCAATTATTCAATTAATCCCTCAATTTGAAAATCAAAATCGCTCATTCCTTTAAGAGATTCAACCCGAAAACAATAGTTACCTTCAATGGTGCTAGTAAACAAACAAGTTGCTGAGGGATCGGGACTACTATCTTGAATGATTGCTTTCCCATTAGGATCTTCAATATAAAGATTAAAATCTACATTCTTAGCCGTTGGAATTACCGCAACTTTCCACGTCAAACCACTATCTAAATGACGGTAATAATTACGAGAAAAAAGAATGGTTACGGGGGTAACATCAATAGCAAATTTACAACTTCCTTTAACCGATGTCACCTTTAATAGATAAGTCCCACTAACCAAACTCGTAAAGGTACAATAAGCATCAGCATTAGGACTATCATCTTGGGCAATAAGATTACCCCCAGGATCTTCAATGACTAAATCAAAATCTACATTGTCTCGTTCAGGAATTACCGAAACCCGCCAGGTTTTTCCGTGGGGTAACTCACAAGTATAAGTTTGGGAAAATTCGCTCATTTTGTCTCCCGTTGACGGTAACTTAATACGGTATTACTTAATAACATTGCCACAGTCATTGGACCGATTCCCCCAGGAACTGGCGTAATATATTGAGCTAGATTAGCCACAGAGTTAAAATCTACATCCCCCACCAGTTGGGAAGTTCCATCAGGTCGAACAACACGATTAATTCCCACATCGATGACGATCGCCCCAGGTTTAACCATCTCTGCGGTAATAAATTCCGGTTTACCCACCGCAGCCACCAAAATATCCCCTTGACGGGTCACACTTGCTAAATCTTGGGTGCGAGAATGGGCCATAGTTACTGTGGCGTTTTTTTCAAGTAACATCAACCCTAACGGTTTTCCAACTAAAATACTTCGTCCGACTACCACCGCTTGTTTACCAGCTATGTCAAGCTGATATTCTTCTAACAGGCCCATTACGCCGGCAGGGGTACAACTGCGTAACCCTGGTTCCCCGCGTACTAACCGCCCCAAATTCATTGGATGGAGACCGTCCGCATCTTTTTCAGGGTCAATGGTTAATAACAACCCTACCGCGTCTAAATGAGCAGGTAAGGGCAACTGGACCAAAATCCCATCCACTCGCGGATCAAGATTGAGTTGTTGAATAACGGTTTCTAATTCGTCTTGAGAAGTATTCGCAGGAAAATGATGACCAAAAGACGCAATTCCGACTTTAGCGCAAGCCCGCTCTTTATTGCGAACATAAACAGCACTAGCGGGGTCATCTCCTACCATTAAAACGGCTAATCCTGGGGGACGGCCAATCTTAGGTTGTAGTTGTTGAATCGATTCTTTAAGTTCACCCTGAATTTTTTGGGCTAAGGCTTTACCATTTAAGACAGAACAAGTTGAAGAAGACATCGACAATGGTTGATGAATTTGGAACTAGGAAAAATTTTAAGGTGTCCTATTAGTTAACATATCTCAGTTAAGCGAAGCTGCTCCCACTCATCATGAAAGTTTTAAACATTAGAATTTGCCATGGTGGACTTTTGTTCCTACTTCTAGGGGGAATTCTCGGTTGTAATCGAATCAATTCCCTTGGATTAGCTCAAACACCAGTAACACCTATCAATCAACTAAGCCAGTATCAGCAACCAGATCAAGACACTCAAACCGAGGACGGGATTTATCTCCAAGGAACCGTAGTTGATAGTGCGCCTTTTATGGATAATGGTTCTTATCAACTCCAAGACGAGACGGGGACAGTTTGGGTTCTGACCAATGGAACCCTCCCCAAACCAGGAGATGCTATCACTATTAAAGGACAGGTGGAATATCAGTCAATTTCCATTGGTGACCAAGATTTAGGAGAGTTGTATATTGTAGAAGTAGAACAACTTGACACTCAACCTCAACCCCCCAATCAGCAGGCACAACCGGTGTCTTCTCCCCAAACTGAAACCCAATCTAAACCTAAACCGGATTTGGATATTAATGACCTCTTACTGCCTCATAAAAGTAACTCAAAATAAAGTTAAATCTCACTAAGTAAATTGTGGTCACTATGGAACTGACTTCCCCAGTAAAGGTTGCTTTGGCGATTATTTATCAAGGAGATAGTTTTTTACTCCAATTACGCGATAATATTCCCACGATTGCCTATCCTAATCATTGGGGTTTATTTGGCGGCCATTTAGAGCTAGATGAAACCCCAGAACAAGCACTCAAGCGAGAGCTACTTGAAGAAATTAACTATCAAGTGGCTAACCCGACTGAGTTTCGGATTGATCATGAATCAAACATTATCCGCTATCTTTATTACACTCCTTTAACTGTTAAGATGGAGCAATTAGTGCTGCAAGAAGGAGCAGATTTAGCTCTAGTGCCTCTTGATACGATTCGACAAGGGCAATGCTATTGTCCGAAAACGGAGGAATTCCACCCCATTGGCCAAATTCATCAAAAAATATTACTCGATTTTTTCGAGTCTGACTTACAGTAGACACAAGAACAGCCATGATCATCATTGCTGAGCCTTGATTATCTGATGGTAGTTATTAAACGAAAGCCACTGAGGTGAAAAAAAGGTTGGGTCTAAGCCCTGCTTCTGTTAAGTCACTCAAAACTATTTTATATCGTCATTATTGATTAATCCAGACAAAATATCCATGAATAGTTCGATAAAATCCATTTGGTTTGAGCAACTTTGTATTTGGGGGGGAGCAATAGCCGCAGTAACTCTCCAATCGATGATCACACCTGTGTTGAGTTCTCCTAAATCAGAGATAGACGTTTTAGAAAATAACCCTAAAGCAGTTATCGATGAGATGTGGCAAATTGTTAATAATGAGTTTGTTGATTATGATTTTGATCGGGCTGATTGGCTAGAAAAACGGCAAGAATTACTCAGTCAAGATTATGCTAATCATAAACAGGCCTACAAAGCAATTCAAAAAACCTTGAAGGATTTAGGTGATCCTTACACCCGTTTTCTGACGCCTGATGATTTTGCTACCCTCACCAGTCAAACATCTGGAGAGTTATCAGGGGTAGGCGTTAGGTTAACGTTAGACAAGCGCACTAGCCAATTGTACGTCGTTGAAGCGGTGAGAAGTTCTCCGGCGGCGAAAGCAGGCCTTAAACGGGGCGATCGCATTATTCGCATCAACGGTAAACCAACGGCGTTAATGAGTCTTGAACAAGCCAGAGATGAAATTAAAGGAGAATTAGGAACCCAGGTGAGTCTCCAGCTATCCCGTAAGGATAAAGGGGTGTTTCAAGTAACCTTGACTCGCGCACAGATTGAAATTGCGTCAGTAGACTATACCCTAAAACAAGAAGATAAACTTCGGGTGGGTTACATTCGCCTCGATGAATTTAGCTCCCATGCGGCTGAGCAAATGAGAAAGGCCATACAAGATTTAGGTGAACAGAAAGTATCGGGTTATGTGCTAGATCTACGGGGAAATCCAGGGGGATTACTCTTCGCTAGTGTAGATATTGCTCGTCTTTGGTTGAAAAAAGGAGAAATTGTCAAAACAATTGATCGTCGTGGAGGCGATCGCCATTTTTCAGCTAACGGAACCGCACTCACCGATCTACCTCTGGTGATTTTAGTCAATGAAAGGTCAGCTAGTGCTAGTGAAATTCTAGCAGGAGCTTTGAAAGAACATGGACGAGCAACGGTGGTGGGAACCAACACTTACGGGAAAGGAACAGTACAGTCAGTTCATTCACTTTCCGATGGCTCTGGATTAGCGGTAACTATTGCCCGTTATTATCCTCCTAGTGGCACGGATATTAATCATAAGGGAATTAACCCTGATGTTTATCTCGATTTAAGCATGGAGCAGCAAATACAACTCAGAAATGATCCTAACTTGATGGGAACTCATGCTGACCCTCAATATGAACGGGCGATTAATGTTTTAAAAAGTCATGCGTCCCCCATTAAGGTTCCCAATACTCCTGAACCCGTAGGTCTTCGTTGGGAAAATTTACGAGAAGCAGTACAGGATGAAAACCCTCGTTGGGAAAGAATGAATCAAAGTGTCACTGATCAGTAAAGGGTCGGGAATGGGCAATGGGAAATCGGGAATGGGGAATTTTTCCTGACACCTTATCCCCTACCCCCCTGTTCCTAAGCTTGTCTCCAGTATTTTATTGATTAATCTTTGGTTTATCGATTTTCTCTTGTTCAAAATCAAGAGATTTTTGAAATTTATCTACTTGTTGTTTAGGACTTTGGCCATATTTAACATCTTCTAATAATCCCATTAAAGCAGGAATAACGGTGGGAGTTAGGAAAGTTGATAGCACCAAACCACCGGTTAACGCAATTCCTAAGCCTTGATAAAGTTCAGCCCCTTTCCCTGGAATAATGGCTAAAGGTAACATCCCTAAAACACTGGTTCCGGCAGACATGAAAATGGGACGGAGGCGATCGCTCACAGCGTAATATAAAGAGGCATCATAGTCCATTCCTTCTCCTTGAAGTTGTAAGGCGCGATCGACTAAAAGAATTGCATTATTAACGACAACTCCGGTCAGAATAACAAATCCTAAACCCGTAATCATATCCAAAGGAACCACGACACCAGGAATCATATTAGCAAGGACTAAACTTAATAAAGCTCCGGTCATTCCCATAGGAACGGTTGCCATAATTAATAAAGGATAAACAAAGGAGCGATATAAAGCAACCAACAACAAATAAGTAATCACTAAAGAAAGTAGAAAAGTTGCTCCTAACTGAAACAACGTTTCCCCTAAAACATCGGCAGAACCCCCTAATTCTAACCGAACACCAGGGGGTAAACTATCCCTTAAAGGCTCTAAAATTTGTTGTTCAGTTTGGTTAATTAATGCCCCTAAAGGAGCTTCCCTAGCAACATTTGCTTTTAAAGTAATTGACCGTTCCAAGTCTACATGATTGATGGCATTTGCGCCGGTTGTTTCAACCACTTCAGCCACATCTGTTAATTGTAATATTTGACCTCTTCCGTTATAAATTGCCAGTTGGCGGAGTTGTTCAGGGGTTTCTACAAAAGTATCTTTAAGTTCAACACTAACATTTAATTCTCGTTTGCCATCGACAAATTCTGATGCTCGTAAACCACCTAAAGCACTCTGTACCATTGCCCCAATTTCTGATTCTGATAACCCGGCTTCTGCTAAACGAACACGGTTAGGAATAACCTGTAATTCTGGCGCACCTGTCACAAAATCAGACCGCACATTTTGGATGCCTGGTAGTTGCTTCATCTTTTGGGAAATTTGTTGTTGAACGTCATTAAGTTGATCTAGATTTTCTCCAATAATTTGAACTTCAAATTCTTTTCCAGGGTCTTTAAAAATAGAAATTCTGATGGGGACAAGAAAGCGATAACCAGGAAATTCAAGACTTTTGCTACGGAGTCGGTTAACTAACCCATCAAGGTTATTTCCGGTGGCTTGATCGGGGTGAACAAAGGCAGCAATTAACCGTCTTCCAGGACGATGAACATAAAGCGTTCGCATTACTTCTGGTTGTTCCCTCACAAATTTTCTGGGTGCGTCTGATAATTCAATGGCTTCAGGAATACTGGTTCCTGGGAACGGTTCGGCTAACCATAAAATCAGGTTGCGGTTTCCTTCGGGTAAATAGTCCGCCGGGGGTAACAGTTGAACACTGATAAAGATTAAGGCCAAAGGAATGGCTAAAATAAGTAAACGACGTTTAACCCTACCCCGTCCCAAAGACCACCTGACAGTTTTAAGCAGAAAACCCTCTAATTTTCCTTGTCCTATGCGGAAAGTCCGAGAAGTTTGAGCAACTTTGCGTTCTAACCAACTTCCTCCTTGATAGTTCACCTCTGCTAACATTTGTTCGGCTTCGGTTCGTTTCAAAAACAATCCCGCTAACATGGGAACCAAGGTTAATGCAGCAAAAAGGGAGAATAAAACAGAAGCAGAAAGGGCTACCCCAATATCGAAGAATAATTGACCTGCTTCTCCGGTTACTAAAATAATCGGTGCAAAAACCGCCACGGTGGTTAAGGTAGAAGCCAACATCGCCCCCCCGACTTCCTGGGTTCCGTCGATCGCCGCTTTCATGGGGGTTTTTCCCTGTTGCATATGGGTGAAAATGTTTTCTAACACCACGATGGCGTTATCGACTACCATCCCTACCGCAAAAGCTAACCCCGCTAAACTAATAACATTGAGGGTACGACCTAACAAAAAGAAAACGATAAAAACGGTGATTAATGTGGTTGGAATAGCAATAGCAATAACACCCACCGTCCTTAACGAACCGAGGAATAGCAGTAGGATTAAAGCCGCTAACACTGCCCCGATAATTAGATTTCCCTGGACAAAGGAAATAGAATCATTAATATAGTCATTTTCATCGTAAGTAATATCAAAGGTAATTCCTTCTCCTTCGCGATCAAATCGAGTTTCGAGTTCTGCTAACCCTTCTCGAATTCCGGCAGAAATTTGAGGAACATTGCCCCCAACTTGCCTGATAATTCCAATTCCGACGGCAGGTTCATCGTTACGGACTAAAGCGCGGTCTTGAATGGCACGACCAAAACGGGCTTGGGCGACATCTCCTAGATATACTGTTCCTGAGTCATCTCGACGCAAGACGAACCCTTCTAATTGTTGAACATCATTAATTCTGCTTAAGGTTCTTACCCGATACTCTCGCCGTCCCAACACTAAGGGACCTCCTCGAATATCTCGGTTATTGCTACGCAGGCTATTCACTACATCCCCGATGGTAAGGTTGCGATCGGCTAACGCTTTGGGATCAACAATCACCTCAACTTCCCTTTCTCTTCCCCCAGAAATTAAAAACTGTCCTACTCCTTGAACCTGACGTAAGCGAGGAACCACTACATCATCAACTAAGTCCCGATAGTGATAGTCGTCGGGGGTAAAACCTTCTTTAGGAATTAAAATCACCCACATCATGGGGCTGCTGCTACCGCTTACGACTTCTACGTTAGATTCATCGGCTTCGTTTGGTAAAGCTTCTACTTGCTGCAATTTATTAAGAACATCAATTAAACTGCGATCAATATCTCTATCCCAGTCAAACTCAACATTAATTTGACTCGTCCCTGCGCTGCTGGTACTGGTAATTTCCTGAATGCCTGGGACTTCTTCTAGCCTTTCTTCGATGGGACGGGTAACGAGATCTTCTACTTCTGCGGGACTTGCGCCAAGATAAGGTGTGGTAATACTAATTTCAGGGCGATCGCCTCCTGGTTGTAGTTCTAGGGGTAATTGAAATAAGGCTAAGGTTCCAAATAGGGCTAGTAATGCAAATAAAACCCCTGTTCCATGTCGCCAACGAACGGCTGTTTTTATTAAACTCATTTCTTGATTCCTTGGTTATTTCTTGTTAGTAATTAACTGTTTCTTTTTTTAGCTGCTAGTAAGTTAGGTGTAATTAAAGCTAAAATGAAAAAGTTTGTAGTCAGGGCTTTAGCCTGTATGGGGCAAAACTTTCTTTTTCTCAAGAGAAGATTACAAACCTTAGTTTATTTTTGGCTATCTAGTTTTCATTAAAAATGAAATTATCCTTTTTTTTATTTTTTAACCGCTACTTAATTTAGAATTGCGATCGCGTTTACTTTTCAACCAATAATCTACAGAAATTCGATTAAAGTTGAGTCCAGCCAATAAAATAAACAGAACAATATTATAAATAAGTTGGCTACTTGCCCCGCTCCAGTTTTGGATAATCGTGATACCATACATCAGGATAATCATCAGAATAAAACAAGCAATTAAAGCTCCCCGTGTCAAAAAACCAATGGTAATTAATACACCAACAATTAATTCTACTGGTGGAACTAACCCTGCGTTAATTCTGACTAAAAATTCAGGAATCCAAGATTCTTGCATGGTTGTTACCATTGAATCAATGAAACCAGGAATATTAAAAATTCTGGTTGCTCCATGATTAAAGTAATTAATACCGACCACAATTCGGAGTAGAGTGTAAGCAGCAATAATATCTTGATTTCTTAGGATGATAGAATTGCTATTTTTCAGATTCGGTTGACTATCAAGCATAATCTAAATTTGTTCGTGTTTTGGATCAGACTAAATTAATTAACTATCAACTATCAACTATTAACTATCAACTATTAACTATTAACTATCAATTACACTATTCACAACTTTTACAGTCGTTTGATCTTGAAGTCCATCTCCTCCTTTAATAACAATGGATTGACCTTTTTCTAACAAAGGATTAGTAATCAAAACTTCTTTACCAAAATCCCCAACCATTTCTACTTCTACTTGTTGGGCTTGATTATTATCAACGGTAAATAATAACCATTTATCTCCCCGTCGGGTTAAAGCATCTCGCGGTACAGTAAAGGTATTAGTATCCGTTATTGGCATCATTAAATCTGCTTGAATTGCCATGCCTGGTAATAATTCTTGGGGAGGATTATCTAAGGTTACTCTAACTAATTGTCGGCGAGAAGCAGTATTAGCTGTGGGAATAACTGCGGTAATTTCTGTTGTTTTTTGCCAATTAGGTAGGGCGCGGGCAAATAAATTGACCGTCATTCCTCTACTCACTTGTCCGCTTAGGGTTTCAGGAATTTCTAAAAAGATATCCAAAGAGCGATCGCTGACTAACGTTAATATCGGATCATTGACTTCGACATAGTCTCCAGGATCAACCTCCCGTGATTGAACAATTCCCCCAAAGGTGGCTGTAATTTTGGCGCGTTTCATGGCTAATTCAGCTTGTTCTACAGCAGCTTGAGTAGCACTGACGACACCTTTTTGGGCTTCAATTTCTTCTGGTCTAGGACCTGCTTTAGCTTCTGCTAACACCGCCGTAATACGCAGGCGATCGCTTTTGGCATTATCAAGACGGGTTCTGGCTTGAGCAATATCTTGAAGGCTTTCTGTTTCTTGGGCTGTTAGGGCAGCTTCAGCCCGCGATCGCTCACTACGGGCAGTATCAGCAACCGATCTAGCTTCAACTAATGCCCTCTCTGACAAAGCCCCTTCTAGACTTAACCCTTCAATTCTTCTGAGGTTATCTAATGCTTCTTTTTCCCGTGCGATGGCGGCTTCGAGTTCGGCACTACGTTGGGCAATTAAGTCGGGTTGTAGGGCTATTAAACTCTGAAGATTTTCTTGTGCTTCTTTTTCTCTGGCTTGGGCTGCTTGTAATTCGGCTTGTCGTTGCTCAATAATTTCCAGGCGAGTTCCTACTTGTAATTTGGCTAAATTACTTTTTTCTTGGACTAATCTCGCTTTGGCTTGGGCTAGGGCAATTTTAGCGTCTGCATCATCAAGGATGGCTACGGTCATTCCTGGGGTGACGCGATCGCCTTCTTTGACTAAAATTTGTTGAACTGTCCCGTCAATTTGAGGACTTAAGGTGGCTTGTCCTTCAGCTTCTATCTGTCCTAATAGTCTAACCTCTCTCTTGTTTGTCCCCAGGGCTAATTTTGTCGTTTCAACCGGTCTAGGGGGTGGGCTTTGGCTGATGGTTTGGGCTGTTGGCACTGAGGAAGGAGTCAATATTTGCCAGATACCGACCCCTCCACCTAAAATTCCAATGGCGACCAACCATCTCAGTAATTTAAGCTTTTTTAAGCTTTTCTGAGCAGATCCAATTCTTATTCTTGACTTTTCTTGGTCAAACTGAGGCTCTGACTCTGAGAATTCCTTAGGTATGTTTTCAGTGGATTTCATGGCTTTTTGTTATATTGCTTTTTATTACAATCTTCCTAATAATTTTAATTTATATTGCGTTTTCTTGCGATGATTTTGGAATTTTGATAGCGGATTATCTATGCTTGCCCTTAGATAAGAAAAAGTATAAGTTTGTAGTAAGCTCTAAAGAGCTTAAAATTATTGTTGTATAAAGGCTAAAGCCCCTACTACCAACGTTGATGTTCTTCCTTTAATGATGCCTACTTACTTATTCAGAAAAAAGTTAGTCTTCCCAGACTAAATTAACACAGATACGTAAGCAACCCTTATTTATATAAATTTTAAAAAACTTCGAGCTAATAAAAACATGAAAATTCCCTTAAACCAAAACCAAATTGAAGATCTAAGAAAATTTTTTCAGGAAGTGGATCAAGATCATAATGGAAAAATTGACAAGGAAGAATTAAAACAACTATTAGAAACTATTTGGGGACAAAATGCTGAGGTTGATCTCACAAAAGCTGTTCAATCAACTTTTGACAAATGTGACTTAAATAAAGATGGTTTTATCACCTTTGAAGAATTTATTTCTTTGGCTAGTTAAAATGGGTTTACCTATTATGACTTATCAGGAAAAAATAAAAATCCCCATTGAAATTTATATTCAACCACCAACCCAGTTTTTGAGAGGAAATTACCCTAAATTATTACCAGAGTGGTTATTGTGTCCTCGGACTATTATCATTGTTTTATTACACTCTCAGTTTGCTTTGGAGCAAGTTACTCAGCAAATTCAAGATGAGAAAACACGATTAAAAGATGAATTCTTAAAATTAGGTCAAAAAATCCAAGCAGTTGGTCGCCGAAAAAAATGCTTAGTTGAGGTTATAAATCCTCAAGATGGAAAGCCAATTAATTCTGCTTCAGGAGAAATAACATTTGATATTGTCGCGGTTGTCCATGAGTTGTTAGGGTTGAGTTTTTCTCATACCAAAGATGGTTGTAAAATATTACGTCATCCTTTCCAAAAAACGGCTATTTATCCGAGTCTTTTGGTAGCCAATGGCTCTCATCAAGTTATGAATTCTATTGTCCAAGAAATTTTAACTTAATCAGAGGGGTGAAGGTTGACTATTTTTTAGTTTAAGGATTTTCTAGTGAATTTAAAACCAGCTTAATTCCCCTTTCTAGACTCTAATTCAGGGCTTAAATAAGAGCGATCACCTAATTGTTGTAACAAAGGTCCATGAATTCCAAATTTAACCTGGCTTACGGAGGCGGCTAACATATCAATGCGATCGCGATATCTTCCTAAATCAATTCCTAATAAATTACATAAAATAATCCGAATAGTGGTTTTATGAGAAACAACTAAGACATTTCCCTCTAAATGTTTGCCTTCAATTTCAGAGATGACTAACATGGCACGACTAGCTACTTCTACCGCCGTTTCTCCTCCAGTTGGAGGGTTCCAAGCAGGTTCAGTCATCCAATTAATATAATCGTCTAAATGATTTTCTTTAACCCATTCTGGGGATTTATCTTCCCACTGTCCGAAATTCATCTCTTTTAGTCCATCTTTTATTTTCATAGACATTCCCACTGTGTCACAAAGTGGTTTAGCCGTAGCGATAGTCCGTTTCATTGGGCTAACATAAATAGCAGACCAAGGTAGAGATTGGTAGGCTTGGGCAAACGCTTCAGCCATTTTTTTTCCTTCATCGGTCAAATCTGGATCTAAAGTACCACAGTAACCACCTTTAAGGCTGTAAGTCGTTTCACCATGACGGAGAAAATATAGGGTTAAACTCATGGGTTATTCCAGGATAATTAGGGTTTTTTATATCTTAACTCTTGATGGTTATTTTATCTTTTGGTTAAGGTGGCAAATAACAGAACAAAAACTTGCTTATTTTAATTATTCAACAGGGTTAATTTTAATGTATAAACAACTTTTTGATAGTATACCGATGCTGGCTCACTTCCTAAAATATAGTTTTTATGTACTAACAAATAAAACTTTGTATTTCAGATATTGCGAATATTTCGGATAAAAGATATACAAAGCATCGATCTAACTAATCTAACTAACTAATCTAAGCGAACCAGTTCAACCTGTATCATTAGCCGTTCCATTAGGGTACGGAAAGTTTTTATTATCGTTTGACCAACAGGAATTTGTCATGTCTACCACTCGTATACTGAAACATTCAAGAGAGTCCCTCAGAAATGATCTAAGGGGGAATAGCGGTTTATCTACGAAAGATACTGATTATTCTCTGTTAGGCAAAGGACACCAAATTCCCCTATCGGAATATGAGTATGAAACTATGTTGAAGATGCTAACAGCTTTGCGACAAGGCAACTCTGTTACTGTTGTTCCTGATGAAACTTATATGACGACTCAACAAGCAGCAGATGTTCTTAATGTTTCACGACCTTACTTTGTAAAGCTTCTAGAAAATCATGAAATTCCTTTCACTAAAGTCGGAAATCGTAGAAGGGTATTAGTCAAAGATGTACTGGCATATAAAGAACAAAGAGATGCAGAACGCCGTCAAGTTATTCGTGAATTTTCAGCGAGTATTTACGAGGATGGATTGGATGAATTAGACTATGAATCAATTAGTCAAATCATCAATGAAGATTAACGATTTCAGTGGAAAAACCTATTGTCATTCTTGATGCTTGTGTGCTTATACCGATGCCGCTCTGTGATACCCTTCTTAGAGAGAGCCGCTGAGCAAGATATGTATAGGTTTTATACCTCTCCAAAAATACTAGAAGAAACTTCCAGAAATTTAACAAAGATTTTTGAGAAAAAGCGTAATTTAGATTCAAATGTAGCCGATCAAAAAGCTAAAAAAAAAATAGATGCGATCCAAAAAGCTTTTCCAGAATCTTTAGTGTATCCCTCAGATAGTCTAATTTCAACCCTTGAAAATGATTCAAAAGATCGCCATGTTTTAGCCGCAGCTATAGAAGCTCAAGAAATTACGCTTGATGCTGGATTTCATCGTGTAATTTTAATCGTCACTCATAATCTTAAAGATTTCCCTAATGATATATTAGCTAAGCATAATGTTGTCGCTATCTCTCCTGATGATTTTCTCCTAAAGTTAGTCAATATTTATGATTCTTCTTTATTATTTAGTCTATTAGAACAGCAAGCTAAAGACAATGAACATAGAGTTATGGATTTATTAGAAAGATTGGAGAAAGGAAAGGTTACTAAGTTTGTAAGCAAAATTATTGCTGATTACTATTGTGTTGAAATTATAAAAGATCTTAAATATATTCTCTTTAAATTTGGACGGCAAGATCACGACAATAATAAATTCCTTAAAGGAAAAAACTATGAATTATTTTTATCTCATAAAACAGTTACAGTTAGTCATTATGAAGAAGGAACAATAATTGATGGAAATTGTAATTCAATCTTAAGACATAATCTTTCTTGTCAACATTTAAAAAAACTTCAGAACTTTGTTAGTAAGGGCCTAATAATATTAAGCCCTTACATTTAACTTATAATTTACTCATTGCCTTCGATAGGTGCAAACCCTTGACGCTGAATATTCTCGCTGATGTGACGGGGTTCGAGGAATTGTAGTAAGTAGTCTGGTCCTCCTGCTTTGGAACCTACCCCAGATAACTTGAAACCACCAAAGGGTTGACGAGCAACTATCGCCCCCGTAATGGTACGGTTAATGTATAAATTCCCTACTTCAAACTCATTTTGGGCGCGTTCAATATGTTCGGGACTACGGGAATATAAACCTCCTGTTAAGGCATAGTCTGTTCCGTTAGCCACCTGTAACGCCTCATCAAAGTCCTTCACCCGTATGATGGCTACGACCGGACCAAAAATTTCCTCTTGGGCGATGGTATCCGTGGGAGAAACATTACTGAAGACCGTAGGACCGACAAAATAGCCGTTGTCGGGGGACTCCATTTCTAACGCCAAGGTTGACTGTTGTTTCCCTGTCTCAATGTATTCTCGAATACGAGACTGGGCGGTTGCATCGATAACAGGACCGACTTGCGTTGAGGGTTGATCAGCAGCCCCCACATTGAGCGATCGCGTTGCCTCAACAAACCGTTCAACAAATGTATCGTGAACGGGGTCTAACACGATGATCCGCGATGCCGCAGAACATTTTTGACCTGAATAGCCAAAAGCGGAAAATACTGCCCCTGCTACCGCTTGATCGAGATCGGCACTTTCATCGACGATAATGGCGTTTTTACCCCCCATCTCTGCAATAACCCGCTTGAGATGTTTTTGTCTCGGTTGCAAGATAGCCGCGTCTGCATAGATGCGACAACCCACTTCCCGTGATCCAGTAAAGGCGATCAAATGTACGTCGGGATGCTTCACCATGTAAGCCCCCACTTGCGATCCTTTTCCTGGGACATATTGAATGACTCCTTTAGGAATACCCGCTTCTACCAGAATTTCGACGATTTTAGCAGCAATAACGGTAGAGGTTTCCGCAGGTTTCAGTAAGGTACAGTTTCCGGTCACTAAGGCGGCGACAGTCATTCCGGTGGCAATAGCCATGGGGAAATTCCAGGGAGAGATCACTAGGGCGATACCTCTGGGTTGATAATGATAGCGGTTGGTTTCTCCAGGGACATCGTAGATGTGGCCTGCGTCTAACCGTTCCATTTCTGCGGCGTAATAACGACAAAAGTCGATCGCTTCGGAGACTTCTGCATCCGCTTGTTGCAGGACTTTACCCACTTCTAAACATACCCAGGCGGAGAGTTCATGACGGCGTTCTTCCATTAAATCAGCCGCTTTACGAAGTATTTTAGCCCTTTCACTAGCAGGAGTCTTTTTCCAACCAGGAAAGGCTTCCTTAGCTGCATTTAAGGCTTTTTCTGCTTGAGTTACAGACATTAAACCAATGTGTCCGACAATTTCTGAGGAGTTAGACGGGTTAACTGAGTCAATAATTAGATCAGTTTGCTCATATTCACCATTAATTAAAGGCAAATAGGTTTTACCAAGGTAATTTTTGACTTTGACTAATGCTTGTTCTGCTTTTTGGCGTAATACTTCCCTAGAATAATCAGTGTCAGGAGCATTGACAAACGTAGCGTTACCTGGTTCTATTCTGTGATCATTTCCTTGAATTTCAGGAGGGGCAATTAGGTTGTCTATGGGTTTTTCTTCTAAATTTTGCCGTAAGAAAGAACTATTTGCTGTATTTTCTAGTAAACGACGAATGAGATAGGCCATCCCCGGTAATAAGTTCCCATAGGGGGCGTAGACTCGAACCCGATAACCTTTTTTTACCAATGCTTTGGCCAGTTGATCACCCATTCCATACAAAACTTGCATCTCGAAGGCGCGACGGGGGACATTGAGACTTTCTGCAATGGCGATCGCTTTTCCTTGGGAACGAACATTATGGGACCCAATAGCAGCGTATAAATATTGATGATTTTCCAATAATAATTGAGTCATCTGCTCAAAATTTACATCTGTTGCTGCTTTTTCATTGAACACTGGTTGTGGCCAATGATTTTGACTGGCTTTAATGGTTTCTTGATCCCAATAAGCCCCTTTTACTAATCTAATTGTAATGGGATATTCCCGTTTTTTTGCCCATTCAATTAAGTCTTTTAAGTCTTGTTTCGAGTCTCGTAAATAGGCTTGTAGTGTTACCCCAATATCAGTCCGAGTTCGGAATTCCTCTTCTAATAATAATTCTTTGAGAATGGACAAAGTTAAGTCTTTATAGATATATTGTTCCATATCAAAATGAACCGCCACCCCTAATTCTTTAGCGCGACGTAAGAGAATACGAATGCGATCGCAGACTTTCTCTTTACTTCCTTGGGGATCAATGGGATCAAATTGAGAGTAAAATGCCGTTAGTTTAACGGAAACTTGAACTTTTGGCAATGCTTCCCCGTCTGCTTCATCTATTTGGGGAACCGTTGACCATTTTTGACTTTTTTGGGACAATTGTTCCATCAAGTCAAGGTACTTTTCTAAGTAGGCTTTGGCTTCAGTTTCGGTAATAACAGCTTCTCCAAGTAAATCAATGGTAAAAGCCATTTTTTCCTTACGAAGTCGTTCAACCGCTTTAATAACTTGTTGTATCGTTTCTCCAGAAATATATTTAAAAGCCAATGTTTCAACTGATTTACTAACAGTTGCAGCCGCTAATTGTGCGGGGGGAGAATTATAATCTGTAAAGTTCAGAATACTTTTTAATGCTGAGGGTAATTCAACGGATTCAACCCCTAAATATTGTTGTAAATGATGGGCAATTTCAGCCTTGCTATGTAACGCTGGTAAGGTATCAATAAAATGGAATAATTGTACCCGTAACCCTGGGTTAGCCATGGCCCATCCCATGAGTTTATCATCGAGACGCATTTGATCCCCTAGTTTGTCCCAGAGGGAACGTTTTTCACGGGTTTGGGCGAGTAATTCCCGTGCTATTGACTGGGTTTTGGTTTCATAAGTCGAATTAGAATCAATTTGTGCTACCAAAGTCTTATATCCTCCAAATTGGTGTGTGAGGCGTAATCAAAAGATCAAAACCTGAGTAAGTGATTGGGTATTTTTTATTTTTGCATTCCCAACCTTTTATTATACCGTTTTTAGGAGTCACTATTTAATGACTTTTTCAAAAATAAATTAAATGGAGAACCCCTGTAACATTTGGAAAAAAGAGAATTGAAAGCTCCTTATAATCGGGTAGATTGTGGCATGGATAAAAATTTATTAGTTTCTTCTTAAAATTGACCCCATATCTAACCTACCCTACCCATAACGAAACCCTTCTAAAATTTAGCCTAATACTTGTTTAAGGGCTTGTAAAAGCAATAAAACATTTTCAGGACGGGAATTATAACCCATTAATCCAATACGCCATACTTGACCGGCTAATTCTCCTAAACCGCCACCAATTTCAATATTATAGTCAGTTAAAAGTTGACGAGAAATAGCTTTTCCATCGACCCCTTCAGGAATACGAACGGTGGTTAATGTGGGTAAACGAAATTCTTTTTCTACATGACAAACTAACCCTAATTCTGCTAATCCTTCCCACAAGAATTCTGCATTTTTTTGATGTCGTTGCCAACAATCTTCTAACCCTTCTTCTACAATTAATCCTAATGCTTCGCGGAACCCATAATTCATATTACAGGGGGCGGTATGGTGATAGGTTCGAGGTTCTCCCCAATAGCGACTCAATAAGTTCATATCTAAATACCAATTCGCCACAGGGGTTTTACGATTTTGTAATTTTTCCCAAGCGCGGGGACTCATGGTAAACGGAGATAGTCCAGGGGGACACCCTAACCCTTTCTGACTGCAACTATAAGCTAAGTCTACCCCCCATTCGTCTAAATAAAGGGGAACTCCTCCCAAACTGGTTACGGTATCAACTAATAATAAACAACCATATTCTCGACATAATTCTCCCACTCCTTCTAAGGGTTGACGCGCACCGGTAGAGGTTTCTGCATTGACTAAGGCTAAAACCGCAGGACGATGGGTTTCTAACCCCTGTTTTAATTCGTCTAAACTAAAGACTTGTCCCCAAGGTTTAGTGAGTTTGTGAACCTCTCCCCCGTAGCGACTAGCCATATCTACTAAGCGATGGCCAAAATATCCCATCACCCCGACTAATACCTTATCCCCAGGTTCAACCACATTGGCTAAGGTTGCTTCCATTCCTGCGCTTCCTGTCCCGCTAACAGAGATAGTTAAGGGGTTATTGGTTTGCCATACATAGCGCAATAGGACTTGTATTTCGTCCATTAATTGCAGATAAAAGGGGTCGAGATGACCGATGGGAGGAAGACTCATGGCTGCAAGGACGCGGGGGTTAGCATTGGAGGGGCCAGGGCCCAATAAAAGACGGGGGGGAAGCGTTAAAGGTTGGGGTTGGGGAGGAGTGGGAATACTCATAGTAATTTTAGGAATCTTAATATTATCTAAACTTCAGGAGTGAGGCTATTCTACCTGAATGGTGACGGTTTTCAGCATCAAAGTTTAAACAATGAAATATTTGAGAGTTTGCTAAAATTGATTAAGTAATACTCTAAAAATTGCTCAATTTAAGTTATGATTATTGCTCCTTTTTCTAGCAAACCATCCCATCAGATAGGTGAACAACGGGTAATTTTTCGTCATCTCAATTGGTCAGCGTATCAACAAATTTTACAAGCAGTGGGAGAAAATCGCGGGACACGGTTAATTTATGATCGGGGAATTTTAGAGATTACCATGCCGTTAGAAGAACATGAGTTTTTTAGTGAATTAATTGGGCGGTTTATCTATTTTTTAGTATCAGAAATTGGTGGCAAAATCAAAACGATGGGGTCAACAACCTTAGCAAGAGAAGATTTAGATAGGGGTGCAGAACCTGATAAGGCTTATTATATTCAAAATCATGATAAAGTTGCGGGTAAAACAGTTGATTTGCAAAATGATCCACCGCCTGATTTAGTCGTTGAAGTTGATATTACTCATACTGATATCGATAAGTTAAGTTTGTATGCGAGTTTAGGTATTCCTGAATTTTGGCGTTACGATGGTCAATTTTTAAGAATTTATCAATTGCAAGAAAATGGCTATCAAGAAGTAAATGTTAGTCCGACGTTTCCTTTTGTTTCTAAAACAAAATTATACGAGTTTTTGTCACAAGCAAAAGAAGATGAAATTGAAGCCGAGAAAAATTTACGCCAATGGGTGAGAGAAAATAAGTAACCTTGAGAAGACTATAAAGGAAGCATTAATTAAGATAAAAATTAGTGTTTAATAAACATTCATTTCAGCTTAGTCTTTATTCTTTATCACCAAAAGCAATCCATGAGATTTTGAGTGGAGAATGAATATAGGTATCAGACCAGGTTGTGACACATATTTTAAAACTATTTCCTTTAACCTCAGACCAAATATGAATACGTGTGTTTCTAGTGATTTTGTTTCTAATATTATTTTCTACATCTAGACGAACAATGCTTAAATGAACACCTTTTATTTCTTTAAAGCCATCTAATGTAATTGGTTCAGATTTTATAGGATCATCCCAGGATACTTTCTTTGCACCATCGTTTCCTCCAAAAATATCACATTCTTGTCCTTTGATGTTGGGAAATTCTACTATTCCTGTTTCTATAATTAATTTATTATCACTAGAGGGTAACGATTCCTTTAGTTTGTCTATAAATTGCTCACGATCAGTTAATAACTTTTTCTCTTTTTCTTCTATCTCTTTCCTCAGATTCTTGATATTGTCTTCTCTTATTGCTTCTTTAATATTGCCAACATCTGTTTTAAGAGTTGCGATTGAGATAATAGTATAGACAATACCAGGAATTATAATTAGAATTACTATACTTCCAAGAATTGGGACTATTAATTTAATCCACTCAAAATCTACATTCATAATCTTTGAGACTAAACTATTAACACAAAACTTTTATAAATTCTAGGCTTTGATTTCAGATAAAACACCTATTTTTATACAGAATATCACAAACAAGGACTAACTTGATCAAAATTTTGTTTGCAACTTATTTTAACAATAACCGAACTCAACTCAAATAGTTTAAGAAAAGTGTCAGAAATCAGTGGGTAAATTAAAATGATGGTGTTAATTTAATCAATTTAGGGTTGAAAATTTAAAATATAAAAGAAGGGACAACAGTCCCATCAAAATAAGAAAAGCTTGAGGTATTTAGAAAACCCAACTTTTTTGTAACAAGTCACGATAGTTGATTGACTACTTTAGTTTACGCTTAAAGAATGCACCAAAACCCAATGCTGCACTAGCACCTAACAAAGTGAGAGGTTCTGGTACAGCCCGAAGACTACCTGTTGTGAGAAATTGGGCTATAGCGATATCATCCCCTCCTGTAGAGGGATCATCGTTATCGTAATATAGCTCACAGCTGCCACTATCACTGTGATAATAAGAATAACATCGATAATTGGGGTCAAGGTAAGTTAGTAAATTTACTACATCTCCAGCGTTTTTGTTAGCTAATGTATCTTCTAACTCTAAATATAAATTGAGTCCCCTTCTGCTATAGCCCTGGTAAGTCAAAGTAAAGGGACCCTCGAACTTGATTTGAACATTTCCATGCTCATTACTTGATAAAACCGTGTTTTTTATATATTCTGCTCTAGGGGTATTGATATTAACATCAGTAATCTGATTAGTATCTTGGTCGTATAGGAAGGAACCATTAACCATACCACCTCCTTGCAAGTTAACATCAACTAAATCCCATCGCAAAGAAATGGCTTAAGCTGGATTTGAAATAATTGTGGTTATCACCGAAGAAAATATTGCTAGAAATGATAGAAATTGTAGTCTTTTTGAAATTTTCACGATTCAAGTTTTGTGTAAATAATATTAAAGTTAACTCAGCGATCTTATTGTCTCATTCTTAATCAATCGTGTTCATCACATTATTTTTTAAGGATTGACCTAATATTCAAATAACTAGGGAATACAACTCATTTATCAAGAAAACCACTTTTAATCTGAGATCTGCTATGGCGCAGGACTTATAGCTCCCACAAACCCAGGTAAGTTAATCACCTGTTTTCCCTTTCCTGAAACAACTATAAAGTGATCGGATTTTTCCTATTTTTCTTATATGATAAGAAAGCTTGCTAAAAAATTTAAAGATTTGAGGACTAACTCAACACCTTTGACTTAAAAATCAATGATGGGTAACACAAGAGAGATGATTAAATGGTGCAATTGACTGAATTCCTTGTAATTTCTCGACAAAAACTACTGATTAACCCTAAAATTTTAGCATCTTTGATTAATCTCTCTTTTTAATCATTAAATACTATGGAAATTGTTTTTACGTTAAGTATTGTTGTTCTGGCATTGATTCTTTTTATTGCTGAGTGTTTTCCCCCTGATACAACAGCCATTATTATCGCTGTCATTTTGATGATTTCAGGATTAGTCACTCCCGAAGAGGGTATTGCGGGTTTTGGGAATTCGGCGACTATTACTGTCATGGCGATGTTTATTCTAAGTGCTGGAATCACTCGAACGGGCGCACTTCAGCTGATGCGAGATTGGCTAATGAAATGGGGAGGGAAAACCCCTAATCAACAAATTTTTGTGATAGGGATTATTGTCGGTCCGATTACGGCTATTATTAATAATACGGCTGTGGTTGCTATGTTTTTACCCATGGTTGAAGAGTGGAGTAAAAAGCAAAATATATCTTCATCTAAGTTACTAATTCCTTTATCTTATTCGACAATTTTAGGGGGAATGCTAACCTTGGTTGGAACATCAACGAATGTTTTAGCTAGTGGACTTTCTCAACAATTAGGATACAAAGAATTTGGGTTATTTGAATTTAGCAAGTTAGGAATAATAACTTTTCTCATCGGTTTAAGTTATCTTGTGATTATTGCCCCTCAACTTTTACCTAATCGTAAACCCCGCGCCAGTGGCTCATTAGGAGAAGATTATGAACTAAAAGATTACGTTAGTGAAGTGATTATAACCCCCCGTTCAAGTTTAGTCGGACAAACGTTGCGTCAAAGTGGGATTCAGCGTAAATTTGATTTAGATGTGCTTGAAATTATTCATAATGATACCCATTTTCCCCAACCTTTAGCGGACAAAATCATCTCGGTTGGGGATATTTTGTTGGTGAGAGGAAATAAAGATGACTTACTAAAGATCAAAGATGAAAAAGGAATAGAAATTTTAGCTGATGTTAAATTTAATGGAGAAAATATTGAAGAAGAAATTAATACAGGTCAAGAAAAAACCGCCGAAATATTAATTCTTTCTAACTCTCGTTTAATTGGCTCTACTTTAAAGGATTTAAGATTTCGACAACGTTATAACGTAACGGTTTTAGCTATTCGTCGAGGACAAGAGTTAGTTCGAGAAAGGTTAGGTAAAGTTCCTTTGAGGTTCGGGGATTTATTATTAGTTCAAGGACCCAAACAAAGTTTTATTGGGTTACAAACAACACGGGAAATGTTAGTTTTAGAAGAGCGAGATATAGAAACAATCAGACAAGATAAAGCTTGGAGTGCGTTAGCCATTATTATCGGCGTAATTGCTTTAACTGCTGCTAATATATTACCTATTTTAGTGAGTAGCTTATTAGGGGTTTTGATGATGATTATAACTCGCTGTTTAAAACCTGGAGAAATTTATGGTTCAGTACGCTGGGATGTTATTTTTCTTCTAGCAGGATTACTTCCCCTGGGAACGGCTATGAATAAATCAGGAACGACTCAATGGTTAGCCGAAAATTTAGTTAACTTAGGGGGCAATTTATCAGGCTATTGGGTATTAACATTCTTCTTTTTAATTACCTCAATACTTACAGAAATTTTATCAAATAATGCTTCTGTTGTGCTAATGCTTCCTGTGGCAGTTCAAGTTGCCCAAACCCTAAATTTGAATCCCTATGCTTTTATGTTTGCTGTTACTTTTGCTGCGTCTAATAGTTTTACAACCCCCATTGGCTATCAAACAAATACGATGGTATATAGTCCAGGGGGCTATCGATTTTTAGATTTTGTTCGGGTTGGCGCACCCCTTAATTTATTAATGGTTATTATTGTCCCGATTTTAATTATGTGGTTATATGGTATTTAAAAGTTAACTTTTTTTCTTAATAGGAATACACATGGGTGTTTGGGTTACGGGATCACGGATAATGTGACATTCTAAGTTGAATACTTCTTGAATAATCGTTTCTGTCATGATCTCGTCCGGTTTACCTTGAGCATAAATGTTTCCTTCTCGCATTGCTACTAAATAATCAGCATAACGACTGGCTAAGTTAAGATCATGTAACACCATTATTAACGTTTTCTTGCGACTCCGATTGAGTTCGTAAAGTAAGTCTAAAATTTCAATTTGATGAGCTAAGTCTAGAAAAGTAGTCGGTTCATCTAATAATAAAATATCTGTATCTTGAGCTAAAGACATCCCTATCCAAGCGCGTTGTCTTTGTCCTCCTGAGAGGCTGTCTAAGGGACGATCAGCTAAAGATAATAAGTCTGTATTAATTAATGCTTTTGTCACTAACTCCTCATCATATTTTGACCATTGCTGAAACCAATTTTGATAAGGATACCGTCCTTGAGCTACTAAATCTTTTACCGTTAACCCTTCAGGAAATTTAGGATTTTGTGGCAGTATTCCTAATCGTTTGGCTACATCTTTGGTTGGTAATTTAGAAATTGCTTTGCCATCTAAATAAATTGTTCCTTGCTGTGGTTTTAAGATTCTAGCAAGTCCTTTTAATAAGGTAGATTTTCCACAGCCATTAGAGCCAACAAGAATGGTGATTTTTTGATGAGGAATAACTAAATTAAGATCGACAATAATTTTTTTATTATCATAACCGATAGTTATTTTGTTGGCTTCTAATTGACTTTTTATTAGAGATTTATAATTCATGATTTTAGTTTAGTTTCAAGATTTTTTAAAGTTTTAACGATTAACAATAAGAAGATAAATAAAGTAGGGTGCGCCAATTATAGCAGTAATAATGCCGCAAGGGATTTCAATGGGGGCAAATAATAATCGACCCAATAAATCCGCCAAAACCACTATTAATCCACCCATTATGGCAGCAGTGGGCAATAATCCTTGATGAGACACACCTACCAACCGACGCGCTAAATGGGGTGTCATAAAACCAACAAACCCGATCGCCCCTGCCGTTGCGACTGAAGCCCCCGCTAACGCCACACAGACTAATAACAATGCTCCTCGTTGCCATTCCACAGGACTTCCTAACCCTTTAGCAATATCATCTCCTAAGTGTAGGGTGTTTAACTCAGAAGCCATTAAAAAAGCGATGATACTACCCATTAAAATCCAGGGAAATAGAGTCAGACAATGTTCCCAACTACGTCCATAAACACTTCCGGTTAACCAGACTAATGCCTGAGAAACGCGATTGATTTCTCCAAATGTTGTCATCAAATTGGTTAAGGAACTTGCTATTAAGTTAAAGCTTATTCCAACCAAAATTAAACGGATGGGGGAGGTTCCTTTTTGCCAAGCTAATAAATAAATTAAAATAGATACAATTAACCCGCCTAAAAAGGCAGTAAATGGAAGCATTACTATAGAAAAAGAGGGGAAAAGAATTAAGAATATTACAGATGTTAATACCGCTCCTGCATTGACTCCAATAATACCAGGAGCCGCTAAAGGATTTCGAGTAATAGCTTGGATAATAGTACCTGCGATCGCTAATCCTACACCGACTAACCATGCAACTAATGTCCTAGGAATTCGTAAAGTCTTAATAATAAAAGCATCTTCTAAATTATTAACATCTAATCCCACAAGTATTTTTAAAGTATCAACTGGCTCAATAAACTTTTCTCCTTGAGACACACTAAAAATAATGACGATAAAAGTTAATATCAATAAACTTCCCAAAACCATGGGAACGTTCCGCTCTAATCGAAATGATAAGGGAACTTTGGAAAATCGAAAAGTTAACCAGCTATTATTCATTGGATTAATAATTATTGAGCTTTTTTATGAAGTTTATTGGATTTTCTTACGAATTAAAAAAATAAAAAAAGGACTTCCTATTAGTGGCATAATTAAGCCAACAGGAATTTCTTGAGGTTGAATAATGACACGCGCAATGGTATCAGTAATTAGCAATAAAATTGCCCCTAAAATAGCACTGTAGGGAACAATCCAACGATAATCAACACTGATTAAAAAGCGGATCATATGAGGAATAATTAAGCCAATAAAGCCAATAGGACCGGCTAGGGAAACACTGGCTCCTGCTAATAAGACAACACTAACAGCAGCCAGAACTTTTATCCAAATAGTTTCTTGTCCTAATCCTAGGGCAATATCATCCCCGAAACTAAGAATTGTAATCTGTTTTCCTAGGGTAAATGCTAACAATAATCCCAAGATTAAATAGGGCAAAATTTGCAAAAATAGTTCCGTGTCTCTACCTCCTAATGAGCCAGCTAACCAAAAACGAATTTCGCTTAAAGTTCGCTGATTAACAATTAAAATACCACTGGTTAAAGAACCCATAAAAGCACTTAATGCGGCTCCAGCAAGGGTTAGGTTTAAGGGGGTTATCCCTCCCCTACCTAGTGAAGCAATGCTATAAACGACAATTGCAGTAATGGCTGCTCCTAAAAAGGCAAATCCTGTGTGGAAATTTGATGAGTTATTACTCATTATAAAAGTGGATAAAACAACAGCAAAAGAAGCCCCTGCATTAATTCCTAAAATACTTGGAGAAGCCAAAGGATTGCCTGTAATACCTTGCATTAAGCTTCCTGAAACTGCTAGGGCTGCTCCCACAAATAAAGCAATTAGCGATCGCGGTAATCTGACTGTCCGAATAATTAAATGTTCTGTTGAGCCATCAAAATTAAATAAGGATTGATAAATATCATTTAATGAGATATTAGCAACACCAACTATAATATTAATGGCAAAAAAAATTACTAATAAACAGAAACCAATAATTAAGCCAGAAAATAATAACTTCTGTGATCGCTGTCTTTTTTTCATAGATTATTAATTAAAGCCAAAGCCTTGACGACAAACGTTACCTTGTATTATTTATCAAGTTATTATTTCATTTTTCCATTTTCCCAAGTTCCCTCTACTTGTGTGCCATCAGCAAATATATAAAGTCCTTCTCCATGTTGTTCTCCATTTTTAAATTGTCCTTTATATTGATCGCCGTCAGAATATTTACAGATTCCTTTACCGTTTAATTGACCTGCTTGAAATTCTCCCTCACAGCGATCGCCATTGGCAAAAGCATAAACCCCTTGTCCATTGAATTTACCGTCTTGAAATCCCCCTTCATAACGATTTCCGTTGGCGAAAGCATAAACCCCTTGTCCATTGAATTTACCGTCTTGAAATTCTCCCTTATAACGATTTCCATTGGCAAAGACTAATTCTCCTTTTCCATTTGGTTTTCCTTGACTAAATTGCCCTTGATACTTATTTCCATTATCGTAAGTTCTTATTCCTTGGCCATGAAATTTACCGTCTTGAAATTCCCCTTCATAACTTCCCCCTTCAGCGAAAGTATATTTTCCTTTTCCGTGAGGTTGACCATCTTTTAATTCTCCTTCATAACTATTTCCATTTTGATACTGACACTTTCCTTGTCCATTAACACTCCCGTTACTTACTTCCCCAGAACATTGATTTCCATTCGCAAAAATAAAGGTTCCTTCTCCTTGAGGATTTCCTTCAATAAATTCCCCTTTATAACTAGCCCCATCACTTAAACTATATACTCCTTGACCGTGAGGTTTCCCGTCAACAAACTCTCCCTCATATTTATCTCCATTAGGAAATATTCTTATTCCTTGACCACTGATATTCCCGTTACTAAATTCTCCTTTATAAGTGCCACCATCAGCAAAGGTATATTGTCCTTGTCCGTCTTTTTTGCCATTAGTGAAATTCCCTTCATATTTATCACCATTGGTATAGTTACAAACAACTTCACCATTGAGACTTCCTTCCTTTATTTCTCCTTCACAACGACCACCATCGGGTAAGGTTATAACGGCTGCTTGGGCTATCAATAAATGATTAAAATGACTAATAACTTCAAAACTGGCTGTGGTTAAAATGGCAAAAATAATTTTTCTAAAGGTTTGTTTTTTCATGATTCAATCTCCTACATTCAATTGATTTTCTAAAGATTATTCTGCTTGAGGCAGGGTTTCTAAGGGTGACAGTTCATTAGTCGAAGGTTCTGGTTTAGGTTCTTCTTCTTGGCGTTGTTGCTCAAGTTCAGCTTGGCGTTTAGCTTCTTCTTCTTGGCGTTGTCGTTCAAGTTCAGCTTGGCGTTTAGCTTCTTCTTCTTGGCGTTGTTGCTCAAGTTCAGCTTGGCGTTTAGCTTCTTCTTCTTGGCGTTGTTGCTCAAGTTCAGCTTGGCGTTTAGCTTCTTCTTCTTGGCGTTGTTGCTCAAGTTCAGCTTGGCGTTTAGCTTCTTCTTGACGTTGTCTCTCAAGTTCGGCTTTACGTTCTTTTTCTTGTCGCTGTCGTTCTAATTCTTCTTGTCTGTGTCTGGCTTCTTCTGCAAAATTACTACCCTCTTGAGCAAAACTAATAGCTAACTGTAATCTTCTTCTGTTACCGGCAGGACAGCGAACATTTCTGGCAGTATTGATAGCAAGTTTATCCAAAGCTGGATAGCCACTCGATGACTTAATATTGGCACTAACGACGCTGCCACTAGCATTAGTTACTACTTCGACCACAGGCCGCGCTTCAATGCCTTGATTAGCTAAAGAGGAAGGAAAATCGGGTTTTCCTGGGGGAGTACAACCTGAGCCGGAGGTGCTTTCCCCTGATGAATTTCCTTGGGGTTTTGTGGGAACTCCACGATTAGCAGCAGATGCCCCACCACTGCCAGGGCTTGCAGGATTATTGCCACTGCTGCTACTACCTGGGGCTGAACTGTTATTGCCACCGCTTAACCCTTGTCTGAGTTGTCCCACTCCTCCAGAAGAGGATGAGTTGAGAGCTTGAGTGGTCGTACCGCTACCAGAGGGTTTAGAACGATTGGCGGTAACAGAACCAGGAGAAGACGGGTTTCCTGAGACATTGCTACTTTCTGGAGAAGAAGACGATGATGGATTGCCGCGCACGCGATCGCTTAATTCTGTCATAGATTCAGAGGTATTGCTTAGAGGATTAGAGCTTACGGTAGGGCGATCGGGAACAGAGCGACTAACAAGGGGTTCTGATATAGTTTCAGTCGGCTTGGGGGTTTCTACTTCTGGTTGAATTTCTTGTTCTACAGGTTGTTGAAAGGGCGTAGAAGGTAAATTAGCTAAGGGTTGAGGAATAGTTGGGGCTGGTTCGGGGGCTGGTTCTGGTTCGGGGGCTGCGGTATTTTGTGATACGGGAGAAGGGGGAGTTGGGGCGACTTCGGGTTGATTGGGTATGGGAGGCAGGGGCTGTTGAACTGGCTTTGATGATAGTTGAGAGCTTTGTAATGATTGTGCCAGTTCTTGGATTTCTTTAGGTTCGGGTTTAGGTTCGGATTCGGGTTCGGGGGTTAATTTTGTTTCTAATTCGGGTTCAGGTTCGGGTTTAGGTTCGGGTTCGGGTTCGGGTTCTTCAACAAAAATCAGTTCAATGGGTTCTGCGGTGACTTGTTCTGTTTCAGGTAAGAAGCTTAAAGCCACAATTAGCCCAAAATGCAGAATAACAGAACCTCCTAGCCCATAAAGGACTATTTTTTTGAGGGTTTCTTTTTCTTGGTGACGCTGTTCAACACAAAAATTAGAAAGACTCATAGTTGCAAAAAATCCTCGCCCAAGTTATCTCTGGTCTTTGATTCTGTCTCCATCACTTAATTAACACAAGCAAGCTCTCAGCTTCTCGTTAAGATTACTGATAAAGATATGCAATAGAATTTAATCTAATTTTTGATTAAATGCAAGGCTTATTAAAAAATATTTTTAATTAAATGGCCTTTAATGCCATCCGATGAAGTGCAGCGACAGCTAAGCTCAACTCAGTTTATTCATCAAATTTTTGAAAAAAAGCTACTTATTTTAAGATTTTAGTCCTTTTTAATAACAGCGTGTCTGAAATAATATAATTAACTTAATGTCAAGATGTTGTACACAATTATTAAAAAACTTCTAGTAAGGACTTGAGCATCGATAATGCAATACTTTCAAGCTCTTGCATAGCTTACTACCAACCTTCATTGAATCAAGTTGATCTTAAATAATCGTCCCCCTACCCCTTAAAAAAAGATTAAGCCCATTATAATGGGCAGTAATTCCCCTTTAGAAAAGTTGAGGGTATTATTAATTAACTTTATTTAGAGTCTAAGAACTCAAATGCTAAAGTTTAGCAAGAAGTGATTTGCTGTGGATATGGCAAAAGACAAATTATTGTGTCAGTTATGGTTTCCAGCAAAGCAAACAGAATATGGGTACAACTGGCCATAAATTCTCATATTTTCCAAAACCTGTTGTTTTTTCTTGTTATTTCCCCCTAAACTTATGAGTCAAACCCTACTACGTTCCTTTGGAGAAATTAGTGATAACCCCATTGGATTAGAACGAAAGTTACTGATTCCGATTGGTGATGGATTAAATATTGCTTTAGCCAGTTTTCAAGGACTATATTTGCAATATCAAAAACATCATTTTGTGGTGAAGGGATCACAATTTTATCCCTTACATGATTTTTTTGAAGAAAGTTATGGTGAGGTACAAAATCATGTTCATGAACTTGGAGAACGCTTAAATGGAATTGGTGGAATTCCTGCAGCTAGTTTTGATAAATTAGCGCAATTGTGTTGTTTTTCTCCCGAATCAGATGGTCTTTTCTCTATTCGTCACATGATCAACCATGACTTAGCCGCAGAACAGTCTATGATCGCAGTATTACGTCGTCAAGCTGCTCAAGCAGAGAGTATCGGCGATCGCGCTACTCGTTACCTTTATGAACAAATTCTATTAGAAACTGAAGAAAGAGCCGTAGAACTCGATCACTTTTTAGCTGAAGATAGTCTCACATTAGCATTTGTTCAATCGTAATTAATAATTTGGGTGGGCATTGTCCACCCGATAACTTTAGAAAATTTAGTTAAGAATAATTAATCCATGAATCTTAAAGATTTAGCCGATTCTCAATTGTGTTCTGTTGTTTCTAAAAGGAATGGAGTAGATCCCATTGGATCAGCAAAAACCTGTGATGGATGGTTAGTGATAGAATGGCCGCAGCCTTGGATTATAGATCATTTAATGAGTGATCCATTGATCATAAAAATCTTCCCTTTAATTCAACAATGCGAACAAGAAAAAGGAATTAATATACAACCTGTTTTAATTGCTCCTGAGCGTCACTATTCTGTTGATCATCAAACTCGCATTTTGTATTATCAACGTGCGGATGATAGGGAAAAAGCAAAGGAAAGTGCTAATAAAATACCATTTGCTGCTTACACAAAACAAGAATTTTTGTCACCTAAAAAACAAATTATTTCTTTAATAAAAGCTTTAATTGTAGAACCTGATAAGTTATCTCACTTTGATGCTTACAAACAGGCAACTAATAATATTCGAGATATATTGGTTTGTACTCATGGAAACGTTGATTTAGCTTGTTCTCGCTTTGGTTTTCCTATTTATAATCGCCTGACAAAACAATATACACTTAATAATAATAATCTTCGTGTTTGGCGTTGTTCTCATTTTGGAGGTCATCAGTTTGCCCCTACCTTAATTGACTTTCCCATTGGTCAAGTTTGGGGACATCTAGAAGCAGAAATTTTAGATGATTTGATTTATAGAGAAGGAAATGTCAGCAAATTGCGTTCTTTTTATCGAGGTTGGACGGGATTAAGTAAATTTGGTCAAATAGTTGAACGAGAACTATGGCTGAAATGGGGTTGGCCCTGGCTAGATTACAAAAAATCTGAACAAATTATAGAACAATATCCTAATAATAATATAGACGATGTTGAATGGATAAAACTGACATTAGAAGCGATTCCACCCGATAATAAAGTTAAATATATTTATCACGCAACGGTAGAGGTTTCTGGAGAAATAGAAACGGTAAAAAGTTCTGGAGAAAAATCAACTTTAGTTAAACAATATCGTGTTTCACAATGTAAGGAAATGATTAAAAATATACAGGCTTAATAATATTAAGAGACTGTTGATAAAGTTAATCTTAAGATAATGGTAGGATGTATTACGCTATGCTAATACACCAAGATCCGTTAATTTTGGTGCTTTTGCTACTGATACAGCTAAAAGGAATTATAATCATAATCAGGTAAATTCTTCTCTAAATTTTGTAAAAGAGGGAGACGATAACCCAATAAACAAACTAGCACACCAATGGCTGAGAATAAAGCACATTGTAAAGCCATTCCTGCACCTTCTCCTGTGCCAAAAATACCACCCAATAGGTTAGCAAAAATGCTTCCTTTCTCCATAGCTGGTTCAAAAATATAATCGGCCATTGGACCACTAATTACTAAAGCTAAGGTTAACACAATTTGACTAATTAAAGATCGAGTAGCAAATACTTTTCCTTGTACAGAGGTTTCTACTTTAGATAACCAAATACTTTGATAAAAACTACCTGGGAAAAGAGCAAAAAAACCACCACTAAAAGCAAAAACAATCCAAAAAATGTGATGGTTAACTAACCCTAACATCATTAAACTACCTAATTGTAATCCTCGTCCCAATAAGAGATTATTAACACGGTTTTTTGTGCCTCCCCAAATGGTCATAAAAACAGCACTCAACATATTGCCAATACCAAACGTCATCATAACCGTTCCTAAGATTTCTTCTTGAGTTCCACTCCTTGCTAAAATCATCGGGGCTACAATAGATGTATTGGTATTTAAAATAAAAAGATGAATCAAAAAAACACAAAGAATAGCGAGTAAATTCGGTCTTTGACTTAAATAATGAAAACCAAAAGTTAACTCTTGAGAAAAGGTTTTCCAGTTAGGAAGTTTTTTAGTTTTATTTACAGGAGCAGAACCTTGAGGAATTGTAACGTAAATAATTGTTCCAATGGCAATAGTAAACGTCATTAAATCAGCAACAAGAACCCCTGAAAATCCAATATAAGCATAGAGAAATCCGGCTGACATGGGAGCAACTGTATAAGCGATTCCTTGCTGTACCCCATTCATAGCACTCGCTCTTGTGTAGTGTTTTTTAGGAACCATTAAAGAGATTAATGGAAGAAAAGCTAGGGTTTGAATTTGGCTAAATAATCCATTAATTGCACCCGTTAAATATAAGTGCCAAATTTGTAAATTATTAGTCAAAAAAAGTAATAAAATGACAATAGTAGACAGTCCTGCGACAGCATCACCAATGAGTAACAATTGTTTGCGATCAAATCGGTCAACAATAACACCAGCAAACAAAGCAGCCACAATTTTAGGGGTTTGAGAAAAGAAGAGAAGCAGAGATAAAGGGGTTGCTTGTCCTGTGGTTTCCCAAGCCCAAATGGTGACAGCAAAATTGGTCATTTCTGACCCCACTAAAGAAGCCAGTTGACCCAACCAAATTATAAAAAAAGTGACCATAATTATAGTAAAAATTCTCGTAATTCATCTAGAATCAATTGAGTGCCATTCGGTCCATTTAATCCATTCCAAAGATAATAAGTTGTAAAGTAAACTTGTTCATTTTGACTGGCTTTTAGAGAGTTGGCAATTTTATTATTTTGCCAAGCTGTTTGAGCCGATTTTGACTGACTATTTTGAACAAAAGAATCAAGAGACTTTTCTGATGAACTTTCTATGGTTTCTTCTGAGTTTGGATTGTAACCCAAAACGATAATAATATCGGCTTCATTTAATTGGGGTAATGCTTCAATAGAAATGGGAAAAGTCGGGCTTTTTGCCTCGACAGAGGGTAAAGAAACCATCTCAAAACCCACACCTTGCATTACTTCTCCTAGATAAGTATCTGGTTGAATAACAAGCACTTGGTCTTGTAAATTACTCATCCCTAAAAGCAACAATTTCGGGTATTTTTCCGTTACAGAAGCTAACTCTTTACGGGCCGAATCAATAGCTTTTTGATGAATAGCGATCGCTTTTTCTGCTCTTTCTTCATCCCCTAAAATGTTGGCCATATCTTTGATGGTTTCTTGCCATTGTCCCCCAACCGTACGAACATTCCAAATAAAAGTAGGGGCAATTTGTTTGAGAAGATCATAACTTTCTTGATTTCTTATTTCCCCAAAAATTACGTCCGGTTTTAGGGCTGCTAATTTTTCTAAAGAGGGTTTACTCCCTAAACCCAAATTAACAGGTTGTGTGGTTACTTGTTCCCCTAAATAGGGAATTTGTTGAGAGGGATTATCAAATTTATCTCCAGGTTGAGGACTTCCCGGCGTGGCGAAGGGAAAACCATAAGCTGCCGGTTGATAACCCAAAGATAAGAGTAAGTCGAGATGATGAGGACTAAGGACGACAATTTTATCAGGTTGACCACAAATTTCTGTGGTATCTAAAGCGTGTTCAATGGTTCGACAATCGTTATTAGATTGATTGTTATTAGGGGTTTGTTGAACTGTTGTATCAGAAGAACTACAAGCAATAATTACCAAGGAGGTAAAAATTGCTATGATTGTAAACTTTAAGGCTTTAATAAAGGTGAACATAATTGATTTTTTCAGTAGATATAAAGGTTGATTGATTAATAATTTTTTTCAGTTTTGGTTAGGAATCAGTTAGTAAAAAGTCTCTTAGTTGTTGCAGAACTAATTTTGTCCCATAAGGACCAGCTAATCCATGCCAAGCATAATAACTTGTAAAATAGACTTGTTTCTCTTGACTGGCAGTAAGAGATTGAGCAATTTTATTTTCTTGCCAGCTTTTTTTTGTTTCTTTTAGCTGATTTGTTTCCAGTAAAGACTCAAGGGATTTTTTGTCTGAAGCTTGTTGAACGTCTTCTTCACTAATTTTGAGGTTGAATCCTAAAATCATAATAATATCAGCCTCATTAAGTTGAGGTAATGCTTCAATAGAAATGGGAACAGTTGGCAAATTGGCTTTTGTAGAGGGTAAAGAAACTATTTTAAAGCCAATTTCTTCCATAAGTTGACCTAAATAAGTGTCAGAATTAATTAAAATCATTCTATCTTGTAAGTCATTGGTTCCTAAGATTAAAATTTTAGGGTGTTTTTCCACTATAGAAGCTAAATCTTGACGGGCTGAGTCTATTAATTGTTGATTGGCTGAAATAACTTTTTCTGCCCTTTCCTCATCTCCGAGGGCTTTTGCCATTTGTCTAAGGGTTTGCGCCCATTGGCGATTTCCTGGGCGATTCTCAATAATTATAGTTGGAGCAATTTGTGTTAATAAGTTGTAGTTCTCTTTATTTCCAATTTGCCCAAAAATAATATCTGGTTTAAGTTGAGTTAATTTTTCTAGGGATGGATTTGATGATGTGCCTAAATTGATCGGTTGAGTTGTAATATGAGTGCCGAGATAAGGAATTTGTTGAGCAGGCTGATCAAAAATATCTTTTGAATTGAGTCTGACTGGATCAGCATAAGCTGCTGGTTGATAATCTATAGACAATAATAAATTTAAAGGATAAGGTCCTAAAACGACAATTTTTTCAGGTTGACCACAAATTTCAGTGTTACCCCCAGGGTGTTCAATCATTCGGCAATCTGTAGAATTAGAAGGAGGATTAGCCGTCTGTTGAGAGGTAGGATTAGAAGGACTACAAGCAATAATCACTAAAGCAGTAATCGTTGTCAAAAATATCCATTTTATGGTTTTAATTAAAGTAAACATAAACGAATTTAGAATGAGTCATTGCATTATTTTTGGGGCTAACAATGATTAGCCCCTACGACTTAAAACTAATTAAAATGTAATGGACAAAGAGCCAATAGCTGTAAACGGTTCCCCTGGATAAACTTCTCTAACTCTGGTGTTATCAGTTCCTTGAATATAGTTTCTATCGAAAACATTTCTGATATTCAAAGCTAACCGCCAATTATCTCTTTCGTAAAAGATAGCTGCATTCCCTAAGGTATAACCTTCGAGACGAAAAGTATTATCGTTGTCTCCGAAACGATCATCAACATAGTTAAAACCACCACCAAATCCTAACCCCTCAAAAAAGCCGTCTTGAATTCGATAAGTTAACCATAAATTCGCACTGTGTTCAGGAACATTAAACAGACGATTTCCGATGAGACTAACATCAGTATCGTCGGTGATTTCTGCAGTAATATTGGCATAGTTAAAAACAACGTTTAAACCAGGAATAATTTCCCCAATAATATCCAATTCAACACCGCGACTATTTTGTTCACCGATGGGAAGGACAAAGTTAGGAAAAAGAGGGTTACTGGTGGAAACATTATTTTTGGTAATATCGAAATAAGCCAAATTAAAAGACAGTCTTTGGTTAAAAAGTTCCGCCCGAATACCGACTTCATACTGTTCAGAGGTTTCCGGTTCTGCAAATTGACCGTCTTCAACTAACCCCGAACCAGGAAAGAAAGATTCCGCATAACTACCATAAAGAGATACTTCTTCTATGGGTTGATAAACAACCCCTACCCTCGGAGAAACAGCATCATCATACTGTACTGTTTCTGTTCCAGTGATAAAATTGTCAATTTCTTGTTCTACACTGTCGTAACGAAACCCTGCAACCACCTTAAGATTATCAAAAAATTCAATCTGATCTTGAAAAGAAATCCCCAGTCGATCCCATTGATTATCACTTGAACTAATGCGAGGGAATTGATTAAAATCAGGGGGAAAAGGAACCAGTCCATAAACCGGATCAAAAATATTGAGAGGAATCAAAGAACGAGGATTGAAATCTGCTCTGACTAAATTACCTAATTGTTCTCTGCGGTTAAGATCCACTCCCAATAAAACTTTATGTTTCACTGACCAAGTATTAAAATTGCTGATTAATTTGCTTTGCATTTCGTAGTTGGTACTGGGTTGATCGGCTTCGGTAAAACCTCGAAACAGAGTGGTCGTTGGTTCATCAACATTTAGAGCAAAAGCTGTAACAAACTTTGTATCGTAACGTAAATAGGTAAAGGCATTTTCAAACTTAAAGTTATCACTGAATTCGTGTTCAAATTTATAGCCAACCCTTAAGGTTTCTGCTCTTAAAAAGTCTTGAGGTTCTCCAAAAACACGAGCATTAGGCGTGTCTACTACACGATCGCCAAAGGCAAGTACCCCAAAATCACCAGGGCGATCATCGTCAGAATACTCTACATTGAGGGTTAATTTTGTATTTTCTAACGGTTTCCATGTCAAACTAGGAGCAACAAATTTTCGCTCTACATAAGTATCAAAATCTCGGAAACTCTCTTCGTTGCGATAGGAAAAATTGATACGATAGAGTAAGGTTTTATCAGCATTGAGAGGACTATTGAAGTCAATGGTAGGACTCAAAAAGCCTCGATTTCCAGCCTGAAATTGTACTTCATAAAAGGGTTCTTCTTGAGGTTGTTTGGTAACAATGTTAATCACCCCCCCAGGTTCTGATGCACCGTACAAAATAGAGGCCGGACCTTTTAAAACAGTCACGCTTTCTACATTAGTTAAGTCCTGAAACCCGCTATTTCCAGTTCTTCCAAAGGTTTGCCGAAATCCATCTCGTACGATACTAGAACTGTCAAAACCCCGTATTTGAAACCGTTGACCCCTGGGATCGGCTTGGTTTTGTTGTACCCCACTAACATTCCTGAGTGCATCATCAAGACGGATCACCTGTTGATCTCGTATCACTTCTTCGGGAACTGTCTGAACTGAAAAAGGAATATCCCTTAAGGGTGTATCAGTTCCTACGGCGGTACGACCAGATCCAGGTGCATTGGGGTTAAAATAGCGACTTCCCTCTGCTTCGTCAGTCACTACCAGTTCGATCGCTTCGTCATCCTCCCCTTCTGTCGTTTCTTCGGTTGGGGTTTGTTCGGTTTCAGTGTCTGGAGGTTGTTCGATGGTATCTAAACTCAATACCAGTCGTCCCTCTTCTTGATTGAGATTTACCACTGGTACGGTTTCGCTACCAATAACGGTGATTTCAACCACGTTATTCGGTTGTTGAGTCACCCTAATACTTTCAATCCCTTCTGCGGGGTTCTCTTGGAGAAAGTCTCCCTCTGTCAACAAGTTCAATTGGGCGTTGGATATTTCAGCAAAAAAAGTCGTCCCGAAACTTCCTGAAAAAATAGGGGGATCGACTCCTGGTGGAGTTTCTAAGATGATCTCTATCCCTCTATCTGTTGGGTTGATTTGGATATTGGTAATACTGATTTGTGCTTGTACTGAAGGCGCAATACATACTGCGATCGCAGTAGTTAATAATCCAGGTACTAAGTTTTGTCTATCTAAATTCATTGTTTCTCACACCACAAGATTAGGACTTAAGTTCTAATCAGTTATTGACAATTTTTACTAATTAAATAACCTAGATTATATTGATAATATTTGTCAAGTAAATTTGTAAGATTAATTGAGAATAAACTGAAATTTATTTTCCATTAGAAAAGTAGCTCTCAAAAATAGTCTATAAGAGAGTTTTTTAAATCTTTTTTTTGGGAATTATCTAGTGTTTATTGATAAGCAAACGAATTTAAAATCCTAATTTATTGATTTTATTTTTTAATAAGCTTCTAAAAATTTCCAAGAATCTCCCAAAAGCCTAAAGGTTTTTAGCTTTCGAGAGATCAGTAGATAGGCAAAAATAAGTACAAGTTTGTAGTAAGTCTTTTAAGGCTCAAAATCCTTATTTAAAGAGGGCTAAAGCCCCAACTACCAACTTTTATGTTTTACGTTTAACTATGCCTACTTACTTAATGGAGGTTAATTTGACTTTTTAGCAGCGATCGCTAATTTGGCCTCTGGAACTTGGCGAACCAGATCCATAACCGTAACAACACGACCGTGATCCACTTGCTTGTCGGCGTTAATAATCACTAAACCTTGCTGATTTTCGCCAATTAAACCAGTTATTAAACTTTTTAAGTTATTAACTTCTGTGGGCTGACGATCAACAAAAATATCGCCATCAGGCTCAATAGTCACATTAATCTGTTTGGTTTGTTGTGGTTCGGCTGTTTTCGCGGAGGGCAAATTAATGGGTAAACCCTCAGAACGGGTCAAAAACAGGGTAGAAATAATAACGAAAGCCAAAATTGAGAAAATAATGTCAATCATTGGCACAATATTAATTTCTGCTGCCGTTTCCATTTCATCGGGAAGACGCATAGGTTTTTTCTCCTGTTTCGTGAAAACGACGGTATAAAAGTTCTAATTGACCTCCATATTCTTGGATTAAAGCCAGTTCTCTGAGATACAAAGAACGAAATGAGTTAGCAAATAAGAGGGTAAAGATCGCCAAAACTAACCCCATAACCGTAGAAGTTAAGGCCTCTGAGATTCCTCCGGTAACTGCCGTGGCATTCGTTCCAGCAGCATTCCCAATTTCTAAAGAGGCAAAAGAGCGCATTAAGCCTAAAATTGTCCCTAATAGACCTAATAAAGGAGCAACAGCAATAATTGTCTGAAATAAATTATTAAATCGCTTAAAAAGGGGTAATTCCGCTTGAGTAGATGTTTCCAACGCTAAACGAAATTCTGTCGGTGTGGCACCGTGTAACCCCAAAACGTCTAAAAAAATACGACACACGGGTAAATCAGCATTTTGTTTAAGTTTAGCGATCGCCCCTGTTAATTCATCTCCTTGATAGAGTCTTAACACCGACGTGATAACTTGATGCTGACGAGATTTGATGCGATACCAAAAACTAATCCTTTCGATAATTAGGGCAACCCCTAACAAAGAAAAGGCCAGTAACGGCCAAGCGACTATGCCCCCTGCTGTAAAAAAGTTTGTCATCGACATTGTCTTGATAGCTGTCAGTTATTAAAAATTTATGTCAGCTTATTCTAAACCACTCTTGCTATTTATTGCAAAGATTATCAATAAAATATTTTTAATTAATTGGCTACTAATGAATACTCTAGCAACCAGACTTAGGCTTAAATCCTTACTATAAGCGCAATTTAATTTCTTTATGCCTCATAATATTTTTGAGTTAACTAAGAATCTCTTGCAAAACAGTTAAGAATTATAGAGAGGATGGATTTCCTAGTTAAAAGTATTTATCAATTAGTTGATAAACTCAATGAATTTTTTCAATAAAATCAAAATTTTCGGTAAACTAGGCTAAAAACGATGAAATAGGGAACTTGAAGGAGGTTCCTAATTGTCAATGGCAATAATGCAAGCCAAGGGAAAGAAGCGGTGAAACCTATAGGGTTTATTTCCTTAAAGGGCTAAGATGATAGTTGCGTTAAACTCTGCGTTGCCCTTCACCTTTTCTTGAAAGCCTATGGAATCTTCTATAATCACCCTCAACTCTATTGGTAATCAGCAAGATTTAATGATTGATCCTCCATCCTCAGAATTGGCCTTACAGGGAACCCTGACAATTCCGGGGGATAAATCGATTTCCCATCGGGCCTTAATGTTGGGGGCGATCGCGCAAGGAGAAACAACGATAGAGGGGTTACTATTAGGAGAAGATCCCCGTAGCACTGCCGCTTGTTTTCGAGGGATGGGAGCAGAAATTTCTCCTCTCAATAATCAAAGTATTACCGTTAAAGGAGTGGGGCTAGGAAACCTCAAAGAACCCCTAGATGTCCTCGATGCTGGAAATTCAGGAACCACCATGCGATTAATGTTAGGGTTATTGGCTTCCCATCCAGGTCGCTTTTTTTGTGTGACGGGGGATAATTCCTTGCGATCGCGTCCTATGTCCCGTGTGGTTAACCCTCTGCAACAAATGGGGGCGCAAATTTGGGGAAGAAAGAACAATTCTCTAGCCCCTCTGGCCATTCAAGGACAAAATCTAACCCCTATTCACTACCATTCCCCCATTGCATCAGCCCAAGTTAAATCTTGTATTCTCTTGGCGGGACTGATGACTGAAGGAAAAACCACAGTCACTGAACCCGCTTTATCAAGGGATCATAGCGAACGAATGTTACGGGCGTTTGGAGCAACCTTAGACATTGATCCGTCAACTCATAGTGTCACCATCACCGGAGGAACTCTCTTAACGGGACAAAAAGTCGTGGTTCCTGGGGATATTAGTTCTGCGGCCTTTTGGTTAGTTGCTGGGGCTATTGTTCCGAGGTCAGAATTGGTGATTGAAAACGTAGGGGTAAACCCAACCCGAACCGGCATTTTAGAAGCATTGGCTATGATGGAGGCTGATATTACCCTAGAAAATCAACGGGTAGTGACAGGAGAACCGGTGGCGGATATACGAGTCAAATCAAGTTCTCTAAAAGCTTGCACCATTGAAGGGGAGTTAATTCCCCGTTTAATTGATGAGGTTCCTATTTTAGCGGTAGCGGCAGTTTTTGCTCGAGGAACCACCATTATTAAAGATGCAGCAGAATTGCGAGTTAAAGAAAGCGATCGCCTGGCGGTGATGGCCTCCCAATTAAATCGCATGGGAGCTAAAATTACAGAATTACCCGATGGCTTAGAAATTGTGGGAGGAACGCCCTTAACAGGAGATGAATTAGATAGCTATACCGATCATCGTATTGCCATGAGTTTAGCGATCGCTGCTTTGATGGCTAAGGGACAAACTACTATTCATCGTGCAGAAGCGGCGGCGGTTTCCTATCCTGAATTTGTGACCACCCTGCAACAATTAACTGTCCAATAATCTAAGTACAAAAACCCCAACTATAACCTAAGCTAAGTTGGGGTTTTTGCTCAAAAATCATTTATTCAGCAGTTACAGGGTAAACACTGACCTTTTTTTGACTACGGGTTTTATGTTCAAAGGTAACAATTCCGTCAATTAAAGCAAAGAGCGTATCATCACTACCACGACCAACATTATTACCAGGATAAACCCTAGTTCCCCGTTGACGAATTAGGATGTTTCCCGCTCTAACGACTTCGCCACCATATCGTTTAACCCCAAGTCTCTGCGCCCTCGAATCACGACCATTTCGGGTACTACCGGTTCCCTTCTTGTGAGCCATTTCTGTTTTTTCTCCGTTTATGTCACGTTATTTCTATTTTAGAAGTTTATTCTTCTTCTGTGGTGGTTGCTGGTTCGGGAGTAACAACTTCTGTTGCAGCCACTGGCGTATCTTCTGAACTTTCTCCGATGACCTTCCCATTAATTTTAATTGCCTTAATCATCAAGCGAGATAATTCTTGGCGATGTCCTCGTTTCTTACGGGTTTTTTTCTTAGGACGCATCTTATAAACAATAATTTTACGTCCTCGCCGATGTTCTAGGATAGTTCCTTCAACGGTTGCCCCTTCAATAAAGGGCTGTCCTATGGTTATTTCGTCCTCATTGTTGACTAATAAAACCTTGTCAATGGTATAAGAACTATCGGGGTCAACTCCAAGATAGTTGAGATCATAAAAACGACCTGGTTCAACACGAAGCTGTTGACCGCCTGCTTCAATAATGGCGTAACTCATACTTAAATTGTCCTTTGTCAGTTGCCGTACAGGTAGCAGATATAGATTATCCCTATTAATTTACGTCTGCTTTTTTTTAAGATGTCCTAACCTGATCCGAGCGGGGATAAATTAGACATACAATCTACTATTATCTGTGATGTTAATTATTTATGTCAAGATTTCGGGGGAAAAATTTATTCACCAAAATCAATATAGGTCATCCCTGATTTTTTATCCGTGAGCCATTTTTTATACTTTTCATAGACTTCTACCCCTGGAATGGGTTCAGTAAATTCTTTAGGTTGGTGATACTCTTTGGGAGGATATTCTTGACGAATTGCCATAGCAGCTTGATAGGGTTTAAACCATTTGCGAAGAACTCTGACTAATTTATCGAATTTGAGGTACACAAGTCCGTGTTTATGAGAAAGTGCCAAATATTGAATCATCAGGGCATAGGTTTCAGGGGTGTTACGATAATCAGGAAGATCAATAATCTTTCTGATTTGTTGGAAAACATTATAGTTAGCCATAACCAGCGATAATAGACTTTTGAAGTCCCGAATATCTTTTTTATCGAGGCTTTGGATCATGTCTGCAATGACTTGTAAGATTGAATAGTCTGCTAATTGATAGTTTTTAAATAAGGAAAGAAGCTTTAGTCCTAGCTCCCGTTCTGAAACTTTTTCTAGATGTTTTATATAGGAATTTAAAGCCTTTTTTCCCTCTTCAGTTTTAACTTGGGGAATCATCTCTGATAATTGCACCTGTATATTCTGTCGAAAAGACGTATGATTGGCGTGGTCAACCAATAACTGTTCAACAAAACGATAAAATTGTTGTTGTTTTGATCCCCGAAAGCGTAATTCAGTTTGAGCGATCGCAAAGAAACTTTCTTTAGCTTCAATCGCCACTCTTAATAGTGTCATACTCTCATAGAGTCCAGCATATTCATTGACTCCTTTGAGTAGCATATATTTAATTTTAACGAACAACAAAAATTCTTGGTTACCAAACTTATCATTGTCAATCGCTTCTGCTGTTTTAGCAAAAACTCGAATATCTAACAATTGCTTATTATGCAACGATACAGAATTCTCAGAGACTTCTAGTTTCTGAAATTTTCCTAGTAAGTCTTGTACAAGACTATTTTCTCCAAATACTGGTCGCTGCCACACTGATATTGCTTGATCTTGATTGGTAGATTCTGTGTCAACCTTAGTGATTTCAGTCATAGGGGTTTTTCTCTCCCATCACATATGATATTTCATACTGTACTATGTAGTTTGGGGCAGTGATAACCGTAATTTCACCGATAAAACGATTAAATAGAATTTAATATAAAATGCCTAATTTTGCTTACACTTACACCATACCTCTAGACTTCTCAAAATCTTCGTCGAACTAACATTCTCAACAAAAAGCTCTTAAAATTTTGATGGAGTTGAAAAATTATTGCTCTGGAATAGCCTATATAGCACTACGCATTAAGGTTAGAACAACTCGAATCTCTCAAACTTACCGACAACAAGGTTGTTCCTTCTAAATTCTGCATTCTAAATCCTAAATTTTGCCATAATTTTTAGGTTTTTCTCAATTTATAGCTACTTTCTCCAAAAAATGAACCCCCTTGGCTACCAAGAGGGTTGATTGTAAATAAATCAAAACAAGGGTGAGTGAATTTTTCACCTATTCATATAACCAAGGGGTCATGGTGGGTTCCCAACTGGCTAATTCTTTATCACTAAACCAAAGACCAATTTCTTTTTGAGCCGTTTCAATAGCATCAGAACCATGAATGAGGTTCCGACCAATACTAACACCATAATCACCGCGAATAGTTCCTGGTGAAGCCGTTAGGGGATTAGTTGCTCCAATCAGGGTTCTAGCCGAAGCGACTACCCCTTCTCCCTGCCACACCATAGCCACCACGGGAGAGGAACAGATAAATTGGACTAAACTGCTAAAAAAAGGTCGTTCTTTGTGAACATCATAATGTTCTTCTGCTAACTCCTTAGAGACTTGCACAAGTTTGAGTCCTACAAGGGTAAACCCTTTAGCTTCCAAACGACTGATGACTTCGCCAACTAAGCCACGCTGTACCCCATCGGGTTTAACCATTATAAATGTCTGTTCCAAGGCTAACTCCTTTTTGCTTGCCTGTTGAGAATGTCTGTGAAACACCCTCATCAGTTTACCTTTGTGGGTCAACAACGATCAATAATTAGATAGACAGTCTCACAGTCTCTTTTCGACCAGGAGTTCATCTTAGTGTCTTTAAACCCTATTTCTATTTCGCCCCCGAATAATAAAGTTCCCCAGTATCTTTTGATTATGTTGCATGGTTGGGGAGCGAATGCTGAAGATTTAGCCCCATTAGCTTCGATGTTGTCTTTGAGTGACTATCAGTTTATTTTTCCTAATGCACCTTTTCCTCATCCTCAAGTGCCTGGAGGAAGAGCTTGGTACGCCCTAGAAACTCAAGACTATCAGGGATTATCAGACAGTCAAAATCTTTTACATGATTGGTTATTATCCTTAGAAAATCAGACGGGGGTTCCCTTATCTCGAACAATTCTGAGTGGCTTTTCCCAAGGAGGAGCGATGTCCCTTGATTTGGGTTTAAAATTGCCCTTGGCTGGCATTTGTAGTTTAAGTGGTTATTTGCATTTTCAACCTCAAGCCCCCAAATTCCCTTTATCCCCTATTCTTATCATTCATGGGATACAAGATATGGTGGTTCCTCTTCAAGCTGCCCATCAAGCTAAAGAGGCCTTAATCTCTATAGGTGCAACCGTTGAATACCATGAATTTAGTGGAGGTCATGAAATTCCTCCCTCCGCTCTAACTATTCTTCAACAATTTGTTCAAACAATTCAATGATTAGTGGGAGATGGTAACTCACCACTAACCTTTGCTTCTTTTAGAAACTACTTGCCAAGTGTTATCTCAGGTGAGTATTAAGATAATAATCAGTTTGTAGTAAAGGCTGTAGCCTTCTTTATTCTCTCCAAAAAGAACCGTATGAAAACCTACAAATTCTAGACTAATTAGCTTAATATTGTATTAACAAATAATCTCTTCTCATTACCTATTTAGTCTCTGATGGGGTGTCTTCTGGGGAGGTTTCCTCTGGTGATGCTTCTCCTAAACTGGTCGTAATATTTTCGGGTAGCAAGACGCGATTAACTAAGTGGATGACACCATTACTAGATTCAAGATCTTTTTTGATGATAGAGGCATTGTTAACAATTATGCCATAATCACCTTCTTGTATCGCTAATCCACCGCCAAGGGCATCAACTGTTCCTGTTTGTAAGTCCTTAACCATCAGCTTTTTCCCAACAATATGATACATCAAAACTTGTTTGAGAACTTCTTTATTTTTAGGTTGAAGTAATTTTTCAAACATTCCTTTTGGTAACTGTTTAAACGCCGCATCGGTAGGAGCAAAAATTGTATAGGGTCCTTCTTGGGCAAGAGTCTCTTGCAATTGGGCAGCTTCTAAAGCTTCCATAAATGTTTGTAATTGTTCGGTTTCAGTAGCTATTATTATCAAAGACTGGTTTGAATCAGAAGTGTCAGCTTCAGTTGATTCCTCCTCAGATTGTTGAGGTTTTACTGTAGAATCTGACTGTTTAGGTTCAGTTGTCGATTCGGAATTATCAATAGTAGCGGGCTTAGTTCTTATCTGTGCAAAACTGGGAATAGTGGTTAATCCTACTCCTAACATCCCAATCATCAAGGCAAGAGATTGAAGCAATAATAAGCTAAATTTAAGGCTTTTACTCATGATCTTCTCTTTATCTTATAAATCACTCATGTCTAGTTATCTTGATTATTAATCTAATCGAAAAAAGTCAAGATTTAGTTAAATTATATTAATTAAAAAATAGTAATCTATCTCAAGATAGATTTATCAATAAAATTAATAGAATCTCTAAAATAAACGGACAAAACATCATAAATATTCTCTTTTGATAGAGATATTAACTACTTAAGCCTATAAAAATCAAGTAAGACGCGTGAGGTTAATTCTTCTAAGTAGGTGGGCAAAAATACAGATAAGTTTGTAGTAGGTTTCCTTTAGGGCGAGAAAGCTTTTTATAATGCCATGCTCAAACCCTTACGACTGGGTACTGCGGCTTCGCTCAGTACGAACTTTTATATTTTACGTTTAATTACACCTATAAATAAGTGAAAATTACAGTTTTAAACCCGACAGGAGTTAAGCGATACGAACAAAGCGGGTGCGACCCCGGCTTATAATTAGGCTGTGTAGACAGCCTTTGTCTTTGTAGAATAAGACTTTAGCCTGTATTAATTTATTCATTTTGTATGGCAAGTTCGGTAGACCCAAATAAGTTTAAGGGTTACTCAATAACCATTTTTTCCCTAGAGTAAAGGTGACGAAACCACTCAGTTATTCCATCAGCTAACGTTTGAGCAAGTTTTTCTTGTTCTGTGGGATTTATTATCCATTCAAATTCATCAGGATTAATCATAAACCCTAATTCTAGTAGGATAGAAGGGGTGATATGGGGACGAGTTAAAGCCAAATTATTCCAAAACACACCATAAGATGGGCGGTTCAATTTCTGGGTTAAATAATTATGCAAAAAGACTGATAAATTTTGAGCTTGGGGATGATACCAAAACATCCCTATTCCAGCAGTATTAAGAGCATCACCACCATCAGGTAAAGCATTATAATGGATTGATAAAGATAAAGTTGGTTTTAACTGATTAATCAAATTAACTCGCTCTTGTAAAGAGACAAATTTATCGGTTTCTCTGGTGGTGTAAACTGTTGCTCCCCGTTTAATTAATTCATTTTTTAGTAACTTAGAAATAGTAAGATTAACAGACTTTTCTGGATAACCATTGGGTCCTTTTGCGCCTAACTCTTCTCCTCCATGACCAGGGTCTAGCAAAATTTTAATTCCGACTAGGGGTCGATTATTTGCTAGTTCAATTTTTGGCGGATTTCGTAATAAAAAAATTAAATTTGTTCCTTCATATTGAAGATCATATCCCCATTGTTGATTTGAAGTTAATTCAAAAGTGTATTCGGTTTGAGTTGGAGTCACTTGTTGCCAAGTAAAGTTATTTATGAAAGAAGTAAGAGGAAATTTAATGATATCGGTTTGAGCGATAGTATTATATAAGCTTAGAACGATTTTATTCGATTCTTGGTGAACAGTAAGAGGAACTGGAATTTGTAAGGGAAAAATAATTTTTGTTCCTTGTTCGGTGACCTCGGATTTAATACTTTTGATCAAAGTTTTGGGAGGACTAGAAATCCCTAAAACCCTTGTTTCATCACGTTTAATCCAAGCTCCATAATCAAGACGAAACCATTCTCCTTCCTTTCCTGTTATGGCTGCAATGGTTCCTTTTGGCAATGGAGTCATTCTAGAATAGTTTGTGCTAGGTCCGGTTCTTGCTACTCCTTGGTTGGCAGTGATTTCAACTATTTTAGTTTGATAAGGTGATAGAATTTCAACTGTACCCACTCCAGACTTTGTCATAGTTTGATTGTTTAAGCTCAATTCAAAAAGTGGCGTTCCTTGTTGCCCAAATTCCGAAAAGACGGTACATCCTTTGTACTTATTCGTATTCGTTAAAATAGGTAAGTTTTGGTCAATTAAAACACCAGAATTCGGCGGTAAATCAAGACTATTTTTTTCAGGAATTAAAGACACAACTTGATTACTTATTTTCACCAAAACTGTAGCATCTTTAGGAGCGATCGCACTAAAACAAACTTTTTCACCTGGTAATCTAGCAATATTTTTCTTAGGGGTTAAAGATTGAGAAGCAAAAGTTACCCCTTGAGGAATTTCTGGAATAAGAGAAATTCGATTAATTGTTAGTTTTATTTCTTCTTTTTTGTAGCGTATAATAAAATGATTTTTGCCAACGTTTAACGGAAAACTAGGAGCAAAATGTCCAGCTTGATTGCGGTTTATTTCTTGACCATTAATAAATAGTTTCCCTTCCGAAGACGCTGTCCCGATTAAAAAAATTTTATCAGAAGTCGTTTGATGATTATTGGGAGGATAAGCTAAATATAAAGGTTGCTGAGCATTAGCACTAGAAATGTCTCCCATGTAATTTTCCAAAATAACAATACTTACAGTAGCCATTTTTAACAGTTTAATCATCATCTACTTATCACAATAAATATCATCTTTTTGGGACAATTTAAAAAAGACCAGAATTTATCCAAACTCAGGTCGCCAAACTAAAAATTAACAACAGACTCAAGCCTGATTCTACGAAGAAAAAGTCCGCCTTTACGGACTAACTAAATTAATAGGTTGCGCAAGCAATCTTTGTTTGTATAGCTTAACTCTTAACGAGTTCAAGTCCATTATTTATGCTAGTTTACCATAACTGATACCGTAGAACAAAAAAACATATATAATTAATCTTTGAAAATTTTAGTAGGTAAGCCATCAATACTATACTGATTATTTTTCCCCCAATAATTACGAATACCTTCTTCCCCCTTTTTTTCCGACCATTCAAGTAAAGTTTGCCGCTCTTCTTTTAATTCATAAATAGGAACCCCAAAACCACAGGAAGTTTGAGCAGATGCAATGTCTAAAATAATAATTTGTCGTTCACCAGCTAAGGAAGGAAATAAAGAAGAAAAATCATTCCAGCGTTGATCTCTGGGGCGAATTACTGTTCCTTGGCCATAAAGACGAAGAATTAAAGGTTGTTCTGAAAAACTACAAAACATAAGGGTTATACGCTTATTTTCTTCTAAATGAGCCGCCGTCTCATTGCCACTTCCTGTTAAATCAAGATAACCAACTGTTTGATTGTCTAGTCACCGAAAGCTATCGATTCCTTTAGGGGAAAGGTTAATCCGTCCTTGTGTAGGAGCCCTCGCGGTAAAGAAAATTTTTTGTTCTTGGATAAAGAGTTTTAATTCAGGGGTTAGTTCAGGGTAAAAATGAGCCATTCGTGTTAGTTGATAGTCAATTGTCTATGATTTTATCATTCAACGGGATTGTGAAATTTATTGACTTTTCATCTGAATTCTTAGAATTTCTTAAAATTGTTATCGTTGCGAAATACCAAAATAGATCAAACCTCTCTAGGTTAGGTTAAGAAACACAGACTGACGACTGTTGAATTTTGCATCAATCAGTTCTATCAGTTCCCTGTTCCCTGTAATATAGTAAGTAGAACAATCGAAGAGTATCTATGAACGATAATGCAGTCTCTACTCAGCGAACAACTGAAAAAGTAGAAATATCAATTCACCTTGATTCAGAAGTATTAGAGCAACTTAAGCATCTGACGAACGATCCGAGTCGGATAATCGAAACTGCCATTAAACACTGGCTCGAAGGAGAAAGGGGACGAGATGATGATCTAACCCGTACCTTTAGAAGAAATCCTCCCCTACCCCCAAGAGGAGAGTGGAATGATTGAATCTTAAGCCTCTCTAGCACAGGGAGTGACCACTTAACGCCAGTACCAGTCACAGGATTTGGACGAGGAAACTCGAACCTTAAAGGGGTTTTGTCGTAGCTTTAATGGAATTAAGCCCCAAAAATCCTGATTGAAATTCAAGATAGTCATCGTTTAAGCGGATTTCAGGAAATGACAGGGAATTATTTAGAAAAATAAAGAAAGACTAATCAACAACTGATCCCCTCACCACGACTGATAGTTGTTCAAACAGATTCTTCAGATAAGTTCGGGAACCCGTACACAACCACCTGTTGCCACGATCGCCTCTATTTCGCTAAATTAGCACTCGTAAGGTGAGAGTGCTAACTTTTTGGGAGACATCACTTTCCCTTAGATTTAACCTTAAATCACACCCTAGAGGATTTATACATGGCAGCAATCAGCATCAACGTTTCAACCGTTAAGCCCCTTGGCGATCGCGTCTTTGTTAAAGTCAGTGCATCGGAAGAAAAGACGGCTGGAGGCATCTTACTCCCCGAAACCGCCAAAGAAAAGCCCCAAATCGGTGAAATCGTTGCCGTAGGTCCTGGCAAACGCAATGATGACGGAAGTCGTTCTGAAGTTGAAGTCAAAGTCGGCGATAAAGTTCTCTATTCCAAATACGCTGGAACTGACATCAAACTTGGTGGTGAAGATTATGTCTTGTTATCTGAAAAAGATATCTTAGCGGCAGTTGCCTAAGCCCAAAGCAAGGGTAATCTATAACCCGTCGATTCATTAAAGTCAGTCAGGGTAGCAAGATGAAAGCTGCTTGCACCCATACAAAAGGTTGACATTCATTGCTTATTACTCAAGGTTACTCAATCTACTTACAAGAGGCACATCTATGGCTAAATCTATTGTTTACAACGAAGACGCGCGTCGCGCCCTAGAAAGAGGCATGGACATTCTCGCCGAGTCCGTCGCTGTTACCCTCGGTCCGAAAGGCCGTAACGTGGTTCTAGAGAAAAAGTTTGGCGCACCCCAAATCATCAATGATGGAATCACCATCGCCAAAGAAATCGAACTAGAAGATCATATCGAAAACACTGGGGTATCTTTGATTCGTCAAGCTGCCTCAAAAACGAATGACGTAGCTGGAGACGGAACCACCACCGCCACCGTTCTTGCCCACGCTATTGTTAAAGAAGGATTACGCAACGTAGCTGCCGGAGCTAACCCCATTGCCCTCAAGCGAGGTGTAGACAAAGCAACCGAGTTCTTAGTCGGAAAAATTGCTGAACACGCTAAACCCATCGAAGACTCCAAAGCGATCGCCCAAGTGGGTGCTATATCTGCGGGGAATGATGAAGAAGTGGGTCAGATGATCGCTAACGCCATGGACAAAGTGGGCAAAGAGGGAGTCATTTCCCTTGAAGAAGGAAAGTCCATGACCACAGAATTAGAAATTACCGAAGGGATGCGCTTCGACAAAGGCTACATTTCCCCCTACTTTGTCACCGACACCGAACGCATGGAAGCGGTATTTGATGATCCGAGCATTCTGCTCACCGACAAAAAAATTACCTTGGTACAAGACCTAGTACCAGTCTTAGAACAGGTTGCTCGCCAAGGCAAACCTCTCGTTATTATTGCTGAAGACATCGAAAAAGAAGCCCTAGCAACCCTAGTGGTTAACCGTTTGCGGGGTGTTCTAACGGTGGCTGCGGTGAAAGCTCCTGGGTTTGGCGATCGCCGTAAGCAAATGCTCGAAGATATCGCCGTCCTTACCGGTGGTCAAGTCATCAGTGAAGATGCCGGGCTAAAGTTAGAAAACACCAAAGTAGAAATGCTTGGTTCTGCTCGTCGGATCACCTTGACCAAAGATAACACGACGATTATCGCTGAAGGAAACGAAGCGGCGGTGAAGTCCCGTTGCGATCTCATTCGTCGTCAAATGGAAGATACTGAATCTTCCTACGATAAAGACAAAATGCAAGAACGCTTAGCAAAATTGTCCGGTGGAGTCGCTGTCATCAAGGTAGGAGCCGCTACCGAGACAGAAATGAAAGATCGTAAGCTTCGTCTAGAAGATGCCATCAACGCGACGAAAGCGGCGGTTGAAGAGGGGATCGTTCCTGGGGGAGGTACAACGCTTGCTCACCTAACCCCTCAACTCGAAGAGTGGGCTACTAGCACCCTAACAGCTGAAGAGTTAACCGGAGCGATGATCGTATCTCGTGCTTTAACGGCTCCCCTAAAGCGTATTGCTGAAAATGCGGGTCAAAATGGTGCTGTTATTGCTGAACGGGTCAAAGAAAAAGAATTCAATGTTGGTTATAATGCAGCCACTGGTGAATTTGCTGATATGTTCTCCGTTGGAGTCGTTGACCCTGCGAAAGTAACCCGTTCTGGGCTACAAAATGCGGCTTCTATTGCCGGAATGATCTTAACCACCGAATGTATTGTAGTAGATAAACCTGAAAAGGATAAAGCTGCTGCCCCTGGTGGTGGAGACTTTGATTACTAAATCTGAATCTTTTTAGATGGTTAAGTCAGGTGGGTATTTCCCACCTTTTTTTATTGAGATAATCTACTTTTCATCATCGCAAAAACGATAAAATAAATAACTATCTTTAAAAGGATGTTGATCTAAAACATGATGAATAATCCCTCTTTCTAGTAATATTTGACCTAATTCAATGGCTTCTTCTCGTGTATAGTTTTGATGTTCAACTAACCAATTTACTGCCTCTGAACCAACAAAACAGGCTGGATAAATATTAAGACGATAGCGACGATCTTGAATGTTAATTCCTCCAGGCGATCGCATTTTTTTTACTAATCTTTTCAGATCCTCATCAGTCAACCGATCTTCTAAAGGATCTAGTCCATTATCTAACACAGAATTAACGAAATCTTCTGAGACTTCATGAAGTTCATTGGGGGTAGGAGAAGAACTTATATTTGTTGTTGGTAACACCCCTTGAATTAACTGTTTTAAGTGAGGAGACTTTAGATGAAGATCTCGTTGAGGAAAGGGAATTTCAATTCCATAATAACGGAGGTTTTTTTCAATAGCATAATTGAGATCACTTTTGATGCGAAATTGATGTCTAGGTTCTTTAAGCCACACCCTTAATTCAAAGTTTAAAGAACTATCCCCAAACTCTTGAAATAACACCTTGGGACGAGGAGTAACTAATACTTCTTGATGATCCCTAGCTGCTTGTAATAAAGCGACTCTAACTCTCTTTATATCAGATCCGTAAGCAACACCAATAGGAATACGAATAGCTGAAGTTGAATCTCCATGAGTCCAATTAATCACCTCACTTTCCAAAAAACGGGAATTAGGAACAATAATAGAAATCCCATCCCAGGTTTTAATTTGGGTACTTCTAGCTCCTACGCTTTGTACTGTTCCGACTAATTCCCCTAACTTAATAAAATCTCCTACTTGAATTGGTCTTTCTAGGGTGATAATTAAACCACTAATAAAATTATTAGCAATACTTTGTAGTCCAAAACCAATCCCGACCCCCAAAACACTAGCTATAATAGCCAAAGCACTGATATCAAGTCCCCAAAGTTGCAATAAAACAATTAACCCCAAAAAAAGTAAAATATATTGGGATAAAACCGCAACAACTTCTTGAACACTTCGATTAGCTCCCAAGCGATTTAAAAGATAAGATTTCAAAAAGAAAACAAAGCCTTTTATTAAAAACCATAAGCCGACACTAAGGGCTAAAAGTAATAATAATTGTGTGGCAGAATAACTATTTTTTCCCAGGGTAAAAATGGGTTGTCCCAACAGCATCCTGATTTGATAGAGTCCGCTTCGTGCTTGGGGTAACAGATAACAGACATAGGAAAGTACGCCAAGCCAAAGAACAATAGGACTAACTAATAAAAAAATACGCCATATGGGTTTGAGTAAGGTTTTCCAAGAATAAAAATTTGAGGTAGGATTATTCCAAGCTGGAAACCATTTTTTCTCACTCCAAACTCCCAGGAAAATCAACCCACAATGTATGATACTTGCTCCTAAAACTACAGCCAAAATTAATAAACCGGCACGATGTAAATAGGAAGGCGATCGCTCGAATTGACCTCTTTCCAAGGCTTCTTCTAGTTCTTTTTTCCAAATAAGGGCTTGTTCAAAAGTATTGCTGGCGGTAATTACATCAGCTTCAGTGACACTGAGTAGATGGCGTTGAGTCGTTTCGTTACGAATGACTGTCTGCTGATTTTCTTGAAAGACGAATAAATCAAAGGTTTCAGTAGCTTGTACTTCTTGCGCTAGGGTCTTGTTAATGATATTAGCTCGTTGTTGGGCGGTAAAATTATTAATGGAACCAACTTGAAATAAGACACGACCATCGACAACAATTGGATCTTTTTGTGGAGGCTCAATGATAGAATTTTGGGCTGAAATTGATAGGGGAAACCACGTTAGGACTAAAGTCAATAAACTTAGCCAAATGAGTTTCCAATGATTGGGACGGTAAAACATAGGTTAATATATAAATTAGTCAAAAAATTAGTCTTAATTTAGATTATAGATCGTTGCTAAATAAATTACTTAAGTAAGTAGGTTTAGTTAAACGTAAAACATAAAAGTTCGTAGTTGGGGCTTTAGCCCATTTATGAAATAAGGATTTTAAGCCCTAAAGGGCTTACTACAAACTTGAATTTTGAAGAAGTTCTAGATAGTGATTATTGACCGACTTAATTAATTAACCCCATCACTCAAAGGAAAAAACAAAATCTTCTTATCTTATTTCTATAATCAGTTCTTTACCTAAAGCTTTAATATACTTTTCAAGAGTCATTATATCAACCGATTTGCTATTATTTTCTATTCTATCAACTGTTCCTTTCTTCCAGTTTAATTGTTGTTCCAATTCTTCTACTATGATCCCAGATTTTTCTCTAGCTTGTGCTAATATAAATCCTAATTTAAAACTAAGATAGCCAGATTCAAAGTTTTCATAAAATTGAGAATCCTGTTGTTTTCTTTGATTGATATATTGTTCAATATCACTCATGATTTAATCTCCTGTTTAAATAATCTCGTCTTCTCTGTTTTGCTAGGTTAATTTCTTGAGAAGGGGTTTTTTGAGTTTTTTAAGTAAATCCGTTGGTTAGAATTAATACATTTTTATACAAGAAGGAGGTATTAGATTAATGACAGGATTCCCAGAAATTAGTCTAAAACTATCATTGATTCAACCGACAATAAGTTAACTCAGCAGCTAAGTTAATTGCTGCTTTCATACTTGCAGCCCTTGCAATGCCTTTACCCGCTATATCAAAAGCTGTTCCATGATCAGGAGAAGTTCTTATAAAAGGTAATCCAATAGTGGTATTAATTGCCTGATCAAACGCCATTAATTTAACTGGAATTAACCCTTGATCATGATATAAAGCTAAGTAACCATCCCCTGGATTTTCCATCGTTAACGTCGAGCGATCGCGCGACGCATCTCCCATTTGCATTAATTCTAATTGATTTCCATACCAAGCTTTTCCAGGTTTAACCCACATGGTATCAGGGGGAACTAACCCCACTAATTCAACATCAGGATATTGTTTTTGTTGAGTATCTAGCCAAGAGAATAACCAGTCTTTTTCTTCAGTTCCTAACTGTCCTTGTTCCCCGCTATGAGGGTTTAATCCCGCAATCACAATTTTAGGGTTTTTGATGGCAAAATCTTCTTGTAAACAGTTGATTAATAACCTTAATTTTAAGGTCATTAATTCTGGGGTTAAAGTCCTAGCAACTTGGGATAAAGGAATATGGGTGGTAGCTAATAGGGTTCGTAACGTCCAACCGGTATAGGGCGATCGCGCTACAAATAACATCCCAAACTTCTCAACCCCCGCTTTTTGGGCTAATACCTCCGTTTGTCCAGGGTAATCATATCCTGCCATCTTCCAACAGGATTTAGCAATCGGGGCAGTGACAATGCCCTGAAACTCCCCTTTTAGGGTACGATCAATAGCTGTCTCCAAATAAGCAAAACTCGCCCTTCCACTGGCTTGATTGCCTTGTCCTAGGGTAATCTGGGATAGGGTTGTTTGATCGAGGGCAATGTCAACAATAGACAAAGAATCAGGATCAGCTAAGGATTCTTGTGTATTTTGTAATAATTGGTAGGTTTTTTCTAGCAGCGATCGCGTCCCAATCACCGTTAAACGACAATTTTTCGTGATTGACGGATCAGCTAATGCTTTCAGGATAATTTCTGCCCCAATTCCCCTAGGATCACCCATAGTTACCGCTAAATGGGGACGGTAGGAGTCAGAGGAGTTGATGGTTTTATCCGTTGATGGAGTTGTCAAGTTGAGAGGTTGCATCTCACAATGTCGCCTTAGTGTTCTACAATGATACCGATAATGGGTCAATTTCAGCTTAACTTTTGTAAGTGTCCCTATCTACCAAGAATTAGGTCAAATTAGGGGACTTGCTATTAGCTAAAATCTGACAAAAATCAATGTTTTTAGATTATTAAAGGAGTTACAAAAATGACGGCAGAAAGCATGATGTTTAACGGAGCAATTTTATGTATTGTTCTCGTATTAGTTGGTTTAGCTTGGGGATTTCTTATCCTTAAAATTCAAGGAGGAGAAGCTGAATAAGTTTCAGTTTTAACTGAGGGATAAAAAACCAGATAATTTGATTATCCCTCATCCCCATAAACTTCGGGAAATTTGTTTAATAATTTTATTATTGATGAGTCATGACTGAGCCTATCAGCCCTTCAATAGAATTTTTTGTCGGTATTAAAGAAGAATTGAGTAATGTTAGTTTACGTCGTGGTAAACAAACCGGCATTCGTAATGTTTTGATGGTATTTGAAAACCTAAAATCTCTAGAACAATTTAGAAGTTTTAGGGAACAAACCTATGGAGATTTACGTTTGATTGATTCTGAAGGTGAGATTAGTATTAAACCTTCTTCTCTAAAAATTATTTGGGGTGGAGATGAAGGAGATGAGTTAAAACAGGTTGAATGTGGATTTGACATCGAACAAGATGATCATTGGGAACGTTTTATGCGCTTTATGCACCGTTATGCTGAAGCGAATGGGATGGGTTATCAAGACACCCAAAAAAGTTAAAACTTGTTAGAAAATTAGTTGTTTATCACCCATATTTTTTATGAAAATTGCCATTACTGGAGCCACTGGATTTGTTGGTAGTCGATTAGTTGAAAAGTTAAAAGATGACGGACATCAATTATTAATTTTCACTCGCAATGCTAACCGCGCTCAACGACTTTATCCCGCTTCTCGCTTTCCAAATTTAGAAATTATTGCTTATCAACCGACAGAATCAGGAGAATGGCAACAAGCTATTTCTGGTTGTGATGGAGTGGTTAATTTAGCTGGGGAACCTATCGCAGAACGGTGGACTCCAGAACATAGAAAAGCTATCTTAGAAAGTCGTCAGTTGGGAACCCGAAAAATTGTTGAAGCAATTACTCAAGCTGAAGTTAAACCATCTGTTCTAGTTAATGCCTCAGCCGTTGGTTATTATGGGACAAGTGAAACAGGAATATTTGATGAAAATAGTAACCCAGGAGATGATTTTTTAGCGGAAGTTTGTCAAGCATGGGAAACAGAAGCTAACCAGGTAAAACAAGCAGACGTTCGCTTAGTTATTCTACGCATAGGTATTGTTTTGGGGAATGGAGGGGCATTAGCAAAAATGATTCCTCCCTTTAAATTATTTGCAGGGGGACCATTAGGAAAAGGTCGTCAATGGTTTTCTTGGATTCATCGAGATGATTTGGTTAAGTTAATTGTTGAATCTCTTAAGCGAAACGATATCGAAGGGACATTTAATGCTACATCTCCTAACCCTGTTAGGATGAGTAAACTGTGTGAAACTTTAGGGGAAATTATGCACCGTCCCTCTTGGCTACCTGTTCCAGATTTTGCTTTAGAATTATTGTTAGGAGAAGCATCAAAAGTGGTGTTAGAAGGTCAACAAGTTTTACCCAATAAAACTCAATCTATTGGGTTTGAGTATCAATATCCTAACCTGAAGCAAGCCTTAACAGATGTGGTTCCTAAAATGTAACAAGTTAAGCTGAGGCGCAAGCATTGCGCCCCTACCAACCGCCACCATCACCGCCACCATGTGTTGAACCGCCACCAAAACCACCGCCGCTATCACCGCCACTACTACCACTACCACTGCTACCACCATAACTACCGCCATAACTGCTTCTACTGCTGCCCCCTCCTCTACTAATGATTAGGTATTTGTGCCAGTTAATAGCATTAAACCAACTAACACTAGCCGCCAAAGGAAGAGAAACTAACCAGTTAATACTACCGTGATCGAGCAAAAATAACGTACCAAATGTGCCAAAAAGCATCAAAGGAACCCAAAACTGCATCAAGATTGCCTAAAAAATATCTTTTTTTCTATCAAATGCAAATATTAGTTGAGAAAGATTTTTGAGGCCAAAGGTTAAAGGAAAACAAACAGAAAAAGCGATCGCTAAACCCACGGGAAAATAATAGGCTACCACTGCTAAGAAAAAATTGGTGAGGGCAAACATCAGCCAAAAAAAGCTTTTTTCGGGTTTATCTTGCTGTAAACGCCACCATCCAATCGCGACAAGTAAACTAGAAATTAACCCTGCAATAATTGGCTGTGGTAACATTCCTAACAAATTTCCTTGAGTGCCACTATTTCTATCATTTTATGATTTATTTTGAATTAATTTGTATATCCAAAATTTGTATATCCAAAAAGTGATCTCTGTTCGAGTCAGATAAATTATGTAGTTCTGTTAAATAAGGCAACCCGTGTGCTCGATCCAATCAAAAATAGAGTCTAACTGAGGTAGGGTAATTAATCCATATTGCCACAATAACATCGGTAGATTCCCTTGATTTACGTCTAAATGTCTTCTAATGAAATCTAAAGAATCATCACACATCGCTAGGTCTTGACGGAGAAATTGCAGAAAATTAGTAATAAGTTGAGGATTATTCATGGTTTTAATCAGATTTTTATTTTTAAGCAAAGGAATGGTATTAGGTTAAATGAATCTTTTTGTGATTGAGTATGAGTAGATAGACAAAAAATACTGCTAAGTGTGTCGTAAGTCCTTAACTTAAAATCTTTGTTTTACCGATTCTCAAGCCCTGATGATGAACTTTTATGTTATATGTTTAATTATGCCTACTCATTTAGATTCACTTTGAATGTCTTTAGTTGTTAATTTAGTTTAGCTTAACTCCTAAGAAAAAAACACTGAAATATTACAGAAATTCGACTGGACAATTCAAAAAAGATTCTCCGTAAAAAAACGGTAATTAAGAAAAATAACTTTTCATTTATTATTCATTTTCACCTCAACAAAAATTTCGCTTAAACAACAATCTTAAATGGTTATTGTGGCTAAAAGATTGACGATTGGCTGACAAGCTTAAACGATTAATGAGAGAATAACAGAGAATACCGTTTTTCACAATTAAATGACTATTAATTCTTTCAATTCTTCCCAATATTTTACCTTAGTAGTTGGGAATTCCCGTCTCCATTGGGGATATTTTCAACAAGGAACACTACACAAGACTTGGGATACTCCTCATTTATTGAATCCCATTACAACTGATACATTACCCCAACATTTGTTGCTTCCCCAATTACCCGATGACTTACCTATTTATTTTGCCTCTGTGGTTCCTTCCCAAACCAAATTATGGGAAACTTATCCAAGAATAAACAAAATAACCTTATCACAAATTCCCTTAAAAAAAGTTTATCCAACCCTAGGAATTGATCGGGCTTTAGCGGTTTTGGGTGCAGGGGAAACTTATGGGTTTCCTTGCTTAGTGATTGATGCGGGAACTGCATTAACTTTTACAGGAGTTGATGGCGATCGCACTTTAGTTGGGGGAGCTATTTTACCTGGATTGCGGTTACAATTTAAGTCTCTAGCTAGTAATACGGCTGCTTTACCCGAATTAGTTTTACCGACGAGTTTACCTACTTTTTGGGCAACCACAACTGCTGATGCCATTCAAAGTGGCATTATTCATACCTTTCTAGCAGGAATTGACACATTTGTCAAAGATTGGCTGAATAAATTTTCCAACAGTAAAGTGATCCTGACAGGGGGAGATTCCCAACAAATTTTAACTTATTTAACACTTGGAAACGATAATGTTGCCCATCACTTACAACAAGATAGTAATCTAATTTTTTTGGGCGTAAGAAAACTCTTTTTCTAATCATCAAGTGAGTTTCCTTCTTAGAAAATTTTGTTGGTACTTTTTGCCAGTAATTTTTTTAGGATATTTCCTTTTTATCTTCATTTTTTCTCGGAGATTTACCCAACTTATTTCCATGACATGATAATTTTTGGAAGAGACCTCCTGAAAATTGCTTAAACTATGATTTTGATTGAATTCTTGACGATAATATTTAACGGATTTTAAAATCTGTTGGCTGTTATATCCAGAACTAAGAGCGATTAATAACACTCTATTTAATGGCTTTCCAATATCAACCGCTTTTTGGAAAATATTTCTCACCGATTTCTGACTACAACTATCATAACCAAAAGAAATCAAATCTAATAACATTTATTTATTATCCTAATATGTTTTGTCAGATAAACTATTTCTGAGATCAAAATCCACTAAACAGAACTAAAACCTTATATATTTTAGGTAGTTTAGGAGATAAATTGATCACAATTTGCGTTTACCTTTGACTTTTATCTTTTTTATTATTGCCAAGATCACATGATATATCAATCCGAAAAATCACGCAACTTATAACTTTCGATAAAACCTGACTAGGAATTTATAACTCAGGCAATAATATCAATCATTTTTGTTATAGTTTGGTAACTTTTAAATTAGGAAAATAAGACATCAAAAATATAATTTTAGGTATACTTATAAAAAATTTGTACAACTATAAAATTTTTGTGACATTTAACAACCTGAACTCCAACCAACCATAGACAATAGAAGAAGTGCTATTGTCATCAGGAGAACCATATAAATGTCAGATAACCTTAGAAGTCGCGTCGTTACTCAAGGAAGTCAACGAACCCCAAATCGCGCTATGTTGAGGGCGGTAGGGTTTGAAGATAATGATTTCACTAAACCTATTGTGGGATTAGCCAATGGATATAGTACCATCACCCCCTGCAATATAGGTATTAATGACTTAGCTAAACGGGCTGAAGCTGGCTTAAAAACTGCGGGAGCCATGCCCCAAATGTTCGGTACAATTACCATTAGTGATGGTATCTCCATGGGAACCGAAGGGATGAAGTATTCTCTTGTCTCACGGGAAGTGATTGCTGACTCTATTGAAACCGCCTGTAATGGTCAAAGTATGGATGGAGTCCTTGCTATTGGGGGATGTGATAAAAATATGCCCGGGGCAATGATTGCCATGGCCAGGATGAATATTCCTGCTATCTTTGTTTATGGGGGAACCATCAAACCTGGACATTATCAAGGGGAAGATTTAACCGTTGTTAGTGCCTTTGAAGCAGTAGGACAATACAGCGCCGGTAAGATAGACGATAACAAATTATTAGCTATTGAACGGAATGCCTGTCCTGGGGCGGGTTCGTGTGGGGGAATGTTTACCGCCAATACCATGTCATCGGCTTTTGAAGCAATGGGAATGAGTTTACCCTATTCGTCTACAATGGCGGCTGAGGATGCAGAGAAGGCAGATAGTACGGAAAAATCAGCTTTTGTTTTAGTAGATGCTATCTGTAACCAAATTCTACCCAGTCAAATTTTGACCCGTAAAGCATTTGAAAATGCCATTACTGTCGTTATGGCAGTGGGCGGGTCTACCAATGCAGTCTTACATCTATTAGCTATTGCTAATACCATTGGGGTTGAGTTGACCTTAGATGACTTTGAAACCATTCGGAAAAAGGTTCCGGTATTGTGTGATCTAAAACCATCAGGACGCTACGTTACCACCAATTTACATCAGGCTGGGGGCATTCCTCAAGTGATGAAAATGTTATTAATTCAGGGATTATTGCATGGGGATGCTTTAACTATTTCGGGACAAACTATCGCTGAAATTTTACAAGATGTTCCCGATGAACCCCCAACCAATCAAGATGTGATTCGTCCTTGGAGTAACCCTGTGTATAAAGAAGGTCATTTAGCCATTCTTAAAGGGAATTTAGCCTCTGAAGGGGCGGTTGCTAAAATTAGTGGAGTTAAAAATCCTAAAATTACTGGACCTGCGAAAGTTTTTGAATCAGAAGAAAACTGTTTAGATGCCATTTTAGCCGGAAAAATTAAGGCAGGGGATATCATTATTGTTCGCTATGAAGGTCCCAAAGGCGGCCCTGGAATGCGGGAAATGTTAGCCCCAACTTCTGCAATTATTGGCGCAGGCTTAGGAGATTCGGTAGGCTTAATTACAGATGGTCGCTTTTCTGGCGGAACCTATGGTTTGGTAGTAGGTCATGTAGCCCCAGAGGCTTTTGTCGGGGGAACTATTGCCTTAGTCAAAGAGGGAGATAGTATTACGATTGATGCAGAAAAACGGTTATTACAATTGAATGTTTCTGAGGAGGAATTAGCCCAACGTCGTGAGAATTGGACTGCGCCACAACCCCGTTATCAACGAGGAGTTTTAGGCAAGTATGCTAAGTTAGTTTCTTCGAGTAGTTTGGGGGCAGTCACGGATTTAGATTTGTTCTAAATTGTAGGGTGGGCATTGCCCACCTTATGGTTGTTTTTCTTATATTTGATTTAATTGATCAATAAATGTTAAAATTGGAGTAAGTAATGAATTGCCTATCTCTCTCTACAGATAAGTAACCTGTTTAAGCTGAAAACAATTGAATAGGAGAGCTAAAAATGATTAAACTTTTTACAGATTACCCAGAAAATGTCCTTGCTTTCTCCGCAGAAGGAATGATTACAGGGGATGACTATGAATCAGTCATTATTCCCGCAGTTGAGGCCAAATTAGAAAAAGAGAAGAAAGTCCGTTTATTGTATTATATTGGGGGTGAGTATTCTGGGTTTGAACTAAAAGCCCTCTGGGATGATGCTAAGGTGGGATTTCAACATTTAAAAAACTGGGAAAAAATTGCCCTTGTTTCTGATATTAAATGGATGCAAATACTGACAAAAATCTTTGGGTTTATCATACCCTGTCCCGTCAAAGTTTTTAACAATGATCAATTTAGTCAAGCTAGGGAATGGGTTTGTAGCTAATAACAATCTAAAAGGATTAATTAGGAAAACAACGAAAGCTAAAATATTGCTAGAAACTCTATGTTTTTTAAGGCTAAAGCCTCAACTACCAACTTAATTCTGATTAGATTGGAGAGAGGAAATACAAATCGGATAATAGATCCATTGCTGAGTATGGGGCGATCGCTTAGCTTTAATGACTTTAACAGCTAAAAGAGATTTGAGGCAATATTGTACCATTGAAACGGGACGATTTAGGCGATCGCTCAACTTTTTTACAGTAATTCCTTGAGGATGAGTTAAGATTAATTCTTGAATTTGTTGGGTGGTTGTCGGTCCTGGAGTAGGGCGAATAATGGTGAATGCCAAGGTTTAAGTGACTCCCTTAATAGACATTTAATAAATTGACCTAACCTATTGTACAATTGTTCCCGACTGTTAAAATAATAAAGATATTTATAACCTATTTTTCTCCAAATAAAGCCAAGAATTCCCATGGATATCTTTGAAATAATCAAAACCGACTATCAAAAATTTCCCATTGATCAAACTTACTCAATTTATGCTGATAATGTTTATTTCAAAGATCCTCTCAATGAATTTCGGGGAATAAAACGCTATCAAAAGATGATTCAATTTATGGGAACTTGGTTTAAAGAAATTAAACTTGATTTACATAAAATTTACCGTTCTCAAGATACCATCCATACGGAATGGACTCTCCATTGGATAACCCCTCTTCCTTGGAAACCTCCCATCGCTATTCCAGGAAGAAGCGAGTTAGTGGTAAATGAGAAAAACCTGATTATCTCTCACATTGACTACTGGAATTGTTCTCGTTGGGATGTGATTAAGCAACATTTCTCTCCCGATCCCTCATAATAAAGATAAGTAATGTAAACTTTCTTAGAGAACCCATGCGTGTAATCCTCATGACTGGTAAAGGAGGAGTCGGTAAAACCTCCGTTGCTGCGGCTACTGGACTGCGATGTGCAGAATTAGGCTATAAAACCCTCGTATTAAGTACCGATCCCGCCCATTCCCTTGCCGATAGCTTTGATTTAGAATTAGGCCACGATCCCCGTAAAGTGCGTCCTAACCTCTGGGGGGCAGAATTGGATGCACTCATGGAGTTAGAAGGCAACTGGGGGGCAGTTAAACGCTATATCACCCAAGTGTTACAAGCCAGAGGACTTGATGGCGTTCAAGCCGAAGAATTAGCAATTTTGCCTGGAATGGATGAAATTTTCGGGTTAGTGCGGATGAAACGCCACTATGACGAAGGGGAATATGACGTTTTAATTATTGACTCAGCCCCTACAGGAACAGCGTTGAGGCTATTAAGTATCCCCGAAGTAGGGGGGTGGTATATGAGACGCTTTTACAAACCGTTACAGGGAATGTCTGTGGCCTTAAGACCGTTGGTAGAACCGTTATTTAAACCCATTGCAGGGTTTTCTTTACCAGATAAAGAAGTGATGGACGCACCCTATGAATTCTATGAACAAATTGAGGAGTTGGAAAAGGTTTTAACCGATAATAATCAAACCACAGTCCGTTTAGTCACTAACCCTGAAAAAATGGTGATTAAGGAATCATTACGCGCCCATGCTTATTTGAGTTTGTATAATGTGTCTACTGATTTAGTGGTGGCTAACCGCATTATTCCTGATACCGTGACAGATGGTTTCTTCCAAAGATGGAAAGAAAATCAACAAATTTACAAACAAGAAATTCATGAGAATTTTCATCCGTTACCCGTAAAAGAAGTTCCTCTATATTCTGAGGAAATGTGTGGGTTAGAGGCTTTAGAAAGGCTTAAAGAAACCTTATATAAAGATGAAGATCCGGCTCAGGTTTACTACAAAGAAGATACCATTAAAGTCCTTCAAAACAAAGATAGCTATAGCCTAGAATTGTACTTGCCAGGAATTCCCAAAGAACAAATTCAACTTAATAAAACAGGAGATGAGTTGAATATTCGTATTGGCAACCATCGCCGTAATTTAGTCTTACCTCAAGCATTAGCTGCTTTGAAACCTTCAGGAGCAAAAATGGAAGAAGATTACTTAAAAATTCGCTTTAGTGATAGTATTCCCAGCAAAGTTTAGAAATCGAAGTTAAGAGTCTTCGTCAAATAAGAGTAATGACCAAAGATGGGATTTAGTTCCTGTCTTTGGTTTTAACTTTAGATTAAATTTCTCTAAAACATCAGTAATTTATAGTAAATACTTCAAACTCCTATAAACTCAAGAAGGAAAAGGTTTAACTTTCAATTCTATAACTCAAAGATTTATAAAATTTTTCTAGTTAATTATTAGAGAAAACTTCTCCTATACTTTAACCATAAATATCCAAGTTTGTAGTTGGGGCTTTAGCCCTTATATAGTCGTTTTAATTAAGTTTGAGATACCTACTAAACGGATGAATAAGGATTACGGGATTGATTTTATCTCATTCTTATTTGAATTAACTATACAATAACGATTAACTAGCAGTCTCTTATTTTAAGTAGGTAAGCAACATTAATTGTATGTTTATAGTGAGTCATGATCGGACTGATGTGATAAGACTAAAGTCCTTACTACGAACTTTGAAAAAATGAACAAAAAATACACAAATAATTTTGCCTTGGTACTTAACCCCTTTAGGTTGCCACACAGATTACATCTTAACGTCATCGATCTGTCAATCCTAAGTGAGATAATAGAGAAATTATTGAGGGTTATGGAATATGTTTTACTCCCGATTTCTCAAAGGATTATTTATTTTATCCTTACTTTATTATATGTATCTTATCAAAACAGCTTTAGGCATTAACATATCACATAAATACCATGCGCCTGATTTATTTAAACTCCCTCTTAAAGCCCTTCTTAACCATAGTCATGTTAATAAAAAGAAATAAATTGTCAAAATTCCTCAATTATGAACAAACCTTAAAAAATAAGAAAAAACAGTGAAAAAAGTCTTATTTTCTGATAACAAAGGAATGGTATCCCTATAAAAATCCTTATCCCTAATTATCAGCCGTGAAATATGACATCCGATATAAACCAGCCTTTGCTGCTATTTTTGTCACCTTAGACCCTGGTGAAAGTATTATAGCTGAAGCAGGAGCTATGACCAGTATGGATGGTCGCTTATCCATGAAAACTGAATTTTCTGGGGGCTTTTTCCAAGCATTATTAAGGAAATTTTTAGGGGGTGAATCCCTCTTTATTAATGTCTTTAAGAACAAAACATCCCAACGCTTGAATGTTACCTTTACCCAATCAGTTATTGGAGATATTGAATGTTTAGAATTAAGGGGAAACCAGATGTATTTTCAACCAGGGGCTTATATCGCCAGTAGTCCGAAAGTTAAGCTAGGAGTAGGTTGGGCGGGGTTTGCTAGTTGGTTCGCAGGAGAAGGGTTATTTAAGTTAAAAGTTAGTGGTATAGGACAAGTCTTTTTTGGGGCTTATGGAGGATTAAGTAAACAAAATATTACCGGAGAATTTATCGTTGATAATAGCCATTTAGTTGCCTACAGTCCCAATATTAAAATGAGTATTGGGTTATCAGGAAGTTTAATTGGTTCGGTAACATCTGGAGAAGGATTAGTTAACCGACTTAAAGGGAATGGGGTTATTTATTTGCAATCTCGTAGTGTTAGCGGTTTAGTTCGATTTTTACGTCCCAAAGTCCGTTAAAACGTTTAATAAATTATGGATATTCAACTAATACATCAACCTGATAGCGCGATCGCTAAAGTTAGCTTAAATGCAGGGGAAGAAATCGTCGCCCAAGCAGGGGCAATGGTGGCGATGAGTGGATTTATCAATACCAGTACCACCCTCAGAAAAGGAAAAGGCGGGGGAATTATGGGAGGATTTAAACGAATGTTAGGGGGTGAATCCCTATTTTTAAGTGTGTTTCGTTCCCCGACCCCTGACGGTGAAGTTTTTCTCGCCCCTAGATTTATGGGAGACATCCTCGTTTATGAAATGAGGGGTCAAGAATTAGTTGTCCAAGCAGCTTCTTATCTTGCTTCTGCTAATGAGGTTGACCTTGATTTAGGGTTTCAAGGAATGAAATCTTTATTCTCAGGAGAATCAATTTTTTGGTTAAGTATTACGGGTTTTGGTTCAGTAATTTTAACGTCGTTTGGCGGAATTTATGAAATAGATGTTAACGGTGATTATGTTGTGGATACGGGTCATATTGTCGCCTTTGAAAGAAGTTTAGATTTTAGGATTGATAAAGCGAATAAGAGTTGGTTGGGGGCATTTTTTGGCGGTGAAGGGTTTGTCTGTCGGTTTCATGGCCGAGGTAAAGTTTATTGTCAAACTCATAATCCAGGAAGTTTTGGTTCTATGGTTGGTTCCCAATTACCTCCTAGATAATTCATAACTGATTGAAAGCAGTTCATTTAGACATGACAATTTCTAACTAATATTTGTTATTCGCATTAAAGTCCTTTGCTTTGATCCAGTTGTGGGATATTCTAAGGATGTGGTTAATCAATTAACCAGCCTAATTTAATCACTTGCGGGATAAGTATTGATTTCCGTTGTTGATCCTGCGACGGTGTATTTTACAGTTAGCTTTAAGGAGTTCTAGCAGTCATAGAAGTCATAGGAGTTCTAGGAGTTATTAGAGTCCGAGGAGTAATAAGGAATAAATAGGCCGGCAAAATGCTTTTTTTTGGCATAACTGATTAATACTCCTGCAAGTGATTTGTTCTTTTCTCCTTTCCTGAGTTAAAGATCTCAGCTTATTGTTCAGGAGGTCAAAATATAGGTTAGTAGTAAGTCCTTTAGGACTCAACCCCAATAATAAACTTAAGCTATTTTCTCATTTTAGTTGAGATAGTCCAATGGGTTAAAAATCCTAACTAGCATTTGTTATTCGCATTAAAGTCCTTTGCTTTGATCGAGTTGTGGGATATTCTAAGGATATGGTTAATCAATTAACCAGTCTAATTTAATCACTTGCGGGATAAGTATTGATTTCCGTTGTTGATCCTGCGACGGTGTATTTTACGGTTAGCTTTACTAAGAACTCTATAGTTTCTTGGACGGCAACTTACTTATTTTCTTTTAGAGGCGCATAAGTTAGAATACTCCGGCAAGTGATTTGTTTTTTTTCTAAGTGAGACTAAACTATATCTTGGCACAAAGCAGTATGACAGTTGATTTTTCTAAAGGACAACAAATCAGCCAGAAACCGACTAAGAGAGAGGAAAAAAGTTCTTCTTTACTTCTCAATTATAGCCCTGAAGTTTTACGCGATCGCTTCTATACTCTCAAAACGCCTCAAGATGTTTCTAAGCTATTAGATATTTCCTATAATCGTCTTGCTTATCATATTTATCTTGTTCCCGAGCCTAATCGTTACAAAACATTTGAAATACCGAAAAAATCTGGGGGAAATCGTCAAATCTCAACCCCAGTAACTGCTATTAAAATTCTTCAATGGAAACTCAATCAAGTTTTACAAGCTGTCTATCAACCAAAACCTTCAGCACATGGTTTTGTTCCTGGAAAAAATATTGTTACAAATGCTCAAGCTCATGCCAAGAAACGTTACGTTTTAAATCTTGATCTCAAGGACTTTTTTCCCTCTATTAATTATGGTCGAGTTAGGGGAATGTTTATGGGGGTTCCTTATGGATTAAATCCTGATGTAGCAACAGTTTTAGCACAGATTTGTTGTCATGACAATCAACTTCCCCAAGGTGCGCCGACTTCCCCTATCATTACTAATATGTTGTGTGCAAAAATGGATAGTCAGTTTCAGCGTTTAGCGAAGGAGTGTAGCGCAACTTATACACGGTATGCTGATGATATTACTTTTTCTACAACGCGCCCTAATTTTCCTGAAGCATTGGCAAAAATTGTTACAGTAGAAGAAGGGGAAAGCATTATTTTAGGTGAACCTTTGTTAACTATTATTGACCAGAATGGCTTTAAGGTGAATGATAAAAAGGTTAGGCTACAAACGAACAAGAATCATCAAGAGGTAACAGGTTTAACAGTTAATCAATTTCCCAATGTTGACCGTCGTTTTGTTCGTCAGGTTCGTGCTATGCTCCATGCTTGGGCTAAGTTCGGTTTAGAGGCAGCAGAAAAAGAATATCAACAGAAGTATGGCACTAAATCACGATTCCCTGCTAAAGGAAATCCGGCTTTTAAGCAAGTGCTTCGAGGTAAAATCGAGTTTATTGGGATGGTTAAAGGTAAAGATGATTCAATTTATCAAGCATTTTTGAAGAAATATCAGGATCTTTCTTATTTTACTCTAAATGTCAACTAAAATTGCTGTTAAAAATATGGACAAGCAAGATCAAAAAAAATTAGAAGAATTATCTAAAACTATTTCTAAATTGGAAAATTACATTAAAGTTATTGGATATGAAGACTATAAAAGAATTAATAAATATATAGAAAAATCTCGCTATTCATCCATAGACTATTTGAATAAAAACACTGCCCTTAAAGAACAGCTTGAGTATGATTTTAGGATGATGTTAAGGGCTATGATAAAAGATGATTTTCTTGAATTTTGCCGTTATGCCAATCTTCAAATAGAATTAATGGTGGATGAATTCATTAAAGTAGTTGATAGCTCTGATCAAAATATAACAGTTACAAGAAACCAATGGGGTGCTATAGATAAGATTGAAATCAATGACAGAACTGAGGGTTCTTCAAAAAGTTACAAAGGAACTAACCTAGAAAAACTAGAATTCTGCATTGATTTGGCAAATATCACTAAAGAAAACATGAAAAATTCTATAAAGAAAATCATGAAGTTAAGAAATATTGCAAGTCATCGAGATGCTTTAGGTGATGATGTTGAATCTCGTATTAAAAAAATTCCTAATTAATTCTCTTTCTTTCTTAAGATAGTAATGGTTATTACCACTCTTTTACCACAGTATACAAAAGATGACGATTTTGAAAATTTAGACCAGGAAGAAGAAGCAAAAGAAAAAATTGAAAAAAGACTAAATGAAAAAGACCTAATTTCTAATAAAAACTGGAAATTCAAGCTAAGAACTAAACACGAAATACGAATAACAAATATTCCTGAAAATACTACTACAGATGATATCAAAGAGAAAATTGGAAACTTAGGTAAAATTGATAATCCTAAAAAATCTATTAGATTACTAAAGTCTTATAAATATGCTTTTAAACATGCTTTTGTTGATATAGTAAGTTATAAGGATGCTCAAAATATTATAGATAAATTAAATGGAGTAGAATGGCATGGAGAAGAAATACAAATAAAATTAGCTGATTTAAAATTTTATGATAAAATCAAAAGTTTAAAAGAAATCAAAGAACAAAACAGTCTCTCAATGGAAAAAAAGGAATCATCGAAGACTAAATCTTTCGGAGGTATTGCGAACCATGATAATAATTCTAGTGACTTACATGAGTTTTATGAAAACCGTGATTGTGAATTAGTAATTGACACTGTGACATCATTTATCTTTGAACTATGTAGACATTTAAGCAATATTGATATGACCTCACAAAACGAATACAAGAAAACTAATAACCCAGATTGAAATGATTATTGATTTTTCCTAAAATAACTAAAAAAAATTTTATTTTATAAATGTTTAATATCTGTCACATTTTAATCGGTTGTCCTGGTAGCGGAAAATCCACTCTTGCTACTCAGATGCTTAAGAGTGACAGTAATTACCGTATCGTTTCAACAGATAATATTCGCCAACAACTTTTTGGAGACGAAACTTTTCAAGGAAATTGGGAACAAATTGAAACAGAAGTATTCAGACAAATCCAAGAAAATATAGAAGCAGGAAACCCTATCATTTATGATGCTACCAACGCTAAACGTCCTTGGCGCATCACTTTACTTAAAAAGCTACAAAAATACTCAAATATTCAGTGGATTGGTTGGTATCTTAAAACACCCTTAGCAACTTGCAAAACTTGGAATGAACAACGTCAGCGTCAAGTTCCCATAAATATTATCGAACAGATGCACCAAACCCTTAAACAATTTTCCCCTATCGAAGCAGAGGGATTTACTGTTGTTTATTCTATCAACCCTTCACAAGAAAAGTCTGCTATTGAACAAATTAACAACAAAATTGCGAAACTTTCTCGCACTCTCATTAATCGCCAAAACCGTACCCAAAACAAAAATTTAACCCTTCATTCCTATTCACAATTAATAGACTTTGATCGCCTGATGCACCTCATTAGTCTATTGTTACATTATCCAGGGATAGGAAATTTACAAACCACTAATCCTCAACAACTAGAACAACTATTAGGGGAAAACCTCACTTTTGATACCTCCCTACAAGAAATTTGTGCAGCATTAGGAAAATACGCACACCCAATCTATGCTAAAGAAGAAGCGATCGCCCAAGACCTTCACTGGTTAGAAACCAATGGTATTATTGGACAATGGAACAATCAAATTGACATTAATTTATCTGTCATTGATAACCCCGATCTCATCACTCATCCTTATTCTGATATTGAACCCTTTAAACGTCTTATACAGACCATTCGCTTCATTTTGCATCATCCTTTGACCTGGTATCAAGATCAAGGAACCCTTAATTCTCTGGTGTCTGAGATGCAACAACAGCACCTATTGATGGGAGACTGTACTGATAGTATTCGCAAAGACATTGAGAAAGTCTTAAAACCCTTTAAAATTTTACCAAATTTTTCTATGAAACGAGGTTATTTTGCTGGCACTGCTATACTTTCTGAAACTGACCTAATCCAAGTTTATCGCTTACTTGAAGCTCAAGCAAAAAGTTTAGAAGATCCCTTAGCATTACAAGTTTATGAAACCTTCAAAGAACGGATACAACAGTCAAAAATAGCCTCACCTCAAGCTTACCCTGTACGAGCTATCAATAACAGAACTATTATTGATCTAGAAACTGTACCTGAAACTGCACTGGTAAAAAAAATTGACCAAGTAGAAAGAGCAATTGAAGAAGGAAGACTATTAGAATTAAATCGTATCAAGGGAGGGGGACGGTTTTCCGAGCAACCTGACGAATTTTTTCTGGCCTTTCCTCTTCAAATTGTTTTTCATAATATTGGTTGGTATTTAGGATTTGAATGTGAAGGGGGTAAAAATCATGGTTTATTGCGTTTTGAACGTTTAGACCGTTTATTTTTAGGAAAACCTCAATCAAAAACCCGTCAACGCAAAGAACAAGAAAAATCTCTATATAACTTAAAAACCTTGTATGAATCGAGTGGAGGGATATTTTTAGGAAATGATCCAAAAATACAAAAAAGTTACCTGAGTCGTGATTTTTGCCAGCGAAAAAAAGCAGAAATAACTCTTGAAATATGGTGTAATGATTATATTTTTCGATTCATTAGTGAGGGAACAAAACGCTTTCCCCTCAAACAGATGAAGATGTCTTATCCCCTAGAAGGAAAACAGTCTAAAGTAGGAAAACCCCCGTTTATCTTGCCTCAAACTGAAGATAAAAATTTTCCTAACCGTTTTCAAGTAACCTTACCCAAGTGGTCTTTAGATGATGTAGACTTGCATCGCTGGATTTTGGGATTTGGGGGTCAGGTGAAGGTAGTACAACCATCGGAGTTGATGAAAATAATTCAGAATAAAGGAGAAGCGATTGCTAAAGTCTATCACTCAGATTAAGCTTGATCATACTACTAGATAAAACTACTTAAAAAGTATAATAATGATACAATTTTTCAGTTAAGTCAGTAGATATAAATAAATTAAAATTACTATAAAGCATTAAGCTTAGTATTCATCCCTCAAATAGGACTACTAGATATGTCAGAAATTGCTTATAAAATTGAACATTCTCCAGCTTATGCTTCATTAATTCTTAATTTGCGATCGCAACAAACCGTATTAGTAGAAGCTTCAGCGATGGCGGCGATGGATACCTCCATTAAAATGCAATCTAAGGTTAAAGGCGGTTTAATGAAAGGACTCGGTAGAATGTTGGGGGGTGAATCTTTATTTATTAATCAATTTACTGCCCAAAAACAATCAGGAAGATTGTATGTTTCCCCTGGGGTTCCAGGTGATATTCAACACTATTTTATCGAAAATCGTTGTGGTTTAATGGTTCAATCATCAGGGTTTGTTGCCTGTAGTGATACGGTAGAAATAGATACTCAATTTCAAGGGTTTAAAGGGTTTTTTAGTGGGGAATCTTTGTTTTTATTACGGGCTACAGGAAGAGGAGATTTTTGGTTTAGTTCCTATGGGGCTATTTTAGAAATTCCTGTGGAAGAAGGTTATGTAGTAGATACCAGTTATATTGTCGCTTTTGAAGATACCCTAAATTATAATGTAGAGATGATTGGGGGGCTATCATTTAAGAGTTTGAGAACAGGAATTTTAGGAGGGGAAGGGTTAGTCTGTCGATTTAGTGGTCAAGGTCGTTTATGGATTCAAAGTCGCGCCATTTATCCCCTATTAAACTTCTTACGTCCCTTCCGTCCTAAAAAAAGTAGTGATTAAGGTTTTTCGGGTTAATTATTAATCAGAATTATGAGCGATCGCAATCCCCCACCAAGTAATCGTCAACTCTTAATTTTATTAGGAATTTTTACTTTTATTATTGCTATAATTATTGGTTTTGCCTCTCTTTTAGTTGATTGGGTAATTACCAATATTCCCGTGAGTTGGGAACAAAAATTAGGCTCAATAATAGTCCCAATTTATGAAGAAAAAGCTAAAGCTTCTCCTCAACAAGAAATTTTAAATAATCTATTAGATCGTCTAGAGTCTCAATTAGATGATCAAGCATCAGAAAAAAGAGATTATCGAGTTATTTATATTCCCGAAAAAACCGTTAACGCTTTTGCAATTCCTGGGGATGTTATTGGGATTTTTGAAGGGTTAGTGAAAGAAGTGAAATCAGAAAATGAATTGATGATGATTTTAGGTCATGAATTAGGACATTTTGCCCATCGAGATCATCTTCGGGGGTTAGGGAGAACCTTAGCCATTCGAGTAGCGATCGCTAGTATTTTTGGAGATAATGGTAGTCTAGCCAATAGTGCTGGTGTTATCATTGAAACCATTAGCAATACCTCCTACTCCCAGTCTCAAGAATATCAAGCCGATGAATTTGGTTTAATATTATTAAATAAAACCTATGGTCATGTAGCAGGGGCAACAGATTTTTTTAATAACCTCAAAGAAAAAGAGAAGTTAAACTGGGATTTTTTTTCCAGTCATCCTGCCTCAGAAAAGCGCGTTAAAAGACTCCAAAAATTGATTAAACAGCAACAGTATAAAGTTGGTAATTATTCCGCTTTAAACCCTATTTTAACAGAATAGTCCGAAGCTCTGTCCTCTAGTGCCTGACTCAAAACTTCCCTTAACCAGTCTTGTCTATTGGGGATAGCTTTTATCTGTGAGGCCATGCTCTCAGGGAGCCGAATGGTAATAGTAGTGGTTTTTTCCTTATCGGTGGGTAAAAATCGCTTAGTTTTCGGGTCAATCACACACCCGTTGCTTAACTTATCCATGTTCATAACTCAATAGTTTATTTTCACTATAGCACTGTGTACACAAAGAGTTAAACAGGGCATAAAATGAAAGCAGTCCCCTGGCGGCAACCAAGGGAACATCACAAAAATATATCTACTTAGGAGTTTAACTCATGTCAGACTTCGATTTTCATAGAAGGTTGTCAGCCGTTGAGCGAGACATCAAGAAATTAAAGGATGGTTATCAGGAATTAGATGATGTGGTAGATCCCAAAGGTTGGATAGGAGAAGCCTTTGAATTACTTGATAAAGACATCGATGAAGTTAAGCGAGAGGTTAAAGAAGTCAATGGGAAAATTGACACCATTCTCAAGTACATAACGGGAATGGATAAAACTTAACCAGTTTAGATTAGCTACAACGTTACTCTTTATCAAAAAGATTGAAGTATTTATCAGTACCAAGGCAAAATTATCTGTGTATTTTTTGTTCATTTTTTTAAGGTTCGTAGTAAGGACTTTAGTCCTATCACATCAGTCCTAAAGGACTCACTACAAACAGACAATTAATTTTGCTTACCTACTTAATTATGCTTCTAATCGTTCAAACAAATATTATTTATTAGCTCCTGTTTTTTTGTCCACCATAATGGTCATGTCTTTAAGATCAAAAAGATGTCCTCGAATGTAGTCTAACGACCCAGTATTCATGCCTCATGGAACATAATTTATTCTTATAGTTGCTTATTGCCATATTAAAAAACTGGGTCATTAAGAAATTCATAAAACCCAGTTAATTAAGATAAATTAAGATTGTCTTGGACTTTACAAAAGATAAACCAAGATAAAAAGGATAATCCAAACTACATCCACAAAGTGCCAGTAAAGTTCGGCTGCTTCAACCCCAAAATGAGACTCACTAGAATAATGTCCTTCTTCCCGTGAACGCCACAATACAGCGAGGATTAACAACAAACCAAAGGTAACATGAAGTCCATGAAATCCCGTTAAAGCATAGAAAGAACTGGCAAATAAATTAGTGGTTAATCCCATCTCAAGATGGAAGTATTCATACATTTGACCAATAAGGAAAATAATCCCCATAACGGCTGTAATACCAAACCACAATTTTAAGCCAGAAACATCATTTTTCTTAATAGCATTCTGGCCTTTGTGCATCACAAAACTACTAGAAACGAGGATAATTGTGTTAACCCCAGGTAATAATAATTCGAGTTCTGGAGTCCCTTCAGGAGGCCAAACAGGAATAACCGTGCGATAGATTAAAAAGGCAGCAAATAGCCCCATAAAAATCGAACTTTCTGCTAATAAGAAAAGGGCAATACCAAAAAGACGATGATCGGGATGACCACCATGATGGCCGCCTGCTTCTGAGTGAATGTTAACAGTCCCTTGTGACTGTTCAATCGCTGATCCTTGCATAACTATTGTTTGATGAAATAATAATGACAGAGTAAATGAATAATTGAAGAGGCGATCGCGGTTAATCTGTTTAGACGCGATCGCTTTTATTTGTAAGCATTATTTCGATTGAGAACCGACTTCTGCTAACATATCTTCGACGGTTTCCTCTTCATCGACCGATTCTGAATCCGTACCGTAGTCGTAGGGGCCTGCCCATAACACGGGTTCTTCTTCAAAGTTTTCAATGATGGGAGGAGAAGACGTTTGCCATTCTAGGGTATAGGCGCGCCAAGGGTTCCGACTTGCTTTTTCCCCTTTAACTAAACTCCAGAGAATATTAATTGCAAAAGGAAGACTAGAAACGGCGAGAATATAAGCCCCAATGGTACAGATCAGGTTGATGGGTTCAAACTGTACATCATAAAGGGCAATACGACGGTTCATTCCCATTAACCCAAGTTTATGCATGGGTAGGAAGGTAATATTTAACCCAATGAACAGCAAAATAAAGTGAAGTTTGCCCAACGGTTCATTAATCATCCGTCCCGTCATTTTGGGGAACCAATGATAAAATCCGGCAAACAGTCCCATCGCTGCGCCACCGAAGAGGACGTAATGGAAATGTCCCACCACAAAATAGGTATCGTGGACGTGGATATCAAAGGGAACGGAAGATAACATAACTCCCGTTAAGCCACCCATAACGAAGGTTGCAATAAACCCAACCCCAAATAACATGGCGGTATTGAGGTTCAGTTTTCCACCCCAGAGAGTGGCACACCAACTAAAGATTTTAATACCTGTGGGAACGGCGATCAGCATGGTAGCCGCCATAAAGAAGACTCGCAACCAGCCAGGGGTTCCACTCGTGAACATATGGTGCGCCCAAACAATTAACCCTAGGAAGCTGATGGCTAAACTAGAATAGGCGATCGCTCGATAGCCAAAAATCGGTTTGCGGGAGTGGACAGGTAATACTTCAGAAATCACCCCAAAGAAGGGCAAAATCATGATATATACCGCCGGATGGGAGTAGAACCAGAACATATGCTGGTAAACGACTGGATCTCCTCCTCCTGTGGGGTTAAAGAAAGCAGTCCCGGCAATGAGATCAAAAGAGAGAAGGACTAACGCCGCAGCTAAAACAGGGGTAGAAAGCAGAATTAAAGCTGAAGTCGCTAACATCGACCAGCAAAACAGAGGCATACTGTGGAGATCCATATCTGGAATCCGCATTTTGAAAATGGTGGTAACAAAATTAATTGCCCCCAAAATTGAGGAGGTTCCCACCAATAAAACGCTCAAAATCCAGATTTCTTCCCCCCACACCCCGCTAACTAAGCTAAGAGGCGGATAGGAAGTCCAACCCGACTGGGCTGCCCCCTGAGGAACAAAAAAGCTGGCCAGCAAGAGGATACCCCCTGGAGGGGTTAACCAAAACGCCACCGCATTGAGGGTGGGAAAGGCCATATCTTCAGCCCCGATCATTAGGGGAATCAGATAATTAGCAAAGGCAGCCCCGGCCGGAACGATCCACAAGAAGATCATAATGGTTCCGTGGATGGTCATGAATTGGTTATATAAGGCCGGGGTAATAAAATCGGGATCGGCGGTGGCTAATTCCGTGCGAAGGACTTCCGCAAAAGCCCCACCGATGAAGTAGAAGGCGAAAGAAGTAACGAGATATTGAATCCCAATCACCTTATGATCGGTGCTGAAGGTAAAATAATCCGTCCACTTCCTTTCTTTATGTGCCGTATGATTTGATTCGACTACTGTTGTCATAGGAAATTGAATGGTGCTTTAACAATGCTTAGAAATAATCCAGGTCGCATGATAGGTTTTGGGCTAGATTGTACTCAACGCTCAGATAAAAACTTGACCGTTTTTTGCCTTTTACCTTTCACTTTAGTGATGGTGTACCTGAGCTAATATTTCCTTGTGAATGCCCATTTCCTGGGCGTAGGGACTAAGGAATTCTCCATCAGAGAGTTTTTTGGGGTTAACCGCCACTGTCTCATCCAGGCTGGCTTCTTGAACCGGTTTATTGGTTTCTTCCCACTGGGCATAGGTTTCTTCATCTTCGACGTAGAGAACAGATTTCATCCCACCATGGTAAGCTCCACACAGTTCAGCGCAGATAATGGGATAGTCTCCTTCTCGGTTTGCAGTAAATGCTAAAGTGGCATCTCGCCCAGGAATCGCATCTTGCTTGAGACGTAGTTGAGGAACCCAAAAGGCGTGGAGGACATCAGTTGCAGCGATAGTTAGCTGAACAGGGCGATTTTTCGGAACATGGAGTTCTCCTGAAATAATTCCTGTTTCAGGATAGGTAAAAATCCAAGCATATTGCATTCCTTGAACCTCTACCATTAGGGGAGCAATGTCTCCGCTTTCCTCAACAGAGGTTCCAATCCCCAAGGCAACTTGTTTATGAGTGCCATCCATCGCAATTTGCTGAGGCGGGGTGTCACGGGAAATGACCGGATCGAGTCCTCCCATGGTGTTATAGACTTCAAAGCTATAAAGAGCAAGAATGAAGACGATAACAGTAGGAATAGCTGTCCAAAAAATTTCTAATGGGACATTACCTTCGATGGGTGGCCCGTCAGTTTGATCGTTAGGACGACGGCGAAATTTAATCAGACAAAACACTAGGGTCCCTTCTACTAGCAAGAAGAGGCCGGTGGCAATAGTCATCATAAAATTGAAAATACCGTCTACTTGTGTGGCATCGTAAGAAGCAGCTACTGGCATGAGTCCGTGATTTTGACCATACCAGAGGCTAATTAGAGTGATTACGACACCAACAATTAAGGTGATGATGTTACTGGGAATCTTCACGGTTGTTGATAAGGATATACGATTCGCTACTTATCAACGGTAAGACATCCTTCTGGAAATGGTTGGTATCTTTATGAGATCTTCAACGGATCTTTTGTTTTTCTTTAGGATCACACTAGAGGAGGGTTTGATCAAGTTCTCAGTTGAGTCTGCTATTGTTTTGATAATCTTCTATCAAAATAGTTGATTTTTAACCAACACATTGAAGCTAAAGATTGTCTCCAAAGTTCCCCTAACCCTTAATCACTTTAGCCGGAATTCCGACTGCAGTTTGACCATCTAAAATATCTTTTAAAACCACTGCATTAGCACCAATATTAACATCATTACCAATGGTTATATTGCCCAAAATTTTTGTCCCTGCTCCTACGTTAACGCGATTGCCTAATCGAGGTGCTTCTAATGGACGGTCAATATATCGGTTCCCCAGTGTCACACCCTGACGTAAAATACAATCATCCCCAATAACACAATAGCCGTGAATAATAATGCAGCTTTGATGTTCAATGACGACCCGACGACCTAGTTTCACTGTATAGGGTAAGTCAATACCATAAATGTTACGAACATAGCGATACAATGCGCGATAAATTAAGCTAAAGGGCGCACGCAACAGTTTAGGTTTAATTGACATTCTTGATACCCCAAAACGTTGGACAGCAACCGCACGAAACCCTGGTTTTGTCCAATCTTTACCGTGAGCAATCCAATCTTCTTTAATTTGTTCCCATAGATTACCAATAGGATTTTGGGGATTGTCCTGAAAATTAATTTCAGGACTTTTAATAGAATTTCCAAGGTCAGTATTCATAGACTCAATTCAATTTAAGAATAATTAAATAGTTTTAGGGGTTACTCTTTTGTTGAGAAGATAAAGCTAATTTAAGACCTGATTCAAAGTTCTTTGAGGCATAAATACTATTAGCAATAAAATCTCCCATAAGTCTAGGGGGATCTCTGTCTTCTTTTTGCTGAATAATTCGCCTAATTCTCCATAGAGAAAATGCCGATAACCATAGTAAATCTGCTAGCGCAGTATAAAAAATTCCATAGTTTTTCACAAAATAGCGTCGACGAGAATCGAACCAATATTTCGGTAATCGTTTGGGTATAACTTTAGTATTGGTTACCCCCGAACTCTGTCCCACGAAATGGACAACACGACTCGTGGGAACGTACCAACAACTCCATCCTGCTTTCTTCGCTTGTAAGCAAAAATCAGTCTCTTCGTAATACATAAAATAATTTTCGTCCATCAATCCAATGGCATCAAAAACCTCTCGACGGATGATCATACTTGCACCAGCAACCCAATCAGTTTGGCAAGTAATATCGGAAACAGGAGGAGCAATCACCCATTTATTTAATAACTTGGATATTATTCCTAAGCGCAATCCTCCATTGATTTCACTCATTAGGGTATGAAAGCGAAAAGCCGAACATTGAGGGGTTTCATCAGGATCTTCAAGGCGACTCCCAGCAATCCCTACGTCTGAATGGGTTTCCATAAAATCAACTAAGATTTTGATAGCTTGAGGACGAATAACAGTATCAGGATTAAGTAATAAAATATAGTCAGGAGGGTGAGACGATGAGAGAGCCGGACGAATGGCATAGTTATTTCCAAAGGCAAAACCTCCATTATAACCCGATGGCATCAAGGACACCCAGTCTTCCCATCCTTCTGTTTTGATTACCTGTTCAATTTTAGTGACTGAGCAATCACCACTGTCATTATCTACAACCGCTACTTGTAACCCTTCTACCAATTGACGTTCAGGAACAAGAGAATGTAAACAATCAATGGTGAGATCTGGTGTTCGGTAGTTAACGATAACGACTAAAATTTTAGATTTCAAGTCAAGCGAAGGCGATGGTTCAGACATACTACCCAACAAGATGTAAACGGATTTTTATACACACGAATAAGGGTATCATAATTGATGTAACACTATTCCCGACTCCTTGAAATTGGTTGAATAACCCTCTTTCATCGGTATGGTAGAGGGTGAAAAATTGATAAAAAAGTCTAAAAGCCAGACATAGGTTCTGGTTCAGCCTTTTCCTCTTCAAAGAACGGTCAAATATCTCCATAATTTTCCCTATTCGAGTTTCTAAGCCAGGGCATCGAAGATTTTGAACATCGGTAAATACATCGAGAGGAGAATGACCCCCACCATCCCCGCAATGACTACCATCATCAGAGGCTCAAGAATACTGGTTAGGGCTTTAATGGCCTGTTCTACTTCATCTTCATAAAAATCTGCTACTTTCATCATCATTGCGTCGAGTTCTCCCGTTTCTTCGCCAATACTAATCATTTGAATCGCTAATTGGGGAAACACATTCGCTTGTTGCAAAGCCAAACTCATCATACCGCCTTGTTGAATTTCTGTCTTGGCTCCGTCGATCGCATTAGCAATGACTTTATTCCCAACGGTATTACAAACAATTTCTAGAGAACTCATAATAGGAACCCCAGAACGGGTTAAGGTTCCAAAGACACGACAGAAACGAGCTACTGCTGATTTTTCATTCAAATCACCAAATAAGGGAAGTTTCAGCATTAATTGATCAATTTGTAACCGTCCCATGGGGGTTTTGTAATACTGTCTAATCCCAAAGGTTGTCCCCATAAAACCCACAATAGGGATCAAAATTTTCCAACTACGCATAATCCCACTGAGGGTCAACATAAATTGGGTTAACGCCGGTAGTTCTGTCCCTAAATCTTGGAAAATCTTCGCAAAAACTGGAATTAAAAAAATCGTCATCCCAAAGAAAACGACTACTGCTAACACTCCTACCGCAACAGGATAAGCCATCGCAGATTTAATTTGATTTTGTAGTCGGGCCATATCTTCGAGAAGTTTTGCCAAGCGGTTAAGCACTTCGTCAAGAACCCCCCCGGTTTCTCCCGCTTCAACCATACTCACATACAATTCATCGAAGCATTCGTTATGTTTACTCATCGCTTCGGATAAGCTAACCCCTTGTTGAACTTCAGCACTAATAGCTTCTAAAGCCCTTTTCATTTTAGGATTACTAGCTTGTTCGGCTAAAACCCCCAAACAACGAACGATAGCTACCCCCGCGTTGATCATTACCGAAAACTGACGGGAAAAGACCGCTTTATCCTTAACTGTAACGGTACTCAGGGCTAATTCAATACCTGATAAGTCAATATCCATCCCTGACTTGGTAATTTTTCCAATGGCTGGATATTGTTGTCTGAGCATAAATCTCGCTTGCTCAATGGATGCGGCTTGAACTTTAGCATTAGAGACCTTTCCTCTGGCATTTTTAACACGAGCAACAAATGTAGGCATAGCTTTCTAGTTAATAGTTAATAGTGAATAATTAATAATTAATAAACAGGAGAGAGCAAGGGAGATTGACCCCTACTCAATCACTGATTTAGCGGCGGACTTTGGCTTTGCGATTGGCTCCTAATCCAGCACCTGCGCCAGTGATCAAACGCTGTAATTCATCGGGTTTCCCACTTTTGGAAATCGCTTCTTCAAAGGAGATGACTCCACTAACGACTAAATTAGTTAACGCCTGTTCCATAGTTTGCATTCCTAGTTTCATACCGGTTTGAATAGCAGAATAGATTTGAGAGGCTTTTCCTTCACGAATTAGGTTAGCGATCGCTGGAGTGATCACCATAATTTCCTGAGCCATTGCCCGTCCAAATTCCCCTGGTTTAGGATTTTGCTTTTTGACTAAACATTGACTAAAAACAGCTAGTAAAGAATTAGAGAGCATTGCTCGAATTTGCGCCTGTTGATTAGCAGGAAATACGTCAATAATCCGATCAACGGTACTCGAGGCAGAGTTGGTGTGTAAGGTTCCAAACACTAAGTGACCGGTTTCTGCAGCAGTAATGGCTAGACTAATGGTTTCTAAGTCCCGCATTTCCCCCACTAAGATAATATCAGGATCTTCCCGTAAAGATGCTTTTAAGGCATTAGCAAAGGATTTCGTGTCTTCTCCTTTTTGACGTTGATGAAACAAGCTTTTCTCGTTAGGAAAGACGTATTCAATGGGATCTTCTACCGTTAGGATATGTTCTGCTCTGGTGCGATTAATCAGATCTAAAATAGCTGCTAGAGTGGTTGTTTTTCCTGAACCGGTTTGTCCGGTAACTAAGACCATTCCCCTGGGACGTTCAGCCATTTCCCGAACAATTGTCGGTAATCCTAATTGTTCAAAGTTAGGAATTTTAGAAGATAAAGCCCGTAAACAAGCTGCATAACAGCCCCGTTCTTTATAGACATTCACCCGAAACCGAGCTAACCCTTTAACGCCATAGGAACAATCTAGTTCCCAATTTTGCTCTAATTCCTTGCGTTGGGAGTTATTGAGCATACTAAAAATTAGTTTTTGACTTTCTTGGGGTGAGAGGGCTTCCTCTCCAATGGGAGCGAGTTTACCACTAATGCGGAAATAGATAGGTGCGCCGGCTTGGATGTGCATATCTGAGCCACCCATTTCCACCAATTGTTCCATCAAGTCTTCGATCATTACATCCATAGCCATGGTTAATTCTCCTGGGATATTAAGTTAGTTGTTGACAAATCTTGGCGTGAGACAATAAGGGCAATCCATCCATTCCGGTTGTAATTGGGCTGCACAGGTTCGACATTCTAGGGAACTTTTTCGTTTGGCTTTTAATTCGGCTTCAAGTCCCGTATCGGTAAAGGTAACCCGTTCGACTTCTTCGAGGGTCGTGTATCCTTCTTGTACCAGTTGCAGACTATAAGCCAGAATTGTTACCATTCCTTCCTCGACTGCCGTTTCTTTAATGCGATCAGTGGTCGCCCCTTCGTTAATCAGGGTTTGAATCTTTTCGGTATTACGCATCACCTCATAAACCCCGACCCGTCCTTTGTAGCCACTACCATTACATTTTGGACAAAGGGTTCCCTTGGCTTTAGCTTGATTAATTTCATCTGGGGTCAATTTATGGGCTTTGTAAATCGTTATTTGTTCTTGATTGGAGGCTGATAACCCAAAATGGGCTAATTCTTCTTTAGTGGGAGTGTAAGCAATTCGACATTCGCTACAGACTCGTCGCATCAATCGTTGTGCCAATACCCCAAGTAGAGCCCCCGAAATCATAAAGGGTTCTACCCCCATTTCATCAAGACGGGCGATCGCCCCGGCTGCGTCGTTGGTGTGAAGGGTGGTTAAAACTAAGTGACCGGTTAAGGCGGCTTCAATGGCGGTTTTTGCGGTTTCTGCGTCTCGGGTTTCCCCCACCAGAATCACATCGGGATCTTGTCGCATAAATGCCCGTAAAATAGAGGCAAAGTTCATGCCTTTTTCCCGAATTACTTGGACTTGAGTAATTCCAGGTAAAGAATATTCGATGGGATCTTCGGCGGTACTAATGTTGACTCCTGGGTTGTTACGTTCAGCCAAAACTGAGTAGAGACTGGTCGATTTACCACTTCCGGTCGGTCCTGTTACTAGAATTAAGCCAAAGGGACGACTGGCTAAGTCTCTAACAATTCCTAGGGTTTCTTGATTAGTGATTAATTTATCTAATCCCAATTGGGTCGCAGAGTTATCTAAAATCCGCAGACAGACTTTTTCCCCGTAGCGACTCGGTAGGGTATTCACCCGAAAGTCCACTTTTCGTCCCTGGTACATTCGGCGAATTTTTCCATCCTGGGGCAAACGGCGTTCAGCAATATCAAGGTCTGACATAATTTTGAATCTTGCTACGGCTGAAGCAATAATGTGTTTGGGTAGAGGCGGAAAGGCTTCTTGTAGGACTCCATCTTTACGGAAGCGAATTCGCAGAGATTCTTCTTGGGGTTCTATGTGAATATCGGAAACCCCTTCTTGTAAAGCTTTTGCGAGAATTTTGTTAACCAGATTGATAATCGGTGCTTGATCAGGATCTTCTGCATCAAGAGCATCAGCCGTTTCTTCCTGTGCTTGAGCGACTGTACTCATGTTGTCTACGATCTTGGTGATATCTACCAGCTTATCGAGAGCTTCTTCTTTGTCTAAACGTTCCTGTTCTTTGTCTAGTTCTGTCTTTAATTCATGATACTGTTCTAATAGTTTTTCATAATCTTCTTGAGTGATTACTAATCGCCTTAAGGTTAGCCCTTTAGCCCGTAAAATCCGATTGAGGTCATCTTGAGCAGCCAAATTGTCGGGATCAACCAGAGCAACTAAGACAGAAGGAGACTCACCATGATCATCTCTAGAAATGGGTAAGAGTTTATGGCGACGACAGATATCAAAGGGAATTAACGAATTAATTAATTGGGCCATTTCCCGATCAGCCACTGGTGTTACTTCTGGATCGACTGAATCAACACCATAGACAATTTTAAGTTCAAATAATTGATTTTTTTTATATTGCCGGACTAAATCTGGGGGGAGTTGACGACCCGTGAGTTGTTGGACAACTTCTGTCAGCGGAAGGTTTCTTCGGCGGGTTTCAATCAACGCTTGCTTCATCTGATCGGGTTTAATATAACCTGTTTCGATCAGCTTATTCCCAAATGGGGAAAAATAATTACGCAGGGCTGGTAGCCGCGATCGCTTTGAGGCAGACGTATAGGTCATAGGGCTTAATCATGGCTGTTACTATAATATTTATCAGTATTCCCTATGTCTGCTCAAAAATCACTATCTTGAATCAGCAAAATTGACCGTGAGAGTCTTAAAGGTTCTGATGGCTTAATTTTTTCGATTTCACTTCATATTTCATCCACCCGAAGGCTACTACATTCAGTAACAGTCCTATTACAAAAACAATTCCCATTAAGACAATTTGATACCAAGCAATCGGTGTAACCAATAGGTCGGCTGTTAGGTGAATAAAATTGAGGATAGAATAGACAATGGTTAAAGCAAAATGTCCAGTTTTTAACCGTTTTGAGTTAAAAAAAACCGTAGCTATCATGGCAAAAATTGGAACGACAAAAAAAAGTAACATCAACCATAAAATCCAGCTTATATCCCCTGTATCGTGAGAATGAGCAATGTCTTGTCCATGAAATAACGGCATTAATCCTAGTTGGGTGTGAAACAAGGTTCCTAAGAGAAAGCTTGTCCAAAGGGTGATAATTTTCTCTTGATATTTCATTGTCTTTGTTCTAATAATTACAAAGTTTGGGTCATTAAAATCTAGATTGTATTCAAGTTTATTGATGCTTTAAGTATAGGTAATCTAAGTCTTACCCGAATAACGTCTTAATCTTTTTTTGTATTTCAATGAATCAGGCTTAATTGTTTTTCGATGGGGGAATGCCTTTTAAAGAAATTAATGCTTCAATGACTTCTTTAGCGATCGGGGCGGCCACGGTTGACCCATAGGTATTGGCTCCTTGGGGTTCATCCACCACAGCCAAAACCACATAACGGGGCTTATCTACGGGTAAAATCGCTACAAAACTCGTAATTTTAGCATTGGGCAAATATCCCCCCCTTGGCCCTGCTTTTTGGGCTGTTCCGGTCTTCCCTCCGATGCGATAGCCTGAAATTTGAGAGACTTTCCCTGACCCGTCTGTGACTACAGTTTCCATCAGGTCTACCACTTGCTGACTCACCTGGGGGGACAGAATTTCTTCGACTTCGTGTTTGGGTTTCCAGTGTAGATGGCCATCAACATCAACTAACCCTCGAACCAGATGGGGAGTGACTAATTTCCCCCCATTGGCTAACGCCCCATGTAACTGAACTAACTTGATAGGCGTTAGAGAGAAACCTTGTCCAAAGGAAGCTGTCGCTAGTTCAATCCCTCTTCTAGTGAATATTTCCTCACTTTTAAGATAACCTTGTACTTCCCCTGGTAAATCAATTCCTGTTTTTTGATTAATTTGTAGTTGCTGCAACCGTTCATAATAATCTTGGCGACTTAATCGCCGCATCATATGAACCATGGCTATATTACTAGAGGTTTGTAGAATTCTGGCAATATTAATTGCTCCGTTCCCGGTTTTGGTTGCATTATAGATATTCCAACCATCTACTTTAACCACCCCAGAATCATAAATTACCGTATTTGGCTGAATCACTCCTGCTGTGAGGGCTAACGCAACATTAATCGGTTTAAAAGTCGATCCAGGTTCATAAAGATCCGTAACTGTCCAATTTTTAAACAGTTCCATCCTTGATTTATAGTATTGATTAGGATCAAAGGTCGGCTCACACACCAAGGATACCAGGGAGCCATCGGTAGCATCCATAATAATGACAGCCCCCCGTTTCGCATTAAATTTCTTTAATTGCTGCTGAAGTGCTACCCGCGCCGCTCGTTGTATCCGAAGATCTAAAGTTAACTGTACTCGCAAATCATTGGACTTGAGCAAATTTTCTGGGAGAAAAGCGGGAACGATTTCGCCCAAAGCCGTGCGACGCACGTTTAAACTCAGTAACTCCCGTTCTAATAGCTTTTCTTGACTTCGTTCAATTCCAGCTTGACCTTGACGATAGCTATCAACATAACCGATAACCTCAGATACCATCTTTTCTTGAGGATAAAAGCGAGTATAGGATTCGTTCACGTCAACCCCATCCAAGCGTAATTTTTTGATTTTAGCCGCTTGTCCTTCTGTCAAACCGCGAGCAATCTGAATCCCCGTATTACGTTCCTTAAATCGCTCTATTAGTTGTTGAGGAGTTTGATTTTCTAAGATTGGGCTAAGTTGGTTAGCCACGTCTTCTTGGGTTGTTTTGAATTGAATTGGATGGACGTAGAGAATATGTGCTAAGCGATCAGTCGCTAATACATTACCCTGACTGTCAATAATTGATCGCCGTGGGATATAAGGACTGATATTGACTATTTGTTGCGATCGCGCTTTTTTTTGTAAGTCTGGTGCTTGAACGATTTGTAATTGATATAGTTTACCCCCCAAGCCAATCATTGCACTTACCAGAACTCCCCAAACTAATAAAAGTCTAAATTGAGGTAAAGTAGCGGGTTTTTTAGAAATCACCTTTGGTTCAGAATAACGACTTCTGCGGCCAGATGGGGCTGGTTTGCGAGAGGAACGACTTTTTTGGTCTAGGCGTTTAGTTCGAGATGAAGACCGCTTGAAGTTAGATCTACTCATTGAGTTGTGGGAAATTTTGCATGACAACACAAACAATTATGACGATTTAGAGATTGAGACATGATGTTCTAATAGCTTGCGCCGTATAAACCACCACATTTCTTCCCTTGATTTTATGTTTATATCCAGGAAGACGAGGACGGGCTTTAAATTTTGATGGGTTTTTTTGTCGGCTTCATTAGCTCCTAAAAAACTTTTCCAGTTTTTCTCAATTATCATCAAAATTTGTTGAGAAACTTTACCTGGTATTGCTTGATAGTCGGATTGATTTTGTAAAGTCTTTTGAATGTCATGATAGTTACGATAAGTGTTTTCAAATATAAAAGACTGACGAACTAAATAATTAGCATAGTTGTAGAGATTTTGAGACAAGAAACACAGTCGGTCAATTTCAGCATAAAACCGATGATTTTTTTGAATAATATGTCTCTCAACTAATCTCATAAATTAAGGAGTCAAAATTGGTTTGATGCGCTCAGAGTAGTTATTTATCAATTAACTATCCAAATATTTGTCCTTGATTTAAGGTTTGGTTTAATTGTCCCATTAAACAACTCAACAGAGTCATTAATTTTTGTCAAAGAGTTTCTCTTTAGGTACAAATTAACTAAATAGATTTATCGTTATTTGACTATAATATGACTATGTTTCTGTTGAATGTTTACGATACCTTTAACTGTTTGGCGGTTGGAGTCAGTTTTAATCGGCTCAGTTCTCACAGTTCGGTTGAGTTCATGTCTAATCCTCACCGTTGAAGCCTGAGCTTGCGGTTCAAGCTTCTTCTCTTATTTTTCCCAAGGTTAACAACTTTTCAATAGATTACCATAAAGCCATCCTAAACGGACGAGATTTTCAATCCCATGGTTCGCTTCACCTAGTTAAGGTGATTTTTAATAAGCCACAGGAGCTTCAGCCACAAAGGGTTTTTTGGGCGTAGAAGTTGTTGCATTGGTAATAGATAAGGGAGTAACTTTAACATCTGGGAGAAAAATCAAATCTCTTGGATGGGGGTCAGACAGACCAACGATTGGTTTTTGGGCTTGTTGAGCTAGTTGATGTTTCAAGGCTTCATTAGCACCCACTAAATGGCGTTCATCTCGCTGTAGCTTGGTTAATTTTTGAAATTCTTGACTCCAGAGGTTCGGTGCTTGAACTGTCCATCCGTAGACAGCTAGGGTGATCGTCACCAAACAAAAAGTCAGGGTAGCAGAACTTTTATGAATAAGTAAAAGAAACTGTAAAGAATGGGGGATTTTATTGTTTATTTGCTTTATTTTAGCGTTATTTTTCGTATTTGATGATATTTGCTGAGAACGACGTAACCGTCTCCGTGATTCTTTCAAACCGGAGGATTCGGGAGTAGGTGGGTAATAACGTGCAGCAGTCATAATCTCGTTGACGTTTCAATTGAATAATGGACAAGGGGTTAGTTAAGGGAATTTAGACAAAGATTAATAATCAATATGTGATGAGTTTTCTTGTGAATTGACGGGGATAACCTTCTTTATGTTGCATTACTCCTCAACTATTCTCAAATAGAAGACTTATTATAATAGAGTCCGTTTGCTCCATTTAATGATTATCTATTATCTCCTCGATTTTTTATGGTCTATTCCTGGAAAAAATACTGGTCTACCTTACTGATGTTCTCAACCATGTCTCTTGGCTTAGGATTTAAGACCTTACCCGTTCAAGGACAGCGACAGTTGTATAATCCCATTCCCTTAAGGTCCAATAATGAAATTGTAGATACCCTTTCCGATCAAGATATTCCCACAGGAGAAGGGGGGTTTGCCCGCGACTATTCGGTGGAACTTGAAGATGGGGATCAGGTAGCTATTGATCTTATGTCAGAGGAATTTGATAGTGTTATCTTGTTGTTAGCCTCTGATGGGTCTACCATTGCAGAAAACGACGATGGACCCGATGGTTCAACTAATTCACTGTTATTTGCTCGGATTACTGAAAGTGGAACCTATATTATCCGAGTCCGTGCATTTGGAGAAACAGGAGGAGGCCAATTTACTCTAAAATTAAATCGCTTACGTCCTGTGAAAAATTCAGGAATTAAACCAGCACGTTAAAATGCACAACACTAAGGCTTCGGTCCATTCTACCACCGCTCCATAGGTATCTCCCGTATGTCCTCCTAAATGCTGATTAAACCACCATCCTGTTAAAAGAGCAATGGTGCTTCCAGTTAAAGCAACCCCGACCCCCAACCACCAAGGATGGACATCGGACACCATCAGCCATCCACTCAGGCATAATAGCCCTCCCAACCCTAAGAGTAAATCTTGGGGTAAGCGAATGCTCTGTTTGTGAAATGCTCCTTTACCGGTAGGTTTTAAATAGGGATAGAAAGCAATAGCAACGACTTGCGCCCATCGTCCCCATCCTGCAGCTATCATTAATCCTAACCAACGATAATTAGTTATCTCACTCAAGGCAATCGTTTTTAATCCGAGGACAACGATCGCAGCCATTACCCCAAAAGCTCCGGTAACGCTATCTTGCATGACGTTTAGACGACGAGTCGAATCTGTTACGCCTAAACCATCAGCCGTATCAATGACCCCATCTAGATGTAATCCTCCGGTTAAAGCAAGCCAAAGAGCAATGATCAAAGCACTGCGAACCATGATGGGAAATCCCAAAAAGTTAAGACTAAAATCTGTTAATCCTAAGCTTCCTCCCATTAATAGTCCTAATAAGGGAGCCCAGCGAGCTACTTGTTTAAATAACTGTGGCCAGTGGGAAGGAAGAGGAATAATTGTATAAAAGGTGATCGCCCCTAAGAATGATTGGAAATCATCTTCAATGTGTTGAACAATTTTTTGAAACATTCATTGCTATTGTGTGTTACCACCAGTGATACTTGGTATTAGGGGTCGAGAAAGGAATCGCTTCCTTCCCCTCCCAGTCCGCCGATAGTTCACTTTCGTTAACCATGACCAATTGACTTGAGCTAACGGCGACAGCCCCGCACTGTACCGAAGAAGGATAGCCCGATAACGACGATTTATACCGAGCTGGCGAGGTGTATGAGGAGTTGTCAAATCTCTAATCTTGTGGTTGAATAGAATCGAAACCAAGCAGTTAAACTTTAGCTGAACTATAAAAGTCGAAACTTGGTTAACTACGCCTCCTTTCGGGCAACGCACAGAGTAGAAACCCACAGATGGAATACGTTTTCTGGAAAAGCGAGAAACGAAAGTCATAAACAAGTCCTTTGGTAAAAGGAAAGAATTTAAAAGTGGGTCTGGGCCTCTTACTCACTATAAAAAGCTCGAACCCGATAACCAGTGGTAAAACACTTTCGGTGGGAGAAGCCAGCAGCATATACTTGTATTGCTGTCTGGAGTAGGTCACGAATGACTTAGATTGCTGTTTCAACCAGGATTCTTTATACCCTGCTTTCATCCATAGGTAACAAATCTATAAACGAAGGGTATTGTTGTCGCTCTTAGGAATTGCTTCCCTTGAATCCGAGCGTGCCTCCTTTAGGCAACTAACTAACAGTTATAAGGCTGGGAGCCTTACGAGATGTACGTTTTAGGATAATTCCCTAGACTTTCCATCTCAACGAATCACACCAAAACTTTAAGGAATGGTCATAGGATCTTGGGTTAAGATCATATAGTAAGGAATCACTCTTACTCATAAATTATTACCCATCAAAAATCTACCGTTAGGCTGGATTGATAATCACACCTGAAGGCAATTTCCCATGAGTCATGACCACACCTCACAACCATTACCTGCTCCTTGTATCATCGACTTTGGCGTTATCATTAATAGGGACGATATACGAAGGCTCCTCAACGATTTAGGCCGTGTTCATTATATTCATACGATGGATGAACAGATACAGAGTGAGGGGGCAGGATGGATTGTTGAAGTGTTTAGCGATCCTCAACAAGCGACTATCGTTGCTAATCACTCTCTTTATCTTAACGTTCAAAGCTTTGATTATTTACAATTGCACCGTTCACCAACTCAGGAAACCTATTTTGATCTAATGCAAGATCATCGTTGTCTCAGGCTAATTCCTATTACCCATTCTCCTCAATCTACAGACTTTAACTCCAACCTGGATGCGGCTACCATTGAAGCTATGGTGACTCAAGTTTTGGCCGCTAAATGGGATGTTCACTTAGACAATAACGAAGATTATTAATTCTGATCGAGAAAAACCTTAGTTTGGTGTCAAAGCTCCATTACTGGCCAATACAGCACTATAAGACATGGAAGAGAGATTAATATTCCCACCCTAAAACATACACTAGGATGGGGGCTATCTGGTACAGAGTTTTTAGGTAAAGTGTCTAGTTCATAAAGACTTCCCCGTCGGGTTGAACCCGCAAGACCCCTTGTACATCATCTAACGTGGGATCTTCATCTAAAGTAACGTGCAGGTAATCTGAGTCAGAACCAGTAGTCATAAACTGTAATAGGCCATTATCTTCTCTCACCATTGTTACTGTGACTGGAGTCGGAAGATTTCTAAGAACTACCTCATCTCCCCCTCGGAGCCATCTTTCTCCCGTATGACCTAAAATTTGATAGCTTACTAAAGTCTCAGTGTCGTTATCCAACATAATGTCCACCTGACCCTCTTGAGTGGGGTTAATATAGGCTACGGGTTGGCTTATTGTATCCGGTAAAGGAGGAACGACACGGTAGGTAGGCTCAACATAGTCAGGGTCATTAATTTGTGATTGCTCACCGTAAAGTATCCTTTCGTTGGGAGGACAGCCTACAGGAGCTTTGAGAATATTATTCCAGGGTTCTTCGTAATATAATCCTGGGCAAATGGGTTTAACAATCGTTTGAGCCGATGTAGAAGATGATAGTAGGGGAATTCCTAAAAATAGGCTACTGGCAATTCCTAAAATTCCAACTTTTTTTAGGGCTTTTGAGTGTGTGAGGGAGATCATATAGAACCTCTATAATGTGAACGAAAGAAAAAATATCAAGATAGTTAATTAAAACCTCAGAGAGTTTTTTCTAGATTTCTATATCTCTAGTAGATTTCAAGGGAAAGACCTTGTTTCGAGTTAAAGTAATTTGGTTATATTTGAGTATTACTTTTTTCGAGAATCTTAAGAGTATCTTGACCTAACTACTCACATAATAATAATTTACTTTATCATCATCATCTCTCATTCGAGAGGTTATTTATAACACTAACTCATCAAAAAATAGAAAAAAAACTAAAATCAAACTTAAGAGAGAGCTTCAGTGATTGATAAACATCCGCAAGGGGGTTAGTTATGCTAATCTTATTACTATTGACGGAAAAATAAATTAGTGTAAGGTTACTTGAAGACTATCTTCTCTCTGTCAAAAGAGTGAGTTACCTAAAGGTAAGACTCACCGTCTTATTAAAGATCATATCAACTTAGTTTGATTCCTTAAATATTTATTCGTTGCCAAAAATGAGTAAGATTAATATTGTGTTGCTAGAAGATAACGACTTAACCCGCATTGGCCTTATTGCTGCATTGCGACAAGTCGAAGCCATTGAAGTTGTCGGAGAAGCCAGCAATGGTCTTCAAGGATTACAAATAGTCGCAGAAACTAACCCTGATCTCGTTATTGTCGCCCTCGCTTTGCCTGATATCGATGGTGTTGAAGTTACTCAACGGATCAAAAAATCACCAAATGAATCTCAAACCGTTTCTCCACGAGTTTTAATTTTAACGACAGAAACCAGTGAAGAAGATGTCTTGGCGGCATTTGTCGCGGGGGCTGATTCTTACCTTCTCAAAGACGTTAATTTCGATCACTTAGTCGAGGCCATTCACATGACCTATGAGGGGAATTCTTGGATTGATCCAAACATTGCTAGGGTTGTTCTCCAAAAAGTTAAACAACCTGTTCGCTCTAGTATAGCGGTTTCTAGTCAACCGACTAATGAGGAAGGAAATCTAGATGAATACCAGCAAACAACAGAAATTGGCTGTATCGATAATAATCAAGAAATTATCGATATTTCCCCTCTAACAGACCGCGAATTAGATGTTTTGGAGTTGATTGTTGGGGGGTGCAACAATGCCCAAATTGCGGAGAAACTATTTATTACGGTAGGAACCGTGAAAACTCATGTGCGAAATATTCTTAATAAGCTTTGTGTTGACGATCGCACCCAAGCGGCAGTTCATGCCTTAAGATCTGGATTGGTGAAGTAACTATCTCCGAACATAGAAAATGTTCACTACCCTAATTCCCTAACCCTGAGATTAGGAACTTCCTGCGCCATATTTCCGTTAAAAAATCTATCAATTGACACATGAAAAATTTCTGAAGTCAGGTTTATTCTAGTAAGGTAAATCAACCTTGGGTTGAAACTTTAGGATAAATATAATGTATAATGTCAATTATATCTAAGCTCATTGTAACCACATTAATGTTATTATCTTTTTGCTGGTTTTTCCCTAGTAATTCAGGTAATTCCCTAGCCTTTCCTGAAATATTTACCTTCAAGGAACTTCCTTTTCTGGTAGCATCCAATGATGATAGCAATCCTATTGATGAGGTAGTTGGGGCTGGCACTATAGACAAAATCGAAGGTAAGGTAGAAGAGGATATGGGAACTGTAGAAAAAAAACTAGGAGAGGTTGAAGGAAAAACTCAAGAATTAAAAAAGGAAGTTACAGGTACTGTTCAAGAAATTAAAGGGCAAACAAAGCAAAATGTCGGTGAAATGAAAAGTCGCTTAGAAGATGCTAGTTCTGAATTGGAAGAAGCTTCTGAGGATCTGTTAGATTCTGTCAAGAGTTTATTTGGTAAGTAATTATTAATCCCTAAACCTGAGCAATTTGTTCTTTACCGATTAACATAGTATAGTTAGAGTAATAGGAGCTAGTAATAGGAAAAGTATTATCAATTGCTTAACCTTAATTGGCTCCTTTGATTGTGTTGATTCATTAGAATTAGCATTATTAAATTAATGCTCAAATTTTAATCTGAAAAAATCATTGTTGAGAGCTTGAAGTCATGGGTTCTTGTTGATTTTGAGGTAAATTTTCTTGAGGACTTTTTCTTTTACCAACGAGTCCAAATAAACCCAAAAGTCCTAAAAGTCCCAACCATCCCCAATTTTTACGTTGATTAATTTCTTCTTGTCCTTGCTGAATTGTTTTTTCTAATGTTTCTTGGGCTGAGCGAGCTGTTTTTTCTATTTCTTGTTGGGCGGATTGAGTAGTTTTTTCTAGTTCCTGTTGAGCAGCTTCAAGGGATGGTTCTGTGGCTTCTTGAATAGCGTTTAACCCTTCCTGAGTAGCTTCTCCTGCTGAGTCGAGAGTTTCTTGAGCATTTTGACGGGTTTCTTCTAAGCTTTGTTCAATCGATTCAGAAGATTCAGTGCTAGGAGATTGTGTCTCATTCGCAGAGGCTGATAAAGCCAGAGGATTATGACCTAAATTAAAACTGAGTACACTTACGGTTAATACTTTTACTAAGAAAAAAATGTTGATAGTTTTCATTGTTTTAAACTCCGAGCTAATTACTCTCTCTCCTTGATTACATCAAAAATTTATTTGAAATTTATTTTTGCTTTGGATTGTTATTTTTAGGGGGAAAATATAAATAAAATAGTTAAGTTAGCCTGCGCCTGGTTAACACATTTTGATTAACATTGGGTCTACTAAACTTCTAAAATAAATCCTGAATATAATTAGGCTAAACCATCAGGTTAAAGCTTACATCTGTCTTAAGAAGTAATTCCGAGGAAATAGTTACAACCGAAATTTTGGCGTTGAAGATTAAAAAACTTAGATCGAAGGGGAAGGTGTAAGATATGTCTTTAACTTATTTAAAGCTGCGACAATCTATCATTAGACATAGAAGAAATCTATCTTATTTACGAGGGACAAGACCCTGACAAACTTTATACTAGAAATGTGAAGTAAACTTTTGTAAACGGAGAAAAAGACTACATATAATGGCTATTTTAACTCAATCCAACTTATCATTTTTAGAGAAAATTGTGGCCAAAGCCAATCTAGAAAATATTTACGAAGCTAAAGATTTGACTGAGATTGTCTATCGAACCATGCGGGATTTAATGCCCACACAGACCATTGATAACGTAGAATCTGAATTACATAAAAAAACATTGGAAACCGATCAACAAGCCCATCAAGGTGAAATAGCTGATCTTTGGAAAGATACCAATCCTCTTGTCGCTTGGTTAAGTCGTATTCGTCCTCCATTCAAAGGATCTGCCCCTTTTACCATTGACGATAGCTTATTTGTGACACGGGTTGAACAAGAAGGAGCAATGCCCGCAACAACCACAGGAGAAGTCGTGATAAAAGCAGTTTTTTCGGCTACTAAAGACGAATTATCACAAGAACGTATCCAGGAAATTTCTAAATTTCTTCCAGGCAAAATCCAAGAACTTTGGCAACAAGCTTAAATTATTTCGCCACTGATGACATTGCTAATGTGATTCATTGGGACTAAACTAAATAGTGTTTTTAATTGCCCCCTACAATAGTCTTTATTCATCAGAAATAGGGGGTTAATTAACCACCTTAACTAATGTCATCTAAAAATTAAACTAAAAATATCAATGTTATCTTTAACTCAAAATACCTCTCGACAGCGAGACATACTCGAAGTGGTTTTCCGCAACGGGTGGGATTATATGCGGGGATTATTGACAGGAGATCAAACCGATGAACCTCGACTACCTACCCCCGAAGTCTTATGTAATATTTTGATTGATTTAGGTCCAGTTTATGTCAAACTCGGACAACTTCTATCAACTCGTCCTGATTTATTGCCAAAAAACTATATTGAAGCCTTATCAGATTTACAGTCTAATGTCCCCCCTGTTGCTTGGAAAGAGATAGAAACTTTACTAAAACAAGAACTTCCGCAACCGAGTCAGGAAATTTTTCAAGAGATTGAACAGGATTCAATAGCCGCAGGTTCCATCGGACAGGTTCACCGTGCTACATTGCAAAACGGGCAAAAAGTGGCCTTAAAAGTACAACGTCCTGGGATAGAAACCATCGTTGACAAAGATATTGAAATTATTAAAGGAATTGCTGAATTAGTTTCCCTAACGGATTTTGGTAAAGATTACGATATCGTAGCGATCGCAGACGAATTCACGACCGCACTCCAAGCCGAATTAGACTTTACGATGGAGGCTGAATATACGACACAATTGCGCTCAAATTTAGCTGAAAGTCGTTGGTTTGATCCTGAAAAGTTAGTCATTCCCCAAGTTCATTGGGAATTAACCACCCCTAAACTCTTAATTCTTGACTGGTTGGAAGGAACCCCCTTACTGTCGGCTGAAATTCCTGACAATCAATCTAACGGACAAAATAGTTCTCAGAGACGGGAAATTACCACAATTCTTTTTCGTGCGTTTTTTCAACAAATTTATCTTAATGGCTTTTTCCATGCAGATCCCCATCCTGGGAATTTATTTTACTTAAAAGATGGTCGGGTTGCTCTTCTAGATTGTGGTATGGTGGGGCGTTTAGATCCCCGTACTCAACAGATTTTAACCGAAATGTTGTTGGCTATTGTCGATATTGATGCTCAACGATGCGCCCAATTAACCTTAGAATTGGCTGAAGCCGGGCAACCTTTAAGCTTAGATCGCTTAGAGAATGATTATGATCGGATGTTGCGTAAATATTATAATCTCAGCATCTCCCAACTTAACTTTAGTGAAGTATTTTATGAGGTATTACAAGTAGCTCGTAATAATCGGATTCGTTTACCGAGTAATATGGGATTATATGCTAAAACCTTAGCCAATTTAGAAGGGGTTGCTCGTGCTTTTGATCCAGAAGTGAATTTATTAAATCAAATTAAACCTTTAATGACAGATTTATTTCGTCGTCAATTGTTAGGAGACAATCCCGTCGAAACTTTTTTAAGAACTGCTCTTGATTTGAAAAGTTTATCATTGCGATCGCCCCGTCAAGTAGAATTACTGTTAGATCGCCTCACCTCTGAAACCTTAAAATGGAATATTAATCTGAGAAATATTGAGCCAATTCATCAGAGTTTAGACAGTTCAGCGAATCGCATTGCTTTTAGTATTATTGTTGGGGCTTTAATTATGGGTGCGTCTAATATTTCTGGTAGCGCGCAAAGTTCTCAATTATTTTGGTTAAGTAATATTTTGTTTGCTGTGGCTAGTTTTTTGGGATTATGGTTAGTGGTTAGTATTTTGCGTTCAGGACAACTTAAATAAGTTGATAGTTAATAGTTGATAGTAAAAGATGGTAAATAGGCAGATTAAAACTAATTTAATTGAAACGCTAGAGATGTCTAGCTGGTGGGCTAAAGTGGTTGCGATTATCGCCTTAGTTAATTTTGTTTTAGTCCTCTTTAATATGAGTTATCTTCCCCTACGGGATGTTTACCTTAAACGAGTTCCCGCTTTAGTCGCTATGTATGATCCTGTTAAAGCGATAGAACCTCATCCAGAAACAACTTATTATTTAGAAACCGTTGATGCTTTAACCCAAGTAATTGAACAAGAGGGAATAGATGGGAAATCAACTCAAAATTTACTTAATGATTTACAAAGCCAAAGTTTGACGCTTCTCGATGAAAACCCTTTTTTAATTTCTAATAAATTGGGAACATTAGCAAAAATAAAGCGGTTAATGCGTCATCATTTTGACACCTTATCTGCTAAGAATGCTTTTAAACAATTATGGAGTCAGGACTATTTTAAAACGGTAGGAGAAAAAGAAGCTATTGGTTTTTTTGAGCAAAAAATACGTTCATTATTAGCCAGCAATTATTTTCGTCCTATTGATGAAAATGGGTTATACGTTGATGAATTTTGGCGCATTGATGGAATATTTATTATCTTTTTTGCTTTAGAAATTCTTAGGAAAGCAATTTGGCGTTCAGTCAATGAACCGGATGTCAGTTTTGGGGATAGGTTACTCCGTCGATGGTATGATTGGCTATTATTATTACCTACCTGGCGTTGGTTAAGAATTATTCCCGTAACCGCTAGATTGCATCAATCTAGGGTAGTCAATTTTGAGAGAGTTTTAGCCCAATTAACCTATGAACCTGCGGCATATTTAGCAGACAGAGTCTCAAATTTTCTCCTCGTAAGATTAATTAATCAAACTCAAGATTCAGTAAAAAGTGGAGAAGTGATTAAAGGTTTATTTGATTCTAATTCTTATGTTAAAGTAGGGTCTGCTAATAAAGTGGATGCTATTAGCGATCGCTTGTTAGAATTGACCATTGAAAAAGTTTTACCAGAAGTCAAACCAGAATTAGAAGCCTTGTTACGTCATAGTTTACGGGAATCTTTCAAAGAGTCTAATGTTTATCGAGGATTAGCCACCATACCAGGGGTTCAATCTCTTCCTGTAGAAGTGATTGAGCAGTTAGCTGATTATTTAGCCGCATCCACCCTAGAAATCTTAACAAATTCCTATGCTGATCTTGAAGGAAGAGAGCTTTTCAATCATCTTTCGGTACAATTTAAACAGTCTTTAAGTCAAGAATTACAAAAGCCTAATACTCAGTCTGAATTACAATCTTTATTGACTGAATTATTAGAAGAAATTAAAATTAATTATGTGCAAAAATCGGCTCAAAATGATCCCGAAGCAACCTTAGAAGAAGCCGAACAACTTCGCCAGTTACCCTCATAATTACGAATTCTTCGGAGAAGAGTAAAACAAGAAGATAACCTCATCATCTGATTCTAACTAAAGTGCAACATATTTTAAGGTGATACGTCACTCTAAGGAAATAGAAGACATAAGATGGTGGGATTTTGAAAATAGCTTTAACAACCCTGGTACTTTCATGCCTTGGTATTGCGGCAACTTCGAGTTTGGCAGCAACCCGATCAAGTTGGTATTTTCCTGCTGAAAATTTTTGCGCGGTGTATCAAGGAAGTATTAATAGCGCAAAGCAATTTGTTTTGACCCTTGAAAACGAACATCAACTTACGATTCAAGCTAATAGTAATTTGAGTATTGCTGTTACTCGTCAAGGAAAAGTAGTTGCTCCCTATCAAGTTAATTCTCCTGCTGATACGCCGATTTCTGAGCGTTCTTATCGTACTGCCTTGATGGGAGAGCATATTATTTGGGTTAGGGGAAGTGCATCAGAAGCAAAAATTACTCTTTGTCTTCGATAAAGCTACAAAGGTGGACAATGCCCACCCAACACAATTACATATTAGACAATAATTTTTGATAGCGACCTAAAGCCATTAAAGGGAAATAGTGGCAATAAAGATAATAGCGGATATAGAAATGACAGGGAAATCCTGTTCCAGTAAACTCCTTTTCTTCCCAAGTTCCTTCAAGGGTTTGGGTTGATAATAAATAGTCAATTCCCCTTTTGATAGCATCTTTAGCAAAAGTGCCTAACGCTTCCCCTGCATCCAATAACCCAATTAACGCCCAAGCTGTTTGGGAGGCGGTACTCACTCCTGTTCCTTTGAGGGAAGGATCATTATAACTCCAGCAAGTTTCGCCCCAACCTCCATCAGTATTTTGGCAACCTAATAACCAGTTAACGGCTTTTTCCATTTGGGGTTTGTGGGTATCAGTAGCAATTACAGCTAACGCCGATAAAACTCCACTGGTTCCATAGATATAATTGACACCCCAACGTCCAAACCAGCTACCATCAGCTTCTTGTTCTTTTTCTAAATAAGTTAAGGCTTTTTGAACACGCTTGCCATCGATTTTTAAATCGCATGATCCTAACATTTCTAAGACTCTAGCAGTGACATCAGCCGTATTAGGATCAATCATCGCTTTTAAGTCACCATAGGGGATCTCATTGATCCAATTTTGATCATTATCGATATCAAAAGCTGCCCAACCGCCCGGCTTACATTGCATAGTTGCCATCCATTCTACACAACGATTAATAGCAGCTTGTTTACGATTTTCATCGGGCAATTTTATGCCATTTAAGGCCATTACGACTACCCCAGAATCATCGAGATCGGGATAGAAACGATTGGTAAATTCAAAAGCCCAACCGCCAGGTTTTCCCTGTTTATTTTTAATTGCCCAATCACCATAGTCAAGAACTTGTTTATTGAGCAACCATTGACCCCCTTTAACTAAGGCTTGATGGTCGGGTTTTAAGCCTGATTCAACAAGGGATCTTAAAGCCCAGGCAGTATCCCAAACTGGAGAAACACAAGCTTGAACCCGATAGCTATCTTCTTCCTCAATAGAAAAGCGATCAATGGCTTCAAAACCTCGTTGAACACAAGGATCAGCCACATGATAATTGAGTACCTTAAAAGCAATTAATGAGTTGACCATCGGGGGCATAATTCCCCCCCAATCTCCTGTTTCTTGCTGATGGTTTAAAACCCATTTTTCAGCTGCTTGGAGACTTTTTTGATGAAAAGGAACTAAATTATGCTTTCGAGTCCATTTAAAGACTTTATCTAATCCCAGAAAAAGATCAGACCAATTATGGTTACGAGGAAGATTATATTCTACGTTTTCAATCCCTTCGGAATATAATTCATCGAGGGTAAAACTTGGATCTATTTCAAAAATGGGCTGTTTATCAAAAACAATTAAGAGAGGAACCGTACTTTCCCTAGCCCAACTAGACATTTCGTAAATATTAAAGAAAAAGTTATTAGGAAATAACATAATCCAAGGTGGGATAGAGGGAATTCCTCGCCAGTCATAACAGCCAATTAAGGCTAAATGAAATTTAGTAAAAATACGGGTTTTACTGATACCACCTTGACTAAGAATAAATTTTCTAGCGCGAATTAAAGCAGGATCATCTTTAGGAACCCCTAACAAACGCAAGGCCATATATGCTTCAACAGAGGTGCTAATTTCACCCCCATCTCCATAAAAGAGTTCCCATCCCCCCTGTTCATTTTGTTGACGACGAAGATAGGTTTCTACTTTATGAAGGGGACGAGTTGTGTCAGTGTTCCAAATCTTATACAGTAGAACCGTTTCGGCTGTTAGGGTAATATTAGATTCAAGTTCTGCCCACCAGTATCCATCAGGATGTTGTAGAGACAGTAAATAGTTTTGACTAGCGGTGATGGCATGGCTAAGGTTTGATAGGTCAATTTTTTGAACCGATTTCGTTTTTTGTTGTATTTGCATATATGTTCCGTTCCACTCCTTAATAATTACTTTTGCCAAAGTTAACTAATTATTGTATCTCGTAGACTATAAAACATCTTTTGGTGCAATCTAGTGAAGCAACATCTGAAGGGCTAACTAGCTTCGATTATTTACGAAATTATTGAAGTCAAATTAAAACAGATTATAGTTAGCAAAAAGCTATAAAAATAATTTTATAGCTTAAAGTGGAGGTTTTTAAGGCAAATAAATTTGATTTTATAGTATTTTTAGAGTATAATGTCTAGTAAATTGCTTTACAATCAGTCTTTATTGTATTTTGGACGTTGTTACTCAGGTCAGTTTGGTAAATGATTGACAATTTTTAAGGAGACTGCTACACTAACTAGCTATGGAAGCAATAAAATAACAGCAGATTTTTTTTAGCACTTAACTAAAATCCATAGTTCTATAAAAATACTGTCGCTGCCAATTTATTGAACTTAAGAATAAACATTGAAAAACACGTAGTTTTTTTCTGCAAACATAGCAGGAGTTTTGATATGTCTGAGTTTAATGGGGTAATGATGCAGTATTTCCACTGGTATAATGAGCCTGATGGCAGCCTGTGGAATCAATTAGCAGAAAATGCAGCAGATTTAGCTAAAGCTGGTATTACTGCTGTATGGCTACCTCCAGCCTATAAAGGAATTGGTGGTGGTTATGATGTAGGTTACGGAGTTTACGATATTTTCGATCTAGGTGAGTTCGATCAAAAAGGTTCAGTTAGAACTAAATACGGAACAAAAGATGAGTATGTCAATGCAATTAAAGTTGCCAAAGAAGCTGGAATACACGTTTATGCCGATATTGTCTTAAATCATAAACTCGGTGGCGACAAAGAAGAAGAAGCTGAAGCAACACCCATGGATCCTGAAAATCGTCATCAGGCTATCGGAGATTTGCAAAAAGTTAAGGTTTGGACACACTTTACCTTTCCTGGGCGCGAGGGGAAATATTCTAGCTTAGAGTGGCATTGGTGGCATTTCGATGCAGTTGATTACAATGCCTATGATGGAGACACAAACGCAATATATTTGTTCAAAGATAAAAAATTTGATGATCAAGTAGATTTAGAAAAGGGTTCGTTTGCTTATTTGATGGGTTGCGACCTCGATATGGAATCTCCAGAAGTCAGTGATGAACTCAAGTATTGGGGCGAGTGGTATATAGATACGACAAAAGTTGACGGTTTTCGATTTGATGCAGTAAAACACGTTAATGCCGGATTCTTTCCAGAGTGGCTTAATCACGTTCGTCGCTATTGTGGCAAACAATTATTTGCTGTTGGAGAATATTGGTCTAGCGAGATCGAAGCTTTGCATCATTTTATCGATGTCACTGGGGGAGGTGTGGCTTTATTTGATGCACCTTTACACTACAATTTCACTGAAGCAAGTAAAGCAGGCAACAACTATGATATGCGTCAGATATTTGACGGAACATTAGTGCAGCAGCAGCCCGCTTTGGCAGTAACTTTGGTTGAAAATCACGATTCTCAACCTTTACAGTCTTTAGAATCTGTAGTTGAAAGTTGGTTCAAACCCCTAGCTTATGCTCTAATCCTTTTGAGAAGAGATGGCTATCCCTGTATTTTCTATGCAGACTATTATGGCGCACATTATAAAGATACAGGTAATGATGGCGGTGAATACGAAATTTGGATGGAGGCTCATCAGTGGCTAATTGATAAATTTTTACAAGCTCGTAAAGAATATGCTTTTGGCGAGCAGTATGATTATTTCGATCATGCCAATACAATAGGCTGGACTCGTCTTGGAGACAAAGAACACCCAGGAGGGATGGCTGTGGTGTTAAGTAATGGTGCAGAAGGGACGAAATGGATGGAGGTAGGTCAAGGAAACCAAACTTACATCGACCTCACTGAACACATCCAAGAACCTGTGATTACCAACGACCAAGGTTGGGCAGAATTTCCTTGTTTGGCAGGTTCGGTTTCAGTTTGGGTGCCACAACGGTAAATTTAATTAAAATAAATTACGCTAATCTTCTTACACTAAGATTAGCGTTTGTCAATAGGCATAAATAAATGAAGGTTTGTAGTAAGCTCTTGAGAGTTTGAAATTTTTGCACCATCGATGCTCAAGCCTAAACTACGAACTTTTTTATTTTAATTCTAATTATGTCTACCCACTTAGAGTATTCGAGTTTTGCGGGGAGGGTTAGAATTTATTTCGCGGATAATGCTCAGCAAATAAGTTTTGATTTTCCTGAAATATAGTAGCTTCTTCAACTAAATCAGATCTCTTATTTTGATGATATAAAGTGATTACTGCGGTCTTTCAATTTTTTTTCGACTCATCACCATATCTTCTGCTTCTATCAAAACTGGTCTTCTGGTTTTTCCAATATATTTGAGACAGGAATTTTTTTTCTTTTGCTTATTCTATTACTCAATCTGCTGTAGTTAAAATTTTAACTATAGTCATTTCAATTAAAAGTGAGACACCTGCTGCTTGTAATAATAGTCTTCATAGCTCAATTTTTGTATCATTCTTATTTGAAATGACTATAAGTATATTTTTGTATCTAGCAAAATTATTGTTAATCATTTAAAATATAAACTGTTTAATTTTATTTTCCTCTATTAACTTACTACTTATAAGTAATAATTATGTTTCTTATATTTATTCTAAATCCTCGATACACCATTTATATCAAATATTTTCTGAGAAAACTTAATCGAAAGCTGCGCTTTAAACAGTTTTGGAATTTTCAAATTGGGGACTGGCATTGGATTAAGGAAAAAACCACACCTATAGCTAGTCTTAACAGGAGATTATGGCGTCTGTCAGTTCCTAGTTTTAGTTTTCATTTTATGTTAGCTTTATCGGCAATTATTGCTAGTTTTGGACTATTAAACAACAGCGTAGCTATTATTATCGGAGCAATGATTATTGCCCCTTTAATGGGCCCTATTGTTGGCATGGCTTACTCGATTGCTATGGGAAATCGTAAACTATTAAATCGCTCTAGTTTAACGGTTATAAAAGGAATAATTTTAACTATTACAATGTCTTGGTTGACAACTTCAATTATTGGGTTAAAAACCATAGAATCTGAAATACTTTCTCGGACTAACCCAACTTTAATTGATTTTGGAATTGCGATGGCAGCAGGATCAGCAGGAGCTTTTGCTAATACTCGCCGTAGTATTTCAAGTGCCTTACCCGGGGTAGCAATTGCTGTTGCCTTGGTTCCTCCTCTTAGTGTTGTTGGAATTGCTTTATCCTTGGGAAACCAAGAAATTGCTATCGGTTCTTCGTTACTATTTTTGACTAACCTAATTTGTATTATATTTTTTGGTAGTTTAGTATTTTTGTTTGGCTCTTACGGCAACATTGAACGTGCCAAATCTGGATTAGCAATGTCTACAGCAATAATGTTTATTTTGGGTGTACCTCTAACCCTATCCATGAGAAAAATGATTATTAAAAAAAATGTACGCTACGAGATATCAAGTGTAGTTATGGCTGAAGCAGAGACTTTAGATAATACTACGCTAAAATCGGTTAATGTTATACCTAGAAAAAAACATTTAGATGTAGTTATAGAACTTGCTGCACCTATTGATTCATTATCTCAAGCTGAAGTTGACTATCTAAAAGGTATACTTTCAAACAAAATAGGAAAACCTATTAATTTAGAAGTCAAAATTATTCCTATAAGAATTTTAAAATCTCATAATGAAAATCGTACTATAAGCAATAATTAGAAACTTTTATTTGAGTTTTACTCTCTATTGACTGTTGCCAGATGCGGCGTTGCCTTGAAAGTTTCTGTCCTAGCGATCGCTAAATACGTATTGACAAAAGAAACCTAAAGTTTCTCAGTTTTCTCTGGGTAAAAGTTTTCTTTGCTCACATCTTTCACCACTACAATAAAACTAAATGGCTAAAAAAGGCTGAATCAATTTCGAGGGAGTAAAAGTCAAATCTTATTGCTTTTGCCTGATTACTGAGCTTGTCGAAGTATTGCCTTGAGACTACGTCACCCTTCACCGAAGCCTTTTGCCTTCTCAAAGGGGGTAAGGGGGATTGACTCCGGTCACTAGCTAATTTTAAACGAGGTGCAAGATCTCAGTTTGGGTAAATTGGCTCGGACGGTTAACTCATAAATCGCTCAATTAGAAGAAAATTTCAAAAATAGCGCCCTTGTACCTGCCTGGATTACTCATCGACAACAGCAGCTAATGTTGACTAGAATCCTTGGATAATTTGAAATATGATGATTTTGGATAACACTTAAATTTGAAGTCAATTGTTTTTTTTACCCCTATAATCAAATCAATAATCTTAACCAATAAAACTTAGGAGAGTAATGTTGTCCGTTCGGCCATTAATTCCCAAATATTCTTTAAAAGCTCTAGGGAGTCTTCTAACCCTAATGATAGGAGTCGTGGCTCTCAAAGGGACATCTCCCACAGCGATCGCTCAAACGCCCCCCCCGAATAGTCCCCTAACGGTTCGTTCTGATATTCAAGAAGCCAATTCAGAAACAGGCGTCGTTACAGCAAGGGGTAACGTACAAATTTTTTACCCCGCTCGTCAAATTCAAGGAACCGCAGCCCAGGCACAATATTTTAGTCGAGAACGTCGCCTAGTCTTGACGGGAAATGTTTATGTCTTACAAGAAGGTAATAGTATGCGAGCAGAAATCATGACTTATCTCATCGATGAAGGAAGATTTATTGCCACTCCTGAGTCGAGCGAGCAGGTAGAATCTATTTATCTTGTGACAGAAGCAGAGGATAATACTCCGGCTCCAGCATCGGTTGCACCCGCACCACCTTTAAACCCAGCCCCTTTACCTCCTCCTTTAGATCCGTAATTTAGATGATCTGGTTTGATAGAAGTGTAAACATGACACTTCTAACCTTTAGCTATGACTAACTAAATCCTAATAATGACACTTGTTTTAGATAATATTCATAAATCCTATGGAAAACGCTTTGTGGTCAATCGCGTGAACCTACAGGTGGCACCAGGGGAAATCGTGGGACTTCTCGGTCCTAACGGGGCAGGTAAAACCACGACATTTTATATTGCGACAGGGTTAATTAAGCCTAATACAGGGAAAGTTTGGCTCCATCAAAAAGATGTGACTAAGTTACCCCTAAACCAAAGAGCGCGGTTAGGAATTGGTTACATGACTCAACAAGCGAGTATTTTTCGCCATTTGAGTGTTCGTGAAAACATTCAATTAGCTCTAGAACAAACCGAAGTTCCCTTTCGTCAACGGGCTAACCGTCTTTTTCAATTGATGGCTGAATTTCGTCTTGAAAAAATCGCCAATACTCAAGGCTCTCAAGTCTCTGGGGGAGAAAGACGGCGCACAGAACTCGCTAGAGCCTTAGCCGTGGGACTCAACGGTCCTGAATTTCTATTACTAGACGAACCCTTTGCCGGGGTAGATCCGATTGCTGTCTCTGAAATCCAAACCTTGATTGCTCAGTTACGCGATCGCAATATGGGTATCCTAATTACTGACCATAATGTTCGAGAAACCCTTGCAATTACTAACCGTGCCTACATTATGCGCGATGGTCAGATTCTTGCCTCTGGGAGTGCTGAAGAACTTTATACGAACGATTTAGTGCGACAGTATTACCTAGGGGAAAATTTCCAATTTTAAAAAAATGACTAAAAATCACGATGGATATGGGGAAATTTAAACCAATGAAGGTTAAGTTAGGACTTCCTGGCTTATCCATTATGGATCGCTATCTGTTTATCGAAATTTTATTACCCTTCTTATTTGGGATGGGGATTTTTACCTCATTAGGTATCGCTATTGGTACTTTATTTGATCTAGTCCGTCGTGTTACAGAGTCAGGTTTATTGCTCTCTGTAGCCCTAAAAATTCTGGTGTTGAAAATGCCAGGATTTGTAGTTTTGGCTTTTCCCATGGCTATGTTATTGGCTGCTTTGATGGCATATAGTCGTCTATCGAGTGATAGTGAATTAATTGCTATGAGGAGTTTAGGGGTCAGTGTTTACCGCTTAGTCATTCCTTCGGTCTTATTTAGTTTAGTGGTGACAGGATGCGCGTTTATTACGAATGATTGGATTGCTCCTGCGGCTACTCATGAAGCGGCTGTTACCTTAGCTAGGGCTGTTAACCAAGAACGCCCCAATTTTACAGAACGGAATATTGTCTATCCTGAATACCGCACAATTCAACAAGAAGATGGTAATGAAGCGACCATATTAAGTCGCCTGTTTTACGCTGAGGAATTTAATGGGGAGCAAATGCAGGGACTGACAATCCTTGATCGCACCCAAGAAGGGGTTAACCAAATTGTGACTTCTGAGTCGGCTACTTGGAACATTTCCACTAATACCTGGGATTTTTTCAATGGAACCATTTATTTAATTGCCCCTGATGGCTCCTATCGTAATATTGTTCGCTTTCAACATCAACAATTAGCTTTACCCCGCGCTCCTTTGGATTTAGCGAATCGTCGTCAAAATTTCACGGAAATGAGTATTCGTGAGACTAAAGAATATTTAGAAGTGATGAAACTAAGTGGTAATGAAAAACGGGTTCGTAAGGTACAAGTCCGCATCCAAGAAAAGTATGCGCTTCCCTTTGTTTGTTTAGTGTTTGGATTAGTCGGAGCGGCGATGGGAGTTAGACCCCAAAATACCAATCGAGCCACCAGTTTTGGAATTTGTGTTGGGTTGATTTTTGGCTATTATCTCCTCGCTTTCGTCACCAGTTCTTTAGGGATTTGGGGTATTTTGACCCCGTTTCTAGCGGCTTGGGCTCCTAATATTTTAGGGCTGAGTGCCGGGGGATTATTATTAGTGCAATCAGCCCATTTAAGATAGTTAGAATGGAAAAAAAGTATGAAGTTCTAGATTTCTCTTAGGGAGAAAGTTGCCAAATTTTCAGGATTTTATCTTCAGCCCCACTATACAGATATTCTCCGTTAGGACTAAAAACTAGAGACAGAACCCATCCTTTATGTCCTTTTAAGGTCGTCAATTGGCGACCTTTAATTAAATCAAAGAGCATAATCTCTCCTTCTTTATTTGCCGTAGCAACTAAGCGGCTATCTGGGGAAATAGCGATCGCATTAATTTCTAAACTCGGCCCCTTCATATTCAACAATTCTTGACCTGTAGTTAAATCCCAAACTTTAACATAATTTCTCACGGCGGCTACTAATTTTTGACCATCAGGAGTAATCTTAAGATCATTAATATACCCTGGTTGTTGTGAAGAAGACTTGATTAACTGTAAGGTTGAAACATCCCAGAATTTTAAAGTGCGATCATCTCCAATAGCCCCAGTAACAAACATAGTTCCATCAGGAGTAAAAGCAACATTAGTTGTCGGTCCAATATCTGCTGCTATCGTTCCAAGTAAGTCTCCAGATTCAAAATCCCAAACCCGAATAGTTCGATCTTCTCCACTTACACTCACCAGTATTCTATCATCAGGACTCAGAGCTAAATCACTTACTTTGCCACTATGCCCCCTTAAAATTCTGATTCTTTTACCATCTCTTACCCTCAACATCCTTATACTTTCATCTTCTCCTACTGCTAATATTTTTCCATCAAAACTCACAACAATAGATGAATAATTATTGATTTTACTTGCTTTAGCATAGATAACTTCTTCTGTATCAAGATCAACTCCATTAATGGTTGCATCCCCTACTCCAACTAACAAAATTTTGCCATCAGGACTAATAGCAAGAGATTTAATAACTCCTTTAAATCCCTGGAGATCTTTAACAATAATTCGTTGTTGAGAAGATTGGGCAATTTGTTCAAAAGAAATATCTTGAGCGATTGTTTTAGACGCTAAACTAGAATAACCTAAGGTTGCTACCAAACTAATACTTGTTAGTAAAGTAAATAAATACAACGATTGTTTTTTGTTAATTGATTTTTTCATGACTTCTGACATCATCATTTGAACCAAATTTGTACATTATCAGAGTGCTAATCCTTATTGGGGGGATAAGTAGTCGGACATATAGTCGTTCTGAGTCTGGTGAGGTAAAGCTCACGGGGTGACAACCCACCTCAATTCTATTTGTAGCTACATTGCTAACTATTTAATAAGTTAAAGTTATATTTCATATAAAAATAACTTTCGTTAATGTTCTTTACAAATCTTGAAAAATGCCTTAATCTGAGAAGTGTCAATAAATTGTACCTTGACAAATAAATAAGGAATCATAAGCAAATGACTACTACCTTACAGCAACGCGAAAGCGTTTCTCTATGGGAACAGTTTTGTCAGTGGATCACCAGCACCAATAACCGCCTCTATGTAGGTTGGTTCGGTGTCTTAATGATCCCCACTCTCTTAACTGCTACCACCTGCTTCATCATCGCTTTCATCGCGGCTCCTCCCGTTGATATCGACGGTATTCGTGAGCCTGTAG
>NEED01000001.1 GCA_002110465.1 unicellular cyanobacterium SU2 | reverse complement strand
GAACATCATGAGAAAAGCAGTCCCAAATGCCTTTAGCTATGGGATAGAGGGTGTTGTAGTTCACCCAGTCAGGGTAATACCGCCAAAATAAAGATATGTCATATTTGTCTATATTTTTATGAACTATTAAGATAAAATTTGAATGAAAATTATGGTAATGGGTCAGCGTGGCTAAAGTCATTTTAGAACATCTTTATAAAAGTTTCTCTCCCAGAGGCATAAAATCAACCCCTTCAGAAACTGAGTCAGATCTCTCGAAAACCAAGCAAGTCAATGTTTTACGGGATATTAACCTAACCGTTAATGACGGGGAATTTATGGTACTTGTCGGACCGTCGGGTTGTGGAAAAAGTACCTTATTACGTCTCATCTGTGGACTGGAAACCGCAACGGGGGGCAATATTAAAATCGGCGATCGCATTATCAATATCCTTCCCCCCAAACAACGGGATATTGCCATGGTCTTCCAAAATTATGCCCTTTATCCCCATTTAAAGGTCTATGATAACATTGCCTTTGGCTTGCGTCGGATGAGCCAAGATCAACCTGAGAACACTCAATCTTCTTTCCCTAAATGGTTAGAATCAGCGTTAGTTAGCCTAACACGATCATTCCCCAAGTCCTGGCGTTATATTTCCCCCACAGAAAAGATTATAAAAGAAAAAGTCTCCCAAGTAGCCCAACTGTTAGAACTCGACCATCTCTTAGATCGTTTTCCCAAAGAGTTATCTGGAGGACAAAAACAAAGGGTCGCTTTAGGACGAGCGATCGCCCGTAAACCCCAAGTCTTTTTGATGGATGAACCCTTATCAAATTTAGATGCTAAATTACGAGCAACGATGCGCTCAGAAATTGTCCAACTACAACGAAAAGTAAACATTACCACCATTTATGTCACCCACGATCAAACCGAAGCCATGACTATGGGCGATCGCATCGCGGTGATGAATGGGGGAGAAATTCAACAATTAGCCCCTCCTTTGGAACTTTATAACCATCCGGCTAATCGTTTTGTCGCAGAATTTATTGGGTCATCTCCCATGAATTTTCTGGAGGTAATGGTTGATACGCCTGTCACGATTACTCATCCCCAGTTTTCCCTAACCTTACCCCAATCTTGGGAACCTTATCTTAAGAAATATACCCGAACCCCAGTACATTTAGGCATTCGACCTGAACATTTAACCATTGGTTCTCCTTCTCCTGAAAATTTAGAAGTAAAAGTAGATTTTGTGGAAAATTTAGGGAATGAAACCTCGATTTTTTCTCATCTTGTGACTGATATAAATTGCCAAATAAAACTTCGTATTCCTTCTGATGATTGGGCAAGAGTTAATGATGCAAATCAAAATAGTTTATGGTTATCCTTAAACCCACAAAAGATCCATCTTTTTGATCCTGATACTCAAAATTCTATCTATCCAAATTCTAAAAAACTATGTTCACCCTAAATAGCTTCATATTTCATTGATAAATAGTTTTCATCTCTAGAAGAATAAAAAATTACATTGATTTCATTGAATTAAACTTTATGTCTCAATTTAAACAAGTTAAACAATTTGGCTTAAATATTCTACTAGGATTAGGAGGAATTGCTTTTGCTTTAGGGATTAGTGAAATTGCCTTGAGAATTGCCGGAATTTCCTATCCTAGTTTTTATCAAGTAGATGAATATCGAGGACACGCCCTAATTCCAGGGGTTTCTGGTTGGTGGACTCATGAAGGAAAGGGATGGGTTAAGGTCAATAAAGATGGACTACGGGATAAAGAATATACCAAAGAAAAGCCCACAAATACCTTTAGAATTGCTATTTTAGGAGACTCTTTTGCTGAAGCAATACAAGTGAATGCTGAGGAGACTTTCTGGTCGTTTATTGAACAGGAATTACCTAATTGCCCAAGGATTAATAACCAAAAAGTTGAGGTGATAAATTTTGGGGTAGGAGACTATGGAACCGCCCAAGAATTAATGACTTTAAGACATCGGGTTAAAGATTATTCTCCTGATATGGTAATACTAGGTATTTTTACAGGAAATGATATTATTAATAACTCAAAAGTATTGAGTCCTGATGATAGATTCAGTCCCTTTTTAATTGAAAAAGAAGGTCAATTTGTCATGGATATTTCCTTTAAAGAAACAGAAACTTATCAATGGCGTAGTAGTGTACCAAGAAAAATAATTTTTTCTATTATTAATAACTCCCATTTACTTCAAGTCATTAATGAAGCCAGAGTCGCCTTTAAAAATCGTCGAGCCATGTTAGGTCAAGAAAACCCAACTAAAGAAGAAATTGAAGTGATTAAATATCTCGATTTTACCCCAGAACTTTATCGAGAAAACCCTGACAAAAATTGGGAACAAGCTTGGAAAATTACTGAAGAATTAGTGAAAATGATTAGCCAAGAAACCGACGCAACACAAGCTAATTTTTTAGCCGTTACCTTAAGCAATCCAGTACAAGTTTATCCTGATAAATCTTTAAGAGATAAATACTTCCAACAAAGAGGCATTATAGATGAATTTTCTCCTGAAAAACGAATTCAGTCATTAGGAGAAAAAGAGGAATTTGAGGTACTGAATTTAGCCCCGAAATTCCAATCCTATGCCGATCAAAATAATCAATTTTTACACGGATTTGAAAACACGGTTTTAGGAAGTGGACATTGGAATCAATCAGGACATCAACTTGCGGGGGAATTAATTACTAATAAAGTCTGTAAAATGCTTTGATTTTATACAATTTTATCTCATCTTTTTAAAAAGTTTGTAGTAAGGGCTTTAGCCCCATAGCAATCCTCAATGATTCACTAGAGTTTAGACTACAATTACGAAGGAAGTCGGTATAATTATACTGAACTGACATCTTGCACCAGTATACCGCTACGCGGAAGGCAAAAGTCAAAAGGCAAAAGGCAAAAGTAGATTATGATAGTATTTCACCTTTTGCTAATGTCCTAACCTTTTTTGTACTGCTATACATAAAAACTAAAATTCAAAAGAGATTAAATGAATTCTTAATCAGTTTCAATCAAAATGAACCCTGTTCCCCGTTCCCTGCCAAGCCCGTTCCCTCTCTAAACTAGCTAATTTTATCGAAGGTGCAAGATATGAGTTGAATATTTCATGGTGCAACACTTTCTTGCTCTTGCATAGCTTACGACAAACCTTCGTTTATTTAGGGCTATCGGATTGAACTTCCAGGCCTAGCTCGTTCCATTCGCTCTTGATGGGGTGTCATTTGAGGTTCAGTATTACCCATATCTCCCCCTAAAACACGGCTACATTGAGGACTGGCAAGACAAGTATTAAGGTCTTCTTTGGCTTGCTCTTCAGGGGATAAAGGCGGTTTATTAGCGGATTCTGGTGAAGTTTTTACCTCAGTTGTTTCTGTATTTTTTGGCCGCTCACTGGGGTCTGGAGAAGATTGTTGTGAAGGCGAACATATTTGAGATAAATCTATTGTTGCTCCTGACTGATTAATTCCGTAGCATTGAGGAGATGCTTGTCCTTTAGGTGCTAGGGTTAGAGTTGGGAGGATGAAAGAAACCAAAAAAGTTCCTGTCAAGATCATCTTTTTCATTTAATTTTCCTACTTTTGATAAATTAGATATAGTGATACCTAACTTAACCTTAGTAGTTAATTCATCATCAAAGCATCGTTAAATTTACCCAATTAATCTAACCATTAGTCATCGCTTTTCTCGTCAATTACAGAGTTAAGCTAAAATTGACTTTTAGTTTTGGCTATTAGAAAAGTTAAGGTTAGAGATTATTTTGCTAGGAATTTTTTCTAAAATATTAGAAACAACCACTCCAGGCGTATCATTTTTATTAATTAAAATCTGCAAATCCCCTTGAGCATAAAGAGACTTTCGCTCCTCTAATAAAGAATATAATTTTTTCGTTAAATCAGTTTCTTGTAGAAGGGGACGGGTTTTATCTTGCGCTAAACGTTGTACCAATAATTCTACAGGAGCATCTAACCAAATGATTAAACCATGACGAAGATAGCTCCAATTTTTAGGTTTTAAGATAACTCCTCCCCCTGTCGCAATTACACTTTTAGTACAGGCGGATACTTCAGCAAGCACTTGACTTTCAATGTGTCGAAAGTTTTCTTCCCCTGTGGTAGCAAAAATTTTGTTAATTGGTTGTTGCGTGACTCGTTCAATTAAAACGTCTGTATCGAAAAAACGATAATTCAGTTGTTGTGCTAAAAGTTTTCCTACAGTAGTTTTTCCCGTTCCCATCATCCCGATGAGAAAAATATTTATGCCTCGAAGTAACTCTTGCATCTTAATGATTTCGACAGTTGAAAGTTCACTTCTATCTAGCCTATCGTAAATTAGACATTTTAGAAGTATTAATCAAGCTAAAACAATGTCTAAACAAGTTTTAAGCAGGGAAGACACACTTATCAATCCATCTTTTTGACGTTATATTTATCATTAAAATAAACAAAAGATCGATTAAAAATACAAGAGTTATAGAGTCAATTAGCGATAATTTCTCTTACGTTGTTTCTGTTTCGCTAATGCTTTGCGTTTACGTTTTTCAATTGGTGTTTCAAAATGACGGTGCTTCTTCATATCAGCAAAAATTCCGGCTTTACTGACCTGTCTTTTAAAGCGACGTAGGGCTAATTCAATCCCTTCATGGTCTCCCAAAATTATTTGGGTCATTATAGTATCCTCGGTTAATGTTACACAATCATTAGGTTCATTTGAATCAACACTAACATCATTGATCGATTTAAGTCGAGCTTACTTGATCAGGCATAATCGCACCATTTAGGTAAGCATTGCTAAGATTTACATTAGTTAAATCAATGGCACTTAGATTAGCTGAAGTCAAATTCGTTGCAGTAAAATTAGCCCCTGTTAGCGTTGCTTGGCTCAGATTAACATGACTTAAATTGGCTTTGGTTAAGTTAGCCCCCCTGAGATCTGCACCACTCAAATCTGCACCACTCAAGTTTACATTTCTTAAATTAGCAGCAATGAGGTTTATCTGTCTAAAATCTCGTTGTCCTGCAGCATATCGGCTCAATATTTCGGCTATTTTCATGTTATATCCTAATTCATTAAGAAAACTTAAGGGACTCAAACCTCAGTGCCTAGCAATGTTGTTGAGCCTACAGCCAATAGCTCTTGCTATATGCTTACCTAGTTTGACTCAGTTTAACATTTTGCAGACACGCTCTCGTTAGAGATTACTTATCAACAAGGTTCGAGTGGTTCATCCCATTAGGGGAAGATTAAACGCCGTCGATATTGGGATAGTAAAAGAGAAATCACACGAAGGTGTATTAAAATGAGTTGTTTTGTTAAATTTTTCGTGGCTAGTGCCGTTGTTTTTTGCGTTGCCGATTTAATTCCTTTTCCTAATTTGCCCCCTGGTTTAATCGTCCATCTTATTAGTGAACATCAACAGCAACAAGCGCAAAAATAAAAGATATCCTCGAATACTCTCAATATTTTTAACAGGTCACAGACCATAATAAAATCCGATTATTTCCAGAGTCAGCAATAAGTGCTGTATCACCACACATTGAAATGCCATAAGGCCAACTTAAACTATTACGATAAGCTGTTCCATAAGAGCGATTTTCTCCCTTACTACGAAAGTGGAGTTGACCCATTAACCCTTGAGCGGGAATTCCCATTTCTAGGGAACCTGTCCAGCCTAATAAACGAGAATTAGCCGTGTCTGCGACAATTAACCATTGATTGCTCACAGCGACACCATAGGGCATACTTAAGCTACTAGAAGATGGCCAATAAACCCCTTGATTAAGTTCTACATCTTCAAAATTGGATTGACCTAAAACCAACTGACAGGGGACATTATTTTCGGTTGGTATCCCCTCCCAAATCATCACACGGTTATTCCCTGCATCAGTCACCACTAGGTTATCTTGCCAAATTGCCAAAGCATGAGGCCAACGCATACTTGAAGCGGTTGGGGTTCCTCCTCCATTTTCGTCCCGTAAATTCATTTGAGACTGTCCTAGCACAAAATCGGCTGGTTGTCCATTAATTTCTGGTATTTTATTCCAACCCAAGACCCGTCTATTGCCGGTATCTGCCACAAAAAACCGCCCCTGATGATAAAAAACACCATAAGGCCAGTGCATACTATGAGCAGCCGTTTCTATCTCCCCTCGATTTAATTGATTTTGTTGAAAATTAGCTTGTCCTAACACAATATCTGCTGGAACGTTACTCTCTTCGGGTAATTCCTTCCAAATTAACACGCGATGGTTCCACGCATCAGCAACGGCTAACCCTTCCCCACAGGCGCAAATTCCAGTGGGAACACTCACCGTATTCCTTTTTGGCGTTCCTTTAGCGTTTTGTCCTTCTTGATGAAAGTCTGGTTGTCCAATTACCCAATCAGCCGGTTGGCCATCGGTTTCGGGTCGATTTTTCCATCCTAAGAGGCGATGGTGTCCTGTGTCTGCAACCCATAATGGGCCGGTTGGGGAGACTAAACAAGCACCCCTTGGACCAAACAGGGTGGTAGCATCGGGTTCTAGGGGTGTTACTAGAATATCAGAGGATTGTTCACCTAAAATAATAGATGTGCCTTCTGGGTTGAGAAATTGGGAAAATGACTCATCTGTATCGGTGGTAGGGCTAGGCGTTAAGTTGATTTGAAGGGAGTTTTTCACAATAAGTAAATCTATAAAAATTATTTGACTGTCTATCGTATTTTGTTGTGATACTTAATTGTGTTGAAAGATAGAATATTATGGCTGATTCTTTAAATTTTCTTTATTATCTTACTGAATCTTCCCTCACACTAAATTTTAAATAAGCCTAAAAATTATTTTTCTCTTTTTTCAAGGTTTGTAGTGAGGGCTTCACCCTGATAGGAGAAACCGAAAGGATTTAGTATAAATAGACAAGATTCTCAATTATCAATTGAGAAAACCAGGATTTTAAGCCCTAAAGGAATTAAAATAATTATTAGGGTGTGAACTCGTAGCTTAACCGACTGAAACTGATTAATTGTTTGGTTTACCCATCAATCTATCACCCTTGAAACTTCCGAAAAAATACTCTCGTAAAAATAATCAAATCATGACTGACTCATCAATTCACGCCCAACCTCCTCTTGAATTTATTCCCCCTGATTTCAACCGATTAGTTTTGCAAGGAACCCAAGCTATTTTACCGTTTTGGTTACAATGGCAAACTAATATTACTGAGATAAAAGCCAATAATGTAGAAATTTTAGCGGAACTTTATCAACAGTTTCAACAAAAAAAAATTAGACTACTCTTAGCCTTTCGTCATCCCAATGTCAATGATCCTTATTGCATGGGATATCTCATGTGGAAACGACTTCCTCAAGTAGGAAAACAAAAAAAAATCCCCCTAAATCCTCCCATTCACGCTCATTTTATGTATGATCGCGGGATTCCTTTATGGGCGGGTTCTGCGGTCGGTTGGTTATATTCTAAATTGGGAGGAACTTCTATTCAACGGGGGAAACTCGATATTCCAGGGTTGCGATCAGCACGGGATTTATTTCTGAATGGTCAATTTCCCCTAGCTGCTGCCCCAGAAGGTGCAACCAATGGTCATAATGAGATTATAAGTCCTCTAGAACCAGGAATCGCTCAATTGGGGTTTTGGTGTGTGGAAGATTTGCGTAAAGCTAACCGTCAAGAAGACGTTATCATCCTACCGATTGGGATTCAATATCAATATGTTACTCCCCCTTGGAAAGAAATTGAAAAATTACTCACTCAGTTAGAGATTAATAGTGGAATTTCTCCCCAAGAAACTAGAAAGAAAGGCTCAGAAATTAATCAAGCGTTATTATATGAGCGACTTTATAAACTAGGGGAAAGACTTTTAAGCTTGATGGAAAACTTTTACAGAAAATTCTATCATAAAACCTTGCCAGATTCAACGGGTAAAGGGTTAGAGGAAAGACTTCCTAATTTAATGAATGTTGGTTTAGAAGTGGCTGAAGCTTATTTTAATTTACATCCAAAAGGAACTTTTATTGATCGTTGTCGCCGATTAGAACAAGCGGGATGGGATTATATTTATCGAGAAGATTTTAGAAAAATAAATGAGTTATCTTCTGTGGAAAAAGGGTTAGGCGATCGCCTTGCAGAAGAAGCTAATCTAAGAATGTGGCACATGAGAATTGTCGAATCTTTTGTGGCGGTAACGGGTTATTATGTAAAAGAAAAATTAACGGCAGAAAGGTTTGCTGATACCCTCTTATTATTATGGGATTTAGTCACTCGAATTCAAGGAGAAAATGCTTTTTTTCGTCCTAAACTAGGTAAACAAATTGCTCAGATGACTATAGGACATCCCCTTTGTGTTTCTGAGCAACTTGATCAGTATAAAGCCAACCGTCGCCAAGCCGTCAATGATTTAACCCAAGACTTACAAGCGGTCTTGCAAGGGATGATTAATCAATAATTATATCAGCTTTAATTTTATTGTTTTTAATCTATGAGTTAACCCTATCTAAAAAGACCATTAAACTCTAGATTTACTGTGATTTAATTGTCTGATATTAGCGAAAGAACAACATCTAATTGACTTGTCAATTGGTCAGGTTGAGTAACCGTCATCCCTAACCCTTGCACAGAATTAATAATGGTTTTAGCTCCAGGCGTAATGGTACTTATAGGGAGGGCATTGAGGAACATCGTTGTTTTTTCAATATCAAGATAACCATAGCCCAAATTATTAGAAGGTAAGGCGGTCTGTGTTGCTTTAAAATTAGGACTTTGAGGTAAAGATAGGCGTTTTTGTGCTTCTTGAACTCCTTCCCAAGATATCCCTGATGTTAACATTAAAGACTGATTATTTATCCAACCATAGGAGAGGATAGTATCTTGCTGGGGAATCTTCCATTCTCCGATTTCCGTTCCCCCAACTCGACGTTCATTGAATTGAATAAAAGGGGTAAATTGAGCAATTTGATTTAATTTCTCAACGGTTTGTTCCGCCGTCGGGCGATCGCTGGTTTCTACAATCATCATTCCCCCCAATCCTAAGTTAGCAATTCCTCCACGATCAAAACTTAAAATTCCTAGGGCAAATTCCCCATCCATCCAACCAAATATATCTTGATCCACATCTAAGTTAGCAGATTTAAACCCTTGTCTAATTTGACTGACGAACCCTTGTAATTGTGGTTCTTGTTGAGATTGTTCGACTAAATTTAACCATCCGTTCTTAATTCCTTGACCATTAATAAATGCGAGGGTATTGCTCGGAAATTTCCTTAAAATTTCTCCTTTGACTGCTTTGGGAACCGATTTAACCTCATTAGGGTTAAGTTGGGCGATCGCTTGTAAATGTAATCCTTGACTTTCGGTTCCCATTCCTACCACCACGGACTTAACTTGATTTAACTGTTTTAGGGTAGTGGTTGGAATTTCTTGATCACCTGATATGATGGTTTGTTCAACCATTTTGGCGTAGTCAGGAATGTAGATAGTTACCAACAGATTATCTATCGTTAACGGTCGAGAAAAAAGCTTTTTTACCCCCGCTTTTTCCCCATAAGAAGGTTGTCCTTTGAAAGTATCAATAGCTTGGGTGATAATTTGACTATTTTCAGCCAACACTAACTGTTCTCCCACCATCGCCCAGCTTAAGCGATCGCCATTAGCATCAGGGACATTGATAATCGTAATGCCTTTATAGTCTTGTTTATCGGGGGTTATTCCCGATTCTTCTCCAGATTTTTCCATAAATTCTCTGGCTTTACTTTGATTTTTTACCCCAACTATTACTAACATCTCATAGGGGTCTGATGTAGTACCAGTTGATTTAGAAGGAACAAAGGCTAACGTTAACCCCTTAATCCAAGGTTGAATATCTTTCTCAAAGGTAAGTTTCTGATTAGAAAAAATTTCTTCTTGCCATTTTTCTAAACTATCTTGGATCGCCTGTCGCGCTTCAGGGGTTCCGTATTGGGTTAATTGATTCCAGTTTTGAGCATCTGTGGCGATAAAACTACTAGCGATCGCTGATTCAGGAACGATTTGAGCCGCCTTTAACGGGAGATTATCTGGGGAGGGAAGTTTTTCTTGGAAATAATAATAAGCACCTGCTCCTGTTGCGGCTAGAATACCGACCATTCCTAAAATGGGCAGGAATCGAGTCCCTGATTTATTTGCGTTTGACATAAAATATCTTGATCCTTAACGTAAATAGCGGTTTATTCTTTTTATCACGGTTTTCAATGGTTAAAAATTGCTGATTATCATTTTTATTACTAAGTTTTTCTTGATTCTAGCTTGATCCTTGCTAAATTATTCAGATGGTATTAATTATCGTACATTTTACCAAAAACCAAGAATCACTTTTTGAAATTACCTTGAAATTTACTTAAGTTAAGACAAGGTTAAAATTAAACGCTTAATTAGGTTAATTTTTGTATATTTTTATAAAAATAATTTGATAAATCTCTGAAGTTTATTCGAGTTCAACCGAACAAAAGTTTTTAAAAATTTCGACAGAGTTTCGATTAAAATCACCAAACTTACCTAGAAATCAGCAATAAATTATTTAATAGTTTTTAATAATTAACGCCTAAGAATTAATACCTATTTTCCAAAAATTCTTCCCAAAAATATTGGATAAATAATGAAACACTCTAATATTTTAGATAATTTTGATACTAAACAACGGGTTAATCTTGTCAGATAATTCAGTATTTGCATAATTAAAATTTTTAGTAGACAATAATACGGAACAAGCTCAATAAAAATCTAGCCTTGATCAGGATGATCACAGGCTGAAATTACAACCAACATATACAATTTGTCTGTTGCAAAAACTATTTCGGAGAAATCAATGATGAATAAACTTCTTAGCATAAGACAAGCTGCGGAACTTTTAGGGGTTAGCACTAAAACCATTCGTCGTTGGGAACAAGAAGGAAAAATTCGTGCTACTCGAACGGTTGGAGGTCATCGACGATTTAATATCAGTGAATTATTAGGGTCTCACAATGATGGTCAATTAACCGTTACTTATGTTCGAGTTAACCAAAACCAACCTCAAAGTGACTTAACCGAACAAATTTCAGTTGTCGAGCGTTATTGTGCTGAAAATGGCTGGAATCATCAAATAATAAAAGATTTGGGCAAGGGAATTAGTAGTTCTAACCCAGGATTAGTTCGTCTGATCAAGTTAATTTGTAGTCAACAAGTTAAACGTCTGGTTTTAACTCATAAAGATCGTTTAGTTAAACTTAGTGCTGATTTAGTATTTACCCTCTGCGAAATCTTTGGAACAGAAGTTATTATCCTTAATTATCCAGGAGAAGTGGTGGTTGAAGAAGATCTAAATCCAGACTTCAAAGACATTCTTGAGACCTTCAATGCACGACTTTACAATAGTCATCATCTGAAAAATCAAGAACTGGTGGAAGAACTTAAAGAAGTAGCGAGGAAAATATAAATAAACTGCAATGATTAAGGGGAAGACCTTAATATCAATCATTCAGTTATCACAATCCTTTAGACTAAAACGATAAGTAATAAGTAATAAATATTAAGCCCTAAAACAGGAGAAATCTTCTTTACTCATAAACAAACATAAAACCTAATTCATTGGACTAAATCTGTAAGAATTAAAGAAGAAGCAAAACTTATTATTTGATTCTTATTACTTGTCAAAAAATTACCAAATGACACCAAAAAAATTCATTGGGATCTTGTGTTAGTCTCGGTCAACTATATATTGAGTGACTCGATCATTACTCTATCTCCCCTTCCCCATTTTTTCACCTTTCATACTCTATAATTTTATAGCTTTGAGCATCAGTTGAGTTTGGTTGATAAGTTTCTAACCAAACAAATCTCAAGTAATTATTGTTTTGAAAATCATTTTTTATTGCAATGACTAATCTGATTACCATTAGGGAAGCCGCCGAACTGTTGGGAGTGAGTACCAAAACCCTTCGTCGTTGGGAACAAGAAGGAAAAATCCATGCGACCAGAACAGTTGGGGGTCATCGACGATTTAATATGACCGAATTGTTAGGATCTCAAAATGATACAAAATTAACGATTTGCTACGCGAGAGTGGGAGAAGAACAAGCTAAAGACTATTTAGCAGAACAGGTAGAAATTCTCAAAACTTACTGCGTAGAACATGGTTGGAGTTATCAAGTGATTGAAGATATTGGCGGAGGAATCAATGGACATAACCCTGGATTAGTTCATTTGCTCAAACTTATTTGTAGTCAACAAGTTAAACGCCTTGTTCTCACCCACAAAGACCGTCTCTTGAGATTAGGGTCTGATTTGATCTTCACCCTTTGTGAAATCTTTGGCACTGAAGTAATTATTATTAATCAAATAGATGATGCCATGGGAGAAGAAGAATTAAATCAAGACCTTCAGGATATTATTTCATCGTTTAATGCTAGGCTCTATGGGGGAAGAAGTCACAAAAATCGGGAATTGCTTGAACAGCTTCAAGAAGTGACGAAGCAACTGTAATTGATCTAGATATTCTTGGATAAGGATGGGAAAATAGGGAAATAATAGGTCAAATTGAAGGAAAAACTATTCTGACCATTTCCTAAAATCGAAAAAGTGTGTATTTTTTGTTGTTGGAATGTGATATCTTGAAATTATCATAGCCGAGAACCAAATGCTTCCGAATTAAGCTAACTATGCCTAAACCCCATCTTTATACACTTGAAGAAGCCGCAAAATTGTTAGATGTTGAACCAACAACAATAATTAAATGGCAAGAAGAAGGAAAAATTAAGACAGTAGAATCATTTCCGAATAAGGACAACAAAAAATTTGCGATAAGCGAATTGTTAGGTACTGACAAAGCGTCAATGATCACGGTTGGTTATGCTCGGATAAGTGCTAACCAAAGTGACTATGACTTAGCCCGACAAATCGCTATTCTTAAAGTATATTTTGAGGAACAGGGTTGGGATTACAAGATCATCCAAGATGTGGGGAAAAAAGGAAATTTTCGCCATCCAGGTTTAATCCGTTTATTGAAATTAATTTGTAGCAATCAAATACAGCGTCTTGTTCTGACCAATAAAAATAAGCTATTAGGGTTAGGCTCGGATTTTGTTTTAATACTCTGTGAAGTGTTTAATACACAAGTTGTTATTCTTAATAGCCTCGAAGAAGACTACGTTCAAGAAGAGATTAGTGAAGATCTCACAGGTATAATTAATTTGTTCAAATGTCGTATGGGAGAAAATCCCAACCGAGAAAAAGAAAAACTGCTCCAAGAATTGAAAACGATTGCCCGAGACTTGAAATTAGATTGAGGGGATTTCCAGATAAAATCAATTTTCTCGTTCAAAAAGACCTAACTCCTAACTCCTAACTCCTAACTCACCTTAAGCTGTTGTGAATTTAAACCACTTATGAGCTATTTTGGTACAAACGTTCAAACCCTTTCTCAGAAGCTTCGTGTTCCTCAATCCCTACAATAAAGGGGGGAAAACCTCACCCCTAGTTATCAGAAAATGCAGACAATTTCCATTTTGATGACCGAATTATTAGCACTCACCTCTATTGAGTGCTAAATTGACATAAGTAGGGCTAAACCATCCCGAAAAATATTCACCGAGGGCGACCGCTTAACTTGAGATCAAAAGGATTTCAGTGTTTAAGTGTCAATCAGTCCTGAGTGTGAATATAGTTTACCTAAAGCAGACTGCTTAGGAAAACCGTCAGTATCGAGAGTCACAAGAGTACCTAAAAAAATCATGGCAAAAATTGTTTCATTCAGCGATGAATCGAGACGAGCATTAGAAGAAGGGGTTAATGCTTTAGCTAATGCAGTTCGTATTACCTTAGGTCCGAAAGGCCGTAATGTTCTACTCGAAAAGAAATTTGGATCTCCCCAAATTGTTAACGACGGAATTACCGTCGCCAAAGAAATTGAACTCGAAGACCCCTTAGAAAACACAGGGGCTAGACTGATTCAAGAAATCGCCTCTAAAACCAAAGAAGTCGCCGGAGATGGGACTACTACCGCTACGGTTATTGGTCAAGCCTTAATTCGAGAGGGATTAAAAAACGTTATTGCCGGAGCCAACCCCGTTGCTTTACGGCGCGGCATGGAAAAAACCATCGCCCATTTAGTCAAAGAAATTGAAGCGGTAGCTAAACCGGTTGCTGGAGAAGCAATCGCCCAAGTGGCGACAGTTTCGGCGGGGAATGATGCCGAAGTGGGGAAAATGATTGCCCTAGCTATGGATAAAGTGACCACCGATGGGGTGATTACCGTTGAAGAATCCAAGTCCCTGACTACTGAATTAGATGTGGTCGAAGGGATGCAGATTGATCGCGGTTATCTTTCCCCCTATTTCATCAGTGATCCTGAACGGCAACTGGTGGAATTTGAAAAACCCTTGATTTTGATTACCGACAAAAAAATTAGTGCGATCGCCGATTTAGTTCCCATTCTCGAAAATGTCGCTCGCGCTGGCAGTCCTCTCCTAATTATTGCCGAAGACGTAGAAGGGGAAGCCTTAGCCACCTTAGTAGTCAATAAAGCTCGTGGTGTCTTAAATGTAGCCGCTATTAAAGCTCCTGCCTTTGGGGAACGGCGCAAAGCTGTCCTCCAAGACATTGCCATTCTTACCGGCGGTAGTGTGATTTCCGAAGAAGTCGGATTAAGTCTCGATGGAGTTTCCGTCGATATGTTAGGACAAGCGGCCAAAGTAACCATCGACAAAGATAGCACCACTCTTGTCGCCAGTGGGGAAAACAAAGCCAAATCCGCCGTTGAAAAACGGGTAGCCCAACTCCGCAAACAACTCGAAGAAACCGATTCTGACTACGATAAGGAAAAACTCCAAGAACGGATCGCTAAATTAGCTGGAGGCGTAGCCGTTATCAAAGTAGGAGCCGCCACCGAAACCGAACTCAAAGATCGTAAACTTCGGATTGAAGATGCCCTTAACGCCACTAAAGCGGCGGTTGAAGAAGGGATTGTGCCAGGGGGAGGAACAACATTAATTCACCTAGCGACCAAGGTGGCTGAATTTAAGGCAGCCTTAACCAACCCTGAAGAACAAGTAGCAGCTGATATCGTCACCAAGGCACTAGAAGCCCCTCTCCGTCAATTAGCCAATAATGCTGGGGTCGAAGGATCTGTGATTGTCGAGCGGGTTCGTAATACCGACTTCAATATTGGTTACAATGCTGTGACTGGTGAGTTTGAAGATATGATCGGGGCTGGTATTCTTGACCCCGCCAAGGTGGTTCGCTCTGCCTTACAAAATGCCGCTTCTATTGCCGGTATGGTATTGACAACGGAAGCTCTAGTCGTTGAGAAGCCCGAACCAGAACCCCCTGCAGCCCCTGATATGGGCGGCATGGGTGGCATGGGTGGCATGGGCGGCATGGGTGGCATGGGTGGCATGGGTGGCATGGGAATGATGTAATTCCCCAAGCTGCTAAGCTTTACCCATCTTGCAAAAGTCTATGAGGGAGATGTTCTTAGGAATATCTCCCTTAAGCCAAATAATTCAACGAATTAAGCGAGAGTCCCCGATCTATTACAACCGTTCTAGTAAACGCAGGTTTAGCTAAGATAGCCGCAGGTACATTAGAATCAGGTTGCGGTGGAGTATAGATACAAGCCTCTATTTCAGCGATCGCGAATCGAGGTAGTTGACATCTTGATTCTGTCAGACGAGAAGGATTACCAGAAACGTTAAGATAGTGGGAACAACCCTGAAGTTTTTCTTTGCTCTTGCACTAAATGTTTCTATGGAAGTTCCTGTGTTTGGTAAGTTTGATCGTCCTCTCCCGTTTATTTTAGCTTTAATGACTGGCGGCCTCGTCTTGGTAGGAGGAATAACCTACAAAATGGTTGAAACCCCGACAGCTGAACTAGAACTTAATCAGTTAACTGTTCCGGTGAAACGAGAAACCTTGGGGGTGGAAATTGAAGCAAGTGGAACCGTCGAACCCATCGAGAGTGTGAATATTAGTCCTAAAAATCCAGGGCGACTCCTCAAATTATTAGTACAGCAGGGGATGCCTGTGAAAGAAGGGCAAGTTCTCGCTGTGATGGAAAATACAGAGGTTCAAGCCCAAGGGAAACAAGCTCAAGCCAATTATCAAAAAGCAGTTGCAGAACTCGAAGCGGCTCAGGTGACTATTCCGAGTGAAATTAACCAAGCTCAAACCCGCTTAATTCAAGCTGAAGCTCAACTTCAAGAAACCCAAGCCAATTTAGAACAAGCGCAACAAAGAATTCCTAGAGATATTGAACAAATCAAGGCGCAATTACTGGCTGCTCGTTCCCGTAGCCAATTAGCTGCTTCGCGGGTCAAGCGGAATGAAGAATTGATGAAAGAAGGCGCGATTACTCACGATAGCTTTGATGAAGTGATTAGCGACTATCATAATGCTCAAGCAAATTTGTTAGAAATTACCCAAAGACTAGAACAAGCACAAAACACAGCGAACCCAGAAATTAGTCGGCTACAACAAGAAATTATTCAATCTCAAGCCGCCGTCGCTGAAGCCAAGATTGCTTTTGAAGAACGACAAAAAACAGCTAAAGCTGACATTGGTAGCCTAGAAGCAGCTGCCGCCGCCGCTCAAGCAGAGTTAGAAAGAAGGGTGATTCAATTCCAAGATACCGCAATTCGCGCTCCTTTTGAGGGTATTGTTACCCAAAAATACGCTAATATTGGGGCATTTGTGACCCCAACAACTTCGGCCTCTAGTACGGCTTCTGCTACCTCTAGTTCTATATTGGCGTTAGCGCGAGGATTAGAAGTAGTGGCCAAAGTTCCAGAAGTGGATATGGGAATGTTAGAGGTGGGGCAACCGGTGAAAGTAATTGCGGATGCCTATCCTGATAAAATGTTTCAAGGTCAAGTGATTCGTATTGCGCCAGAGGCAATCGTTGAACAAAATGTCACGTCTTTTGAAGTCACTGTTGGCTTGATTACCGGACAAGACGAACTCAAGTCTAAAATGAATGTAGACGTTACTTTTTTAGGCAAGCAATTAAGTAATGTTCTGGTGGTTCCCACCGTGGCCATTGTCACTCAAGATGGAGAAACAGGGGTAATGATTCGAGATCAAGACAATAATCCTCAATTTAAACCAGTTACTATCGGTATGGTTTTAGATGAAAAAACTGAAATTATTTCTGGACTCAATGTAGGGGAGCGAGTTTTTATTGATATTCCTTCTAATACGAAAGTCCAAAAATCTAAATCTTAAATAAAATAACTATCAACTATTAACTACTAACTATTTAGATGAACTTTTTAGAAAGCTTGAAAATGGCATCTGCCATGTTAGCTGCTAATAAATTACGAACTAGCTTAACCATGCTAGGAATTATTATTGGTAATGCTTCAGTCATTGCTACTATTGGTTTGGGGCAAGGATCACAAAAACTTGCTGAGGAACAATTAGAGTCTTTGGGTCCTAATATTCTATTTGTTATGCCAGGTAATCAAAAAGGCCGTCGGACAACCTTGAATGTCCCCAAAACCCTGGTTTGGGAAGATGCAAAAGCCATTGCTTCTCAAGTTCCTACTATTGAGGCAGTCGCCCCAGAAATTAATCAACGTCAGTTAATCTCTTATCGAAATCAAAACACCAATGTTACTCTTATTGGAACAACCCCCGAATACTCATATGTGCGGAACTTTCCAGTAGCAACGGGACGATTTCTTAATCCAATTGATCTTAAACGTAATCAACGAGTAGCTGTAATTGGCTCAGAAATTGCCAATAGTTTATTTCTTTTTAGTAATCCCATTAGTCAGCGAATTCGGATAAATAATATAAGTTTTGAAATTGTTGGAGTGCTCGAACCTAAAGGGTCTTTTTTTGGAACGAATCAAGATGAAAGTATTATAATTCCTTTAACCACTATGGCTAACCAAATTGTCGGAGAGACTTCTCCCCATGGAACAGCTTTAAGTATTATTCATATAGAAGCAAAGAGTACAGATACTGTTCGCGCCGCTAAATTTCAAATTGAAAATTTACTACGCCTGAGACATCAAATTACCACCGAAGATGATTTTGGAGTACAAACCTCTAAACAAATGATGTCTATCGTAGGAACCATAACATCAGGGTTGACGATATTGTTAGTCGGTATTGCTGGCATTTCTTTAATTGTTGGTGGCATTGGAGTGATGAACATTATGCTAGTTTCTGTTACTGAACGCACCCCAGAAATCGGACTACGTAAGGCATTAGGTGCAACCCAAAGAGATATTTTAAGCCAGTTTTTAATCGAAGCCATCATTATTGCTATTTCTGGAGGAATTATTGGGATTATTTCTGGTGTTAGTATTTTGATGTTAGTTGGGGCGATTTCTCCTTTATCTCCTACGATTTCTTCTGGAACTATTTTTCTATCTTTAAGCATTTCTGGGGGAGTTGGTTTGGGGTTTGGCGTAATTCCCGCACAACGGGCAGCCAAACTTGATCCGATCGTAGCGTTGAGAAGGGCTTAGAGGGACGTTTGTCTGGACTTCACCCTAATGGTGAAAATCTTTGCACAATCTCAGCGTTGGTTTTATTGCCCAACCCATTGGAAGATGGTGAATGATTGACCGAAGAAACTTTACAAGGGACAATAGATCACAACTATCTATATTCAATTTAAGTCTCTTTTGTGGATAAAGTTCGTACTGTTTCTGATACCAAACGCGATTTCTACACCCATCATACCCGACCAATCAACTCGATTTATCGCCGTTTTATTGAAGAGTTGTTGGTAGAGATGCACCTGCTCTCGGTTAATGTAGATTTTCGCTATGATCCCATCTATGCTCTAGGGGTTGTTACTTCTTTTGAGCGGTTTATTCAAGGATATCGACCTCAAGAAGATAAAGCGTCTATTTTTTCAGCACTGTGTCAGTCAGTTGGGGGTAATGCTGAACAATATCGACACGATGCTCAAACTCTCTTAACTCAAGTTAAGGAAATGTCGGTGTCAGATTTAATGGGGACTACCAAAGCCGCTAGTTCAGATGCTCCTGGGGATGGAATATTATATGGCACGTTACAAGCGATCGCCCAGAATTCTCAGTTTAAATATAGCCGTTTGTTTGCTGTGGGGTTATATACCCTCGTGATGGAAATCGATGCTGATTTAGTCAAAAATCAAGAGCAGCGTAACGAAATATTCGGTAAAATCGCGGAAGATCTCCATTTATCTCCAGAAAAGCTTCAAAAAGATTTGGATCTATACCGTAGCAATCTTGATAAGATGGAACAATTACTTGCCGTTCTTGAGGATACCCTAGAAGCAGAACGAAAAAAACGAGATAAACAAAACAAACAACAACAGACAAATCAGTCTGAAGAGACTTCAACTAATGATTCCGAAGAGACTTCAGATAATTCATAAGGGTTTGATTCTTTCAATTATTAGTAAATTGCTTTTTGGGTTAATAGCGTTAACCCCTACATCATTCAAAAAACCATTTTTTGTAGGGGAAAATGGCATTAGCCCATCTTTGATAGGTTCTCCCTGTTTTCTATTCTTTATCCTTTAAATGATTTGTCTTAATTGTTTAATTTAATATTTTAGTTAGAACCCCAAACCAATGAAGAAATTTAATTTCCGCCAACTTCACCGACAGATGGCTCCTTTTGTTATTTTTCCTCTATTGATTACCGCTTTAACGGGTATCTCCTATCGACTTCTCAAAAGTTGGTTCGGGTTTTCTAGAGACTCGGTGCACTTTTTAATGGTTATTCATGAGGGAGAATATTTAGGAGATTTCGGAGAACCCATTTATGTTCTTCTTAATGGCTTAGGGTTAATATTTATGTTAGTCACAGGAATTAATATTCTCTGGAAAACGATTAAACCTTGGTTTATTTCTAACCAAAACTTTAACAAATCTCAAAAATAGGGAGCATCCTAATGAGTTTTGAGGCTCTAAGCGCGTAATCTACACTCCAGCAATTATTAACTATTAACTATATATTACCAAGACCTTAAATCGACTGCGCTAGGAATAAACCCTTCTCGTTCAATAAGCGATCGCCACTTTTCAAAAATGACTCTTCTTTCGATTACAACGTCGTGGCTTGACATCCTCCCTGCCGTAAAACGGACGGGGATTCCAAAGATCACTCTTTGGGTTTCCTCTTTCTTTGAGTCGGCTTAATTGCAGGAATTGCTCCCTCCAAACAGAGGTCGTTCTCTCGGGAGGCGTAGGTTCCTGTGTGTCCCACAGTACGCAATCCAATTTCTAAAATGTTTCGAGCCGCATTTTCATCCCTATCAGCAACATATCCACAATGAGGACATTTATGAGTTTTAGTTGATAAAGACTTAACGACTTTCTTGCCACAGTTTGAGCAGTTTTGAGAGGTATTATGGGGTGGCACAGCTACTGTAGCAACACCATAAACCTTACCGAAATACTCAACCCACTCTCGAAACAATATCCAAGAAGCATCACTAATAGACTTAGCTAAACGCTGATTTCTAACCATGTTTTTCACCTTTAAATCTTCATAGGCTACCAAGTCATTAGACTGGACTACGCACAAAGCTGTCTTAACTGCAAAGTCTTTACGTTGCCTACTTACTTGAAGGTGTTTTCTGGCTAATCTTGCGAGGGCTTTTTTGTAGTTATTAGATTGAGGTTGACCTTTTTTGAATTTCTTAGATACTTGTTTTTGAAGTCGTTTAAGCTTACGCTCTGACTTTCTGAGGTATCTAGGATTATCTACTGTTTCGCCATTACTATCAGTATAGAAATGATTTAATCCAACATCTAATCCTATAGTTGTATTTGTAGGTTCTCTTTTTTCTATCCTTTGATGGTCAATCAAAAATTGTACATAATACCCATCAGCACGTCTAATAACTCTAACTCGTTTAATTTGGTTAAGTTGATAATAATGTAGGTCACGAGTTCCCCAAAGTCTAAAGCAACCAGCCTTAAACCCATCAGTGAAGTTAATAAATTTCCTGTCTTCTGATAGTTTGTAGCCGGATTGTTTATATTCAACCGACCCGTGGTTAGGACGATTTTTTTTAAACTTAGGAAACCCTTTTTTTCCGGGTATCTGTCTTTTACAGTTCTCAAAGAACCGACTAATAGATGCCCAAGCTCTTTCAGCACTAGCTTGTCTAGCTTGAGAGTTTAACTTTTTAGCCCAAGGAAATTCTGGATTATCTGACAAGGTTTTGCAATGTTTGTATAAATCATTGCGGCTTTTAGCTTTTCCATCTATCCACAAGCGAATACAAGCATTACGAACAAACAAGCCAGTGCGAATAGCTTCATCAAGCTTCCTGTACTGCCCTTGAGTTCCTTTTAACTTGCTTTCGTAGACTAAAATCTTATCATGAACTAGCTCTGATAAGATTTTAGCACAAAAGAATAAGAGCCGCGCTGAAGACGCGGGGCTTTAAACCCAGATCTTCGGTAAGTGTTGCAAGGTATTAAGCAAAGTTTGGGGATAAGGGAGTCTTTCTAAAAGGTTGTCGGAACACAAAGTAAAGGTAATTCTCTGTCCACAAGCAGGGTTGAGCTATTAGAGGCATCTTGACAATGCCCATCGAAGTTTTCTTCGTGCAAGAATCTCTCTGCTTCTAGCGCAAGGGAGTGTCAATCTTTGTCTGATATCCTCACTGTTGTTAATAATCATCTCAATTATCAACAAACAACTGTTAAAATCTCTTTAAAAAAAGATTAACTAAATCGAAAGTTACCCTAGCTTGCGCTCAACTCTATTACAATAAACAACAATTGTGTGATAAGCCTAAGACCCTAGTGTTAACTATGCTGGTCAAAAGGTGTGAGGAGATTAATTGAAGGTTCTATCATTATGAATACTGCGCGAATTCCCCAACTGAAGAGATTGACCCACCATTTATATCGATGGTTCCCTACACTGACAAAAAACAATCAACCTGGCTTGTTCCTTACCTATGGTGTTGCGATTTTCCTAAGCATTCCTTCAGTCAGTGTTGCTCAAAGTGCAGGAACTTTACCCCCTCCCCCTCCCCTTCGAGTTCCTAAAAATGCCGTTCCTCCTGCGTCTACTCAACCGAGTCCCGAGTTTACAAATTCTATTCCGGTTAAGGCGGTTCCAGTTACTCCTAAACCCGCTTCAACAGTCCGTGAATATACCTTTCAAGCCCCTTATAGTCTCCCATCTTCTACCCCGATAACCCCTTCAAAAACTAGGATATCAGACCCGTCTCCTCAACGAAATGGAACCCCTAATCTCTATCGAGTCGAGGTAGCTGGTCAGGATACATCAATTTTATCTCAAGTTCAAGTTATCGAACCCTTAGCGTTTATTCGTCAGAGTGAAGGGGTCATTCATGCAGGGATGTTTCAACAGTCGCAACAAGCACAACAACGAGTTTTGGAATTGCAACGCGAAGGTGTTTCCGCAACCGTTGTTCCTGTCTATGAAAACCAAAGAACCAATGATTCAGGTTCTACACGGCGGTTTGTTCGTCCCTAACTAACGATTTCATGAATGAACGAGGAGGGGTCAAGGTCTGTTGACCCCAGTTTCTAGGGTTTTTTAAACAATTTTAGTTTTCTTGAGGTTTTTCTAGAATTAACTAGCTGAAAAGGACATCAGTAGCGTCAATTTGATCAGGAGTTACTCCTTCTAAAGTTGCTAGAGGTAGTTGATAGCCAGGAGACAACTGACCATAGGGTGACACAGAAATTTGAGAATCGTTGCTACCGATAGCTGTAACGTTCACTAAATCCTCAAAAGGAGTTGTTCCCAAAAAGCTTTCCCGACATCTTGAGGAAAACCGTAATCAAAAGGTGTATTAACCCTAAATAACTTAGGTTGATCTATATTGCAAGTATTTGTTACATTTATTTACAGAAGTTAATAAAAGTTAAATTAAAGGAGCCAAAACAATTATGTTAACCTTAGTTATCGTCTTATTCATTATCGGTTGGATCGCAGCAGCAGCAATCGGAACACAAGCTTACTTCCGTGGGGAACAGACCAAACCTATCCACGAAAGAAACTGGCGTTCTGAATCTTTTGAAACCTTGTCAAAATCAATGACAGGACAAGACATTGACTATAGCGATCGCACCCCTGCTTTTAACATTGATGCTTATGGTAGCCAAAACTTACCCACTAGCTAGTCAAAAAAATATTAGGGGTCAACTCCTTGTTAACCCCTGATGTCTTTTTAATGAAAGATCATTTTTTCCCATCAATTTCGGCTAGTAATTCGATGGCCTTCTGGCACAAAAATTCATGACAGTGGCCGTTACTAGCCATTAACCCCCCCCATTGTTTGACATCTCCCTTGTTGTAGGTTAGCGGTGAACCATCAAAATGGGTAAATCTCCCCCCTGCTTCGGTTAGAATTAGCTCAGGGGCTGCAAAATCCCAATCTTTAGGGGCAGACTTACCCGACAAGGAAATGTAAACATCAGATTTTTGTTCAAGAATGGTAGAGATTTTTCCCCCAACACTCCCCATATAGTTGCGGTCTTTTAAAGGTAAACGATTGATTAATTCTTGGAAACGATCATCGCGGTGGGTTCGACTAACAACTAAGTATAAATCCCCCATTTGATTGCGATCTGATACCCGAATTGGTTTAACGGTTCCATCAAGATTTTCTACAAAAGTTCCCTGATCCTTCGCGGCAAAATAAAGCTTTTCAGCCTCAGGAATAGCAACCACAGAGACAACCGGGCGACCTTGATAAGCTAACGCAATATGTAGGGCATATTCTCCTGTTTTATCGATAAAATCTCTAGTACCATCGAGAGGATCAATAATCCACACCCAATCTTTAGGAATAGGCTCAGTTCCCTTGTGGGTTTCTTCACTAAGATAACCAAAATTATCGGTATCAAAAACGTCTTGTAATTTTTCTAAAATATAGTGGTTTGCAGCCAAATCTGCCGCAGTAACTGGACCGTCCTTTTTATCTTCATTAACATCTAAATTGCCTTCCCCGCGATAGTAGGAACGAAGGATTTTAGCAGCTCCCCAACCAACAGAGCGAACAACTTCTACAATTTCTTCTAAATTTTTTGTCTGTGTAGTTTCCAAAATATCCCTCAACTTTAATTTTTGTCCTCCTCAATTGTAGGGGAACGGCGTACCTGTCTTAGAAGTTTTTGTGTTTCTTGATAACTGAAAGAATTCCCTTGTTTTTTAAATAATTTGGCAGCTGTTTGCAGATCTCTAATAGCTCCAGGTTGATTATTTAAGGCCAGGCGAACTTTAGCCCGTTCGAGGTAGACTTCAGCTAATTCATTATCCAGACGTAAGGCATAGTCAAAATCGGCGATCGCCTGAGAATAGTTGTCGATTCTATAATAGGCAATGCCTCGATTATAGTAAGCTTCCACCTCATAGGCATTAAGGCGAATCACTTGGGTAAAATCAGCGATCGCTCCTTGATAATCTCCTTTAATCCCTTTTTCCATCCCTCGAATCAATATTTCTTCTAGGTTAGGAACATTAGTAGATTGTTGAGCGAGAAAATAAATCTCTGTCGATGGGTCATGAATAAGAATATTTTCTCCTTGAGTAGGAGACAAAAAAATGACGCTTCCTAGACAATTTAAAACTTTTAAATAGTTAAGATGACGTAAACTCATTATTGGGAAATCTTAAGTATCTCAACTTAAAATATAGCAATTCTAAGCAAATCAGCTTTTGTCCTTGCCAAAAATTATTGAGATGATTTCTAGATAGTGAAGGAATGCTCTGCTTTCATCCCGATACTAACCCATCGTTACAGTGGGAAGCTTTTCCCAGAGGAAGCTAAAAGAATGTAATTTTTTAATTCAATCTGGGCATTCTTAGAGATGATAGGCTGTTTCATTAGAGTGCATTTCCTCCATGTCCCTCTCCAAAGATATTGAGCAATTTACCCAATCTCCTTTTAGTAACCAACTAATTCAGTCGGGTTATATTAATCTGCCTCGGATGCAGCAAGCATTTATTGAAGCTCGAAATTCCGGCCGTCCATTGATGACCGTTCTCGAAGAGATTACCGGCCAATCTCTACCACCTGAGTTGGTGCGTCATTACAAAGAACGCAACCGCTTTACCCTAAAAATTCTCCATGGGATTGACTTTATTGATCTCGAAACAGAATCGGTAGATCCCGAAACAATGGCCAAACTCATCGATGCAATGATTCCCATCGAACTTTGTCGTCGCTATCAACTGTTACCGATCAACCAAATTGAAACCTCATCACAGATGGGTGTTTCTTTAAGAGTCGCAATGGTAAATCCTAGTGATATCAACGCCCAAAACAAGATCACTCAAGCATTAGGACAGAATATTTCTTGGCAACGAGTAGGCATTACCCAAGAAGATTACAATGAATTATCCAGTGAAATTATGGAACAGTATACACATCAACCGAGCAATCAACAAAAGGTTATCAAAGAAAAACCGTTGAAAGCTCTCAACAATTTACCAGAAATGTCTTCGGAGGCCACCTTAGTTGATGCGACAGAAGTCTATGAGCAACCCTCAGTGATGTTTTCAGAAGACTCTACGGCCGCCCCAATTGTTGTCTTAGTTAATAAAATTCTGAATAAAGCGATCGAAAAACAAGCCATCCAACTTGAGATTGAACCTCACGAACAGCAGTGTATCATTCGTTATCGTCAAAAGTCAGAAGAGACTTTGAAACCATTGTTTGACCCCTTACCTAAAAAGGTTGCCGCACCAATCCTTTCACGGTTGAAAATCATGGCTCAGTTAGACATTAGCCAACAACAAAAGCCTCAAAAGGGTCGTATTTGTCAAAGGGGTGGTGACCGTAGCCTTTATTTTCTGGTCAACATATTGCCCAGTATGTCTGGAGAGAAAGCCTCGATCCGTATTCTTGATAGTTCTATTAAGCCTCCCAATTTACAGACATTAATTCCCCAAGAGTCTATCCGAAAATTAATTGAAGACTTAATGAGTTATCAGTCAGGATTAATTGTCATAGGGAATTCCGGTCAATTTGAAACGTTTAATCTGCTGTATAGCCTATTGTCTTACAAGAAAAAAGAACAATTGAGCATCGCAACGGTAGAACAATTGATGGGTCATCTGCTTGAAGGAATCACCCAACTCGAAATTGATCCCAAGGGAGATAAGGGCTATGGGTCGGTATTGCGATCGCTCTCAACCCAAGATTTAGATATTGTCATGGTGGATCAGGTTCGAGATACTACCACTGCCCGTATGGTCGTGGAAATGTCCCGTAATCACTTGATGTTGACCAGTTTTCAGGCTAATGATGGAGCCACTGCCTTAGCTGACCTGAGCCAAATGGTTGATAATTCCCTTTTAGCTGATACGTTAGTAGCCGTTATCCATCCTCATTCTCTACCTCGTCTGTGTCCGACTTGTCAATTTGTTTATGATCCCAATGCGGCTGAATTAGCCAAATTTGGTCTTGCACCAGCCACAAAAGAGCAATTAACGTTTTATCAACCACGAATTCTTAATGATGAAGCCATCAAACAAGCCCAGGAACGGGGAAGGTTATGCCGTCAATGTCATGGGAAAGGGTACAGTGGCCAGCTTGAAGTCTACGAAATAATACAGGGAACTCCCTCCGTCAAAATTGCGATCACTCAAAAAGCAGATCGCCAAGTCTTTAAACAAGCCGCTAAACAAGACGGTTTACTTTCTCCCCTAACCACCGCCCTAGAATTTGTTGAGCAAGGTCAAGCTAGTTTAAAAGATATTGCCCAAATATTTGCTGAAGATCTCGCACAAATATCTCAGACAAATAACCATGATCAATTATCAATGAATCTGACCGAACGAGTCGAGAATTTTCAAAAGCTTCTCATTTCCTTAACCCAAGAGTTTCAAGGCCTCAAGCAAGCCATTGAATCTACGGTTCCTTCTTTGAATGACTCAGATCCCACCATTACTCCTGCTGATGAAGTTTTAACCCAAGTTCAAAACTGGGAACACCTGAAACATGAAATCGATCCGAGTAAAGAAACAATCTCAGCAGATTCCCACTTATATGAAGAACTCACTGATCCAGGTGATTGGGACCTTCTTCGGCAAGAACTTCACGCGGACAAAGAAACTATCGCAGCAGATTTTTCAGACTCCCAACAATTGGATACTGATGGAGAGTTTAACCCATTTCAAAGAATGCCTGATCCCTGGTCTTAAAATTTGTAACAATCTTTCTATCTCCTTGAGCATTAACGATGTTAAACTTACGTTTGCTGCGAATTTGAGGATTTAAAATGGACTTAGAATATCCTGATGATCTCAGATATTTAGACTCCCACGAATATGTTCGGTTAGATGGAGAAATTGCCACCATTGGCATTAGTGCCTATGCTATTGAACAGCTTGGGGATATCGTTTTTTTAGAATTGCCTGAAGTCGGAGATGCCATCGAAGTTGAAGAAGCTTTCGGTGCCATTGAATCTGTCAAAGCGGCTGAGGATTTAGTAACACCGGTGTCAGGGACAGTGGTTGATCGCAATGAACAGATGATTGAAAACCCTGAACAGCTTGCCGACGATCCTTATGGCGATGGATGGTTACTTAAAGTTCGAGTTAGTAATATTGATAACGACTTGGACAATACTCTATCAGCTAGTGAATATCAAGCTCAAGTAGAAGGGGAAGATTGACGGGAAAACTTATCATTGACTGCGAACACCAGAGGGCGCAAGCCCCTAAATTTTATTGATGGGGATAAGCCCAACAGGGGATTTATTCCCTTAATCTCATTAATCAAAGACTGGCTATTAACTAGCACCAGAATATTTATTCTAAATTAAAGATGTTCCCGTTGCCGAGAACACCTTAAAACCAACTAGAGTCAAAACCTTAGCTATCAATAGTTGGTGCGATGAAAGCTACGGATGTTTGATCACCACTCGCTAAATCTAAAGGGAAATTGTGAGCATTCCGTTCATGCATTACTTCCATCCCGATACCCGCGCGGTTTAGTACATCAGCCCAAGTATTAATCACTCGTCCTTGAGAATCTAACACTGATTGGTTAAAGTTAAATCCATTCAGGTTAAAGGCCATGGTACTTACTCCCATCGCCGTGAACCAGATACCAATGACAGGCCAAGCTCCTAAAAAGAAGTGTAAACTGCGGCTATTATTAAAAGACGCATATTGAAAGATTAAGCGACCGAAGTAACCGTGAGCAGCCACAATATTATAGGTTTCTTCTTCTTGTCCGAACTTGTAACCATAGTTCTGAGACTCGGTTTCTGTAGTTTCCCGTACCAAGCTTGAGGTGACTAAACTACCGTGCATGGCAGAAAATAGAGCACCACCAAATACTCCAGCAACTCCCAACATATGGAATGGGTGCATCAAGATATTATGTTCTGCTTGAAACACAAACATGAAGTTAAAGGTTCCACTGATTCCTAGGGGCATTCCATCAGAAAAAGACCCTTGACCGATAGGATAAACGAGAAAGACGGCGGTTGCAGCAGAAACGGGCGCACTGTAAGCAACACAAATCCAAGGACGCATCCCTAGACGATAGGAAAGTTCCCATTGTCTTCCCATCCAACAGAAAATCCCAATCAAAAAGTGGAAAACCACCAACTGATAAGGACCACCATTGTACAGCCACTCATCAAGGGAGGCTGCTTCCCAAATGGGATAAAAGTGCAATCCAATGGCGTTAGATGAAGGAACAACCGCTCCAGAAATAATGTTATTTCCATACAGGAGAGAACCCGCCACAGGTTCGCGGATACCATCAATATCCACAGGAGGAGCCGCAATGAAAGCGATAATGAAACAAATGGTCGCGGTGAGAATGGTGGGAATGAGAATAACACCAAACCAACCTACATAAAGGCGGTTATTGGTGCTAGTCACCCACTGACAAAACCGTTCCCATAGAGAAAGATTTTCTCTAGTTTGTAAAGTGGTTGTCATGGGAAAATAATTACTAAATCACAACAATTAAAAGTCGGTAATGTAGCAATGACTACGTTGCCTGACTTATGTTTAAGTATATTTACATCCCTAGGCCGTGATCCACTATTTTTCTTATATTTTTACAAAACTAAATTAAACTTTTATTTAAACTTGTTTTGCTTATTTAAGATATGTAAATTGATTTTAATGGGGTACTCTTTTGAAAGAATAAATTTTAGCTTTATTATGGTAGTTTGACCAAAATTATGACAGATTTGTCAAGAATAATTGTCTTTAAAAAACTTCAATAACTGTTACTTTTATTTGACTTTTGTTAACTATTTCCCCTTCGCTTTAAAACGTCTTCGGCTGATAGACCATCTCCTTGATAGCCAAAGTACCACAAGGCCGCTGCGGCTTGGGCGCGAGTTACCGATTTTTTAGGTTGAAACAAGGTTGTATAACCAAAGACACGCCGGACATTCCCTTGTTCTCCATTTTGGAAATCAGCATATAATGCTCGTAACCCCATCGAGTCAATTTGGGCAGTATCCTGAAATCCCCAGGTTTCTTTAACCCCATCAATAGAGGCTTTAGGTAAGCTTTTTCCGGTGTCTAGGGGAACTTTCCAAACGATTAAATCTGACCGCGTTAAGGGTGCATCAGGACGGAATAAGGAAGCTGAACTATCTCCCGTTAGACGCGAAGGAATTAACCCTGCTTCGGCTAACCCTTGAATCACCGGAAAATCAGGGTCATTTGAGGGAACATCACTAAAAGCGGGTTGGGCATTTTTTAACCCTAAACGAATTTGTTGCTCAGGAGAATCTTGATCAAATTTATTTTTAGCGGTTACTAACCATCGTGCATATTCTCGGCGGGTAATCGGTTCATTAGGATTAAATTGATTGTTTTCTTTAGGGGTTAAAATCCCTAGGTTGACTAAATCTTCAAGATAAGGGCGCAAAGGTTCAGAAACTTGGTTGAGATCAGAAAAATTATTAGTTTCGTTAGTGGTAATTAAAGATTGATTAGAAGAATTATTATTGGATTGAGCCGTATTAGCTTGTTTATATTCAAGGGTAAATTCTGTGGTTGAGTTCGTCGGAAATAAAGACAGTCTAATTTTTAAATTATCTTTTTGAGCAATTAATGAACTTTCGGGAGAGTCTGAGGAAAAAGGTTGAATTATTTCCCATTCTTGTGATTTTAATTGCTGTTGATAAAAATCTTCTATTTTCTCGGTTGAGTCGCTAGACTCCCAACGAACTGAGCCATTTTCAGGGGTAATGTCTTGGGTGATTTCCTGTAAAGTTGCTTGGGGATATTGAGGGATTTCTGAGGGGAAACTATCGGGAAGTTGAATGGCTGAATTTTGGGAAGTTTCTGAATTTTTTTGTAATTCAGGATTGGCCGAAAATCGACCTTCTAACCCTTCGATTCCACTACACGCTGTTAATAATGCTAGTAGAGAAACCAAAATGCTATAACGCATCACAACCATAAGCCTAGACAATACCTAAAAATTTAAGGGTTTGCTTATCTAGGCTAACGCATTACTCGAAAAGTAGTGGAAGCTTATACGATGTTCCTACTAAAACATCTCAAATCAAACTATTCCTTGTTGTCTCTATTTAGATCTTAATCTATGAGCTTGATATTTAGGGCTAAAGCCCTGACTACGAACTTTTCTCTTAAGAAACTCTAACTAACACGCGATCGCCACTTCGTTTCACGGGATAAACTTCTAGGGACATTCCAGGTGCAGTCAAACATTCTCCCGTAGCTAAGCGATATTTAAACCCATGATATAAACAAGTTAAAATACCGTCTTCAACTTTACCTGTATCTAAGGGCATAGCTAGATGATTACAACTGTTACGATAGCCAATCACTTGCTCATCTTGTCGGGTTAAAATTAACTTTAATCCTTCAATTTCTAAGGGTAAAATTCCTCCATTGGGTATCTCATCAATGCTGGCTAAGGCTACCCAACCTATTTCTTGAGAAGAAGCAAAGGGACTACTAGAATGACCGTTATTATTAGTAACTTTTGAAGAATTATTAACCGATACAACTTTTGTGATTTCAGGACAATAAGTTTTAATTGCTTGTTCAACTCCTTGTTTCATCGTTAAAGTAGAAGCCGGACAATTGCTACAGGTTCCAATTAATCGAACTTCTACAGTATCAGGAAGTTTAATCGCCACTAATTCTACATCCCCGTTATGACTTTTTAATCCTGGTCGAACGGTTTCTAATGCTTGTTGAATACGGTCTTCTAAAGGCGGGGTGGGGGGTTTAATTAATTGATGATAACGTAATAATCCATACACAATTTCATCTTCAACGGCACTACGCAATGCCCGCATAGACTCTTGTTTAACACTCCGAATTAGACGAGTTAAACCTTCTTTATGTAATTCTTCAACCGCTTCTTTTAATCTTTCTACAACAACTTGTTGATTCTGATCCCATTGTCCTATTATGTGTTCATACCGACTAATTTCTTCTACTAATGTTTCTAAGGTTTTACGGTTTTCTGATACGGGAGTAGATTGAGTCATAATTAATAGTTAATAGTTAATAAGTAGGTAGGCTTCTACCGTGAGTTTCGACAGGGCTTCGACGGTGATTTCAGCCGAACGGTGTTATTAAATAGAAAAGTTCTTAGTTAGGACTTTAGGATCAGCTTTTATGGCTAGTTTTTTTGTCCTAAAGGACTTAGGACACACCTTCGTTTAATTTTGCCTACCTACATAGTGAATTGTTGGGGACTAGCTACTATTTATTGAACAGAAATTACTTCATTTTCACATCCTTAAGTAAAAATGGCATAGCCATTCCTGTTATTAAACTAGAAATTCCGATAGCAATAGCTAAGTTAATTCCTGTTTCTCCTAACCCGACTAATAACAACAAACCGATGATCACGCCAAAGGAAAGCTGTCGGTAAAAATATCCAGGGTTACGGATTAATTTTCCTTGGAAAAATAGTTTTGCAGAATACCAAGTGAGTTCTAACATTGTCGGTAAGTCCTATACTAATTTCAACACAACAAGTCCAACCGCAGCAACAGGAATAACCCCAGCAGGACCCAATAAACTACCCATCATGGCAGATAATTGATAACCTAAATCTTTACCTGCTAATAACATTCCACCGATGGCCCCACCAATAACAGACATTATGCCAGCGATGATGAGCCAAAATAATCCCGTCAGTAGGGTTATTTCTCCCACCACAAGATTACTAACAAAGCTCTGAACCATAGGATTAGTTCCTAAACGACTTAAGATTTCAGTCATTAAGATTGCTCTCCTTTAATAAATTAATCATTGACTCCCCAACTCTTTTTCCACATCTTGCAAAGCTTGTTTAACTACTTCAACTCGGTCCCATTGTCCATATTGAATAAACATTTCTTGGGCTTCTTGATAGTAATTTTTCGCTTGCATTAGATTGTTTTGATTCCCCTTTTCGGGATGCTCTACATCATCTGGTAAATTAAATAAAACGTTTGCTTTATTCGAGATAGTATTAGCATATTCAATTGGGGTATCTTGGGGAGTACGGACTTTTAACGCCTCATTGTATGCAGCGAGAGCTTTGAGGTTATTTTCTATCGGATGGGTACTAGGGAGGTATTGCAAGGCGTTAGCAAGATTATTTTGTAACATCGCGTATTCGCTAGGATGATCAATCAGTGTTACCCAATTCAAGGCCGCTTCAAAAGACTGTACGGCCATCCCTTGGCGCATTCCTTCCCCATCGGGACCTAGGGGCATCGAAAGATAAGCGATCGCAATGTTATTTTGTAAAATGGCAAATTCTTGGGGATAACTCTCTCCATTAAACACTCGAACTGCTTTTTGATAAGCTTGTATCGCATCTTGCATTCTTGCTTCTCGAAAAGGAACCAACCCTTGTAAGACAACCCCGATATTCATCTGCGCCTCGGCGACTTCTTCAGGGGACGCATATTCTTCAAGAATGGGAAGGGCTGTCTCGTAGGCAGTTTTTGCTTCTAGGAGTAAGTCTACCTCCTCTGTTGGAATTGTCCGTAATGCCGTTCCCATTCCCGATAAACATCTTGCCCTCAACAGAGGATAGTCAGGAGGACATAATTCTAAGCCCCGACGGTAGAGAAACACTGCATCTTCGAGTTGTTGGGGACTTTTGGGCTTTTTTTGCAGTCCCGCAGCCATTTCGATTAGCATTTCGATTTTTTCGACTAGGGTTGCTTCATCAGATTCAATGGCGGCTAAAGCGGCTTTGACGTTGGCATCACTAAAGGTTATGGTCACAGGGTTAAGGTCTCAAAACAGTTCAACAGATTTAAAAATTCCTACAGAATTAATAAGAATTAAATTTAAGGACAATAACTTACTAAATGATTCACTTGAGTGGGGATATTTTTTGATCTTTAAATATTCCGTCAAGAGTTAAGGGCTAAAATGTTAGGATTTTTTGACAACAATTTTACTCATTGCGTATACTCGTTATCTATAAAGAAATAGAACTAATAAATCCTCAATCATCGTCTCTTGTCTATTCAACCAATGGGTTTAGGTTTTATTGCTTTTTCTTTGTCTTTTTTTAAGCTTTAGATAATTGTTTAAACTCTTAATGATGCGTCACAAACTGTTAAATACTGTTAGGTTTTTTTACCATCAATATCCTAAGGCTAATCCATCGGCGCGAGGTTCAGAAGCAGCGACTAAAACCCCTTGGTGTCGTAAAATAATTTGACCTTTACCAAACATAGTTTCTGGGGCAATTTCAACATCATGACCTCGTTGACGTAACCCCTGAATAATTCTATTAGATACACCCTTTTCTAAAAGTACCTTGTTTCCTTCTAAAAATCGCCATCTAGGGGCATCTAAGGCAGCTTGAGGATTCATTTGATAATCAGTCAGATTAACAGCCATTTGTAGGTGTCCTTGGGGTTGCATTGGCGCACCCATCACGCCAAAGGGACCCAGGGGTTGATTCTCGTGGGTTAAAAACCCTGGAATAATGGTATGAAAGGGTCGTTTGTTGGGAGCAATTTGATTAGGATGTCCTGTTTCTAAGGTAAACCCAGAGGCACGATTATGTAGAGCAATTCCTGTTTCTGGAATTAAAATTCCGCTTCCAAACCCATCATAATTAGATTGAATAAACGATACCATTAAATCATCATCTGCCGTACATAAATAAACTGTTCCCCCTCGTTGTATTCCAGATTTTACTAACGGAATTGCTTGCTTATTAATTAAATTATGACGCTGTTTTGCATAAGATTTATCTAAAAGCTGCTCAATAGAGACTTCCATAAAATTTGGATCGCCAACATGATGATGCACATCAGCGAATGCTAGTTTCATTGCCTCAATTTGATAATGAAAACTTTCTATTGAATCACGGGGATATTTTTCGATTTCAAACCCTTCTAAAATATTTAAGGCCATGAGGGCAGCAATTCCTTGAGTATTCGGGGGCATTTCCCAGACTTTTAACTGTTTATATTGAGTAGAAATTGGGTTAACCCATAAATGTTGATGATTGGCTAAATCTTGGGAGTTTAAATATCCTCTAGTTTCACTAGAAAAATTAGAAATCTTCTCGGCTAACTTTCCTTTATAAAAACTTTCTCCTCCCGTTTTAGCAATTTCTTTTAAGGTTTTAGCATGGTAAAAACTACCCCAAATTTCTCCTGTTTTTGGAGCGCGATGCTTGGAAAAAAAAACTTGTTTAAATGGTTGAAATTCTGGAGCAGTTAAGGGTAGATATATCGTCTCTTTTTGTTGCCAACTATTAGCCGTAACTGGGGACACAGGAAACCCTGATTCTGCATAGCGAATTGCTGGACTAAATAATTGTTCAAACGCTAATTTTCCCCATTTTTTCCATAACTGATACCAAGCTGAAACTGCCCCAGGAACCGTTACAGTTAACCATCCTAACTGGGGAATTTCTGGCACATTTTCATAAGCTTTTAACGAAAGTGTTTTAGGGGTTTTTCCAGAAGCATTCAATCCGTGTAATTGACCATCCCAAACCATCGCAAACGCATCCGAACCAATCCCATTAGAAGTCGGTTCAACTACTGTTAAAGCAATTGCCATGGCAACAGCCGCATCGACTGCATTCCCCCCCATTTGAAACATTTCGAGTCCTGCTAAAGTAGCTAAAGGTTGACTGGTAGCCGCCGCGCAACGTTGACCTAAAATCACTCGACGTTGGGACCGATAGGGATAAGAATTAAGGTTGAATTGCATTAATCATTTTTTGACTTGAATTTAGAGTTTAGCAGTCTTAAGAGCTTATTTTCAAGTATTTTTTAGGGTATTAGATTGATTCAAATATTCTCTAGCTTTCATCATAGGCGATAGCCTACATAGCCTTTGTCCGTGAGCAATAATCATTCTGTCAAAAGGATCTTTAATAGTGCAAGACGAAGCTGTGGAAGTGTAGCAGCCACGATAGCATGGGATGGTGCAATTGAAACACTTGTAGTCTTTTTGGGACAAAAGTTGCAAAGGGTTTTGGTAGCTTAACTTTGCCTAGTTGAGTGGCACTCCCACAAGAGATCATCATAATGATTATTTATTGTTAACACTTCTTATCATAAGCATAAGACAATTTGATTGTACTGCTCATAGACTGAACTCTATAATCTGCTTTAATAGATAAAAACAAATTTATTTAGCTTTTACCATTGCAAAATACAGATGATTAATTTTAGTCAAACTCTTTGGCTAGTGCCTTTGTACGCCTTAATTGGGGCAATACTAGCTATTCCCTGGTCACCGGGAATTATTCGTAAAACAGGACCGAGACCGTCAGGTTATATTAATATATTGATGACCTTTGCGGCCTTAGTACATAGTTCTCTCGCTCTTGTAGAAACTTGGCATCAACCTGTTAGCTATTTATCCTTTCAGTGGCTTCATGCGGCGAATTTAAATATTACTTTCGATCTCGAAATTTCTTCAATTACTATTGGCGCACTCATCCTCGTTGCTGGTTTAAATTTAGCTGCTCAAATCTATGCCATTGGTTACTTGGAAATGGATTGGGGGTGGGCGCGTTTTTATTGCCTTCTAGCTTTGTTTGAAGCAGGGATATCTACGCTAGTTTTATGTAATTCTCTGTTTTTCAGCTATGTAGTCTTAGAAATTCTCACCCTAGGGACTTATCTATTAATTGGATTTTGGTTTAATCAATCTTTGGTAGTAACAGGGGCCAGAGATGCTTTTTTAACCAAACGGGTTGGGGATTTAATTCTGTTGATGGGAGTGGTTGCTTTGTTACCCCTAGCAGGAACCTGGAATTATACCGAGTTAGCCCAATGGGCAAATACCACCACCCTTGAGCCGACTGTCGCAACTTTACTTTGTTTGGCTTTAATTGCAGGTCCTCTGGGCAAATGCGCTCAATTTCCTCTCCATCTTTGGTTAGATGAAGCGATGGAAGGTCCTATGCCGGCTACCATTTTACGGAATACCATTGTGGTTTCGACCGGTGCATGGGTATTAATTAAACTACAACCTGTGTTGGCGTTATCTCCTGTTACTTCCACCGTCATGATTGGTGTGGGTGCTGTCACAGCGATTGGTTCAGGGTTAATTGCGATCGCCCAAGTTGATATTAAACGATCGCTTTCCTATTCTGTCAGTGCTTACATGGGCTTAGTGTTCATCGCGGTGGCTACGCAACAAAGTGAAACAGCGTTGAAATTATTGTTTACCTATGCGATCGCCATGTCCTTATTGGTGATGAGTGTTGGTGGAGTAGTTTTGAATAACATTACTCAAGATTTGACTCAATACGGCGGTTTATGGTCTCGTCGTCCTATTTCTGGTATTTGTTATTTAGTCGGTGCCGGGTCTCTCGTTGCTTTTCCTCCGTTAGGCTGTTTTTGGACACTGACTGAAATGGCAGATCATCTCTGGGATAGTCATCCTGAGTTAGTGGGAGTTATGGTGATTGTCAATGGATTAACGGCCTTTAGCCTGACCCGTGAATTTAGTCTAATTTTTGGCGGTAAACCGAAACAAATGACCGTTCGTTCTCCTGAAGGGTTGTGGGCTTTAGTATTGCCCATGATGGTAACTATGGGATTTGCTTTGCACGTTCCTATTTTATTGCAGCAATGGAATTTCTTACCTGAGTGGAAAACACTGAATTTAACGGTGGTTAGTGCTTTAATATTTTCCACAGTCGTTGGTGCGGGAACCTCAGCCTGGATTTACTTAACTAATAATGTTGCTAAACCCATTGAATTCAAACCGAAAGCCATACAAGAGTTTTTCACTTACGACTTATACACGGCTGAGTTTTATCGCGTCACCATTGTCTTTGTCGTTGGGTTAATTTCTAAAATTATCGCTTGGTTTGATCGGTATTTCGTGGATGGGGTGATTAACTTAGTTGGCTTAGCAACTGTCTTTAGTGGAGAAAGCTTGAAATACAATGTTTCCGGTCAAACTCAATTTTACTTTTTGACCATTTTTCTAGGAGTTATTCTGTTTGTTGGCATGGTTTTTTCTAACTTTTTGTTTTAAACCCTTGTGTTATCTAGTCAACAATTAATCACATCAAAAGGATGAAAAATGCTTAGTTTTTTACTTTGGTTTCCCATACTGGGAGCAATGATTATTGGATTTATCCCAGGAAAGTTTGAGTCAGACCGTTTAAGACAAATGACAACCTTTTTGGCTGTCGTTATTTTTGCGGGAACAATTTGGTTATTAACTCAGTTTGATTTGAGTAACCCAGGATGGCAATTTTCAGAATATTTACCTTGGGTTACTCCCATTGGCTTAAGTTACAGTTTGGCTGTTGATGGTTTATCTTTGCCTTTAGTCGCTCTCAATAGTTTACTCACCATTATTGCCATCTATAGTATTGGGGAAAATGTTCAACGTCCTCGTCTCTATTACGCTTTAACACTGTTGATTAATGCCGGAATAACAGGGGCTTTAGTAGCTCAAAACTTATTGTTATTCGTGATTTTTTACGAACTTGAATTAATCCCTTTTTACCTAATGATCGCCATTTGGGGAGGAGAAAAAAGAGGTTATGCTTCAACTAAATTTCTGATTTATACAGCCGTCTCAGGATTATTAGTTTTAGCTGCCTTTTTAGGGATTGGTTTTCTCAATGGTGCTACCAGTTTTGACTACGATACTATCACTACCCAAGGGTTAACGTTAAACACAAAACTGATTTTGTTAACCGTCTTATTGGTAGGATTTGGGATTAAAATTCCCTTAGTTCCCCTTCATACTTGGTTGCCTGATGCTTATACGGAAGCTTCTTCGGCTGTTACTATCCTTTTAGGCGGAATTTTAGCGAAATTGGGAACCTATGGATTAATTCGCTTTGGCTTACAATTATTCCCTGATGCTTGGTCAATTGTTGCCCCAGGACTAGCTATTATTGGAACCGTGAGTGTGTTGTATGGGGCTTTAAGTGCGATCGCTCAAAAAGATATTAAACGCATGGTAGCCTATAGTTCTATTGGTCACATGGGTTATATTTTAGTGGCTGCCGCCGCCGGAACTCAATTAAGCATCCTGGGTGCAGTCGCCCAAATGATTAGTCATGGTTTGATTCTCGCCTTACTCTTTCATCTCGTCGGTATTGTGGAACGCAAAGTGGGAACCCGTGATTTAGATGTCCTCAACGGGTTAATGAACCCTATTCGCGGTTTACCTCTCACCAGTGCCTTACTAATTACTGCAGGAATGGCCAGTGCTGGTATCCCTGGATTAGTGGGATTTGCGGCGGAATTTATTGTGTTTCAGGGAAGTTTTGCGACTTTTCCCATTCCAACCTTACTTTGTATTATTGCCTCTGGATTAACAGCCGTTTACTTTGTAATTTTGCTTAATCGGACTTGTTTTGGCAAATTGAACAACCAAAAGGCTTATTATCCCCCGGTTTTGCCTTCTGAAACCATTCCAGCTTTTGTTTTAACCGTTATCATTTTATTTTTGGGGATTCAACCTAACTGGTTATTGCGGTGGATTGAACCCACTACGGATTTATTTGTAGTCCATGTTAATCAAATTGAACAAGTGGCTTTTTCGGTAACCGAAGAACGGTAATCAACAATACAAATCAACAAAAATCAAAAATTAATCATGGAACAAACAACTCTCACTCCTATTGCTAAAATCCCTCCTTCTACCCATGCTTTTGCTGATGTGATTCATCGCTTAGAAGCTGGGGGATCAATGCTACCTGATACCCCAGAAAACTTGATGCAAATTATTGGGATTTATAAAGCTTATGCTGTCCCGATGGATTTTTATTGGCGAGACTTATTATATATCGCTGAGAGAGTTTTTTTGGAACCGCTTCCCTTTTTTAAATATTTCCTCCCTAAAGAATATTTAGACTTACATAATCATTACGCTGGTGATGATGCTGACCTAAGAATTTGGCGAGGAGAAGCAAGCGCACACCCTGAATTATTAGACTTCATCGAGAAGGGTAACACAAAAAAAATGCCTAAGCTGTTCCATCATCTTTGGCATGATCGCATCAATATGGAATTTGCTGAAGCTTGTATGCGAGCGATGTTTTGGCATGGTCGAAATATGGGGTTAGGTAAGTTTGATGCTTACTTAGATAGTGATGAATATAAAGCGAATGCAGATCAGGCAATAAAAGCCTATTTTAAGAATAATCCTGCCATGTTAGGGTTATATAAACTGTTTCCTGAAATGTTTTTTGAACAAGTCAGACAACTCTCTTATTATTCCAATCTGGGGTTATTTTGGGAAGTGATGGCTCCCGTTTTTTTTGAAATGTCTGATATTTACGATGAAGGAGGATTTAAAGGGGTTCCTGATGCCATGAATTTCCTAGTTAATGGCATTTTTGCGATTGCTGGCCGTCCTATTTATCATCATGTTTATATTGGAGGGGAATGTTACGAAATTATCCCTAAATCTAAGGGGTTTACTTGGCTATATGAAGCAGCTTTACCTTACGTTGAAGCAGTATTTTATCGCACTGCACCCTTTAGGGGAACTAAGTCTTATAACGCCCAAGCTAAACAAGTTCCTGATGATCAAAAAGATTTTCATTATGGCATTTTGTATGCGGATGTTTTTCCCGTGGGAACCGCAGGAATTCCCCCCACATTATTGATGGATGATATGTATCATTTTTTGCCAGATTACCTCAAGGAATATTATCAAAAACATTGTCGCGGTGAAAAAGATATTTTGATTCAGTTGGGAATTACTTTTCAGCGATCAATGTATAATGTAACTTCGGCAGTTATTCAAGCGTTACGTCAAGCGTTATTGTATCCTTTAGACGATCAAAACCCTAAACATTTACTGAAAAATCGTCAATTTTTTGAGTCGCAAATGGATCGGTTTTTACGTCCCGAAGCCCGTTTAAAAGATATTCAAAACCCATCTTATCGTTAAGATGATTATGCACTATCGAAAGGAGTATCTAAAGATTCGTTAGATAGATTTCAGTCCTTACTATCAGTCTTTCTGTCTTGATGTATCTGATAAGTTGCTTATAAGTCAGTGTAGGGTGGGCAATACCCACCTTATTGATTAAAGTATAAAGTAACTTAAAATTGTTAGTGATAAACTCCATATATTTAGAGACTGTTTATCAAGTAAATCTTAAGATAACTGTAGGGTATATTAGCATAGCGTAATACATACAAAAACGATTTTGGTGCGTTACGGCCGAAACAAAAGGAGAGAAATTATTCAAAAAACTGTAGTTGGCCTAACGCACTCTACTTGATGTTTTATTTTAGAAACAGTCTCTTACAGGTAAGAATGTTTCAATTTCATATAAGCTGTTAATGATCGTCCATAAAGAGTTGAGATGAATTCACAAAAATAGAAATCTTAACCTCTAGTTAACAGCCAACTACAATTTAAGGATAAATGACTCATGGAAAAAATCTATGAAGGAAAAGCCAAAATTCTTTACCCCACCGATGATAAGGACATTCTGCTAACGCAATTTAAAGATGATGCCACAGCCTTTAACGCCCAGAAACGGGGAACCATCAAGGGAAAAGGAGAAATTAATTGTCAGATTTCCTCAGCCTTGTTTCAATGGCTAGAATCTAAGGGCATTGCCACCCATTTTATAGATCAACCAGCCCCCAGACAAATGCGGGTTCGTGCCGTCAAAATTATTCCCGTTGAAGTCGTTGTCAGAAATATCGCCGCAGGGAGTCTGTGCCGACAAACAGGGTTAGCAGAAGGGATCGTTTTGCCCTTTCCTCTCGTGGAATTTTATTTGAAAAATGATGAACTAGGAGATCCACTACTAACGCGCGATCGCCTCTTGGTTTTAGAATTAGCGACCACCGAACAACTCAAACAATTGCGATCATTTGCCCTAAAAATTAACACATACTTGACAGAATTCTTTGCAAGTTGCCAGATTACCCTAGTAGATTTCAAACTAGAATTTGGCTTAGATACTCAAGGAAATCTTCTCTTAGCCGATGAAATTAGTCCAGATACCTGTCGTCTCTGGGATCAACAAAAAAATGATCCTAGCGATCGAGTTTTGGATAAAGATCGATTTCGTCGTGATTTAGGAGAAGTGGAAACCGCCTATCAAGAGGTTCAACAAAGGGTTTTAGAGAAATTGGTAATTGGGTAATCTATTGGAGATAGGAACATTTGGCCGTAGCTCTAGTCACTAAATTCGATAATTTGGCTCGGTTGTTTAGGCACTCCGTTAGCTATGATGGGTCAATAATAAAAAACAAATAAAATTTAAAACGCTGTAGCTTGATTGGGTGTGTGGAAGTGTCAAACGAGATCAGAAATTTACCGTTATCTCCCCTAGTGGCGATTCTTTTAGGAACTGCCACTACGTTAAACTTAGCCCAGTCTGTTAGGGGGGAGACCATAACCCCTTCAACCGAAACAGCCATTGAGGTGAAAAATCCAGAAAATTTAGTGGAGGTTAAGGATTTACAGTCCAATACTCAGTGGGAATCAGTCCCCGCAATTCCCTCAGTTTCTAGGTTAAAAGAAGCAGTCTCTGAGCAACAATCCTCGGAAAACAACAACCCGACTGATTTAATCATTACAACGGATTTAACGGCTAATTCTTTGGTTATTTACCAGGAAGTCCAAAGATTAATCAGACCTTCAACCTCAAAAGATCTCCTGTTTCAGACTTCATTATCTTTAGAACAAGGGACTCTCTCAGTTTCGAGGTTAAAACAGGTTATAGCTGCTGATTTAAACCCTTCAGGTGATGCTCCTTCTATACTTCCTTCGGATACTCAAGGGCAAATTGACCCATCAGGAGAGCCAGAAATTCCTGAGACACAGATTCCTGAGACACAGATTCCTGAGACACAGATTCCAAGTCCGAGTGAACCCCCTCCGTCCGACAGTCCTTTAATTGAAGAAACTTCGGGGGAAGAACCAAGGGTTTTGGTGGTAGAAGTGGTGGTTAGTGGAGCCGATGAGGAGCTCGAAGATTTAGTCTATAATACGGTTCAAACCAGGCCAGGACGAACAGCCACCCGCTCCCAACTCCAAGAAGATGTCAACGCAATTTACGCCACAGGGTTCTTTTCCAATGTAAAAGTGACCCCCGCCGATACACCTTTAGGGGTACGCATCACCTTCGATGTACAACCTAACCCAACTTTAAGTGAAGTCATTGTAGACACGGGAACACAAGACGAAGTTCGCGCCTTACCCCCTGAAGTGGTCAATGATATTTTTGGGGATCAGTATGGAAAAATCCTCAACCTACGAGAGTTACAAAATGGAATTCGGGAACTCAATGAGTGGTATTCAGAGCAGGGTTATGATTTAGCTCAGGTCATCGGTTCTCCCGAAGTAGGAGATGATGGGGTGGTCACTCTAGTTGTTTCTGAAGGGGTGATTCAAGATGTACAAGTGAGATTTTTTGACGCTGAAGATGAATCTGTCGATGGTCGAACACGCCCGTTTATTGTGACCCGCGAAATGCAACTCGAAGCGGGGAATGTATTTAACCGAAGAATTGCTCAAAGGGATTTACAACGGGTCTTTGGGTTAGGTTTATTTGAAGATGTCAGAATTTCTTTTAGTCCTGGGGAAGATCCACGAGAAGTTGTTGTTAACGTGGATGTAGTTGAAGGAAATACCGGATCGCTGGCCGCAGGGGCAGGAATCAGTTCTACCAGTGGTCTGTTTGGAACCATCAGTTATCAAGAGCAAAACCTAGGGGGAAATAATCAAACCATCGGGGGTGAAATTCAAGTCGGGGAACGGGAATTACTGTTTGATGTCAATTTTACTGATCCTTGGATTGCGGGCGATCCTTTCCGTACTGCTTATACCGTTAATGGGTTTAGGCGACGGACAATTTCATTAGTCTTTGATGGGGATGATTCTTCGATTAGAACTCTCAACGATTTTGACAGTCCGAGGGTGGTTCGTACGGGGGGAGGAGTCACTTTTGTGCGACCCCTAGCTGATGATGTGTTTAGTAAACCTGATTGGCGAACGTCCCTGGGCTTTAATTATCAACGGGTTCAGGTGGAAAATGCTGATGGTGATATTGCGCCATTATCAGCCCCCCTTAATGGTTTTCCCTCTCAACCCTTGGCGTTTAGTGATGAGGGAAGGGATGACCTATTTACCATTAGTTTTGGGGCTTCTCAAGACTTTCGTAATAATCCCTTACGTCCTACTGATGGTTATCTCTTGCGTTTGGGGATCGAACAAACTATTCCTGTCGGTTCAGGAAGTATTTTCTTTACCCGTTTACGAGGTAGTTATAGTCACTATATTCCCATCGATTGGATTGATTTAGGCTTTATTGAAGATGATCAACCTAAACCCCAAGCTTTAGCGTTCAATGTTCAAGCAGGAACCGTTTTTGAGGATTTACCCCCCTATGAAGCCTTTGTTTTAGGAGGGAGTAACTCAGTACGGGGTTACGCCGAAGGGGAACTTGGGAATGGACGAAGTTACTTCCAAGCAACGGCAGAATATCGCTTTCCGATTATTCCAGCAGTGGGCGCGGCAGTATTTGTTGATTATGGGACAACTATTAAGTCTCAGCGTTCGGTAAGGGGTTTTCCAGGGACAATTCGAGGATTACCTGGCGATGGTTATGGTTATGGCCTTGGGGTTCGTATTCAATCCCCCGTTGGTCCAATTCGGGTTGACTACGGGATTAATGATGAGGGAGATTCTCGCCTCCACTTTGGTATTGGGGAAAGATTTTAATGAAAACCGATACCCTATTTCATCGTTTGTTACGCATTGGAGTTAGATATTGAACAAGTAAAAAATATTCCAGAAAATAACAATTGATAATAACTGAAGTATTCTTAGTGTTTAATAGTAGTGAGGAGAATGATGAATTCTACAGTTAACGAAGCGATCGCCGTATCGGGAGTTGGGTTACATTCTGGGAAAAAAACTCAGGTGAGGATTTTACCCGCAAAATCAGGAGAAGGTCGCTATTTTGTGAGAGTAGATTTACCTGACAATCCTATTATTCGCGCTGAGGTAGCTTCGGTTAATCAGACGACCTTATCGACGGAATTAGGTCAGGGAAAAGCAACCATTCGCACAGTGGAACACTTGTTAGCAGCGTTAATTGGAATTGGGGTCGAAAATGCCCGTATTGAAATTGATGGGGCAGAAGTGCCATTATTGGATGGGTCTGCCCAAGAATGGGTTAAAGCGATGATTCAAGGGGGGATTATTTCTTCATCATTACCCCTCGGTTCTCCCATCGTTGAACCGATTTGGGTTAGAGATGGAGACGCTTTTGTTGGGGCTTTACCTGCGTCTGAGACTCGTTTTACCTATGGAATTGATTTTCCTTACCCTGCCATTGGCAATCAGTGGCATAGTTGGAATTCTACTCTAGAATCCTTTGAAGAGGCGATCGCCCCCGCTCGAACCTTTGGTTTTGCTGACCAAATTGAACAGTTACAAAAAGCCGGGTTGATTAAGGGCGGAAGTCTAGAGAATGCTTTAGTGTGCGATGGCCAAAAGTGGTTAAATCCCCCGTTGAGATTCAAGAATGAACCTGCCCGTCATAAATTATTAGATCTAGTCGGAGATTTAAGTTTATTAGGGACGATTCCTCAAGGACATTTTTTAGCCTACAAAGCCAGTCATCAGCTTCATGTTCAATTAGCTAAAGCAATTCAAGACAAGTATCGTAAAGCTTAACCGTCAATTAACTCAAACAAAAATAATAATTTTAATGTAGCTAATTCAGCTATGACTATTGAGTTAATATTATATTGTTTTAATAACTCAACTATTTACGAAAAAAGTAAGGAAGTTTATACTAAAAATTAGTGACTTTAAACTTCCCCTATGACCCATTATTATCAAATTCGCATCAACCATCGCCAAGAAGGAAAAGAATATAGATTAGAAGTCCCCGATGATCGCTACATTCTTCATAGTGCAGAAGCTCAAGGTTATGAATTACCTTTTTCTTGTCGGAATGGAGCTTGTACTACCTGTGCAGTGCGTATCTTATCAGGAGAACTCCATCAACCTGAAGCAGTTGGATTATCCCCCGAATTAAAAGAACGAGGCTATGCTTTATTGTGTGTCAGTTATGCTTGTTCAGATCTAGAAGTAGAGACGCAAGACGAAGATGAAGTGTATGAGCTTCAATTTGGGCGTTATTTTGGTAAAGGGAAAAAACAATTAGGAATTTTTATGGATGACGATTAAGAATGGAGAATTTAGAATTTAGAGTTAATTCTATTTACTTAACTATCAAGTATTTACTATGCAGCAACCTAGTCAAAATGAATTACAAATCTTCTTAGATGTTGCCACGGAAGCAGTGATGACTGCGGGGGTAATACTACAAGATCTGTGTGGTCAATTAGAAAAAATTGAAGAAAAAGGTCGCCCTGGTGATTTAGTTACCGAAGCCGATCAAAAAGCAGAAGCAACCGTTTTAGAGATTCTACGTCGTCGAGTTCCTGAGCATCAAATTTTAGCTGAAGAATCTGGTCTTTTGGGAATAGATGACAGTGGTTATCTTTGGGCAATTGATCCCCTAGATGGAACCACTAATTATGCCCATAGTTATCCTGTTTCTGCGGTATCTGTCGGGTTATTGGTAGAAGGCGTTCCCCAAGTAGGAGCAATTTATAATCCCTTTCGTAACGAGTTATTTAGAGGGGCAAAAGGATTAGGAGCTACCCTGAATCATCGTCCTATTCGAGTTTCTAAAACAACACAATTAAAGAGTAGCTTGTTAGTCACAGGATTTGCTTATGATCGTTGCGAAACTAAAGACACCAACTATCCTGAATTTTGTTACTTAACCCATCTGACTCAAGGAGTGCGTCGTGCAGGGTCAGCATCTCTTGACTTAGCTAATGTCGCTTGTGGTCGTCTCGACGGTTATTGGGAACGAGGATTAAGTCCTTGGGATATCACGGCAGGAATTATCATTTTAGAAGAAGCTGGAGGTAAAATTACTGCCTATGACGAGAGTCCTCTAATTCTTGAATCAGGACGATTGTTAGCCACTAATGGACACATTCATCATAGCTTGAGTCGGGCTTTAGATGAAGCATTACCTTGGTTACAGAATTTTTATAGCAACTCTGTCGTTTAAGAGATTATTGATCAATTGAATATTTAAGGATCCCCTAGGCAAATTTTAGACAATTTTGCAAAATCTTGCCAAGACTTACTATTTTATGAAAATTTAGACATAATATAAAGAAAGAAGGTGCCAGCCACTCTGAAGTGGGCTTAAACTTATAATATGAGCTTTCCTATCAAACATGGACTATTCAAATATAGTATAGAAGACCATTATGCAATTCTGGGGCTTCCTGTTAATGCTGATAGCCAGGTAATTCGTCAACGTTACCTAAAAATTGCCTATCGTCTTCATCCTGATACTTGTAAGGAAAAAACAGAGCAGGGGAAAAAACTAGCTAATAAATTATTATCAAAATTGGTGAATCCTGCTTACGAAGTTCTCTCAAAAGAGCAATCTCGCAGTGAATACCGAATTGTTTTAGGGCAAACAGGTCGAACGTTAGCTTTAGAGTCAGATAAAATAACTGTAAATAGTCAAAGCGCAAAAAAGCTTTGTGAAGCGACGAGGAACATTGATTTAGTTTATCTTAAGTTAATCAATCCCTTAGCTACTGAACAATATCAACAGTTGAAAGAAGTTTTTGGGAAAATCGCTCAACTGAGTGAATTAAATTTAGTTTACTTGGTAATGCAGTCCAAGAAAGTCAGCGTTGTTCAGACACCATCAGGGGTTAACTCTGCTCCTGACACCGCCAAGATAACCTCTCAAAGTCAAAAACTTGAAAAAAAGCCTGAACCTGAAAAAAAGTCTTTTGTGTCTCCCATTGATTCTTCTATCCGACGAGCGCAAGAATATCTTGAGCGAAAAAATACATCCCAAGCCATTGTAGAATTACGAGAAGCACTGAAGACTGATCCCAATAATTGTCTATGTCATGGGTTACTCGGATTAGCCTATCTCCAAGAAAATCAACTAACGATGGCTAAAATTCATATCAATAAAGCTTGGACAGGAGACCGTTACAACCCGATAGTAATTCAAGCCAAACAAGCTCTCAATAAACAGCTTAATGATGATAAAAAGTCTTCTGATCAATCAAGTGATAGTGGATTTTTTAATTGGTTTAAGAAAAATAAATAAGGTATGAGGATAAGAGTAAACCATGATTCATCAACCACCAGCCGGAGCAAGAGATTTACTTCCCCTCGAAGTTGTCCGAAAAGCATGGATTAATGATCGTCTTCAACAAGTCTTTGGTGGATGGGGATACCAACGCATTGTTACTTCCACCATTGAATGGCTAGAAACGTTGATGGCTGGAGGAGCAATTGACCCCTCAACGGTCATTCAACTCCAAGATAATTCAGCAGGACACCTAGGACTACGACCAGAATTAACAGCCTCTATTGCCCGAGCTGCCGTCACTCGCATGGCTGAAATGACCTATCCCCAACGCCTTTGTTACCGTGCCAATGTTTTTCGTAATCCCCCTGTGGGTCATCATGGAAAACAACTAGAATTCTATCAAGCAGGGGTAGAATTGCTTTTCTGTGGAGGAGTGTTAGCCGATGCAGAAATATTATTATTAGTGGCTGACTGTCTCGAACAATTAGGAATTCCCCACTGGCACTTAATTTTAGGGGAAGCTCGACTGACGCGATCGCTGCTTAATCCCTTTCCCAGTTCTCTTAAACATCAGGTACGTCACTGTTTAGCTAAACTAGACTATGTGACCTTAGAAACCCTTACTTATCCTTCTCCTGAGTTAAAAAAACGGGCGAAACTATTATTTGATTTACGGGGAAATCCGACTCAGGTACTTCAACAAGTGGTTGACTTAGAGTTAGATGAACCTGGACAAAAAAGTGTTGAAAATCTAAAAAATTTAGTTGAACTCGTTGAGAATAGTCGTTCAGCTTCCTTGCCATTAACCTTGGACTTAAGTTTGATTCAAACCTTTGATTACTACACAGGAATTGTGTTTAAAGCCATTGGAAAAACAGATAATCAATTGCATATTCTAGGTCAAGGAGGACGCTATGACAAACTGCTTGGGGTTTATCATCCTCAACAAAAATCAGCCCCAGGTATTGGATTTTCCTTTAATCTTGAAGACCTATACACTTGTTTATTACCAACGTCTATTTTACCTGAAACTCCCCCTCTTATTGATTGGTTAGTCATTGCTAAAACCCCCCAAGCTCAATCGATAGCGTTTAGTTATGCTCAACAACTCAGACAGTCTCCAGAAAATTTACGGGTCGCCCTAGAATTGAAGGAACGTTCTCCAGAAGAAATTCGTAATTATGCAGTGCAAAGTAGCATTAAAAATCTGGCTTGGATTAGCGAAAAAGGAGAACCACAGCTTGAAACGTTAAAGAATTAAGTTAAGGGGCTAAAAATAAAGACAAGTTTGTATTAGATTCTTCAGGAATAAAAATCTTTTTGGTTTTATTAATTGATAATTGTTCATCCCCAAAAATTACGCAGTCGGACATAAATAAACAGCACCATATCAAATTATGTTAACAAGGGTACAACCCTTACCTGTTCCGGCGTTCCCCAACCTCACAGTTAACGTTACTTGTGACCAACTACTTAGAAGATTTACGAGAAAGAGAGGCTTTAACTAGCTTAACAATCTCAAACGGATGTTTGGCTACCTTAACCTTCGCTTTTTTGAAAGCATCCATGATCGCTTGGTCTGAAGAAACCTGTCCCCTAGAAGAAGAGAGTTGGGCTGCCACAATGGTTTTAGCATCTCGAAAATTTCGTTCAATCGGAGCATGAATTCCGGTAATATAAGCAATGACTGGTTTTTCAATAGCTGACGCAATATATTCGGCCGCAGAGACTTCAGCATAGCTGTCGCACTTGCCTAAGAGAACAATTACCTTAGTGGTATCATCTTCTTCAATTATTTGTAACCACTGCTCAAAATTTGAGCCAATAATTAAATCTGTTCCTAAACTAACGGCGAGGGACTGGCCTAACTTAGCTTGAGTTAATTCCCTAGCCACTTCATCAAGAAGGCGATCGCCACGACTAATCATTCCCACCGCGCCAGGACTATAAAAAGAATACTCACCAATCCCTAACCAAAACTTATCAGGAATAATTAACCCTTGACTGCCTGACCCTAAAATAAACGTATTGTTAACTTGTGCTTGATGAAGAAGTTTGACCATATCTAAGGGGGGAACTCCCCCAGACACAATCACCAATTGTTGAATCCCTGATGCCATAGCCTCTAAAGCAGCATCTAATACTTCATGAGGAGGGGTAAAAATCAAACTAATATCAATGTCTCCAAGCTGAGTGATGGCTTGTTCTACTAAATTAAAGACAGGAATTTCACCTACCTGAGAGATGTCGCCATTAAGACTAATTCCTGCCACAATATTCATTCCAAATTCTTTCATCCGATCCCCATAAATAACTCCCTGAGGACTCGTAATCCCTTGGATGAGAATTTTGCTGTCAGCTTGCCATTTCATAAATTAGCTATTGTCTCGTTAAAGTGGATTCCTAGTGGAATTAAACCAAAAAATAACCCTGTGTGTTGTTAAGTTTTGCCTCAATTAAGGTTAAGACTACTTATTTCTTTTGAGGAGTTATAAGAGAAATTGTTTTGGCGATCGCTTCTTCTAAATCCTCTACCCAGTCAATCGGCAAGTCACAAAGACTTTCTTTAATCGGTTCAAAATTTCCCCCAACCAGGCGAACGACTAAAGGGGGAAGTTCCTTGAATGGGACTGAATAGCCTTGAGATTGACGACCCCGTTGACGATCAATGGCGTTAGTCCCTGTTGGTCGAGGTAAGCGATCTTCCCGAAGGTTGTTGACACCGTTAAGGTAAGGTTGACAGCAATCGGCAACTACTTGAGCGACGGCCTCAGAAGTATTCGCATCACCTAAAACATTAACTAGGATAACCCTTAAATGAGTTAATTTCATGGCCTGTTTTAAGGCAATCGTTAGCTGTTCTCCTAAAGCGGTTAACCCTTCTTGTTCGTTAAGTATCCAAGCACAAGCTGGATTCACTTTTTGGTTCACGAATAGATCCCAAGTGGTGAGAGTCAATCCCCAGCCGTTACTAATCATAGCGATTTTACCGTCTTTTTGAGAAGCTTCAATGACAGAAAAGGATTTAGCTTCAACCTCTCTTAGGCTGATTAAAGAACTTTCTGATTTCTGAGGCGTTAGTAATGCGACAAGATCCTCATGACGGAACAATGCTGCATCATTGACGGCGATTTTGCCATCTAAGGCCATCACTTCTCCAGTGGGACTTACTGCTAAAGGATTGATTTCAATCCAATCCAAATCTTTTTCTACGAAAATTTGGTACATTTTTTCGATAATAGAACTTACCGTTGGGATCAATGCCCCTTTAAGTCCCATTTTAGTTGCTAGACGGCGAGCGTAAAAAGGGGAAAAGTCTCCATCAACCACGACTTTTTCAATATTCTTCAGGAGAGTTTCCACCTCAATTCCCCCTCGGGTTGACCCGAGTAAAACTGGACGCTGAAGTTGATAATCAAGAAGAACTGAGAGGAAAAATTCTGATTGGGTATCATAGCGAGCTTCTGCCAAGATTACTTCAGGATATTCTCCTAAAATCGCCAGACTAAAAATTGCTTGAGCAGCCGCGATCGCATCTATAGTATTTTCTACAAAGCGGATACCTCCGGCCCTGCCACGACCCCCAGAACGCACTTGTGACTTTAACACGACCGGATAGGGAATCTGGAGATGTTTGATTTCACTGAGATTAGCGATGGGTTGGGATGGCAAAATGGGAATACCCACCCGATGAAAAAGTTCTTTCGCTTGATATTCAAGTAAATCCATGACACTATTGTCGAGAAAAGTGAAAAATCAGCCAATATTTTTTTATCTTGAGCCGACCTTCACTTTAGTCTAAAACCTAATTGTATTCATTCATTTTACCTGGACTCTTCATAAGTCGAAGCAGGGACAGAAACTAAAGAGTCCCAAAAATCTTCAATTTGATAACTGACTCGATGTGGATAAGAAGCATGAAAGAAATAGCGACCCTTTAAACATTGCCATAAACGATCACCCTCTTTCAACCAAGACTTCCATTTTTGCCATAGGTTAGAACTAATAACGACATCATGTTCTCCTCCACAAACCAAAAGAGGTACTGGAATAGTTTTTGGTGAGATGTGCAGTCGCTGATACAAGTTATGGGGAGATAGGGATAGACCCAAATCTTGGTCAAGAATTTTACGATATTTTCGGGTAATTACTGGACATTGACGACCGAAAAGATTGTAAACCATCTGTGTTAACAAAATTTCACGAGAACATGGCAGCAGATTCAGCTGTTCAAAATAATAAGCTTGCCAATCAACTGCTGGATTAGCCCCCACAGAAAGTAATGTTAAGGATTTAACTCGTTTGGGATGGCGAAGAGTATAAAGCCAACTGATTAGTCCACCTGTTCCATGACCAAGTAGATGAACGGGATGGTCACATTGTTTAAGATAGTCCTCTAACAAGACTAGGGCAATTTCTAAGGAAGCCGGTTCATCGGGAGTTTGACAATACTCCCATTCAGCAATTACTGTGTGCTGAGATAAGATATTAAGCAGGGGTTGATCAAATCTTCGCAAATTGGGATTAACATTTACCCATAGAGCATGAGGAAACTGAGACATCATTAATCTTTGCCGTAAATTAATCGAGTAAGTAATGGGAAGAAAACCCCTTCTTCCGAGTGATAACTAAGGAGAAGGAGCAACAGGGGAATACTCAGAGCTTGCACCATTCTCAACAAGTCCCCCAAAAATTGATTTGGGGAGGCACTAAACCCTCTTGAATTCCTTGTCATTTAATTCACAATCAGGTTTTCAAGATCAGGTGCAAGATCTCGGACTAGACATAATCCAAACTAAACCTGATAAAAGATCTAACTTACAAGCCAAATTCGTTCTTCAATTGACCTATCCAAGTCTTAATTCGTTGCTCTGTTAATTCTGGTTGATTATCTTCATCAAGAGCTAAACCCACAAACTTGCCATTATTCACTGCCTTGGACTCGCTGAAGTCATAACCATCGGTTGGCCAATAACCGACAGTTTTTCCGCCCAATCCACTAATTTTTTCTTCTAAAATACCAATGGCATCCTGAAAATTGTCACTATAGCCGATTTGATCTCCTGTCCCAAAATAAGCAACTGTTTTGCCATTAAAATCAATATCGTCTAAATCATCGTAAATACCATCCCAATCACCTTGTAGCTCACCAATGTTCCAAGTAGGACAGCCGATGATCAAATAGTCATAATTTTCTAATTCTTTAGGCTCAACAGTAGAAATATCCTGTAAATCTACTGTATCTTCCCCTCCAAGTTCCGTTTGAATCATTTCTGCTACTGCTTCTGTCTTACCTGTTTGTGTACCGTAAAATAAGCCTATTTTGTTCATTTTTAACCTTGAAAATTGATTTTTTTAGGTTTTCTTTAGTCAAGATTGACTTGTAAATTATCAAGAATTATTCTCAATAATCTAAAACTTAATTTATAGTAATTGTCAATAACAGTCAAGAGCTTGTTTCAACAAACCCTGATTTTTCCTTGTCTGAAATGGCTTGCCTTTGTTGAAGTTTAAATATGTGGATTCAGCAGGGCTACAGAAACCCCACGACTTTAGTTAACGTAGGGTAGTCGTGGGAAGCTTACATATGTATTATCGAACTTGTTTAAGACTTTCGACTTTCTTACTAAAGAGTTCAGTCACTAGGCTAATAACCGTACGATTTTCTCGGACTTTAATGTTGACACTTACAGACATTCCTGATTGTAAATCAATGTCGCGATCGCGGGTTGTCAGAAATTGTTGATCTAATTCGACTTTAACGGGAAAGCGATAAAAACGATGAATTTCATTAGGTTCTAGGGCATCTGAACCAATAGAAATCACTTCTCCTTTAATATCCCCAAATTCACTAAAGGGAAATGAATCAATCCGTATGTCTGCTTTTTGTCCTGTGCGTACAAACCCAATATCTTCGTTAGTCACATCCACTTCAGCCACTAGATTATCATCAGGAACAATTTTCAAGAGGGGTTCGGTTTGGTTAGGAGGGGGAACATATCCAGGACTTGCCTTGAGCTCAAACACAGTCCCGCTGACAGGAGCTTTAATATCTTGGTATCTTAATGTAACCTGAGTACGACTGATTTCACTATTTAATTCGGCGATGCGTTTATTGTTTTCGACAATAATTTTGGTTAATTGACTGTCAATTTCGGCAATTCTTTCTTTATTATCTGAAAAGCTATCGCGAACTTCTTTTTCACTCAGAACAATAGTATTGTTTAACCGAGCCTGGGCTTGAGAAATCGCCAACTCTAACCGCCTTTCTTCTTCTTGCAAACGAGCAATCTCTGTCTTTCTATCTTGTACTTGTTGCCTTTGTCGATCATATTCAATAGTTCCGTTAGAAATTAGTTCCGTTAACCGTTGTCTACGCTCAGCAATTGATTGGTATTGTCGTTCAACTTGCAGTCTAGCTAATGCCCCGTCTTCTAGTAACGGTTCAATATCCTTGAGAATTTTCTGCTCAATTTCTAACGCTTTTTCGGCCTCTGCCATCGCTTCTTTATTGCGATTATTAATTTCGGCTAAAACTTTTTGATCGTCTTGTAGCTGATTTTTCGCATCACTTAACTGGTTCTGAGTTTGTCGGAGTTGTTTTTGGAGTTGTTCCATCTCCAGTCGGGCTGCCATGGCACGAGAGGATAATTCCCCTTGAGCCGCGCGGAGTCTAGCAACTTGATCGGGTGTAAGATTTGCCCCTGGAACAGATTCCCCTAATTGAATTTGATAGAGTTGATTTTCTCTAATCAAAGCGGTGCGGTTACGAGCGAGGGCAGCCACTTCTACTGGGATATCGAGCTTAAGAATCGCCGCTTCTACTGCTTCGGGATCGAGTGATTGTGCCATTAGTGTCCGATAGAATTTATTTTCTTGTTCTAGGGACTGTTTAACTTTCCTTAAGGAAGCTAATTCGGCGGTTGTCGATTCCGAATCCATCGCCACTAATACTTGTCCTTTCTCAACAAAATCCCCATCTTCGATGAAGACTTTTTCAACCACCCCATTAATAGGAGCTTGAATTTCTTTAGTAGCTCCTTGGGGCTTGAGTTGACCTTTTGCTTGAACGACTTGTTCAATGGTCGCTACTGAAGCCCAAATTACCGTTGCTGTGGTTACTCCCATGATCGTCCAAACCACTGCCCTTGACCAATGGGGAGATTGACGCAAGATCACTGCTTGCTCAGAGTTGATAGGATTCAAAAAGTTTTGACCTAGAGAATTCTCTGTGTTATCGGATTTAGCAAGGGAGTTTGACCCATTTTGGGAGGCTTGGGTCATGATTGCCCCCTGGTTTTGATTCCCGTTGTTTTGATTCATTGTTTTAACGTTTAACTTTTTGTCTTGAATGACATGAGCAATGAACTTAGATTACCCAATTTAAACTAGGTTGTGACTTTCACCTAGTCAGTTTCAAATGTGATTAATTCTTTACTGATTTGCTTCTTGTTGTTGATACAATGAGTAATATCGCCCCTTCTTGGCCATTAACTCTTCATGAGTTCCCTGTTCTACCACAGACCCTGAATCCATCATGACAATAACATCAGCCCCTCTAATCGAACCAAGACGATGGGTAATAAAAAAGACGGTGGTATCCTTAAAAGCCTCCAATAAATTTAGACAAACTTGCTGTTCGGTTGCATAGTCCAACGCGCTAGTGGCTTCATCTAACAATAGAATCCGAGGTCTTTGTAAGACAGAGCGAGCGATCGCAATCCTTTGTCTTTGTCCCCCTGATAGAGCAGCTCCCCGTTCTCCAACTCTGGTATTGTAACCACTCGGCAGGGTCATAATGAAGTCGTGGGCGGCTGCCACTTGGGCGGCTTCTGTGATCTCTTCGATACTAGCATCGGGGTTAGTTAGGGCAATATTCTCTTGTACTGTACCATCAAACAAGAGGGTATCTTGAGGAACGACCCCGACTTGACGACGCAGAGAATATAATTCCACTTTAGAAATGTCGTAGTTATCGATGAGGATGCGCCCTGACTCTGGTTCATAAAGCCGTGACATCAATTTGGTTAGGGTACTTTTGCCGGCTCCACTTTGCCCAACCACGGCGACAAAGGTTCCTGGGGGAAATTCCAGGTCTACATTGTAGAGTTGTAAGGGGCCGTGTTTTTTGAAACGGAAACAGACTTTTTCATACTTGACAGCCCCTTGAATTAATGGCATCGGAATGTTTTGTCTGTCTTGTTCAGCTTCTTGGGGGGTGTCTACAATGTCGGCTAACCGTTCTAAGGACAGGGCGGTTTCTTGGAAGTTTTGCCAAAGTTGGGTTAAGCGCAGAATGGGAGATGTTACGTAACTGGCAATGATTCGGAAGGCGATCAATTGCCCCAGAGTTAGATCTCCTTGTAGCACTAAATATGCTCCGACCCATAACACCAATAGCCCGGAGAGTTTATTCAGGAAGTTACTGGTGGAACTGGCTAGGGTGGAGGTAATGACGGTATTAAACCCTGCTGAGACGTAACGGGAGTATTTATCTTGCCATTGCCAACGCGATCGCAATTCAATATTTTGGGCTTTAACGGTTTGAATGCCTGACATCACTTCGACGAGATAGGACTGCGTTTGGGCGTTGCGCTCAGCCTTTGTCCGCAGTTGACGACGGATGGTGGGGGAGAAGATGAGGGTCATTACCACAAAAATAGGAACAATGCCTAAAGCAACCGCAGTTAATAAGGGACTATAGACGACCATCACTACAATATAAACTACGGAAAAGACGGCATCCAGAACGACGGTTAAAGCCGTTCCTGTCAGAAATTGACGAATATTTTCGAGTTCATTAACTCGGGTTGAAATTTCTCCTACCGGCCGCCTCTCAAAGTAGCGTAATGGAAGCCGTAGTAGGTGATCAATAATTTCTGACCCCAAACTCATGTCAATGCGATTGGTCGTATCAACAAATAGATACGTTCGCAGGGTGGTCAAAACCGCTTCAAAAATGGCAATGATTAGTAAGAATGCTCCCAAAACCTGTAGGGTGTCCGCACTATTTTGGACGATTACCTTATCAATGATCACCTGAATCATTAAGGGATTGGCTAACCCAAATAGTTGAACAAAAAAGGAGGCGATTAAAACCTCAATCAATACCCGATGATATTTTTTTAAAGACGGAATAAACCAATGGAGACCAAACCGTTCTTGGGGCGTTTCTTTGGTGGTTTGTAGTAGAAGAACTTCTCCTTCTTCTCCCCAGGTTCTCAGAAAATCTTGGGGGCTACGCTTGATCATTCCTAGTTCAGGAACGGCTACCACGATTTCGCGATCGCTGACTTCATAAAGTACCGCGAGACTATCTTGCCACGTGATTAAGGCGGGGGTCTTTAATTGGGTAAACGACGGGGCTTTGATGGTTATCAGTTGGGCATTAAGTCCCATTAATTCAACAACAGCCCCACACAAAGGTAAGGATAAACTTCCCGTCCGTTGCAGTTGGTCAGCTAAAATTCGACGAATCACATCTCGACGAAAGGGCATCCCGAAATACTGACTCAGCATTTGGAAGCAGGCAATGCCTACGCTTAGAGGGGTATTTCCCCGAATTAACGGATACCCTTTTCCCTTTTTTGTTTCTTTAACCTCTGGTTGAACTTCTGTTCCCACCAGTTCGGCGTTAGCATAGGGAATATCTGAATCAAGGGGGTCAGAGGGACTTGGGTCTAGTTTCTTTGGCGTTGTCCCATATCCGTTGTCAGGTTGTTTGATTTGGAATAGTTTTTGCCACTGAGCTTGAGGGAGTCCAATTAAACGGACAGGTTCGTTCCCTGTCACTGTTAACGAGGGAGCTTTTCCATTGTGATTAAGATCAACACGACTCCCGATCGGATAATTGGCAACCTCCCCTCCTCCACTAACTAACCAGATGGTATCGGGATCTTGTAGAGGGGTCAACGCTTGTGGTGTTGGGATTCCTGGGGATAGATAATAAACTTGAGTATTTGGGAGAATCTCTGGGGCGAGTTCTTTAAGGTTGCCTGGATTTTGCGCTTGTTGCTCAATGTGAGTGCTTAGAACGTCAAATAGTTCGGGAAGTCCACATTGCTCTCTAAAAAATTCTCCAAAGACGGGATATTGTTCGATCAGGTTGAAAAATTCCCCTTGGTCTAGGGTTATTCCCACGCATTCGGTGGAGGCGATCGCTGTTTCGCAGGGGACTCCCCTCATTAAGTTTACCCAACCTATCATCGAGCCAGGTTCGACTAATTTTAAGGTCAAAGGCATTCGCGTCTTTTGGTCATAGCCCAGGAGTCGTGCTTTACCCTCTATTAAAATCGTCAGGGTAGACGACATTTTACCCTTCATTAAAATCACCTGGCCAATATGATAACGCCAAGATTGACTATTATTGGCTAACTTCTCCATAACTGACTCGGGAAGCCGATCAAATGGGGCAGTATTTTTCAGCAAATTTGATAAATTTGATAAGTTGTTGGTTGTATAGGTCATAACACCAGAATAGTAGGGTTGATCTGGTTAACTAAACATTGAGTTGAGTTAATTAGGGGCTGTCTGAGGGATTTTATTAGTTGATTGGGAATTCAGTTGAACATTTTTCATTTGAGTGATTAACCATCCTTGAAATAATTCATTGAGCAGTCTCCTACTTGTGGTTTCATCGAGCTGGGCTGATAGATATTTTTCCAAACGCACTATAATCCACCAATCTCCAATTTTAGTGGGCGTTGAGAGTTGTCCTTGTTGACTTGTAGACAAAATCTGGGCAATTTTTGGGTGAGGAATATTTAATTCCACAGGCCCGATTAATCCTCCTGTTTGAGCCTCTGCACCTTGGGAATATTCTTTTGATAGTTCCTCGAAAGAACTTTCTCCCTCTTCAATCCGAAAATACAGTTCTTGAGCAATTCCAGGGTCTTTTGTCCGAAGTAGAGAATAAACAACCCGATCAAGTTTTCCTTGGCACTTGCGAAAATGTCCTTCGAGTTGATCTCCCCATGTTAGTTGTTTGAATTTTTCAAGTTTTACCTCTCGTACTGTCAAAGCCGCCAATTGTTCGGGGGTCATACCGCTTTGTTTGAGCCACTGTTGGAGTTGAGTTTCGTCGCTGATCTGATATTTCTGATAGAATTGCTGTCGCCCTAGGGCTTCTTCTTCTGGGCTACACTCAATTTTGGCGATCGCTTCATCTATCACTAGCTCTTTCACTAACTGGGGCAATAGTTGATATTGAACTAGCAACGGATATAAATCGCTCTCTAGTATATCTCTATCTCCAATTTTTAAGACAACGTTCATTTTTTTCCTCCTCCTAGGAGGGCTTTCTTGAGATTTTTTCTTAAGAAATGGTTAATCATTACGGTTATTCATAAGTAATATATATGGTCTCGGTTTTTTACTCAAGATTATATCGATTGTCCCTGATAATGTCTAACTTTTTGCTAATAAAATAGACAATCTCAATATACCGAAATCAATGTTAATGTGATAGGATAGACTATTGTGGCCATATTATGTAAATAAGCTAAGTCTTTAGATAAGATAATCCAAAAAAATATAGTTATAGTTGATTGAACCCGTTTGAGGTGTTACAAACATTATGAAGTCTCGAAAATTACTGAGTCGATTGAGTAGCCATTTGCTCTCACTTTTACTTGGTGTACTTCTATGCTTTGGTGGCTTTCACTTTCTATCGTCTCAAGCTGAACCCTTTGTAGAGCCATCCCTCAACAATCAAGGCAATAATTCGACTCCGTTAAACTTAACGAAGGTTCCCATAACAGGAAGTAGGGAAAGCTTTGTCTCAGCAGCCGTAACACGCACAGGGCCTGCCGTCGTTCGCATTGACACAGAAACCGTCGTTACCCGAAGAGTTGATCCCTTTTTTGATGATCCTTTTTTCCGTGAATTTTTTGGAGAACAGTTTCGCGCTCGTCTTCCCCAAGAACGAAGAATTACAGGACAGGGTTCGGGGTTTATTGTCGATGGAAGTGGAATCATATTAACTAATGCCCATGTAGTCAATAAAGCTGATAAAGTTACCGTTACTCTAAAAGATGGACGAACCTTTAACGGAGAAGTTAGAGGAACCGATGAAGTCACCGACTTAGCAGTGGTAAAGATTGCCTCTCAAGGAGCTAAGTTACCAGTTGCTCCCCTAGGAGACTCAGGAAACTTGAAAGTGGGAGATTGGGCGATCGCTGTTGGTAATCCAGTAGGATTAGATAATACGGTGACGTTGGGGATTATTAGCACCATTGGCCGTTCAGCCGCTAAAGCCGGAATTCCTGATAAAAGAGTAGATTTCATTCAAACTGATGCAGCCATTAACCCTGGCAATTCTGGGGGGCCGCTATTAAATTCTCAAGGAGAAGTCATCGGGATTAACACAGCGATTCGTGCTGATGCTATGGGGATTGGGTTTGCGATTCCTATTAATAAAGCAAAAGCTCTGCAAAATATCCTAGCAACTGGACAAAAAGTACCCCATCCTTATATTGGGGTTCAAATGGTTAATCTGACTCCTGAATTAGCTAGAGAAAATAACCAAAATCCCAATTCACCGATTCTCATCCCTGAAGTTGAAGGAATTTTAGTCGTCCAAGTCATTCCTAATACCCCTGCCGCTAGAGCCGGAATTCGTCGAGGAGATGTCATCGTCGGGGTTAATGGAAAACCGGTCAGTGATGGCAGTGACTTACAATCAATTGTAGAGAATGCAGGGCTTAATGCTTCCTTGAAACTTCAACTTTATCGGGGGGATCGTGTTATTGATTTAACCGTGAGAACTGCCCAATTGCAAGGAACACCGTAGATATATTATTAGGTGTGGTAGTAAAGTTACCACATCTAACAACAATATGAAATCTCAGTTACCAGAAAAACTGAATAGCTGAGAGAATTTTAGTCAAACAGAGCAAAAACAGTCACTATTTTTGAGTCAATAATAGGGTTTTCGTGGCAAAAATCTCCTCAATAACAGCCTCTACAACAATATCAGGAGTGGATGCTCCAGAAGTAACACCGACAATAATAGAACCATTAGGAAGCCAGTTTTCTTTAACAGCTAACTCTTGACCAAGAGGTTTATATTCAATGGTATTATTCGGTTTGATTCGAGTGGCACTATCGATATGATAAGAGGGGATGCCCCGTTCAATGGCAATCTCTTGTAAATGAGTAGTATTAGAAGAATTAAAACCACCAATAACCACCATTAAATCTAACTTTTGTTCGACTAATTCTAGCATGGCATCTTGACGTTCTTGGGTGGCATCACAGATAGTATTAAAACTCATAAAATGCTCATTCAAGTTAGCTGGACCATACTTTTTCAACATTGTCCCTTCAAAAAGCTTACCAATTTGTTCCGTTTCGCTCTTCAACATGGTAGTTTGGTTAGCAATACCCAACCTTTCTAAATCAGAATCAGGATCAAACCCTTCAGAATGGGCATTTTTAAACTTATCTAAAAATTCTTTTTTATTACCTCCATTGAGAATATAATCACAAACATAATTAGCTTGTTCTAAATTGAGAACTACTAAGTAAGTCCCAGCAAATGAACTTGTGGCAACCGTTTCTTCGTGACCATATTTGCCGTGAATAATAGAAGTGTATTGACGTTTTTTATGTTTTTCTACTGAATTCCAAACTTTAGAAACCCAAGGACAAGTCGTATCCACAATGGTACAACTTTTATCATTTAAAAGCTGCATTTCAGTAACGCTTGCGCCAAACGCAGGTAAGATGACAACATCTCCTTTATCAACCACGGAAAAGTCTTTATTACCATCAATAACTTCAATAAAGCCTACCTTCATTTCTCGTAGTCGTTGATTCACCGAAGGATTATGAATAATTTCATTAGTAATCCAAATACGTTCGTTGGGGAAATGCTGACGGGTTTCATAAGCCATGGCTACAGCCCGTTCAACCCCCCAACAGAACCCAAATGCTTCTGCTAGATGAATAGTGACTTCTCCTTGTTGCCATCGATAGTTATTTTGGCGGATTTGTTGAATCAGAGAACTTTGATACTCTGTATTCATCACCCCCATGATTTCAGACTCATGGCCAAATCCTTTACGATGGTAATGTTCTGACTGTTGTAATGAACGCTTAAAGGCTTTAGTATCCATAGGGTTTAAGGTATATGTTCCAATACTAAGTATGATTTCAGTTTAAGGGAGCGTTTGTAAAGTCGCTGCACTATTATAGAAAAGTAAGGTAGACATTGCCCACCCTACCGCTGTGTTTTCACGTTCAATACTCCCCAGAGATTGGTAGAAAAATTCTCTATGAAACTGACATTATACAATGGGTCGAACAACAAATATCCCTAATAAAAGAACAACGTTATAGTGAAGTTGATTGGGTTAATCTTTTAGAAGAGATTGAAGATTTGAGTAAACGAGAAAGAGATAAATTTTTATCATCTATTAGCTTAATCATTCAACAGAGAACTGTAGGGTGTATTACGCTACGCTAATACACCAAAAAACAACATTTTTGTGGGTTACGACCTAAAAAAATGAAAGAACTTATCTAAAAAACTGTGGTTTGCCTAACGCACCCAACAATCATGTTTTGTTTAGGAACAGTCTCTGATGATTCACCTTTTCCTTAAGGGAACTGTAAGTGACTTTTTAGGGACGAATCAACAATTGTGCGCGACAAAATAATTGATTATCTCCTAAATTTAGAGAATCAATAATTACATCTGATCCTAAATCTAATTCTAATTCGTCTAAAGAATTACCATTAAATTCTGGTATTCCTTCCATTTTAAGGGGAATTAAGCGCAAGGTTTGAGAAGAAATTAACTCTATTTTGGCTGTAATTATAATCGGTGTCGAGACTTCATTTTCAGTCCATGATCCCTGTAAGGTAAAAGTAGATTGATTTAAGGTTGCCCCTTGCCAAGTGATATTATAACGGTCTAAGATTGGTTGAGGATCATGAATCCCTTGATATTCTAATAAAGCAATCAATAATTCTCGGAAAGCATCAGCTAACAAGGGAGAAACTAAAGAGGCTTGTAAGTTCTCTTCTGTTAACTTAACTTCCCCTAAAACTTGGATAGCTTCAAGTAATTCCAAAGGTTTTCCTTTAATGACTTGACCAATATTAATGCGGATATTTTCCCCAGTAATGTCTGCTTCACCTAAATGTAACCCTTGATAAACCGCACCCTTGCTATTGAGAAGAATCCCTGGAATATATCCCCCCAAAATCTGGCGATCACTCCCTTGAATTTTCATCTGTAGCGTCTCTATGCGATCGACTTGGGAACGTAACCATAATTGCACCGCCGGGGAAAGGATTTTACTGATCATGTTACTCGGTTGACGAATCCACATAATGATAATTGGCTAAATTCTTCTGTACTGACTCTCTGTTATAGCGCAATAGTTCCAAGAAAGGGGAGAGCGATCATATTTTATTAGTCTTTTTTTAGTCAAGATTGAGGAACAGAATACTCAGTATTAGATGGAATAGTCAGACGATACTGTTGATATATCATAAATTGTCGGTTCTTTCATCAATTCTGACTAGTTGTCTATAAGAGCTTCCTATAAAAGCTTTTTAAATGTTGCAATAGTTAATCCAGCATCGTGTATAATTCCAGCCATTGTATAAGCATTAATTGGATTAGCTCTAGGAATAACAATAATACGACCATCTTTAGACATAGTAATATGTTTACCCTGTCTAATTACTTGAAAACCTACCTTTTCAAAAGCTTTAATCGCTCTCAAATGATTGATACCTGGAAGTTTTGGCATAATTATCCGACTTCCACATAACAAGAATTAGTATCTTGATTGATTTCTTCAATGGTTTCCAAGTAAATTTGGATAGCATCTTTGATATTTTCTAACGCCTCTTCTTTGGTTTGACCTTGAGACCAGCATCCTGGTAAACTGGGACACCATACGGCATAACCTTCTTCACTTTCTTGTAATTTTACTTGATAGCGCATATCGACGATTTAACTTTAACACTCATTATTTATAATTCTATCTTAGGGGATAGAGTAAGCAAACTTCAATCATTTAAAGTTTTCCCACCAATCATCTCTAACTTGCCCACCCTACAAGAGCTTCAATTCATTGTCGAGTAACTTTGTTATATTAGTGAGGTCGAAAAACAGAATTTAATTGCTTATGAACATGAATCAAAAGCAAGAATTATCAGAAAATAATCAACGAAAAAGAATACCAATTACCTTACAAAGCCTAACTCTTGCAAACGTAACTGATTTAATTTCACGTTTCTTTGTGATTTATATTTTATTTGTTTTTGTTGTTTTAGTGACTCAAATTCTTTTTTTAGAACCTGCTTCAAGCTTATTGACCCCTTTGACTTCGATAGTCATAGCGATTTTTATCACAAAAAGAATAGCTAATAATCAAGAAGCAAACAGAAAAATAGAATTTGAAATTAGTCAAAAAAATAGAGAGCAAGAAATATTAAATAAGTATTTTGATGATATAGGAAAACTTGCATTCGATTTAGATTTACTCTACGACCAACCTAATCAATATTTTGATCCTGAAGGAAAATGTGTATCAAAGTCAAATTTGCTCCAAGCTGAAAATAAAATGTATACAATTATGCAAAGAGTGAAAGTTAAAACCTTAATAGTTTTAAACAGATTACCTAAAGACGCACACAAAGATAAAGGAAATATTTTAGTTTATTTATATGTTTTTTTTGATATGACTAAGCGAGATTATCCGAACTTGCAATTAGATTCATGTGATTTTAGTCAAGCTAATTTGAGTTCAACATACTTGTTTGCTATTTATTTACCTGGAGTTAATCTTAGTGGTGCTAATCTTGAAGGGGCTAACTTGAAAGGATCTGATCTTATGAAAGTTAACTTTGAAGTTGAATAAAATTAGAGAATGTTATCTTTAACCCCCGTTCCCTGTTCCCCGTTCCCCGTTCCCTAACTCAAGGTAAACTAATAACTGGTCACGATCGCAGACAATACAGAAAATAATACACCATGAAGATTTCGGTCAACTGGCTAAGGGAATTAGTAAACGTTACCCTCTCCCCCGAAGCATTAGCAGATATTTTAACCATAGCAGGATTAGAAGTCGATGAAATCGAAGATCGTCGTCAGTGGGCTGATGGAGTCGTTATCGGAAAAATCATCGATCGCCAACCCCATCCGAACGCAGATAAATTGAGTGTCTGTCAAGTGGATATTGGCAAGGAAACCTCGTTAAACATCGTCTGCGGTGCGCCAAACGCTGCATCTGATATCATTGTTCCGGTAGCGACGGTAGGGACGTATTTACCCCAAATTGACATCAAAATTAAACCCGCAAAACTGCGAGGGGTTAAGTCCGAAGGGATGATTTGTTCTCTTGCTGAAGTGGGTTTAGCCAAAGAATCCGCCGGAATCTATATTTTTGAAGATGATAGTTTAAAATTAGGGGAAGATGCTCGTCCCTATTTAGGATTAGACGATGTTATCCTCGATATTACCCCCACTGCAAACCGCGCGGATGCAATGAGTATGGTAGGGGTTGCGCGGGAAGTTGCAGCGTTAACGGGAGGAAAATTAAACTTACCGGAACCGGAAAAGGTTTCTTTCCCCAAAAAGTCCCCCTATTCCCTAAAAGTGAAGGTAGCAGACGGGAATGCTTGTCCTGCATATATGGGAACCGTTATTGAAAACGTGAAAATTGCACCGTCTCCTGAATGGTTGCAAAGTAGACTCGAAGCAGCAGGAGTCCGTCCGATCAATAATGTGGTGGATGTGACCAATTTAATTCTACTCGAATGGGGACAACCGTTACACGCTTTTGATCGAGATAAATTAGAAACCGTTGCGAAGCAGAAACCCTTAACCCTTGGGGTACGGTTTGCAACGGAAAAAGAAACCTTAATCACCCTTGATGACCAAAAAAGAAGTTTAAAACCGGAAAACTTGGTAATTACCGCCAATGATACCCCTGTTGCCTTAGCAGGTGTGATGGGAGGACAGGAAACCGAAGTAGACGATACCACCCAAAATATTGTCCTCGAAGCAGCCTTATTTGATCAAGTAACCATTCGTCGTTCTTCTCGTTCCCAAAGTCTGCGTAGCGAGTCCTCTGCAAGGTATGAACGGGGAATTAATCAATCTGAGTTAGAATTAGCTTGTAATCGTGCGATCGCCTTAATTGCGGAGTTAGCAGGAGGAACCCCTGTCACTAAACAACTTGAAGATAATCGTCCTGATTTGTCCACCGAATCCATTACTCTAAGATTAGAACGGATACATCAGGTTTTAGGGCCGATTGAAAAAGATGGTAAGGTTACTAATATAGCAGCCACTGATGTAGAGCGCATTCTAAGTGACCTAGGATGCAATTTAATCTGTGTTAAAGGAAAAAATGACGTTTGGAAAGTTTCGGTTCCTTCTTATCGTTATCGGGACTTAGAACGTGAAATAGACTTAATTGAAGAAGTTGCGCGTTTGTATGGTTACGATCATTTCTGTGATGAACTCCCCGATAAAAGCGAACCTGGGGGACTTTCTTTTGACTATCAAATTCAACGCAAGGTTCGGGAAGTGTTCCGTGCAGTAGGATTAACAGAAGTGGTTCAATATTCTTTAGTTAAACCCGAAAAAGCGGATATTGTGATTGCTAACCCTCTCTTTGCTGAATATGCAGCATTAAGAACGAATTTACTCGATGGGTTAATTGATGCGTTTGCGTATAACCAGTCTCAAGGAAATGGTGCGTTAAATGCCTTTGAAATTGGGCGTATTTTCCGCAAAATTGACGATAAAGACCAAGAATGGGATGAAGTCACCGGAATTTTTGGCGGTGATGTCTTTCCTCAAGGACGGTGGAGTCGTAGTGGAAAGTCGGTTCCTATGACATGGTATGAAGCAAAAGGTATTCTTGAAAGTGTTTTTGCAAGGTTAGGGTTAGACGTAACATACCAACCTAATGATAGCGATAAAAGGTTGCATCCTGGTCGGACTGCATCTTTATGGGTTGGAAAAAAACAGTTAGGAATTTTTGGTCAATTACATCCTCAATTACGTCAAGAAAAAGACTTAATTGATGCGGTGTATGCTTTCATATTGAATTTTAACGTACTGTTAGAAACGTTGGGACAAGAAGAGTTAATAACCCCCATTTTAAGTCTCTATTCTACTTATCCGGCAGTGGAACGAGATTTAGCCTTTTTTGCCCCTTTAAAAGTGTCTGTTGCCGACTTAACAAAAGTAATGAATAAAGCAGGCGGAAATTTACTAGCAGGGGTTGAATTATTTGATCAATATCAAGGGGACAATGTGCCAGAAGGACAACGAAGTTTAGCGTTTAGTTTAGCCTATCGTTCAGGCGATCGCACGTTAACCGATAAAGATGTAGAACCTGTTCATGACAAAATTCGGAACACTTTAGTTAAGCAATTTGAGGTAACACTTCGGAGTTAATTAATTTAATTCTGACGCTAAACTATCAATGATGGGGTTACTCATTTCTTGGGTTAACCCTATTGAAAATATATAAGGGGTAAATTATGCAAAGAGATATGAATTTAATTAAATTGATTTTAATTGGAATAGAACAAGTAGAAACATTTGATCAACCATTAGAGATACATTACGATAACTACTTGATATTTTAAAAGGAATATTATTACAGGAAGGACTAAAAGTTGCTGGATTAAAATGATTTCAATTTAAAAATAGTCTTTAAAAATTGGGTGTTTCAAGATTCTTATCTTCAATGGTTAATTAAAGAAATTTGTAAGTATTTAAAAAGATTTATGAAAATTTCAATAATATAAGAGAAAAAATATACCATAAGGACAATCGATTTTAGCTTTTAGTTTAGCCTGTTGCGGATGCGATCGCACGTTAACCAATGGAGATATTTAAACTATTCATAAGAAAATCTGTAATGCTTTAGTAAAGCAATTTGAGGTAACACTTGAGAGTCAAAACAAAACGACTCAATAATATCAATCATCCTAAGACAATAATTAAGATTTTTTGAAGTTTCATCTAATATTTATCCGAAAAATTGGAGCTTCTAGATCCCGAAAACCCTAGTCTGACAAAAACTTTGAGGCTTAAATGAACAGTAGATTTAACTTAAACCAGAGATGACAATTCCCTAAAGGGTTTGTGGGAGACTTTGTCAAAGAACAGTAGAATAGGGACAGTTAGGTATGACAGCAGTTATCAAATCAATAGGAGTCAAGGTCTATTAGATCCCCATCTCAAGTTCAGAAATAAAACTCGGCTTTAGAATGAAGGGTCTTGACCTAAAACCTATACTTTAACTGCTATAAGTTTAACGTGCGGATTGATCAGGAGGTTCGGAATGACGGTTTTAAGTGCAGCGCAGCCAGATATTTCGGTATTCACTGAAGAGGATGTCGCGGGTTTAGCCAAGCGGTTAGAACAAGATGATTACAGCAACCCCTTTGAAGCTTTAAATGATTGGCATTTATTGAGGGCGATCGCGTTTCAACGTCAAGAGTTAGCTGAACCCTATCTCTATTTACTTGATATTGAAACCTATGATGAAGCATAATCATCACTCTAAATCAATAACCATCTGACAACCTCCCGCACTACAATCGTGGTGTGGGCTTTTCTTTTTTATGGAATGGATCAGACCCCTTCTTATATGAAATGGCTAAATGTTTGCTACAGATAGCTGCAAGGGAGCAGGGAGAGAAATTATTTGTTTAAAAAAATAAAAGAAATATATTCGATGAATTATTACACTCAAAATAATACAACAAGTCAACAAAGTATAGGAACTAACTTAGCTAAAATAAGATATTGGTCAACTCAATTGCCTTTTATTGATAGCTTTAAATCTTCTAGTCCGTGGATTACTCAGTCTAACAATAATTCCAATACACAAGAAGATAACATTTTGGACTTAGACGAAAATGGTTGGCTCAAGTCTTTATCTCCAATTAGAGGTTCAGCAAAATACACAAAAGTTAGTACAATTTTGCATCGTGGAACACAAGGAAATTACCCAGGAGGAAAATATTTAGTCCTTTATGAGGGAGAAGGAAAACTTAATTACAAACATGATGCCAGTATCGACTTAACAGCCTCTCAACCCGGTCGAGATGTGATTAATGTAACGCCTACGAACAAAGGTATCTTATTAACTATTACTGAAACTGATCCTAATAACACTGGTAATTATATTCGTAATATTCGAGTGATTCCCTTTGCTTACAAATCAAATTATCAAACAGAAATTTTCAATCCATTATTTATAGAGAAGATAAGACATTATCATGCAATTCGTTTCATGAACTGGCAAGAAACTAATAATTCTCCAGAAATTCAGTGGTCAAGTCGTCCAACAATTTCTGACTATCATTGGAGTACAGGAGTCCCCGTAGAAATTATGGTGGAGTTAGCCAATATTCTGGAGCGAGACCCTTGGTTTAATATGCCTCACCAAGCTACAGACGAATATATTACTAAGTTTGCTGAATATGTTCGAGATAATTTAAACCCAGGACTAAACGTTTATGTTGAGTATTCTAATGAAGTTTGGAATGGAATGTTTGAGCAAAATTCCTGGGTAGAGAAACAAGTAAAAAAGGATTCTACCTTTAAAGGAAATTCTGCCAATTGGTTTGGAAAAAGAACGACGGAGATTACACAAATTTGGGATAAAGTATTTAATGTAACTGGACAAAAAGAGCGAGTCATTGGGGTCATGGGGGGACAAGGGGCTTCTGTTCGCATTATCAAACAAGCACTTGATTATCGTTTTTGGTCAAACGAAGATAAAACCCATACTGATTATGGAATTGATGCGATCGCTATTGCTCCTTATTTTGGACGATATATCGCCATGCCACAAAATAAATCCACGGTAGAAAAATGGACTGTTGACCAATTGTTTGAAGAGTTAACTAAAGGAGGAAAGCTCAACAATAGTCCAAGGGGTGGAGCCGTTACCGCCGCTTACGAACAGATGCAAGAACATATCGCACTAGCTAAAAAAGAAAACTTGCAGCTACTGGCTTACGAAGGCGGGCAACATTTAGGGGGTCATGGAACGGTCAAAGATAGCCAACGGATTCAAAATTTATTTTTAGCAGCAAATCGTGATCCTCGAATGGGCGAACTATACAAAGAGTATTTTACTTGTTGGAATCAACAAGGGGGTAATTTGTTTATGCACTTTTTGGATATTCAGGCTCTCAATTCGAGGGGAAATACTCAGTTTGGGGCATTAGAGTTTTTAAATCAAGACGGTTCACCTAAACACAATGCTATAAAAGAATTAATTCTTGACCCTTTACAAAAACTCAAGTTAACTTCTTCTATCTCTAACTGTAATTGGGAGCAAAACCTGCTAAAGAATCCAAACTCCTCTCAGTCTTTTCAATTGAGCTTTGGATATATTCAACTGATACCCTATTTTTTTCTGGTTTGCCTCATAGTAGTAATTAGACGTTTAAAGTAAAAGCATACCTTATAACTTACATTCATCTAATCTTTGAGTTAGATAAGACATTCGACTATAAACCACAGCTATATTTAACCCCCAAGTCCATCGTGGTAAATGGCCTTGAGGTGCATTTAAAGAAAAATCCAGTTCATCGTATAGATGATATCCTTGATTATCATTACTCTGTTTTTTCCATCCTACTTTTTGAGCAAACTGACGATAACTATTGACATCAACTTGAAAAATTTTGCCCACAGTTTCATAAATACGTTGTTGCACACTTAAGCCAAATTTTCCTTGAGAATATTCTAACCACAGACGATCAATCATCTGTAAGTCTTCACAGGCAAGATCAGCAAATTCTGTACTGGTAATTGCGCCAGAATTATCCTTATCTCCTGCCATTGTTATTAAATCATAGGTATTTTGATCGGCTTTTTCCCATTGATGGGTTTCTAATAAATTTCGTAACGAGGTATAGTCAACCCCTGTCGTCTGAGAAACAAAAGTTGAAGGACTCTGAATCTCAGAATTAGGAACAGGAGTCATAATAGTTTCTCTCAGATTTAGCCGGGCTGTTTTTGGGGTAGTAGATAGATTAATTTTTGCCAGGATATCACGGCGGAGAAAAATACCTAAATTAAGTCCAGTTTTAACATAAATGTTATCGTAACCGGTGGCTTGAGTTTGGGTAGTATCAGCCCTACCATGAATCCCAATTACTTTCCCTTGTTCATTAAACACTGGACCGCCACTCATCCCTGGTAAAGTTTTATTATCGTAGATTAAGCCATAACCATCTTGTAACTCTTGAGAGGGGGCGGCGATAACACGTCCAGGGACAAAGGTATAAACAGATCGGTTAATGGCAGTGGTCGGCCAAGGAAATCCAGCGATATAGACTGTCATTCCTTCGCTAAGTCTTTCCCCATCCCCAAGTTGGGCAGTAGAATAAGTTCGGTTGCTGACAATTTCTATTATCCCTAAATCTATTCCTGGTATAGTCTGAATGTTATTGGTATTGATTTGATGCCGTTGCCGATCATGGGTTAAAGCATAAGCTTCTTCTCTAGGGTGAATATCAGCCACCACATGGCCTGCGGTTAATAGACGGTATTGATTACCTGTTTTGCCAATGATTACCCCTGTCCCATTACTTCCAGTCCCTTCAATTAAAACGGTGATCTTTTTAGCCAGTCGATTGATTTCGGTAGCTGACAAAGCCATTACAGGTCGGATGAAAAAAGCTGTGATGATACCTATAGTCCCAAAAGCAGACAGTAGATAAATAGTCAAGAGACTCAACCACATCGGTTGGTTATTATTACCAAATTGCCAATATTTTTTGGACAAAAAGGACATTAAGGATCGAGATAAGCGGTCATTCATTCAACAGATAAAGTCAGAAGATTTTTATTAGTTTACACCCTAAGAAGAGAATAGTTTATTGTTGATTAATTTCTTGATTTAGGTATTCTTGAAAATCGATATAAATACGCCCTGATGTTTCATTTAAAGGACCCTTTTGTCTCAATCTTATCCTCATTAGCTCTTGTAAAGTTTGGCTAGGATTGCTGCCAGGTTTCAGGGTAAATAATAAGCCATTACAAGCACCGCCATAGGTATCTGTCACACAAACGACGGGCATCCGATTCATTCGTCCAGTGGTAATATAATTAAGTTGTCCACTTTCGTAGAAGAATTGAAAGCGATTAGATACCAATTGACAACGGGTGCGAGGATCATAACCAGAATTACTAAAATGCTTAGAGTCCCAGAGAATGACAGGAATCGTTTCTTGAGCCGGTGTGATAGCAACAGTCATAGGTATTTGTTGCCACATACGACAAACAAAATTGGTAGTTTGTACGCTTTTAGCTTGTGTAGAAAACTTAACCAGTAAAGAACTCATCATGACCGTTACTGCAAGGGTGGCAGATGTTGCTACTAAGTTAACTTTCATAATCGCACCTTTACATAAACCACAATTCACTTATCTTATCTAAATAATCAAAAAATAGGAAACCAAAAAGAGTCCCGATCTTCTTATCAATTAGAAATGATAATTTATTCTTACTTTTTATAAAATGTTGACCAAAATAGGATAACTTTTTTCAAGAAAACAAATGGATTATCTTAGGAATTTGAATCATTTTTATACTCAGTAAAACTCTATCTAACTTGAGAACTGAAGTTATAAGATCTTGGAAATCTTCTGCTTCGCGTTCCCTTTTTCTCACAAACTCGAAGGTTGAGGACAAGGTTATGCAGACAGACTTACCATCTCAGCTTGCTCAGACCTTGCTGATGTACAAGGAAAAATTTGGGGGGCTTCAGAGGAAATTCCTAATTGCACTCGTGTTCCAATGGGAAGCTGGGTATTTAAATTAGTTCGAGCGTGGAGTTGACCCCCAGAAGGAGTTTGTAAACAATAACGATACTCCCGTCCTAGAAACTGGCGATCGCTAATCACAATTTTTCCGGCTTCACTCGGTTGTAAGAGAATATCCTCTTGTCTGACCATTAATTCCCCATCTTCCCCTTCAGACAGAGGAGACGGGGTTGGAATTTCCCATTCACCAATTTCTGTTCTCCAAAGATTTCCCTGTCGTTTGGCGGGAATAAAATTGGCTTGGGTAACAAATTCAGCGACAAAACGAGAGGCCGGACAGGTATAAATTTCTTCAGGAGTGCCTAATTGTTCAATATTCCCTTCAGACATCACTACAATTTTATCGGAAATAGCCAGGGCTTCTTCTTGGTCATGGGTAACAAAAATAGCCGAAATTCCTGTTCCTTTGAGAATATGGCGAATTTCATGTCGTAGCCTTAACCTGACTTGCACATCCAAATTACTCAGCGGTTCGTCTAGAAGAATTAAAGCCGGTTGAGGGGCTAATGCCCTAGCTAGGGCGACACGCTGTTGTTGTCCTCCTGAAAGTTCGTGGGGATAGCGTTTTTCGAGTCCTGAAAGTCCCACTAATATCAATACTTCTCTGATACGCTGCTTAATTTGCTGTTTACTTAGGCGTTCTTGTTTACTTCGCAACCCAAACGCAATATTTTCCCCAATAGTTAAATGAGGAAAAAGAGCATAATCTTGGAAAACCATCCCTGTATGCCGTTGTTCTGGCGGAATCCAGCTTCTTTCTCCTGCTACCATCTGTCCTGCCAATTCCACCGTTCCCCTCGAAGGCTTTTCAAAGCCCGCAATAATGCGTAAGAGAGTGGTTTTTCCACAACCCGATGGCCCCAATAATCCTAGAATATCCCCTTGATTTAAGGTTAAGCTAACTTGATTAACCGCCGGAATTGAATGGGAGGAAAACTGTTTAACAATTTGGTCTAGGTGGAGGATCACTCGATGGGTCATGGTTTTTGTATCAAAAGAAAATCTAGCTAGGAACAATGGGTGTACATCTATCACAGAAATGATTTGGGAAATTTCCTGAATCAATCAGGTATATTGTGTCTGGAGAGAGGTTGGTCTAATGAAAGTTCATTGTTTACATCATTATTATTCCCAATTAACTCCTTTAGAATTGATAGACCTACTAAACAAAATGGTGAGTTAAATAAGAATCTTTCTCAAGAATAGCATAGGTTATCAATAAATGTCTTCATCTTCAGTAATCATTTCTCTCAAAAATTGTATTGATACGATTTTGGTTCCTCAAGGCGTTGAGTATCAAGCTGTTTGCCGTGGATTTAGGGATAAAAACCAAGCTTTACTCAACATTATTCCTATTCCAACAGGAATTTCCCCTTTAAACAACTATCTTGAACAATGGCAGCAAACTAAGGAGTTTGTCACTCATCCTCCTAAAGCTATTCTATTAATGGGGTTGGGGGGAAGTTTATCCCCGAATTATCGGGTAGGTGAGGCGATACTTTATCAAGAATGTTGTTTACTCCAAGACGATATTCTTGCTCAAAAATGGCAAACTTGTGATACCAAGCTAAGTATTTTAGTATACCATCATTTCAAAAATAAAATGGTACGAGGGAAAGGTTTGACAAGCGATCGCATTATTACTTTAGCCCAGGAGAAACAGTTATTAGGGGAACGGTATCAAGCAGATGTGGTGGATATGGAGGGGATTGCGGTTTTAGAGTTTGGTAAGACGTTAAACATTCCTGTGACGATGATTCGGGTTGTTAGCGATAATTGTCAACAAAATTTACCTGATTTAACCTTGGCTTTGGAAACTGATGGAACCTTAAATCCGTGGAAATTAAGCTATCAAATGCTAAAAAGTCCGCTCAATTCCTTACACTTAATTCAAAGTTCTTTAAAAGCATTAGCCCGGTTACAACAACTCTCCCAAGAGCTTTCTACTTTCTTTTAATATTTAGTTAGGGTTGGCTAAAAAAGTGCTTTAGTGGAGATAGGGAACAAGGAACTTCGGAACAGTTTTCTTGAAACTTACTTCATCAGCAAATCTTAGTTATCCTTGTTTTTTCTCAGGGTTAATTCCTATTTCTGTTGATAAAATATTGCCAAACTTAGGTAAAATTAAACCTGATTTTTCGTGATATTTCTCAAACTCTTCATAACGAGACAGGGAACGATCTTTTTTGATCATGTTAGGAATGAAAATAATACTGATGAACAAACCTAGAATGACAAAAGGAAGCCAATGTTGAGCCAACATAGCAAAGCTAGTATAAATTAAAATTTCTCCTAAATAGTTGGGATTACGAGACCAAGCAAAAAATCCTTCTGTAATCAGTCCTGGAGAATATTTAAGCGTATAGTATTTTTGAGCATCTGAGACAAAATGAAGCAATGTCCCAAACAGATTTATCGAGATGGCGGCAGCAATTAAAGGAGGAGTACCTTCTTTACCTTGGCTAATTAAAATAAAAGGAGCAATCCAATATAATCCCACTATGAAAAATATAAGAATTCCCCAAAAAATAGAAACTTCTTGTTCCCAACTTTTATCAGGATATAACCAATCTTTAATCAGCCACATAATTCCATAACTACCATGAAGGGCTAAATAAACCCAGGCAGCATAGCTAAAGTTTTGATAGAAAATTATTAACCCGAAGATCAACACAAAGGTTAATCCTTTGGATAGGTTAATGGGATATTTAACTTTAATGTTCATCTGAAAAATTTCCCTTGGTTAATTTCAAGATTAATCTTGCCAATATTTACAAGCCGCATAAGCGAGGGTAACAACCCCTGTTAACATAGCTGACTCATCAATTTCAAATTGGGGATGATGTAGGGGATGATTGAGCTTGTCTGGAAACCCTACTCCCAAACGAAACATCGTTCCTGGGGCATGTTGGAGATAAAGGGAAAAATCCTCTGAACCAAGAGAAGGTTCCGCTAAAATTTGCACCTGGTCACTTCCCCAAGCTTCTCGACAAGCCGATTCAAGAATCTGGGTCAATTCCATGTCATTTTGCACCGAAGGAACCCCTCGACGGTAATTAATCTCATATTTTGCTCGATAAGCATTACAGACATTAGCCACGATTTCTTCAATCCATTGAGGGAGGTTGGCGTGGGTGTCAGGGTGAAGCGATCGCACAGTTCCTGCCATTCTCACGTGATCGGCAATGACATTTGGGGCGCGGCCACCACTAATCTGTCCAATGGTTAACACCACCGGACGTAAGGGGTTCTGAGTCCGACTAATCGCTTGTTGAAGGGTGGTAATGACCTGAGAAGCAATCCAGATAGCATCAATGGCTTCATGGGGACGAGCCCCGTGACCTGACTCTCCTTGAATAAAAATTTCAATATCATCGGCTGCTGCCGTCAATGCTCCGTAGCGAATCCCCACAGAACGCGCTTGAAGGGAGGGAAAAACGTGCAGACCAAAAATGGCATTAACATCACGCATTGCCCCGTCTTGAACCATCCAGCTTGCTCCCTGGGCAATTTCTTCGGCGGGTTGAAACAAAAACCTGATGTTCCCTGGCAATTGTTCTCCTAACTGGGAGAGAACCATAGCGGTTCCCAGTCCTACGGTTGTATGAACATCATGGCCACAAGCGTGCATAATCCCAGGTTTACACGAAGCAAATTCTAAGTTAGTTCGCTCTTCGATGGGTAGGGCATCCATATCGGTACGAATGGCAAGAAGGCGCGAGTCTGTCTCGTTTCCCAATAAGTTTCCTACTACTCCTGTTTTTCCCACATTTTCTTGAACGTGGAGTCCGCAAGAGGAGAGAACTCCAGCAACATAGGCGGCGGTTTGATATTCTTGACCACTCAGTTCGGGGTGAGCATGGAAGTGACGACGAATTTCAAGAAGTCTAGGGAACAGAGATTCAGCGATATCTTTTATTTGAGAGAGCATTGAGCTTAACTTAATTAGGGAGCTTATGACATTTTTTTGGCTACCGAATCTAAGATTACGGTACAGGCTTTCTAAGTTTACGAAAGTTTGGCTAATGTATATATATGTTATCGCATTATACACTTATATTAAGTTTTTGATAAAGTTAAATAAAGACAAAATTAATCAAGTTTTTTGTGTAAATTTTGTTGTCTATCTTCAATATTTTAAGAGGAAGATGATAATATATACGGTAAATTTTTAGTCAAATATTCTCAGAAAAGATCATGGTTAAACTTCGTAATTTGTTAATTGGGGCTGGATTAACGGCTGTTGGAGCCATTGGAACGAAAGCAGCCGTGGATTATTTTCGCAATCGGGGGGAAGAAGAAGCTGTAGATGAAGCTGAAGGAGATCAAGAAGTAACTTCTAGTGAAGAAGTGGCTTATGTCGTCGTTGAACCTGATTCAGTACAGGAATTTTTAGATAATAGTTTTGGAGATCCAGGTCGTTATGTTCCTAATCGTCCGCCCAAAATTTTTGAATATCAAGATGAAGATTATATGGTAATTTGGGCTGAGGATACTCAACAAAATAAAAACCAAATGTTAGTGTTTCACTATACTGATGAAGGAAGAAAAATGGTAGCTAGTGTCGGCTATACGTCATCAGTGACGGATTATAATTTAAGTCTTTCAGACACTCCTTTTGCGGTAGAAGTCAATGAGCAAAAATTGACGGGGGGTAAAGGAGAAACTCAAGGAACAGACAATGTTGATTTTGTTCTGGCCTAAACATTAAAAAGGGAATGGTGGGAAAAAACACCACCATTTCTCAGAGGAAAAAATCAATCCTTAGTCATCAATCAAATAGTCTAAAGAAATTAAAAAATCCGGTGAGAGCTCCAATAGGACTAAAAACAGTAATTAATGTATCTGAGACGGTGGTTAGGATATTGCGATTGACTATTACCACATCATTGTTACGCAGGACTGGGTTATTCCCTTGAGTAATTCCCTCGGCAAAATCAATATCAATATCTCGTTTGGTCACTGTGCCATTAAAATTTAGACGAACGACTTCAACCGTTCCTTTGTGAGCGCGACGTTGATCAAAGCCTCCGGCGGCTAGAATTGCCTGATTTAAAGGGGTATTAGGGGGAACTTCTACGACTCCAGGTGCGCGGACTTCTCCCACCACATTAACCCGAATTACACTCGGAGAAAAACTGGCCGCTGCCAGAGGTTCTGATTCTTCTGGGTCAATCTCTTGGGCAGTGGGAATAGTAATAGTGTCACCCTCTTGCAGGATAACATCTTCTTGAATATTGCCTGTTTTTAACAAATCCCACAAATTCACAGCAATCTTCTGTTGAGAACCATCACGGTTCAACCGACGAATTTCTACCTGGCGAACATCGGCCAAGGGTTTAACCCCACCTGCTAATTGAATCGCAAGGGTCAGTCTCGGAGGTTGTCGTCGGGTAGCAGATTCTCCAGTTCCTCCGGCACTTCTGTCTGGAACGACACGATAAGACCCCGGACGATAAACTTCCCCAACGACAGCCACGTTAATTTCTTGGTTAGCAGATAACCCAAAATTAGCATCGGATAATAGTCGAGTTTGGGCAATATCGACGTTTTCTTGGGTAGGAATCATTATCCTATCCCCATCCCGTAGAGTAATATCTTGATCGAGATTTCCTTCTTTGATCAAGTTCCATAAATTGAGGCTCAAGGTTAGAGTTCTTCCTTTAAATTGGCGACGAATTTGCACTTGACTGAGGTCAGCGACAGTAGTCAGTCCCCCGGCTTGTTTAATTAGTTGAGTAACAGTGGGGAATTTTTGTCCTTCAACAATGGGAAGGAGATAAGACCCTGGATTGTTGATTTCTCCTGCGATCGCCAGTGCTAGTGGACGGGGGGCTAACAAACTCACAGTAATAATGGGACGTTTAATATATTGGGCGTACTGTGAGGTAAGAAAGTCAGTCAATTGAGAGATGGTGAGGCCTTCAACGGGTAAACTCCCTAAGATAGGCAGTGATAAGGTTCCATCTACCAAAATTTGGTATTCTCCACTAAATTCTTCGACGGGAAAGACATCAACGGAAATGCGATCGCCAGCCCCTAAACTATATTCCGTTTCAGTCGATGGGGTTGTATTCTCTGACTCGTATGGTTCTAAGGCGGGTATAGCCTCTAAAGAAGAAGGAGAGGTTTGGGCTAATATGGGCCAGGGTATTATCGGATAACTCAGCACCCAACCAGCACACATTAGGGAACTTAATAAATTTCGACTCCGCACACCACTACAAAATATCGAATTAAATAGCATAAGCTTAAGATCAGGTTCTTGCTAATTAGTTAACTTAACACCATTTATTATTTAATAAGGCAAGTTTACTATAAGAGATACTAAATATCCTATAGATTCGCTGATTTCTTGGAATAATTTTTTATTGGGGATTTTTTGTCAACTGGAGAATTTTTTTTATGCTTTTTGACGCTCACCGTTGGATTTAAGTTTCTTAATCGTAATCGAATGATACTTTTTGATTTTTTTATTTTAACCTTCACTTTAACGATTTTTAGGAGCTTAATTTTTATCATTAAGCCCCTGGAGTCTTCGATGATACTTTATACGGTTTGCGGTTGTCCTTGGGGTTGGAATTGGAACAATGAATAAACCACATTCCGACGAATATCAATCATCATTTCCAAGAACATTTCGTATCCTTCTTGTTTATATTCAATAAGCGGATCTTTTTGTCCGTAACCTCTTAACCCAATAGACTCCCGCAGTGCATCCATTGTTTGCAGGTGTTCGCGCCAAAGGGTATCAATTTGTTGCAAAATGAAAAATCGTTCTGCTTCGCGCATTAAACCAGGACGGATTTTATCCACTTCATCTTCTTTGATATCGTAGGCTTTACGCACCTCTTCATGGAGAAAGACTTTCATTTCACTAACCGTCATATCTTCCATGTCTTTAGCCGTAATATCTTGCAACAGGTAGACAAATTCCTTGACCTTACTTACCAAGTTGTCCACGTCCCATTCTTCGGGGGGTAATTCTGGGTTGACGTAAGCATCGACAATTTCGTCCATGGTTTTTTCTGCGTATTGCAGAACCTGTTCTTTGAGATCTAACCCCTCAAGGACTCGACGGCGTTCAGCATAGATAGCCCGACGTTGGTTATTCATGACCTCGTCATACTCAAACACTTGTTTACGGGTGTCGTAATAGAAGGTTTCGACCTTTTTTTGCGCCCCTTCTAGGGAACGGGTGAGCATTTTTGATTCAATGGGCATATCTTCTTCTACGCGGAAGGCATTCATTAAACCGGCTACGCGATCGCCCCCAAAAATCCGCAATAAGTTATCTTCTAAACTTAAAAAGAATTTTGTTGATCCTGGGTCTCCTTGTCGTCCAGCCCGTCCCCGTAACTGGTTATCAATGCGTCGGGACTCGTGGCGTTCAGTTCCCATGACGTGGAGTCCTCCTAAGTCCACTACTTCATCTTGTTCCTTATCGGTAACCGTTTCATAGGACTGACGAATCGCCTTGTAAACCTCTCGTAATTTTTCAATCACAGGGTCTTCGGTAGGGGCTTTTTCTGAAGCGATCGCTATTTTTTCTTCAGCTTCGAGTTCGGATAAACTTTGCTGTCCGTAATGATCAACGGCGAACTTCACCGCTTCTTTGAGTATTTCTTCGACTTCGGGAGATAGTTTAGTCGGAAAGATATCCGCATCCGAAGGACTCCAATTTTTGGTTTTTTTCTTCCCTTTCCCAAACCCTTGAGGACGACGACCCCCACCATTTCCTGCCATGGCGGCCATAATATCATCGTCTTCGGGGGTAACAATTTGGGGCATGAGGAATTCCCGAATTTTTAGCCTAGCCATGTAGTCGGCATTTCCTCCTAAGATAATATCAGTTCCTCGTCCTGCCATGTTGGTGGCGATAGTAACAGCCCCCTTGCGTCCAGCTTGGGCAACAATTTCTGATTCTCGTTCAACGTTTTCAGGACGGGCATTAAGGAGGTTATGGGGGATTTTCTTGTCTCGTAGAAGGGTAGCCAGAACTTCTGATTTTTCTACACTGGTGGTTCCCACAAGAATTGGCCGCCCTTGATGGTGTAATTCTTCAACTTCGGCCGCTACGGCTTGCCATTTGGCTGGTTCAGTTTTGTAGACGACATCTGGTAAGTCGTAACGTTGGGAGGGTCGGTTAGTAGGAATGATAGTAACTTGAAGGTTATAGACCTTTTCTAATTCTGTTTCTTCGGTTTTGGCTGTCCCTGTCATCCCTGATAGTTTGGGATAGAGAAGGAAGAAATTTTGATAGGTAATGGTGGCTAAGGTTTGGGTTTCTTTTTGAATATCAACTCCTTCTTTGGCTTCAATGGCTTGATGAAGTCCATCACTCCACCGTCGTCCTGGTAACACCCGTCCGGTAAATTCATCGACGATCACCACTTCTTTGTTGCGGATCATGTAGTTAACGTCTTTAACGAATAATTCTTTGGCTTTAATCGCGTTGAAAACATAATGCGCCCAAGGATTTTCTTGATCGTATAAGTCGTCTACTCCTAACAATTGTTCAGCTTTTTCAAACCCTTGATCCGTCATTAAAACGTTACGGGCTTTTTCATCAACTTCGTAGTCTCCGAGTTCTTCTTCGCTTTCTTGTTTTACCAGTTGGGCTGCAATCGAAGCCGCTTTGAGATATTTTTCTGTGGGGCGTTCTATCTGTCCTGAAATAATTAGAGGGGTTCGGGCTTCATCGATTAAGATAGAGTCTACTTCGTCAATAATGCAGTAGTTAAACGGCCTTTGTACCACTTCGGCCATAGCCGTTGCCATATTATCCCGTAAATAATCAAAGCCTAATTCGCTGTTGGTGGTGTAGGTAATGTCACAGGCGTAGTTTTTCTTCCGTTCATCAGGACTCATCCCTCCTTGAATCAGTCCCACAGTAAGCCCTAAAAAGCGGTGAACTTGTCCCATCCATTCGGCATCTCGACGGGCTAAATAGTCGTTTACTGTAACAATATGTACGCCGCGTCCTGTTAATCCATTGAGATAGGCTGGAAGAGTAGCCACTAGGGTTTTCCCTTCCCCTGTTTTCATTTCGGCAATTTGTCCTCTGTGGAGAACAATCCCACCAAGAATTTGCACATCAAAGTGGCGCATTCCTAACACCCGTATTCCGGCTTCGCGTACCACGGCAAAGGCTTCGGGTAAAATCTCTTCTAAGATATCTTCTAATTCTTCGTCGTCTTTCGCCTTGTCGATGAGTTCCCTAAATTCTACTGTTTTGTGTTTGAGTTGTTCGTCAGACAATTTTTGAATATCTTCCTCGATCACATTCACTTCTGTGACTAAAGGCTGAAATTTTTTGAGTTTACGGGTGTTAGGGTCACCAAATAGAGTTTTAAGCATAGGGTTTTTTAGAACTTATTCTAACTTTTTGAGGATCTAATGTACCTTAAGTGGCGATTTACGCCTTTAACTATAGAGATTAAGGACTGATAAAGAGGTTATGGATCATTGTATCATTTAGGTTTTAGCACCGATTTTTATTTGCCAAGCCTTCATCTCGGCATCAAATCTACCAAGTTATTGGCGATCGCTTTCACCATCCCTCTGGCGATCACCATAGAATTGAACTACATTCAGTACATCAAATTTTAGGCTCGTCGTAAAGGCTTTAGCCTTGAGAAATCAAGCTTCAAGAGTTGACTACTAACTGAAACAATAGACCGAAAATTCACTGAATATTTTGTTTATAGACAGTCTCTAAGTCGTTTTTGAAGTAATGTTGCACTAACATGGTTGAATTCACTATAATAGTTTTGGTAACATTAACTATAAATACCTCCCAGGAGTGACATCCCACTGTGTTCACCACTTTACGGCCTCATCAATCCACACAATCTAACCTTATTCCTGATGATTTATTTACGGCGATAAACCAGCTAAAGAAAGAACTAAATGCCGTTATTTTAGCTCATTATTATCAAGAGCCTGATATTCAAGATATTGCTGACTTTTTAGGTGATTCTTTGGGTCTTTCTCAACAAGCAGCCAGCACTAATGCGGATGTCATTGTTTTTGCGGGGGTTCATTTCATGGCGGAAACAGCTAAAATTCTCAACCCTGATAAATTAGTATTACTACCAGATTTAGAAGCGGGTTGTTCGTTAGCTGATAGCTGTCCTCCTGATGCTTTTGCTCAATTTAAGGCTCAATATCCTGATTGTATTGTGGTTTCCTACATTAACTGTAGTGCAGCGATTAAGGCGATGAGTGATGTGATTTGTACCAGTTCTAACGCGGTTAAAATTGTTGAGCAATTGCCAAAAGATCGCCCGATTATTTTTGCTCCTGATCGCAATTTGGGGCGGTATGTGATAGAACAAACGGGACGAGAGTTAATTCTCTGGCAAGGCAGTTGTATCGTTCATGAAACCTTTTCAGAAAAGAAAATGGTTCAGCTAAAAATAGAACATCCCGAAGCCGAAATTATTGCTCATCCTGAATGTGAACCTCCTGTGTTACGTCATGCTAATTATATTGGTTCTACGACGGCTTTGTTAAAGTATTGCCAGCAAAGTTCAAGTAATAAGTTTATTGTGGCAACTGAACCAGGAATTATTCATCAAATGGAAAAAGCTGCTCCTACAAAACAGTTTATTCCTGCACCAGCTATGAATAATTGTGCTTGTAATGAATGTCCTCATATGCGGTTAAATACGCTAGAAAAGTTGTATCTCGCTATGAAGTTTAAACAGCCAGAAATTAATATGGATGAATCAATTAGAGTTGCTGCTCTACGTCCGATTCAAAAAATGTTAGAAATGTCTTGTTAGTTGATAGTTAATAGTGTATAGTTAATAGTTGGTTCGATTGGCTATACATTACAATACAACAGGGACATAATATTATTATTTCAAATGAATTCTGGTTCTACCTTATGTACTATGCTAAACCAATAACTAATAAAAGACTAAAGCCTTATTCTACAAGAATAAAGCCCGCCTTCGCCGACTCAATTATAGGTTCCGTAGGCAACCTTTGTTTGTATAGCTTAACTCTTTAGCTTTCAAGCCCATTATTTGTGATAGTTTAGCATAACTGATACCGTAGAACCGCATAACCGAGATTTAATTCTCACAACTGATTACTGATTGCTATATGTACTAAAAAAGTTTGTTCATAACTCTATTTATTCAAGTGAGTATTTAAAAAGTTTTGAATAGCACCGTAAATACGAAACATTTCATTGTTTGTAAAACCACCATGGCCACCACCAGGAATAGTAATTAGTTGGTTAGGGACTCCTGCCTGGTCTAGTCCCTCATGAAGTTGAACAGCATGACTATAAGGAACGGCCGAATCATTATCACCATGTATAGTAATTATTGGTGGTAAATTACCTCTTATATAGTTGAGGGGAGAAACCCTTTGAGCAATTTCAAAGCGGTCGGTTCTACTTCCCATCCACTGAACTGCATAGGATTTTTGATTTTTTCCTTCAAGCAAATCTCCCACATTAGTAATACCATACCAGTTGACAATGGCCGCAACTTTGAGTTTTTCATTGCCTGGACATTGACGGTCAAGACCTGCACTCTCAGGGATCATTCCTGTGGTAAGGGCTAAATGACCACCCGCAGAATGACCTGAAACAACAATTTTGTTAGAATCAAAACCATACTTATCTGCATTTCGGATGACCCATCGAAGAGCGCACAAGCAATCTTCAACTGCGGCAGGTGCAACAGAGATATTAGCCAAACGATATTGAACACTAACTACTCCCCAGCCCATTTCCAGGTAAGGTAACAGACGCAAAATGTTTTTTTCCTTGTTACCACCACGCCAACCACCACCGTGAAAGTAGATCATTGTTGGAACAGTTTTTTCAGTATTTCTTAGTGCATAGACATCAAGGTTCAACTCGGTATTGTTTGCCTTAAGATAGGTGATATTTGGATAAATTCTGTAATTGCTGTGTATGGTAGTAGCCCATCTAGCTGGCTCAGAAAGTTGTGTCAAAGCGGGAGGGTTTATTGTTAGTAACGGTAAAATTAAAGGGATAATAAGTCGAGAAGTAAATTTAAACATAAAGGGATTTATAGTTAGTTATCGTCAAAAGTATAGCACCGTTAAATATATTTAACAGAAGTTAAATATTTGCCAAAACTAATTTAAGTACCTAAACAAAATTAATTGCATATTCTCGACCAAAATTGTCCAGCACTTTTCTTAAATAATTAAGTAAATTTTTCCAGCTATAGTAAGCATCAACTTCAATCCATTCATACTTAATAAATTTCCAGAGGATTTCAATTAAGTTAAGCTTCGGAGAGTAAGTTGGCAACCAAAATAATTTTAATTTTTTCCTTTCCCATTCCTCCAATTTAGCCAGAAAAATATCACTGGTATGAATAGAAGCTTGATCAAGAATAACTGTGGTCACATAATCGACAAATTACCGTTAAATATTCGTGAATGGGAATGTCCTAAATGTGCAACTAACCACGACCGAGATCTAAACGCCAGTCAAAATATTTTGGCCGCAGGGCTTGCGGTGAGGCAGCGCCGTCTTGGGGGTTTCCCCTATGAGCGACTGCCGAACCCCTTTGGGGTGTCAGTCTGTGGAGCGAGTGTAAGACCCGAAGAGAGTAAATCTCGCAAGGCAACTGCATTGAAGCAGAAACCTAAGTTGTGAGGCTTAGGAATCACCGTTCCTTAAGATCGGTGAGGATGTCAATTGTCTCTACTGACTTCTAACTGCCTGCTATACTAAACAAGAATAAAGAACTACACCCTTATTTAACCCTTTGAGTAACAATGAAAAGGCGACAGTTAATCCGCTATGTTGGTGCCAGTGCCATCGCAGCCACTGGAATTCCCCTAGCTTCTCGCTTTCAACCGACCTCAGCCCAGAGTAACGGTTCGTTAATGGTGCAGTATCTAGGACATACTTCCTTTCTATATACAGGAGGGGGATTGAGAATTTTAGCCAATCCCTTTCGGACAATTGGCTGTACCGCTGGCTATCGACTGCCTAAAGTAGAAGCAGATTTAGTAATTATTAGCAGTCAAATGTGGGACGAAGGAGCAGCGGAAAATCTACCTGGAAATCCCAAAGTTTTGTATGAACCTGGGGTTTATGAAATTAAGGGATTAAGAATTCAAGGAGTGGGTATTGACCACGATCGCAAAGGGGGTAGACGATTTGGCACCAATGTCGCTTGGCGTTGGACTCAAGGAGGACTGCGGATTGTCCATTTAGGAGGGGCCGCCGCCCCCATTGGTATTGAACAAAAAATCTTATTAGGCAGTCCTGATATTGCCATGATTCCTGTGGGAGGAGGACCGAAAGCCTATCGGCCTGATGAAGGAAAACAGGCGATGGAAGTTCTCAAACCCAAGGTAATGATTCCTACTCATTACTTGACAGAAGCAGCAGATAAAGACGCTTGTGATTTATCTTCGGTGGATAGCTTTTTAGAGTTAGTCAAAGATATGAATATTCGTCAGATTAATGACAATAAACTGCTGATTAAATTTCAAGATTTACCCAAAGAAGGGACTGTTGTTCGAGTGTTGAGTTACAAACCAGTCCTCAGATAATTTTCAGTGGAACTAAACTGATACCGGCATAGGTTGGGGAATAGACCGTCCAACGGCTCTAGCAATAGGCTCTAGACTATAGACCAAATTAACCATTTCTTCAAGAGAAAGTGCTTGCTGAGCATCAGAAACCGATTTTTCTGGGTGGGGGTGGCATTCAATCATTAAACCATCAGCCCCTGCTGCGATCGCAGCCTTTGCCAAAGGTTCAATTAATTCTCTTCTTCCTGCAGCATGGGAAGGATCAACAATAACAGGTAAACAAGTCAGTTGTTTAAGGGCAACCACTGCCCCTAGGTCTAGGACATTACGAGTATAACTATCAAAACTACGAATTCCCCGTTCACATAATACGACCTGGGAATTTCCTTCACTTAAGATATATTCTGCTGCAAAAATAAACTCTTCAAGGGTAGCTGCTAAACCACGTTTGAGGAGGATGGGCTTATTTACTTTTCCTAGGGCTTTAAGTAACTCGAAGTTTTGCATATTCCGACTACCCACTTGTAACATATCCCCATAGGTAGCTACCAACTCTATTTGATCTGTTGACATTACTTCGGTAACGATAGGAATTTGATAGCGTTGTTTGATCTCAAAGAGAATTTTCAGTCCTTCGAGTCCAAGTCCTTGAAACGAATAGGGAGAGGTTCTGGGTTTAAATGCCCCTCCCCGCAACCCTTGAACAGGTGCATTTCTCAGTTGAGAGGCAACCGTGTCCATTTGTTCTAAACTTTCGACCGTACAAGGACCACCAATAATAACAATTTCTTGACCTCCGAAGGTTACGGGATCGGTTAAAGATACGGTGTTTATGGCTTCAGGATAGGATTTTAAGGCGAGTTTGGCATTGAACATGGTCGGAATTTCCTTTAACGATAGATAAACATTAAAAAACCCGGAACCTTGTATCAGTGTTCCGGGAATTCGATAAACGTAAAAAACAACCTAACTTAATTCACCCAGAACCTCCGTAGTTGCCAGGTAAAATAAAAGCTGTAAAACCAAGTCTGAGACGTAATCATGTTGCTTGCTTAAATAATTCGGTAATAGCTATGTGAACTCCAATTGATTCCTTACCGAGACTAATTAACCTATCTACCCCTAAGTTGGATGGGATTAATAACTTGAGGATCTAGATAGTGACTGTCTAAAAGAAGAGCTTTTTCTACAAAATTATTATTTTTACTAATAAATTAAACTTAACAGACCTATTTAACGATTGTCAAGTATTGGTAAGGACTCGTGACGAAATTATCGTTTAATCTGTTCAAATCCTTAAGGAAGTTAACTTTCTCTGTTTCACTACGCTATACTGTACCATTAAATTGCCAACTTTTATCGACTTGAAGGAGGAAGCCATTCCTGAGCAACTGACCCTGACCGTGAGTTTAAGAGGAACTCGCGATGTTCAAAAAAGCTACCAAATTTTTCGGCTGACTGGCCTGTTAGACGCCTTTTCTGAACCTACTTTTCGTAAGGTAATTGGTAACTATATCGATGAAGGACCGGCTAACGTCATTTTGGTATTGTCTCAAATAGACTTTATCGATAGCTCTGGTCTTGGAGCTTTAGTTCAACTGGTCAAAAAAGCACAAACTAATCAAGGTAGCTTACAAATTGTTACTAATCCTAGAGTAACTCAAACTGTTAAGCTAGTTCGTCTCGAAAAATTCTTGTCTTTGCAAAGTTCAGTCGAAGATGCTATCAATAATCTCTCAAAGTAGTTAACTGGCAACGAAAAGTAGACATTGTTACTGTTTTGAGAGAACCCTAAATCAAGTTAAGGTTGTGAATTTACCCAATTTTGATGAAACTCAGCCTACCCTCCCCCATGAGATTAAACAAGCCCATGATGGAGTCACTTTTGAAGCCGTTGGTAGCAAAAGTCAACCATTGGGGATGATAAAGCAATTATCCCCTGGCTTTTTAGCTTATTTAGGGGATGCGGTTTATGAGCTTTATGTTCGGACTTATTATGTCTTTCCCCCTCGACGGTTAGCTGATTATCATAATCAAGTGGTCTCGTTAGTGCGAGCCGAAAGTCAAGCGGCGTTTTTGGCAAGGATTAATCCTTATTTAACTGAATCTGAAAAAGAAATCGTTCGTCGGGGAAGGAATGCCGCCACAGGAAAACCTCGACGTTTATCACCAGAACTTTATCAACAAGCGACGAGTCTCGAAACCTTAATTGGTTATCTCTATCTACAAAATCCGCAACGTTTAAATCAGTTACTTGAAAAATTAAATTTAGCTTAAGCTTTCAAGTTCTTATAGTAATTTGTATCACTTAGCGAAGTGATCTTAAGCCATTGGAAATTTTCAGGAATTGACTTGAATTAATAAGATTAAGAAAATCTTAAGGTTTTTGCCAAACATGGTTTATTATAGAGCAAAGCGTTTAGAATACTGATCATTGATGGAACTTTTGTTGGACAATTTTTCCCTTAACTAGATATGGCGGAAAGACCATCGCTTTACTCTTCAATTTCTCAAGATATGGAGAACAATACTAAGATTACCAACCTGATAGGAGGGATTATGAAAAGAAATATATAACAAAATATAGTGTAGCATTTTATACCATTTTCCTGAGAAATTTTAATTTTCTGTTCTAAAACAAAGAATTAAATAAAAATTGATACTGTCCACTATATAGAAAAATTAGCTTGTCGTTAAAACTCTCAATTGTTACTCGTACTTATTAGTTTAGTTAACTACTTTACGAAGATTACCGAAAATTTAATTGTTCTTAACTTAAGATACAATACACAATAACAAAACAACAATCATGACTAATATTCCTCCTTTCAGTTGGTCTACCAATAACGACTCTCAGGCTGAAGTTGTTGTCAAAACGGTGACTTCCATACAAGAAACTCGCCAAGTCCTTGAATTAGTTCAAGAACGTAAAACTGTAATCTTAATTTTAGACAAATTACCCATTAATCAAGCTCAGCGAGTTGTAGATTGGGTGGCAGGAGGAACCTGCGCCATTGATGGTCAAACCTTTTGGATTGGAGAAACAACCTTTATGTTTGTGCCTAATCAAGTTAGGGTTAAGTCTAGTCGTCCTCCTATTTCTTCTGTAGCACCTACCCTTAAAATCAGCTAGAGTAATCGACTAATTGTTGGCTAGAAAAGTTCCTGCGATATCTTGCCAATTGACCTCCTTAAAAGCTAACTCAATTAGCTCAGCATAGACAGAATAATGACCAGCAAGGGGGTTATTGACGTCTGTAACTAATTCTTCTATTTCCAGTGCAAAAGTGGCAATATTATTTCCTGAATTATCTGCGAGAACTTGCAACTGATTACGAAGGTTGTTTTCTTGGGTTAACCATCGATAAACAATCATGGTTGATTGATTACTCCATTTTTCAGTAGTCATCATATCACCTCCATTAATGATTAGCCATTTGTTCGAGAGCATCGGGTTTATCGTGGACCGCTAAACGCTCTAACAAGGTAGCACTCGCTTGATTAAGACCGATTAAATCAACTTGGACATCCCGTTTGCGGAACCGCAAAACCACCTTATCTACAGCATCCACGGCAGAATGATCCCATAAATGAGCATGAGTTAAATCAATCGTAACTTTTTGCACCTTTTCACGGAAATCAAAAGCACTGAGGAAGTTATCGATGGAGACAAAAAAGATTTGTCCATTAACACTGTAAACTCGTTCCGTCCCATTTTCTTTAAGAAGAGAATCTACGAAAATTAGGGCAGCAATTTTACGACTAAAGAAGATAGCACTCATAGCAACCCCAATAATTACCCCCATAGCGAGATTGCGGGTGATAACGGTAATTAATACCGTGGTAATCATGACCGTCGTTTCATTCTTAGGAAACTTGCGGATGTTGCGGATAGAGTTCCAGCTAAAGGTACTAATAGATACCATAATCATCACCGCCACCAAAGCCGCCATGGGAATCCGTGCTACCCAATTCTCGAACACAAGAATAAAGATTAACAGAAAAATTCCCGCACTCAAGGTTGAGAGTCTTGCCCTTCCCCCAGAACGAATATTGATCACAGATTGACCAATCATGGCAGACCCGGCCATACCGCCAAAAAATCCTGTGACTATATTAGCTGTTCCTTGGGCGATCACTTCTTGATTTTTATTACTAGAGGTATCGGTTAAATCATCAATAACATTAGCAGTAAGACAAGATTGTAATAATCCTACTAGGGATAGAGGTAAGGCGTAGGGCAGAATAATTTGTAATGTCTCAAAGTTGAGGGGAATTTCTGGAAGGAGAAAGGTTGGGAAAGTGGTTGGTAAGTCTCCCATATCGCCAACGGTAGGAACTTGTACCCCTGTCACCAAAGAAACGATAGTTAAGATAATAATCGCTACTAATGGAGAAGGAACAACGGTAGTCAGACGGGGTAAACCATAAATAATTCCCAGTCCCACGACTACCATCCCATAAACTACCCAAGTCGCACCTTCAAATTGGGGCAGTTGGGCATTAAAAATTAAGATCGCTAAGGCATTGACAAAGCCGATCATAACTCCCCGTGGGACAAAGCGGATTTGGGTGCCTAATTTAATCCAACCCCAGATAATTTGAAGAATTCCCGTTAAAACAGTTGTTGCTAATAAATATTGCAGGCCGTGATCTTTAACAAGGGTTGTCATTAAAAGAGCCATCCCTCCTGTAGCGGCTGAAATCATCCCTGGCCGACCCCCAATAAAGGCGGTGATGGTAGCAATAAAAAAGGAGGCGTACAGTCCCACTTGAGGGTCAACCCCGGCGATAATTGAGAAGGCGATCGCTTCGGGAATTAAGGCTAATGCGACAACAGTCCCGGACAGAAGATCGTTTTTAACATTGGAGAACCAAACTTTTTTCGTAAAAATTTCACTCATGCTTACTTTAATGACTACAGATTATTTTCAATAAGTTGTACAGAATGACTATTCTTCTGATAACTGTTTCCCACAAATTGTATCCCGTGCCACTAAAAATCCTCGGTATTTTAGGGCTATTATTATATTCTGGGAATGAAGATTAGCAGAAAGTTCTGTGAACGATTGTGTTAACCTGTAGCGCGATGATTAAAGATGAGGAGTTTGTTACACAGTTATTTTTGGTTATAAAGACAAGATAAAGGATTCTAGAAAGATTTTTCTTAATTTATTTTAATTATTTTTCAGGAAGTCTAGGGTAATTGAATCAGATAGCTTAAGCAGTTACCCATTAGGAAATAGACTACCAACATTGCCGCAGCCGATAGGGCAACTAAAGTTCCTGCCAACATTAGGGAAAATTCTTGTTGGTCAAAGGCTTCTTGCATTAAATGGAGTGACCAGGCAACCAAGGCCACATCGAATATTAAAATAGGAATCAACATCTCTTAAAGAAAGTTAACACTTCTCCTATTCTAATACAGAATTTTAAGCAAGCAACCTTCCCCGAAAGAAATTAATGATTTCTCTAGACTTTAGACTGACACCCTTCTGACGGAAACTTGATGCTTGTTTAAGTAGTCTTTCACTTCAGCAATGGTTAACTGACCGTAATGAAGCAAAGATGCTAACAAAGCAGCCTCAGCCCCTCCATCAGTCAGTGATTCATAGATATGTTGGCAATTCCCCGCGCCTCCGGAGGCAATGACCGGAATTTCTACTTGGTCAGCAATAGTCCGGGTTAACCCTAAATCGTATCCAGCTTGGGTTCCATCTGCATCCATACTCGTCACTAATAATTCTCCTGCTCCCCGTTTTTCTACTTCTTTTGCCCACTCAATGGCATCTAGTCCAGTATTTTCGCGTCCGCCCCGAACATAAACGTCCCATCCGAGGTTATTGGGGTCTGTGCGTCGTCTCGCATCAATGGCTACCACAATACACTGTTTACCGAAGCGATCGCTGCTACGATTAATAAAATCCGGCTCACGGACAGCAGCAGAGTTAATACTAATTTTATCAGCCCCTGCTCTTAACAAACGTTTAATATTGTCTAAGGTTTGGATCCCACCACCGACAGTTAGGGGAATAAAAACGGCTTCGGCGGTACGATAAACAACATCAATAATCGTATCTCGTCCTTCATGAGTAGCGGTAATGTCAAGAAAGACTAATTCATCAGCCCCTGCATCATTGTAAACTTTGGCTAATGCTACAGGGTCTCCAGCATCTTGTAGGTTAACAAAATTCACGCCTTTAACCACACGACCAGCATTGACATCAAGACACGGTAAAATTCGTTTAGCTAACATTTAAGAAATTTTCTGAAATATTTAGAGATTTTTAGCTTAATTCTAAAGTTAAATTCTGGCAACCTTAGGGAAATTATACTCAATTTTAAGGTTATTTTAAGGTTCGAGATAATTACATGATTATTCAAATAAGTCTATTTAAACACCTATAAACATATTATAAAATCTATCGAATACAAAGATGTTTATGAATTACTTCAGTCTGGAGAGTGCCATATCTTAAACAACTTAGGCATTAGAGTTTAATTATTAAAAATTTTAATTAATAGAAAAATAGGAATATTTTTGACCTGAAAGTTACCCTAAAAGAAATATTGTCAAAATTTTTTTTATATACATCCTCTTTTTTTAGATTTTCCCAATTGAGATTCTTGGATATTGCTGTTAACTTAGACAAAGCCTGGAAATCTAGGTCTATTTATTAGCATTGTGAGTTTATTTTTCAAGATATGAAAATGTTGATTAGCATCATAAAAAACGATAAAGCTCCTTGACATTCAACAATCTTGATCTATAGTGTTATTAATCCTTAAAATGGTCACGAAAATCATTGATAAAGTGTTAATTTATAGTCACAACCCAATCAACTAATTCCAGTAGTTTAAACAACTGCTGTAAATCTTTTTGGGAAGACACCGTTGAGTGCACCCGTAGATTTTGGAAATTAGGAATTCTTGTGTCTTAGAAACCGTAAACAAATTGGAAATTTGCTATAAAAATATGCCCAATAAAAGAAGTTCCAGAGGCAAAAGTAAAAAATTTTATTGCCCTTACTGTCAGACGAGACTGTGGCGCAAAGGACATCAGAAATATTATCTGCACTGTCTTACAATTCCTCAAATTCAGAAAGAATTTAAGCTCGGTCATAAAAAAGCTGCTTTTTTAGCCGCTCAAAACTCAACACCAGTTAACCTCAATCTTTGGCTCGAAGAGTTTTTTTGCCCAGAAGATGGCCAAATTTGGCTACGCATTGCTAAAAATGACCAGGGAAATTTAACCATCACCTTAGCCACAGAAGAGGATTGGAAACGGACGCATCGTACCATTGATCCTACTCGTCCTAATGCTTCGGTGAGCGAGTTTACTTACCGAAATAGTCGTCAAAAAGGGAGAAAATACTTTAATGCTTTGTAAGCAGCAAGATGACGTTTAACACATTAATTATCTAAAAAGCCAAAACTTAGAAGTTAGCTTAAACTAGAACTTTTTTGAGTAAAGCTATCCAGATATCTTGCTGATTGGAATAGTAGTCTACTTTTTCAACTTGATATCGGCATTGATCTCTATTCTCTAGTAATAGTACATAGTCACCAGGTTGAATCCCTGGCTTTTGTCCTGTCATGTAACCTCGATTTCCTCCGTCTATCGATTCAAAGATATAGTCAACCTTCGAGTCACATTGACTGTAATCATGGACTTTACCTATTCTGTTTGGTGTAATTTTTGGACATTTAACCCTTAAATGAGTCACAAAAATATTGAACATTATTTCTAACAATCTCCCTATTTAGAAGTGAGCGACAAAAATCATCGAATTAATCCAGGGACGATTTTAGATAAAACCTAACCAAAACCGAACCTTCTTACTTAAATAAGTTAACACAATCAGGACAAAAACCATATTTTAATGAATAATTTCCCCCCTAAAATATAGCTATAATAGTGAAAAATCAGTCAATCTCAATCGTGTTAAGGTGGAGGACAGAGCAAGATGAATGAAGAAGGAGGATTAAATTTAGGAAAAAGTTTGGGAGTGATTCGTAGACAACTTCACGTAGTAATAGGAATATCCATATTAGTGGCGGGTGCTGCTGCTCTAAAAGCATGGCTTGAACCCCCTTTATTTAAGTCTCGATTTGAGTTACTCACCGAACCCGTCACCCTTGAGACTCAAGTGATTTCTTCAACTAATTCTCAAACCCTAAGTAGTCGAGAAGAAATCGTTTCTGTTGAAGCAGACGAACTGAAACTAAAGATTCTGAAAAATCCCAAAATACTCTCACCCATTCTTGAAAAACTTCAGGATAAGTATCCCAATCTTAATGAGAAGTCTTTACAACGAAGTCTAGTTCTAACAACAATTCTAAAAAGTAGCAAATCTGGCAACATCTTAGAAGTTACTTACCAGCATAATAATAAAAATCAGGTTCAAGATGTTTTAAATGAAGTAGCTAACACCTACCTAAAATATAGTTTAGATGCACGACAATCAGATATTAATCAAGGAATTGTCTTTCTCGATAGACAACTCCCTATCCTGAGAGAAAAAGTAGATCAATTACAAAATAAATTACAAGGACTTAGACAAGAAAATAACCTAATTGATCCCGTCGCTCAAGCTGAACTCCTATCGGCTCAACTTGACAAACTCAACCAAGAACAACAGGGAGTACGAGTAGAGTTAGCCGAAACTCGAATGTTAGCCGCTTCTCAACAGCAAGGGACATCTAAGCTCACTCAAGAAATTTCTGCTTCAGTTCTTGAAACACCACGCTATCAAGACTTAAGAAAAGAAATATTAGCAATCGATGTTGAACTAGCCAAACAATCTGCTGTTTGGACTGAGAAAAACCCAGAAATACAATTTCTTCAGGAAAAACGACAAAATTTACGCTCTTTACTTGACCAAGAAAGCAAACAAATAGGAGAAGAAATTCAGAGCCGTACCTCTCAACGCATTCTGGAACTAACCCTACGTGATAAAGCTCTAACCCAGGCAATTAAAGGTTTAGAGTTAAAAATAAAACTTTTATCAGTGACAACTCGCAAATATGTTGATCTTCAGCGAGAACTCAACATCGTAACGGATAACTTGACTCAATTTATTACCAAACGGGAAGCCCTGAAAATTGATGCTGCTCAACAACAGGTTCCTTGGGAAATGCTAACCCCTCCCCATGAACCTGAAGCCCTTTCTTCTAGCATTAAAAGAAACTTGCTATTAGGCACAATACTAGGGTTATTGCTAGGGATAGCCTCGGCTATGGGTCTTGATAAACTGAGTAACCTAATCTATACCCCTGAAGAAATTTATGAAATTATGAACGTCCCTATTTTAGGGATTATTCCCTTTAATAAAAAAGTAGAAAATACGGAGGTTAATCACAGTTCAGGTTTTTCTTCTCGAAACGATATGGACACTTCCTACGCCGATCATAGTAATTTACTGCAACTCAATTCAACCTCTGCCTTTACGGAAGCTTTCAATTCTTTATACACGAATCTTTGTCTTTTAACCCCCGATAATCCCATTGGTTCTCTCGTAATCAGTTCGGCAGGGCCAGAAGAAGGAAAATCAACCGTTACTTTGTATTTAGGGTTAACTGCAGCAGGAATGGGACGGCGAGTCTTACTGGTTGATACTAATCTACGAAATCCAAAATTACATGAGCGCGTCGGTTTAATGAATGTGTTGGGATTAAGTGATCTGATTTATCGAAATAACTTAGATCCTCATAGTATCATCCAGCGATCTGGAAGAGATGACAATCTATTTGTCCTAACTTGTGGTCAACTTCCTCCCGATCCCATTAGACTTTTAAGCTCTGAAAAAATGAAGTCCCTGATGAAGAGACTCCATGATTCTTTCGATTTGGTGATTTATGATGCTCCGTGTCTGATCGGGTTAGCAGATACTCACTTATTAGCCAATCAAACCGATGGAGTCGTCCTAGTGACTGCTCTAGGTCAAATTCAGACTTCCGAGTTAGAGAATGCTCAAGAACAACTTGCCCTATCTCGTACCCAGATCTGGGGAATTGTTGCTAATAAAAGTCACTCTGTCTCAGGTTTTAAGTCTCGTTTTTTACTCAAGGAGCAGTCCCCTCCTGTGGGTGAATATTTGAGATAAGTTAGGGTGAAATTGATTGGTTTTCTTTGGAAGCTGTCAGCGATTATATGAATCGATTTCTTAATGTTTATTTATTCTGGCTTTTGGGTTTTCAATCTATACAATTATTTGAAAAAAAATTTTTAACAGATAAATAGGTGACTGGGTTAGAGTTTGACCAATTATAGGTATAAAAATACAAAAAATACTTTTAAATACACAAAAATTAAGCAAAAAAATAGCACAATTTACTTGACATAAGAAAATATTGATCTATAGTAGTATTAATCATTAAAGTCGGTAAAAACAAATAAATTACCCGTTGATTTCAGCCAACATATCGTTTTTTATTCCAGCAGTTAAATCTGTTGTAAACCTTATTTGGGAAGACACCTTAGAGTGCACCCGGAGGTTTTAGAAAGAAAGAATTAGTGTGTCTTTAGAGATTCAAAAAGTATTTTTTTAGAATTAATTATCATCACCAGCAAGAATTAAAAAGCATAATAACCATTGTCAGAATTATGAATTTTTCAAGTTGAGTTCGTTGATGATTCTATTTAATTGTTTAAATCGGAAAAACAAGAGACTGCACTGATTAAATTAATTTGGCGAAAAGATAAGGAATACTTTTTAGATTATGGATGAGATATTGACCCCCATGAAAGCGATCCCCTACAGATCTAGTTCAAAATTGAACTAATGGAGATATCTCTTCCCTAATTTAACTTACCCTTGCGCCAAAGAGTCTCATATTTGCAACGTAAAACTCTAGGCAGCTGCAAAAATAAAAAAAATGGAAATCAAGACAAGAACAAACGGCTATCTTCCCAGTTTACAAGTGCTTAAATTTAGAATTACCACCTTAAGTTTTGAAGAACAAGCACTTTTAATTTTACGATGGGCAAGACGAAGACAAAGTAAAATGGTTTGTCTGGCCAATGTTCATATGTTAATGGAAGCTTACTGGTCTCAAGAATTTAGTTCTGTGCTAGATAAGGCAGACATGATCGCATCAGATGGAATGCCTTTAGTATGGGTTCTCAAAGCCATGGGAGTTGCTACCCAACAGCGAGTTGCTGGAATGGACTTGTTTTTCAGGCTTTGTGAATTAACCTCACTGTGTAACGTCGGTATATTTTTCGTCGGCTCGCAACGGGAAGTCCTTGAGAAAATGAGAGTCAGACTTACCCAAGACTATCCCAATTTAAAAATCTCAGGAATGGAACCCTTGCCTTTTCGTCCTCTTCTCGACAGTGAGAACAAGGCTTTAATTGAACAAATTAATAACAGTGGTGCTGGAATTGTCTTAGTTTGTTTAGGATGTCCCAAGCAAGAATATTGGATGGCTGAACATCTGGGAAAAATTAAGGCAGTAATGCTCGGTGTCGGTGCAGTTTTTCCCGTCTATGCAGGACTACAAAAACGAGCTCCTCGAATCATCAGAGATAATGGAGCCGAATGGGCGTATCGACTCATACAAGAACCACGCCGTCTTTGGCCAAGATATCGCAAAACTATTCCGCCTTTTCTTTATCTAGCAACTCACCAAGTCATTAGTCAGTTAAGGTCACAGATTTTTAATCCTTTCCTAATCCAAAGCAAATGGATTTTGGGAAATCAGATAGATCAAGATTTATTAGCTAATTCCATCAATTTGGATGTGGATATGGTGCCAGCTAAACTAGGTGAAATCTTAGAACGAAATCATTCCGTAGACAAGCAAGACATCTCATTAGCTTTAGCTAAGCAGAAATCAAACCATCAAAAGCTAGGAGAAATTCTTGTTGACGAAAAAGTAATTATTAAGCCAGAACTTGACTATTATTTAAACAATCAAAAAATGACCCTAAGAAATCTCCTGATTAATAGACAGCTTGTATCGAAAGCAAAGCTGCAAAAAATCAGCCAGAAGATCAATGTTGACAAAGATATAGATTTAATTGAGTTTTTGATCGAAAAAAAGTTGATTCCTGAAACATTAATCAACATAATACTGGCTGAAAAATATTTACGAATCAAGGGATTTTGGTTAAATATTAGTCGATTAGAAACGTTCACGGTTATCCCAGTTAAACCGACTAGTGTTCTTTTAGATCAAGCTCATCAGTTTTGAACAATTCGTCCAAAAGTTTCAGGTTAATTTGAGGAAAGAAAAAATGTCACCCAAGCTAAAAGAAATCTATCAAGCACAATTAGTTAGAGTCGGTGTTTCCTTATCTAAAGCTGAGCAAGCGGCTCAAAATGTAACTGCCAATGAACTCAAGCTGATTGGGGAAATTTGGCAAGATTGGGCCAATGTATTGAGTGAGCATCAAGGAAAAAAAGCCAATGAATAAATTAACAGTAATCCCCTGGTTACCTCCTTAGAACCAGGAAGACAGTGTTAGGTAGATTCAAAGCCCTTTTCTAAAGGCTATCAACTAACCTCAGATAATTAATATCTTAAATTTAGGAGCTATCTTTAACCATGAAAGTCGGAATTCTTGCCGGGGGTCTTGGGACTCGTCTCTCAGAAGAAACCGTTGAAAAACCGAAGCCAATGGTAGAAATTGGAGGAAAACCAATCCTCTGGCATATCATGATGCATTACGCTTGTTATGGCTTCAATGATTTTGCGATCGCCCTGGGCTATAAAGCAGAGGTCATCAAAAAATATATGGTAGACTACTGCTCCCTCAACAGTAATCTCACGGTTAACTTGCGTAGTGGTCAAGTAAAAATGCACGGGGGAAATAAACCAGATTGGAACGTCGAGCTAATCGATACCGGACTCTACACCAATACAGGGGGGCGTATCAAGCGATTGATTCCTTATATGGGCAACGAAACCTTCATGCTTACCTGGGGAGATGGAGTTTCCGATTTAGACTTACGTGACCTCTTAGCATTCCACCGCTCCCACGGCAAATTAGCCACCTTAACCGCCGTACGTCCTGCTGCCCGTTTCGGTCATCTAGAACTTGATGGGGATCAGATTGTCGAATTCTCCGAAAAGCCTCAGACACGAGAAGGTTGGATTAACGGTGCTTTCTTTGTCCTAGAACCAGGGGTCTATGACTACATCGCCGGGGACGATACGCTTTGGGAAAAAGAACCTTTAGAGCGATTGGCTCAAGATGGTCAACTCATGGCCTATAAATACAAAGGTTTTTGGCAATGTATGGATACCTTGCGTGACAAACGACGCTTGGAAAAACAGTGGGAAAGCGGTAATGCACCTTGGAAAATTTGGGAGGAAACAAACAAAGATGCGATTATTAGTGACTGGACACAAGGGGTACATCGGCACAGTGATGGTGCCCATGCTTCTAGCAAAAGGGTATGATGTCGTCGGACTAGATAGTGACCTTTACCAAGGCAGTACCTTTGGGGAGGGAATTCAAGCTATTCGGGAAATAAGAAAAGATATCAGGGATGTAGAAGCCTCTGACCTCGAGGAGTTTGATGCGGTACTCCATTTAGCGGGACTATCTAACGATCCCCTAGGGAACCTCAATCCCAATTTAACTTACGAGATCAATTATCTCGCTTCAGTGACCTTAGCTGAGTTAGCGAAAGAGGCAGGAGTCTCTCGCTTTATTTTTTCGTCTTCTTGTAGCAACTATGGCGCAGGAGGACAAGATTGGCTAACCGAAGACTCTCCTTTCAACCCTGTTACCCCCTATGGCGTGTCTAAAGTGCGAGTAGAAGAGAGCATTGCCCGATTAGCTGATGATCATTTCAGCCCGACTTTTCTGCGGAATGCAACGGCTTATGGGGTTTCCCCGCGACTGCGCTTTGATCTGGTTCTCAACAATTTAGTAGCTTGGGCTTATACCACTGGTCGGATTTACATTAAGAGCGATGGAACCCCCTGGCGACCTATCGTCCATATTGAAGATATCTGTCGCGCCTTTATTGCCTGTTTAGAAGCCCCACGGGAGTTGATCCATAACCAGGCGTTTAATGTCGGACGCAATGAGGATAACTACCAAATTCGGGATTTAGCTGAAATTGTCAAGGAGACAGTTCCTGAGTGTCGAATTGAATATGCCCCTGATGCGGGTCCTGATAAACGGTGTTACCGAGTTAATTGCAGCAAAATTGCTCAAACCTTGCCTGGTTTTCAGCCTCAATGGAATGCTCGCAAAGGAGCCGAAGAACTCTATAACGCCTATCAGAAAGTAGGAGTGACGTTAGAAGAGTTTGAAGGACCGAAGTATCAGCGTATTGCACACATCAAGTATTTGTTAAGCAGTGGTCAACTTGATGATAATTTGCGTTGGAAAACAGAGATTTTGGCTCCCAGTTTAGCTTAACTCACAGGTGATCAACAAAATTGACTGAAGTAGAGATGTTGTCAGAAACCATCTCTACTTAACTTTATCCTAATCTCAGTAGATGGAAAATGCACGACCCTAAAGTAACTTGTCGCGCTTGTGGCAATCCTAATCTAGACTTAATTATTGATTTTGGCTATACACCTTTAGCCGATGGACTGTTAACCAGAGAACAACTAGATAAGCCAGAATATACTGCTCCTTTAGACTTAGCATTTTGTCCCAATTGTAGTCTTGTTCAGATTACCGAAATTGTTCCGCCAGAAATCCTCTTTTGTCAAGATTATCCCTATTTTTCGTCTGTTTCCCCTTCTTTGCTCAAACACTTTGGAGACAGTGCCAAAGCCCTCATTAAATCAAGGAAACTCAATAGGGATAGTCTGGTTATTGAAGCAGCCAGTAACGATGGCTATATGCTGAAAAACTTTGTCGAAGAAGGGATTGGAGTTTTGGGGATTGATCCAGCATCGGGACCGGCTGAAGCCGCTTTAAAAGCTGGTATTCCTACGCTGTGTACTTTCTTTACCCAAGATTTAGCCAAGCAACTTAAAGACAAGGGCAACAAGGCAGATGTATTTCTTGCTAATAATGTCTTAGCCCACGTCCCTGACCTTAATGGGTTTGTGGCAGGGATCGCTATACTTTTAAAAGAGACAGGAGTTGCTGTCATTGAAGCTCCCTACGTTGTTGATTTAGTCGATCACTGTGAATTTGATACTATTTATCATCAACATCTGTGTTATTTCTCTGTTACAGCTTTAGATACGTTATTTAGAAAGCATTCACTGTATCTCAATAAGATTGAGCGTACCTCAATTCATGGGGGTTCTTTACGTCTATTTGTGGAGCCAACCGAAGCTGTCTGCGAGTCGGTTAAGTCTTTATTAGCCGCTGAAAAGGAGCGGGGAGTAGATAGTTTAGATTACTATAGATCGTTTGGCGATCGCGTTGTTGAAATTAAGCGTTCTTTACTGGATATCTTGTGGGATTTAAAGAAACAAGGTAAAAGAATAGTTGGCTACGGAGCAGCGGCCAAAGCAACAACTATGTTGAGTTATTTAGGGATTAATAAAACCCTCCTTGATTATGTGGTGGATTTGAATAAATTCAAACATAATCGTTATATGGGGATTAATCACTTGCCCATTTTTTCCCCCTCAAAACTGCTTGAAGATCAACCCGATTATGTGTTGATTTTGGCTTGGAATTTTGCTGAGGAAATTATGCAGCAACAAGAGGCTTATCGCCAACAAGGAGGAAAGTTTATTGTTCCCATTCCTCAACCAAAGATTGTTTAGTTGAATGCCCTTAAGTGAACAAACCAAAGCTTGATCTCAATCAGGGCTAAAGCCCCGACTACGAACTTTTCTGCATAACTCATTGAGGAAAAAATATGCAATCGTCTCTCCTAAACCAGAGTAGTACACAAACCCCTACTCTACTCACACAAGAGGTTTGTCCCAACTGTGGTCATCAAGGATTATTACCCTTTTATGAAGTTCGCAACGTCCCTGTACATAGTTGCTTAATGCTACCGACTCAGCAGGAGGCTTTGGACTTTCCTTGCGGTGATGTGGTGTTGGGTTTTTGCGAAAAATGTGGCTTCATTACCAATGTGGCCTTTGATGATAAATGGTCAGCCTATGCCCCCAATTATGAAGATCAGCAAAGTTTTTCCCCAACGTTTAATAAATTTGCCCTTGATTTAGCCCATCGTCTGATTGAGAAATATGACCTCCGCAACAAAGATATTGTAGAGATTGGTTGTAGTAAAGGAGATTTCCTGTTGCTATTGTGTGAGTTGGGTAACAATCGAGGGGTTGGCATTGATCCGAGTGCAGTACAAGGACGGGTACACAGCGAAGCCGCCAAAAGAGTCACGTTTATTGAAGATTACTACTCAGAAAAATATGCTGATCATGTAGGGGATTTTATTTGTTGTCGTCATACCTTAGAGCATATTCAACCGACAGCTGAGTTTGTGAGTATTGTTAGGCGTTCTATCAGCGATCGCCTTAATACAGTCGTCTTTTTTGAAATACCAGACACCATTAGAGTTCTTCAGGAGTTAGCTTTTGAGGATATCTATTATGAACACTGCTCCTATTTTACGCCAGGGTCTTTAGCCCGTCTATTTCGCTCGTGTGGTTTTGAGGTTATCGATTTATACCGAGCTTATGGGGAGCAATATCTCTTAATTGAGGCCAAACCTGTTGAGCAACCGTCTGATAAAAAAATTCATCCCCTTGAGGAAAGTCTTGAGGCTTTGACTGAGGATGTCAACTATTTTACGACCCATATTAGTCATAAGCTCCAACGTTGGAAGCAAAACTTAGAACAGTGGCACAAAGAGGGACAAAAAGTCGTTGTTTGGGGATCAGGATCTAAATGTGTTGCTTTTTTAACTACTCTCGATACCATTGATTACATTCAATATGTGGTTGATATTAATCCTCATCGTCATGGGAAGTTTATTCCTGGTGTAGGGAAAGAGATTATGCCACCAGAGTTTTTGAAGGAATACCAACCAGATCAGGTAATTGTGATGAACTCAATCTACTGCGATGAGATTGGGCAAATGCTTGATGAGATGGGAGTTACTACCAATTTACTGGTTTGTTAAAAGTTAAAACCTTAACATTGAAGTCTTATGTTGAAGCTCCCTAACAAGTTCTGTGACCAGAATTCACATAAAAAGATTGTTTTCATTGATCAGGGGATTAATGACTATCAACTATTAGCTGATGGTATTAATAAAGAAGCTGAAGTCATTTTTCTAGATTCGGCGAGAGATGGTGTTATTCAAATCACTGAGACATTGCAACAGTACGGGAGGGTTGCAGAGGTTCATATTGTCTCACATGGCTTACCAGGTAAGCTAAAATTGGGGAAAACCAAGCTCAGCTTTAGTAACCTCAATAGCTATAAACAACACCTCCAAAACTGGTCAACTTTCTTATATTCCTCCTCCCTATTTCTTTATGGATGCCAAGTTGCAGCTAACCGAGTTGGGTCTGATTTTATTAAGCAACTCCATCAACTAACTCACACCAACATTGCTGCTTCAGCTAATTACACTGGTAGTAGGGTGTTAGGAGGAGATTGGAACCTAGAAGTGACTCTTGGTGAAATTGCCCAATCTCAAGTTTTCTCATCGGCAGTACAATCAGCTTATCCCTGGGTTTTGATTGATAGTGACGACTTCAACAGTAATGAGTTAGATTCTCGATGGACATTTATCAATCCACTCAACGATGGTTCATTTAATTTAGTCGGTGCCGGAACAGGGGAAGCCTATCTAGAATTATTTGTCCCTGGTGGTACCACCCATAATCTCTGGAAAACAGCCAAAGATGCGGTAAGGGTGATGCAGCCGGCAGCTAACACGGATTTTGAACTAGAGAGCAAATACCTCTCCGAACCCTCTCAAAGATTTCAGTTTCAGGGAATCTTGGTGGAACAAGATGCCGATAACTGGCTACGATTCGAGATTAGTCATAATGGCAAAACCATGCGTGTCTATGCCGCTATTACCATCAATGGGTCATCAAATGGCATATTGAGTGCCTCAGTGGCTAGCGGTTCGGCTTCCTACCTCAGGGTCAATCGCCAGGGAGATCTTTGGACGTTAGAGTATTCTGGGGATGGCTTTAATTGGACAACTGCAGGGAGTTTTACCCAACAGTTGAGTGTTAGTTCCGTGGGGACATTTGCAGGAAATGCCGGAGGACAACCCGCTTTTACAGCGCAAGTGGATTACTTCTTCAATACAGCCGCCCCTATTGTTCCTGAAGATGGTGGCATCTTTAATCAAACACCAATAGCTAATGATGATAGTGGGGAAACTGATGTCAACACGGCAACGGTGATTGATGTTCTCAATAACGACCTAGATAATGATGGTAGTCTTGAACCAAGTACCCTAGCCATTGTCAGCAATCCTAGTAATGGAACCCTCGAAGTTGACCCCCTGACCGGACAAGTGACTTACATCCCCAATTTAGGTTTTACTGGCAACGATAGTTTTGGCTACACGGTAGAAGATAATGAAGGAGCTACCTCTAATCAAGCCTTTGTTTCTGTCTCAGTCGGGAGTTTTAACCAAGCACCAGTAGCTAATGATGATAGTGGGGAAACTGATGTCAACACGGCAACGGTGATTGATGTTCTCAATAACGACCTAGATAATGATGGTAGTCTTGAACCAAGTACCCTCGCTATTGTTAGTAATCCCAGTAACGGAACCCTCGAAGTTGACCCCCTGACCGGACAAGTGACTTACACCCCTAATCTGGGGTTTATCGGTAACGATAGTTTTGGTTATACAGTAGAAGATAACGAGGGAGCGACCTCTAATGAGGCTACGGTTTCTATCTCAGTCAATAATAATTCAGGAGAGAATAACCCAACACCAATAGAGTCTGACGACTTCAACAGTAATGAGTTAGATTCTCGATGGACATTTATCAATCCACTCAACGATGGTTCATTTAATTTAGTCGGTGCCGGAACAGGGGAAGCCTATCTAGAATTATTTGTCCCTGGTGGTACCACCCATAATCTCTGGAAAACAGCCAAAGATGCGGTAAGGGTGATGCAGCCTACAGCTAACACGGATTTTGAACTAGAGGTCAAATACCTCTCCGAACCCTCTCAAAGATTTCAGTTCCAGGGAATCTTGGTGGAACAAGATGCCGATAACTGGCTACGATTCGAGATTAGTCATAATGGCAAAACCATGCGTGTCTATGCCGCTATTACCATCAATGGGTCATCAAATGGCATATTGAGTGCCTCAGTGGCTAGCGGTTCGGCTTCCTACCTCAGGGTCAATCGCCAGGGAGATCTTTGGACGTTAGAGTATTCTGGGGATGGCTTTAATTGGACAACTGCAGGGAGTTTTACCCAACAGTTGAGTGTTAGTTCCGTGGGGACATTTGCAGGAAATGCCGGAGGACAACCCGCTTTTACAGCGCAAGTGGATTACTTCTTCAATACAGCCGCCCCTATTGTTCCTGAAGATGGTGGCATCTTTAATCAAACACCAATAGCTAATGATGATAGTGGGGAAACTGATGTCAACACGGCAACGGTGATTGATGTTCTCAATAACGACCTAGATAATGATGGTAGTCTTGAACCAAGTACCCTAGCCATTGTCAGCAATCCTAGTAATGGAACCCTCGAAGTTGACCCCCTGACCGGACAAGTGACTTACATCCCCAATTTAGGTTTTACTGGCAACGATAGTTTTGGCTACACGGTAGAAGATAATGAAGGAGCTACCTCTAATCAAGCCTTTGTTTCTGTCTCAGTCGGGAGTTTTAACCAAGCACCAGTAGCTAATGATGATAGTGGGGAAACTGATGTCAACACGGCAACGGTGATTGATGTTCTCAATAACGACCTAGATAATGATGGTAGTCTTGAACCAAGTACCCTCGCTATTGTTAGTAATCCTAGTAATGGAACCCTCGAAGTTGACCCCCTGACCGGACAAGTGACTTACACCCCCAATACTGACTTTACTGGTAATGATAGTTTTGGTTATACAGTAGAAGATAACGAAGGAGCTACCTCTAATCAAGCCTTTGTTTCTGTTTCAGTCGAAACCTCTTCGTCTAATCAGGGAGATGGACCTTTGATAGATGTATGGTATGGGTTAGAGCAGACTTTTGGTCAAATTGGTCAGCCTCAAACTTGGATTAACATTCTGGGTCATGTGGATGATCCTGATGGGGTGTCTTCATTAACTTATTCCCTTAACGGTGGACCTGAGTTACCTCTTAACATCACTAAAAAAACTCGAATTATCCAATCTGGTGACTTTAATGCAGATATTGCTTATGCTGACCTCGATGGTTCATCAATAGATGATTTCGTTACTTTTACTGCCACTGATGAATTAGGAAATGTTTCTACACAGACAGTGACCATCAATTATGAAGATGGTAATGTTTGGCCTGAGAACTACTCCATTGACTGGAGTAATACTTCCGAGATTTCAGAGGTAGCGCAGGTGGTTGATGGTTTGTGGACGATTGAAGGAGATACGGTTCGTATCGTTGAACCTGGCTATGATCGTCTGATTGCCATTGGTGATGTTTCCTGGGCAAACTATGAAGTCACCGTACCCATAACCATCAATAATTTCGTTAGAAATACGGGTCGTGTCGGTTTGATGATGCGATGGCCGGGGCATAATGATGACTTATCAGGGAAGCAGCCATTCGCAGGATTTGAACCTTATGGCGCAATTGGATGGGCTGCAGGAGGAAACCTGAAAATCCGAGGAGAGGGGGGAGGAAATTCATCTAACAAAACTTTAGAGGCCAATATTACCTATAATTTCAAGATGCGCGTAGAAACAACACAGACTGAATCACTGTATAGTCTCAAGGCCTGGGAATTAGGTCAAAGTGAGCCTCTTGATTGGGATGTACAGCGCAATGAAGGATTATCCGATCTTCAAAACGGTTCTCTTCTACTGGTTGCTCACAAACAAGATGCAAGCTTTGGAAACGTGACTATCAGTCTAGTTGATGTTTAATCTAAGATTGTTTTCGGTCATAGGCTTGATCTGAAATAGCGAAAAGAATAATAAAAATAAATTTTTTTGCTCTCTTTCAGTCATTTGTAGCAAAAATCAAGTAAGTTTACATTACTTCATAATCACGAATATTTTTGATTAATTAGGGGCATTAAATATGAAACTTTTATGGGAAAAAAACTATTATCTTGCTAAGGCTAACGTTAGATTTCTTATTTCTAATCTTCAACACAAAGAGCAATTAATTTTGTATCAAATGGGCAAAGTGGGATCTTCTACTATCTTTAATTCCTTATATTCCTCTGGTTTAGATAAACATTTTGCTATTCATCGAGCCTATTATTTGACTGATTCTGGAATCAAATTCATGGGAGATTATGTTGAAAAAGTTTATGGAAGTTTTTCTAAATTTCCTAATGCCTTTAAGACTCAAATATGGAGAAGTAATTTTTTAAAGAAAAAACTTAATCAACAATACTTAAGCAATCACAAATGTAAAATAATTACCTTTGTTAGAGAGCCAATTGCTAGAAATATATCTGCTTTTTTTCAAACCTATGATTGGTTTGTATCGGTATCTAAAGCACAGTATAAAAATAATAAAAATGAATACTTAAATGAGGTATCTAAAAGTTTTTTTGAAACATACTATCCACATGATTTACCGTTAAACTGGTTCGATGATGAATTAAAAAATGCCTTCAAAATAGATGTATTTGCTACTGATTTTCCGAAAGACAAAGGCTATAAAATCTACCTCGGAGAATGGGTTGATGTTTTGCTAATAAAATTAGAAAAAATAAATGAAATTGCTTATGAAGCGATTGAAGAATTTTTAAAAACAAAAGATTTTAAATTAACTAAATCCAATGTAGGCAAAAACAAAGATTACTCTGAAGTTTATCAAGATTTTTTGTCATCTATTCATATTCCAGAATCTTATATAAATCAAATGTATGGATCAAAATATGTACAACACTTTTATAGTACAACGGAAATAGATAACTTTAAAAGAAGATGGTTAAAGCGAAGCTTTGAGATGTATTAAAAACTAGACTTTTTATAAAAAAATAATAAATAATGACAAAAAAATAAGAATATGTTGAAATATTTATCAAGATTTTTTTATGTTCTTCCAGCCAAGAAAAGTAAATTAATTATCTTAATATTGATAGTTCTTTTAGTCTCTCTAATGGAAGTAGTTGGAATCGGGATGATTGGTCCTTTTATCAGTTTAGCTAGTAATCCAGACCTTGTTTATAAAAATTCTTGGTTAAATTTAGCCTATGTTAAATTAGGATTTAATCAGACCAATCAATTTATTTCTTTAATGGGGTTACTGATTGTACTAATTTTTGGGATAAAGTCTTTTTTTAGTTGGTCAGTTCAAACTTATATATTTCAATTTACTTATTCACAGAAAGAAAAATTGATTGATAGATTAATGAACGCCTATTTAGATGCTCCTTATACTATTTTTTTAAATAAAAATAGTGCTGAAATAATCAATAATGTTATCGAGCAAACGAGAAATTTTACGGAGGGAATCTTAGGAACATTTTTATCTTCTACTGTATATGGAATTAATATACTTACGATTTCCTTATTCCTATGCGTCGTCAATCCCATCGCTGTTTTTGCCTTATTGTTGGTTATTACTCCTTTATTTTTGTTATTTAGTTTATTTAAAAATAAAATGCGTTTTTGGGGAAAAGAATGTTATGAAGCTAAACAAGAAATGATCCGTACTGTCAACCACGGTTTGGGAGGATTTAAAGAAAATAGAATTATTGGTTGTAGCTCATATTTCAAAAGGCAATGTAATGCACAAGCGCAGAGATACGCGAACGCATCCATTGGTTTTTTTGCTTTTAAGCTTGTACCCCGTTACATAGTAGAGACAATTTTAATTGTTTTTTTGGTAGGGTTTACTTCGATTTATTTGCTCCTCAAAGGAAATATGCAGGAGCTTACCTCTACCTTAAGTATTTTTGCTCTGGCTTCCATTCGTCTTATACCAGCATTTAGCAATATCGCGGCTGGATTAAGCAAGCTAAAAAACGCTAGTTATACTCTACATCAACTTTACTTCGAGTTAAAGGAATTAGAACAAGGAGCAAAATCTACTACTTTAGAGAATGTCAATCACTCAACGGTAAATTCACAATTTAGTGAAGCTTTTAACAAAGAGCAAAAAATAACATTTACCAGGGAATTTTCCCTAGAGGAAGTGACCTACCGCTATCCTCATATTTTAGAAAATGCACTCAATGGAATCTCTCTGACTATCCCAAAAGGCCAGTCTATTGCGTTTATCGGGAAATCGGGGGCCGGGAAGACAACCTTAGTTGATGTTATTTTAGGTCTTTTAACGCCTCAAGAAGGAGATATTAAAGTTGATGGAATTTCTATCTATAATAATCTTCGTTCTTGGCAAAATCTGATTGGTTATATTCCTCAATCGATCTTTCTTATAGACGATACTATCGAGAGAAATATTGCTTTTGGTGTTCCTGATTCTTTAATTGATCAACAGAGATTGAATAAAGCCATAAAAGCGGCTCAGTTATCGGAGGTTGTCGAAAACTTGCCTAATGGGGTAAAAACCAGAGTGGGTGAACGAGGAGTCATGCTGTCTGGGGGTCAACGTCAACGAGTCGGTATTGCTAGGGCTTTATACCATGAAAGAGAAATTTTAGTTCTGGATGAAGCCACCTCTGCCCTGGACAATGAAACAGAAAAATATGTGACTGACGCAATTCAATCGTTGAGTGGGACAAAAACCATGATTATTATTGCTCATCGTTTAACGACTATCGAGCATTGCGATCGCGTGTACCTGATGGAAAAAGGTCAGATTGTCAAGTCAGGTAGTTATCAAGAAGTTGTTTTAGAACAATTGGCGGCTCCTACACCATAAAACCGTGAGGATTCTGAGGCGGCTAACCCCTAATGATCAAACTTGTCCCAATTCTCCTTCACTATGATTAAGTTTAGCAATATCTGTCGATTTTGAGCAACAAAGCAAGCTAATGACCAATTATACTAACGATTACACCATGCCTAACTTTTTAGTCATTGGTGCATCTAAAGCAGGAACCACTTCACTATATGAATATTTAAAGCAACATCCTCAAGTGTATATGAGTCCCCTCAAAGAACTCAGATTTTTTGCTTTAGAAGGAGAAAACCCCAATTTTTGTGGACCTTGGGATGATATAGAAATCGAACGCTATTCGATTACCAGTCTCGACGCTTATAAACACCAGTTTCTGGGAGTGACTGATGAGATTGCGATCGGGGAAGCTTCCCCATGGTATCTCTATAGCGAAAAAGCAGCGATTAACATCAAAAAGTATTTGCCTAAAGCCAAGCTAATTGCGATTCTTCGAGATCCGGTTGATCGTGCTTATTCTCATTTTTCTATGCACGTTTTGAATGGCCGCGAACCTTTAACGGAGTTTACCCAAGCTATCCAAGAAGAAAAAAACCGGATTTCTAATAACTGGAGTTGGTCTTGGCATTACGTGCAAAGGGGACTGTATTATCAACAGTTAAGCCGCTATTTTTCTCTTTTCGAGGACGAGAAAATTAAAATTTATCTTTATGAGGATTTAAAAACTAACGCGATCAAAGTTGTTCAAGATATCTTTCAATTTCTTGGAGTAGAGACATCATTTATTCCCGATCTGTCACTACAGCATAATGTATCTGGTATCCCAAAAAATAAAATATTACATTCTTTTTTAACTAAGAAAAATCCTGTTAAGACCCTTCTTAAATCTTTAATTCCTGATCAATATCGGCATCAGTTATCCACGAAATTAACTACTAAAAACCTTGCCAAGTCAACGGTTTCTCTAGAAGTCCGTCAGGAGTTAATTAAAGTGTATCGTGATGATATTTTACAACTTCAAGATCTTATAGATAGGGATCTGTCAGCCTGGTTACACTAGGCTAAATTGACTGTTATAGAAGAAGATAAAAACCTTTCTTTCAGCCAGCCAGATGAATCAAAAATCAGCTTTGGTAAAACCAAACCTTTTTATTGTAGGTGCGCCCAAATGCGGAACAACGGCACTGCATTATTATCTAGCTCAACACCCCGAAATTTATATGTTTAATCCTTCCGATAGCTTAGAAGCTTTTGAAGGAGGGAAAAAAGAGCTACATTTCTTTGGCAGTGATTTAGATTTTAAGCGACCCCAATTGCAAGAATATTTATCGTATTTTTCAAGTGTTTCTCATCAAAAAATTGTTGGGGAATCATCCGTATTCTATTTATATTCTCAACGAGCTAGTCAAGAAATTAAAGCATTTAATGGTGACGCAAAAATTATCATTATGTTGAGAAATCCAGTGGATACAATCTATTCTTGGCATTCTCAACTATTATTTTGGGGCGATGAGAACCTTACTGAATTTGAAGCAGCCTTAAATGCGGAGAAATCTCGCAAACAAGGCAAAAATATCCCTCAAAAGCGAGATCATCCCCTCGAATGTTTTTTTTACCGAGATATTGTTCGATTTTATTCACAAATAAAACGCTATTTTGAAATATTTGAGCGTAAAAATATTCATATTATTATCTTTGACGATTTTACCAAAGATACTGCTTCAGTCTATCAAAAGACACTTTGTTTTCTCGGTTGTCAAGCAGATTTTGAGCCTGATTTTAAAGTCATAAATGGGAATAAAAACATACGAAATCTCTCTTTACAAAAGTTTTTGCGTCGTCCACCCCAATTTATCCGTACTCTCGCTAGAACAATAACTCCCCCGACAATACGTCAGAATTTGCGACACAGTCTGCAAAACTATAACACTCAAAATGTGCCACGTTTAAAGATGAATCAAGACTTAAAAAAACGCCTAAAAGCTGAATTTGAACCAGAAGTCGAGCAATTAAGCCTATTATTAAATCGGGATCTAACCTATTGGAGTAAACAGGAAATGTAAAATGTATTCTGCCGTTTGTTGGAAAGACTTAATGCTTCAATATTTGGATTTTTTGCTGGTGTCAGACACAAATCCTAGTAGAAAAAATAATTAACGATTAGTAACTATGATAAAAACAAAATCAAGATTAACGGGCATAGATTTATTTCGTTGTCTTGCCATTTTTGGGGTTATTATTCTTCATTCAGACCAGGGAATTTCTTTTGAGTCCCAAGGTTGGCCTCAAATTTTAGAATTTTCTCACTTTGCTGTTCCTTTTTTTTTAGCCACATCTTTCTATTTAGCTTTTAACAAAATATATGTTACTGGTGGAGAATACTTATTAAGACCACGGCTAACTCGTCTCCTTATTCCCTATTTACTTTGGACAGGAATATATGTCAGCTACAAATCTTTTAAATACTTAATTCAACATGAACCTGATAACCTTAATAAATTGTTTCATGATCCCATTGGTATCATCTTCTTTGGTGGTGCGGCTTTCCATCTTTACTTTTTACCTTTGTTGATTTCAGGAACGTTGTTTATTCAGCTAATAATCTGGCTACAAAATAAGAAGATTTCCCTAAAAAATTTGATATTATTATGTTTTATCAGTTTGGTTCTATATCAAGTTATTTTACAGACAGGAAATAGTTTTGATAATCGCACAGCTCTTGCTTTCCAATCTTTATTGAGTTCTCCTTTTTTTGGCAATTTAGAAAACAACTCATTACTGAGAATTCTACTGGTAGGATTAGCTTTATTAATACGGTGCTTGCCCTATATTTTTATGGCAGCGATTATAACTCATCAGAATGTTAACTGGCAGTGGCAACGTAACAGTAGTAAATATTTTATGATCATTTTAGTCTCATTTCTAATCATTAATAGTTTTGGGAGAGCATTACTACCAGAATCTTTGTCAGAACTGAGTAGGGGCTATACGGCTCTTTTATTAGCTATTGTTCTTTCTAATTATTTACCACAAAATAAGATTGTTAAAAATTTAAGTTTTTGTTCTTTTGGGATCTATCTCATTCATCTTTTATTTGTTGAATTTTTCCAGATTATTGAGACTAGAATTTATCCAGGAGGACTATTCCGAGTATCAACGCCTAATCTATTACTATTTGCCATAATTGTTCTGGCTACAAGTTGGATGACTACGGATTTTATAATGAAAAAAAAATGGTTAGCTAAATTAATATTCGGGATTTAATTTAATTTAATTTACGACAATATTTTTAAATCAAATGGAAATAAAATCAAAAGATTCAATATTAAAGCAATTGAAAATTATTAAAATAATCAAGGAACAATTGCGGGATAATATTCATATTTTCTTGGCTCAATACCCAGAGTTATATATCCCCTATACCCACTGGAGAGATAGTTTTAGTATCCGTGGCAACTATGGGGGTCGTTTGCTTAGTCATGATACTGATATCATCATAGACGGATTTCCGAGATCAGCTAATTCCTTCGCTGTCAGTGCATTGACATTAGCTCAACATAATAAAATTAAAATTGCTCATCATCGACATGATCCCGCACAAATTATTGCTGCAGTCAAGAAAAATCTACCTGTTCTGGTGTTGATTCGTCACCCAAAAGATGCCACGGTATCCTTGATTATTCGTAATTACTCCTTTGATTATACTTATGCTTCTATCAAAGGTGTGTTGAAACAATATCTACAGTATTATCAGAAGATCATCCCTTATAAAGATAAAATTATCTTGGCAAATTTTGAAACAGTAACCAATAACTTTAATTTAGTTATTTCTCAAATTAATAAAAGATTTAAGACAGATTATCAAAACTTTATTCATAATCAGGAAAATGTTGATCGATGCTTTTATCGGATAGAAGAAAAAACGATCAAGTCTCATGAACAGAAAAAAATAATTGATATTGAAACAGCTATTAGCAGACCTTCAAAAGTTAGAAATGATCTCAAAGAGAAACTTTTAAATGACTTTGACTTATCAGAAAACAAAAAAATTTATGAGCAATCCTATGCAATTTATGAAAGCTTAAAATCTTGTGCAATCTGAAATTAATAGTGATTATTTATTAGTTATTACTTCTCTTGGATGAAAATTTTACATTTAAGTACCTCCGATCTTGATGGAGGAGCAGCCCGCGCTGCCTATCGTCTACATCAGGGTTTGCAAACTATTAATGTTCCCTCTAAGATGTTGGTACGAGCTAAATCAAGTTCTGAGCAAACAGTCATTGCTGATCGAGCCATATTAACTAAGTTAGGGCCTCCTTCAAATAACTTACCGTTAAGACTTTTTCCTAATCGAAATTCAGGGATGTTTTCCCTACAGTGGTTTCCCGATTCCTTACTAAAAACCGTTAAGCCCCTTGCTCCAGATATCATTAATTTACATTGGATTTGTAATGGCTTTGTGCCAATTGAAACCTTGGCAAAGTTTCACACACCTTTGCTGTGGACGCTTCATGATATGTGGCCATTTACAGGAGGATGTCATTACACTCAAGAGTGCGATCGCTATCAAACTTCCTGCGGTGCTTGTCCTCAACTGAAAAGTCAAAAAAATTGGGACTTATCTCGATGGGTATGGCAACGGAAAGCAAAAGCCTGGAAAAAACTCAATTTAACTATTATTAGTCCTAGCTTATGGCTGGCTCAATCTGCTAAATCAAGCTCCCTATTGAAAAATGTGCGAGTAGAAGTGATTCCCCATGGTCTTAATTTAGAAAAGTACAAACCCATCGAGCAAAAGATAGCTCGAAACCTTCTCAATTTGCCCCAGGATAAGCAACTTATTTTATTTGGTGCATCCCCAGGAACAACTAACAACAAAAGGAAAGGATTACATTTACTTGAACCGGCCTTGAAACAGTTGATTCAATGGGGGTGGCAAGACAAACTAGAACTGGTAATTTTTGGCAGTTCTCAACCAGATAGTCCCCTGGATTTAGGGTTTAAAACGCACTATCTCGGTGAATTCCGCGATGATATGTCTTTGGCATTGATTTACTCTTGTGCTGATGTGATGGTCGTTCCCTCGACCCAAGAAGCCTTTGGACAAACAGCCTCTGAAGCTCTGGCCTGTGGGACTCCAGTCGTTGCCTTTGCCGCTACTGGACTGAAAGATATTATTGACCATCAACTTAATGGCTACTTAGCTGATCCCTTTGAGATTGAGGATTTAGCCAGAGGAATTCGTTGGATCTTAGAAGACAGCGATCGCCACCAAAAACTCTGTGATCATTCCCGTCAGAAAGCCAAGCAAGAATTCAGCTTAGAATTACAAGCTCGTCGCTATCTGTGTGTTTATCAAGAAATTCTCAAAACAAAGCCAACTTATGATAGTTAAAAATCCCCCGCGTATTGCCCTGTTTCTGCGTAGTCTTGGTGGTGGTGGTGCAGAAAAAGTCATGCTTAATTTAGGGTCTGGTTTGATCGAGCAAGGGATAGAAGTAGATCTAATCCTAGGCAAAGCATGGGGACCTCATCTTAAAAAAGTCCCCTCACAGATGCGCCTTATTGATTTAGATGCTGATAGGTTGCTAACAAACGTTTTGGCTTTGACAAGATACCTGAAACAGGAAAACCCTATAGGGCTGATCTCAGCGATGCATTATGCCAACGAGATCGCTTTGTGGGCTAAACGTCTTGCTAGAGTGCCTACGGCGATAATGGTGACTGAGCATAACACCATTTCCCATGCTCTTCGACAGACAAGCAAGATTCGGAAATACTTAATTCCCTATTTTGTCAAGCATTTCTATCCATGGGCAGATGGTATCATCACCGTATCTCACGAAGCCGCCCAAGACCTAGCCAACTTTACTGGACTCCCCAGAGACTCCATCCGAACGATTTATAACCCAGTAATCAGTTCTGACCTACGAGAGAAAGCACAACAGCCTTTGGATCATCCCTGGTTTTGTCCTGGGGAGCCTCCAGTGATCTTAGGGGTAGGAAAATTAGAAGTCCAAAAAGATTTCCCCACCCTGATCCGCGCTTTTGCTGAGGTAAGACAAATTCGATCGGTACGACTGATAATTTTGGGTTGGGGGCCTGATCGCCCTCAACTCGAAGCTTTAGTCAATGAGTTGGACTTAAACGAAGATGTGGCCTTCCTTGGCTATGTCGATAATCCCTACCCTTATATGGCTCGTTCAGCCGTCTTTGTCCTGTCTTCAGCTTGGGAAGGGTTGCCTACTGTCTTAATTGAAGCAATGGCTGTCGGAACTCCCGTGGTGTCTACCAATTGCCACAGTGGTCCATCGGAGATTTTGGATAACGGGAAGTACGGCTTCCTTGTCCCTGTTGGGGATAGCAAGGCCTTAGCTCATGGGATTTTGGCCACACTAGAAGATACACCCAAAACTGTTGAATCGTCATGGCTTGAGCAGTTCACTTTAGAAGCTGCAACAAAACAATATCTTGAAGTATTAGGTTTTTGTCAACCATCAGAGACATCTAAAGATGAACAGTTACCAACCTCGCGTAAGTATCGGAATGCCTGTTTATAACGGCGAAAAATTTCTAAAACAAGCAATAGATTCGATCTTAGCACAAACTTTTACAGATTTTGAGCTAATTATTTGCGATAATGCTTCGACAGATGCAACTGAGCAGATTTGTCAAGACTATGCCCATCAAGACCCACGTATTCGTTATTATCGCAACGACACTAACCTTGGTGCCGCCCGCAATTACAATCGAACTTTTGAATTAGCTCAGGGTGAATATTTTAAATGGGCAGCTGATGACGATTTATTAGCACCAACTTTTCTCGAACGATGTGTTGAAATTTTAGATCAAAAACCTTCAGTTGTTTTATGCTACACCGCCGAGGTTTGTATTGATGAAGACAACAATCATCTGCGCCAACGCTCAAACCTGATTGATTTTCATTTGCCCCATCCCCACGAACGTTTTAAACAATATCACGATTCATGGAAGAAACGGGGATTTATTCATGCCAATCATTGTTTCGGATTAATTAGAGCTAATGCACTGAAAAAAACAGATCTAATTGACAATTATTTATGGTCAGAATTAGTGTTAGGAGGAGAACTCCTTCTTTTAGGGGAATTCTATGAAGTGCCTGAATATCTTTTCTTTTTTAGATATCATTCCCAAACATCACGAGCGACCAGGGAAAGATTAGGTTTCCATGAACTTGCTGTTTGGTTTGATCCAAGTAATCAGGGAAAAATTATTCTTCCCCACTGGAAACTATTTATTCAGTATATTAGGGCTATTAATCGGGTTCCAATGAAGTGGTCTGAACAGATATCTTGTTATCTTCAAATGAGTAGATGGCTGTCTTGGAAATGGAAAGGGTTGACCAAAGAAATCCTACAAGCAATGATACAGCTTTTTAATAAAGTTGTTTATGGAACACCGACTAAAAAAGTTGCTGTTTGACCAAATTATCAATGATTAATTTCCAATATTTAGCTGAGGATTTGAATAGTTATGAACAAAGATTTTGGCATTATAATAGCCTGCTATAAAAAAGATTATCGGTTTGCCAAAGGATGCTGTGCCAGCATTCGATATTTTTTAGGAAATATTCCCATTTGTTTATTAGTGGATGGAGCATTTCCTGTTGCTGAAGTTGTCAAAGCCTATGAGGTACAGGTTATTTATCGTGATGATGTCACTAACTCAGTTTTAAGAAACAAAAGTTTTGGCTATGGGTTAACAAAAATGGTCGCCTTTTGGGAAAGCCCTTTTGAGCATTTTTTGTTTCTGGATGCCGATACTATTGCTTGGGGAAATCTCCTTAAATATGCGGATTTTGACAATTTTGATTTTGTTGTTGATCGAACAGAAAATAATTGTTTAAATGATCAGGGAATCAATCGATATTTTTTTAATACCAAAGAAATTGAAAAATGTTTCCCAGACTTCAATTGGCGAGACTATCGATATAATTACTTTGTTTCAGGGGTTTTCTTTGCTAAAAAGGGAATTTTTGAGTTGGCTGATTATGAAAAAATGCTTGAGCTTCGTAAAAAGCATCCAGGAATGTTTAAGTTTGGTGACCAAGGATTATTAAACTTAATGATTTTTCGAGGAGTACAAGAAGGTAAGTTTCGGATAAAAAATGAAAATCTACAATTTTTTGGCAGTCATTTTATTGATAACTTATCCCTCAGAAAACGTTTTAGCCTAGAAAGTAACAGAGCGATTCTACAAGAGAATGATGCCACAGTTATTCATTGGGCAGGAGGGATTAATAGTCCCTTATTAGCCAGAACAGAAGTTTATCATCAACCAATGACATTTTTTAGAAAAAAATGTTTTCAGGATTATTTAGGGGTCAATAATTTTTATGCCAATATTTTACTTCATATCGAAGATTTTTTACCTAACTTTCAGATTTATGGAAAAAAGTTATCCCAACAGTTTCCTACCTTGTTTCAAACCTTTAGATCAGTTAAGAAATTCTGTCTCTCGATGGTTAAATCTTAATTGAATAAATCCCCGATCTAATTATCCCAATCGTTCTCTAACTTAGTTAAACCTTTTGCACCCGTCAAAAAAGTCTCTAACAAGTCTTATGAGTATCACCGAAAAAATTGAAAAAATCACCCAAAAGATCAGCAAAGAAAGCAGAAAACTTCAACTTCTTTTAGATGAACCACCTCCTATTCGCCAACCTATTTTTTTGGTTGGGACAGCGCGAGGTGCAACGACTTTGATTGCCCAAACTCTTGGGGAGCATCCCAACGTAAAATATTTGAGATTTGAACTATCTAGAGAATGGTGTGATTTTGCCAATATAAAAATTGCCTGTCCTACTACAGGACATAGACAGTCTCCTCCCCTAGGAAAAACTGATGTCACCCAAGAACGCGCCGACTCAGTTCGACAGGGATTCGCCAAGCTTGTATTCATTCAAGGTGGTACTAAGAATACTTATTTTCTCAATAAAAGCCCTCATTTATGGAATAAACTTCCATTTGTCAGTGAAATTTTTCCCGATGCTAGACTCGTAGTTACCAGCCGAGATATTAGAAGTACCGTAGCCAGTATCAAACCCCTTTGGCAAAAACTCAATCAAAGATATAAATGTAAGCATTTCTTACCCCATAATTCTGAATTTGGTTGGGAGTGGGTTCCTAACCATGATTTAAAGGAAGTAGAAAGGTCACGCTCTTTTCCAGGGGGTGATGTCAGAGTAATTGCCGAATATTGGCTGCGAGTTTATCAAACAATTGAAAAAAAATGTTTAGGGTTTCAATCAGTAACACTATGCAGACATCAGGATTTATTACAACAACCCAAAGCTACTCTCAATAAAATCTGTTCAGATTTAGATCTTGCCCCTGCTCCTTTTTCTTCTATTTCAAGACTTGATTCTCAACGGAACTCTCGCTGGCGTGAAATTTTAACCCCTAACGAACAAAAAGCACTTGATGCTTTTATCGAGGAAAACTATCAAAATATTAAACAACTCAAGTATGCCGATACCACTATTTAATTAAATAAACCTGTTGTAGCAGTCTTAAGCTGTTTTTCATGTCAACAGTAAATCTGACAAAACCTTTAGGACTTTTATCGATGTTCTAAGTTTTGTAAAACCAAAAGAATTAATTTTCATTGACAAAAACTTAAGTAGGTAAAAATCATGAATAATAACTCCTTTGGATATGTTTATGTTGCTGCTGGAAATAAATATATTCAAGAAGCAACTGTATCGGCTGAGAGTTTAAAACGCCTTAATAAGGATGCTAATATTACTCTAATAGCAGATAAAGAAGTTAGAAACAATATTTTTAATCGGGTCATGTTTTTTCCAACAGATCCAACGAAATCGCTTGAAGGTAAAGTTTTTAAAGTAAGACATTTATATAAAGAATCTCCTTATCAGAAAACTTTATTTGTTGATACAGACACATATTTTTGTGATGACTGTCAAGAAATATTTGACTTGTTAGATTTCTTTGATATAGCTATGGCTCCTGCACCAGTAGAACGAAATAAAGTTCACATAGCTGGAAAATCTGTGGGTGCTTGTTCAACATTAAATACTGGTGTTATAGCATATACAAAAAACTCAAAAAATAAATTGCTCTTTGAAAAATGGCTAAACAGATATCAAGAAAAAATCATAACAGGCACTCTTGGTCAAGAAGGAGATCAAACTTCTTTTATGGAAGCTTGGCTAGAATCTGATTCTAAAATTCATGTACTTTCTAATGAATGGAATACGAGAATTCCTTTTCTTGCAACTCTCAATGAGCCTGTACGAATTATTCATGGCAGATACAAAAAATGTCAACCTGAAGATTACGAAAAATTAAAACTAAAAATCAATAAGATTACCAAGCATAGATGTTGGAATCCAGCAACGAATCAATGTATTCCTTGGGAAAAATCTTGGAAATACAGAGTAAAACATAGACTAAATGTTTTCTTTAATCAAGTTTGAGACAAACCTGAAATAAAATGATATTTACAAAAATAACCATTCCCAAAAACGACAAGAGAAGTCTAGAAACAATCAACGAGCATTACAAAATCGAAAAAGAGTTAGCGAGTAAACTACTTAATTCAAATCAAAAAGAAAGACAATATTTGTATAGTAGTGTTTATGATGAACTCTTTAGAAAAGTTCCTCAACATCCTCAACTCACTCGTAAGTCTAGTCCTGAAGCTACTGCATGGGTAGTCACTCAACGAATGCAATTTCTCCGTCCTTTCTTAAAGGCTGATAGAACCTTTCTAGAAGTAGGACCAGGAGATTGTAGTTTATCAATAGAAGTCGCTAACTATGTTAAACAAGTTTATGCGGTTGATGTTTCTAATGAAATTACAAAGAACATAGTCTTTCCGAAAAACGTTCAATTTATTCTTTCGGATGGTCGTAATCTTCCTGTTCCTAATAACAGTGTTGATATTGCCTATAGCCATCAATTGATGGAACATCTACATCCTGATGATGCTATTGAACAACTGCAAAATATTTACACCGCACTTGCTCCCAACGGGATTTACATTTGTATTACCCCTAATCGATTATCTGGCCCCCATGATATCTCCCGCTATTTTGATGAGATAGCCACTGGATTTCATCTCAAAGAATATACAGTCACTGAGTTGTATTCTCTATTTCGTCAATCAGGATTTTCTCAAGTAAGTTGGGTAAAAAGTAAGGGAAAAATCAATCTAACTATTCCGTTAAATTGGGTTACTATTGGATGGCTTAAAGTCATAGAAGGACTCCTTAGTAGACTGCCTTATGTTTGGCGAAAAAAGATTGCCAGTACACCTATGTTATTTCGGGGAATGACTATTGTAGGCGTTAAATAAAATGGAAATAGCAAGAATTAAAAAACAAAATAATGCTGGTAAGATAATGCTATTTGATCCCTCTATTAGAGGGCATCATCCTAACTATATTCAGTATTTAATTAAGTATTGGCACGAACATAAATTATCAGGATATTTAGAGATAGTTGTCTCACCAAGATTTTTACAAGAACATGATGATGTTGTTAATCTAGCCCTAAGTTACAACCAAGAAAACATTAATTTTATTGCTATTACCTTAGAAGAAGAGGCTATTTTAAACTCCAGAAAATCTCCTCTCAAAAGAGTATTAAGGAATTTCAAAGAATGGCAAATTATTTGTAAATACGCCAATTTATTAAAGGTAAATCACTGTCTACTGATGTATTTTGATACCTGTGAATTACCGTTAGCGGTGGGAGCAAAAGCTTGCTGTCCTTTTTCGGGAATTTTTTTCCGTCCTTCATTTCATTATCATGAATTGACTCAATCTATACCTTCTTGCAAAGAGGGAATCAGGCAATGGCGACAAAAGTTTTTCTTGTCTCAAATTCTAAAAAATCCTCAACTTAAAAATTTATTTTGCCTCGACCCTTTTGCCGTTAAATGTTTGGAAAAATTTGAAACTCATGTTAAATTAATCTCCCTACCTGATCCTGTAGAAACTTTTGAAATATCTAATACTAATCTTTCTAATCTTAGACAAAGTTTAAAAATTGAAAGTCAGAGAAAAGTTTTTCTATTATTTGGGGCATTAACAACCCGTAAAGGAATTTATCAGTTATTAGATGCCATTGCTAATTTACCCATCGAATTATGTCAAAAAATGTGTTTGTTAATGGTGGGAGAATCAAACATTAAAATAGAATTACAATCTCGAATTACAGAAATTTGTCAAGTCAAACCCGTACAAATTATTAGCCATTATAAATTTGTACCAGATCGAGATATTCCAGGTTATTTTCAGTTAGCAGATGTGGTTTTAGCTCCCTATCAACGCCATGTAGGAATGAGTGGTATTTTACTCTTAGCAGCAGCCGCTCAAAAACCTGTTTTAAGTTCAGACTATGGCTTGATGGGGAAACTTGTTCAGGAGTATCAATTAGGGTTAACTGTTAACTCAACCATCCCCAAAGAAATAACGAAAGGGTTAACTCAGTTTTTGGTAGAAGATCAAGAGACATTGTGCGATCGCTCCCAAATGAAATCCTTTATTCAACATAATTCCCCTCAAGAATTTGCTCGAATTATTTTTGAAAATTTATCGCTGAATTTCAGTTTTTTAAAAGAGAAGAAACAAGAAGCAATAGACCTCTTGAAAAAATAAAAAAATTAAATTTTTTAATCGTTTCTATTTTTGGTTTTCCTATGACTACCACTCGGATCGCTTGGTTACTAACATCAGCTTTTTATTATTGGCATCCTACCCTAAGTTATTTAGCCAAAATTTTTCCTGATATGAAGGCATTTTCGGCTAACTGGCGCGGTTTTGCTCCAGGGTTTGAAGAGAGTTTTAACATTGAGGTAGTGGGACAAAGAAAGATTATCCCTATTCTCAAAGATACTAAAAGTTATGGCACTAATTTTACTTATTTACCACTCAATATTGTTAATCATTTATTGAAGTTTAAACCTAAAGTAATTTTTACTAATTCCTTTGGAATTTGGACAATTTTAGCCCTACTTTTTAAGCAATTCGGTCAATGGCGAGTCATCATTGCCTATGAAGGGAGTTCTCCTGGGGTAGACTATCGTAATTCTTTAGCCAGGTTATCTGTGCGACGGGCGATGGTAAAGGCGGCGGATGCTTGCATTACGAACAGTCATGGGGGTAGAGATTATCTCTTAGACGTTCTTCATGCTAAAGAGGATAGGGTTTTTGTTCAACCCTACGAAGTGCCGGCGGCTCATTCTTTGTCTGGAAATAGGACGGTGAGTACATTAGCAGCCAAGGACTATCAACGACCGATATTTTTGTTTGTCGGTAGCATCACCCCCAGAAAAGGACTAGATTTACTACTCAAAGCCTGCGCTATCTTGGCACAACAAGGGTGCAATGAGTATACTTTGTTAGTGGTCGGAGATGGGTCAGACCGTCGGGAATTAGAAGAGTTTTGTCAAACAAATCACCTAACCGACTGTGTGCAATGGATCGGACGAGTCGAGTATAGTTGCGTAGGAAACTATTTTGATCAAGCTGACGTTTTTGTCCTACCTACCCTCGAAGATACTTGGGGAATGGTGGTTTTAGAAGCAATGGTCTTAGGAAAACCCATACTTTGTTCAAAATGGGCAGGGGCATCTGAGTTAATTATTGACGGCGAAAATGGTTATGGTTTTGACCCCTATCAACCCGAAAAACTGGCTCAATTAATGGGCTATTTTATTGATAACCCAGCGTTAGCGATCGCCATGGGAGAAAAGTCCCGCCAATTCATGAATCAATACACCCCAGAAGCAGCAGCCAATTTTCTAGCAGACGTGACATCCTTTGTTTTGAACGGTTAAGTCTATGACTAGAAATCTAAAAGTGTTACTCTCAGCTTATGCCTGTAGACCAGGGGAAGGGTCTGAACCTAGCGTTGGTTGGAATGTTGCGAGGGAACTGGTTAAGCATCATCAAGTTTGGGTGATAACCAGAGGCAACAATCGCCCTTATATTGAAGCTGAACTCCAGAGAAATCCGATTCCAGGGTTAAACGTTATCTATTGTGAGACACCCCAAGGCTTGGTAACATTCACTCTCAAACAGCCGATGGTCTATCTCCACTATTACCTTTGGCAAATTCAAGCCTATTTTACTGCCCGTCAACTCCATCAAGAAGTAGGCTTTAACCTTGTGCATCATCTAACCTATGTTAGATACTCCTCCCCTAGTTTTCTTGCTTTGTTGCCCATTCCTTTTATTTGGGGACCGGTAGGCGGTGCAGAGTCAACCCCTCAAGCTTTTTGGCAAGACTTTAGTAACCGAGGGAAAGTCTATGAAATCGGTAGACATCTGGTTCATCGTTTAGGAGAACTTGACCCCTTTGTGCGTCTAACAGCTCAACGAAGTGTTTTAGCCAGAGGAACCACCGCAGACACAACACACCGTTTATCTCAATTAGGGGCAACTAAAGTCGAAGTTGTCTCCCAATTGGGTTTATCTTCCCAGGAAATTGCCCGACTCAACCAAGGAGTTAACCCCAACCTCAATCCTATTCGATTTATTAGTATTGGTCGGCTTCTCCACTGGAAAGGGTTTCATTTAGGGTTGCGAGGGTTTGCTCAAGCCAATTTAGGGGATGATGCCCAATATTGGATTATCGGCCATGGACCTGAATTGAACAGATTGCAAAGACTGGCTAAGACATTAGGAATTGACCATCAGGTGAAATTTTGGGGGGAGTTATCGAGACAAGAAACCTTTGCCAAGCTCAAAGACTGTTTAGCTTTAATTCACCCTAGTTTACATGATTCTGGCGGTTTGGTTTGTTTAGAAGCGATGGCCGCTGGTTGTCCTGTTATTTGCTTGAATTTAGGAGGTCCAGCCCTGGCTGTCACCGAAACTACTGGTTTTAAGGTTGAAGCCCAGACCCCCGAACAAGTGGTACAGGATTTAGCTGAGGCGATCGCAACTTTAGCCAAAGACCCAGAATTAAGTTTAACCCTCGGTCGTTGCGCTCAACAAAGAATTGAGGAGGTTTATAGTTGGAACAAGAAAGGTAGGGAATTGGCTCAACTCTACGAATCCTTGATCCCAACATTCCCCGCTCAAATACAGGTTCTTACTTTTCACAAAAATAGCTAAAAAAATCATGACCACTAATTTAAGATACTTGACAACCAAATGGAAATATCTGACTCAACATATAGCCTGGAAAAAATCACCGCTCCTAGTGATGTTGCGTGGAGGCATTTGGTCAATTTATTGTTTTTTAAAAATACCGAAAACAATTAAATTAGATAAGAGTGGTATTCTTTTTTATTTATCTCCTAAGTTTAAAAACACTGGAGCGACAGGAATTTATCTTTTACGAGAAGATTATGAACCTGAATTACAATACTTACAAAAAGTTCTCGCTCCTGGCAAAGTTTTTGTGGATGCAGGGGCTAATTCTGGAATATTTACCTTAGTCGCTAGTAAATTAGTTGGAGATTCAGGTAAGGTTTTATCCTTTGAACCCGCCGCAGAAACTTATCCAATTTTAGATCACAATATTGAAATTAACGAAATGAATAATGTTAAGGCATTTCATGCGGCTATTGCTGAGAAACCAGGAAAAACTCGATTATATCATATTAATAATGCCCCTAATAGTTATTCTTTGGGGAGAGATGACCAATTGTGTAGCTTTGAAGAAGTCCCCCAGCTAACTTTAGAAGATGTCTTTTCCCAAGAAAAAATTGAACGTTTTGATTTGATAAAAATCGATGTGGAAGGGGCAGAAGAATTAGTCTTACGTGGAGGTCAATCATTGATCAAAAAGATGAAACCTCATATTATTTTTGAAATGACTGCCCATGGACCTAAAAGACTAGGATTAGAACGAAATGGAGCCTGGAACTTGTTACAAGAATGGGGCTATGACTTTTTTATAATGAATCAGAATGGGCAGTTAAAAAGCATTACCAGTCCTAGGCTAAGAAATATTATCGCCATACCGAAATAATAGTTTGACACGAATTGAAAACGAGCAAAGATGATTATGAGATCTTTAAATAGTCCTTTAACTGAAACAAAAGGCAGAAGGAAGATTGACACTGTTTGCCCTGAACAAAACCGAAATAAACTTAGTCAAATTGAGGCAAAAAGTAAGCAAGCAGAACCTATTATTTTCAAGCAAAATATTATTATTTTCAATAGCTTATTGATGCCTCCTTCCCAAACATTCATTCGTGATCCCGCAGAAAAACTACAACAATTTACCCCTTATTATGTTGGTTCCCGTCGGGTTGAAGGATTAGAGTTACCTCCAGAACGAACTTTAGTTGTTAATAAAGGAAAGGTTGTGGGGAAAATCAAAGAACAAGTGTTTAAAATAACAGGCTTTGCGCCCAAACTTTATAGCCAGGTTAAACAACTCAAACCCGTTTTAATTCATGCTCAATTTGGACTCAGTGGGGCGTTAATTTTACCTTGGGCGCGATCGCTTAACATTCCCCTTATTGTCCATTATCGGGGGGCTGATGCCATGGTAACATCAGAGTCTTCTCCCTATGTTTCTCTCAACCATTGGCTTTATCATCGTCGAAAAAAAGCTCTTCAACAACAGACACAATTATTTATCACGGTCTCTAAATTTATCAAAGACAAACTGATTGAACAAGGCTTTCCATCAGAAAAAATTATCTCCCACTACCACGGAGTAGATCTAGAGAAATTTTCCCCTGATCCCCATATTTGTCGTCAGCCAATGGTGCTATTTGTTGGACGACTAACAGAAAAAAAAGGGTGTGAATATCTAATTCGAGCTATGGCTAAAATTCAGTCTGTCTTACCTGAGATGGAATTAGTTGTTATTGGCGATGGACCCTTAAGAGAAAGTTTAGAATCTTTGGCCAAAAAACGACTTAATCGTTACCAATTTTTGGGACTACAACCTTTAAATATGGTGCGTTATTGGATGAATCGAGCTCGACTCTTAATAACCCCAAGCATTACTGCTTCTGAAGGAGATTCTGAAGGACTTCCTAATGTTGTTCTTGAAGCCCAAGCCATGGGTTTACCGGTGGTTGGAACAATTCATGCTGGTATTCCAGAAGCCGTTATTCATGGAGAAACAGGTTTTCTCGTTCCTGAACGTGATGAGCAAAGTCTGGCTGAATATGGGTTGCGTTTATTGAAGAATAGAGAACTATGGCAGAAATTTAGTCATCAAGGACGGAAACAGATGAAAGAAAAGTTTGATCGCTCAAAACAAACACGGATCTTAGAAGATATTTATCAATCTGTTTTGGGGAAAATTTAGAATTTAGAATTTAGAATTTATAAAAAATAATTACCTGAGCTTTCTATGAACAAATAGTAAATCTAAAAAGTCACTCTTGATTCTTAATAATGTCCAATAAAAAAAGCAAAAAAACTCAAGATTATATTGAACTTTCAAAGTTGACTTTATTAGCTTTTAGCTCAGCTTTTTTCCCCAGAGTTTTTACATCTTGGTTAGGATTTCCTTCAATTCTTAATCTAGCTCACTTGATTATTGTTCCTGGTGTTTTCTTTTTAACGCTAATCAAAACGAAGGTTAAAGACAAAAAGCAAATTATAATTGTTAAAGAATTAGTAATCGCCTTAACTATATTTTTCGGTGTTAATATTGCTAGCGCGCTTCTCAATAATGCAGGAACGATCAATGCTTTCTTTAATTTTTTACTGTTCTGCGAGCATTTTCTGTTATTGGTTGCTATCGTTGGTGTTTCTTTGACTCCAGAAAAATGCCAACAGTTCCGCACCTATATCGTCCTAACTTCTTTTTTTAATCTTATTTTTGCCTATATTCAAGCTTATGTTTTGGGGATGGGTAATCCTAATCCTGACTATATACAAGGAGCTTTTTACTGGTCAGGAGCAGGTCACGTGGTGAGTGCGTCTGTTTCCTTAACCTTTGGCATCTATTATCTGGTCAACATTACCAATGTTCCTGTTTGGTTGCGTTCTATCGTGGCGTTGGTTACTTTTTGGCATATGAATATGGCTGATGCTAAACAAGTGCTTTTTGTCTTTTTAGTAGCAGGTGGACTGTTGGTCTTGACTAAATTTAAAAGAGTCGAGGAGGTGGTTAAGTATTCAGCAATCGTCGTGGTGCTCGGTGGTACTCTATATTGGGCAATCTATAATATACCAGCCCTAGGAGGGTTTCTCACCTGGGCAAGGCCAGAAATTTACGGTCCTGATGGTGAAGCGACTCTGCTCAAAACAGCAACATTTAGAATTGTCCCAACTTATTATGATTCTCCTTTAGATCCTTTATTAGGTATCGGCCCTGGTCATACCGTTGGACGATTGGGAGGTTGGATGTTAAACAACTATTGGAATTTACTTGAACCTTTAGGGGCGACAGTTCATCAAGCTAGTAGAGAAGTTTGGAAAGCAGTAGCACAAAGTTGGCTCGGGGATCAATCAAGTATGTTTTCTCCTTTATTTGGTTGGGCAGGGATCTGGGGAGATTTGGGGTTTCTCGGACTTGGATCATTCATCTATATTTGGTACGTGGTTTGGTGTCGGCTTTGCTATGATGATGTTTCTCGATTTTTTGTCCTGACGGTCTTTGTCTTTGGTCTTATCATGTCTCAGATGGAAGAACCTGGGTATATGCTTTATGTGGCAATGATTATTGGTCTTCGATGGCAAGAACATCACACTCAAGTTGATCAAAAAAAGCAAAACAAACGGATATATTCAATTCCTTTTGATAGATATGAGACGCATTTATAAAAAAATTGGGAGTCTGACCCTCTTTTTGGTGAGTTTAATTTGGGTATCAGTTGAAGTCAACCCCTCTAACGTTAATGGCAGCACTTCGGCAAGCTCAGTGACCGAGCAGAAATTAAGCTTATCTCATGAGTCCGAGAAATCCTATAATATTCGACGCACTGTCGAAGAATTACGCTCAACTAATGCAGCAACCGATTGGCTCAATCCGCCGTGGCCGCAGGAATTAGAAGATGCTTTTTGGAAGCGAGCCTATGGGTATTTTCAAAAATTTGACTCTTTCTATCAAGTGGAGACCAACAATGATCGAGAAAAGCGTACCTACGCTGAACTCATGGCAACAGTGATCGCAGGGAATGATCGATCACGGGCAATGGCCTTACTTCAAGCTGAAGATGAACAAGGGGCAACAGACCACGCTCATACCGAAGGAATCGATTACTATTGGTGTTTCACCCTCAAACAACAAATTCGTAAATACTTCCTCTTTGGAGACTGGCTAACACCCACCTATCGTCAGCGTATGTGGCGTGGGGCAAAAATCTGGACTGAATCAGACCCCCTTCCTCGCTTCGAGCTAATTCATGCCTTAGATAGTCCTGACTTAATAGTACGCCCTCATGTTGCCCAAATGCTCCGTGAACTGACCGGTCGAAATTTTGGGCAAGATCAAGCCAAATGGCTTGATTGGTGGCAACCTTGGAGCGATCGCCCTTGGCAAAAACAAGAAGAAAAGGAACGAAAACTTAACACCCGTCCCCATCCTCTACACGGACGCGGTAAGGGGGGAATTGGAGTCAAAGAAGAGTGGGGTCCTGATGTCCGTGGAAGTTGGGTAGATGGACGCAACACCCCCAATCTACGAGCTATGAGAGATACGTCTGTTTATCTGATGGCTGAAGAAACTGGTAACGAGATGACCCGCCTGATTTATAAAGATAAGCTGCGTCACTTTGTCTGGCAACTTTACCAAGTGGGAATGGGAGAATGGGACTCGGAAAATTATCTTCCCCACACCCTCACACCGTTCCTGAATTTGTACGATTTTGCTAAAGATCCTGATGTTCGCTTATTAGCTAAAGCGGCTTTGGATTGGCTAGTCATGTCGGGAGCCTTAAAGTATTATCATGGCGGGTTCGGCGGTCCTACCCTGCGAGATTTTGGCGGTGCTTCCCATGTTTTTGGGTCGAGTGCATCCCATCCGTTGTATCTTTATTTTGGTGATTCTCCCCTCCCAGACCCTAACCCACGCTACGATGATATTCACACCGTTACTAGCACTTATCGCCCTCCCTTGGCTTTAGTTGGCCTGGCACATAAGAACTTTCCTCGTCCGGTTGAGTTGTGGAATACTAAGCCCCATTTTGACAGTTGGAAACCTGGTAATGACGAAGCCCCTGTCTTTTATGAAACCCTCTATTTTGGTCGTCATTTTTATTTAGGTAGTGTGGTCAATACGGGGAAACCTGGGGGTGTTCCTTTCAAGTTGTTGGCTGAAAATAGCAACCGTGGGGTAGATTATTTTTTAGCGAATGGTTCAACACAATTTCACCGATATATTTCTGGTGTTCAAATGAGTCAAAATCGTAACCTATTGATCTGGTTGCAACCTAATGTAGCTAAGCCGGTGTTTTTTCAGATTCCTGAGACCGTTACCCCAGAATTTGAACAAAATATTTGGTTTTTTCCTTTTGAACAGACTTATATTGCGGTTCGTCCCATTAATCTTAACCAACCTGTTGTAGTTAATCTGACCCAACTGCCCTGTAATAAACGTTGCTCGAAATATTACCAGGAGAGTGTATTAAGCTCAAATCCTCGCAATAAATCCACTCCCTATGTAGGATTTGCCCTAGAAGTCGGTGAAAAAAACGATTATGGAGATTTAGAAACGTTTAAACAAGCCGTTCAATCGAAAGGTCAACTAGATCTATCCCGTCTTTCCCAAGGTCAAATCAAACTGATAGGTTCGAGCGATCGCACCTTAGACATGACCTACAATAAGGCTGCTTTGCCTGTTGTTAGACGAGATGGTGTACCACGAAGGTGGGATCAACAATGGGCCGTTTACTCAGGGGCAAATCCACAAACAGAAAGTCCTGTCAAATTAGGATGGAAAGATGGCACGTTAACCGTAAAGGCTGGGGGTTATTTTTTTGAGCAAACTGTTAAGCGAGATGGTCGGGTGTTAACAATCAAGAAGTAATTATTAGTAACCAATAATCATCTATGAAACTCAAACTAAAGTGGCTATTTGTCGTGATCCTTTCGGCAATATTAATACTGCTATTGAATAACTGGGCAAAAATTCAGCTGATTCATCCCGATTTTGTCGCTCAATCTTCTCCACAACCCGTACAATTTCCTGATAAATCGGTGAAACTACCGCCAGATTCGGGTTATGTTAACGTTAAAGACTTTGGGGCTAAAGGTGATGGCATTACGGATGATACTGAAGCGTTAAGGGAAGTTTTAGGTCGCAATAAACAAGACAAAAGAGGGGCAATTCGCTCGATTTATCTTCCTAATGGGACTTACTTAGTTAGCAATACCCTAGAGTGGGGAGATAAAAAGAAAGATGTTCGAGGAGAAAGTCGTGAGGGGGTGATCATTAAGTTAAAAGATAACTGTCAGGGATTTCAAGATTCTAAGAATCCCAAGAAAGTCCTAAAAATTGAATTTGGTCATGGGGGACAAAATTTTTTCCAAAATTTACACAATGTGACAGTTGATATCGGCCAAGGTAATCCAGGGGCGATCGCCGTAGGGTTCCATACCAACAACGGTGGTGGGGTTTTTAACGTCGCCATTCGTTCAAGCGATCGTCGTAAGCGCGGCCATACAGGCTTAATGATGGATATGCCATGGCCAGGCCCGGGACTGATTCAAAATGTCTCTATTGACGGTTTTGACACAGGGATTTTTATTAAGCACGATCAATACAGCATGACCTTTGAACACATCCTACTGACAAACCAAACAAAGGTAGGATTTCTCAATTCTTGGAATACGGTGGCTATCCGTGACCTGAAAAGTATCAATCGTGTCCCAGTCGTGATCAATCAAGGAAAAATGGCTTTAATGACCCTAATTGATGCCCAATTAACTGGGGGAAAGCCCGATTCTCCTGCGATCATCAACCACGGTGAGGGGGTACTATTTGCACGCAATATCAAAACCCAGGGATACAAAATTGCGATCGATAATCAAGCTGGTAACAAGCGACAGGTCAAAGAGTCAAAGGTTGATGAGTTTGTTTCAGATTCTATCTCTAGCTTGTTTTCGAGTAAGCAAACATCCCTAGGATTACCTATTGAAGACCCCCCCAACATTCCTTATGGCGACCCGAAAACTTGGGTAAATGTGACTGAGTTTGGGGCAAAACCCAACGATAAAAAAGATGATGGTCTAGCGATACAACAAGCTATTGACTCAGGTGGGGAAACCATTTATCTGCCGACGGGTAATTATCAATCCGAACAAACTATTATCATTCGTGGTAATGTGCGTCGAATCTTCGGTCTGAACGCCAGGTTAGTTTTTAACGTCCCTAATAAGCCAGGATTTATCCTAAAAGATGGCAAATATGATGCTGTCGCTGTCGATATACAGGGTAATTACGGCAACAAAAGCAGTTACTGGGTCGAACACGCTTCTAAACGAACTTTGTTACTCGGAAGTGGTAGCTACATCAATACAGTTCCTGGCGGCAAAGTATTTATCGAGGACTTGGTGGCAACTCCCTTTGTTTTTGACCGTCAAAAAGTTTGGGTCAGACAGATCAATACGGAAAGCTACAAAGATAACCCCCATATCGTCAATAAAGGCAGTGATTTGTGGATCTTGGGACTCAAAACAGAAAAAGACCGTACTATCATTGGAACCTATGAGGGAGGACGCACAGAAGTCTTTGGGGGACTCCTTTACAAAAATCGAGAACGTATTGGACCGGCACCCGCATTTATCTGTGAAGATTGCCAGATGAGTCTAGTTTATCGCAATAAAGGCAAACCCTATCAGACTCAGATTCTAGAAAAACAAAACGGCGTAACTAAGGAATTTTTAACACGAGATTTACCAGCATCCAATGGACGAATGCCTCTGTACATTAGTTACTAAGATTATGTTTAAAAAAATGCCCCAAAACTCTCTTGATTTCAAGGACAATAAGGCGGAATTCCAACGTAAAATACTTTACGTTCTCAAGGCCATCATGGAAAAACCTAAATGGCTAACGGTATTTATCCTAGGAAGATTTCCTCTCATACGATTTGTTTATACCCAATTATCACAACGCTCTTGTAATTACCCCGAAACATCTAATACCAATATAGACTCATTATTCTCTAACTTAGATACAACAAAAGTCCTTAAAATTCTCAAAAAAGATAGTGTTTTTGTTGGCCTTTGGCTACCAGAAAATATTTTAAAAGAGCTACAGAATTATGTGAAATCTCATGATTGTTTTGCTGGCGGTCGAGTTAATCTGGGATTTAATATTTCAGAAAAAGATAAAGTTGATAAGATTTATAAGAAACCATTTTATGTTGCACGATACTTTAATGTTAGTCGATGTTGTCCTGCTATTTCGAAATTAGTCAATGATCAAAAAATAAGACAAATTGCTAATCAATATATCGGAACCACAGCTAAATATGTCGGGGCTAGTCTCTATTGGACTTTTCCAATTCAAGGTAATCCTTATGATTCAGATCAACAACAGTTTAGCTACTTTCACTACGATTTAGATGATTATTCTAGCTTGAGATTCTGTTTTTACCTGAGTGATGTCACGGTGAATAGTGGGCCTCATATCTGTATTCGTGGTAGTCACACAAAAAAGTCAATATTTCATATTTTAAATTATTTTACTCGCATACAATCAGAGCAAAAATTAGTTAAGTTTTATGGGGAAGAAAAATTGACTTGGCTCATAGGAAAGGCAGGATTCGGATTTATTGAAGATACCTTTTGTTTTCATAAAGGAATGGTTCCTAAAAGCCAGCCCAGACTTTTTCTACAACTTCATTTTGCTGCCAACAATTACAATCGTCTGGAATATCATGATGATCGGACTCCTAACACACTAAAATCTTTTAAAAAACTTTAATATTTTTCTTCTATTTAATGTGTTTTATCAGGACTAATTATCCATGAGGTACAAGGTTCATGCGTATCCTAAGTATTCATAATAGTTATCAAATTCGTGGGGGTGAAGATGAATCACGAGAGGCAGAAGAGTCTCTGTTAAAAGAAATGGGACATCAAGTTGAGGTCTATCATGAACACAATCACCAATTAAGAGACTTTCATCCCATTAATTTAGCTGTCAATACCATCTGGTCTCAACACGCTTACCAAACTGTTCGACAACAACTAAAGCAAAACCCCAAGGATCTCATTCATGTCCAGAATTTTTTCCCGTTAATTTCTCCCTCAGTGTATTATGCTGCCCAAGCTGAGGGAGTTCCTGTTATTCAGACTCTGCGAAACTATCGCCTACTATGTCCCAATGGACTGTTTTTTCGAGAGGGACAAGTCTGTGAAGACTGCTTAGGAAAGTTTGTTCCTTGGCCAGGCATTGCTCATGGTTGTTATCGACAAAACCGAGGGGCTACCGGTGTCACTGCCGCGATGCTTACCGTACACCGCACCTTACAAACTTGGCACAAACAAGTTAATTTATTGATTTCCCTGAGCAAGTTTGCACGACAAAAATTTATTGAGGCGGGATGGCCTGGGGAAAAAATTGTGGTTAAACCGAATTTTATTCATCATGATCCTGGCGTAGGAGAAGGAACTGGAGGCTATGGTCTTTTTGTTGGCCGACTCTCGGTAGAAAAGGGACTTGATGTCCTCCTCGATGCTTGGACTCAGCTTAATGCGAATGTTCCCCTAAAAATTGTTGGGGATGGTCCTTTGGCTAACCTGGTAGTAGAGGCTAGTCAAAAATTTCCTCATGTGGAATGGTTAGGCCGTCGCTCATTGACAGACGTTCACGCATTGATGGGACAAGCCATGTTTTTAGTGTTTCCTTCACAATGGTATGAAACCTTTGGTCGAGTAGCGATCGAAGCCTTTGCGAAAGGAACTCCTGTTATTGCGTCTGATATTGGGGCGATCGCCGAGTTAGTTGACCACGGTCGTACTGGACTTCTTTTTGACCCCAAAGATTCGACAGATTTAACCGCTAAAATAGAATGGCTTTTAAATCATGACAGTGAACGTGATCAAATGCGTCAAGCTGCAAGACTAGAGTTTGAAACTAAATATACAGCTCAGAAAAATTATCATCAACTGATAAAATTTTATGACCAAGTACTGCATGGCTGACCAAATTCATCAGGACTAATATCTTCGATATTTTACGAATCAATACCACATTTTATGAAAATTTTACTGACTGGGGTGGCTGGGTTTATTGGCTACCATTTAGCACAAAGATTATTGACACAAGAAAATCAAGTCTATGGTGTCGATAATCTTAATAATTATTATGATGTTACCCTTAAACAAGCTCGTCTAGAGCAATTATTACCTCAAAAAAGCTTTACTTTTAAGTGTTTAGACATTAGCGATCGCGCTTTAGTTAATCAACTGTTTCAAGAACATCATTTTGATTATGTAGTTCATTTAGCTGCCCAGGCTGGTGTTCGTTATTCCTTAGAAAATCCCCAGGCTTATATTGATAGTAATTTAGTGGGTTTTGGCAATATTTTAGAAGGCTGTCGTTACCAGAACGTTAACCATTTAGTTTTTGCGTCTTCTAGTTCAGTTTATGGGGCTAATAAAAAGGTTCCTTTTGCGGTTACTGATAATGTCGATCAACCTATTTCTCTGTATGCAGCCACTAAAAAAGCCAACGAATTAATGGCTCATGCTTACAGCCATTTATATCAAATTCCTACCACTGGGTTACGGTTTTTTACGGTATATGGTCCTTGGGGAAGACCCGATATGGCTTATTTTAAATTCGTTCGGGCAATCACTAATAATCAACCAATTGATGTTTATAATTATGGCAAAATGAAGCGGGATTTTACTTACATTGATGATATCATTGAAGCGATAATCAGGATTATTCCAAAGCCCCCCAAAGATAGCATTAATCAACCTCCTTATAAAATTTATAATCTTGGTAATAATAATCCCATAGAATTAAAGGAATTTATTGAAGCGATCGAAATAGCTTTAAGTAAAAAGGCTGTTCAAAATTTCTTACCGATGCAACCTGGCGATGTTTTATCTACTTACGCTGATGTAGATGAATTAGTTAATGATTTTGGATTTAAACCAACTACTACTATTATCCAAGGGATTAGACAGTTTGTTCAATGGTATCAAGATTTTTATCGAGTTTGCTAAATCTTTCCTAAGTAGATTAGCAAAAATAACCATAGGTTTTATGATCGAGAGATCAAGCCGTGACTACGAACTTTTTTTAATTAAACTTAATTGCCAAAATCAACGAAGATTTGTAGTAAGCCCTTTAGGGCTAAACATCCTAGTTTAATCGATGGTAAAGCCCTGACTATCAACTTTTTTTAATTAAACTTAATTGTCAAAATAAACCAAGATTTGTAGTAAGCCCTTTAGGGCTAAAAATTCCAATGTATACGAATACTATTATCCAAGGGATTAAAATGAATAATAATCAACCTCTTGTCAGTATTGGATTACCTGTTTATAACGGTGAACAGTTTCTGAGAGATGCTTTAGATTCTCTTTTAAAGCAAACTTTTGAGAATTTTGAGTTAATTATTTCAGATAATGCTTCAACTGATAATACAGAAAAAATTTGCCGAGAATATACTAAAAAAGATCAGCGTATTCGTTATTATCGTAATCCAGAAAACATTGGTGCTGCCAGGAACTTTAACCGTGTCTTTGAGTTATCTAAGGGTAAATATTTTAAATGGGCTGCTCATGATGATATCTGCGCTCCCAGTTTGATTTCTGTCTGTGTTGAAGTTTTAGAAAAAGAGGATTCAGTGGTTCTTTGTTATCCTAAAACAAAACTGATCAATAAAGATGGAAATTGGCTTAATGTTTCCTATAAATCTTTAGGACAGACTAACTTTTTAGAACCGCAAAAACGCTTTGATGAGATCTTAACTAAGGCGGTTTGGTGTTTTGAAATCTTCGGGGTAATGCGTCGAGAAATGCTGGGTAAAACTTCCCTCATTGGTAAATATTTTGGGTCAGATAAAGTTCTCTTAGCTGAATTAAGTTTATTAGGTCAGTTTCAAGAAATTAACCAACCTCTATTTTTCCGTAGATGTCATCGTGAACAAGCAACGAATATGACGGTAGATGATAAGGCTATTTGGATTGATCCTTACTCTAAAAGAATAATTCCCTTTCAATTAGAAGCATTAATTGCTTACTTCTACGCTACTGAAAAAGCACCCTTGAATATACGTCAGAAATTAGGTTGTTATCTATCAGTTATTAAACTTATTATCAAGTTAGATAAATGGAAAAAGATATTATTACCAGGAAAATATAATTATTTCGGAATTAATTTTATAAAAAAATAAACTTGTTATTATTTAAGCTGACTTAAATAAAAAAAGCTTCAAAACCCAGGCCATGAATTTACACAAGCGTTTAAAATATTTTGATATAATGAATATTATTCAAAGAGTAACAATAGTCTCTCTTAGCATTTTTTTAGTGCTATTTATGACTCTTTACCCATTGAATTTTTCCTCTCAACCTGGTTTTTCTCTAAAATATCTTTTTAACTATTTCCAATTATCTAGTAATTCTCTTGACATTTTTGTCAATATTATCTTATTTGTTCCTTTTGGTTTCAGTTTAACTTATTCATTATCCAGAACAAACCTGAAAGTTATCAACAAACTAATCATAATCTTATTAGCTAGTTTTAGCTTATCCCTGACGGTAGAAACTCTACAGATATTTCTTCCTTCAAGAACGTCTAGTATTAGTGATCTAGTGTCTAATAGTTTGGGAGGAGATCTGGGGTTTTTAAGCTTTTATGTATTAAATTTGATAGTATTAAATCCTTTCTATAACGTCCTTTCTATAAAGGTATTGACTGTTTGCTTTATTGGCTATACTATCGTAATTTTTCTTCTTTCTATGCCTTTATCGGTTGTTAGTAGCCTTGACAATTGGAATTCTGATTTTCCCTTATTATTGGGAAATGAAACTACAGAAAACCGTCCCTGGAAAGGCTCTATCTCAAATCTTTATATAACTAACAAGGCTATTCCACAAGCAGAAGTTTTACAGGTTTTGTTGGGTAATTTTTCTAGGTTTCAAGAGAATTTTAGACATTCTTTAATCGCTTCCTATGAGTTCAATAATCAAGAAAATAGTTATCGGGATAAAACTGGTCATTTACCTAATCTATCTTGGCAAGGAAAGTTCAAAAAGTCTCAAGAAGGAAGTCAAGTTGTTATCACTCCTAATCATTGGCTAACAACTCAAATACCTGCTAATTCTTTGACCCAAAAAATTCGAGAAACTTCTGAATTTACCCTAATTACTAAGGTTGCTACCCTGAATAAAGACCAAACAGGTCCGGCTCGAATTATTTCACTATCAGGAGATCCCTATCAACGTAATTTTACTATTGGTCAGGAAAATTCTAACCTAATCTTTCGATTACGAACACCTATCACTGGAGAAAATGGCAATAAACCTGAACTCATTATACATGGTATTTTTGCTGATACGAAAACCCATCATTTAGTGATCACTTATGCTAAGTCATTACTTCAAATTTATATAGACAAAATTGATAATTATTATGCTTTAGAAATAACCCCAATAGCAACAATTTTAAGTTCCATTTTTCCACCTAAAGCTTATGAGTTAAAACTTCTATCTAGATTTTTATACTATGGAGTTGTTTTTATTCCTTTAGGAGGTTTATTAGGATTAATACAAATAATCTGGCGCGGAAGATTTTTATTGCAAATTTTATTGCTCTGTCAGGGACTGTTTTTACCTGTTTTACTTTTAGAAATAATTTTAGCTACTGGAAGTAATAGAAATATAAGGTTAGAAAACATCTTAATAAGTTTGGCAATTATGTCTCTGACAATGTTTATCACTATTTTAGGGGTTAGGTGTTTGCAAAAAAAAAATCTCATATTTAACCGAATTCCCCTTAATCAAATTTTGATTTTTCTATCACTGATTTCCTGGGGAATAACCGCCTGTACCCCTTCTCTCCCTCCTTCTCCCTCTACCTCTGTCAACTTAAATTGGACTCATTTTTCAAGCCAAAAAGGAGAAATACCTCCCTCAGGAAGGTCAAAGCAACAGACAGCCAACTTGGTTTTAGATGTTGATAGTAATGGGGTGAATGACTTTGTTATTGGTAGCCAAAAACGGGGTTTCTACCCAAAATTTCCGATGAACATCATGACGGGACTCAACTGGTAGATGTTGATCTTGATGTTATTTCCATTGGTTGGAAACACAAGAGAGTCGTGATCTATGAAAACACGACTAATTGATTAACATTTTGTGAGGATAAAATCATTGAAAAGATTAATTTTTATTCATGGAATGAAAAGAAGCGGAAATCACGCCATCATTAATTGGCTAAAAGCTCATGATCGCTTCATTTTCTTGAATAATGTTCTTCCTATTGCTCCCATATTGGCAGGAGAGAAAACTATCCCACCACCAGAAGACTTTATGCTATGGCTTCAAAGAAAACTTCTTCCTAAAATTGTTAAGGATCACTTTTTTAAAGAAAATGAACTATTTGCTTTTTTTCTCAAGAAGTTCGCTCTACAAAACCACTCTCTAATAATCAGTCTCGAAGATCATGAACTCGATGTTAGTCTTCTTCTCAATGTCCCGTGTGATGTCAGCAATATCTTAATTTTGCGTGATCCTTTCAATCTGTTTTCAAGCCGAATTAGGAAAGCCTCATCGGGCGAAAATCCAGCTTATCCTAGAGATACTGGCCCAGCGATGGATCGGGTTTTGAAACTTTGGAAGAGTCACGCTCGAGAATACCTCGGATTGACTAACCATCTAGAAAATAAAGTGTGCATTTACTTTAATTCCTGGTTTTCTGAGCAGCACTATCGGCAGAGTATTAGCCAAAAATTAAATCTTGAGTTTACGGATATTGGCTTTTCTCAAGTCTCACAAATAGGACTTGGAAGTTCGTTTGATGGAACGGAATATAATGGAAAAAATCAAAAAATGGATGTACTTAATCGCAAAAAACTTCTCAATGATTCTGAATCTCATTTACTTGAAAAAATCCTTGCAGATAAGGAGTTACAAGAGCTTGGTCAAAGAATTATCTCCGTTACTTAAGTTGATGCAGATAAATAGGTAGTCGTATCTAAGGTTTGATCGCTTCATAAAATTTTTTAAACATCCCCAAAATATTCGGGCAGCAAATTTTGCTGTCTTTTTTTTTCTTAATACAGAGTTGTTTATTTAGGTCTGAAGACTAACTTTATTGAGTGTTTTTAGACATTTTTTTGTCCTTTATCCTAGGTTAACTCACCCCAATGAATCCTTTTTATCAACAAGTAAATACCTTTAATCTCTCTACCGATTTAGAGATATTTTTTGAAATGTTAGATGTTCCCGTTTATTGCAATCTTCTGTGGCGATCGCCTGAAGCAGCCCGAAATTGTCCTAAAGGAGATATCAGACTTGCTTTCGACAGAAAAACGGGAATGGTTACTAATATCGCTTTTGACTCAGCTAAGTTAGACTATGATCAAGATTATGAGAACTCTCTGCACTATTCTCCGAGATTTCAGCAATATGCCCAATCTTTGGCTAATGACTTAGTAGAACGCTACCAACTTAAGGATAAGGATATTATCGAAATTGGTTGCGGTAAGGGAGATTTTTTGATTTCTTTGTGCGAACTGGGCAATAATCGGGGGGTTGGCTTCGATCCGACTTATGTCTCTAGATCGGAACACCAATCAATCACCCAAGAAGTCCAATTTATTCAAGATTACTACTCAGATAAATATAAAGACTATCGAGCCGATTTCATTGCTTGTCGTCATACCCTAGAACATATCCTCAACCCCGCCGATTTACTCGAACCCCTAAGAAAGGCTATCGGCGATCGCCTCAATACGATGGTCTTTTTTGAAGTTCCTAATGCACTATACACTTTTCGCCATCTGGGAATTTGGGACATTATCTATGAACACTGCTGTTATTTTGTCCCTGCTTCTTTAGAACACACTTTCTCTGGTTATGGATTTACTCCCCTGGAGGTAACAGAGGTGTTTGGCGGACAGTTTATCTGTCTTGAAGCTTTGCCAACTAACGCCTATCGTCCTCCTAACCATAAGTTTCAACAAGAGATTGAGTCTTTATCAAAAGAGATTACTATTTTTAGGGCTAGGTTTGAGGCTTTAGTTAATATCTGGACGGAAAAACTCAAAGAATTGTCTCAAAAAGGGAAAAAAGCTGTCATCTGGGGGGCTGGATCTAAGGGCGTGACCTTCTTAAATCTCCTTAAAGATCAAGGGGCGATCGCCTATGCGGTGGATGTTAATCCCCGTAAACAAGGAATGTATGTTGCTGGAAGTGGACAACAAATTGTTTCCCCAGACTTCTTAAAACAGTATCAACCTGATGTTGTGATTGTGATGAATCCTATCTATGAATCGGAAATTCAACAAGCGATCACTAACTTGGGTTGTCACGCTGAGTTAATTGTCGTTTAATCTCAATTTTGGATTTTACTGGGATCTCACACCTCGTTTAACATTAGTTAGTCTGGTGCGGGATCTCATCTTCAAGTTATTTTCCCATGGTTTTTGATGGCTTTTTTATGAGAATGATTATCATTTTTATTTTTATGACAATACTAAGGTAAGTATTGCGTTATTTAAACGGAATTACGGCAACTAAAGAAGGTAAACTCACATCTTGCACCTTCAGGGGGATATGAACAGAGTTTATTTTGACTGTAACTGCTTGAGAATTTATTTTCTTTAGTTTCTTGTTGAGTTTTTATGTACTGGTGCAAGATATCAGTAAAAGTATTAATTGACCATTCTCCTTTCTTTTTTTTATACTCATCTAAAATCTCTTTCGTTGGAGCTAAATCTAACAAATGAATATAATCAATATTAGCAATTTTTTTGAGGAAATATTGTAGATCTTTCTTTTTAGCAAATCCTGAAAGTTGAGAAATATTTTCAATCGAGTGTCAATAATTCGTTTGACTTTAGATTTTTGGAGTAACTCAAAAAATTCTTGGGCTGTTTTTTTTGTAAAGCCAATAGTCGATAAATTAATGTTTTTTTGCATAGGTTTTCTCTACGTAAGCAATTTATCTCCTTGCCTATTATAAGCTTCTTTTAACGCTTCTTCTAACGATAAGGGTTGAAAAACTATTTGATTGGGTAAACTATTAAATAAATCTAATTGTATATGCTTCTCATTTTCTGATGGTGCTAAATTTTGTCTTTAGGTCTTGCACCTAATTCTTTACCCAAGAACACATACTTAATATTAAAATTAGACAAACTATTTTTTAAGTTATTTTCATTAAATTCTGGTTTATATTTACTATAAGGAAATGATCTTACATCAGCTAATGCTGTTATCTTATGTTTGATTAATTGAGAGATAAAAGATTCGATATCCAAGCTAGAATAACCAATAGTAAATAATGAATTTTTCATATTTATAACAAAGATGTAAAAAGAGCTATACTGTATAATTATATCATATTTTTCTTTTACGTTTTAAAGCTTAATCTTAACTGGTATATTGACGAAATGTAATGCACTTTACAGATTAGTATCAATGAATTTTTCTATATTAGCTTCAATTCAATCTCATTAAGAGCTATTCCATCACATTCAAATTCAATCAATTAATAACAATGATATCCATAAAGTATAGTCGGTTTGAGTTAACATAATATATACAAAGATAGGTGTTTGTTTATTGTTTCATTCTAGCTTTAAAAAATTTGCTGCCTTTAATTAACTATAATTTAAAAATAAAACTTAATTATGAAATCATGAAATTATGATGAATCTTAATATCAGTGCCATTCCTGCTGAACGTTCAATCCATCCCCAAGATAGTTTGAAAATTATGTTCGCGCCTCTATCTTTAGATGAAGTTTATACTCTAGCAAATGACCCCGCTAATGGGGCAATTGTTTTGATGAGTGGAACCGTAAGACAACAAACTGAGGGGAAAGCGGTTCGTTATTTAGAATACCAAGCTTATGAACCCATGGCCATAGAAATTTTCCGTCAAATTGGGGCCAATATTCGTCAACAATGGACTGATACAAACCGTGTGGTAATTCATCATCGAATTGGACAATTACAGATAGGAGAAATTAGCGTTTTAGTCGCTGTCGGATGTCCCCACCGTGCTGAAGCCTTTGAAGCTTGCCGCTATGCTATAGATACATTGAAACATAATGCTCCTATTTGGAAAAAAGAACATTGGGCTGATGGTTCAAGTACCTGGGTTAGTATTGGGGCTTGTGAACAAGAAACCTTTTAATCGGAGTTCGGAGTTCGGAGTTCGGAGTTCGGAGTTATTATTGGCAAATAGTCTCTAAGGTCGATTAGGAGACCGATAAAAAGGCTTTTTAACAACTTTTGTCCGATACAATTTCCCCCGAATTTCTATCTCAAGGGTGGTTCCTACTTTGCTGAGATCACGGGGAACATACGCTAGGGCGATCGCTTTTTCTAAAGTAGGGGATAAGGTTCCACTGGTAATTTCCCCAACAATTTTGCCGTTTGACACCACTCGATAACCATGACGGGCAATATGTCGTCCTTCCATCTCTAACCCCACCAGACGACGGTTAACTTTTTGGGCTTTCTGTTGTTCTAGAATGTCCCGTCCGATGAATTCTCCTTTCGTATCAAGGTGGACTAACCATGCTAAACCAGCTTCTAGGGGGGTAGTATGATCATCAATATCCTGTCCATAGAGACACATGGCTGCTTCTAACCGTAAGGTATCCCTCGCCCCTAACCCGCAGGGAATGACACCTGCTTGATATAGCGATCGCCACAGTTCTTGTCCTACCTCTGGATCAACCATTACCTCAAAGCCATCTTCTCCTGTATAGCCTGTCCGCGCAATGAAAGCAGGTTTCCCTAAAACCGTTCCTTCTAGATGTCCAAATAGCTTAAGCTGACTGAGATCTTCTTTGACCAAGGGCTGTAATTTGGAGATGGTTTGGGGTCCTTGAATGGCAATTAAAACTTTTTTGGGGGATAAGTCTTTAAATGTAATGGTTTTGCTATCTAAATGCTCTAAAAACCAGGTTTTATCTTTTTGGGTTGTCCCTGCATTCACGATAATGATGGCTTTTTGTTCTCCTGTTTCGGTTTCTCCCTGGTAATAAACAATAACGTCATCAATAATGCCTCCTTGCCCATTGAGGAGTACAGAGTATTGGGCTTGTCCTGGCTGTAACCGTTCTAAATCTGAGGGGACAAGGGACTGTAAGGATGAAAGTAATTGAGGTCCTTGGAGGGCAAATTTACCCATGTGGGAGATATCAAACATCCCGACATTGCTACGGACTGCTTGATGTTCTAGCTTGAGTCCGCTAAATTGAACCGGCATTTCCCACCCCGAAAATTCCGTCAGTTTGGCTTTCTGTTGAATGATCAGATCATGTAGGGGAGTGCGTAGAAGGTTAACAGAAGAGTCTGATTTAGCCACGGTTTGATGAAGATATAAAGATATAGCAGTGGCATCTATTATAGCTGAGTTCAGATTTTAGAAGAAAACTGTTACCATTCTTTGAATATTTTGTCAATAGCAGTACATTGGTTCTATCCAAAAGAAGTTCCGTCTCATTGAGGTTTTTGAGGAGTAACTGACTTATGGTATTTTGTTTTTCCGTTATCTAACCAGGGTTTTAGCCGTTAACTTAGTAAAAATAGTTATGAGAGTGCCAGAATATCACTGTATCAGCAGTATACCAAATGGCTGAAACCTTGTAAATACCTTGTGGAAAAATTTAAAATCATGAGAGCAATTTAATAAAATTTTAAGGGTTTAATTTTAATCTTTAAATATTTATATAGTTTACTTATAAGTAAAACTAATATTCAATCAAGCTCAACAATTATCAATCAATATAGCCAATTTCGGTAGACAATATTCTTATTTTTCATATCTTCATACAACCAAACCATTCGATCTAAAAACCATAGCTTTCCCAAGTCATTTCTTTTCTTTCTTAATCGTTAATAAAAAAGTAATCAGCTATCAACAATATTGCGTTAACTGATTACCAAAATAATGGGTTTAAATGCTTTAAGTTAAGCTTATTGAGTTTGTACATCTCCTAAATTAAAGAGGAAAGGAACACCCCCTTGATTTTCCCCTCCCATTACTAAGACATTAGGCATTTTTGCCCCACCTTCTTTCCAAGCTTCGATCGCTTCTTTTTGAAGAACCAATTCCCCGCCTTGGGCTTTTAATGTTTCAGCTAACAAGCGTTGAGCTTCTGCTTTCCCTTTGGCGCGGTTAACATCAGCTTGGGCTTCTTGTTCAGCTTCTTGGGCAATATAAACAGCCCGTTGCGCCCGTTGTTCAGCAATTTGTTTTTCTTCGACTGCATTAGCAAATTCAGGAGAAAAGTTGAGATCAATGACGCTAGTATCAAGCACAATAATGCCATATTTGGCTAAGCGTTCATTAAGGGCATCATCAAAGTCTTGTTTGAGTTCACTACGTTGGGTAATCGACTGTTCTACCGTGCGTTTAGCGGCCGCAATTTTAAACGATTCTTGGGTTTGCGGGGCAATAATTTTAGCAACAATATTTTGTAGGGTTCCTTGTGTTCGGCGAATTTGAACCACCTGGACGGGATCAAGACGGAAATTAATGGCAAAACTAGCGGTGAGATCCTGTAAATCTTTAGTCGCACTTTGGGCGGGAACCTCAAACTTTTGTACCGTTACATCATAAACATCTACGGCGGAAACTAAGGGGGGTTTAAAGTGTATTCCTTCTAACAATGCCCCATCTTGAGCTTTTCCTAAAATACTGAGTACCCCTGCTTGACCAGGGTTAATAACAACAAATGAATTAAAGCCAATGACAACCAATAAAGCGGCAAGAATACCACCAATCAACGGTTGTAAACTAGGGGCGGATTGACGAGTCACAAGTTTTTCTCCTTGATTCTGATTCAATTTTAAGCTTAACAAGATATTTTAGGTGTTCGGTGTTCGGTGTTCGGTGTTAGAATTCCCTTCTTATCACCTTCTCTCCCCCTCAAGCTTCTCCTAGCCACCGTGCCGCATCTTTAGCATGGTAAGTTAGGATTAAATCCGCCCCTGCCCGTTTAAAACTGGTGAGAGTTTCTAGGGTGACTTTTTTCTCATCAATCCAACCATTGAGGGCAGCCGCTTTGACCATCGAATATTCTCCAGAAACGTTGTAAGCGGCTACAGGAAGGTCAGTAATTTCTTTAACGCGCCAGATTACATCCATGTAGGATAAAGCCGGTTTAACCATCAACATATCCGCCCCTTCTTCGATATCTAATTCTACTTCTTTGAGGGCTTCTCGAACGTTACCAGGGTCCATTTGATAAGTACGGCGATCGCCAAATTGGGGGGATGATTCCGCCGCATCTCGAAACGGTCCATAGTAAGCAGAGGCATATTTAGCGGCATAGGAAAGAATGGGAGTATCAATAAATCCCGCCTCATCTAATCCTTCTCGAATGGCTTGGACAAAGCCATCCATCATCCCTGATGGGGCAATAATATCAGCCCCCGCTTTAGCCTGGGAAACCGCCGTTTTCTTGAGTAATTCCAAGGTGGGATCATTAAGGACTCGTCCGGTTAAGTCCCCCACTTCTAAATAACCGCAGTGACCATGATTCGTATATTCACACAAACAAGTATCAGCAATGACGATCAAATCGGGAACGGCTTCTTTAACGGCGGTAGCAGCTTGTTGAACAATCCCATGATCATGCCAAGCCCCTGTTGCTTCTGTATCCTTAGCATCAGGAATCCCAAAAAGAATAATCGCAGGAATTCCGAGATCATAGACTTCTTTGGCTTCATCAACAATTTTGTCCACTGAGAGTTGATAAACCCCTGGCATAGACTTAACTTCTGTGGCGATTTTTTCCCCAGGAACAGCAAATAAAGGATAAATTAAATCATTAGCCGCCAAAACTGTTTCTCGTACCATGCGGCGTAGTTGGGAGTTTTGGCGCAAACGGCGAGGGCGATTAATAGGAAACATAAGCGAAAAATGAGATAAATATTGATTAATGGTTGCTGTCTCAATTTATGGGAAATAAAATAATTGAGAGTTGTTTTGGCTCAGCCCTTGAAGATCAATCGAGACCATTCTCTATCTTATTCTTATTTTTGACCCTACTTTCAATAAGATTTTTTACGAAACAAGAAATTAATGAAATTTTAAGAAGATAGCTTATCTTAAAAAAAATGTTACTTTTTAAACTAAAATAAAAACATCTCAATTAATCATAAAATGGCTATCAATCAAATTTGAATGTATTGATCTCTAGCCAGATTTTAAGCGATTTTAAAATCAGTTTTATTGATCAAATGTTGGAAGATTAAACAGTTAAGGGAATAATATTCTTGGATAGGCAAATGTAATGCAAGAAAGGGTACAAAAAATTTTATCCCAGTGGGGAATTGCTTCCCGTCGAAAAGCTGAAACATTAATTTTAGCGGGACGGGTACAACTCAACGGTCATCGGGTCAGCTTAGGAGAAAAGGCTGATCCCGAACGCGATCGCCTGGAGGTAGATGGCAAGCTAATTAAACCAACTCAACGCCCTAATTTGATCTACATTTTACTCAATAAACCTCAAGGGGTTGTCTCCACTTGTCATGATCCCCAAAATCGTCCCACCGTCCTTGATTTACTCCCAAAAGAACTTCGTCAAGGCACCGGAATTCATCCAGTGGGAAGACTAGACTTTAACTCAACGGGAGCCTTACTGTTGACTAATGATGGACAATTTACCCTAAAATTAACCCATCCCCGTTATCATTTACCAAAAACTTACGATGTTATCATTTGCGGAAATCTCTTAGAAACAAGCTTACAACAATGGCGTGAAGGTGTTATGCTAATGGGCAAAAAGACCTTACCAGCCCAGGTAAAGGTAATTGATCGTCGCCCTCAGCAAACCCGCTTACAAGTGACTCTAATCGAAGGAAGAAACCGTCAAATCCGCCGTATTGTACAACAGATGGGCTGTCATGTTCTCCAACTCCATCGCACTGCTATGGGTTCCATTGCTTTAGACAACCCTCCTGAACCCTGTTTGCCCAGTGGCCACCATCGTTTGCTCACAGTCTCAGAAATTCGTTTTCTGAAAGCTCACATCAATTCAATCAGAGAAAAATCACAAAAGCTCAGTTGAGCATTATGTCTAGGAAAAAGTCCTCCGTTAATTTACCGTCAGACTCTCCTCCTGAAATAGAGCAACCTAATGTCTCTTCTTCACAAAGGAGTGTCAAGTCTTGGCGGCGGCTAGTGGCTAAAATACATCTGAATCATTTTTTGACGGAAGAGGGGGCAGATGAACAGAGCGACCCAGAGGTTTCAGCAAGTAAGCCCAATTTTTACGCCTTAAGGCCAATTAAAACCTTATTATCTAAGCTGCGATGGGGGAAAACTTCATCTTATGATCCAGTACAATTGCAACGAAACATCCTTGTTGATATTGGCAATGAATTACACCAAACCCGTCAAGAACAAGGATTATCTCTTGAAGCGATCGCTGCTGATACTCTGATTTCCGTGGGACTCTTAAAGGCACTTGAAAAGGGTATTCTTGATGACTTACCAGAACCTATCTATATTAGGGGTCTAATCAGAAAATTTGCTGATTATTTGGGGTTAGAGGGGAAGGTTTTAGCCAGTCGTTTCCCGACAGATGTAGTGGTCAAGTCCTCTCAATCTTCTCGCCTTCAGATTTGGTTCCCAACACTTCAATTACGTCCTCTTCATCTCTACTTTCTCTACATTGCGATTGTTATCTTGTCTGTTGAAGGGATTTCTAATCATCTTAAACGCACCGCTTTAGAATTAGAGGCTGAAGGTATTTATAATTCATCTAGGATAGAGTCTCCATCAGTCAAAGTTTCTAGTTCTCAAAATTCTTCAAACTCTAGCCAAAAAACCCCAGAAAAGCCGATTATCGTGGGTATTCAACTTAAAGATGATTCTTGGTTAAAGGTTGTGGTAGATGGCAAAACTGCATTTGAAGGGACTCTTACCCAAGGAACCCATCGGACTTGGATGGCCGAAGAACGTTTAACGGTTCGCGCGTCCAATGCTGATCAAGTTTTGATTGCTTTTAATCATCAACAAGCTAAAAAGTTGGGGAAACCTGGTCAAGTTCAAGAGGTGATTTATCAAGTAAAACCATCTAGGAATAATAATTAATCTCTTTTAGAAAAAAGACAAGAAAAAGTTTTTAAAATTAAGTTAATATTGCATTTTAGTTTTAATTGACTTCAAAATAATGGGCGTTATGATAATCATTACAAACATAAATTCCCCTAACCCTGGTAACATACTAGAAGGATTAGATGCAGAAGATTGTACCTGAATTGTCATCGTTGATGGTTCGATTTTTTCTTCTATTTTTCCCTCTGACTCGTTAATTTCCTGATGATTCTTTTGAATCGGGGATGGCTTAACGGTTTCGTGGGGTTTTTGGTGAGAATGATTACTGTGGGCTAGTAACATTTTATTAATTAACTAATATTTACAAAATAGACCAAGTTTGTAGTAAAGACTTTAGCCTTCAATAACTCAAATAAATCCTTGATTCAAATTAAGGTTTATTCGTGTATTTTATCGCTCAATAATACCCCCTCCTAAGACAATTTCTCCATTATATAAAACTGCCGCTTGACCTGGAGTAATCCCAAATTGAGGCTCATCAAACACTAACTTGACACGATGATTATCCAAAGGAATAACATTAACTGGAACCGCAGAGGAACGATAGCGAATTTGAGTTTCTACCCGAATAGGAGAAGAGGGTTCAGGGATGGATACCCAATTAATACGACTGACAGTACAATCAGAACGCCCTGCATTAGCGCGGTTAGCAACAATAACCTGATTCATAATCGGATCAAGTTTGACGACATATAACGGTTCAGCCGCCGCAATGCCTAACCCTTTACGTTGTCCAATGGTGTAGTGATGAACCCCTTGATGTTTCCCTAATACTTTGCCGTCGAGATCAACAATATCTCCTTCTTTTTGGGTAATATATTGATCAAGAAAAGTTTTCATAGACCCGTGGGCTTCAATTAAACATAAATCTTGACTTTCGGGTTTACTTGCAGTTTTTAAATTAAATTCATTAGCAATACGTCGGGTTTCTTCTTTAGTTTGATTTCCCAAAGGAAAGAGAGTCCCTGCTAACATCTCTTGAGAAAGATCATAGAGGAAATAAGACTGATCTTTGTTGCGATCAACTGCCCGTAATAATTGATAACGTTGATTAACTTCATCGTAGCGAATCCGAGCATAATGACCCGTGGCAATGCGATCGCAATCTAATTCTTGTTTAGCATAATCTAACATAGGGCCAAATTTGACCGCTTTATTGCATTGGGAACAAGGAAGGGGAGTAACACCCGACTCATAACCCGACACTAAATAATCAACAATATTGGCTTGAAATACATCACGACTATCGACAATATGGTGGGAAATGCCCAACTGTTCACAAATAAACGCCGCATCTACCATCCCTTCTGAACAGCATTGACCCTTCCCTTTCATTAACCATAGGGTCAACCCAATGACTTCATAACCTTGATGGTGAAGACTAGCAGCAGCAACGGAACTATCCACACCCCCTGATAAACCCACTACAACTTTATTCATTACACATTCGTTTGTCGTAACCTTACTTCATTTAGGATAACTCATTGCTTATGACTCTTGACTGACAACTGAAGAAGACAATGTTTCTAAGCTTTAAGTAAGTGACAAAGTTTTTCTGCAATAATGTTTTGAGTTTTTGACGATAGTTATCCTAACTCTCTTTGGATGATTGAGGTTTTAACTGTTATTAAGTGATCTAATTTTAGGGTTGATGCTTTACGTAATCCACTAAAAATAAAGTCTTCATGACTGATATCAATTACATAGTCACTTTCTAATATTGGATATGAGATTTTACTGGGAATAAAACCTAAGATGATTATACTTGCCGATAGCATTGGTTAAACAAACAGCCGGACGAACTTTACTAGAGGATAAAGAGGATAAATCATCAAAAGGAAATTGGACGAGAACGACTTTGCCTTTAATCATGAAATGGCTTACCATCAGCTAAGGTATAGATATCTTCTTCAGGATTATTTAAAAAGTCGAATGCTGGATTATGTGCCGTTGCATAAAGCCATTCATTTTCTTTAATTTCTTCTGTATCTTCCCAGTATATCCCATTTTCTAAGATATTTTCCGGTTCGTCAGATCCCTCTGAGTAATTAAACATGAAAATAAACTTAGTTTTAGGAATGATTAAGGTAGGAAGATAAAGAGGTTGATTATCCCATCCTTGTTCTTTTTCTCCTTTAGCAAAATCATCTGGATTTTTTCTCCAGTCTTCCCAATTAAAAATAACAAGACCATTCCATTGACTAAGCTGATTATTAAATCTTGAAGCGGTTTGTTTTCCTAACCAAGTGTTATTAGAAGTTAATACAATAAAACAACGAAATTTATTTTCAGAAGCGATGGCTAAAGTAGCAATAGTTGTATTAGTTTTGCCACTTTGGATTCTACCATACATTAACCCTGTTGTATCATCAGGAATTTTCCCTTCATGGGGATGACTAACGATTCCGGTTCCGTTTTCTCCTACATCCCCATACCCAAATTTTTCACCATAAACATCAACACAGTTTTGGACAATTTTGATGGCAGTTTCTTTTAATTGTTCTGCTGCTTCAATTCCTATTTTACGCTTAAGGGACTGAATCAATTTATCAATGCAATACCCATCAGTTTTAATTGGTGTGTGATTCATTTTTATATCATTCATTAGGTTCAAAAAGAATCCGAGGAAAATTACTTTGAGGAATGGTACAGTCTAGAGAAACCTTCCCCATACCATTTATATGATAACTACTACGAGGCTTTCTTGACACAGCGATTCGTTGGTCTTTAATTATTGTCTTATCATCCAAAATACTGAAAAGTTGATTTTTACTTAAACAGCAAATACCATCTCGATGACAAATTAGTCCTATGAACAGCATAACATCAGAATAATAATTTTGTAGCTTAATAATCCCTTCTTCTTCTTGACTACTGAAAACAAATGACCATGCTGATGTTGGTTTAGTGGAAATTTTAAAGAGAATAATAGCTGTAGTCTGATCAGTTGCTAGTAAGTAAACTGATGAATGTATCTGAGAAAGATGGGTGAGAGAAACCCGAACGCCAAAATTAATAATTCTTAAAAAAGCTGCTCCATAAAGAAATTCTCGATCATTAATCATGAATTGATAAGCTACCAGTAATTTTTGATAAATTTTGCTCTGTTATTTATCGTCTCATTACACTACCAACAAGTCGGAAAAAATCCGCATTTTAATATTCCCTGTTCCGGCGTTCTCTTTCCCAAAAGGGCGATCGCAACCTGACGCGCTGAAAGCGATCGCTACCTTAAAGACTAGCCTGAAATTGCCCCTGTCCATTATGATCCAAAGGAATAACAACTGGATCAAACTTCCAGATACTACCCTTACGCTTAACGTTTAGGTGTTTTTTTTCTTGAAAACTCTGTTTCCTAACACCATAACCTATGGATTTTCCTAGTAACATTGCAAGCCAACTCAATGCCGGAACAATTCTGCCAGAAGGAATTGTTATCATAACTCTTTTGGTCATTTTAGTCGGAGACCTCATTTTCGGACGTAATTCCAAAACCTGGCTGCCCTATGCTGCCATTGTGGGGTTATTTGCCAGCCTCATCGCCCTTTATGTCGGTTGGGATACGACTACCCCCATCGGCTTTTTAGGATCGTTTAATGGGGATAACCTCAGTATTGTTTTTCGGGCTATTGTTGCCCTATCTACCCTAGTCACTATTTTGATGTCGGTTCGCTACGTCGAACAAACAGGGACATCTTTAGCCGAATTTATCGCTATTATGCTAACGGCTACCCTAGGAGGAATGTTCCTCTGTGGGGCTAATGAATTGGTGATGATTTTCATTTCCCTAGAGATGTTGAGTATTTCCTCCTATCTCATGACAGGGTACATGAAACGCGACCCCCGTTCCAATGAAGCAGCTTTAAAATACCTCTTAATTGGGGCTTCTAGTTCAGCTATTTTCCTTTATGGCGTGTCCCTCCTCTATGGGTTATCCGGGGGAGAAACTAACCTCAATACCATTTCTGCTAACATTACCGATGCTACGGGTGGGCAGTCTTTAGGACTAGCGATCGCTTTAGTATTTGTCATTGCAGGAATTGCTTTTAAAATTTCTGCGGTTCCCTTCCACCAATGGACTCCCGATGTTTATGAGGGTTCCCCAACCCCTGTAGTGGCTTTTCTCTCAGTAGGTTCCAAAGCAGCCGGGTTTGCTTTGGCCATTCGTCTGTTAGTAACTGCTTTTGGGGCAATTGGCGAACAATGGCACTTTATCTTTACGGCTTTAGCTATCCTAAGTATGGTACTGGGGAATGTGGTAGCCTTAGCCCAAACCAGTATGAAGCGGATGTTAGCCTATTCTTCCATTGGCCAAGCAGGTTTTGTCATGATTGGGTTAGTGGCTGGAACCGATGCTGGATACTCTAGTATGGTGTTCTATTTGCTGGTTTATCTGTTTATGAACCTAGGGGCTTTTACGGGAGTGATTCTCTTTTCCCTCCGCACTGGAACCGATAAAATTAGTGAATATGCTGGACTTTATCAAAAAGATCCCCTACTCACTTTGGGGTTAAGTATCTGCTTACTGTCTTTGGGGGGAATTCCTCCTCTAGCTGGCTTTTTCGGAAAAATTTATATTTTCTGGGCTGGTTGGCAAGCTGAACTTTATGGTCTGGTAATCTTAGCGTTAGTGGCCAGTGTGGTTTCTATCTATTACTATATCCGTGTGGTCAAAATGATGGTGGTGAAAGAACCTCAAGAAATGTCCGATGCGGTGAAAAATTACCCCCCGATTCGCTGGAATTTACCTGGAATGCGTCCCCTACAAGTGGGGTTAGTGGTGACAGTGATTGCTACTTCAATTGCGGGAATTTTGTCCAATCCTTTGTTTACGTTAGCCAATGATTCTGTTACCAGTACCCCGATTTTACAATCAGCTGTGTTCAATACCCGCATTTCTCAAGGTGAAATGCCACTAGATTTAAGTAACTAATCATTTTCCTCGGGTGGGCAATGCTCACCCCATGATTTAATGATCTTATATCTTTTAAGAAGAAGCAGGATCATCATCTGGATTATCTCTATCAGAAGAATCTTCTCCAATTCCCAATTGGTGTTTACTATGTTTGAGTAATTTCCAAAGGTCTTTAATTTGGTGGTAAGCTTGCTCTGGAGAGATTTTTCCAGCCGTCTCTAAGTTACAAATATAGCTGACTCGTTGGGCAAATTCCTGCAAATTAGAATTGAAAACTAAGTTTTCTGGTTTAAAATTTCCTCGATAGGAACTGCGAGGATAAAGGTAGTTATCTTTGTTTTTGGAGTCAGACATAATCATTGATCTAGAAATCAGCAATAGGTATGTATGCGAGCGAACATATAGAATAGTAAGAACGAAAATAGAATACTTAAATGCTTGTATTGAGTATAATTCAGAGATTACCTAACAATACTTAGTTAAATTTGTAATTCAATATAGAATCTTTCTAATTTGCTGACGCTGAATCAGTTATCACCAAACTTAATTAAGTGATCCCACCCTTAATTTATGAGTCATTGATATAAGTGTAGCTTACAAATTCTGATAAATGCTATGATATAGTTAATTCTAATAAATTATTTCTGATTGGCATAAAAATAATATAATCAGTAAGTGATTCAAGGTAATTTAGTTTTGTGAAAATAACTCAATAATTCACTCTAACAACTATGGCTAAAATATTATGGTTTTAACCGTTACAAAACTAAGTTTTATGATTGATTTACCTTGATAATTTATAGATAACTAATATTTGAGTTACCCCATCAAAATAACATTATCAATTACATGAATAACGCCATTATCAGCTTCAATATCAGCGGCAATAACTGTCGCATTTTTGACTTCAAATCCGTCCGAACAATCAATGGAAATAGGGGAACCTTCTAAAGATGTCACTGAATTAACCTGTGCTAAATCAGCTTTCATTAATTTACCTGAAACAACATGATAGGTCAAAATTCTTGCTAATTGGGGAACATTTTGTACTAAAGTTTGAATGGTTCCTGGGGGAAGTTTGGCAAAAGCAGCATCGTTAGGGGCAAAAACCGTAAAAGGTCCAGCCCCTTTTAAAGCCTCGACTAAGTTAGCTGTTTTAACCGCAGTGACCAATGTTTCAAATCCTTCTGTACTTACCGCAATATCAACAATATCAGCCATATTTTTAGAAAGTATTTTTGTAATTTTTAGCAATTATAAACCAAAATAGCACTAAACGAAACAACTTCAACAAGTATTCTTAGAGAAATTTGAGAGACTTTAGTTAAGGATTACAATAATTACAGTAAGTTGGGTCAGCAAATTTAACCCCATTAGGAAAATCTTTTGTTTGTTGAAAATTACATTTTTTACATTGATAGATTTCAGACTTAATTAAATCAGTTGGAAAATGACAAATTTCACAAGTTAATCCTGGTATAGTTTCGATAATATCGAATCCAGGCCAGTTACAATTAGGACAAGTATTAAGGATCTTTTCAATTAAATTATGGGTCGCTTGGGCAATTACTTTCATTCTGCTAGGATTATACATTGCCCTCATATCAGTTTCAACATGGGCTGTTTTTTTAGGAGAAGATTCCATTACCTTGGTAACAGCATTAATTAACTTCTCTTCGGTAACAATTCCCTTAAAAATCATCTCGTTTTTTTGTGGTTTAGGACTTTCCATTACAATTAAACCATGAGATGGAAATCCTGCCTTTTCTGCAAAAGCTAAAGCCTCAGAAACTGTTTTCACTGAGGTATGAGAATAGTTAGTTTCTAAAGAAATCTCAGTTCCAACAATTTCAATGTCATTGGTTTTATCAAGTAACAACACTAACTCGCGATCGCAAGCACAGTAAGGTAATATCGGATGAGGAAAAAAACTTCCTTCGCTAGTAACTGCTAATGACTCCCCCGTTACTTCCAATACTTGTTGTGCTTTAAGACGGGCTGCTTCGAGTTGAGTTCCCATCCGTTTTATTTCTCTAGAAAAAGTGCCAAAACTATCTGTATTAAATGCTTGAGGAATAATAACTTGCATCTGCAACTGCGCTTCTAGTGGCCGAACCATCACTTGCTCTTTTTTGTGCATGGTTGCTAAAATACAAACTCTATTTTTAAACCAAGATTCTGTCTGACTCATAACCTTATGAGTTTATTGGATGATTAAAGATATTCGACTATAGGGTAATAGTATAATAACAAATTATTTTTTTGATTATGTAAAATAAATGATTATCTATAGGATAAATCCTATTTATATTGTAAGTGGTTGGACAAAACTGAAGTTAATTATCTAGGTCTGTTGAGGGACACTTGAAACCTTCAACAAAAATAGACTTATTATGTTTTTAATATAAAGTTAATTTTATATTAAATTTAGGTAAAGTGTTTAGTTCATTTAATTGATCAGATATAATTAAATAGGTAGGTATACATCAAGGTTCGTAGTAATCTCTTTAGAGGTTGAGAGTGTTCCATAATTAAGGCTAAACTCCTGACTACAAATTTTTTAGTTTTTAGGTTTAATCATACCTACCTTACTCAAAAAAAGTCAATCGATTTTCAAATCAATTGGATTTAAAAGGTATCTAAAGAAATTAGATAAATCACAACATTATGAGTATGAAAAAACGAGATTTTTTATTGTTTTTAGGGGTGGGAACTGGTACAATTCTCTTCAACCAATCTCAACCAATCCGAAAAATATCTTTAATTTCTTCTAGTGCAGTAGCTCAATCTCCAAACCCCCTAGATAAATTAAGTTTTAATCCTTTGAAAATTGCTATTCCTTTAAATGTTGAAAATCTTAGCGATGAACAACAAAAAACAGAGTACAAAACCTACGAATTAGTTGACGATGTAATTCTACCTGAAGGCTTTACCTATGATGTTATTGGGATGTGGGGTGATCCTATTGGAGAGTCTCGCTTTGGTTATAACAATGATTATCTATCCTTAATTGAAACTAGCCCAAACCAAGGATTGTTAACCATTAATTTTGAATATATTAGTGGCAAAACTTGGATGGATACCTACGAAAAAGTTATCGGTAAATCTCTTCCTTTTACTGAAGTAAGAGCCAAAATAAAAGACAAAAATGGGACAATTAATGCCTTTGCATTATCAGATAATGAGCCATTAAAAGAGCAAATTAAGTTAATTTCCCAAGAAGGATTAATTGATCAAGGAATGGGGGTTATTTCTATTGCTAAAAATTCCCAAGGGAAATGGGAACGAACCTATTCTAATGTTGATCGCCGGATTACTGGAATTTCTGGGTTAGAAGATGACAATTATTTAAAAGCTACTGGTCCTGGGGTAGCGGTATTTGAGAAAGCAAAAAAACTAGGCTATGAAGACAATTTAGGGAATAAGATTATCGGAACATTTCAAAACTGTGCCGGGGGTACAACTCCTTGGGGAACGGTTCTCAGTGCCGAAGAAAATATTCAATATCAAGTGCCTGAACCCGTCATGGCTGATGGTTCCTCATTAGATCCTTCTCAAACTCCTTTTGTTATTAATAATAAATTAGTGGATGGACGTGGGAATGTCTTTGGATTAGCAGGGAATAAATATGGTTGGATGGTAGAAATTGACCCCACAAATCCCTCAGACTATGGAACTAAACATACTTGGTTAGGACGCTATCGTCATGAAGCCGTAGCTTTTCGAGCTTTTAAAGGACAAAAACTTGCCGTTTATTCAGGATGCGATCGCCGAGGCGGACACCTTTATAAATTTCTTTCTGACCAAATAATTACTAACACCAAAGACAAAAAAAACTCCCGCTTAATGAAACAAGGAATGCTCTATGGGGCAGTATTTAAACCCGATGGAACAGGTCAATGGATTCCTTTAAATACTGATACTACAATTAATCCTGTATTGCCTTCCCAAGTCCAAGGAAATTTAGTAACTTTACCTAACCCAAATCGAACCGAAGGGGGAATGATTAAAGTCACCGAAGATAAAGACATTATTGCCTTTAAAAAACAATTTAAAACCCTCAATGATCTTTACCTAGGGAATAGCCAAGAAAAGCAAGGTGCAATCCTAATCGATGCTCATTTTGCAGCAAATGCGGCTGGAATTACCTGTACAGCGCGGCCTGAAGACACAGAAATTACCCCGGATGGAACCCTATATGTCACCTTTACCTCTGGTAGTCCAGGGGGAGATGGAGGGCCAGACACGGAGATTTTCCGAAGTCCTAATGGGGAGACAGATTATGAATTCGGATGGATTTTGCGACTACAAGAAGATAACAATGATTCAAGTTCTATGACCTTTCGGTGGGAATTATTCGTCGCAGGGGGAGAACCAGCCGAAGGAGGATTAGGGTTTTCTAACCCCGATAACTTAGAATTTGATAACAATGGCAATCTGTGGATGGTGACGGATATGTCCACCAGTAGCCAAAATCGGGAAATCAGCAGTCGGACTAAAGATGGTCAACCGATAAGCACCAAAGATCGAGTAGGATTATTTGGTAATAATGCTGTGTGGTATCTTCCCCTATCGGGAGTCAGTCAGGGTAACGCTTATCCCTTTGCGATCGGTCCGATGGAAGTGGAAATGACCGGCCCCTGGTTTACCCAAGATCAAAAAACCCTCTTCTTTTCGGTACAACATCCTGGGGAAAGAAATGGAACTCGTGTTGATCTCGCTTCAGAAGTTCGTCAGTTCGCTTTGTTGACTACATCAGGTCAAGAATTCATTCAAGAAAGAACGGTTCCTCTGGGGTCTAATTGGCCAAGTAAACAGCCTAATGATCCACCGCGACCAGCAGTTATTGCTATTAGGAGAATTGATCACGGGACAATTCCCAACGGTTAAAAAAAATCTAGATAATCTAAAACTTAATAGAGTTGCTTCAATTATATTTATAAGTTACCAAAATACGATGACTAAAACCTTACTTAAACCAGAATCCACAACTGTCTTAAACGGAGTTCGATGGGAAACTTATCAAGGGTTAGCTTTAGATTTAGGAGAAAATCCTAGCAAGACATTAACCTATGACCAAGGAATCCTCGAAATTATGACTCCGTTACCAGAACATGAAATCAATAAAGGTTTTTTAGGAAGATTAGTACAAGCAACAACGGAGGTATTAGGAATAGACATATTAAGTCTTTGTTCAACAACTCTGAGTCGAGAAGATCTACAAAAAGGAATAGAACCCGATAAGTGTTATTACATCACAAATGAGGCTTTAATGCGAGGTAAAATTAATTTTGATTTTAAGGTAGATCCTACGCCGGATTTAGCCATTGAGATTGATATTACTAGCAGTTCTTTAAATCGCTTAAGTATTTATCAAGCTTTAGGAGTGGGAGAAATTTGGCGGTTTGATGATCAAGACTTGTTTATTTATTGTTTAGAAGAAGGCGGTTATAAAGAACACGAATTTTCTCAGGTTTTGCCAATTTTATCTAAATCACTGATTTTAAGGTTTCTCAAAAGAAGGGGGGAAACGGGAGAAAACACTTTACTTGGTGAGTTTCGTCAATGGTTAAAGAACAATTATAATTGCTAAAGTAAAGTTTCTCTAAGACTACTGATATCTTGCAGCAATACAGAAAGACTTAACAAAAAACATAAAGCAAATCAATTTGAACCCAGTTATCGTAAAAATATAACCCTATTTCCCATTCACTGTTTCGATGTGCTCTATCTTTATTACCTATTGTTGTTTTTGTGCAACGATAGTTCGATGACGAGGACTCATAGAAGTAATTTGAGGAGGATTAAATCCTGCATCAATTAAAGCCGTGGTTACATCTAACGTGAAATATTCGTCTAAATAGGGTTCGGTACTCTTCAGTAAGGTAAAGACATAGGGAGGCATTTTGCCGAATGCTTCAGCGCGAGGATTCATATCCATCATGGTAAAATATCCACCAGGACGCAACAAACGACTTGCTTCTTTAAAGATCTCTTTAGCTTGTTTTTGGGGCAATTCATGGAACAATAAAAAGGCAGAAACTAAGTCAAAAGATCCCTCTGGTAATTGGGTAGATTCAGCCGCACCATGAACCCAATTAATATTAGCATTTCTTTGTCTACTTTGGTACTGAGCAACCGCTAAATGATAAGCAGATAAATCTAATCCAGTTATCTTAGCTTGGGGATAAAGATCTTGTAGGGGAAAGGTACTCATTCCTACACTACAACCAATATCTAAAATAGATTGCGGAGAAATCGTTAATTGTTGAGTTAATATTTCGTGATAATTCTGACGTAAGCGAGAATCTCCATTCACCCCTGCTTCAGGCCAAATACTTGCATGAACTGCATAGGCGGCAGACTCGACTTCTAAGGCTGATTCCCAACTTAAATTTCCGGTTTCATAAGCATGAAAAGAACATAAATAATAATCAGGATAGATTAAGTCTAGATTTTCTATGGTAGCTAATTCTTCTGCCCAGTCGTGCTTACTTAATTGACGGACATTTTCTCGCCAAGGAACTCCTATTTTTTCTGCCCGATTAATAATCATTTTGCGGGCTTGATGTTTGGCAAATTTAGCTAAAGGTTTAATGTCTAAAATTCCATTAATTAGGTGAGAAGCTAAGTTAGATTTAGTTGGAAACGAAGAAGCTGTCATAATAATTGTTAGTTATCAGGTAATAAGTAAAAAAACTCAGAGAGCAGCCCCAAAGTGTAAATTACTCCTGAAATTTATTCCCTCATGTTAAACTATACGATCTTAAATGGATCAGAATCAAGTCTTTAACATTTAAGGAATTTTAAGGAATTTTAAGTATTATAAAATTTTTTATATTATTTAAAAATTTTTTAGATTAAGATAAAAATATTAACTCAAAACGGATTTAATAACACCTTGACTTTCTAAAGTGGAATAGAAGTAGATCGATGAAAGAGTATAAGCCAAGATAAAGTTTGTAGTAAGGGCTTTAGCCCTTCTCAGCATGAGTTATGTGTTAGGACTTAGAAGCTTTTCTCTTACCAAAATTAATCGATTAATAAAATAGAGATTGTAATCCTCCAAAGACTTAGCGGTTAAAATCATGATAACATGATACAAATAAACAAAATAAATTTTGCAAATTTTCGTTTTTATGCTTCTCTCAATGATTTTCTTCCTAAAAAAAGACGACAAGAAACTTTTGCCTACTTTTTTAAAGGAAACCCTTCTATTAAAGATACTATTGAGTCTCTAGGTGTTCCTCATCCTGAAGTAGAATTAATTTTAGTCAATGGCGAATCGGTTGATTTTTCTTATAGGGTAAAAGCAAAAGATTATTTTAGTATTTATCCTCATTTCTCTAGTTTAGAAATCAGTAATAATTTATTACGCGATCGCATACTATATCCGCACTTTGTCTTAGATGTTCACTTAGGAAAATTAGCCACGCAGATGAGGTTACTAGGATTTAATACCCTTTATCTTAATAACTATTCAGATGAAGAATTAGCCAAGATTTCCCATCAACAACAGCGAATTATACTAACTCGTGATATCGCTTTACTCAAACGTTCTTTAGTAATTCATGGTTATTGGATACGGGGAAAAGACACTGAATCACAACTAATAGAAGTCTTACGTCGTTTTAATTTATCATCTAAAATTAGTCCTTTCAAACGCTGTTTACGTTGTAATGGATTAATTATTTCAGTCAAAAAAGAAGTCATAATAGACAAGTTAGAACCTCTCACTAAACAATATTATAATGAATTTTATCAATGTACTGAATGCAGTCAAATTTATTGGAAAGGTTCCCATTACCCTAAACTCAAAAAGATAATTGAGAAGGTCAGGGATTCATCTTTTAGAAACTCTTTATTAAATAATTAGTTGTCAAGGCATTTAGTTAAACACCTTGACCCAAAAAGGTTTGATTTACTTAGCAGATTTTGATGAATTTAATCCGTCTAAAAACATCGGAACAAATTTTTCAATAAAGTCTTGGGGATTTTTATCCCAAGCCCTTTTTGCAGCCTGAAAACGAGTCTGTTGTAATTGAGGATTTAGTAAACTTGCAGGGAGATACTGCATTAAATATTGAGGTCTTTCCCAGACAGGTAAGGTATTAGTAATGTCCATGATGTTATTTAAACGGCGCAATTCTGCCCCTGCCATAATATCCATTCCCGCTTGATAGGCTGCGTTTTCAATGGCGGTATATTTACGTTTGGCTTGTTCTACTTTTTCTTGATATTTTGGACTTTTCTTCGCCATTTTTGTTAGCCAAGAATTTCCCCAACGAACATGACCAGCTTCTTCTGGAAAAATTTTCTCAAGAGTTTCTCTAATTTTAATATTTTCTTCAGTTTGGGGAGCATTTCTTAAAGCATGAATATGAGCAGAAAAATACTCACATCCCCGTTTTTCAGTAACATTAATCGCGGCTAATGCGTAGATTAATCCCTCTTCTATTTGACTTGGATCTTTATTTGTATCTGGCTCAATTAAGCGTTCAAATTCATCAATATAAGAGACACCTGGAGGCGTTCCAATATCAGCCCCTAAGTCTACCAATAAATCCGTTAACCACATCGCATGACGCGCTTCATCAGAAACATGACGAGATAAGTCTTGAACTAACTCTTTGGGTTGACCATTGAGTTTTTCAATAACATCAGTTAAATCTTTGCAACTGCGTTGTTCATTGTAACGGTAGCGATTAAGCGTAATCAAATGAATTTCACGATTACTAACGACCCGTTTAAGAATCTCGCGAGCATTCATTCCATTGTGAAGTTTGCTAGGATAGGAGACGGTCATAATTGCGTTACCAAGGCTCTCAAATTAACTATTCTGTATTTTAACAAAATTGTAATTTTAATGAACCTGAGTTACTAATAAACCTATTTATCAGAAATTTTGGTATAATTTAAACTTGGTAAATTAAGGGTGATTCCCTAAAGTTTAGTCATATTAAACTAAATATAAATGGATAGAAACTATCCCTAGTTGTTTATTTTGACTCCTTAGCAATAATTATGGAAGAACAGTTTAATTTTTTTCAACATTGGTATCCTCTATCCCCTATTGAAGATCTCGATCCCCACAGACCTACTCCGGTGACCTTATTAGGGTTACGTTTAGTTATTTGGAAACCTTCTTATTCTTCTACTTACCAAGTTTTTTTAGATCAATGTCCTCACCGTCTCGCCCCATTAAGTGAAGGTCGCATTGATGAAAAAACTGGTCATTTAATGTGTAGTTATCACGGATGGGAGTTTAATGAAAAAGGGATTTGTCAACGAATTCCCCAAGCAGAAAATTCCGATTTAGTGACTAGAAATCAAGAGAATTTTGCTTGTCTTCGATTTCCTTGCCAAGAGGTTCAGGATTTACTATGGGTCTGGCCTGATATTAATTCTAAGGAATTAGCTGATCAAACTTCCTTACCCCTTTCTCCTCAAATTGATGAAAGTAAAGGGTTTGTCTGGTCTTCCTTTGTGCGAGACTTAGCCTATGATTGGCAAACTTTAGTGGAAAATGTAGCCGACCCTAGTCATGTTCCCTTTACCCATCATGGAGTGCAAGGAAAACGCAATCAAGCTAGACCGATTCCAATGAAGATTCTTCAGTCAACCCCAGATTTGATCGAAGCTAAAACCGAAGGACGGTTTAATACCACTATTACCTTTGAACCGCCTAATCGTTTAGAATATGCTATTAAATTAGGTAATAAAGGAAATCAATTAGGACTGGTAACTTATTGTGTTCCTGTGTCCCCTGGAAAATCGAGAATTGTTGCTCTATTTACGCGTAATTTTGCTAAGACACTTCATAAGATTATTCCCCGTTGGTGGGAACATATAAAAACACGAAATGCTGTGCTTGATGGGGATATGATTGTATTGCACCAACAAGAATATTTTCTGCAACAACGACAAGAAACAGACAATTGGAAATCGATTTATAAATTGCCTACCAGTGCTGATCGTTTGGTTATTGAATTTCGCAAATGGTTCGATCAATATTGTGGGGGTCAACTTCCTTGGAGTCAAGTGGGAATTAACCCGTCACTACCTTTTATGAATGATAATCGTCGAGAATTACTCGATCGCTATCATCAACATACTCAACATTGTCACAGTTGCCGCAATGCCCTAAAAAGAATTCAACAAATTAAGATGATTCTCTTAGTTTATTTTGTCTTAACTGTTACCAGTGTGGCAATTTTCCCTGATAATCTTCGGTTGAATGTTGGTTTACCTTTAGTCGGAATAGCTTTATTAGGATTAGGGGTTTATAGTTGGCTAAAATGGTGGCTTGAACCTAAGTTTTACTTTGTTGATTACATCCACCCTGAGAAAAAGTAATTCCCAAACTTTTACCTAAGTTTAACAAGTTGAACTATACACTCTCAGGGAGTTTCAAGCACAAAAATGGCATCTTATCATTTAACCACCTTAAAATAGTACCATGAATACTACAACCTTGTAAACCCCCATTCTTTCATTAATTATTAAGAATAATTCTTGATAAATTGAGGATTTTTTAGCTTTTTTTGGTATTAAATGTTACCGTTTTTAAAAAAGTGCTGACAGGAGACTAATTTTTCTTACAAACATAATACAAAAAGAGATTATCAAAGATTAGACTGTTCTTTGACTAGCAACTTTTAACCAACCTTGAATGGCATCTTTTAGCATTTCTAAGAGATGTTCATAGCTATGTCCCCAAGCATGACATCCTGGGAGAGTAGGAACTGAACGACATCAAACACCACCATCTTCTTGCCAAAGAATAGCTTGAATTTTCATAGTATATGCTCAAAATATTGGACTTTTAAGATAGTTCAGGTAATAAGCATGAGTAGATACTAATAGTAGATACTAATAAAGGTGGGCATTGCCCACCCTACCCTAGATTTAATTAAGCACCTACCGACTCTTTAGCGGCATACATAACTTCAAGAGAAATCTCAGAAAATCCTCTTTCACGGGCAAATTTTTCCGTATTACGCTTCACTTTTCCTCTGACAAAACCAGGAATTTTATTTAATTCTGCTTGTGCTTCTTTGTTCCAATTCAAATCAGAATCAGCAGAAATTCCTTTAGTAATAACTTCTTTGGTATCATGTCCCCCAAAGATTTCCAACAGATGATCTTCCATCCCCAAAGTAAAGGAATTATAGATTAAATCAGTAATCTGATTAGTTCCTTCATAACCACAGAAAGGTTTGTAACCAATAGGGAAATTTTGAATATGAATGGGTGCAGCAATAACCCCACAAGGAATATCTAACCGCTTCCCAACATGGCGTTCCATTTGGGTTCCAAAAATAGCAGACGGTTCCAAACGAGCGATCGCATCACCAATTTCTGCATTATCATCACTAATCAATACTTGATCGCAATATTCCCTTACTTGTTCAGTAAACCATTCCCCATCATACTTACAATAGGTTCCGGCTAAAACCACATGAATTCCCATCTCTCGCGCCAGAATTTTAGTCAGTGCTGCTGCATGGGTATTATCCCCAAACACCACCGCTTTTTTACCGGTTAAATTTTGACAGTCAATAGAACGAGAAAACCAAGCCGCTTGGGAAACATGAAGAGTTTGTTCATTGATATAATCTTCATAATCAACATTCACCCCTTGTTCCTTAATTACCTGTTGAATCTTGCGAATACACCGTGCTGTTTCTACTACTCCCATCGGGGTAATATCCACATAAGGCATAGCAAATTCTTTTTGTAAATATTGAGCAGTTGCTAACCCTAATTCCCGATAAGGAACTAAATTAAACCAGGCTTTTGGTAGATTTTTCAAGTTATGAACTGATGCGCCTTCGGGAATGACTTCATTCACTTCAATTCCTAAATCTGCCATCAACCGTTTTAATTCTGTACAGTCATGTTGGTTATGGAATCCTAGGGTAGAAATTCCAATAATATTAACCGAAGGATGTTCCGTTTTCCCTTGGGGTAATTGTTCTTTTTTCTTAGCTTTTTCTAGGTAAAATTTAACGACTTGATGCAAGGTTCTATCTGCTGCTTGCAGTTCATTATAGCGATAATGATTAACATCAGCTAACATAACATCCCCTTTAGCATCCATTTGAGCGCGGTCTACAAAATTCGCTAAATCTTCTTGTAAAATACTAGAGGTACAAGTAGGGGTTAAAACAATTAAATCAGGGTTCTCTTCCCCATCTTTGCGAACAATATTATCGACTACCTTTTCTTGGGAACCCCGCGCCAACACATTACGGTCTACAATACTGGCAGTCACTGGGGTAAAATCTCTCTCCCGTTCAAGCATCGACCGCATTACATTAAAATAATCATCGCCTAGGGGTGCGTGCATAATCGCATGGACGTTTTTGAAGGAACTGGCAATTCTGAGGGTTCCAATGTGTGCAGGGCCAGCATACATCCAGTAAGCGAGTTTCATACAATTCTCCGGTGTCTATTGAATAAGACTTGATAATGACATTGCTTCAAGCTGTCTTTGATTGTCTCAAAGTTATTGTATGTAGGGAGTAGTTGCTTAAATAACGTTACATAACCGAGAATTATACATAAACTATAGATTAAATTAAGGATTTAACAACGGCTGTTGAGCAATAGTTTGATCGAGATCGACAGACTCTAAAAGCTTCTCCCACAACCCTATGACAGTCGGATCTTGAGGACGCGATCGCTTGAGAGACACTAAGAGGTTGAGGGTTTCGTTCCACAAATTATAATCTTGATAGAGTTTAATCTGTTCAGTTGGGGTAGCCTGAGCAATTTTTTCAGCTAAGGTTGGGTTAAGAGAAACTGGTTTGATTAATCCTTCAACGACTATATCATAAGCCCTATCTGAGTGATTACAAATCACCGATAAATACCAATGATAAGGAGTAGCATTAACTTGAGGGGAAACAGAAATCAACGGAGGCAATTGCAGGTTCATAATTCCCCTTTGTCCCTTACTTTGAAATTCTTTTTTATAGATTAATTCATCGTTAGGGCTTCTAAGCACTAACTCTAGGTCTGTTCCTTTGGCAATACCAGGGATAAAGAAAAGTAAAGTGGGTTGAGGGTTGACCGTGGTACTGACCAAATTTCTCGGAATTAGGGCAGTCAGTTTTTGAGGATCAAAGTCACAATAATTGTCATTAGGACGGCCTGCGGCTGGTTTCCGTCTTTGGGGAGCCTCAACCGTTTCATTTTTGTTGGTACGTTCTTGGGTATTCTGAATACGCCGACTGGCTCCCCCTCGGCGACGATCTGGCGTAACGTCGGCTAATGAATCACTTTGATTGTCAGAAGATTTTTGATCTTGAGACAGCACAGGAAAATTCCAGATCAATAGGGTGATAAGTGATGTTATTCCCCATATCGTCGCTGTTTTTGTCAGGAGTGTTTTTTTGAACATGATTGGCAATTTTTACAACATTGGATGAGGTTTATTCATGTTAATTTTTATGTAATAGATTTTGTCCATAAATAGTACAATTTTAGGGAACATATATTAAACTATTGTAATATTAAGCTTAGTAATCGTCGAGTTTTTTATTCTCCCCAAAAATACCCAAATTCCCCTTGAAATTTGCCTGACTATTTTGCCAGGATAAGATAATGTTCCTACAACTAGACTATTGTGATAGTTAATTTTCACCAGGCAATGCGTCTTTTTATGACCGCTGCTCAAGGTAACGGTACATATCGTCTGTCTCATAAATCCTCTCAAGTTCGCGTTGCCAAAGCCAAAAATCGTCTATGGCTACGGGTAGGAGTTTCCAGTATTTTAGTGACCCTTTTGTTAGTGGCACATAAACAGTTAGGTAAAATACAATTTTTGGAGCTACTCACTTACGATCATTTAGTGCGAACCTTCTCTCACAGGAAGGAAGATCCCCGTTTGTTAGTGGTGACAATTACCGAACAAGATATTCAACAGCAACAACGATGGCCATTATCTGATGGTGTCATTGCTCAAGCGTTAAACACGCTACAAACATACCAACCTAAAACCATTGGTCTTGATATTTTTCGAGACATTCCCCACGTCCCAGGAACAGAACAACTAACCAAAGAACTTCAAGCTTCTAATGTAATTGCAGTCAATCAATTACCAACGCCAACCAATAAACAAGGAATTTCAGCCCCTTCGCATATTCCAGCCCATCGCTTGGGATTCGCTGATCTCGTTATTGATGCAGATAATATTGTCCGTCGCTATCTGATGCACGTTCAGTCCCCATCAGGAAAAATTCAAGCGAATTCTTTTGCCCTACAAGTTGCCCTACATTATCTAGACACGGATGATTTGATGGTTGAACATGACTCCTTGAAGATTAATCAGGTGGTTTTTCCGAGGCTCCAAGCTAATGCAGGGGGCTATCAACTCTCCCCTAAAGAAGCTAGTGGTTGGCAAACCCTGGTGAAGTATCAAAGACCAGCTTGGGTACGAAAAATAACCTTGACACAACTCTTGGAAGAAAAGTTTGATCCTGATTGGGTCAAAGATAAAGTTATTTTAATTGGGGTAACAGCCCCCAGTGGTAAAGATAGGTTTCCGACTCCTCATAGTAGAACTCAAACCCAAAACTTTGAAATGTCAGGGGTTATCATCCACGGACAAATGGTGAGTCAAATATTGAGTACGGTTTTGGATGGCGATCGCTTATTCTGGTTTTGGACTGAGTGGTTAGAATGGGCTTGGATTGGGGTGTGGTGTTTGGCAGGAGGCTTATTAGTCTGGAACATCGATTCTCTGTGGCGTTTGGGAGGGGCGATGATCATAGCAGGGTTGAGTTTATGGGGCATTGGGTTGTTAATATTTACTCAATCAGGTTGGATTCCCATAATTTCTCCTCTTTTTGGCTTGCTAACTACGGGGACTTGTGTTTTAGCTTATAAGGTTATTTATCGTACCTATTATGATGCTTTAACCGAACTTCCCAACCGACGATTATTTTTGAGCCAAACTCAATTACCTAGCCCCTCTGTTTCGTCTTCTGAAAACCTATTCAGAGCGGTTTTGTTGATTGATCTTGATCGCTTCAAAGCTATCAATGATAGTTTAGGATATGAGGCTGGGGACCATCTCCTCATTCAAATTGCTCAACGGTTGCAAGAGCAGATTAATTCCCAGATGATTCTCGGACGGGTGGGAGGGGATGAGTTTGCTATTTGTTGGAAGCAGATTAATGATCCCCATCGAGCAACAATCTTAGCCGAGGGAATCAAAAAAGAGTTTACAAAACCTTTTTATTGGCAAGAACAAACGATTTATGTCACTGCTAGTATGGGAATTGCTTTTAAACCTATTGACCAACATTTTCAGGCAGATGAGCTTCTACGCCATGCCGATATTGCCATGGTTCGGGCAAAAGAATTAGGAATTACTTGCTATGAGAGATTTATAGCTGGTATGGATACTCAGGCTTTAGAACGTTGGCAATTAGAAACGGATTTGCGCGCCGCCTTACACGCGGAAGAATTTCAACTGTATTATCAACCAATACTTTCCCTAAAAACGAAACAAATTGCTGGTTTTGAAGCGTTAGTCCGTTGGATTTCTCCTAAACGGGGTTTTATTTCTCCTGGTGATTTTATTCCTTTGGCCGAAGAAACCGGTTTAATTGTTCCCCTAGGACAATGGATTCTACAAGAAGCTTGTCAGCAAATTCATGACTGGCATGAAAAATTTCCCCATGTGCCTCCTTTAATTATGAGTGTTAATCTTTCTAGTCGCCAATTGACTCAACCTAATCTAGTGAAACAGATTCAAGACACCTTAAAGAAAATTAAGGTTTCAGGTAATTATTTAAAGCTAGAAATTACTGAAAGTATGATGATGAATGATGTGGAGGCTGCCATTCAATTACTCAGACGACTCAAGGCCTTAGGGTTACAACTCAGTATTGATGATTTTGGAACAGGTTATTCATCTTTAAGTTATCTCCATCGTTTTCCCATTGATACCCTAAAAGTTGACCGGTCTTTTGTCAGCCCGATGGAGCTAAGAGATGATCAAAAAAAGTACATTGATATTGTTCGGACTATTATTGATTTAGGTCATAATCTTGGTTTAGATGTTATTGCCGAAGGGATTGAGACAGAAGAGCAACTTCAGATCCTTGAGTCTCTTAATTGTAATTATGGCCAAGGGTATTTGTTTTCCAAACCCTTGACCGCTCAGGATGCCGAAGCTTTATTAGTTGAAAATAATTAACTCGGTTCTAAGACAATAGACAGTTGATTACCATTGTAGTTGCTACTTCCTTCTTTCCCACCAACGTCAGACAGCCTTTCGACAATATTATCTAACTTTTCACGCCCTTGCTTCATAAAGGCTCGTTCCCGACCTCTAAATCTCATTGATAATTTAACTTTGCAACCATCATTGAGAAATTTGCGGGCTTGTCTTAGCTTCGTATTTAAGTCCCCTACATCAGTACAGTATCTCAACTTTAACTCCTTGACCGAGTTTTCAGTGCGGTTTCTCTTGGCTTGAGCTTCTTTTTTCTGTAGTTGATACTTAAATTTCCCGTAATCAATGATTTTACACACTGGTGGTGAAGCTTTGGGGGCTACTTCGACTAAATCCAATTCTGCTTGTTGAGCGAGGTCTATGGCTTCTTGTAGGGGTTGAATGCCGAGTTGATCTCCTTCATCATTAACAACTCTAACTTCTTTAGCTCTGATTCGATTATTAACCCGATATTGATCTGATTTATTAGAAGATGTAACTGGTCTATTTCTTTTTCTGAGTCGTCCCAAACTACTCTTTTGCTCCTATCTAACAACAATTATTTTTTTACTTTATACTATTATATCAGATATGGTCTAATCTTTCCAGTAGACCCCTTATAGGGAATGGAAACCCAGAGGGAAAAGAATGCTATGGCAGCATTTAGAATGAACAACGTTTCCTCCTCTTAATGCACTTATTTCTTGGTTAATTCAGGCAAAAAGAGAGGTTTGATTGGGTGAGTGTTGGGAGAAAGTTGAATGGTGTTGTACTAAGGTACAAAAATGGGCAATCGGAGGAATAGTTAAGCGATCGCTGGTGGTGACTAAAACGACTTCACGAGTCAGATTTTGGCTGACTTTGGAGTTCACATCACTTACTTGAGCTAAAGGCCGTACGGCTAAGGTAGGATCTTGATGAGCTTCTATTAAAGCCGTTTCAGGTAATAGGGCAATTATTTCTCCTTGTCGGATTACTCCCCGAAAAGCATCTAAGGTATTTAATTCCATCACGGTTTTTATGGGAATTTCGAGGGTAGTTAACCATTCTTGAACGAGTCGTTGCATTCCATACCCTTCTTTAAACACCACATGGGGATAGTTACTCAATTGCGTCCAAGGAATTGGGACGAATTCTGTTAGGGGATGATTAGCAGCCATTAATACTTTAATCTGTTCAGTATAAAGTAGATTAACGACCATTTCAGGACTGGTGGTGAGAAAACGATTATTCATCACGATCGCCACATCTACTAACCCATCCCGTAATACTTTGAGGGCGCGATCGCTACCTAAAGCGGTTACTCTTAATTGAACCTGGGGATAATCTTCACAAAATTGTTGGAGAATCGGGGGTAAATAATATCCACACACTGAGTGAATCGCAGCAACACACAGTTCAGGTTGTTTTCCCCCTTGTAAGTCTTTAATTTCTTGGGTGATGGTTGCCCATTCTTGACAAATTTTCCTTGCCCTTGGGAGCATTTTCTCCCCGGCAACGGTTAATTTAGCTTGGGCGGTACGATGGAATAGCAAGGCTCCTAAAATCGCTTCTAGGGCTTGAATTTGTCGGCTAATTGTAGACTGGGTTATGCCACATTGTCGTGCTGCTTGCCCAAAATTGCCTGTTTCTGCAATAGCTAAAAATGCTTGTAATTGCTCAATTCGCATGAGTGAGGTTAAGATACCCTAATTAAGTCTCTGAGATTTTCCTGAACAATAAGGGATTTGCCTTTTAATTTTAGTCAAGATTGATACAGTAAGTATCCCAGTGATTCTACCCTATTCACTTGACGAGGTTTTCCCTCCTTGAACCACTAACACTGAACAATGGACGTGGTGAACCACATAATTACTAACACTGCCTAAGAACATTTCACTGAGGCCGTGAAGTCCTCGTCTTCCGATCACGATTAAATCTGCATCCCAACTCTTAGCCACTTCTCTAATCCAACGACCAGGTTCTCCGATTTTCCAGTCCCATTCTGTCCTTACGCCTTGCTCGTCAGCCATTTTTGCATAGTCGGCTAACCAGTAACGAACTTCTTCAGTTTTCTTTTCCATTTGTTCTCGAATTAGGGTAGAAAACTCAGCCAACTCTTCATTATAAAGACTGGCATAGGGGGTTAATGTTTGATTGTCTACGGGTAAACTATGGAATAGCATTAAACTTGCCCTATCTTGTTTGGCAATAGATAACCCTTGCTCAAACACTTGCTGACCCAAAGAACTTTTATCTAAAGCGACTAAAATTTTTTTATATGGCATAATTATGCTCCAATTAATTATGTTAAAGACTACTGACAAATTTAGCGATTCTATCAATTCCTTTTTCGATAGAACTGAGATCGGTGGCATAGGATAAGCGGATACAACGATCAGCACCAAATGCTTTTCCTGGGATGGCTGTTACCTGTTGCTTATCTAATAGTGCATCACAAAAATCGAGGGAATTCATTTTGGTTTGACTAATATCTATGAAAACATAAAAAGCTCCCATGGGAGTGGGACAACTCAGTTTAGGAATTGCTCGAATTTTATCTAGAATAACCTGACGACGTTGAGTAAATGCTTGTAACATTTGCGCGACACAATCTTGGGAGTCTTCTAAAGCGGCGATCGCTCCATATTGAGCAAAGGTACACACATTAGAGGTACTATGACTTTGGATGATGTTAGTTGCCTTAATGAGTTCTAACGGAGCGGCTAAATATCCTACACGCCACCCTGTCATTGAGTAGCTTTTAGCAAAGCCGTTACTAATAATTGTACGCTTAAAGATGTCAGGACTCACTGCCCCAATACTCAAATGTTCTGCCCCATCATAGAGAATTTTTTCATAAATCTCATCAGATACGACCCACAAATCATGGTCAATAATGACTTCAGCTAATGCCTTGATTTGTGCAGGAGTATAAACCGTTCCTGTGGGGTTAGACGGAGAATTAAGCACAAATAACTTTGTTTTAGGTGTTATCGCTTGACGGAGTTGTTCAGGGGTGATTTTATAGTCTGTGTCTTCAGTTGTCTGGACAATCACAGGGGTTCCTGTGGCTAGTTTCACCATTTCTGGATAACTTAACCAATAAGGAGCCGGAATAATCACTTCATCCCCAGGATCAATCAACGCTAACATCAAGTTAAATAGGGATTGTTTCCCCCCATTGGTAACGATTACATTTTCTGGGGTGTAGTCCAAATGATTATCATCACGTAACTTTTTGGCGATCGCTTCCCTTAGTTTTGGTTCTCCTGCGGCCGGCCCATACTTGGTTTTTCCTTGATCTAGAGCCAGTTTAGCCGCTTCTTTGATATGTTGCGGGGTATCAAAGTCGGGTTCTCCTGCACTAAAGCTACAGACATCAATGCCTTGTGCTTTCATGGCTTTTGCTTTGGCTGCAATTGCAAGGGTAATTGACGGGGAAACTGTCCCCACTCGTGTTGCCAGTTTGATCATTCGATATTCCCAGGCCAGATAATGATTTCATCTTTGATGATATCGTCTCCCTGAGACTCTATCTTAAGGTTTTAACTAAGACTTTCTTAATCCGATAGGAAAATGGCACAATAAACTCATCAGAATTTATCTTGAATGTCTATAACGTCTATGACTATCCATCCTAAATTAGAGACAGCCTTGACTCAACGCAACGCACTCAAAGTCATTAGTGGCTTGACTAATTTTGACACAGCGAATGTTACTGCGATTGTTAAAGCCGCTCAAGCAGGGGGCGCAACCTTTGTTGATATTGCCGCAGATGGGGCGTTGGTGCGCCATGTTCGTCAATTAATTGAGTTACCTATTTGTGTCTCGGCGGTAGACCCTGAGTTATTTGTAGAGGCCGTTAAGGCAGGAGCAGATTTAATTGAAATTGGCAATTTTGATGCTTTCTATGCCCAAGGACGACGGTTTGAAGCTAAAGAAGTTCTATCTTTAACCCAGAAAACTCGTTCTCTTCTTCCTAATATTACTCTCTCGGTAACCGTTCCTCATATTCTTCCCCTCGATGAACAAGTACAATTGGCTGAGCAGTTAGTAGCAGTTGGGGCCGATATTATCCAAACCGAAGGCGGAACTAGCAGTCAGCCTACCCATGCAGGAACCCTAGGGTTAGTTGAAAAAGCTGCCCCTACCTTAGCCGCTGCTCATAGTATTTCTCATGCGGTGTCTGTTCCGGTGTTATGTGCGTCTGGGTTATCTTCGGTGACTGTTCCTCTGGCGATTGCGGCTGGGGCTTCTGGTGTCGGGGTTGGATCAGCGATCAATCAACTTAATGATGAAGTCGCTATGGTGGCTGCGGTTCGTTCTTTGGTTGAAGCATTAAGGACTACTACTTCGGCTACAGTTAGCCCTTAACCCTTCCCTGTTTAACCAATAGAGACGTTTAGCACAAGCGTCTCTATTTTAGTATTTTCGTCTCTTCAAAGTAAAACATATTTAATTGGTCTGTGATCCAACAAGACATGAACTACCTACCCACGACGCTTCGCTTTGCGCGAGGTTTGTGACGCTTCACACAAGCAACTTACCTAATTCAATTTATTCGATCAATGATTTTTTCTGGATAGAATCGGGTTGTCCTAGAGGGTATCTTTTTTTACCATAAAATCGTTGTTTTGTCAAAAACTTGACATAAATATTTATTTAATGTTACATCTTTTAATATAAGTGTTAAATAAGGAAATAAAAATATGAATTCTCGTAGTTATGTCACCGAAGAACAAGGCCGTTTAAACAACTACGCCATTGAACCTAAAATGTATGTTGATCAGACTCAACAATTTGGATTTAATAAGTATGCGGAACAACTAAACGGACGCTTAGCTATGATTGGTTTTGTCTCATTATTAGTCTTTGAAACTTTAACAGGACAAGGCCTAGTAACTTGGTTAACTAATCTATAAAGATCCCAAAACTCCTGATTTATCTATTGTAGGAAACTCTTTAGGATGAATAGTGATCTTGACATCTTTAGAAACAAAGATTTATTGGCTCCTGATATTTTTTATTACTTTAGCTCTAATTAAAGATAAAGTCCGAAGTTAGGGATCAAGAAAAATATCGACTAACTTCTTTAACTTAGCCCTAATTATATGAAGCTTTCTGGTCCTATTAAGGGAACCCATACCCATAATTGTTTTTCCCAACTTATGTATTAGGGAGAGAAAAGGAGAGGACTGATTATTAATATCAGTTCTTTTTCTTATTGAGGATATCTACAAAATAACATACAATTAAAGAACTCTTTCGGTAAAATCAATCAACTTACCTAATAAATTGTTCTTCATTAAAACTGTCTGTACTACTTTTCTCAAGATTAATTTGATTTTTTTGTCCTTTATCTTAATGATAAAAGTAAGAGTTGGTGTCCTGTACCAGATTGTTAACAATCTCTAGTTAGACTGTTATCTAATAGTAAAAATAGCTAAAAACATCGAGATGATTATAAATAACTATTCCCCAGGAAACACTGTTATTCTCGGAGGAGGACCGGCAGGATTAGGGACTGCTTTGATGTTAGCCCAACGAGGGTGGAAAAATATTACAGTCATTGAAAAAAGACCGTCTGCTGATTATTATGAACCAGATAAATCTTTTAGCTATCAAATTGATGGTCGAGGACAAAAATTAACAGATTTATTAAAATTGACCCCTAAACTTGCCCAAATAAGTGTTGCTAATACAGACTTTTACTTAACAGTTATTCAAAAAGATGGGAAACGTAAAACGACTAAACTACCCATTATTGATCCTGACCGAAAACCGGCTTATTGGTTGCCTCGATCATCTTTTGTCGAGTTGTTTTACCACGAAATAACCGAAAAATGGCAAAACTCAATACAAGTTTTATTTGATACAAAATGTATTGAAATTAAGCAAGTGGGTGAACAGTTAGAAATTATTACTAAGTCTAAAAATCAAAAGCAATTGCGCTTAACCCCAACATTATTAATCGGGTGTGATGGTTTAAATTCTATTGTTCGTCAAACTCTTCATCAGTGGGAACAAGGTCAATCAAATGCGTTTCAAATGCAGCAATTTCCTTCTGCGAGTTCTGGTTTAAGATATAAAGTATTAACCCTACCCCCTCAATTTCCTTTATCAAATCAAGAAGGAGACTTGGCACAATCGAGTATGGCTTATGCTATTAGAGGTAGCTTTAAAGGACGTTTGAAAGCTATTTCTTTGGGATTATTACCTTTAAAAAATCCTAGTCAACCCAGAACAGCTAATATTATAACCTATCCTAATCATCAAATCTGGCAATTAGAAACTAAAGAAGAAGTTAAAGATTTCTTTAAAAAAGCTTTTCCTCAACTGCCGTTTGAAACAATTATTTCTTCTGAAGAAATAGCTAGATTTACCAGAAGTAAAGGGGGAATATTTCCCATTCCTCAATATTGTTCAGGACTTTATAAAATTTTCGGAAACCCTCAAGATAATCAAGGGACAGCAGTAATTTTATTAGGAGATGCTGCTCATTGTTTTCCTCCTGATATCGGACAAGGGGTTAACTCTGCTTTAGAAGATGTTTATCTTTTAGAGAAAACTTTAGCTAAAACTCAAGATAATCTCTCTCAATCATTACCTCATTATGAAAAGTTAAGACAACCAGATATTAAATCATTAATTCGCTTAGTTCAAATTAGTTATCCTTGGCAATATAATCAAGACCCCTTGCAAAAACGATTATGGAGTCTTAACTTTTTTCTTCGTTTTCTATTGCATCGTCTATTACCTTTTGTCTTTTCTCCTCATTCTTTTGTCCTCATTCAGAATCATGAGCTATCTTACTCAGAAATTCTCACTAAAAGTAATAAAACCACTAAATTGTTAGGTGTTTTAGGCGTATTAGTGCTATTAACTTTTTTAAGTTCACTGCAAGGATGAGTCTTTCCCTGAGTTTAAACCTAATGTTTTGATAGCCAACTTTATGAGAGAAGATAAAAAGTTTTTTATCATTATAATAACTTTTTTATCTAGGATCTCAAAACTGAAAGTAATTTGATTAGGATTATTTCTAAATCAGTTAAACTAAATCGAAATTTGGATGTGAGGAAAATCTTCAATGAATACTGCAATGATTAGACAACTTTGGTCTATAGTAGAAGAAAGCTCAGCTAAGACCTTAGTGAGCTTAGATGATTCTGATTTAGTCAGTCAATTACTAAAGAAGCTTGATGCTAAACAGCCCCTATCCTCAGAAGATTGGTCTTTTATGAAGGTTTATATTAGTTCAAAAACGCTTCTCATTCGGGATATTGCTCAATCTCGCTTAGAAAAGATCTTTGAATGGGTTGTCGTCTAAAAACATAATTGCTTTTCTTTTTTTTTGTTGTTTATCAAAAATTAAATTGGTAAATTGATTCGGTTGCTTTACAATATGATACAGTCAATTGTGTTTGAGGAGTCATAACCTATAGTGATGGGGAAATCATTAAGCAATCGTTTAGCTATTGTACCAGTTATACTATCTGTGGGAGCAACATTTCTCTTGTCTGCTTGTAATCCCCAACAACAAAACCCAAGTTCTCAAACAGCTTCTCAAAGTGAAAGTGACACCTTAAAATTATTATACTGGCAAGCTCCTACGATCTTAAATCCTCATCTGTCTACAGGATTCAAAGATTCTGAAGCCAGTCGTATTACCCTAGAACCTTTAGCAAGTTATGATAATCAAGGTAATTTAATTCCCTTTTTAGCAGCCGAAATTCCTTCAGTTAAAAACGGTGGAATTACCCCCGATGGTAAGTCAGTAACTTGGAAATTAAAAGAAGGGATTAAATGGTCAGATGGAACCCCATTTACGGCTGAGGATGTAGCGTTTACTTATCAGTTTATTGCTAATCCTAAAGTAGGGTCAACCAGTGCTAATAATTATACAAGTGTTGAAACCGTTCAAGTAATAGATGACTATACAGTAAAAGTTATTTTTAAGGAACCTAATCCAGCTTGGGATCTTCCGTTTATAGGATCAGGAGGCATGATTTTACCTCATCATCTTTACGAAGAATATAATGGGGAAAATGCTCGACAAGCCCCCAGTAATTTGATTCCTATTGGTACAGGTCCTTACAAGGTAGTGGAGTTTAAACCTGGGGATGTTGTGGTTTATGAACCTAATTCTTATTTCCGAAAAGCTGATGAATTAGGGTTTAAAAGGGTCGAATTGAAAGGGGGCGGAGATGCTACATCTGCCGCACGAGCGGTACTACAAACAGGGGATGCAGATTATGCTTATAATCTTCAAGTTGAAGTTCCTATTTTAAAGCAATTAGAAGCTGGTGGAACAGGAAAAATAAAGTCTGTTTTTGGGGGAACGAGTGAGAGAATTTTAATTAATTTAAGCGATCCCAATCAAGCAACAGCAGAGGGAGAAAGATCGAGTTTAAAATTTCCTCATCCTTTTTTCCAAAATAAACAAGTGAGGGAAGCGTTTAGTTTAGCGATTGATCGAGATACCATTGCTAAAAAATTATATGGTGTAACCGGAAAAGCCACACCCAACTTTTTAATTGCACCTCCAGACTATAATTCTCCTAATACAAGTTACGAGTTTAACTTAGAGAAAGCATCCCAACTATTAGATGAGGCAGGATGGCAAGATTCTAATAATAATGGTATTCGGGATAAAGATGGAAAAGAAATGAAAGTTGTTTTCCAAACTACCGTTAATCCTTTACGGCAAAAAACCCAAGAAATTGTTAAACAAGGATTACAAAGAATTGGCGTAGAGGTTGAGTTAAAAAGTGTTGATGCCAGTATTTTCTTTTCTAGTGATCCGACAAATAATGATACGGTAGAACATTTTTATGCTGATTTACAAATGTTTACAACAGGGAACAGAAATCCAGACCCTAGTACCTACATGAATACTTATATGTGTAATACGATTCCCCAAAAATCAAATAATTGGTCTGGGGATAATTATTCTCGATATTGTAATCGAGAGTATGATCAGCTATGGAAACAAGCAATCAAAGAACTAGATCCGAAAAAACGCCAAGGGTTATTTATTCAAATGAATGATATGCTAATTAATGATTTTATTGTGATTCCTTTAGTTCATCGTGCTGATGTTGTCGGAATTAGTAATCGTCTTCAGGGATTTGAATTGACACCTTGGGACTTTAATACCTGGAATATTAAAGATTGGAAAGGATCTTAATTAAATATTATAGCTAAACGGTAAATTGTTAAGATGAAATTTCGGAAGAAATCTAATATAGAGTTATCTATGTATCCTAAGATGACTCAGCTTGATCTTAACAAGTCCTCTCAAGTTTTTTCTGCTTTCTCTCATATCTCCATTGATGTTATTTGCAAAACTAAACAAGTGAGGAGAAGCGATCGCAGACTAAAAAACAACATATTGATTAATGAATCAAGCTATTTTTTGTTTTATTTAACTTAGGTTGTCGAGTTATCAGAAAATATTGAATGCTCTCATATTTCTTTAAGCGTTTATCAACAGCTATTCCTACCCTAATTGCCATTAGTATTGTTATTTTTACTATTTTAGCTTTAGCCCCAGGAAATCCTTTAGGAGAATTTGCGTCTAACCCCGCGATCACCCCAGAGATTAGAGAAAATATTCGTAAAAGCTTAGGTTTAGATCAACCGATTTATATTCGTTATCTAAAATGGATTTGGGCTTTTATGCAAGGAGATTTAGGTTATTCTTTTACCAGTAAAAGTCCAGTCCTTGCTCTAATTTTACAAAGGCTACCTACCACATTATGGGTGGCTGGGATTGCTTATCTCTTAAGTTTTTTAATTGCCTTTCCGTTGGGAATACTTTCTGCCACAAAACGATATTCTTGGCTAGATCAAATTGTGACAACGGTTACTTTTTTAGGATTTTCGTTACCAACATTTTTAACTGGTTTATTATTTATTGTCGTATTTAGCGTTCAATTAAAATGGTTTCCTTTTATTTATAACAGCACTTTACAAGTCACGAATTGGTCAAGTTTTATTGAACAAATAAAACAATCGATTATGCCAGTTTGCGTTTTAGGGTTATATCAATCAGCGATTTTAATGCGGTTTGTCCGTTCGGCCATTTTAGATGAACTTTCTCAAGAATATGTACGAACTGCTTATGCTAAAGGGTTAGGCAGTTTTGCTATCTTAAAAAACCATATTCTTCGCAATGCCATGATCCCTGTTATAACGCTGATGGCCTTAGATATTCCTACCATTTTTACAGGAGCATTAGTGACAGAACAAGTGTTTCGTGTTCCTGGAATTGGGGCATTATTAATTGAATCGATTTATCGCAGTGATACACCCGTAGTGATGGCCATTACCTTTATCTATGCAATCTTAATTGTTATTGGTAACTTTGTTGCCGATCTAACTTATAGTTTTTTAGATCCACGGGTTAAACTCAACCCTAAAAAATAATCAACTTGAATATTTATCTTTTTTCTTAATTATTCATGATTTTTATGTAAAGATATTTGTCGAAACCTGGGAATATAGCTTTAGTTCTGACCATAATAGACATATAGATAAAATTCATACAGAGGACTTCTAATGAATACAATTTCTGAAGGCAATAGGAAGTCCGTTAGTTGGACAACCATTGTAATGTTTGCTTTAGGATTCTGGTTAAGTGCCAGCCTAATTCTAGATTGTGTTATGATTCCTGGTTTATCCTTATCGGGAATGATGAATCAGGGAGGGTTTGCCAGTGCTGGATACTTAATTTTCGGTTGTTTTAATCGTATTGAGTTAATTTGTGCAGCACTTATTTTAACGGGATTTTTAGTTTTCTGCCGCCATCATACCTTAATACAAAGTCAAGAACGTTGGTCAGTTTTATTAGCCGGTATTCTTCTGATTATCCCCCTCATTTACACCTATATTCTAACGCCACAAATGAGTGGTTTGGGTCTTCAGTTAACCCTCTTTGAAAGTACCAACACTATGCCACCAGCCATGATTTCTCTACACTGGGGCTATTGGATTCTAGAAGGAATTAAGTTTCTGATTGGTATTACCTTACTGCGTTGGTGTTATCGCAATTCTTGTAAATTAGCCTAATTCTTTTAAGATCTGGGCTTAACTTTTGTGGTGAAATATCCCACCCGTCCATTGAGTGGGATATTTTTTAATGCCAAGTCTCTTGATGGGTCTTTTTCGACCAATCAATCTCTTGATTAGATGGGGAATTTGACACAGATTCTGTTAGTGGCTTGAATTGTTGATTAATAGAAGAAATTTCTGACGAAAGATGAATCTGAATTTTCGGTCCAGAACTAGCTAGGCTAACAATCATACCATCAACCACAGGGACTGTTTTAATTGGTTGGCCATCAAGATAAGTCCCATTTGTCCCCAAATTGATTACTTCCCAGTCTAAACCATTGAGACGAATTTCTAGATGGTGACGGGATACAACAGCACTATAGAGGACGACTTCATTGTCGAGAGATCGCCCGATGCGAATGGTTGATTCCGTGTTAAATGTCCAATGTTGCACGGCTGTGGTTTTGCCTGGATGAAGTAAAGTCAGAGTAATCACCGAATTTCAAACCAATAATGAGGATATATCTTTGAGTAGAGTTAGGGGTTATCCCGATTACCTAAAGAATACCTGCATTAGAAAGCCCTAAAATAATGCCAGCCCCTAAAATATGACCAAAGCTAGTGGTAGCTAACAGTTCAGGAACACCAAATTTTTTTTGAGATGCAAGCTGAGGAAAAGGCAATTCCGGTCCGGCTCCTGTATTTTGGATGGCAAAATATCCCACAGCAATGGCAAAAAGATTAGCGAAAATCATAATAATCCCCATCGACCAATTCCAACCGATAGTGTTTGGGGCAGTGGTCTGAGCAAACAAGATCAAGTTTGATAACATAGGATTTATGACTCCTGGCTTGATAAACTTTAATTAATAACAGGTATTATAGAAATCTCTTGGGCAAAAAATTCACTTTAGTTTGAATACTTAACAGTTGCAACATGAGAATCAAGATTTGCGGCATTACCCAACCCTCTCAAGGACAGGCGATCACCCAATTAGGGGCTACGATGTTGGGATTCATTTGTGTTGAGAAATCTCCTCGTTATATCAAGCCACTTCAAATCCAAGCAGTAGTTAAGGAATTACCTGTAACAGTTGGCTGCATTGGGGTTTTCGTTAATGCTAGTTTAGGGGAAATCGAACGAGTCCTCGAGCAAACAACGTTAACCGGAATACAATTACATGGGGATGAGTCTCCACAGTTTTGTTGCCAAGTAAAACAACGATTTCCTAACCTTGAACTAATTAAAGCCTTTAGAATCAAAACATCTAAATCTTTAACAGCCATTACCCCTTATTTTGAGGGGGTAGATACATTATTGTTAGATGCTTACCATCCTCACTTGTTAGGAGGAACTGGTCATACTTTAAACTGGAAAACCTTAGAAAAGTTTAGCCCCCCCGTTCCTTGGTTATTAGCCGGAGGATTAACTCCTGATAATATAGGGCAAGCCTTAACACAATTACATCCAACGGGGATCGATCTTTCTAGTGGTGTTGAGCGATCGCCTGGAGATAAAGATTTGACCAAAGTCGCCCAATTATTGGCTTCACTTCAAGAGATGAATAAATATTAAAATGAAGGAAAGTGGGTCATTCCGGCGGCGGCTTCGACTTGTAATTTTCCTTGAGAAAACTTCAATTGCTCAATATTAATAGAAAATCCATCCATAGTAAAATTCTTAAGGTTAAATAATTTTTGGGTTTCTTCGAGAAGGACATTAATTAAAATCGGGGAGAATTCTTGTCCTTGAATTAAGTCAACTTCTTCTAGCAGGACTCCATTCCCTAACTGACAAACTTTAGGGATAATTTGAATTTTTACTTCTTGCAATTCTTTTATTTCTTTGAGCCATACCTGAGCTGTTATAATAACTTTTTTTGTTTCTAAAAGTTGACAATCAATTTGTTTAATCTCAGGGGTGACTGATTGACCATTAATTATGAGATTACTATTTTCGAGTTGTTGTTGTAAATTTTCATAATTAAATGCCCTAGCAATATCAGTTTCAGTGAGGACAACAGAAGCAACTCCCTGACTGGGCTTAGTTAATTTGATCTTACCCCTTAAGGCTTTAAAAGGACTGACCGCAATCATGGTTAGAATAATTTTCATCTCATCCATTCTCAAGGATTCTTTAACCATAATTCCTTGACAATCAATGGCTAACGATTCTAATATTCCTTGAGCCAATAAATTAGCATCCGTTTTAACGTTTACTGTCAGCTTTTCTGCCTTCTCAATTTGAGTCGCTAAAGCCATTTGAGCAATTTTGTTCAGAGTCTTTTCCCCTAAACTATCAAAATTCAACAACATTTTTCTTCCTGTTCTGAAAATTAATTAAAAAGAAGCCCCGTTAACGGGGCTACGATTAACTTGATAAAAAACTAACTAAGAAGGACAAAGTTATCCATCCTTCTTCAGACTTGACCCTTAGAGAGCATTACCGCGAGGTAGAACTTCTTCAGGGAATACAAAGTTTTGGTGGGGTTGGTCTTGAGGAGCCATCCAAGCTCGTAGACCTTCGTTTAACAAAATATTCTTGGTATAGAATGTCTCAAATTCGGGGTCTTCTGCTGCCCGTAATTCTTGAGAGACAAAGTCATAAGCTCGTAGGTTTAAAGCTAGACCGACAATCCCCACAGAACTCATCCAGAGTCCAGTTACGGGGACAAATAGCATGAAGAAGTGTAACCAACGCTTGTTGGAGAAAGCAATTCCGAAAATCTGTGACCAGAAACGGTTAGCTG